>NZ_LMJE01000001.1:0-1747500 GCF_001429245.1 Rhizobium sp. Root274
AATCGATTACTCGATGATCGAGGCAACGATACCGGCGCCGACGGTGCGGCCGCCTTCGCGGATCGCGAAGCGCAGCTTTTCTTCCATCGCGATCGGAACGATCAGCTCAACCTGAACCGTGACGTTATCGCCCGGCATAACCATTTCCGTGCCTTCCGGAAGCGACACGATGCCGGTCACGTCGGTGGTGCGGAAGTAGAACTGCGGACGATAGTTGGTGAAGAACGGCGTATGACGGCCGCCTTCTTCCTTCGTCAGGATGTAGGCTTCAGCCATGAACTTCTTGTGCGGCTTGACCGAACCCGGCTTGCAGAGAACCTGGCCACGCTCGACGTCGTCGCGCTGGATACCACGGACGAGTGCACCGATGTTGTCGCCGGCCTGGCCCTGGTCGAGCAGCTTGCGGAACATTTCAACGCCGGTAACCGTCGTCTTCTTTGTGTCGCGGATGCCGACGAATTCGACTTCTTCGCCAACCTTCACGATACCACGCTCAACGCGGCCCGTCACAACCGTACCACGACCCGAGATCGAGAACACGTCTTCGATCGGCATCAGGAAGGGCTGGTCAACCGGACGCTCAGGCGTCGGGATGTAGGCGTCGACCTGAGCCATCAGCTCGCGAACGGCGTCTTCGCCGATCTTCTTGTCGCTGTCGTTCAGGGCAGCCAGAGCCGAACCCTTGACGAACGGGATGTCGTCGCCGGGGAAGTCGTAGGACGACAGGAGTTCGCGAACTTCGAGTTCAACGAGTTCCAGAAGTTCTGCGTCGTCGACCTGGTCAACCTTGTTGAGGAAGACRACGATYGCSGGAACGCCAACCTGACGAGCGAGCAGGATGTGCTCGCGGGTCTGCGGCATCGGGCCGTCGGCAGCCGAGCAAACCAGGATCGCGCCGTCCATCTGGGCAGCACCGGTGATCATGTTCTTGACGTAGTCGGCGTGGCCGGGGCAGTCGACGTGGGCGTAGTGACGGTTGGCCGTCTCATACTCGACGTGCGCCGTCGAGATGGTGATGCCGCGTGCCTTTTCTTCCGGAGCAGCGTCGATCTGGTCATAGGCCTTGAATTCACCGAAGTACTTGGTGATCGCTGCCGTCAGAGACGTCTTGCCGTGGTCGACGTGGCCGATCGTCCCAATGTTGACGTGCGGCTTTGTGCGCTCAAACTTACTCTTTGCCATTTNCGTCTCATACTCGACGTGCGCCGTCGAGATGGTGATGCCGCGTGCCTTTTCTTCCGGAGCAGCGTCGATCTGGTCATAGGCCTTGAATTCACCGAAGTATTTGGTGATCGCTGCCGTCAGAGACGTCTTGCCGTGGTCGACGTGGCCGATCGTCCCAATGTTGACGTGCGGCTTTGTGCGCTCAAACTTACTCTTTGCCATTTGAATGCTTCCTGTGAACGAAACGGGGTTACCCCGGCGAACCGGTTTGGTCCCGCCGTTTAAGGCTTTCACTCGCAATGCGCAAGCCTTAAATGCGGGGCCACTTCGGGCCGGAACTGTGGGTGGTGAAAGGCGCTCGACTGACCTTACGGAAAGCGGCATGCACTGCACGAGACCGAAGATCGAAAGGGAAATAAATCAGACTGTTATAAGAGAGTGTGATCTGGAGCGGGTAACGGGAATCGAACCCGTGTATTCAGCTTGGAAGGCTGCTGCTCTACCATTGAGCTATACCCGCATATTCAGATCCGAGGACGAATGGTGGAGAGAGTTGGATTTGAACCAACGTAGGCTGAGCCAACGGATTTACAGTCCGTCCCCTTTAACCACTCGGGCATCTCTCCATTCTTTCGTCCGGATCTGGCGACCAAGCTTTTCAGTCTCGATCAGAGTGCGTCGCCCCCTGATCTGCGGCGGGTATATGACGGCCCAACCGGCTCATGTCAACACGAAGTTTGACGAAAAATTCCGAAAAGTTTCATAGGCCCGACATGAGCCTGAATTTGCGGCCGGGTCTATGCCCGCCCCCTGCCCCTCGTTATAAGAGCGCATGGCCAAAGATCCCAAAACCGATAAAACCGCCCGTGACACCCATTATGCAACGCTGCGCCGACAGGTGCGCGATGCCAAGCGTGAGCGGGGCGAAATCCCCACGCCCGGGCCGCAAAAGCCGCGCAAGAGCAATGCGGACTGGACCCCGCCGAAGCTGGCGCCAGAGCAGGTTCTGCTCTACGGGCTGCATACGGTGCGCGCCGCTCTCGACAATCCGGAGCGCAAGCTCATTAAGCTTTTGGCGACGCAGAACGCGCTGGTCAGGCTCGAAATTCAATCTGTGGAAAAGCTCGGCATCCCGTTCGAAACGGTGACACCACAGGACCTCGACAAGATCCTCGGACCGGAGGCGATCCATCAGGGCGTGATGCTGGAAACGCGGCCGCTGCCGGTTCGCCGGCTGGAGGCGCTGAAGGACAGCCCGCTGATCCTGGTGCTCGACCAGGTCACCGATCCGCACAATGTCGGGGCGATCATGCGCTCGGCGGTCGCCTTCGATGCGGGCGCGGTCATCACGACGCAGCGGCACAGCCCGACGGAATCGGGAGTGCTGGCGAAATCGGCCTCCGGGGCGCTCGAACTCATTCCCTATATCCAGGTGACCAATCTCGCCGACGCACTAAATGAACTGCACAAGCTCGGCTTCTTCTCGGTCGGCCTCGATTCGGAAGGGCCCGCCCCGATGGAAGGCACGCTTGTCGGCGACAGGATCGCGCTGGTGCTCGGATCGGAGGGCAAGGGGTTGAGGCAGAAGACGCGTGAGACCGTCTCGGCGCTCGCCCGTCTCGACATGCCGGGCGCGATCAAGTCGCTCAACGTATCCAATGCCGCCGCCATTGCCCTCTACGCCTCGCGGCAGCATCTGGCGGCCAAGGGCTGATGAAGCTCGTCTTCACCGACCTCGACGGGACGCTGCTCGATCACGACAGCTATTCCTTCGAGGCGGCGCGGCCGGCGCTTGATCTTCTCAAGGCGCGGGGCATTCCCCTGATCCTTGCCAGCAGCAAGACCGAAGCGGAAATGCTCCCGATTGCCGAGGCGATCGGGATCGATCACCCGATGATCGTGGAAAACGGTGCGGGCGTCGTCGGGCTGGGGCAGGACGGAGAGAGGCCGGACGCGCATTCATCGAGTCCCTACAACCAGCTGCGCTCGCTTCTTCGGAAATTACCTAAAGAACTTGGCGGTTGTTTCGAGGGCTTTGGCGACTGGGACGCTCTCAGGGTTTCGCGGGAAACCGGGCTTCCGCTGGCGTCTGCGGAACTTGCGCGACAGCGACGGTTTTCCGAGCCGGGGCATTTTAAGGGGAACGAAGCGCAGAAGCGGGCCTTTCTCGGGGCGATTGAGTCGGAAGGCTTCACCGCGGCCCAGGGCGGACGCTTTTTCACGCTGATGCCAAAGACGTCCAAGGCCGAGCGGATGGCGGAGGTCGTCGCCCATTATCAGTGCGGACTAGATGAAGCTGTGCGCACGGTTGCACTGGGCGATGCGCCCAACGATCTCGCCATGCTGGAAGCTGCCGATTGCGGCATCATCATCGCCAATCCGGCGCATTCGCCGCTGCCCGTGACAGAACGGGAAAGAGCGGGAGCTATCCTGCGTTCGGAACGCTCCGGCCCGGATGGCTGGAACATCATGATCCATGAACTCGTTGCCACGGGGTTTCTCTGAGCCGGCCGCAACCGGCGTCATCACGAAAGGATTTCAGACATGGCGGATTTTCATCAGAATGGCGTGGTTGCCACCCTGCACAATCTCAGGGAGCGTTCGCTGGAAAGGATGGAAAAGGAGCTGACGGTCTTTTCCTCGTCGCGGCCGATCACGCTGATCCTGCCGTCGCTCTATTCCGAGCTCGAAGCCCCTGCCCTTGAGCATATCGTTTCCGAACTCTCGCAAGCCCCTTATATTGCGGAGATCGTCATCGGCCTGGATCAGGCGGATGAAGAACAATTTCGCCATGCCAAGCAATATTTCTCCCGCCTTCCGCAGAAACATACGATTCTCTGGCATGACGGCCCGCGGCTGCGCGCCGTCGACGAAAAGCTGAAGGCGGAGGATCTGTCGCCCGACCAGCCGGGCAAGGGACGCAATGTCTGGTTCTGCATGGGGTATGTGCTGGCGGGTCGACAGGCGGGCGTGGTGGCCCTGCATGACTGCGATATCGTCACCTATTCCCGCGACATGCTGGCGCGGCTGGTCTATCCCGTCGCCAATCCGCGTTTTCCTTACGTTTTTTCCAAAGGTTATTATCCGCGGATCGCCGACCGGTCGCTCAATGGTCGCGTGACCCGGCTTCTGGTCACGCCGCTGCTGCTCAGCCTCGAAAAGGTCATCGGCCACCATCCCTATATCGACTACCTCAAGGCCTTCCGCTATCCGCTCGCCGGCGAATTCGCCATGCAGACACAGATCCTTTCGGATATCCGCATTCCCTCCGACTGGGGCCTGGAAATCGGCGTGCTTTCGGAGCTGTGGCGCAACCAGTCCAACCATGCGATCTGCCAGGTGGATATCGCCGACGCCTATGACCACAAGCATCAGCCGCTGTCGCCGGAAGATGCGGCCAAGGGGCTGTCTCGCATGTCGATCGACATCACCAAGGCGCTCTACCGCAAGCTCGCGACCGATGGCGTGGTCTTCAGCCAGGATGCGTTCAGGACGCTGAAGGCAACCTATTACCGGACGGCGCTCGACCTGGTGGAGACCTATTATCACGATGCGCGGATGAACGGGCTCACTACCGACCGGCATCGCGAAGAACAGGCGGTCGAGCTGTTTGCCGCCAATCTAATCGAAGCTGGTCAGGTCTATCTCGACAATCCGAATGCAACGCCCTTCATGCCCAGCTGGAACCGGGTGCAAAGCGCGCTTCCGGACCTCTTGCGCGACATTCAGGAAGCAGCACGGCTGGACGCCGAGGACTGAGTCCACCGTCTATCCGCGCCTGCCGTCCCGTGACACGGCCTGGTGCCGGATTACATCGACGGGCGGCAGGTGAGTTCACCTTCGGCGGGCGTCAGTGTCGTGCCGGTGGGAGTGAGTTGGCGCTGCACCGGGTAATCAATGACGCTTGGCCAGGCTTCGATATCCTTGGCCGCCTTCGGGTCGGCATCGATCGCCGGCTTGTAGGCAGACCGGCAGTCAGGCATGGCGCGGTCGGGGGCGAGGCCCAGCGCCTCGCGGATTGTCTTGGCGCAGCCTTGCGGATCGGCGAGCAGCGAGCATTCAGCGCCATAGGTCCGGCGATAGCGCAGGGTGAGCTCCTCGCCGGCAAGTGTGAGGGACTCAAAATTGTCGGCAACGACATCGTCGAGAAGACGGGTTGCCGTGCGGGCGTCGTAGACGACGAAAGGCATGCCGCCGTTCCAGCCATCGGCACCCCGGAATATGGCGTAAGGGCCGACCGCGCCCCAGAGATAACCGGCCGCATCATCGACGATCTTGCGGTCGACGGCTGGATCGAGCTTGCAGGGGCCTTCCGACGGCGCGATGTACAGGCCGGCTGCGCCCTTTTCTCCGAGATCCAGCTGCTTCAGGGCGAAGTTGGGGTAACGCAGGCAGGTGAGCTTGCCCGGCATATCGAAGCCGGTCTCGCCGGCCGGAACGTCGACTTCCGCGCGGGTCGAGCGATCGAAGACATCGGCGGGCTGGCCGTCGACCTTGCAGTTGGCGGGTGCCATGCGGCCAATCGCAAACTGCGCCTCATCCCCCTTGCCGCGCAATTCGTAGCGGCCATTGGAATACCAGAAACCGGAACCGGACACCTGTTGCGGCAGCGAAACCTTGGCACCGTCGGGCAAAGTCACATTGGCCGCCGCCTCGGAGAAGGCAACGGTCAGGACTGTGCCATTGTCGCAGGCATAACGGATGTCGGCGGCTTGGGCGGAAAGTGTGGAAGCCAGATGAAACAGGATCAGGGACGCCAGGCCGGCCAGGAAATGTCTTCGCATGCAATTGTCCTCGGTGCGGCGAAAGCATGCCAAAGAAACGCGCGGCACAACAGCGAAAAATCCGTCATATGGCGAGAAAGGATGGTGCCCCCGGCAGGGTTCGAACCCGCGACCCCCTGATTACAAATCCGATCGCATATCGGGGGATATCAAAGGCATCCGCAAATGCGGGCTGTAAAGTGCAGCCGAAAAAGCTCAATCAATTCTGTTCTGTCAACAACGAATTGCAAAATGAAATCCACAGAAATAGACCGCTGTGGATAAGCCCGCCCGAGGTCAATCGCACCAATCGTTCTTCCGCTTCGGGAGCCAGACGCGGGCATGCCCTTCTTTCAGAAGGATTTGCCCCACTTCCCGCCCATCAGAAAGGTAGATGTTCACCAGCGGTCGGGTGTCACCACGCCCAGGACCGAAAGAGACGATCTTCACCTTCTTGCCGTCGATGAGTTGCTTCAGTCGAGCTTTGGCGATTTTCGCGAGCCGGCGCTCTTTCTCGCATTTCCATCGTGAGAGTTCCGGCGTGTCGATGCCTCGCACGTCGACAACACCTTCTCCGAGCAGCCTAAGCCGCTGGCCGTCACAGCGGACTGTGTCACCATCGTAGACGGTCAAGGACGCGCATATCATCAAGGTCTCAGCGATCATGCGCGCCCCTCTCTTTAATCGAAATAGATATCTTCCGGCCTAAAGGTTGCGTCGATCTTGCTGGCCTCTATCGGAGCGCCCTTCACCACTGCGTCGAAGAGTTCGTCATCAAACCGTCCAGCAATCCGGGAATACTCAAGCACAACAAGGATTTCCATTCGGTTGGCCTTGTAGCCCCCGAAGCGATCTTCTAGCTTGTTGAACTGGACATTATCGGTCGTTCGGTTGAGCCAGTTTTCGTCGATGTGATTGGTAACGTCCACGACGAACTGCCGCTTCACGCTGTAAATAGACTCAAACGGATCCCCGCCCTCGGTCTCTCTGAGGTCGTCCTCATGGAATATCGGAGCCATCCGATGGTAGTATGCAAAAGCCAGCGCGGGGTCGAAGCGCTCAGGATTGTTCACGAATCCAATTAGAAAATTTTGTCTCTTCGTCTCGTACATCGCGGCAAGCAGGGTTTCAGTCATAGACGCCTCCTCAGTTATGGCGCGCTACATGTGTTGCTCGCCTAGGTGACAATCAAGGGCGTGCGCAACTTTTGTTCCATACCGCTCTGAGCGGTTGACACCATTCAATTGAGTGGAGCAGATAGTTGCATGGGACCGGAACTTTCCACATCTGATTGGGTGGCTTTTGCCTCAGCACTTGCCGGAGGACTTGTGGGAGCCCTTGCTGGCGGATTGGCGACTTTCGTCGCGAGCTACTTCCAGTTCAGACTGCAGTCGCGTGAAGTTAGCCGGTCCAACGCAGTGAAAGCGCTACTAAAGGCCTCCTTGATAGGGTCGGATTTCAGGAACGTTCAAGACCATTTCCTAATCGCAATTGAAAACGCTGACCTCTCGGGTCGCGCAGACGACGCCCTTTGGACTAAGGTCCCGCCTGTCCCGGGAAAGAGCGAGCCAATCGTCATGACCTCTGACGATCTTCTAACCTTCAGCGAGCTTGGTCTTTACAGCTTGGTGGAGCGGATGATGACAGTCAGCATGCGGCACAAAGCCGTATGTGATGCAATTGACCACTACAGCGCCCGTCGCATTCATTTGGGAGGAATTGTGGAGGTATTCGATGTGGAAGGCTCTGTTGCTTCTTCCGACTATCGGACATTGTCCTCCGAAGCGCGAACCGTAATGCTGGAGATCGACACTCTCGGCAATTCTATGCTGAATTTCCTGCCGTTCTACATCGAGGAGGCAGACCAATTGGTTTCTCAAATGTCCGCCGAACTGAAAAAGCATTTTGGATCCAGCGTGCCGCGAATCGCGCCTCTTTCAAAAACTGAAAGAGCTGAGATGGCGCGGTCCAACATGGTAGGCCGCACACCTGAGTGACGGTTACCTGCAGGCCAAACGAACACGGCCTTAGGAGGAGTTCAGGTGTGCAATCTCTACAACATCACCACGAACCAAGAAGCGCTACGCGCCATCACTCGCGCGATGATCGACCATGCCGGCAATCTGGAGCCGTCGCTCGACGTCTATCCGGATCGGCCAGCGCCTGTCATCCGGTCAACGCCCGAGGGCCGGGAGATCGTGCGCCTGACTTGGGGCATGCCCTCCCCGTCATCCATCACCCAGGGGAAGCCGGACACCGGAGTAACCAACATCCGCAATACCGCGTCGCCGCACTGGCGCCGCTGGCTGGGGCCTGAGAACCGCTGCATCGTGCCCTGGACGAGCTTCTGTGAATGGGAAGACACTAAGCCTAAGAAGACCAAGCGCTGGTTCGCGATCGATGAGGAAAAGCCCATCGCCTTCTTCGCCGGCATCTGGACCACGTGGCACGGAGAGCGCGGCTCTATTAAGAATCCGAGGCCGGGCGAGCATGAACTCTACGGCTTTCTCACCTGTGAGCCGAACGCAATCGTCAAGCCGATCCACCCGAAGGCCATGCCTGTCATTCTGACCACCGAGGAAGAAATAGACGTGTGGCTGAATGCGCCCTGGGCGGAGGCGAAGGCGCTCCAGCGGCCACTCCCCTCTCACGACCTCGTGCTGCTACCTCTGTAGCCCCAGAGACTCTACCAAGGCGGACCAGTTGCAATCAACTTCAGATGACCAAGGCTTTACAGAGGAGGTGCTTAGCCTCCTATCGACACCAGTGGGAGCGATTGTGGTCACATGGTCTTTTGTGGACCGCATCGTTGATATTCTAGTCTCGATGATGGCAGAGACGCCGGGGGCTGCAAAACACCTTAAAGTTGATCGCAACGGAGCGCGCGCCAAACCAACAAATTTCGCTGACAAAATGAAATTCTTGAAGCGAGCGTTGCGCACCGAACCAGCCGCCGCTCCCATCTTGCAAGAAATCGAAGCGGCCATTGCACAATGCGAACAACTGGGAGAGTTCAGGCACACCGTCTGTCACGGAACGCTTACCGCCTATGTCGAGGAAACAAGACGGGTGATCTTCGCCAGATTTTCCAAATCTGGCGGCCGCCGCGATCTGCGCGCCATCACATTGGATGATCTATTTGAGGTGCCGATCCACCTCAACCAGTTGGTCGCAAGATTGCAAGAGATCGTCGAAAACCTGCATGGCCGAATCGGAAACGACACCTCGGACGAGCTTGCTTAGATTGCGCCAAGGGCACTATCATTGCTCATGGCAATCAACCCACCTGCGCAACCGCCACAGTATCCAGATAGATTGCTCGACGCGCAGGAAGCGCTTGAGGGCGCTGTTCTGGATCTGGTGGAAAGGGCGGTGGCAGCAGGCTGGGGGGAGGTTGAGGCCGTAGCTGCGATCGTGGCGGTCGCGGAAAACCGAATGCTGGCAATCGGAGAGAATGAAGAAACCGATCGGTTGATAGCGAGGTTCAGAGATCGATGAGATACGAACTTATCCTGATCGCGGTTCTTGCCGTTATGGCTCTCGTGTCCGTGGGCGGCCACGTCTGGGGCTTTTTTAAATGACGCGCCAGATCCCGCTTCCCGACAACAAGTCCTCGACGCTTGGGGACTTCCCCTATCCCTATGTCGAGGTGGTCTGCCGCAAATGCTGGCGCTCAGGACGTTATGCGACAGTTCGGTTAATCGAGGAACACGGCGCCGACCTAAGCTTCATGGATTTGCGCCGCCGCTTCGAATCGACCTGCAGCAAGACGAACGACATCAGCCGCCTCAACGAAGTGTGCGGCGTATCTTTTCCGGATATGATCCGCTGGAAGCTCGGGCGCGAGCCCAGCATCTGAACGGCACCTCAAAGCCTGCCAGTCACAAGCATGAACAGCCGCTTGATCGCGTCCGAGAACGTGACACCAAAGGCCGCTGCGCCAATCCCGATGATCGAGATCGAGGTCATGCCCATGATCTTCCACCGCTTCACCTCATTAGTCACCGACTCGATGGAATCGATCCGCTCTGCCGTGGCGGTGGCAAGCGCGCCCAGTCTCTCGGCGTCGGTTTTGCGTTGCTGTTCGAGCACTGTCACCGATTTTGCGACCTCGTCGAGCCGGGCGTGAACCTTGGTGCGGCTGACATCAGCCCTGTCCTGGTCGCGCTCGGTCTGCTTTTTCATTTCGCCGATATCCTCGCGCATGTGGCGGATCTCGACGGCAAGTTCCGCCAGCGTTGTCTCAATGCTCATCGTCTGCCGATCGCCTTTGCCAGAGCCTGAAGGCCGACGGCGCCTCCGCCGACGTAGAATATATTGGTGAAGACGATGTCGGCATAGGTCTTCAGTTGTGGCGGCAGCGCGGCGACGTCGCGAAGCTGGCCATTCATGAAGGAGTCCAGCATGCCCCACCCGAACCAGAGTGCGGTTGGGGCGGCCGCGATGAACCACACGACCCAGAAGATCCGATGGGCCATCGCCTCCTTGATCACCCCGGATGACTCCGCATTGGCCGCCTTCTCACGGGCGGCATGAATGCGCTGCCGCTCCGTTTCGCTGTCGGCCTTGCGCTCGACATGGGTGAGGACGCGATCGAGGAAAGCCGTTCCGGCCGCCCCGAGGAGCTTTGAAACAAGAGCGGCCAGCATCAGGTGCTCCACCCCATCTTCCTGGCCACCCAGCGCCAGCCGTACCCGATTGCCGCCGCGACAGCTGCAAGGGCCACCTGCAAGGCCGACGCGACTTCCGGGTCAGTGGTCAGCATGGTCTTGATCTCTTCCGAGATCCAGCCGGCCGCGTACAGATAACCAACGAGCATGAAGAGAATGATGCGAGCGTGTACGGTCACTGGAAAAGCCCTCCGATCCAGGTGGTGAGATCGTCCCAGAAACCGACTGCGGCCGCTGAGACTGCGAATGCGATGGTCCCCCAAACCTTCACGGGATCCGCTTTGGCCGGCCCTGGCTTCGGGTCCGGGGTAGGTTCAGGGGCAACAGGCGTTGGCGCGGCAGGAGCCGGGACTGGGACATCAGTCGAGACCGGCGCTGAACCCCAGAAGTGGAGCCCCAGCAGCGATCCGGTCTGCTTGCCGACCTTGCCGTCTTGGGTCAGCCCATGCTCGCGCTGGAAGCGCTCCACAGCCTGCGCGGTTAGAGGACCGAAGTCGCCATCGGCATGGAGGCCGAGCGCGCGCTGCAGCGCCTTGACGACGTCGCCCTTGTCCCCGATAGACAAGAGCCCGTCCGCAAGCGGGTTATATGCGGCTGGCGCTCCCCGAATGATGCGATCGTGAGCGGTAGCCAGCTTCTGGTCGTATTTGTTTTCGGCGAACTTCGGACCGTTGTAGCCACGCGCGAAGGCCGCCCAGTTCCGATTACGCAGATGATTGCGAAGACCGGCACCGATGATGAAGGCCACCATGACATCGAGCTGGCCGCCCTCGCCTTCCTGGTTCTTCCGAACGAAGGCCTCTACCGAGTTGAATTTGCACATCTCCCAGTTTTCACCGAGGACCTGCCCGATACCCCAGCTGCAGGCTTTCAGCGCGGCATCACGATCAATGACCATGGCGCGGGCAAGCTGGACATACCGCTCGTCTTGAGTGTCGGGATAGTTGCCCGGCTTCCACTTCGGATAGGCGAGCCCTTGCCGCTGCGCCTCGCCCCGCTTCGACTTCGGCAGGCAGCGCCAGAAGACGTGGGGCTCGAACAGCATGACGGGGCGCTTCTTCGTATCGAAGCCCTGCCCTCGCGCCTCGACGACAGTCACCGCTCTGATAACGGAGTCATCGCAGCCGATGGTGGCAGCAGCGCGCGCGAAGTCCTCTCCGGACAGCGTGTGCCCGGTTCCAATGAAGTTCATGGCGATGTCCTCTGAACGGGCTACCTGGTGTCGGTGCCGGCGCCGCCCTGCGGCTGTTTGATGTCGAGGGTGGATAGGAAGCCACCGCTCTTGGTGAGTTCATGGGTGACGGATGCGATGCGGTAGCCGCCGTCGACCCCAGGGCGGACCCCACGGATGTTGCAGATCGCTTCCGGCTCAGCATATTCGGCGCCGAGGATGACCACGGAGCCGCCGCCTTTTTCGCGATCGGACTGCTTGCCGATGGCTTGAGCCTTCTGCTTGGCCTCGGCCTCGTCTGCAGCGGAAATCACGGTGCGCAGCGCGGTGTCGACATCGTCGATGCCGGTCTCTACCGGGACGTTGACCCGCCTACCCTTTTGGACGTCGAAGTAGGAGATCTCGACGTTTTTGAACTTTGGCCGACTGATGATGGGGCTGATAGAGCCGGAGATCAGGTTGTCACCGTAAACGGCATCGATCGGCGTCAACGTCTTGCCGGATCCGGAGATGCCCTCATTGACCCCGACGAAGTATGCCTCGGAACCAAGGATCTTGAAGGAAGCGCCGATCTCCCGAGCCATGCGCTGGCCCCAGGACATGAAGCTCTCGTTCTGCATGATCCAGTACGGCCGGGTCACTGAGGCGATGCTGCCTGCCACGGTCACCGACAGCCCAGCTTTTTCGCCCCACTGCTTCGCAGCATCGGTGAAGGAGAGGTTGTCGGCGCTCCGAAGCACTGGCTCCGTGACCTTCGAACCGTTCTGAACAGAGCTGGCGCTGACATCGATTGTCCGACCCTCACCTTTGCCGAACGAAGCTGTGACGTCGGAAACGAACCCGCTGAAGACTCGGGCCCCGTTGATGAAGACCAAGACAGGCGCCCGTTCGCCTGGCAATGCGATCCGCCCATCAGCATCCGCAAGGGAGATGTCGCATGTATCAGCCGCTGCATCGGCAGCGCGAGTGGCCTTGATCGAGGTGAGAAGCGGATCAAGGCGCGACGTTACGTTCTGGCCGTTGAGCCAGACAGCATAGTCATTCGAGACGAAGCCCATTAGTCCCAGAGCCTCACCACGTCAGCCGTCGCAGAGGTCTCTGCGATCTCGCTCACCGGGAATATGATCTCCGTCCCGACCGGGATGTACTGATCAACTGAGAGCCCAGGGTTCCGATTGATCACTTTTTCAATAAACCCGTCGGGCTGCTTCCCCAGCTTGCGCCAGATCAGATTTGCCAAGGTGCAGTCCTCGATCCAGACGGTTTCACGAAGTTCGGTCACTGGAACAGCCTCAATATTGAGATGGCTCCTGAAGCCGGCGTGGCCACCCGGAGGAGGTTGATCGTGTATTCAACGACGTGACCGACACCGTCTCGGGCGTCGAGATCGCTATGGGAGTGCGAGATCGAATCGATCAGCACCCAGCCCATGGGAGTGAAGTCGCCGCGGATCATGGTGAGCGGCACCTTCTGCCGGCGGGCGGCCTCCAGCAGCGATATCCCCTGGAGCGCGCCAGTGAAGAAGAACGGGAGCAAAGTGCCGCTGAGGGTGATGGTCGACTCCCCGTCGCCGGTATCTTCATAGACCGGGCCAGCCCCCATCACTTCATGCCGAGCGAAATTCGATTGTGTATCGAAATCAATCGACTGCAGATCGTTCTTGACGTCAAATGCAACGGGACCCAAGCAGCAAAGCATTACGGCGCCACCCCATAGTCAGAGAACGAGCGGCGGACTTCTGCATCAGCTTGCTGCCGAGCCCTCTGCGCAGCTCCTGACATGGCAGCACCGATGCCTCCGAGCCCGCTTTTGATCTGGTTAATCAGAGCCAATGTGGCCTCGAGGTCGGATCTATCGACGTTTGGCTTCGCGGTGACATTGAGCGAGTCCTGGATCTGCTGACCTGCATGCTTTGCAGCATCGACCCCTGGGTAATTGGCAAGGCGATCGCCGTGGGCGCCCGGGTCTCGGACTAGCGAGCCATAAGGGATGGCGGGCTGCTCCTGGATTGCCTTCCTGTCGGGAATGAAAGGGTGCGTCTTCACCCACTCCTCGAAATCACGACGGAGCATGTTATCGCGCGCCTTCGGGTCAACTGGACCAGATGAGCCGGAGAGCAGCGTTCCGAGACCGGCGACGCCCGCAATTCGACCGACAAGCGCTGCCCAGCCCCCTAATGCGGAGCCTTTGCCCTTTCCGCCGTTCGCGACGTTGGCTCCGGATCCACCGTTGAGGTTCGCGGCGGCGACCTGTAGCGCGACCGCAGCTGCGTTTAAATTGGTGCCGGCGGTCATGAGGCCCCAGATCGCAGCGGTCACCTTCCATGCTCCGAACGCAGCACCGGCGCCGGCAGCACCGATCCCGAGGCGGGTGGCGGTGTCGCCATCGCGCCAAGACCGCTGGAGAGCGTTGATCCCGTCGGCCAGTGTATTCAGACCAGCGGCGATCTGCTCGGCCGGCAGGATGGCGGCGGCCAGGTTAGACATCGAGTCCTTGAACCCCTTGAATGCGGAAAATGGGTCCAGTGCGTCGACTGATGACGCCCCCTCAAGCCCAATGGCGCCCTGCATCATCCCGGAGAGACGGAGGTAGACATCGCGCTGGGTGATGGCGCGCTGGATGAAATCGCGGGCGAGCCGGTTGCTGGCAAACTTCTGCACCGCTTGGGCAATCGCAACTTCGGAGTTGAGGTCGACGCCATCCTTCTGCAGCGCCGGCACGATGTTATCATTCACCCACTTCAGGGGGTCCTGAGCAAACCCTTCGGCGTCCTTGATGCCGTTCTGGTCGCGGAGGCCCAGGCGGCCCTGCTCCCCGAGAGCGGACTTCGTCGCGGTGCCCCCAACGAAGTTATCGAACGTGGCCCGGAGCTGGGTACCGGTGTCTGATCCGCCGGATTCCGCGATGAGGAATGGAAGCATGTTCTGCAGGAAGTCCGGACTAAAGACCTTGCCGGAGGTCCGGGCGTATTTCACCGCCTGGGCGAAAGCCTCGGGGTCCATGTCCTTGCCCGTGATCTGTTGGGCACGGACGAAGGCATCGAGCATTTGCTTGTAGAGGCCGGTATCTTCCGTGACGTTGATGTTATCCATCGCCTTGTTGAAGGCGCGGAGACCGGTGATGGCCTGGTCAGATCCGAAGGACAGGCCCAGCATCTTGTAGGCCTGCACCATCTCCTCGGCGACACCGAAGGCAGCCTCAGCACTCGGCATGGCCAGCCGTGCCTCGCGCATGATCTCCATTGCATCGGCCTGAGCAATACGGAAGCGCTGCGCCAGTTCACCGGACTGCTTTTCAATCTGCTGCTGCTCGCCAACCGGGAGCCCAGCGAAGTGCTGGCGAGCCCGTTCACGCTGCTCGTTAGAGGATGCCGTGATCCCTGCCCGGGCACCGACACCAACCATATACGCGCCGGTGTAGCCACCCATAGCAACCAGGGCCGGTTTCATGATCATTTGCAGGTTGCTCGAGAAGCTGCGCGTCCGCTTTTCCATCTCGCGGAAGTGAGCGTTCGAGGCGTTCTGGATCGCGGCAAAGTGGCCGAGCGTGGCGACTTTGAAATTCTCGATCTCCGACTTCGCCGCAGCCTTGGACAGGTTCCGGCTTGCCATGGATGAATGCAGCCGCTCCCACGCCGCCCGGACTTTGTCGAGATCGGACGCCGAGGCCCCAAGCTTGTCGAGCTGAGCCGTGAAGCGACCGCCGAACGGCATGGAGTTCAGACGGCGAGCTGCTTGCTCAATTGAGGATACAGCTCCGCCGACAGCTTGTGCCGTCTGCTTCGCCTTGCCGCTGGCATCGTCCTTGAATCGGAAGATCAGCTCGCCGATGAAAGTGCGCATTAGCCGTTGAACCTCATGCCCGCGATCCGGGCCTGGAACGAGGCCTTGGTGACCTCGACGTTGTATGCTTCGCAGAACCACTCAAGGATCTCGTTCCAGTCCCATGAGAGGACGGTCGGGATCGGAGTGGAGAAGGTGCTGCTTACTTGTCCGACGTATTCGCGCCAGTTCCGGACAGCAGCTCTACCGCCGCCTTCAAACGGCGGGGCATAAAAGCCTGGGCGGCCTCGTCGACCGTGTACTGGTCATCGGCATCCATCGCATGCCAGACCGCGAGGGGGCACTGGATCACTGGAGGAAGCACAAACTCGGCAGCCGTTCCCATGCCTTCCAGATAGTCCTGGACTTCCTTGCCGGTGCAGCGCCGGATCTCGACGCTTTCCCAGTGCTTTCCATCGAACTCGACTGGGAACTGGAGAGGCACCACCGTGGAGCGCCCCGCCGGGTTCACGATACGAGCAACAGGCGGCTCCTTAGTGGAGCCGTCAGCCGTGTTCTGTTCCGTCATGGATTACACCCCGAGGCCGATGTTGCGGGCGACATCCCGGAAGATGGGGTTGCCATCGATCCGGACGCCGTTGGGACCGGCGAAGACATCCAGATAATACTTCTCCTGGTCGCCCAGCTTCAGCATGTAATGGACGATCTCCCGGATCTCGTAGTCGGTGTCGACCTCGGTATCCTTGCGGAACTCACCAACGTCGACCTTGATCATCCGGCCCTCGACCACGGCCACCAGAGGGATGTCCTCCTGAGTCCGCACGTTCGAGACGTTGGCCCGGATCGTGTACTTGATCCGACGCGTCGTCATGAACTTCGGCATGACATCCGGGTTCAAGCCGTTCAGCTTGAAGGTCAGCGGGGAGATCGTGATCTTCCGCATGCCGATGTCCATCGCCACGATGCCGCCGCCGGGGTTGATGGTGCGGGTGGATTCCTCGAGCATCGGGATCTTCACCCCGTTGAGCGTGAGGAACTGAGAGGTGTCCGGATTGTCGTCCCCCACGAAGAGGTTCGCCGTATCCAGATTGTAAATGGTAGCGGACATGATCAATTCTCCTGATCAATAGCCACGGCTCACGCCGCGGTCAGAGTGCCGAGCTGGATGGCGATGTTGGAAACCATGGTGTCCAGGGCCTCCGGGTACCGGCGGGAGCGAATGGTGACCTTCCGCAGCGGCGCCGGCTCTTCCATCTTGAAGGTGATGTCGAGGAAGCCGAGGCGGAGCTCTTCCGGGCTGTTATTGTCCGGCTCGAACAGAACCCGGTAATCGATGATGTGACCCTCGGCGCGGAGGCCTGACAGCATCGTTTCCATCGTGTTCGCCACGGCCTGCACGGTCTGGACCGTCAGATTGTAGCGGCCGAGGTAGAACCGGATCGCCTTGATCTGGTTGATCTCGACGTAGGAGCGGAGCCGGACCACGTTGGCAAAGAGCCACTGGCTGTCCGCCGACAAGGTATCGGTGCCCCAGAAGACGTAGCCGCCATCAGACAGGGAGCCATCGACCCCAGCCTCACCACGGACCACGATGCCGAACCGGGCCTCGATGTCCGCCATGCCCTCGGAAGCATCCGACGTGATGTCGAGACGGATCTTCGGGGTCACCCCAACAAGACCGTTGATGGACTGGTTTGCGATGGACCGGCTCGGGATGCCGTCGACTTCAGCATCGCGCCGCGCGTACTGGGCGATGATGAAGGGGGACAGCGGCTTGGTCACCACGGAGCCGTTGACGGACACCTTGGCGTCCTGGCGCAGCGGGTGCGTGATAGCCACAGAGCGAGGAAGGGTTTCCATCCATGCCAGCGCCAACGCGCGAGACGCCGTCGGCCCCTCCGGGACGAACTGGGCCTTCAATCGCTCAGCGATCGCCGGCAAGGTCTGGCAGATCTGATTGGCGGCATCACCAACCGTGGCCGTTGCAGCCGCACCAGTTCCGTCACCGGCGGTGAGCACCAAGGTCGGTGCCGTCGCGTAGTCTTTACCGGGGTTGATGATGTCGATCGACTGGACCTCACCATCGGCCACACGGGCGACCCCGGCGAACCCGGTACCGGACCCACCAGTGCCTGTGACCGCGAAGTCTGCCGTGTAGCCGGATCCACCGTTGGAAACCGCAATGGAAGTCACACCTGATTCCGTCTGCGAGGTGTACCCGGGAACGATGATGAGCCTCGGAGTTTCCCCAAGCTCTTCCGGCGCATCGAGCAGCGCCCACATGCCGGTACCGTTTGCCTCGGACCCCAGAATGTTCGCGATGACCGCATCAGCGTCTTCATCGTCCTCGATGCGGAGGACAACGACCTTAGCCGCAGCATCCGTGATCTGGGCAGAGATCGCGGACAAGGAATCCGGAATGGTGCCGGTGCTACCGAGGGCCTGCCGCAGCGCCTGGTCGTTTGTGCGAACCAGCACGACACGGTTCAGCGGAAACGTGGTGGCATTCGCCAACGGCGCGGTGCCGATGACCGCGATTACGCTCATGTCGGCGCCGAGGACTGCCTGAGCCTCGACGCCGTCACGGATATGCTTGATTCCCATGACCTGGGCCATCGTACTCTCCATTCAGTTCAGTGGCCGACCTCGGCCGTTGGGCAACAAAAAAACCCGCCGGTCAGGGCGGTTTGGGTTTAGCGTCGAGCTCCAGCCTTCAGGGCCAGTAGCCATCATCCGTGTAATCGAGCGGGATAGGATCGAAATCCTTCAAAGCACGGGCCGCGAAGATGTGAGCCTGTTCGCGCTGCGCCGCAGCTCGGCCGAACTCAACGACGGTTTGCGCGTCCATGGTCACCAGCGTGTTATCAGCCGCAATCCACTTGAACGGATCGACGCCTCCGTTCCAGATCGGGTCTCCCGCCTCGGCGCCCGCAACGATTGCCATGAAGGCGAGTTGAGCGGCGCCCGAGATATTGGCTTTCGCGCGGGAGTCGAAGTCGTAGTGAACGCCGTTGAAGGTGAAGCCGGCCGCGATCCGTTGGTCGCGTTCACCATTGACCATTGCGGAGGTAACGGTAGGCTCGTCAGTTGGAGGTTCTTCGGGTGCCTCCACGGGTGTATAGCCCCAGGCGCCTTCGAAAAACCTGCGAAGAAACCCCGCCTGTTCCTCGGGTGGGGCTTCGGTTGTCGCGTGCGCGGGTATCAGAAACACACCCTCCTCCAGCGGGCTTTCATCGGCCTCTGAACTCCCAAGATAGTGACCCGTTTCTGGGTGATAGTGAAAAACGTTCATCTGAACCTCTTAGAACTTGATGCACAACAGCAGCGCGACGTTGCGGGGGCGAGCTTCGGTGCCTCCGTTCGCGGCGATAGTCAGATTGTGTGCGTGTGCTCCGGCAGAGCCGGTGTTGATGGTCGAGGTGGCAGTCTGAGAAGAAACTTCCGCACGACCCGAGCCGGGGCTGGCCGAATTGCTGTCGTAAGCATCGATAGGGTGGGTATGCGCTCCGGCGCTGTCCGCAGTCCCTGTGTGGCTGTGCGAAAGGTTCTGGCTGGACTGCGCCGACCCAAGAGCGCGGCTCGCGTCAACGCCCCTGCCGTCGTCAAGACCACGAACAAATTCGCCGCGAAGGTCGGGAACGTTGAAAGTCGTTGACCCATTGCCGGCGCCAAAGGTCGTACCAATTGCAGCGAAGAGTGCGGCGTAAGTGGTTCGTGATACTGCGGCGCCATTCGCCTTGAGCCACCCTGTCGGGGCCGAAGACATGGCAAACGCAGCGACCAGCCCGGCTGGCACGGCAGCGAGTAGAGCATCTGACAGCCCGGTGACGTCCGATATTGCGTGGCTGTGCCCGACGTCTGATTTCCCGCCAAGCCCAGCCGCCAGGGATGAAGCGTCGGCTTTCGCAGCCAGAGCGGATACCAAGCCGCTGATCTCGGATATGAGATGTCCGTGGGTGCCAAGTGCGGCAAGCGCCGATGACGGGATCCAGCCCAACGCCGACTTCACCAGGATATAGTTGTTGGAAGCAGCATCCGCCCCGGAGACGTCGGTCAGGTCATCAAGTTTGAAAGTTTGGCTCGCCGGCATCTTCGCTGCGAGCTCCGCTGCCAGACCAACGACTTGAGAAATCGCGTGGGTGTGGGTCGCGGCTGCTTTTGCGTTGACCGCGTCAAGCAGCGATTTGAGAATGGCGTCCAGCAAGTCCAAGGTCACCTGGAGCTGCAGGAACTCCTCGTCGACGTCTCGCGATGCGTCTGGCTTTTCGAGGAGAAAATTTGCTGTCTGTGCCATGCTCTAACCTCACATAATCCCGGCGCCGAGATCGCCGACGATGAGACGCGCCGCAGGCCCGCCCGTGCCGGAGATCCTCAGGCGCGCCAATGTTGCCGTCTGGCCTGTCAGTTCGTATTTGCGCTCTGTCCAGAGCGGCTCAGCCAGTGCGACCGTCTCCACCAGCGGCATATTGGTCCAAGCTCCGCCGTCTTTTGACAGGGCAAGCGTCAACGTCGATCCTCCCGGCAGATAGGACTTGAGGTAGGTCGCAATGCGGACGGCGGTCCCGAGATCGAACGCGCGGGTCACGTATGTAAACGCGGTTTCAATCCGCCCGGCGATCAACTCAATCGGTGCGAACAGGATTGGCGACAGTTTTTCGGTCCCGATGAGCACCGCACGCAGCTCGACTGTCTCAGTGATGAACTCGGTCAGTTGCAGCACCTGGAAGGGTGCAAGACGGTAGATCGTCCCGTTGGTCCGCTCGATTTCAAAGACGACCGAGCAACCGGCAGATGGCAGTTCGACGGCCGCCCGGACCTGAAGATCAGAGCAGTTGACCAGCGCATAGGAACCAAGCTCGACTGTCTTTGTAGTGACAGGGTAGCGGTTTGCTACGACACGGAACGCGAGGGCCTCGTCCTGGTGTGCGGTCCAGGTCTCAGCATTCACAGACGAGAAGCGAGGACCGGTCACATAGGGATGCGAGGTGACGAAGCGCTGTAGGTCAGTATCAAACCCACCGAGCTTGGCGATCGAGATAGAATGCTCGTTGTCGTCAGTCTTGATGACAAACGCATGCTTCGCCTCCGGGCCCGTGGTTGCGGGGAGATTGAAGCGCGCCGACTTCCAGCCGACGACAGCGCCTGCCATCGGGACGAAGGCCTCGGCGACGATATCGGTGGTTGGATAGCCATTGTCCGTCGTGACCTGGTCAACGACGATGTTGTTCAAGGTATTGCCGATTGAGCAGAGGCGGAAATCCACTCCAGCGATTTGGCGCAGCTCCGTCAGGGCAAAGATCTGTGCCTGCGGGTCTGAACCGTTATCACGGGTTCCGCCGCCCGACTCGCGTCTTTCGACCTGAGCACGGGTCCATCTGTTGATCGTCGTGACCCGGCGCATCACATCGATCTCGACTGTCCCCTGACCAGTAAACAGAGCGGTCGCTTCAGTCCCACCGGCACCCTTCGCGTAGACGGTCTTTGTGCCGGCCGTGATGTTCGTCGGGATGATGAAGGAACCTGAGATCTGTCCGGCGCCATTCGCAGTTTGAACCCCTGCCGGTTTCACGTTGACGTCGTCGAAGGTCAGTTCCTGGAGAACCTCACCGACCCCAAAGCCAGAGATCGTGAAAGCCACGCTGATCTGCCGAAGAAATTCAGCCTGCTCGACACGGCGGTCGACCAGGCGATTTTCCGCGGTCGTAGTCACAAGCGGCCCACTGGCCGTGGTCGTACCCCGGTTGAACTCCTGCGTTTGAGCAGACAGCCATTGGGTTTGGCTCACAGTCCAGAAGTCGACTGCCGGCGTCAGGCTGAGCGCACCGGGAAGCGGTGTGAAGTTGGCATAAGGGTTGATCTTTTCGCAAAGCGTCTTCAGCGGCTGCGAGATGATCACCTCCTCGATCGCATCGAGCATCACCGGTGCGTTCAGAGCGGCAGTGTAAAAGGTTGGAGCAATGGCAAGCGTCAGCATGCCATCCGCAATCGCGCCGGTCTGGGCCGTGCCGGCATCCCGGTATGTGTCATCAATGAATGGATCGACGAAGGTGCCACGCTTGGCGACAGGTTCGCGGAAGTCGATCGCATTCTTCAGGCGGTCGAGCTGTATCAAGCGATCGAGGTCAACGATCCGGTCAAGGTAAGGCCAGAGCTGATCCCAGCTCAATGATGGAGTGCCGTCATTGGTAACGACTGGCGTGTCGACCCAGTTGTTCTCGATCTTGGCGAGATTGAGTGCATTCGCCGGTGAAAATGGAGCCCGTGGATTGCTGCGGGCCGAAATCCCTTTCACGTAGAGCGGTGAGCCATCTTCAGCGAGACAAAGACGGTCTACACGCGGCATCTTCTTTGTATAGGCAGTGATAATATCACCGCCTGCCGCCCCGCCCGAAACCGTGATCGTGTAATTAGTATAACTGGTGGCAACGACGGAAGCGCGGTACCGATAGGTGACGGTATAGCTCGACCCGACAGCCGGCTCCGGCCCGGCAAGACCCCAGTCCACCGAGTTGTTCACCCGGGTGTAGGCAACGCCCTGGACATAGGTGGTGCCGCCCTGGACGACCGAGATAATCTCGATAACGCTGGTATCTGGTAGTCCATCGGAACCGTTGGCGATCGCGCCACGGGTGACGCTCACAGTCTTCTCTTTGGTGAGGAGGATCGAGTTGATGACCCCGATCGGTCCTTCGGCAACGGTATAAGTGTGGGATGCACCGCCGGGATAGGTAGCCGTCTCTCCAGGGATCGCGAGTTCGTCCCACTCCAGGGGTTCGAGATGGCGCAGCGAGACGAGCCGCGTCCGCTTCAGTCCATTGATGTTCGCCTCGCCCTCGGAAATCGTAAAGACCTGGTTGCCGGCATTGGCGCCGAGCGCCGTCACCTTGCAGCCGGAGACGATGTAGTTCCCGTTGGGCCGGTCATATTCCTGGATGGCCTGCAGCGCTGGCGCCAGGATGTTCGGCCCGACCTGGTCAAGGATGACACCGTCCTGCAGCGTGTAGACGGCAAAGAACTCACCTTCGCCATCATCGCCTTCCCAGGCCCAAGCGGCGGTGCCAACTTCTCGCGCAGCACCCGGTTCGCCCTCAGCAGCCGAACCCGGGACGAGGCCAACCAGGGTCGGGTCATCCTCATGGGTGATGTAGGTTTTCACCAGCCGGATGCCGACTTCGACGCGTCCGGTCATGGGGACATCGATCAGGGTTGCGCCCTCGACGTCCCAGACATCGCCAGAGGCGTAAACGCGGCCGGCGGTCAGGATGACGGTTTCTTCTTCCTGGTCGACGACGGCCTCTCCGCGTTCGATGCGGTCACCATCGCTCACCACAAGCCGACCGATGCGCTCGGTTCGGGCGCGCTGGATGGTCTGAGCCTCGTTGAGCTCCGCCCCCTGGATGAAATGGCGATCGCCGTAATGGACGACACCCTGCCACTCGCTGCGACCCTGCGCCCGGTCAAAGGCGTTGGGCAGCCCGCTGGAATGTTCGAATGCCATCAGAACCTCACGATGAACTTGATCCGCTCACGGACTGTCTTCCGGAGCGGTATGGAAACTGCTTTTTGAGCGAAGGCTTGGCCGCCGGAGAGCTCTGACGGCGCGAGCCACAGCCGGCCAGCCGGAATGCCGGAGGCGCGGTCTGCATTTGCGATGAGAGCAACGGATGTGGCGGTGACATCGAAGTTCTCTTCGAAGTCCGTCATCGCCTCGAGATAGACACGCTGGCCGCCGGCCTGCGGCGCATAGGGTTGCCCGGCAAGCGAATAGACGCCACCGAAGATCGGTGTGACGGGTCGGCACGCCCGGGCGCGCCGGTAGCCGATGACCTCATCGTCAGCATCCCGGAAAGCCACAAAGATCTCATGATCTTCGAACCAGGCAGCCATCAGGGAGCGTCTCTGCGCCTCCGGATTGTCTGCCCATTTGAACGTTGCCGTGACCCAGGGATAGGTCATGCTGGCCCATGGAATCCCGCCTTCTTCGGGGATCTCGAGCCAGTTGCCGATGGCGGTGCCTTCCTCTTCGGTGAGGAAATGGTCGAATTCCGTGGTGCGTCCGAAAGACCAGACGGTGCCGTTGGTCTTCAGCTTGATGCCGCTCTCCTCCTCGAGGTGCGCTTCATCAAGGGCAGTGCCATCAGCTTCGGCCGGCGGGATGTCGTACTCAAAGACGCCGCGACGAAGATCTGACCGGAACGGCAGAGATAGACGTGTGATCCCCTCGATGTTTTCGAGGAGAGGATTGTCGTTGGCAGGGAGTTCCGGAAAGCGGAGCTGGCTGGAGTTCCACCAGACCCGACCATGCCAAGCCGGCTCCACGGTGGCCGTGATGTTGATGAATGCGAGCCCGCGCCTGACGCCGGCATAGGTTCCGCGAACTCGCTCCCACGCCACGCCTTCGTTGATCAGGTTGTAGAGGTTGCCGACGTAAGGGGTCAGCATGCCCAAGCCGTATTCCCACACCAGGAAGGGTAGGAACGATGGTGGCGGGTTTTCCTTTGCCGTGGTGATTGCCGGAACGGCTGCGTTCATGCTGTCCCACCGTCCGCGATGCGTCTCCTCGATAGCGAGCTCAAACGGCTCAGCAGAGGACGGCAGAAGCGACATCAAAATGCTCTCCCTCGGAGATTGGGGGTGACGGTGCCGATAGCCAGAGCCTCGGAAGGCGGCGCGATGACATCAGCCATGGGCGCAGTCGGGGTGACCTTGTGGACACCGGAGATCATGAGCTTGGATACCCACCATTCCCGGACGAGATCGCGGCCAAGTGACTGCTCCACCGCCCAAGCGGTTTTCAATGCGTCAATAGCTCTGGTGACGGTGGCTTCGTCGGCATCCGGAAGAAGCCAGATGTCGAAAGCCAGATTGACCACATTCAAGATGGCAGAGGAGACGACGAACTCGTCATTGACGAGCTGCACGTCCTCATCAGTCAAGGCCCCCCGGATCGTTTCAAGAAGCGCGGGGCTCGCCACCCCGTTTGGCTCAGTGGAATAGACGGCAACGTAGATCAGCGGCGATCGGTAGATCCGATACACCTCGACGGAATCAACGCGGATGTCCGCGTTCATTGCGATGCTCTTGTAGCGCTCTTTCGGGCCACCGGTTGAGCGGCCTTGGATCGCCAAGATGACCCGCAGCTTGAGGCGGGTGTCGGCCTCACCGGGCTGTCGGACGATGTCATAGAAAGCGGCGAGCTGGTCGAGGTCCCCCTTCTGAGCGAAGGCGAGCAACCTGGCGCGCGCTGCCTCGTTGATACGGGCGCGCAGCAGCAATTCACGGTAGGACTCCGTCTCGGTTAGTATCACCGCCGGATCGGTCTCCAGCATGGTGACGTCGTAATCCGGGAGCTCCGGGTACGTGATCCGCAGCTCCGCCCAGTGGGACTTGAACTGCGCGATCTGCCGAGTGTTGACGGCCTCGTACGAAAGCTCTTCGATCACGACCGGCGGCGGCAGCGTCGTCAGGTCAAACATCAGTTCGCCGCCCTCAAGGTGATGGTGTCGCCCCGGACGGAAACGAAGGCCCTAGCCTGCTCCCAATCCAGGTGCGCATACGGCCGGTACCGGCCAACCAAGGTGAAATCGCTGAACCCGAGCTGGGTCATGTCGTTGGCCTCGAAATGCGAGATCTTGTAGCGGGGCTCAAAGAGCTCAGTGAGCATGTAGAGAATGTTGAACCACTGGATGACCGTTGCCTCGGTCTGGTTCTCCCCGAGAAGCTTGAGCCCAGGATTGCCGAACCACTCCCGCATCACGCGCTCGCCCTGCCAGGTCGAGAAGACCTTCTGCAGCGATTGCAGCACCTCGGGAAAGCCGGTCAGGACCTCCCCGGTGCGCGCGTTGATGCCGGTCATCCGTCAGTCCTTAGGCTTGGTAGACAGGGCCGGTGCGGCCGGTTTGTCCCGTTCGAGGTGGCCGATCCGAAGAGGATGCTGGGCCTGGATGTCCGTAAGCTCGATCACCTTTCCTGCGCCGGGGTTCGGAAACCCAGCGACTTCCTTGCCGGCGAGCTTGGTCACGATGAATTTGGGCATATCTGAACTCCTTAAAGCACCACTCCAGGAGGCCCTGGAGGTGCGGTAACGTGCTTGTGGTCAAAGCCAACGTTCTTGCCGTTGTGCTCTTGCTTGCCGCCGTCCTGGACGAAGCCGGCGCCATCGAAACGGAAGGTGACGCCCCCAGCTTCCAGCAGGACGCCGTCACCGGTGAGCGTGAAGGCGACGTCTCCGAAGGTGAGCTTGTGGATCTCCCCATCGTCCGATGGAGACTGATTGTCGTCGGTCCAATGGCAGGGCGAGACCGTAGCCTGGGCGATATCGCCGCAATCCGAGGCACCCTCCACCAGTTCACCGACGGACGGCATGCTGAAGATCTTAAGAGCCCCTGCCCGCTGCTTGACCAGCACCCACGGCGACTTCACCGGATTGCCGTCCTCATCTTGCCCGATCTCGAACCGGACTTTCTTGGTGGCTGGGTCGACGTCGGTCACCCTGCCCTTCATGTTCATGCCACCGATCCGCCGCTCGAGCTCGGTGATCCGGCTGAGCAGCGTTCTGACCAGCGCAGACATCAGGGCTCCAGCGCGTCGGGAGTGACGGTGTGGTCGTTGAAGGGAGGAACCTCACCATCGGGCAGCGTGACGCCCTGGTATGGTCCGAGACCGATCGTGCCAATTGCACCGGAGGTCAGGCCGAAATTACGCTTAACCAGCTGCCAGTCCGGTAGACCCATGGGGTCGGTGATTAGCGTCTCGAACAGCCTGGCGACTAAGGCCCCCTCAGCCGTGGCCTTCAAGGCTGCATCGAACTTCTGCCAGGCCACCGTCAGCGCACCGCCGAAGTCAGGGTCAGGGATGGCCTTGAGGGTGTAGCCGATCTCAGCCGCCGGGATCTTTACGCCGTCCTCGATCTCGATGAGAACGTAGCGGATTTCACGGTCATCGATGGACAGAACCATCTTGTTCCAGCACTCCAGCCAGAGATCCGGCCCGAAATGGAGGGCAGCATCGATCTGGCGGGCAACGGCGTTCAGGGTCAGGCCAGCGGTCTCGGTGTCGAGGCTGATTTCAATGGCCTCGGCGCCATCAATGATGATGCGCTGCGTTCCCGGCGCGTTGTAGACGAAGAACTTGAGCTCGACCCGGGCCTCACGCCCCTGAGTGGCCCTGCCCTCGACGTCGAATTTGGTGTGCTCCGCAAACACCGCGATCACCGGGGCGGCGTCACGGCCTTCTCTCATGACTGCCTCGAGCGGATAAACCGGCTGCAGGAGGACATCGTTGCCGGCCCACGTCTGACCTTTGATGAGGTTCTGCGCAGTGATGCAAAGCGCTTGGGCGACGAGGCTCATCAGGCTTTCTCACAGATGCAGACGATGCGGCCGATACCGTCGTCTTCGGGGGTCTTGACCACCTTCAGCGTCGGGATCGACGGGTTGGTCGGAATTTCGATGTGATCGCCCTGCGCTGGCCATTCATCACGGCTGGCGAAAAGGCGCTTGTTGTAGGAGACATGGAAGCGGTCGCCGCCGATGGAGGGCTGAAAGCCGTCGTATGCACCTTCATCCTGAGGCTTTGCAGTAACCGGGTTCCTGTCGACGACGCCGTCTACCTCGAGGTCGGGACGAGAACTGTCCGCGGATCGGGCGAGATACTGGCCCTTCTGCTGGCGAACGATCACGGTGGTTTCACCGTGGAAGCGATCGACAGCAGAGGAGACCAGCTCCTCAAGACCCGCGAACAGTGATGTCATGGCTCAGGTCCGCCTTTGTGCCTGGGTCAGACCGTGGTCCGAACGCCCTTGATCAGGGCCTTGGGCCGCGAGCAGTAGTGGAGCGAGTTCGTCTGGCTATCCAGGTGAACGCCCTTGTCGTTGGGCATGCGGTACTGCTTCGCATAGAGGCGCTCGCCCATCGTGTTGACGGTCTCGATATAGTCAGCCGGCGAGCGGACCGACTTGAAGAGCCCGGGAACCCCGAGGGGGAAGATCTGGCATTCATCGGTGCCGATGAACGCGGTGCCGTTGACGTTGCCACGGTAGTTTTCGAACACGATCCCGCCGAACTGGAAGATACCGTAGCTCGAGCGGTTCGGACCGATGTAACTATCGCGGAGGATGGTCGCCTCGTTCCAGCCCTTATAGGTATCCCGGACTTCTTTGAACTTCAGCAGCGAGTCGAAGAAGTTGTCGCCGCAGAAGGCGTGGAGCCCCGTAAACGGGAGGCCACCCAGAATGTCAGCCACCTTGCGGGTGATGCCAGCGCACTTCTCACGGAGAACACCGTCGGCCGGCGAAGCTGCTGCGAGGTCAAACGCGACCGTGGCCTCTGCCGACACGCCGAACTCGGCGAAGAGATCCAGCGTCGAGTTGTCGGCATAGGTGACCACGCCTTTGATCGCGCCCATGCGGGAATATTCCTCGGTAACCGCATGAGAGTTCACGTGGGTAACGAGGCGGTTGGAAACCTTTGCCGCCACGGTTTCGAGTGCGGCCTCCTGACCCAGAGCGCGGACGTTCTGAACCTCTTCAGCATAGACAGCATCGTTGATTTCGAAGTGCGGCACATTGAGGATGCGCAGATCGCGCTTTTCCTTGTCGATGGTGATGCCAGGTCCACCACGAGGCGTCGGCGGCACCAGAACGAGGATCTCGCCTTTCTTTTCGATCGAGACCTTGGTGGTGTCCTGAGACTCCTCGTCGAACAGACCGAGTTCCGCGATGCGGGACGGCTTGTGCTTCAGATCGTTGATCACCTGGGTCAGGCGAACAACGCTGAAAGCGTCAGCATTGAAGATATCGAGCATGTCTCGCCTCCTTAGCGAACGATGATGCCGACGGCGGCGAGCTGGACGGCCTTGGCCGCCTTCTTCGCGTCGTCGTCGACGGTTGCGTCGTAGGCAAGGATCTTGCCGTTGACTTCGGCACCGCGGGTGATCGCGGCAACCTTTACGTCAGCGCTGGTGGCATCGACGTCGTAGAGCAGGACAGCTGCGGCGGTCTGAGCCCCGTCGGAGCCGGTAGCGGTCGACGGCTTATACTTGCCGCCGGTCGTGATCTTGCCGAGCACGGTGCCTGCCTTGAGGATGCCGGCGCCGGAGACGATCACGATGTTGTCGCGGGAATAGGTAATGCCCTGTTCCCACAGCAGGAACTCAGCCGCATGGCGGCCTTCATTGAAAACCTTCTGCATCGGTCACCCTCCTTAGGCGAACTTGCGATTGTGGTTGGCGACCGCCTTGGCAAAGGGGTCGACATTGGGCGCCGAGGCATTGGTGCCCTGCGGCTGGGCGAGCCCGAGAGCGCCGGCTTCCGCCTTCTGCTGCTCGTAGGTCTTGCTCTGGGACTGCTCGCCGCCGGTTTCCGGCTTCTTTTCCGGCATGTCGGCCTTGGCGGTCTCCAGGATCTTCACCGCGACTTCCGAGGTAATCGTGGTGTCGAAGGCGAGATGATTGGCGAGCGTCGGCATCGTCTTGCCGAGGTCGGAAGAGACGATGGCCTTGATGCGGGCCTGGGTGTCTGCGGTGGCCTTGGCAGCGATTTCCTCTGCGGTAGGGCCGGTGTTCTGATCGGTCATGACGAATGTCCCTTTCGATCGGTTGGAGAAGCGGCCCGAGCCGCTGGGGGAGAGGGACGCCAGCACGGCCTCGAACTGGCCGACTTCATCGGCCATTCCGGATGCCACTGCTTTCGCCCCGACTTTGACGCCACCGGCGCCAAACTTGCTGATGACGTCCTCGGACGAGACGCCACGGTGTTTCGCCACGGCGGAGACGAAGACCTCAGCGAGGTCGTCCACCATGGTCTGGATCTGGGTCCTGCCCTCTTCCGTGTTCACATCTGGCCGCTTGCCTGGCGACTGAGAGGAGACGATCTCCACCTTCCGGACGCCCCGGCGCTCATCCGCGCTGCTGCGGTCCTCGACGCCGAGAACCACACCGATGGAGCCCAAGACGGCGAGCTCGGAGATGACGACGCGATCGGCAGCAGAGGCGATCCAGTAGCCACCTGATGCAGCCATGCCGCTGACGTAAGCGGTGATCGGCTTCTTGCCTCTGGCGTCATAGATCGCGGCAGCGAGCTCATCGCAGCCGTTGGCTTCACCACCGGGCGAGTCCACATTGAGCAGGATCGCTGTGATGGAGGGATCATCGAGGGCGGCCTGCAGATCGCGCCGCAGGATCTCGTAGGAGGTTGCCCCGCAGAACTCGACGAACAGGTTCGCCTTCTTGAACAGCGGGCCTTCAACGTTGAGGATGGCAACACCGTCGCGGACACCCATCCGTTCGCCACGGGCCGAGGCACGGGCACGGTAGGCTTCCAGAGCCTGAGGACTGACGTCCCCTTCTCCCTCGAGGATCGCCTTGTACTCCTGCGCGCGGGAGCCCTCGAGCGCCCAAGGCTGGGACGCTACGACATCCATGAATTTCATCGTGGTGGTCTCCTATGACCGCATGTGGCGGCTGCCGGCCGTGATGGCGAACCGGGTGGGGCCACGTCCGCTCTTCGCAGCGCATTCGCTCTCGAGCTGGGCGATCAGGCTTCCGAGCCCGGTGATGTCCGGACGCGACATTTCGACGGTGCGATCGCGGAAGGTGACGCGTTGCACCCCTCCCTCGACGCGGAGTTTCATGTAGACGGGACGAAGGGCCTGAAGAGCGGCACAGGGATCGTATTCCTCGGACCCGAACAGGGTCGTGTAATCAATCGCCATCGTTGCTCTCCACGTCGGCCTGCAGTTCATCCTCGAGGGCATCAGCCGGATCGCGCTGCGGCGGATCCTCGGCGCCCTTCCGTGTGGACTTCTTTCGGTTCCCGCTCTGCTTCTTTTCCCCCTCACCTGCCGGCGGGGCCTTGAGCGCGAGCTCCTGGCCGTCCTTGGTCTCCAGAGGGTCCGTCGGGGCCCACGGCAGCGGGAGATCAAGCTCCTCGGCCAAGCGATTCTCCTCGGCGCGCTGGCGCATGTCGTCGTCCCAGTCCCGACCGTAGGAGGCCGAGATCTCCATGAGCGTGGTGGCGCCCATATCCTTGAGGACTTCGTGCGAGCGAGCCGCTTTGAAGTCGTCGGCCTGAGGCTGGGCTGGGCCCGACCAAGAGGCTCGGCAGGCGGCTTCGCGCTTGGCAAGGAAGTTCGAGTAACCACCCGGGAACTGCACCCGCCCTGTGAAGATGGCCTCCTCGAGGAAGGCCTCATAGACAGCCTGGCAGAACGGCTGGATAATGTTCTCCCGCCGGCGCAGGACGTTCAGCCATTCAATGGCGCCCGCCATGCGGATCGACGAATAGGTGGCCCCGCGATAGTCGCCAGTGGCACTCTCGTAGGTTACCCCGGCGCCAGCCGCGATCTCCCTCATCAACCAGCCCATGAACTGGTCGAATTGCGCTCCCGGCGCCTTAGCCTCGTTGAAAACGAGTTCGTCACCCGGAAATAGCTGGGCGATGCGCCCATGCTGGGTGAGGTCAATTTTTGCGCCGTCGTACCACTCACCCTTGGCAGACGCGAAGGCCTCCATGTCGAGGATGCCTGAGTCTCGGTCCTTGCCGGTCATCAAACCATCGAACCCGGCCAGGCCTGGGATCGTGGTCTTCATGGTTGCGGCGAAGATGGTCTGCAGCAGCGCTGTGGTCAGTGTAGCATCAGCGAACTGATCGACTTGGCGGACGACCTTCAGGATCGGCGCCATCGGGGAGATGCCACGCGTGACCCCCATGGCTGGGTCGAAGGTGTGAACGACCTGAGGAGCACCATCCTTGTCGAAGGCGGCGATCTCAACTTCCTGCCATCCAAGCGCGCGATCCTTGCGCTTGATCACGTACCCCGTGGGGTAGCCCCAATCGCGATCGCAGCGAACACCCTGGACGATGTTCTCGGTCTCGTCCGTCTTCTGGCAAAGCCTTGACGGTGGAAGTAGCGCGACCTTGCTGATGTACCGCGCGCCAGGGCGAACCACCTTGGGCAGCAGTGCCAAGCCTTCGCCGTAGCACTTGTAGGACGCAAAATATGCCTGTTGCATCTTGCCGAACGACATCCGTCCGCCGGCATCGCATTCGATTGGATTGCGCGAGTAGGACCGGAATAGGCCCTCGACCTGGCGCGCCAGCTTGTTCGCGGCCTCCTGAGAAATACCGAGCCCTTCAGCATCCGGCCTGGCTGAGAGGCGGAGCCCAGCGCCGACCACCGAGCCGACTTCTGTTTCCAGAACTTTGGTCAGGAAGCCCGAGTTCTGAACGCCCTCGACGGCACGTGCCGCCGCTTTTTCCCAGTCCTTCCGCACATCATCCTGATGCTCCCGAAGGCTCGGGTTCCAGGAGACCATGAGTGGGTTGCGCCCTCCCTGGAAGAAAGCGGACTGCGCGCCGCGCGCCTTCACGCGGACGCGCGGCTTTTCAGCAAGTTCCGTCATCTCTTACCCATGGAGTTTCGAGGACAGCTCTCGCAGCCCCAGTTTTCTGACCGGAGCTCCGCGCAGTTCCTCGTAGCGTTTCTCGAAATCGAAGCGGCACAGGTACTTCACGGCCAAGCCGTAAACGACGGTGTCCAGCGCTTCTGCCTTGCGGCGGCCGATGCGCTCGAAAACGATCTCGGGCCGGCCGCTTTTGTATTTCAGCTCCCTCCGTTCCGAGTTGAGCTGGTCGTAGTATTCCGCTGTCAGCTCGTTGCTGAAGCGTATGGACTGCTCCTCCTCATTCCCGAGGGGCAGAGAAGCAAGAATGTCTGTTTTCACCTGGTCGACTGCGATCAGATACAGCGGGGCCGTCCGGTTTCTGCGTTTCGTTCGGCTGGCCTCTATGACCTTGTGCGGGCCGGCGCGCCCTTTGATGGCCACGATCCGGCGGCTCTGGACGCCTTCGCAGAAGTCGTAGACGTACTGGGTCCGATTGCCGTCACCGGAGTCGACCCCCGCGGCCTCAATCCCGATGTTGCCACCAAGCGGATGCTTGAACTCGGTTGCCAGAACTGCATCGAGCTCATCCCACGTCGTCTGCAGGTTCGTTGCCCCGTAGATGACGTGGTGGCCAAGGATGTAGCGGTGGCGCGAGCTGTGACCGATGAAGCTGATCTCGAGGCGATCGACCTGAACGTCGACCCCGGCTGTGATGTAAGCGACATCCGTTGGGATATCCTCGCGCCAACGGCCCTTCTCGACCTTCCATGCCAGGCCGAAATCCTCGGCCCGAGCGATGAGCTGCTCCTCGGTGACGTAGTCGATGGCGTTCGACCACACCTTGCCGAGGACGGTGTTGTGAAAGACCTGCATGTCAGCAGGCCCGTTCTTCTTCGCGTTCTCGTATTCCTCGACCAGTTTAACCCAGGAGGCATTCGCGAACATCGAAATCAGGGCATTGAGCCGGAAGCCGGCGTGGTCCTTGACCTCGGGATGAGTGGCAAACCAGTCGCCCTCTTCCACCATCGCTGGTTTATGCCGTTCCTGGATCTCGAGACCACATTTCGGGCAGAAACAGACCACCGTTTCCGGCAGCCCCGCTTTCCAATCCAAGTGCTCCCAGAGCAGCTCGAAGAAATCTCCGCAGTGCATGCAAGGCATCTGAAAGATGCGGCGATCCGATTCCTCGTACCGCTTGATGATGATCGAGGTCGCCTGATCCGTGGGGGTGGACCCCATGATGATCTTTCGATCCGCGAACGATGTTGTGCGCTTAATCGCCAGCGTTATGGGATCACCTTCCTTGGTGATCTTCATGCCGTCGACTTCGTCGCAGAGCAGGACCTTCGCGGTGTGACGGCGCAGGTTGCGCGGCGCCATCGCTGACAGGATCTTGAGCGAGCCACCGCCGAGGAGCGCGCGCTGCGTCAGTGTGTTGCGGCCGTCGAAGCGGCCGACCTTCATCAGCCCTCTGAGCGCTGGGCTCTGCCGGAATGCCGGATCGATTTCGTCGACTGCGATGCCTCTGGCATCATCATCCGTGGGCATCAGCAGGATGATCGGGCTGGGGTCATTGACCGCGTAAGCCCCGATCGTCGCCACGAGAGACAGGGTGTAACCGGTTCGGGCCGCCTTGATGACGGACACCTTCTCGATGGTCGGGTCTCCCATGGCATCCAGGATGCCGCGCTGGAACTTCCAAGGATGGAAGCGGCCGATCGAGGCACCCGTGGCGATCCTGAAGGCCCCTGACGACGCCCATTCGGAAAAGGACATCTCCTGCGGGGGCCGCAGCGACTTGGAGATGTCGCCGAAGAGCCGCTGAACAGCGCTACTTCGGTTTGACATCGTTCTTGTTCCCACCGATGACCCCTGCCTCGACCTCGTTAGCGAGATCGTTGAGGACGTCACGGCACATCTTTTTCAGGGTCTCACCATCATGGTTGGTGAGGTGCGGGATCGAAGTCCGGGCTTTCCCGGGGATCGTCAGCACCGCCGACTTCACCTGAGCCGCAAACGCGGTCCAGCTTTCCGAGACTTCATCGAGCGTCAGGTTCTCGCCCTTGATCTGGGCGAGCTTGAGCTCATTCATCTGTCGGACAAGCTTCTCATTGGCGAGACGCTCATCAGCCAGCGGATTCCGGACCTCCTCCGATCGCCCTGCGGCTGTTTGCCGGAGGCGGCCGAGATAGGCGTCCATCGAAGGCTTGGTGAGGTACAGGTTCCGTTTCGGCGCCCGAACCAGGATGCCCTTGGTGTCCAGATCGGTCAGACTGCGCAGCGAGATACCCAGGATGACGGACAAGTCGGCTTTCGTGCAGGTCTCCGGGATCCAGTGACCTGCCGTCTTCGCCTTACTCGCCATAACTCAGGTACCGAGCGCCCGAATTACATGGCGCATAACTCGCTTCTGCATGTCGATCGCGGCGAATTGCTCCGCCGCTTTCGTGTTTGGTCTCGTCGGTTTCGCCAGTTCGTTGGCGAGTACCGCCATGGAGAGGACCTTGAGAGGCCCTTTCCCTTTGCCTTTGCGGACGACGACCTGGCCGTTGGCGACAAATGCGCCCGGGAACTGCCGGCGGACGTTCCAGCCTGTGGCCTCTGCGCCCTTCATGGAGGACACCGAACCACCGCGCTTGCCGTCGGCCATCGGGTTAAGATCCCGAACCCAGACCGGGTTGCCGTATTCAGCAAGCGGGATCGCGATATCAGAGGTGCGAACCACTGCCTGCATGGTGGCGCCTGCTGAGGCCTTGATGAGCCGTGTCTTCCCCCCGACGCGCCCCTTCGGGACGCCGGTGAAGTCTGAGATCCGGACAACGGACTGACGGCGCTGCTCGGCGACATGCTCGTTCAGGCCCATGGCCGCGGCTGGACGAAGTTCAGTGCCGATCGAGTTCAGGAAGGCTTCGAAGCCCTTGGCCTGATGCACATCGACCCGGATTTTCACTGCTTCAACCTTTTGGTGCTGTTTTGCCGTCTGATCCGGCACTTTCGCGGCTGTTTTGCAACCGCTGGAACGCAAAAGGCCCCGCCGGGATCACCGACGAGGCCTCTGAAATCTGTCGTTTCGCTACCTTACGGGAACGACTTCGTTGCCGTAGTCTTCGCGATCTCTTTGCCCTTTGCATCCAGCGCCTTCACCGTGAAGCGGTACTTGTGCTTCGACGGCGGGCATGGGCCCTTGTATCGGAACGCGCCGTAGGGGATGTCGCCTTGGCCGCTGTACTCGACCTTCCCTCCACCATGACGGTAGTCCGGGGCATCGAGATCAGTCATCGAGAAACTGAGCTTGGCGGTCCCATCTGGGACCCCAGTCACCTTGAACGGTGGAGACTTAGAGTCGAAGCACTTCTTCGTCGGCCCCCAGTCGAAACTGGCCGACATCCCCGCCGCTGCAGGGCTTGCAGCGATCACGGCTGCGATAACAGTCAATGCGAATTTCACTTTCCTACCCCTCTCAATGGTTGGCATCTCAAATTGGCCAACTCATGCGAGAGTTGCAATAGGGGGAAAGGCAGGCCCCACCAGTTTCCCGGTGAGGCCCATTGGCGGCGCCTTTTGCAGATGCCCGGTTGGTCGGGATCGGCGCCGTGTCTCTGCCCCAGGCTGGCGTATGCTCAGGTAGGCCGCACCTGGTTTCGCCCTTGGAGGCTTGCCTACTCCTATCCGGTCTGTGCTCCCGGAAGCAGCCACTGCGGAACTCCAAGTCCGAAGTGGTCTTGAGACCGACGCCGTCAGTTGGCCGGCGTGAAGTCGAGATAGTATTCGTCGCCGACTTTGAACCCCGCGGCTGCTTCAGGATTGACCGTGCCGATCTCGACCTTGCCCCACGGCGTCCACTTGAAGAACTGATCGTTCTCCGGGCTGCCGGTGGTCACAGGCTCGAAAGTCAGGGAATGGCCTACTTGGTTCTCGATGCGGGCGGTAAGCTTGAATTTTGCTCTGCATACTGGGGCGCTCATGCGTCTTCTCCTTTTGCCGGGGCCGCCGGTTCGGGCCTTGTCAGGCGAAATGGAGCGGAAAGCGGGAATTGAACCCGCGCACATGGGGTGGAAACCCACTGCTCTACCACTGAGCTACATCCGCATTTTTGCCGCTGTTTCCACCGGCCTGGGAGACCACCGGCGATGGGCTTCTCGACCCCCACGAGGAGGAAGGGACCGATCGCGGCGCTCCCGTCTCAATCAGTGAAGCTGAACCGCCTCGAGATCGTTCTCGGTGACGAAGAACCAGACCGCCGAACGGTTATTGCTGTGAAACACGACCTCGCCGGCATCGTCGATGCAAACAGCGCCCGGTTTCCCATTGATTTCAGCATCATGGACCCGAACCATCGACCGCGTTTCCGGCCAGTGGAGGTCACGTTTCTCGCCTTCAGCCGGCGCCATTTCGGCCTCGCAAACTAGGCAGGGGAAGACCTCCCCTATGCAAAATAACTTCCGCCAAGATCGGGGGTGCTGCGCCCCGCATGCCGCCTGCCCCTCATACGGTCCCTAGAGCCTTCATTTGCCGCCATGGCTGGCCCAGGAAGGGTCTCGCTCATGTCGCGCGCTGGGTCTCACTACCCAGGCCCGAGCTGCTGTCTCTGGCGCTCTGTGTGGCTTTGCTCTCTGCCTGCCCTTGGTGAGCTGCTGGCCTACCCAGCCCAGCCCCTGCCCCGTGGGTCATGGTGGCCGGTGCTTGTCCTGCCCTTACCTGGCCCCCGCCTGTGATCACCCCGCAACCGGACAGCGGGAAGGCTTGGCCGGTGATGGTGGTGCAGGCCTTGAAGGTATCGCCCCCGCCCTTCGTCGACTGTGGCCATCATAACGTTTTGTTGTGCCGTTTATGCCCTCGAGTTGCATCGATGGCAAAGGCGCGGTGGAGTCAGGCGGGGGAAGATCAAGGGACACGGCAGCGGACCGGCGGAGAGATCACGTTAACATGTTGGATGTTGCACCCAGTGCCAGGCGTTGCCGTCGCATTGGTGCGAAAGCATTTTTCGGCAAACTTTCTGCAGTTCCGGGCCATCGTTCGCACGTTTTATGTTGACATGATCTGTGTTCATGGTATGGTCAAACCATCGAAAGCGGCAAGTGTGCCGGACCTGAAAGGCTTAAGACCATGACCATTCGCAAAGTTGGTGGCATCTATTTCTGGCGCGTCGGCTCTGTCGGCGGATCATTCCATATCAGCAAGACGGCCAAGCGCGACCGTGGGTCAGTTGCCGTTGATTGGTTCGGCGTGGCGGCTTGTGCCTGCCTCGCTTTGCCCCTTCTCACTTTCTGACCTGTTACGAGGCAACGGCCTTCGGGCCGTTATCTGGCAACAGTGCCGTATTGAAAGGTAAGACCCATGGAAACGCTCTGGACGTTCAAAACCGCGCGCTTCGTTGTGAAGTGGCAAGTCGAGTTCGACCCTTCCTATCGCTACGATGGCGACGACGAAGACGGTTCTATTCAAGCCGCTATCGATAGCGGGGAGATGGTCGCTTTCGACAGCAAGGTTTCCGTTTTGCTGGACGGTTGCGAGATCTCCGCCGACTATCTGGGCGGGTCCGTCTACTACGCGCAACAGGTAGAGACTTTCCGCGATCATCTCGGCATGAACGCGCGCGGCCATGGTTCGTATTTTTCGGACATGGTGCGGACCGCCATTAAGGAAGCCCGGGCAATGTTGGCAGATGTTCCGCGCATCCGTCGCGCGGCTTGAAGGGGGCGACCATGAAAACCGCTACCATCAAAGCCCCCGCTTTCGACAAGGCAGCCGGGAAAATCGTCACCATCGACGTAACAGGCGCCGTTGCCTTTCTCGATATGGCTGGAAAGCGTGAACGCTTCATTCTGCAGTTTGACGGGATCGACGACCGGCCCCGCTATGTCACCCACTACGCAAAAGGGCAGAAAATGCCCGGGGACCTGCAGGATCGCGCCATTCGCCAACTCATGAGTCTAGGCCATGCACACAAGCCGGATTATCGGAAGATGGCGCAAGCGCTTTTGGATGAAATCATCTCGAACCATGGCGTTGAACGTGTCCGCAAGGTGATCGATTCCGCCCCCGTCCTTAACCCCGCGAAAGGCGCGTGACATGACCACCTTTCCACAGATGGCAGACGCTTTTCCGTCATTCGATCAATCCACATTGCCGGCCATTCCCGGCGGCTGGCAGGACTCGAGCTGGGCCGGTGATATCTGCCCCTCTTTCATCGCGGCCGGTGACTTCACCTGTCAGGGACCTTTCGCCCACGTCTTCATCGATTATGCCGAGCCATCGGCGCGGGAATATCCGAATAGCGCCCGTTTCGCCGTGGTCTTTGTCAATGGCGCGTCGCAGGAAGCAAGCGGCGAAATCCAGTCCGATGACTGGGCCGCGATCCTACAGGCCGTCGAACATTGGGAGCCGTGACCATGGCCATTCAGATCAACGTTACGGTGACCAACAACAACCCCGGCACGATCTATAACCGCCTGAAAGCGAGATTGGGCCGGGAACCGACTAATCAGGAATGCAAGGCGGAAATCTTCCGCATTCTGAAAGGGTGACCGATGAACCGACGCGCCTTCCTCGCCTGTATCGCCCTTGCAATCGCCGGTGATGCCCTCGCCGCAGACGATCCGGAACCACCGTAACCAGTTTCATGACCTAAGCCTTTCCACCCCCGTCAACTGTGACAGCTAGAAGAGGAGACTTTACCCATGACCACCACCCACGAGAACCGCCGCGATACTTTTGCAAAGCGTCTTCCCGGCAAGGTCCGCCGCAACGATCGGCGCGCCACCATCGCCCGGAAATCCGCCTTCCTGATCGATGGTCTGACCGTCCGCATTCATTGACTTTGCCGCGATGTTACCGGCCCTCACCCCCACGGGGGCCGGATACATGGCCGCAAGCCAGACAAGGGCAATTGTGCCCGATTTTGAAAGGTTCAACCGATGACCACGATTACAGCGACCTATTCCCCGGAAGACAATAAGCTGCGCCTCTATGCCTCCTCTCGCTCGGATGCGGAGACCTATGCGCGAGTGAGGGAAGCCGGTTTTATCTGGGCGCCGAAACAGGAGCTTTTCGTCGCTCCGAAATGGACACCGGATCGCGAGGATCTCGCCATTGAGCTCGCCGGTGAAATCGAACCGGAAGAGATGACCCTTGCCGACCGTGCGCAGCTGAAGGCCGAACGATTGGAGGGGATCGCTCACAAGCGCAACCGGGACGCAAACGCATTCCATGCCCGCGCTAACGAGTTGTCGCAGGCATTTTACATGGGGCAGCCAATCCTTGTTGGGCACCACTCAGAACGGAAGGCCCGCAAGACGCAAGAGCGGATGCACTCGGCAATGAATGCCGCCGTCAAGCTGTCTAAGGACGCTAATTACTGGCTGTATCGGGCGACCTCGGTCGAGCATCACGCCAATTTCAAAAACAGCCCTCGCGTCCGGGCTAATCGCATCGAAACCCTTCTGGCGGAGCTTCGCGACCTGCAACGCGGCGTCAATCATGCCCACAACGTTCTGCGCCTCTGGGATCGTTGCACGACGGATTCACAGATCGCCGCCGTCGTCCGCGTGAATGCGATTGATACCGGGTCCGTCCTTCACTGGGATGTCGGAACTCGCATCGAGCGGGGAGAGCTGACATTGCAGCAGGTGCGCGAAAGCTCGATCGAGGCGGCGAACAGGACAATCAGCGGCCCGAAGCGCCGCCGCTGGATCGAACACCTGTTGAACCGCCTTGGATATGAGCGGGAATTGCTGGGACCTGTGCCGCTTTTCGCTGGGACGATCACGCCGGCAACTCTGCAGATCTTCGCGCGGACGCATGGCGCTTACAAGCCGGAAGCAAAGCGCCTTCCCGATGGTTCTTTCCTGCTGACAAGCCCTGTTGCGCTGCCGGTGCACCTGGCAGATGGAAACGAAATTGAGATGACCCCGGAAGAGTGGGCGGAACTCATGCAGTCAGTCGGCTATGAGGTCCCCGCAAAGGCCGATGCAAAACCGCCGATCCTCAATCTCAAGGTCTCGGAACTCTACGCATACAACAAATGGAACCGCACCAAGGAAATCAACCGGTTTCGCGTCGCCCACATGACGAAGGCGGAATATTCCAAGATCGGCACCGATTACAGGGGAACGCGCGAATCCATCTGCGGGGAATTCAGGTTCAAAATCTGCCTGGACCCGTCGCACACCGGCCCCGCATATCAGCGCGGATGGGTTGCCGTCTTCCTAACGGACTCCAAGGCGCACGACGTCCCGCCGTCCTATTCCCCGATGGAAGAGGGCAAGACCGATGCGGCGTGATCTCTACAAGCGACCGGCAAAGCCGATGCGAATTCCGGTTAAGACGCGGGAGGAATTCACCGAGATCAAGAAAGGCGACGTGCCCGCTCCGCTGATCGTGGACAAGGCGACGGAATGCCATGTCACCCCCGACGACGTGGCCGCGCGCATGGTGCGCTATCTGGGCCCGCAAGGTGACTTTCTCACCTTGGAGCCAAGCGCAGGCACGGGGCAGCTTGTCCGCGCGCTCTTCGCCGCCGGTCATAGCCGCTTTGAGCTGACAATGGTCGAGCGACACCACGCCCTCGCCTCGGAGCTACGGCGCCTGGGTCCAGTCTTCCAGCGTTGCTTTCTCGAATATGCGGCGGAAGCACGGGGCAAAGTGGAGTTCCCCCGGGTGATCATGAACCCGCCATTCAGCGCGGTTCGTTCTCACATCGCGGCGGCTCTGTCTCTGATGGGCAGGAATGGCCACGATACCGCGCCCGTTCTGGTCGCACTGGTGCCGATCACCTACCAGAACGACGACGCCGAAACGGTGGAGATCTTGCCCCCGGACACCTTCGCAACGGCAAAGGTCAACACGAAAATCATTCGGATCGTACGCCCATGACCCGCGCCGCCCTCGAATTCGCGGCGCTGGCTTCTTTCCTTGCCGCTCTCTTTCTCTGGCTACCGGCGATTGCCGGAGCCATCCACGGTTAACCCCTGGGCCGATTGTGGCCCCATCTGAAAGGCTGAATGCAATGCAAAAGATTTTCACCTGTGACGGCTATGATTTTTGGCGCGACGATTCCGGCCATTGGAACGTTGCGCACAAGGGAGACGGAGCCCCGAGCCACTGCGCATATGCTACGCCGGACGCCATCGCGACTTTGAAAGGTGTCAACCTACGCGCCGGCATGGAATGGCACCCCTCCGAGTACACCCCGGATCCTGTCCGCGAAGCCGCGCCCGACATGCTGGCAGCGTTGAAGGCGATCAAGAAAGCGCGCGGAAACTGCGGCGCATCACCCTTTGAGCAGGCCGCTTGCCGGTTGGTCGATTCGGCAATCGAGAAAGCGGAGGGCCGCGCCAATGGCTGAGCTCAAGACTTTCTCCGTCCTTCTGGCCTGGCAAGACAACGACCCCGACCAGGGCGAATTCGGCTGCTATGTCCGGGCCACGGGGTACGACGACGCAGAGACCAAGGCACGGGATAAAATGCGCCAGGCCTATGCGGAGCAATACGGCGAGGAGATGGACGGCGAAGGGGGCCGGGTCATCGACTGCAGCGAGGGCGCCGCATGGCTGGCCAGCGATCTGGAAAGCGCGCTGCGGGCGCTCGTCGAGACCTGCAAATCTCGGTGGCTTGACTTTGCCGAGGTCCAGCAGGCCGAAACCGTCCTGGCCCGTATAGAGGCGGAGGTGTGACCATGGATTACACCGTTTCCCTTGCTCGGTACGCGAAAGGCAAGCTGGCCATTCGCTGCCCGTCCATCGATGGATGGAAAACCCGTGCAGCTCGGCTCGCCGGTGCAATTGCCAGGGGCCGCTACACCGGGCGCGAAGGGGCTTACATCATGAGCCCCACAGCAGCAGCCAAATTCGAACGGCTGTTCCTCGAGGGCTGGGACGCCCGCGTCATCACACTAGAACTCGAGCCCCCGCAGCAAGCGGCGGCCTGAACTTCCTCAGGGCAATTGTGCCCGCTCAGAAAAGGATTTTACGATGGAAAATCTTGCCATCACTGAAGACGTGCGCGCCCTCATTGCAGAGAATGCACCGGTAGCAATTGGCGTGTCAGGTGGGAAAGACAGCCAGGCCGCAGCTCTGGCCACAGTCCGACACCTCGACCAGGTCGGCCACAGCGGCCCGCGAATTCTTGTGCATGCTGATCTCGGCACTGTCGAATGGGATGACAGCCTAGACATCTGCGAGGAATTGGCCGAGCACCTGCAATGCGATTTGGTTGTCGTTCGGCGCAAGGCTGGCGGACTCATGGAACGCTGGGAAAGCCGTTGGCTCTCCAGCAAGACCAGATACGAGGAGCTTAGCACTGTCACGCTGGTCCCTTGCTGGTCGACGCCTGCAATGCGGTTCTGCACCTCTGAGCTCAAGACGCATGTCATCATGTCCGAGCTGAAACGCAGGTTCAAAGGGCAAAGGGTTCTCAACGTAATTGGCGTTCGTCGAGAGGAAAGCGCAGCCCGGGCAAGAATGGCCGTGGCCGACCGCGATGCCGGCGGACAGGTGTGGACCTGGCGCCCAATTATAGATCTCAAGACCGAGGACGTTTTCGCGATGATCGACGCGTCCGGCTTGCGTCCTCATCCGGCCTATCGCGTCCATGGCATGAGCCGGGTTTCCTGCCGGTTCTGCATAATGTCCAATATCGCAGATCTAACGGCCGCCACTGCTGTGCCCGAAAGTCAAGAGCTTTACCGCCGCATGGTATCGTTGGAGGCTGTAAGCGGGTTCGCGTTCCAGGGCTCCAGGTGGCTGGGCGACGTCGCCCCGGGCCTGCTGTCGAACGTACAGCGGGATCAATTGGCGGCAGCGAAACAACGTGCCGCTCTCCGCAAAGAGATCGAGGCCCGGATCACGAAACCGATGCTCTACGTGAAGGGCTGGCCGACCCGAATGCTGACGGACGACGAGGCGTCAATTCTCGCTGCAACTCGTGACGAGATCAGCGACCTCTACGGCTTCAATTCCCAGCACCTGACAGTCAGCAGCATTCACGAGCGTTATGCCGATCTGCTGGAGCAGAGCGCAGCGCGTCTGAAATCCACCGCCTCGATCAACGAAACGAGGGAGGCAGCCATGCGGCGGGTCGTCTGAAAGCCGCCTATTGATCTTGGCCGGTCATCGGCTCCAGCCCCCGGCCCTGTGAATGGCTGGAGCCACCAAATTCTCTCCCGGCAACTGTGCCAATTATGAAAGGAACTGCTATGCTCTCCCCTGCCAATTGTGGCCAACTCGAAAGGAATGACGTGTCCAGACGCTACGATTATCGCCGCATGACTGCGGAGGAATTCCGGACCGGTCTCGACCAGATTAGCATGCCCCCGCTGGCTTTCGGCCGCATCTTCGGGTTTGAGGAGAAGCGGATCCGGCAATGGACGACAGGAGAGCAGGAGGTGCCGATCTGGGTATTCCCCGTGCTCCAGATGCTGAAGAATGTTTCCGGGGCGATCCCGGAGGCGCGTCAGGCCGCTGCAGAGATCATTATCCGCGACAACTTCCGGCCCCAGGATGGCGAATACCCCTTCCTTGCCAAGGAGGGCGACGATGCGAATTGATATCGGCAAGACCGCGTCCGGGAAGATCGTTTCGCTCCCCCTCGCCCGGGCCAACCGCCACGGACTCGTTACCGGCTCCACCGGCGGCGGCAAGACGGTAACGCTTCAGCGGCTTGCAGAAGAATTCTCGCGCGCTGGGGTCCCTGTGTTCGCCGCTGACGTCAAAGGGGACCTCTCCGGTGTCGCCGCCCTTGGTGATCATGGAAGCCCGCTGGCTGCCCGCGCTGTGGCGATGGCGGGGCGATTCACCCCGGACCGGTTTCCGGTGCAGCTCTGGGACATCTTCGGGACGCACGGCACCAAGATCAGGACCTCGGTGCAGGCAATTGGTCCCGGACTGCTCGCCCGCATGCTGAAGCTGAACCAGACCCAAGAGGGCGCCCTCGAGATCTGCTTCAGGAAGTCCGAGGATGATCGGGACTGGATGCTGACCCTCGACGATCTCCGCTGGTCGTTGAACGACATGATGGATAACCGCGAGGATATCTGCCGGCAGTACGGAAACATCACCTCGGCCTCCATTGCCTCGATCCAGCGGCAATTGCTCTCGCTGGATAGCCAGGGTGGGGACAAGCTGTTCGGGGAGCCACCTTTTGACATCACCGACTTCATGCGCGTCGACGATTTCGGTAGAGGGGTGATCAACCTCCTCCATGCCGACACCCTGATGGAATGCCCAAAGCTTTACGCCGTCTTCCTGTTATGGCTCCTGACCGAATTGTTTCGGGTTCTGCCGGAGGCCGGCGACGTCGATAAACCGAAACTGGTGTTCTTTTTCGATGAGGCTCACCTGCTGTTCTCTGATGCCCCGAAGGAATTGGTGCAGCAAATTGAACGCCTCGTCCGTCTCGTCCGCTCCAAGGGTGTCGGCGTTTTCTTTGTCACCCAGTCCCCGGCTGATATCCCGGACACCGTGCTGGCCCAGCTCGGCTCTCGGATCCAGCATGCGCTGCGCGCCTATACCCCGAAGGACCAGCGGATGGTGAAGGCGGCGGCCCAGGCATTCAGGGAGAACAGGGAGGTCGATGTACGCAAGGAGATCACAGCGCTGGCAGTCGGTGAGGCTCTGATCTCGGTGCTCGACGATACCGTTGTCCCCACCAAGGTGGAGAAGGTCGAAATCCTACCGCCCTCAGCCCAGGTCGGGCCGATTTCCCAGATGGAACGGGATGCCGTGATGGCCTCGACACCCCTTCTCGCTCGCTACGCTGATGTGGAGAATTCGGAGGAAGCGATCTGGCGGTTCCGTGACCGGATGCGCGAGGCGCGCGGACTGGCCCGTCCGGCGATGGAGACCAACGAACCTTGGGTTCCCGGCTCCTATGCTCAATTCGTGCCGGACTTCGCGCCGAGGGCTCCACGCAGTCTCGGAAAAGGCCACTATGTCCGACAAATCTGCCTTTGGTCCGGCGTTTTCGTTGGATCAGTTACCGCGCTTTCGTTTGTTCTCAACTGATAGGTATATGAGCGTTTAACCCGTGCAAAACCCACCCAAAAAGCATCATTTCATACCAGCATTCTACTTGAGACGATGGGCAGTAAACGGGAGGGTGGTAGAGTTCTCCATGCCTCACAAAACGGTCATCGCAAAGGCAGTAGGCCCTGAGTACACGGGGTTTCAGGAACGATTATACGAGTTAGAAGGCTTCGAGCCAGAGCTTGCGCAACAGGTGGAGGAGCGTTTCTTCAAGCCGGTCGACACCATGGCTGCTGACGCGCTGGAGAACCTGCATACGCACGGTAACGCGGCTGCCTGGACAGTGGAATCAAGGTCAGCCTGGACGAGGTTCATGATTTCGATGCTGCTGAGAGGGCCTGACGACATAGCCACTTTCAGAAAGCAGTATCGTAAAGACTGGGTTGAAACGACGGACGAAATGGAAGCCCGATACCGGGTCATGAAAACGCCCGACGATCCAGAAACGTTTGCAGAATGGCTCAGTACAGCGCCGTTGCAGCTGATCGAAAAGCATCAGTTTGAGATCTTTTTCAGTCTCATCGACAATCATCGCCTCGGGGGTACGATCAACAATATGGACTGGCGAGTGATCGAGATTCCTCGAACTGCGCACGAGCTGCTTACCTCAGATCGGCCCATAATCCGAAGCAATGCCTTGAAGCCACCGTACGGTCACATCGCGATTCCGATAGGTCCCAGAAAGCTTTTCTTGGCGTCAGAAGATACGAAGTTCCTTGCCGAAATGGAGCGGGTCGACCGGCACTTGCTGGCGAGAGAGACAAACCGGGCCGTCGTTGAGGGCGCGGGGCGTTTTGTCTACTCCACCAACGAGCGACAACACCAGTTTGTAGCGAACCGTTTCGGCACTAACCGCTTGCCAAGCCTATTCAGTGACGTCCTGAGGCCTAGAAACGGGAGGCGAGGTTACCTCCACGGGGCAAGCCCAAGCTCGTTGAGGTGATGAGCGATGATCGCAGCACCTCGATCGCGGCGCGAACGGAATGTCCAGTATGACCAGCCCACCCGTTTGCAGAACCGCTTGGCGTCGAAACTCTTGCCCCGAATGTTCCAGAACGCGGAATTCACTGCATGCGCCTCGAGGCAATTCCGCGGGCCTTCCATATCCCTGAGATAACCACCCAGCCAATTCGGCAGATCTCGGCCGCGCGGGTCCCTATGACCTAGGAGGACGATTTCCATGCGGGAGATCTCTACCGATCGCCGCTGCACCTTCGCCCGCATGCGGCCGACCTTGTTCGAGCCGGATTCCCGTTGCCACCACAGATCCTTGGAGTCGACCAGGTACTCCGGCATTGCCGAGCCATACATCTTCGGCCCGACCCGACCGCCGGTGTCGTAGTCGATTTCGAAGGCGTCGACCAAAGCCGCCTTCACCAATTCAGGTGTCCATTCAGTCGTCATCGCCGCCCTCGTCCACGATTGCATCGAACATGTCGTCCCGGATCGCGAAGAAGCAGATCCGATCCAAGTAACGCTCTGGGGTGATGCCACGTTTGGAAGCCAGCTTTTCGAGCCTAACACGGCTCTGGCGTGGGATGGATACCACAATTCCGCGCCGCATGCCCTTCATTGGAAGCCCCCAGAGCTTAATCATCCTCCGGATTGTCGGGGCGGAGGTGCCGTCCCGCATCAGTTCCGCCACATCCACAGAGGAAAGCTGCTGCCCGAGGTGGAAGGCGATCCACGCCGCCTTCGCGTTTGTCCATCTTTCAGTCCGCGCCCCTGGGAACCGGAAGCGCTCGGAATGGTGCCTCTTCGTCGGAGGCGGCTTAGACCTTTTTCCCGACACGGCGCCGGCCCTCCCCCTTGCGTTCGACCTGGACGCGGGACTTGGTCTTGCGGTTTCGGATGATCTGGTTCTCGGCCCTTTCTTCGACCTTCGCAGCGCGCCACTGCTCGATGCCGAGGACGTCCTGCAGAGCCTTATCGTCCTCGTCGACGACGGGTTCCGCACTCTTGAGATCGGGATTCAGCTTCTCGCGGACGTGCTCTTTGGCTGCCTCGATCGCTTTGCCGACGCTCCCGAACAGGAGAGGCTTCTTCGTCTTCGGATCGCAGACGTGGCGCCAGGATTGGTTGGTGAAGAACCGGTAGAGGGCGGCATACTGCCCGTGCAGGGACATGTGACCGTACTCGGGGAGAAAATCGGACTTCAAAACATGGCCTCCTGATCGTACTCCGGTCGATACATCGACTCGTAGAGGGTGAATTCTGGGATGAAGCGGACTTTTCGCCGCTGGGAATTGGTGCCGAACCTGACCTTGACGGCGCCGAGCTCGGCGGTGCCCTCGATGTCGGGCCCGTATTGCTGAAGAAACCTGGTCTCGATCGCGATCTGCTCTTTCTCGTCCTTGGCGGTTTTCTTCTGCTCCTCGAGGTGGAACTCGCCGCGGTAGAGATAGAAAATCCCGTCATACGGCTGGACCGCTGACTGCCCGCCATAGACGTCGCTTTTCGTGGGGCGTGGATTGAACCTCTTCATCCCCTCCGAGCTGCGCTGCATCAGGACCAGGATGGCGGCCTTGGTGGATTTGGCGCAGGCCTTGAGCTCCTGGATGGCATTGCGAGCCTTGGTGCCCTGATCTGAGCTGGCATCCTCTCTTTCCGGGCGAATGGTGCCGGCGTGGTCGATGACGACGAGCGGGGTTTTCCCGTTGCTGTTCTTCCGGATGAATTCCTTGACGTACCTGGAGAGCCGCTTCGGGGTGTCCTTGGAGGAATCGCAGTCTTTGACCTCGAACGGAGCCCCGGCCAACTTCCGGACGTAGTCGGCCGCCCTGTCGATCTGCTTCTCCGTCATGTTGCCGGCGCGCTGAATCCGGGTTTCAATCCCGAGCTCCTGCGCTACCATCTGGGAGACGATCTGCGTCCCGCTCTGGTCGTAGGACAGGAACAGGACTGGGTTCCCCTTGGCGACGGCGTGTCGGATCAGGACCAGGACCAAGGAAGTCTTCCCCTCGCCCGAGGAGGAGATCATGCCGTAGACGTTGGTGGGTTCGAAAACGCGCTCCGAGAGGACTGTGGCAAGTTCTGGAAGCCCGATGGGGACGCCGTGCATGGTCCGCCTCTGCGGATCCGGGGTGACGTGCTCGAGGTACTGGGTGAGCATTGTCGTCCCAGCAAATCGTCCGCTCCCGCTCTGCTCGCGGTGTGCTGCGGAGAGCTCAAAGATCCGCTGTTCCAAGTCCTCGATCTGCCCCTGGATCGGTTCGGAGTATTCCGCATCATAGGCGTTGTTCACCATCTCCTCCCCGATGACGATCATTGAGCGTCGAAGGGAGAGGTCGTGGACAACCGAGGCATAATCGGGAGCGTTGACGATGTTCACCGCAGCGCCGGAAAGGATGCCAAGGTAGTCGGAGAGCTTCATGTCCCCGATATCTACATCCTTCAATCGCGCCTTGACGGTGACCGGGTTGGCGACGCGATCGGTTAGGGTGATCTCAGCGATCGCCTTCCATATCTTCTGGTGGATAGGCTCGTAGAAGTCCTCCGGGATCAGGTAGGCGGAGACGACGTGGTAGGCCTGGTTATTCACCAAAGCGGCCCCGATCAGGGCTTGCTCGGCCTCAATGTTGTTGGGCATTTCGCGGGCGGCTTTGTAAGGCGCCTGGTGGCGCTCACGTTCTGTCATGATCATTTCAGCTTCATTGCCCGGACCCGTCCCGGGATGCGTTCGATGTGGCCGCGCTCCTCGAGCGCAGTGATGAGGCGGTGGACCCCGGATTTTGACGCCAAACCGAAGTGGTCAGCGATCTCGGCGAACGTAGGCATCACGCCGTTGGTGACCGAATAGACCCGGATGAAATCCAGCACTTCGATCTGCCTCTCCGTCAGCCCAAGCTTGCGACGGTCGGAGATGAGCTGGTGCACGATCTCAGCGGCTTCTGGGTTTGCTGCAATGAATTGGTGGGCCGTATCCAGGGCTGTGGTCATGCCATCTGCCCCTCAAATGCCAGAGCCAGCTGCAGGTCGACGTGATTGCGGACGTGCTCGACGCCCATCATCTCCATCATTGCCTGCACGCCCCACTGCGCCGCCAACGCGCGAGCCATGCCTGGGAAGAAACGAGCTCGCTCCTTGCCGCGATCAGCACCGGGCGGCATGCGGTGAACCCGGTTCCAGCGTTTCCACTCTTCAGAGCCCTTCTCTGGCTCTAGGAGCTTGTCTGTCGGCGTGAGAGCGTCCAGGCCGCGAAGATACCAGCCAGTGCCCTTGTATTCGGGGTGACCGAACCAGTGCGGCTGAACGATCTGCGGCGCCGGCAGGTCCGCCGGCATGCGATCCCGCGCCAGTTCATGCATCTCCGGGTTCTCGATCGCGACCCGGACGATCGGCGCTTTCCAGCAGGCAAGAAAGAGGTCGACACCAGCATCGAACTCGTCTTGCAGATCTTGCCATGTCCGACCTCTTGGCAAGGATTTAGGAGGGGTCATTTTGCCCGGGCCGGACAGCCAGCGGCGCCCGGATCGACACAGCCTTGTGCAAGGTGGATGAACGACGACCAGCAAGTCCCAGCCGTCATAGAGCACATCGCGGATGTCGCCCCGGATATGCCGATTACTGCGGTCCTCTGCCGGGAGGAGGTCACAAGACCAAGCGTCGAAACCCAGCTCCAGGAAGGCGTTGCGGACAATGCCAGAGTACTCACAGCCGACGAGAACACGAGGAACCGCCTTCATGCCGCCCTCCCCGCGTTCTTCTCGAGCTTGAGAACTTGACTGCGGCCGGCGGCCCAGAGCGCGATTACTGCGGCGTCGCGGGCATCGGCGTTCTTGCCGATGATGTTGAACATGTCGCAGAACTGGCGGACCCGATCCTTGGTGCCACCCTTGATCTTTTTCGGGATCACGGTCTGCCACGTCATCGGCCGGACCTCTTCGCAGGGGATGTTGAAGCCCTCAATGACGGCTTGGACGGCACCCGAGATCCGGTTGAGTTGGAGAATGGTGCCGGCATTGATCGTGGTGGACACCTGCTCGTTGCCCAGCATGTCGGCTTTCCCCTTCTTCTCGTATTGGGGGATGTGAGAAAGCGGGGTCTCGAAAACGATGAAATCCGGCTGATGCTCTCTGATCAGCTTCGGCAGAAGTTGCCGGACCGACTTCACCTTCTCGAAGGCTCCTTTGCCCTCAAGGGTGATCGAACCGCACTGGATCGCGGAGATCGGGTTCTCGGTGTCATAGAGCGACCAACCGATGACGGTCGCAGGGTCCAAGGCGAGGATTCGCGTCATCTCCACCTCCTCAGAAATCGTCGCTGTCAACGAAGAAGGCGGCGGTGATGATCATCACCATGATCACGATGACGAGGAGCCAGTACCAATTGATCATGCTGCTTCTCCTTGAGCCGCGTCACGGCGGCCGGCGTAGAGGATGACGGGTTGACGAGGGAGGCGCGGCCTCTCGGTCCAGACGTAGATCGCGTGGTCTTCGGTGCCGGTGATGCCATCGAGGGTCCAACTGATGCGATCGGTCAGAACGATCTTCGCTGCGAAGCGAGGATTGTCTCGGAAGAGGTGACGGCGCGAGGAGCCGGAATCGAACTTGGCTGTGAGGACTAGACCAACTAGACCGCCGCAGCGCTGCAATGCCTTCTCGGCGAAAGAGACAGCCATTCGATTGCCCTTGCCGAAGGGCGGGTTCGTGAAGATGCCGTCGAAGACTTCGTAGTCCTCGCGGTCGGAGAGGAAGTCGAACAGGAAGTCGTGCCCGACGTCATAGGTCTCAATGTCTGAGGTGGTGACTATGGCCCCTTTGGCCTCGAGTTCTTTGACGATGAGATGGTTGCCAGCAGCTGGCTCCCACATATTTATGCCGTAGACGGGAAAGTGGCGGCAGAATGCGCTCGTCACCCAACGCTCGGTTTCGTACAGCTCATTCTTCCGGCGCTCGTAGCCGGATGCGACGACGGTCATAGGAGAATTTCCTGCTTCTGGAGGAGTGGCGAGTTCAGCCGATCCGTCGGGCACCATTTATCGAAATCAGCTTCGATCTGTGGGTAGACCGTCGGATGCTGCGCACGGAGATCCAGGGGGTATGGGCCGAGCACGTACTTGCCGCGCTCATCGCTTTGCTTGAGCCAGCCCATGTCGAGGAAGCGACGGTGATTGATCTTCAGCTGGGCGAAATCGGTCCGCGTCACGAACCCAGTTCGCTCGACCAGAATGCAGATCTTGATTGCCGAGATCTTCCAGCTGGACAGCGTCGACGGAGCGGACGCGCCGGCAGTGACGTCCGGCACATATTCCGGCAGTGGGCAGCGCTTCCACGGCGCCAAGTCGAACCAGTCCTCTCGCCAGTAGTGCTCTCCGGTTACGGGGAGATCTGGGGTGAACTTCTTCTTCTGGCCCCACTGCTGCTGTTGGAAGACAACCTTCGTCTTCATCTCGATGACAGTGATGGAGAGGAGTCGGCATACCGCAGACAACTCCGAGCCTGCCTTGCCAAAAGGAACGAGCACGGCGCGGAAATCGGGGCCTGCCCAGTCAACGTGATAACTTCCACGGCTCTCAGCGGCCTGCAGAACGACCTTGGCATTCAGGGAGAGCTTTGCCTCCACGCCGATCTGCGCACCGTCGGCATCGCGAACCAGGACGATATCGAAGCCAGCCGTTTCCGGGTAGGCAGTCCAGCCCTGGGGCAGCTGCTTGATGAATGTCGCGCAAAGCTCCGCCTCAGAGGCGAACTCTGCTTTCAATTCCTTGGCCATGGCCTCGGTCCATTTCGATGTAGGGAATGAGTGGCGGCCATATCCGGGCCGCCAGCGGTGTCAGTCCAGTTTACTCGGCCGCTTCCGGCTTGGGAGCAGAGGCTTCCCAGTCATCGTCTTCCTCGGCGCCTTCTGCTTCCTCGGTCTCGGTTTCCGGGGCATCGCCGCCCTCGCCGTCTTCGGAGCTTTCATCGCCAGCCTTGATCAGGTTGTCGTTCATGGCCTCGGCGAGCGCCTGGTTAGCCTCTGCGGTCCCTTCATTGAAACCCTTCTGCCAGTTCTGGCCGGCAGCGGTTTCCATGCCGTATGGGTTCGCGTTCGCCTTGCGCATGCGGCCGGCGCCGAGACCCTCGAGGTATGCGGCATCTTCGAGCGGGGTCCGGTCCTTTTCGAAGATGTCCATCTGCCGGCCAACGGCATGGCCCATGATGGTGGCGATCGCGATGCGGCGACGCATGGTGGCGACGACCTCGGAGACGTTCTTCTTCTCGAGATCCTTGGCCCACTTGACGTCATCCTTGGTGAAGCCGGCGTTCTCGAGCCGCTTGTAGACGCCGGAGAGGACGCCCTTCTGTTCGGCCATTTCAGCCTCGGCTTCCTTGACGGCGCCGAATTCTCGGATGAAGGCACGCTCCTGGGCGGGATCAAGGCCGCTGTTGTGGCCTGCCTTTGCTGATTCAGTCATTTCCGTTTCCTCTGTTTCAGCCTCTCCCAGCGGAGAAGCAGCCATTCAGTGGCAAGAGCCACCAAGCTCCTGATGAGACGCATGGGGTGCTTTCAGTTCGGCGCGTTCCGCCTTTATGGCGTCGGCCCGTTGCTCAGCGGACAAGCAGATCCGGTCGTAGCCGATGGCGAGACGGATCAGGATCGAGCCCGGGATGTCAGAGAGATCGCGGACTTTGTATCGGAGGCGCTTCAGATAGCTCTCCGGCACCCCGATCTCTCTGGCGAGGCGCCCGCGGGCCGCGTCACGGGTATCCCCGAGGCCGCGGAAGAAGACCTTCTGCATTTCCTCAGACCAAAACGTGGCGGTCTCGACCACGTTCTCCGGGGAAACACTTTTGGCGAATACGGAAACAGGAATGGCCCTCACGACAGCGCCTCCCTGCTATCTCCGGCTCGACGAAACGAACGGAAGGAGATGGACATCATGCGAAGCGCTCCGGGCGGACCCAGTGCAAATCGATGAGCAGGTCGGCGGTGATGGTCCCGACACCCTTGTCCTCGGCCATACGAAGGAAGGAACGGAAGTCCTGAGCCTTCATCTGGCCACGGCGCTTGATCTCGCTGACACGGCTGGGCTGCCAGCCCATGTAGCGTGCGATCTCGGCGTTACCGCCAAGGGCTTCAATGACATCGGCTACGGATCGAATTTTATCAACATTGCTCATGTTGAGCATGTGAACATGAAACGTGGTTGCGTGTCAACATGATTTCTGTCGCGAAAGGAGCTAGCGTGGAATTTATGAATCACTCGATGAGCGACAGGCTCCGGCTTGCCCGGGAATTTGCAGGCTACAACAGCGCGCGTTCGGCAGCGTTGGCGATCGGCATCAATCCCTCGACCTATGGCGCCCATGAGAACGGACAAAACAACTTCAAGCCGCGAGATGCTGAACTTTACTCGTCCGCCTTCGGAGTGTCCGCGAGTTGGCTGCTGACAGGCGTGCCCATTGAGCCAAGCGACAGACACGCCCAGATGGGCATGGTTCGGGCTATCGGTCGGACACCGGCAGATGAGGCAGACGACGAGAGCCGACTGTTCGTGGACGGCGAGTTTGTGCAACCTCCTCCGATCTCTGAGACACCGATCGGGTGGCGCGGTGCCCGCGACCGAGCCGAAGAGCGTGGGGCTGTTGCTGCGTCGGAGCCGAGGACATTTGCAGACGGGCGTGAGAGCGGAAAGATCGCTGAGATAGACCTTGTCGCCGGCATGGGTGGAGGCGGGCTTGCCGCTACAGAGATTTCTACGGCCAACGGCATTTCGTTTCAGTCCGAAGTGGTAAGGGCTCACTGGGAGATGCCGTCCTGGGTCCTCAGCAAGCTAAACGTTCGGGCCCACAACGTCGCCTGCTTCCCCTGTCAGGGCGACTCCATGTCCCCCACGATAAGCGACGGCGACGTGATCTTCATCGACACCCGTCATCGGGTCCCCTCGCCGCCAGGAATTTATGCGATCGCCGACGAGTTTGGCGGGGTCGTAGTGAAAAGACTTGAAGTGATTTCAAAGCCTCGAGACGAAGATGTGATGGTGCGTGTCTCGTCCGACAACCCGCATTACCGGGACAAGGAGTTGCTGCTCAATGAGATCAGCATACTGGGTCGCTATATCTGCCGCGTTGCTTTCTAGCGCAGCAATCGCTTCAGACGGACGCTACGAGGCCGCCCGGAGAACCGGGCTTGAGGTCGCCATCAATAGCGCCCCGTTCGTCGGCAAGGAGATAGAGGCCCTTTGCTTCGCAATCGAGGTTGATGTCACTGCAATCCAGTGCGCGGTCCTCAACGAGGTCGACGAGGAGTCCGGACGCGCGATGTATTTCCTTGAGCAGATCGACCCGAAAGCCGGGGCGGATCTGGTGACCGAATGCGGGAACGGCCGCCTCCCATCAGGGACAGTGAGACCGAGCTGTCGGCTCTACCTCAAAGCCACAGTGAATGAGAACGGCCATCTCTTCGCTCTCGGATATGAACAGGCTGAAGTTCGGGAATAGCACAAGGGGCACTCGTGGCAGACCATGCATTTGGCAACGTCTCTACCGATCTGAAGCTGACCAAGATCGAGGAATACCTGAAGGCGTTCGCTACGGCGCTGCGGCCGCAGTTCTCCGAGTTGTGGTACATCGACGCTTTCGCTGGGACTGGCGAGCGAGTGGTGAAGCAGCAAGCTACACCGGATGATTTGCTTCCCGGGCTCGAAGAAAAGATCGAAAGACGCCGTGGATCAGCCCGGATTGCGCTCGACGTGCAGCCAGCGTTCGATCGCGTCGTTTTCATGGAGAAGAAGAGATCTTACTGCAAAGCCCTTGAGGGCTTGCGGGAGCAGTATCCGGGGCGCCAGATTGACATTGTCAAAGGTGACGCCAATGAGGCTGTTACATCCGCTATCCGAGACATTCGCTGGGCCGGCAAGCGGGCAGTCATGTTTCTCGACCCATATGGGATGGAGCTGAATTGGACCACGCTGGAAGAGATCCGCGCCACTGAGGCCATAGATGTCTGGTACCTGGTTTCTCTGGCCGGCCTGTTCAGGCAAGCGACGCTGGACCCTACGAAGCTAGATGAGAAAAAGCGGGCGGCTATCACCCGAATGCTTGGCACCGACGAATGGTTTGATGCCTGGTACGACTCACCGCAGAAACAAGATCTTCTGGGCGTCTTCGATGAAGTCCATCAACGCACTGCAAACGTTGAGCAAATAGAGAAATTTGTCGGGGATCGCCTTGGGAAGCTGTTTCCCAAAGTCCTCAAGCCGCTTCGACTGAAGAATGGACGGGGCGTCCCAATGTTTTCGCTCTTCCTGGCAATCTCGAACCCTGCTCCGAAAGCGATCGGGCTGGCCACCAGGATTGGCAATAGCATCCTCAAGCCATAACAGCGGCTTGAGGCATCTCATCCCAGGTCCGGCCACGATATGACCTGCCTGCAGCTTTTTTGTTCTTCCCGCCCCACTGCTTGAAGAAGAACGCTGACCCTGCTTCCTCGCACATATCGAAGATCTCGTCGATCCAAGCTGGATCCATTGCTCTGGCACCAGGTCCGCTCTCACCGCCGACGATCGCCCATTGGATTCCGTCGAGCCGACCGGCGGAAACTGAGCCGATCAGGGGCTCAAACGAGACGAAGCGCACAGCTGCAGGGACGGCGCGCAGCTCGTCGAGGCGATGAATGACCTTGCCATCTTCAACACTGGTGCCCAGCCAGACGTTCGGCAGGACGGAGAACCCATCCGACAGGATTTCGGCCATTCGGTCCGGCCGCTTCGTCAGGATCTGGTAGGTATGACGCTTGGTTGCGGACATCACATCCCAAACTTTGCGGATGAAATCCACCGGGACATCCGGGTGGAAGAGATCTGACATCGAGTTTACGAAAACGTTCCTGGGTTTCGACCAGCTGGCTGGGATCTCAAGAGCCTTGTCGTCGAGATATAGATCACCGGTCCACTTCGCCCTGCCGCCGCTTTTCCGCGTCAGTCCGCGGTACTTCTCGACACCCATGGCCTCGAGGCGCGCGGCCATCCGCATCGCGTAGCAGTTCGTGCAGCCCGCGCTCATGATGCTGCAGCCGGCAACCGGATTCCAAGTCGCGTCTGTCCATTCGATAGAGGTATCAGCCATGACGATTCTCCTGAATCTCAATGTCTCTGATGAAGGAGACATCATTAAGGTTGAGTTAAACTGGAGGTTTTGAAGGATGGTGAGGGAGGGTTCCGGTCAAAGCTCCCCCCTCCCCCTCAGGAAACCCCAAGGAGGAAGGAGGAGCGCATGACACATCCTGAAGGCCGGAGCCGGGATGGGACACGTGTCAGGACGCCTCTCAGCAATCCGTCCTCATTTTCTGGCAGCACAGTAGGACTTTCGCTCCCCGCGCCCGCAGACGAACCAGTAAGGGATTTGCACCCTGTACCTGCGACTTGGACTTGCAAGGGATTGATGGAACTGAGATTCGCTGATAGAACGAATCCCGAACATGCCACGTTCAAAGCTTGCAAGGCCTCCAGGGTTTTCCTCGGAGGCCTTTTTATTTGCTCCACCTTCCGTGTTTATGTCAACACGATTTCTGCCAATAAACATTTTGTGTGTTGACACGTAACATGGTCATTGCTACGTTCTGAAAATCGAACGGAGCAGTGGCATGAGCAAGAACAAGGCTTCCAAGCCCGAAATTCAGCAGGTCCGTGCAGCGCTATCGCTGGCATTCCCGGAGTGCATCGCCCGCAAAAGCGGCAAGAAGAAACCCCTCAAGATTGGCATCCGTCAGGATCTCATGGCTGCAGCTCGGGATCACTTCCCTACGCTGTCTCGCCGACTGATCGACGCCTTCCTCCGCGACTACTGCGGTGGTCCAAACTATCTGAAGTCCGTCATCAAGGGCGCCGTGCGGGTGAACCTGCAAGGCAGCTTTGCCGGGTTCGTCTCCGCTGATGAGGCCCTGTTCGCTCACGAATGCCTACGCCGGATCAACGTCCGCGAAGCCCAGATCAAGGCGAAGCGTAAGAATCCCGACATCGGAATGCAGCAGGCGTCCCTCGCGGCCGACCAAGCCCTGTCCCGCGCCGAAGTTTTGATGCGCCTCCGCGCTGAACTCAAACGTCTGCAGTCCGGTCAGGAGCAGTCCGCGATGTCGGACGACAGCTACTTCACGTCCGGCCGCAAGCGGATGCGGGATAACGAGATCGAAGCCGTGCGCGCGCAAATCAAAAAGGTCGAACGTGCGGAGGAAGCGGCATGACCCCGTCCCTCCAAAAGCACAGCCGGCTCGACGAGCTTGAATGGCTGATCTGCAACGAGACCGACCGCGCCCAGCGCGCTGCCGCCATCACCGAATACCACAATCTCTACGAGGAAATTCATGGACGCGGATCCAATCACGGAAGCCGGGAAGCATGTGTACGGGCAATTCCGTCGCATCAGTGACCCGAACGAGTTGGACCGCCGCTGGTCCAACCTGAAGCCACAGGTGCGCAGTTACTTCATCGAAGAAGCCCGCGCAGCAATCACAGTCTTTCTCCAGATCACAGGACGCTGAAATGAGCGACGAACTGATTGTCATCGAGCGCGAAGACGCTCTCAAAGCCTTCACCGACGAGCAGGCCTTTGAGGCCATGTTCACCTCGATCAAGGCGCTGGCCGAGGAAGTGAAGCCAGACCTCACCTCCGCCAAGGGCCGCAAGGAACACAAATCGTTCTGCTTCAAGATCCGGAAGACCAAGGCCCGTATTGACGATGTTCGTACCGACCTCACCGAGGATATGCGGAAGCAGATTTCGGCGATCAATGCCCGTGGCGCCGCCATGGTCGAGCGCCTCGAGGAGCTCCACACCACGGTTCGCCAGCCCCTCACGGACTGGGAGGAGGCGGAGAAGCTCCGCGTCGAAACCATCCGGAAGACGATCGAGGATGCCCGTTCGCTCGGCCAGGTCCGCTTCGGTGAGACCTCCCGGCAGATCCAGGATCGGATGGACAAGCTCCCTACCCACGACCTCGACTGGTATGCCGAATTCAAAGACGAGGCTGATCTCGTCATCCAAGCTGCGTTCAACGGTCTTTCGATTGCAAAGACCGCCGCACTCAACGCGGAGAAGGAAGCGGCCGAGCGAGAGGCAGAACGTGCCGAGCTCGCCCGCCTGAAGAAGGCTGAGGAGGAACGGCTCGCGAAGGAACGCGCTGCGGAAGAGGAGCGCAAGGCCGAGGAAGCACGTCGCGATCAGGCGCAGCGTGAGGCGGATGAGAAAGTTGCGGCCGAACGGGCGGAGGCCGAACGCAAGCAGGCCGAACTGCAGCGCCAGCTTGACGAGGCAAACCGCAAAGCTGCCGACGCCGAGAAAACTGCGAAGGAAGCCCAGGAGCGCGAGGCGAAGGCCGTTGAGGACGAACGCCGCCGGCAGGACGAGGAACGCGCTGCTGAAGAACGTCGGGTCGAGGACGAGCGCATCAAGGCTGAGCAACAGGCCGAGGAGGATCGGAAGATTGCTGCGGAACGCGATCGGCGCGCCGCTGCAGCAGAAGCCTGCATCGAGGAATCGAAGGCAAAGGCCGTCCAAGCTCTGTTCCCGTTCATTCAGAGCGCTGACGTCTGCCGGCAGGTCGTTGATGCCATCGCTGAGAAGACGATCCCGCATCTCGTGTTTGAGGCATGACCATGCTGGAAATCATCGAATGGGACGGGACCGTCATCAATGAGCCCGGGCTCTACTCCGGCATCCCGCTTGAGACCTATCACAACGACCAGAGCCTCCTCCCCGGCCCCTCTGTCTCCAAGTCCTCCCTGAAGGCTATCGCTCCTCCCGATGGTAGCCCGAAGCAGTTCTGGCAGACATGGGCCGGGAACCCCCGGCGAGTGAAGTCGAAGTCCTCCAAGGCGATGGACTTCGGCAAGGCCGTCCACGCCCTGATCCTTGGGGACGAAGTCTTCGACGAGAAGTTCATCATCCGGCCCGAGAAGGTCGAGGGCGAGACCTACCACGGCCAGAAGACGGTCTGGAAGCGCTGGTACCGGGAGCAGGAACAGGAAGGCCTCACCGTTATCACCGAGGAGCAGATCGAGCAGATCCGCCTCATGGCGGAAGATCTCGCCCAGCACCCTCTGGTCATCGCCGGCGGCCTCAACGGTCAGGTCGAAGTCTCAATGTTTGCCAAGGATCCGGTGACCGGGATCTGGCTAAAGTCACGCCCGGACAACCTCGCGGCCGACGGTGTCTATGTCGACCTGAAGACTGCTGGATCTCTGGACCAGCAGTTCCTCGAACGCCAGTTCCACGATGCCGGCTACTACCTACAGCCTGCGATGACGAAGATGGTCTGTGACCTCCTCGGCATCCCATTTGCCAGCTTCACCTTCCTCTACACCCTGACCGATGGGTACGCGGACTCCGATTTTCGCGTCGCCTACGAGGGCGACATCCTCCTGGGTGAGAAGGTGATCCGCTACGGCCTCTCCAAGATCCGGCACGGACTCGCTACCGGCGAGTGGCCTGGGATCAGCACCTACGCCCGCGAAAACCTTCCGATCGGGATGAACGATTGGTCGCGGAAGCGCATCGAAACCGCCCTCCAGCAAGAAGGATTCAGCCTGTGAACGAACTGGCCACATACCAGGAGCGCGGTATCAGCGCTCGCCCCAGCACCTTGATGGACAAGGAGACCTTTCAGCAGATCGCGGAGATCGCCTCCATTATGGCTTCCGCCTCGCTGATCCCGGAGAGCTTGGCTTACGAGGGGTCCGGGGACAAGAAGAAGCCCCTGGCACCCGAGACTGTCCGCGCCAACTGCTTCTTGGTCGCGAACCAGGCGGTGAACTGGGGCATGGACCCCTTCGCGGTGGCGCAGTGCAGCTCGGTTGTTCATGGGCGCCTGATGTTCGAGGGCAAGCTGGTTTCCTCCGTCATCGAGGCCAAGCTCGGCATCAAACTGGTCCATACCTACGGCAAGTGGGACCCGGCAAAAGAGGCCTGCATTCTTGGCGAGGACGGAACTGGCGATGCCCTCGCCATCCGGATCGGTGAAGGACGATACAACGAAGACGGCGTGGCAGTGTTCACCGGGCGGTTCGTCGACGGGCACGTCGGGGGATGGAAGACGACAGGGGCCAACACCCCTTGGCGCGTCGGCCGCAATCGCGTGATGCTGGTCTACCGCGGCACCCGGGAGTTCGCCCGCATCTATGAACCCGGCGTCATGCTGGGGGTCATCACCGAGGATGAATACGATCCTGCTTACAACGCCCGCGACATCACGCCCGCCGCCCCCACGGCAGGCGCCGGCCAGTCCGTCATCGATCGCCTCAAGGCCAACCAGAGCAAGAACGCCGACGGCTTCGATCCGGATCGCGTCAACAAGGATCTGAATTCCGCTGCGCCGCCGCGCAGTGGTGAGGAGGTGGCAGGTGATGGCACCTCCGCCAATGAGGTGGAGGCTGCCCCCACGGCTTCCACCTCGGTTGACTCCGGCCCTGCCCCCGAGGCCGGCAAAGGTGGAGAGGGAGCCGATGTTGCAGTCGGTGAGTCTTCGGCTCCCTCCGAACCTGATGGGAAGCAATGGTTGCTCGATGTTGCCGGCATGCTCTGGGCTGCCACGAACTTCAACGGTGACCAGGAACTGCTGAAGTCCCAGAAGAAGATCGCGATGGACTGCTACGATCCATCCGGCATCCCTAAGCAGTTCCGCGACAAGGCGAACTCTGCGTTCAACCACTGCATGTCTGTAGTGGCGGGTGAAGTCGAGCCTTCCGATGGGCTTGCCATCGTTGCCGGAATCGTGGGCGTCGAGGAGAAGGTGCTCGTCGAGCGCTCCGGGAGGAAGGCATGATCCTCCTCGCCCTCTCGTTTGCTGCTTGGCTGACCTGCGCTTTTACCGGCTTCATGTCGCTCGCCTCCCTGCTGTTGGTGAACGCCAAGGAAGCGGACAGGGAACTCCCGCGCGGCGTCTATCTCGGCCTCGCGCTGGTGGCCGGCAGGGTGTCCTTCTACCTCTTCCACAATCTCGGAGGGCCGCGCCAATGGTGACCGATCGCACCCAGGTGCTGGGGGCCATCGTCGCCTCAGCCAGCATGCTCAACCTCCACCCCGCTGTCACCGAGGAGATGAAGATCTCCGACTTCAGTGGCGACAGCCTGGAATATCTCGAGCTTCTGCTCGGAGTTGAGATGGAGCTCGACCTCGACAAGGAGGTCCCCGATGCCAACGCTCCTGCACGGGAGGCAACTGTCGGCGAACTGGCCGACTGGATCGTGGGGGTGGTCAATGGCTGACCCTCTTGCGATCGCCGAGGCGCTCGCCCAGCGCCGCCCCAACATGCGCCTGGAGAAGGCGCTGGTGGAGATCAAGCATGAGATGCGCCGTGAGGCGGTTCTCGAAGATCTCCGCGCCCCTGTCGCCGCCTTGGTGCCGGCTTCACCGTCCGCAGTTGCCCGCGTCGCAGCAAACCTGCGGGAACTGGCCGACAAGCTCGAGGGGAAATCCTGATGGCTTTTGAGATCCGCAAGCAATCGATGACGCCGGTCCCGAAGGCGAAACCGAAGAAGCGGGGCGACTACCTCGACTTCATCCGGTCCCTGCCCTGCGCAGTTTCCGGCCGGCGGCCTGTTGAGGCCGCTCACCTCTCCACGGCGAACCCTCCGATGGGACACTACGGAAGGGGCAAGGGAACGAAGGCGCCTGACAGGTGGGCGCTCCCCCTGCATCCCGATCTTCATCGGGAGCAGCACCAAGGAAACGAACTCGGCTTCTGGGCGCGCCACGGCGTCGATCCCCACACCCTGGCCCTCTCCCTGTTCGGGGTCTGGTCCGATCACGGTGAAGACGCTGAGCCGTATGCCGTTGCCATTATCAACCAGCACCTCGCGATGCGGGGCAAACTTCCGACGAGGGAGCTATGAGCAAGACACCTGAAGCGCCGGAGCTCACGAAGTTCCGGATCCACATGCAGGCAGACCAGGTCGACGTCGAGGCTTTGACCGCGTCCGAGGCGCGGGAGAGAGCAAAGGCCCTTCGCCCCGGCGCCATCATCACCAAGGTCAAGGTTCTGAAGGAGCAGGAAGCATGAAGATCAACAGGATCGACGGGCCTGAGCCGCATCGCGAGGGCGAATATGGGTGGTGCTACCTCGTCGGGTGCAATGAGGTTACCTCAATCGAGGAGCAGACCGAAAACCTCGGCAGCTACGGCATCACCTGGTTCATCGTGAAGCGCGGCGAAGATGCCGTTGCGAAGATGAACGCCCTGCACGTCGCTCATGTCGGCTTCTTTCCGGCGGAAGGCGGTGGAGCATGACCCACATTTACCGCAAGGGTGACATCGTCACCGTCCATGCGACGATCGCCGATGACGAATACCAGGGAGATGACAAGGTCTGGGGCGATGGTGGACCCAAGGTCAGGCTCGAGCTCGTCGGCCACTACGAGAAGCTGTTCGTCCCCAAGACCAGCGTTCAGCTCGTCACCCCTCATTTCAACGTCGGCGATCGTGTCGGTTTCAAGCTGGAAAACGAAGAGCCCAGTCCTCAAGGCAAGGTGAAGGCTGTAGTCGACGGCTACGTCTGGGTGAAGCTCGACAACGAAGCCATGCAGACGTTTCCAGCGAAGGACACGGTGCTCCTCGATAACGAGCAGGTGACATCATGATCCCTTACCCACTCCAGTGGCCGGACACGATGCCTCGCTGGTCGAAACCGCGTGAACCCGGGAACTTCCGCACCGGCCTCTCGGCTGCGATCAAAAACGTGCAGGGCAGCTTGAAGCTTTTCGCATCGGACAGCGGCAAGCCCCTCACCGGTGCCGTAATCTCCAGCAACGTGACCTTGGGCGTCGACAAGCCAAGCGATCCCGGCGTGGCGGTCTGGTTCACCTGGGATGGCCTGACGCTCTGCATTCCGGTGGATCGATACAGCAAGGTCGAAGCGAACCTGCAGGCGATCCATCACATCGTCGAGGCCCGTCGCACCGAGCTGCGCCACGGAACGCTGGCGCTGGTCAAAGCCACATTCACTGGCTTCACTGCGTTGCCGGCTCCCGGAGGCGTAGTCAGGCGGACGTGGCGGCAGGTGTTCATGGTTTCGGCCAACGCCACTCTGGACCGACAAGAGATCGACCTCCTGTATCGGGAAATGGCTCGCGATTACCACCCCGACAAGCCGGACGGTTCCCACGAAAAGATGTCGGAGCTGAACCGCGCCCGCGATGAAGCACTCAGGGAGATCGACCAGTGAGCAAGATCGCCAACACCCCCGCGTTTCCGATCCAGAACGCCCAGTACACCGACGCCTATGGCGGCCATCCTGGGATGACGCTTCGCCAGCACTACGCCGGTCTGGCCCTTCAGGGCATCCTGGCTGGAAGGTTCGCAGACACCATCCCTCACGATGACATCAACGGTGGCGGAGATGCTGCTTTCTTCGCCAAGCAATATGCTGACGCTCTCATCGCCGAACTCGAGAAGGAGAACACTGATGCTTGAACCAGCTATCACCGTGAACGGCACATCACTGACAGAAGCCCAAGCTGTGGTCGTGAGGGTCGCGGTGACAGATTTCCAATCGAGGATGTCTGAACCGGGCGCACTTGGCCGCGACGTGGTGGGCGAGGATATCCGTCGCGGATATCAGGAGCGCTCAGGCGAGGTTCTTCGGGTTATGCTGCCCCCACCGCCCTCAACACATGTGGTGGGTAACCCTAAATGATCATCTCAGATCGACCCATTGCTCATCCCGGTCAGCTGACCCGATCGTCAAGTCTGGTAGATTTTCTCAATCTCATCGCGCCACCGCTGGAGTTGGCTCAAGAAATCTCGACTATCATTCGCCAGTCCAATGCATTGGGCTCGTATTCCTTGATCATACTTTGCGGGAGCATGATTAGAGTTAGGATATTGCTCAGGAAATCCGCTGTCCCTGTCGGGGAAGTTTTGAAGCAGCTCTTCAAGCTGTCGACGGTAGAGCACAAACGAGACTTCAAGCTCCGCATCAAAAAGCCCCCTCTCCAGGTCGCCGATTGTCTCAATCCGATCGAAGAGGCGCGACGCGGAACGAAGCAAAGAAAGATAAGTGGTGCAAGCCTCGCGCGACCAACCGTCCACGCTGTTCGGCAGCTCGAACTCGTCGAATTCGCGGGAGCGTTCGGCTACGTAATTCAAGCGAAGAGTCAGATCGTTTGCCATGCGGCTGATGGCAAAAAGATCGCGGCGCTGGCTAAGAAACATCTGTTCCCGGTGGCGTCTCTCCTGAGACGCTTCGGCAACTGCCGACTGACTGACAGCAATCGCAGCGGCAAACACAGCCAGCATGCCTGCGATCAGCGACTGGTAGTCGTAGATGAACTGCCCCCAAACGTCATCCCGCCCGCCGAAAATAGCTGGGAGCAGCAAACAGACGAACGTCAGCAGACTACCTGCAACAATCACCCTGGTCAGAGTCCATCCCATCGCGGCCTCCTCCTTGTATATTCCGAGCATTATTTGGGGGGATCACTTCCTTTCGAGAGAAAGAAGCTCGATCCTGAAAAGAATCAAGAACACGCCGAGGGCGAGAGCCGCCTTGACGTCAACAAAAGTCGCAACGCCGTAGACAATGCCGCCAACGAGCAAAGCGCTAAAAAACTTCCGATCACGTCCGTCCACGTTGAATCTCCCAGCCACCCAATATCTCGGCACGTTCGCAACTTTCTAGCGAACCTTCAAGACGTCTGCATGGGCGACGGAATGTCAGGCAGCTCCCGTCGGAACCCCGACGTGGGCCTGATGGGGCTATTCACCCAAGCGCAGGAGATCCTTTTCCCTGAAACCACGGGGGGCTCGGAAGGATGAGACGAGCTGAAAGCTACTCCCCGGTAATTTTTAGGTACTCTCTTACGGCCGATGCCTTGAGGGCCAACTCATCGACAACACGTTCGAACCCGTTGCTGCCATCATGGGTAGTGATGTTCTTCTGGCTTCGCATGTATTGGCGCATGTCGTCGGAGTTGAAATCCGGACGGCGGACTATGGTTGAAAGCGCTCTAAAAAAGCGTTCCTCGTCAAGCGGATGGTTGGTGTGCCAAGTCTCAACTTTCAAGAAACTGTCCATAGCGTCGTACACTATCAAGCCCTCCTGTGCCGGTTTGGTTTCTACCCCAACTGAACACGGGATTTCAGTTGGCGCAACCCAATCGCTACAATCGAGGATCGCAGCATGAGCGACCGCAGCAATCGCCGCGAGGTGCGCAACCCCGTCCTGTCCCTGCCATCAGTGAAGCGGCTCGACGAGCTTTCACCGGAGGCCCGGGCCGTCATCGCCGACATACTCGGCGACTTGGTCATCGACGCCAGAACCAGAGCGCAGCAGAGCTGGGCGAAGAACAAAGGTCCGATGGCGGCATACTGGAAGGCGGTCGGTGCATACGCCCATCACTTCCGCCGCGTTGTCCGATGCCCACCGCCCCAACCGAGGGCGGCGGTGTTATTCGAAACGGAGAACCGACCTGAAGGGCACGGTATCGAGCACATCTCCGTCCTCAGCAGTGATCTCGAAACTCTGAGCGTCAATAACTTCGTCGGTAAGGACCTTCTCGGAAATCATCTCGCGAGCAGCCAGGACGGCTTCATTGTGGGCGACGTCAAGCGAGGGAAACTCCAAACCCATCGGGTCCTCCTCGAAAACATCGTGTCGTCGGACGTGGAAATAGTATCTGGGCATGCTGCCTCCGTCGAACTGTCACCTTCCAACAGAAACGAGGCGCCGAGGTTCCAATCATCACCCCTGCCGCCCGCTCAACGGGAGGGGGGGGCCGAGCCTCTTGGCTCCCCAGCCTGTGGAAACAATGTGGATAGAGCACCATGAGCCGAGCCCGCACTTACACCAAGACGGAAATCTCCGATGCTGCGGCCGCCGCAGCAATGCACAACGTTCGGGTGGTGATGCACCCATCAGGCGAAATCGAATTCGCCCCGAAGAGCTTCGCTGTGGTCGATCGAGAAGAAGATACAGCGGAAAAAGCTTGGAAGGACTGGGAGAATGGAAGGAAAGCTCGTGGGCGTCCATAAGGTTGATACGAAGCTGGCTGACGGCACCCCGGTTACTTACTACTACGCATGGCGGGGCAAAGGTGCCCCCCGGATCATGGCAAAGCCTGGGACAAAGGCATTCACCCAAGAGTTCATCCGCTTGACACGGGACCGGCCCACCAGTGCGGCAACCGAGGGGACAATTGGGTCCCTGATCGATGAATTTCGCGCAACGGCGAAATACAAGGCGTTGGCCGCGTCCACTCGTAAGGACTATGAGCGCATGTTCGGGCTAATCAGAGAAGACTTCGGCTCTCTTATTGTTTCCGCCGTGGAAGCCCGTGGAAGCCGAAAGAGGTTCCTGGAGTGGAGAGACACCATGAAGGACGCTCCACGCTCCGCTGACATGCATCTAGGCTTGTTGGCGAGGGTCTTTGCGTGGGCGAAGGATAGCGAGATCATCCTGCGCAACCCGCTCGAACGTGTCGAGAAGCTTCACGAGGGCAGCCGGCGTGATACCGTCTGGAGCCTTGACCAGATCAACAAGATCCTGACCGAAGGCGCACCGCACATCAGGGACGTGGCCTGCATGGCACTCTGGACGATGCAGAGACAGTCGGATCTGTTGACGATGCCAACACTGGCCTTTGACAATGAGCGGGTGTCAATCCGACAGCAGAAGACGGGGGCCCGGGTAAGAATCACGGCGGCAACGGATATCCTGCCGATCTTGAGAAAGGCGAAGGAGGAAGGGCGCCAGAGGGTGCTTGTGAACTCCTACGGCCAGAACTGGACCTCGAGCGGGTTCAAGGCATCGTGGCGCAAGGAAATTGCGCGACTGGGGATTTCGGGCGTGACGTTCCATGACCTCAGAGGGACGGCAATCACATACGCCTATGCGATGCTGGACCGGCCACATGGCGAAAAGATCCAGCTCATTGCCGAGATCTCTGGGCATTCCAGGGAGGATGCAGAGGGGATCATTCGGCGGCACTACCTGGCAGGACAGGAGGTGGTTGACGCCATCAGCCGCGGGACAAAGTGAGCACAAACTGTAAAACGCGCGACACGCGGTAAAACGCCATCCATTGGAGGAATGGCGCATAGTATGAAGAATAAGGGATTTGTGGTGCCCCCGCCAGGGTTCGAACCCGGGACCCCCTGATTACAAATCAGGTGCTCTACCAACTGAGCTACAAGGGCAGTGAGGCGTCTTTAGGCGGAAATAGGTTTGTCGTAAAGCAAAAAATCGACGGACGGTTAGCGTGTATGGTGAATGGCGTTCACGAGGTTCTGACGGCCGAGACCCCATGGGGCGAACCGTTTGCGGCTGCAAATGACTTGTGGTTACAGGCATTTGTCATGTACCACTGGCGCCTGTTCCACAAGGGCCTGCCATGTCGCGTACGTTCCGGTCGCTGTCCTTCATCGCTTCCAACACCGAAGAAGCGCAAGCTTCGCGGCAGGAGCTGATTCGCACCTATGGCGATACCGACACGCGCGATGCCGACGTGATCGTCGCGCTCGGCGGTGACGGGTTCATGTTGCAGACACTGCACGATACGATGAACAGCGGGAAACTCATCTACGGAATGAACAGGGGGTCCGTCGGCTTCCTGATGAACGACTATGCCGTCGAGGGGTTGCGCGAGCGAATTGCCGAAGCGGTCGAGAATGATTTCCATCCGTTGCAGATGACCACGGAAAATGCCGACGGCTCCACCTCGTTTGCACTTGCGATCAACGAGGTGTCGCTGCTTCGGCAGTCCTATCAGGCGGCAAAGCTCAGGGTGCTGATCGACGGGCAGGTGCGGCTCGAAGAGCTGATCTGCGACGGGTTGATGGTGGCGACCCCGGTCGGCTCGACCGCCTATAATCTTTCGGCCCACGGCCCTATCCTACCGCTCGAGGCGCCGCTTCTGGCACTGACGCCGGTCAGCGCCTTTCGTCCGCGCCGCTGGCGGGGCGCGCTCTTGCCGAACAAGGTGACGGTCGTGCTGGAAGTGCTGGAGCCGGAAAAGCGGCCGGTCAACGCAGTTGCGGATCATTATGAGGTGAAATCCGTTCTGAGGGTGGAGATCCGCCAGTCCGAGGATACGACCGCGCATATCCTGTCCGATCCCGATCGGTCCTGGTCGGATCGCATCCTTGCCGAACAGTTTTCCGATTGAGGTGTCGATGAAGCGCATTGCCGTCAGCCTGATTGTTTTCCTCGCCGCAGCATCCCTTTCGCGGGCGGAGGATATCGACCAGCTGCCAGTGACGGCCACGTTTGTCGTGAGCGGCGGTTACTGGGAAGGCGGCGTCGACGGCGCGCCGGGCGCCAAGGCCGGGGATGCGGCAAACGCCTCCGCCAATGGCCGCGGCTATTACAAGCTGGTCGCGATCCGCCAGCCGGACCGGACAGCGCGCGTCTATCTCCAGATGATCGCCGCAGAAGAGAGCGGGCCGCGGCTCGTCGAAAGTGTCGAACTGGAAGAGTTCACGGCAATCAAGCCTTATGTCACGGGTATCCAGCCGGAGAGTACCAGCGGAGTGTCCGGCACGCCCGGCTTTATGGCGACGGTCTATCTGCGCACCGACCCGACGCGCGATCCGGTCGAGGAATGGACGGTGCTGATTGACGAACTCGGCGATATCAGGGTCGAGCGGGCGAGCAACTGAAGAGTCCCCCCGGCCCGGCCTTTGATCGCACACCGCGATCGACCCTGACAGACGAAAGGCGGCATGTCCCGGGACACGCCGCCTTCTTACTTAGATCTACCGCCGCCTGAGGATCAGTCGATGTCCGACACTTCCGAGGCCTTGCCGCTGATGCGGTGGGCAAGGGCTGCTTCCATGAACGGGTTCAGCTCGCCGTTCAGCACGCTATCCGGATCGGTGCTTTCAACGCCTGTGCGCAGGTCCTTGACCAGCTGGTAAGGCTGCAGGACGTAAGAGCGGATCTGGTGGCCCCAGCCGATATCCGTCTTCGAGGCGGCTTCGGCGTTGGCAGCGGCCTCCCGCTTCATCAGTTCGGCCTCGTACATGCGGGCACGCAGCATTTCCCAGGCCTTGGCCTTGTTCTTGTGCTGTGAGCGTTCCTGCTGGCAGGCGACCACGATGCCGGTCGGGATGTGCGTGATACGGACGGCCGAGTCGGTCGTGTTGACGTGCTGGCCACCGGCGCCCGACGAGCGATAGGTGTCGATGCGGCAGTCGCTTTCGTTGATCTCGATGTTGATCGAGTCGTCGACGACTGGATAAACCCAGATCGACGAGAAGGACGTGTGACGACGGGCGTTCGAATCATAGGGCGAGATGCGGACCAGGCGGTGCACGCCCGATTCGGTCTTCATCCAGCCATAGGCGTTGTGGCCCTTGACCAGGATGGTCGCAGACTTGATGCCGGCTTCTTCACCGTCATGCACTTCCAGCACTTCGACCTTGAAGCCCGAGCGCTCGGCCCAGCGGGTGTACATGCGCAACAGCATGTTGGCCCAGTCCTGGCTTTCCGTGCCGCCGGCGCCGGAATGGACTTCGATATAGGTGTCGTTGCCGTCAGCCTCGCCCGACAGCATGGCCTCAACCTGGCGGCGGGCTGCTTCCGTCTTCAGCGCCTTGAGCTGGTCCTCGGCATCCTTGATGACCGATTCGTCGCCCTCTTCCTCACCCATCTCGATCAGTTCGATGTTGTCATTCATCGCCTGTTCGAGACGCTTCACCCCGGCAATGCTGTCATCCAGTTGCTGACGCTCGCGCATCAGCTTCTGGGCTTCCTGCGCGTCGTTCCAGAGGTTCGGGTCTTCGGCCTTGTTGTTCAACCAGTCCAGTCGTCTTATCGCCTGGTCCCAGTCAAAGATGCCTCCTCAGCAGGGTTATGGCCTGCTTGATTTCGTCGACTACGTTCTCGATTTCATTCCGCATAAGTCTGGTTCTCAACCTCGATAAAGTGCGTCTCGATGAGAGACAGGGCAAAAACTGGACCCTCGAATAGTTGCGCCGGCCCCTGATGTAAAGAGCCGGCGCGGAGGGACATGGATGGTGTCAGGTCAGAAGAGGCCGCCGGCACCCGAGGTCACGGCCTGGTTCGCCTGGGGCGAGGCCTTCAGAATTTCCTCCGGCGGTGCATAGCCGTCCATGCCGATGACCGAGAGCGAATCCGCCGGGCCCGTACCGGGCTTGAAGGCTTCGATGATCGTGTCCGGCTCGCCTTCGAGCGCAAACATGCCGGTGGTGCGGTTGACCGGGATGAAGCTCATGCCGGCCGGCACGAAGAACTTGCCGGGCGGGGTATTTGCCGTTGCCATCTGCATGAAGTCGTTGAAAATCGGTGCGGCCAGAGCACCACCCGTTGAGCCGCGGCCAAGCGGTGCCGGATTGTCGAAGCCGATATAGACGCCTGCGACGAGGTCGGGCGTGTAGCCGACGAACCAGGCGTCCTTTTCGTCATTCGACGTTCCGGTCTTGCCGGCGACCGGACGGTCGAGCTTGATCTTGCCGGCGGCGGTTCCGCGCGTCACGACACCTTCCATCATCGAGGTAATCTGGTAGGCGGTCATCGGATCAAGGACCTGCTCGCGATTGTCGACGACCGCCGGCTCTTCCTGGCCGTTGTAGGTCTCGGCGTTACAGGCTTCGCAGATCCGGTCTTCGTGGCGGAAGATGGTCTTGCCGTGACGGTCCTGGATGCGGTCGATCAGCGTCGGCTTGATCTGCTTGCCGCCATTGGCGAAGACCGCATAGGCGGAGACCATGCGCAGCACCGTGGTTTCGCCCGAGCCGAGCGACATGGCGAGCACCGGGTTCATCTTGTCATAGACACCGAAGCGTTCCGCATATTCGGCGACCAGGTTCATGCCCATGTCGTTGGCAAGCCGCACCGTCATCAGATTGCGCGACTTTTCAATGCCCATGCGCAGGGTCTGCGGGCCGGCGGAACCGCCGCCATAGTTCTGCGGGCGCCAGACCTGGCCACCGGAGACGAATTCGATCGGCGCATCGAGAATGACCGAGGCCGGGGTGTAGCCGGTGTCGAGTGCTGCCGCATAGACGAAGGGCTTAAAGGAGGAACCGGGCTGGCGCATGGCCTGGGTGGCGCGGTTGAACTCCGACTGCGAATAGGAGAAGCCGCCGGAAATCGCCAGCACGCGACCGGTATGCGGGTCCATGGCAACGAGGCCGCCCTGGACTTTGGGCAACTGGCGCAGGCGATAGGAATTGCCGTTCGGCTCAAGCGCCTCGACATAGACGACATCACCAGGCTTCAGCACACCCTGGGGCGACTTCGCAGACTTGCGATCGCCGCTCGCGGAGCGGTAAGCCCATTCCATATTGTCGGGCTCGATGCGGCCACGCGTACGCTCGGCCGCGACCTTGCCGCCACCTTCCTTGGAGGGCTGAAGGCCGATGTCGACGCCATCGGACGACACGTCGAGAACAACCGCTACCTTCCACTCGGGAACGTCGGCCAAGGTCGGGATCTCGGCGAGCGGTACGCCCCAATCGGGCGTCAGCGGGATCTGCTTGAGCGGGCCGCGATAGCCACGGCGCTGGTCATAGGTCAGGAGCGTCGACTGCAGCGCCTTGCGGGCGGCGACCTGCATGTCGGGATCGAGCGAGGTGCGGACAGACAGGCCGCCTTCGTACAGAGCCTTGTCGCCATACTTTTCGATGATCTGGCGGCGGACCTCCTCGGAGAAATAGTCCGAGGCGAAGAGATAGGAACCGGTGCGGCGGATCTTCACGCCCAGTGGCTGCTGCTTCGCGCTCTCACCCTCTTCCTTGGTCACAAAGCCGTTCTCGACCATGCGGTCGATGACCCAGTTGCGGCGCTCGATGGCGGCAGCCTCGCGGCGGAAGGGATGATAGTTGTTCGGGCCCTTGGGGAGCGCCGCGAGATAGGCGGTCTCGGCGACGGTCAGTTCCGTGACCGACTTGTCGAAATAAGTGAGTGCTGCACCGGCGATGCCATAGGCATTCATGCCGAAGAAGATCTCGTTCAGATAGAGTTCGAGGATCTTGTCCTTGGAGTAGGTCTGCTCGATGCGGAAGGAGAGGATCGCTTCCTTGATCTTGCGGTCCATGGTCTGGTCGGCGCTAAGCAGGAAGTTCTTCGCAACCTGCTGGGTGATGGTCGAGGCGCCGACGGGGCGGCGGCCGGAGCCGAAGTTCTGCAGGTTGACCAGGATGGCGCGACCGAGACCATAGATATCGACGCCGGGGTGATTGTAGAAGTTCTTGTCTTCGGCGGAGAGGAAGGCTGCCTTTACGCGATCCGGGATGGCCTGGATCGGCAGGAAGAGGCGGCGTTCGCGGGCATATTCGGCCATCAGCGCGCCGTTGCCGGCATGGATGCGGGTGGTGACCGGCGGCGCGTAGCTTGCCAGAACCTCGTAGTTCGGCAGGTCCTTGGTCATCCCGTTCAGATAGATGGCCACGACGACAGCCAGGCCGAGCGCCAGCACGGACGCCAATCCGAAGAGATATCCAATCAGTCTGATCATGTTCCGCTACCGGCTATGGCTTCAGGGTCAGCGCGCCGCGAAAAGCTTCGCACACCCCGTGGCGTTTTGCACGTCATGCGATGGTTGGCAAGACATGCGAGGCACTCGCACGGTCAAAGCGATTCGAGGCGCGGTGGACCGTGAGACACGAGCGTTCGAGTAACGGGCACATTGTGAGGAAAATAGGGCCGATTCAAGGATCTGCCACCGGCCTCAACAGCTTACACGCCAGTGTGACCTATCCGCCATTGGCGACGAGCGGCGCCCGGTAGCGCCTGACGGCTTCGACCAGTAGATCTGCGACCTTCTCGCGCCAGGCCGGATCGAGCAGCAGCTTCTCGTCATCCTTGTTGGACAGGAAACCGAGCTCCAGCAGAATGGACGGCATGTCCGGCGCCTGCAACACCCGGAAACCGGCGTGGCGATGGGGATTGTTGATCAGCGAAATCTGCCCTTCGAAGGAGCCGACGACGGCCTGGGCGAGCGAAATCGAGAAGGCCTGGGTTTCACGACGCGTGAGGTCGAGCAGGATGTCGTTGACCTCCTCCGTCTCGGCCGGCATCTCGACGCCGCCCAGCGTGTCGGAGAAGTTTTCCCGCTCGGCAAGTTGGGCCGCCATATGGTCGGACGCCTTGTCGGAGATCGTGTAGACGGTCGCACCCCGGATGTCGCTCTGACGTAGCGTGTCGGCATGCAGCGAAATCAGAAGCTGGGCGCCCTTCTGGCGGGCCACGACGACCCGTTCGGAGAGGGAGAGGAAGCGATCGGTATCGCGGGTGAGAACTGTGCGGATACCGGGCTCGCTGCCGAGCTTGTCGTGCAGCACCTTGGCGAAGGCAAGCGTTATGTCCTTCTCAGCGGTCTTGCTGGTGGCACCCGTCGCGCCCGTGTCGATGCCACCGTGGCCGGCGTCAATGGCGATGACGAAGTCGGAGGCAGCCGAAGCGACGGGGAGTTGGGCGGGGTCGATCGGGGGTGACGGAGCTTCGGCGGGCGTCCAGGCCTGGGCCGCCACGAGGGCTGCGAAGTCCTGCTGCGGCACCAGTTCCGCATCGAGGACCAGACGATATCCTTTGCCGTCTTCATTCTCCACTGCTTCCGCGGTGACGAGACGGGCCGGCCGGGCGGCGGTCAGGACCAGACGGGCGGAGGCGTCATCCATGGAGCCGTAGCGGATGTCGCTGAACAGGCCTGTCGGGGCCAGTGTCTCTGCGGCAAAGCCGAAGGCAGTCGCGGGCAGGTCCACGACGATGCGGTCGGGGCTTGCGATATAGCGGATCTCGAATTCGGGCTTCTGATCGAAATCGATGACGATACGGGTGCGGGCATCGTCACCGGCAATGCGTGCGGCATAAGCGAGCAGCTTTTCGGTGGGCGCGTCCGTCGCAGATGCGAAGGCAGGCCCCTGCCCTGCCAGAACCAGCGCCACGAGCCAGAGGATCGCCAGGACGATTCGGGCCATCGAGGCGGCTCCCTTGCCGTCGGCGTGCAGAAATTCGCTGTTCAAAACCCGTCCCCATCGCGCGGAACAATCGCTTGTGATCGATGTCACATTCGCGCCCCTTGCGCCGTTTCATCCGCTTGCATGCCGCCTGTGTCGTCTCCATGACCAAATCATGACGGAAAATCTCGTCATGTGACCTCGTTTTCGACTGAATCACTGCGATTGAAGCAACTGCTCTAATCGACTGCCAATATGGCATAAATCCGTTTGCTCTTGCTATTGTGACGCAGAAAACATACAAGGCAAACGAGGGATAAAAGTGCAAACGGGATAGAGTTTCCGCCACGGCTGCCAACCTCAAACACTGGATTTGGCGCCTGTTCAGCCGGAACGTTCATCTGCCGTCTCGGCACTTTTTACCTGAAACTGGTTCAACATGCCGGCTTGGCCGGCCTATCAACGGTGGCTCTCCACCAACGCTCTTGACCGAGCATTCATCGGGTCCCGAGGGATCCATATCATTGTCGTTGACGTACGGTTTTTGATGTCTTTGCAACAGGTTGACATGACCACGAACGGACCGGGAACTCAAGTTTTCCCGAGGACCGTCCGGATGTTGCAAACCCGGTCCTCCGTGCGTCCACATCTATATCCGGCGCACAGTCCGCTAGGTTCCAGCCGCTTCTTTGTACAGCGCGCGGGTGGACCACCGACCGAGGGCGCCGAGGAGCACAGCTTAAATGGCAGACAAAATGCTGATCGACGCGTCTCACGAGGAAGAGACGCGCGTAGTCGTTGTTCGCGGTAACCGTATTGAAGAATTCGACTTCGAGTCCCAACACAAGAAGCAAATTCGAGGCAATATCTATCTCGCGAAGGTAACGAGGGTCGAGCCCTCGCTGCAGGCCGCCTTCGTCGATTACGGCGGCAACCGCCACGGCTTCCTGGCCTTCGCCGAAATCCACCCTGACTATTACCAGATCCCACTTGCCGACCGTCAGGCTCTGCTTCGTGCCGAAGCCGAAGAGCACCGCAAGGAAAACGACGTCGAAGGCGACGAAGTCTTCAACGACCCTGCCCAGCAGGACCAGCCCGACATCGGCATCGTTGCCCAGGCTGCCGCTGCTTCCGAAGAAAATGAGACGGCTGCAGAACCGGAGGCCGTAACCGAGACTGTTGAAGTCGAAGCCGATCCTGCACCTGTAGCTGAAGAAGAGGTTGCGCCTAAGGCTAAGCCGAAGCGGGTCCGCAAGCCGCGCGCCAAGAAGGCTGCCGCTGGCGAAGAAGCAACGTCGGACGAAGCGTCCGACGACGACGCGTCCGGCGGCACGATTGCTGCCATGGTCGACATGGATGAGATTTCAGAAGATGCCGGCGGTCGCCGTGGTCGCAATGACGACGATGATGACGACGACGACCATATCGAGGAAAAGGAAGAGATCGAATCCGTCGGCGCCGAAGACGCGATGGAAGAGGTTCCGGATCGCGTCGTGCGCAAGCCGCGCAAGCAGTATCGCATCCAGGAAGTGATCAAGCGCCGGCAGATCCTGCTGGTGCAGGTCGCCAAGGAAGAACGCGGCAACAAGGGTGCAGCGCTGACCACCTATCTGTCGCTTGCCGGTCGTTACTCGGTTCTGATGCCGAACACCGCGCGTGGCGGCGGCATTTCCCGCAAGATCACCCAGCCGACAGACCGGAAGCGTCTGAAGGAAATCGCTCGTGGTCTCGAAGTGCCGCAGGGCATGGGCGTGATCCTGCGTACCGCCGGCGCGAACCGCACCAAGGTCGAGATCAAGCGCGACTTCGAATATCTGATGCGCCTGTGGGAAAACGTCCGCACGCTGACGCTCGCTTCGACTGCACCGTGCCTGGTCTATGAAGAGGGTTCGCTGATCAAGCGCTCGATCCGCGACCTCTACAACAAGGACATTTCCGAGATCATCGTCTCGGGCGAAGAAGGCTATCGTGAAGCGAAAGACTTCATGAAGATGCTGATGCCAAGCCATGCCAAGGTGGTTCAGCCCTATCGCGACCTGCATCCGATCTTTGCGCGCTCGGGCATCGAAGCCCAGCTCGACAAGATGCTGCAACCGCAGGTGACGCTGAAATCCGGCGGCTACATCATCATCAACCAGACCGAAGCGCTGGTTTCGATCGACGTCAACTCCGGCCGCTCGACCCGCGAATACTCGATCGAGGACACCGCTCTCCAGACGAACCTGGAAGCGGCCGAAGAAGTCGCCCGCCAGCTGCGTCTGCGCGACCTCGCCGGCCTGATCGTCATCGACTTCATCGACATGGAAGAAAAGCGCAACAACCGCGCTGTCGAGAAGAAGCTGAAGGACTGCCTGAAGAACGACCGCGCCCGCATCCAGGTCGGCCGGATCTCGCATTTCGGCCTGCTCGAAATGTCTCGCCAGCGCATTCGCGCTTCGGTGCTGGAATCGACGACGCAGGTCTGCCCGCATTGCGCAGGCACCGGCCTCATCCGCTCGCAGTCTTCCGTCGCCTTGCATGTTCTGCGCGGCATCGAGGAATTCCTGCTCAAGAGCACCACGCACGACATCACCGTGCACACGACGCCGGAAACGGCGCTCTACCTCCTCAACCAGAAGCGCGACACGATCGTCGATTACGAGGGGCGCTTCGGCGTCTCGATCGTGATCGATGGCGGCATGCCGGCCCAGCATGGCGGCTCGCAGCACTTCACCATCGAGCGTGGCGAAGCAGTCGAGAACCCGGTCAAGATCGAGAGCCTCTTGTCGCTTCTGCCGGAGATCGAAGAAGAAGACGATTACGTGCCGGAGCCTGAGGACGAGGATGAGGAGGATGACGTCATCGTCTCCGCCGAGCCTGCCGCTCGTGCACCGTCTGCTGCTGCGGCCGCTTCCAGCGACGAACAGGGCAACCGCAAGCGCAAGCGCCGTCGTCGCCGTCGCGGCAAGAATGGCCAGAACGGCAATGGCGGCATCGAAGGCCAGGCCTCCGACGACAATGGCAGCGATGCCGATGACGAGGATGGCGACGAAGGCGAAGACGATGCCATCGAGACCAATGGCGAAGCACGCACCGATGCCGACGGCGATACCGTTGGTGAAGACGGCCAGAAGCGCAAGCGCCGCCGTCGCGGCAAGCGCGGTGGTCGCCGCAATCGCCCGGGCGAAGAAGGCTCGATCGAGGGCAATGGCGAGGAAGGCGACGATAACGACGCCGACAGCGATGACGAGACGGCCGAAGAAGCCGCCCATGAGCGCGTCGTCGAAGTGACGCCGGTCATGGCTGCCGTCGAGGAAGAGGCTGCCGTCGTTGCCGATAGGCCGAAGCCGCGCCGGACCCGCAAGGCCAAGGCTGTTGCCGAGCCTGTCGAAGCTGTGGTGACCGAGGCAGTCGCACCGGCTCATGAACCGACGTCAGTTGCCGAGCCTGTTGTCGCGGCAGAACCGGTCGCTGTGGCAGAGCCGGTCATGGAAACACCTGCGGTGGCGGAAGAGCCTGTTGTTGCCGACGAAAAGCCGGTCCGCGCCAATCGCGAATCCAACGTCACCGTCTCTGAGCCGGTGGTCACCTCGGCCAAGGCGACCGAAGAGACGCCTGACGCCTCCAAGCCCAAGAAGGGCGGATGGTGGCAGAAGCGCGGTTTCTTCTGAGAACCGCCTGCAAAGACTGAAACGTCGAAGGCCCCGCTCGCGCGGGGCCTTCTGCATTTGGGCAAGAGTTGATGTCGGCAAGGGCTACATATGCCCTCGCCTAACTAGGTTCGACCTCAGCCGCCCGGGCGCAGACGCGTCATCACCTGGGTCGGCTTGTCCATGAATGTGGCGAGATGGCTTGGGCGATAGCCGAGTTTTTCCGCCACCCGCATCGAGCCCTGATGCTCGGGGTCGAAGATGCAGACGGTTTTCGGATCGGAGACATTGCGATCGACCCAGTCGAGGGCCGCCGTCATCACTTCCGTAGCGATGCCCTTGCCATGCATCTCCGGCACCAAAACCCAACCGGCTTCGGGAGCGTCTCCAAGCCTCGGCTCGATGTCGCGCTTGTAATCGGCGAAACCCACCTCACCGATGAAGCGGCCGGTGTCGCGATCCTCGATGGCCCAGTAGCCGAAGCCGAGGGCCTGCCAATGGCCGACATAGCGCAAGAGCCGGCTCCATGTTTCGCTTGCCGTCGAGGGGCGACCGAGGATGTAGCGTGTCACGATATCATCGCGCCACATCGCGACCATGGCATCGAAATCGCCGACGCGATGACCGCGCATTCGGGTACGTGCGGTGAGGATTTCGGGTGCCGTGTTTGTGGCGGGCGAAAGTCCTGAAGTCATCGTGGTCTCTGCCTTTCAGTCGTCGGCGCGTTCACAAGGTGATTCAAGACCTTGAGAAAGTGAATCCGGAAACGCCGCCAAGTCGTTGGCCACGAATCCATTTCGCGAATTGCCGAAATGCTTAATCCAGCCACTTCGCCAGCCTCTCCGTCGCCTCGACCATCTCCTGCATGGTGCCTGCATAGGAGAGGCGGAGCGCCAGATGGCCTTCGAGCGGATCGAAATCGCGGCCGGGGGTGACGGCAACATCGGTCTCAGCAAGGATGCGTTTGGCAAAAGCCATGCTGTCATTGGTGAAGCGGCTTGCATCGACATAGGCGTAAAAGGCGCCGTCCATCGGGGAGAGTAAAGGCAGGCCGAGTTCCGGCAGGCGCTTGGCGAGGAAATCGCGGTTGGCGCGGCAGGCGGCCTTGTAGCCGTCGAGTTCGGCGGTGGCGCTGAGGGCCGCGAGGGCTGCGATCTGGGAGAGTTCGGGCGCCGAGATATAGAGGCTTTGGGCAACGCATTCGACCGGGCGGACCAGGTCTTCGGGTAGGACCATCCAGCCGATGCGCCAGCCGGTCATGCAATAGTATTTGGAGAAAGAGTTGATGATGACGGCCTCATCGCCGATCTCCAGCGCCGTCGTCTCCTCCGCGCCATAGGTCAGGCCGTGATAGATCTCGTCTGAAATCAGCGTGATCCCCTGCCCCTGGCAATATTGGTAGACATTGGCGAGTTGGGCCCGTGTCGTCACCGTGCCGGTCGGATTGGCGGGGCTTGCGAGGAGCACGCCCTTGAGCCGGACGCCGGCTTCGGTTTGCGCCCGCTCCAGGCTCTCAGGCGTCAGGGTATAACCGGTGTCGGCGCCGACGGCGACTTCGATGACCTTCAGGCCGAGTGCCGCCAGGATGCTGCGATAGGCCGGGTAGCCTGGCCGTGCGATCGCCACGGCATCGCCGACGTCGAAGAGCGAGAGGAAGGCGAGGTTGAAGCCGGCGGAGGAGCCTGTCGTCACGACGATGCGGTTCCAGTCGACGGCAACGCTGTGGCGGCGCTGATATTCTTCCGCAAGCGCCTTGCGCAGTGCCGTCATGCCGAGCGAGTCGGTATAGCCGATGCGGCCGCCTTCGAGCGCTGTGCGGGCGGCGGCGAGCGCTGCCTGCGGGGCTGGATGACCCGGCTGGCCGACGGCCATGGAGATGACGGGGCGCCCTTCCGCCTTGCGGCGGGTGGCTTCGGCCAGGATATCCATGGCGTGAAAGGGTTCTACGGCACTGCGCTTTGAAATCGAGATCAAGGTTTCCTGCTCCGCGGTGAGGATTGCCAGACATTTGCCGCAAAGCGCGTGGCATCACAATGGAGGCATGGGACAGTTGCCCGCAAAAATGGGATTTCCCTTGCCAAGGCTTGCCATTAGGCTAGGCAGGCGAGCCCGCCGAGTGCGGCCGGCTGGACGAGTTTGTTTGCAGATACGAGGACGAGACACACCATGGGCCTGAACTTCAAGATGATCGCCGCGACCGCCGTGGCTCTCCTGCCGGCTCTGATGCCGCTTCCTGCGAGCGCGCTCGACGATGCGCAGAAGAAGGAAATGGGCGCCTTCATCAAGGAATATCTGATCGAGAACCCGGAGATCATGCTGGAGGTGCAGGACGCGCTGCAGAAAAAGCAGGACGCCGCGCGGATCGAGAAATCGGCGGCAGCCGTCTCGACCAACAAGGAGACGATCTTCGAATCCGGCCATGATCTCGCGATCGGCAATCCCAAGGGCGACGTCACCGTGGTCGAGTTCTTCGACTACAATTGCGGCTATTGCCGTCGCGCCCATCCGGACATGGAGGCGGTGCTCGAGAAGGACAAGAACATCCGCTATGTGCTGAAGGAATTCCCGATCCTCGGACCGGATTCGCTCGCCGCCCACAAGGTGTCGGATGCCGTGCGCAAGCTGGCGCCTCAGAAATACGGCGACTTCTTCCGCGCGATGATGACCTCGGGCGAACGCGCCGATGAGACAAGTGCGATCGCGATTGCCGGCGGTCTCGGCGTCAAGGAAGACGCCATCCGCGCCAAGATGGCTGAGAGCCCGAACGAGGAGTCGGTGCAGGAAACCTATGCGCTCGCCACCAGCCTCGGCATCACCGGCACGCCGTCATACGTCATCGGCAACGAGATGGTGCCGGGTGCCGTGGGCTCCGACGCGATCGAAGAGAAGGTCGGCAATGTGCGCTCTTGCGGCAAGGCCTCCTGCTGAGATCGGACGCGCGCCAGGGCCCGTCGACTTAACCTTATCCCCGATTTCAGGGGATGGGGCGCCGTGATCCGGCCTAAGGGCTTTCCCTGCAGGGGCTCTCGGTCTATAGGAGGCGGTTGAAAGTCGACGGAAGCGTAGATGAGCAAAACCATTTTCGTGCTGAACGGCCCCAATCTCAACATGCTGGGCAAGCGGGAACCGGGGATTTATGGCGGCAAGACGCTCGCCGATATCGAGGCCGATTGCCAAAAGGCGGGCGCAGACCTTGGCCTGATCGTCGATTTCCGCCAGTCGAACCACGAGGGCATGCTCGTCGACTGGCTGCATGAAGCCGGCGAGAAAGCAGCAGGCGTGGCCTTCAATGCCGGCGCCTATACCCACACTTCGGTTGCCCTGCATGACGCCATCCGCGCGATCTCGCCGCTGCCGGTGATCGAGGTGCATATTTCCAACGTGCATGCACGCGAGGAATTCCGCCACAAATCGATGATAGCGCCCGCCGCAAAGGGCGTCATCTGCGGTTTTGGCCCCCATAGCTACATTCTGGCGCTCCATGCGCTCAAGACCCTCACGCAATAACAAGAATACAGGACATCCATCCATGGCTGACAAGAAAACGGGTATCGACCAGGCGCTGATCCGCGATCTCGCAAACATCCTCAACGACACGGATCTGACCGAGATCGAAGTGGAGCAGGACGACCTGCGCATCCGCGTTTCGCGCAACGGCACGCCTGTCATGATGCCGCAGCAGATGCAGGGCTATGCCTATCAGGCACCGGCACCGGCTGCTCCCGCAGCGCCTGCCGCTGTTGCTGCCCCTGCAGCGCCTGCCGGCCGTGATCTCTCCAAGGCCGTGACCGCACCGATGGTCGGCACCGTCTACCTGTCGCCCGCTCCGGGCGCGCGCCCGTTCGTGGAAGTCGGCGCGACGGTCAAGGAAGGCCAGACGCTGCTGATCATCGAAGCCATGAAGACCATGAACCAGATCCCCTCGCCCAAGTCCGGCAAGGTCGTCGAGATCGTTATCGACGATGCAAGCCCGGTCGAATACGGCGAGCCTCTGGTCATCATCGAGTAAGCCGATGAGCAATATCTCGAAGATCCTCATCGCCAACCGCGGCGAAATCGCGCTGCGTGTTCTGCGCGCCTGCAAGGAACTCGGCATTGCGACCGTCTCCGTGCATTCGACGGCCGATGCGGACGCCATGCATGTGCGCCTTGCCGACGAAAGCGTGTGCATCGGCCCGCCGCCGTCGCGCGACAGCTATCTCAATATCCACCAGATCGTCGCGGCCTGCGAGATCACCGGCGCTGACGCCGTGCATCCCGGCTACGGCTTCCTGTCGGAGAATGCCAAGTTCGCGGATATCCTCGACGCCCATGGCATCACCTTCATTGGACCGACGGCGGAGCATATCCGCCTGATGGGCGACAAGATCACGGCGAAGAAGACCGCGGTTGAACTCGGCATCCCGGTCGTTCCGGGTTCGGATGGCGAAGTGCTGCCGGAAAACGCGATGAAGATCGCACGCGAGATCGGCTTCCCGGTTCTGATCAAGGCGACCGCCGGCGGCGGTGGCCGCGGCATGAAGGTGGCGAAGACCGAGGCTGAGCTGGAAGAAGCCGTGTCGACTGCCCGCTCTGAAGCGCTGGCCGCTTTCGGCAATGACGCCGTCTACATGGAAAAATATCTCGGCAAGCCGCGCCATATCGAGGTGCAGGTGGTCGGCGACGGTGCCGGCAATGCCATCCATCTCGGTGAACGCGACTGCTCTTTGCAGCGCCGCCACCAGAAGGTCTGGGAAGAAGCGAACTCCCCTGCCCTCAACGTCGAGCAGCGCATGAAGATCGGCCAGATCTGCGCTGACGCGATGAAGAAGATGAAATACCGGGGCGCTGGCACGATCGAATTCCTCTACGAAAACGGCGAGTTCTTCTTCATCGAGATGAACACCCGTCTGCAGGTGGAACATCCGATCACCGAAGCCATCACCGGCATCGACCTCGTGCATGAGCAGATCCGCGTAGCCTCCGGCGCCGGCCTCTCGGTCACGCAGGATCAGATCGTCTTTTCGGGCCATGCCATCGAATGCCGCATCAATGCCGAGGATCCGCGCACCTTCGTGCCCTCGCCCGGCACGATCACGCATTTCCATGCCCCGGGTGGTCTCGGCGTTCGCGTCGATTCTGGCGTCTATGCCGGCTACAAGATCCCGCCTTACTATGACAGCCTGATCGGCAAGCTGATCGTGCATGGACGCACCCGCGTCGAGTGCATGATGCGCCTTCGCCGCGTGCTCGACGAATTCGTCGTCGACGGCATCAAGACGACGCTGCCGCTGTTCCAGGATCTCGTGGCCAACCAGGACATCGCCAATGGCGACTACGACATCCACTGGCTGGAACACTATCTGGCCGAAACCTCGGCCACGTAAACCATGGCTGGGCGCCGCAGCCGGGATCAAAGGATAACACCGGAGCTCCTGCTGCGCGCCTATTCCATCGGGCTCTTCCCGATGTCCGATTCCGCCGACGACCCGGAGCTCTTCTGGGTCGAGCCGGAAATCCGGGGGATCATCCCCCTCGACGAATTCCATGTCTCCGCGAGCCTTTTGAAGGCGATCCGCAAACGCCCCTTCGACATCCGCGTCAACACCGCCTTTGACGCCGTGGTGGACAAATGCGCGGAAGCGGCGCCTGACCGGCCCAGCACCTGGATCAACCAGACCATCCGCGACCTCTATGGCGCACTGCACCGCCTCGGCCATGCGCACAGCGTCGAGGCCTGGGAAGGCGAGGAACTGGTTGGTGGTCTCTACGGGGTGTCGCTCGGCTCGGCGTTTTTTGGCGAGAGCATGTTTTCAAGGCGCACGAATGCGTCGAAGATCTGTCTCGTCTATCTGGTGGAGCGGATGCGGGAGCGCGGGTTTACGCTCTTGGATACACAGTTCACCACCGAGCATCTGAAGACGTTTGGGGCGGTGGATATTCCGAAGGCTGACTATGGGGTGTTGCTGGAGAAGGCGATGGAGGGGGATACGGTGAGGTTTTAGCTTAAGCCGGTAGGTTTCGTATGATCGCCCAACGAATTAATAGAAAGCACACCCAACTCAGACTTGCAGAAGAAACCGTGGCGTGTTGTCATCACGCTCAATGAACTTCTGACAAGGAAAAACGATGACAGCCGAAGCCCCTCAAAGCAATCGGGATGACGACGTACGAAAGGACGAGTTTGATCTGGCGCTTGAAGAAGGGATCGAAGACGAGACTCTTCTTGAAGATCCCGGAGCCACTAAGTTCAGCATCTCAAGCTACGGCGCAGATTATACCGTAGACAGTTTGGTAAAGCGGATGCGAGGCGGAGCATTCAAAGTCCCGGACTTCCAGAGACAGTTCGTGTGGACCGCAAAACATGCGTCTAAATTCATCGAGTCTTTGTTGATGGGACTACCCGTACCAGGCGTTTTTTTGTACAAAGAAGCCGACACAAACGAACATCTAGTTATTGACGGCCAACAGCGATTGCGAACTCTGCAGGCTTTTTACGATGGAGTTTTGCGTGGCAAAGAATTTAAACTTCAAGGGGTCCGAGAACCTTGGCTGAATCGTACATACAAAACTCTTGATGCCGCTGATGTCTTGAAGCTTGACGACTCAATTGTTCATGCGACTGTTTTCAAGCAGGACAAACCCGAAGACGTTCTTGACAGCATATACTTTGTGTTTGAGCGGATCAACACTGGAGGAATAAGGCTTTCCCCTCAGGAAATTCGTAATTGCATTAGTTTGGGACCATTTATTGAAAGAGTGCGCCTCCTTAACAAGGATTCGTCATGGCGGGCGGTTTTCGCGAGCGAAAACAATCGCGCCAAAGACGAAGAGCTTATTGTCAGATTTTTTGCGTTGTACCGCGACGGGGGAAAATACTCTCGGCCAATGAATGGTTTTCTAAACAAGTTTTCAGCCCAGATGAACAAGGTGGGGGACGCAGAACTCGATCGTTTGGCTGGAGTGTTTGAGCGCACAATCGATAAGATTAACTCAGCAGTTGGCTCGCGTGCATTTCGCATAATTCGCGCACTTAACGCCGCTGCTTTTGACGCTGTAATGGTTGGCTTGGCCAAACGCCTAGATGCAGGTGCAATCCCATCAGATGAAAACGTTGCGGCAGCGTATAATTCGCTGATCGCAACCGATGAATTTAGACAGGCTTGCGAGCGCGCCACGGCTGATGAAGAGAACGTTCGTAAGCGCATCGCATTAGCGACTGAAGCATTTGCGGAAACGTGATGCGGCACGCTATCGAAAGTCGTGAGCGCAAGCTGGACAGATTTTTCGCTCGTGCGAGATCTGTGGAAGATGGCGAGTTGCAATCAGATTTGGCGCGATACGGTACAGTGCTGGTCTGTGGCTTTGTTGAACGATGCGTGGAGGTGATCATTCTTGAGCGCCTTTCCCAAAAGGCGCACCCTCGCATAATTCAATTCTTAAAATCCCACTTTAAGCGGGGCACCAACTACGATTGTGAGGCGATATGCCAACTTTTGGTCCGTTTTGATCAAGATTGGGAAAGTCAATTTCGTTCAATAATCGATGCAAATGACGAATGGATTTCGTCGTTGACGTCAGCTTATGCCATTAGGAATGCTATCGCCCATGGCGGAGATGGTAACAAAGGTTTGGCGGGTGTTGAAACGTTCTACGGCGATAGCAAAAAAATTATATGGTCGCTTGTGAAGTCTACCGAAAAATAGGATTGCCCCTCCAAACTTCACTCGTAGCTTAAGCGTGCGCCATCTACCCGTGTAGCTGTGTCAACTTTCCCTGTCTCTTTAATCCAAGTAGCGTCCACTTTGCCTCAGTGGCCTGCTGTGCGCCCAGTTTACTCTGCATTCGGCATGATTTTTGCTGCTGACCGCTTCCTTTACCCGACGCGCACCCAGCCCCTACCCCCGCACCTTCCGCCGCCGCGGCCGCTTCAGCCTTCCGCGAAACAGCCCGCGTTTCTCGATCGGCTCGAACACGGCGTCGGAGCCTTCAGGGTCGAGGATTTCGTGGTCGGCGAGCCATGTTTCGATGTCCGAGATCTCTGGGGTCTCGTAGGGCTTGAGGGTTGGGCCCTGGCTTGCTCCGCTCCGTTGACGCAAGAGCTCGATGGCTGCGATCAGGGATCCCTCCTGCTGGATCGTCTGTTCGACGGTTTCGGGTGCGGTTCCCAGATGCTCGGCCAGCAAATCGTTCCTGAAGCGCGCGATCCTTGCCGACAGCGCCTCTGATGCGCCCGCCTCCAGCGCGACGTCGCATTCCTGGTCGAAGCGCATCGACCGGTTGTTGATGTTGGACGAGCCGACGCGGAGATACTGGTCGTCGACGATCATCAGCTTGGCATGCACGTAGATCGGCTCGCCCTTCGCCGTGACGGGATGATAGATTTTGAACCGCCCGGATTTGTCGTGTCGACGCAAGGATTCGAAAAGCCGGGCACGGGCGGTGTCCATCGCGATTTGGCCGAGCCAGTTGTCGGATGTCGTCGGATTGATCAGCACGATCTCCGGCCCGTCGAGTTCGTCGAGCCTTCGGGCAATTGCCTGGGCGATGGCGCGTGAGGCGAAATACTGGCTTTCGGCATAAACCGTGCGTTTCGCGGCATTGATCATATCGAGTGCAAGCTGCTCGATCTCCGTGACGGCGGTTTCATCCTGATAGGCCGGGCTTGTGCGGGCGATCGCGAGATCGACCTTGCCGAAGGAGAAATGTGGGGCGTCGTCCGCGGCGACGGCTCTTGGCTCGACGAAAGGGACATGTTCTCCGCCGGCACGCGTCCAGCGATGCCGGCACAAGTCGCCCAGCGCACGCGCGGCAGGACCCGTAAACCGGCTCGATATGTCATGCCAGGGACCATAAGGCTTGCCGTTGGGACGGCGCCGGTCGGGGTCATCGTCGAGATGGCGCCGCGTGTCCCATCGATCGAGGGTCACATCGATGCCACCGCAATAGGCGACGGCATCGTCGATCACCAGCATCTTCTGATGGTGCGAGCTGCCAAGGGGATGTTTGCCGTCAAGGCGCACGGAAATCTGCCGGTTCCACTTCCAGCGCAGAAGGTAGGGAAGGTTCGCCGGCCTTGCCCAGCTGGCAAGCGGCGCCGGGCTCCACAGCAAAATCCTGATCTCAAGGCCCGGGGTGCGACGCGCCAGCCAGAGGAGGAAGTCTCCGACACGGCGCGGTGCTCCGTCGTCCACCTTGGGATGGCCAAGCGCGACCGTCGCATCAAAGTCCCATCCGACAAAGAAGATCGACCGCTTGGCAGCCATCATCGACGCACGGACCGATGCGAAATAATTGTCCGCATCGACCAGAATGGAGAAATCGTCGGCAGTCTCGATACGCCAGCAGTTTCGGGCGGGCGAAAACATAGGGGGAAGCGCCATCAGATACTCCAGACACCGGGTCGCCAGAATCGGCTAGCGCAACCGTCGCTTCACCTGCAGTTCGAACCATAGCCACTTCGCTCCGGCTTACAAAGGTGGCGAGGACAAGATTGCAGCGAGCAACATCGCGCTGGAGCGAGAATGTCAGCGGCTCTGTGTGGTTCCAGCCCTGGCGGGAAAATTCGATCGAATCGCCCAGCCGTCTCTAACCGCCCCAGGGTCCCGGGACTTCTGGGTGGCCCGGCAACTGATGCGGGGCCTGTTCCGTCTGTTTAGGTGCGCATGGCAGGGGAGCAGACGGTGCGCTTGAGGCACAGTCTCACCCTCGTCTCGCCGCCTCGATCTTCGCCACGTCGATCTTGCCCATCGTCATCATCGCCTCGAAGGCGCGTTTGGCCTCGGCACCTCCGGCCGCCAGTGCTTGTGTGAGCGTGCGCGGGGTGATTTGCCAGCTGACGCCCCATCTGTCCTTGCACCAGCCGCAGGCGCTCTCCTGGCCGCCGTTGCCGACGATGGCGTTCCAGTAGCGGTCGGTTTCTTCCTGATCATCCGTTGCGATCTGGAAGGAGAAGGCCTCCGACTGTTTGAAGGCAGGGCCACCGTTGAGGCCGAGGCAGGGGATGCCGGCGACGGTAAAATCCACGGTCAGGACATCGCCCGCCTTGCCGGAGGGATAGTCCGATGGCGCGCGGTGGACGGATTTCACTTCGCTATCGGGGAAGACGGATGCGTAGAAGCGCGCGGCGTCCTCGGCATCGCGGTCGTACCAGAGGCAGATGGTGTTCTTCGGTGTTGGCATGATGTCTCCTCCCAAAGATCGGATGAGGAGGCATTGCACGCCTGTCTGGGGAATGCGTCAAGGGTGTATGGGTGGGCCGTTACCGCCTTCCCCTCGCCTATTGGGGCAGCGGCGCCTTCATGGTGCAGACAAGGCCGGTCGGGTGGTAACGCACATCGACATGGCCGCCGCAATCGGCCGCCAGCACCCGTGACAGGAGCTTGGAGCCGAACCCTTCCGTCTTCGGCGTATCGACAAGCGGCCCGTCGCTTTCCTCCCAAACGAACTCGAGCGCCTCTTCGGCTTTTTCGGCCTTGCAAGCAGGGCATCGTTTGCGACCAGAAGTGGATCTGCTGCCCGCAATTCGCCATTCATCTTGGCAACGGATGCACTCGCCACGACGCCGGACTGCATGGCTCTATCAGTCATCTCAATATCACCCGATTGAACAAAATATGGCGTCATCTTTGTAACCAAAAATGACGATTGGCAACGGTCAAACCTGATCAACAGGCGGCCGAAGCTGCCTTCAGTTCACCGTCAGATCCGCCGTCTCACCAAAGGCGACGATCAGTTTGGGGCTGGTCATGTCGCCGCTTTCCTCATCGACCTGGATAGAATAGGCGGCCACGCCGAGGTGGCGGGCGGACATGGCGGTGGCGATCTTTTCAGCGGCGGCGGCGCTCGAAGCCTGGCGCATCTCGCCCGGCACGATGTTGCCCCGGTTCTTCTTGAAGGGAAGAACGATGAATTTTTCGGCGAGCGTCATGGCGGAGAACTCCTATTTGTTCTCTCAATGTTCTCAATTGTCGGGGATGTCAATCAGTAAAGGCGGTGCGTGACGTCCCCCCTCCGCCCTGCCGGGCATCTCCCCCTCGAGGGCGGAGATTGGTTGGGTCGCCGGTCGCCCCGAATTCACAGCGTGACGAGATCGGCACTGGTCTGCCCCTCATCTCGCTCAGAAGAGATGCAACGTCGAGAAAGACGCCGGGACGAATGCGTACGCCTTGCCAGACGTCGGGAGAGCCGAAGACGGTCTCAGTAGAGGCCGACGCCGCCGGGTGGGGTCGGCGGGGGGGCGGTCGGCTGCGGCTCGCCCGGCAGCAGCGGGACGCCATCCTGCAATGCCGGGTCGCCGTCCTGCGGGTAGCCATCCGGGGGCGGCAGGGCGCCACCATAGGTCTCGTCCGGCACGTCCTGCGGGGCTTCCAGTGGCGGGACGGTTCCCGGCGCCGGCTCTGCCGGTGCGATGTCGCTCAGTGGTGCGGCATTCGGATCGGCGGTCGGGCCACTGCCCGGGACGGCGTTCGGATCGGATGCTGCGTTCGGATCGGTCGCCGGGGCGGCGGTCGCCGGGGCTGAGGTCGCCGCCGCATCGGGCTTGGCGGGTTCCGGGGCTGGCTTCGCTGCGACCTCGACGCCGGGAGGGGCCGGCACGTCGGACTTCACCTTGCAGCCGGTCAGCCAGACGTCATAGATCGGGTGTTCGACCGCGTTGAGCGCGGGGCTGTCGGCAAACATCCAGCCGGAAAAGATGCGGCGGATCTTGCGGTCGAGGGTAATCTCGTCGACCTCGATGAAGGCGTCGATCTTCTGGGCTTCGCTCTCGTCGCGGGAATAACAGACCTTCGGCGTCACCTGGAGCGCGCCGAACTGCACCGTCTCGTTCACATAAACGTCAAAAGTGGTGATGCGGCCGGTGATCTTGTCGATGCCGGCGAATTCGGCCACCGGATTTTCGAGGCGAGTGGCATTGGCGGGCACCGGTGCCAGAAGCGGGGCGAGCATGGCAAATCCCAGAACCGGAACGGCCAAACTCCAAACGCTATGCTTCATGTCCCGCTCGCTTTCGTCAATCCACTACCAAGGGAGTTCCGCAGGCCAGATATGACAAGGGCCCCACGGATGAGGCCCTAATGCCGGATTATGGCCAAATCGGGTAACCGGCTCAGTTGCCGGGGGTCCAGGCGTCGTAATCGCCGGTGACGCGCGGACGTTCGCCGGCTGCCGCAATCGAACCCTGCGGGCGGTAGGCGTCTGCCGTCCCAGTCTGGTTCGGACGATGCGCCCTTTCCCATTCCCGGGCCTTGTAGTCTTCCTTCGACGGCGGCGTGTTGGTGCGGTAATGCATCCAGCCGTGCCAGCCGGCGGAGATCTTGGAGGCGTCGGCATAGCCGTTGTAGATGACCCAGCGCTTGGGCTGGCCCCAGCTTGTCATCGGGCCTTCGTAATAGACATTGCCGGCTTCGTCTTCGCCGACCCGCTTGCCCTGACGCCAGGTGAAGAAGCGGGTCCCCATGGTCTGACCGTTCCACCAGGTGAAGATCTGCAACAGAAACTGCTTCATGGCGTGTCCTTGGGCTTTGCCGTGGCTATGCTGGCAGCCGCGGGCGGCCACCGATCTTGCATCCGCTTATGCCGCCTCGCCTTTCGCTTGTCCAGTGATTCTGGGTCGCAGCCCCCTCATTTCAACTTGAGCTTGAAGCCGAGATGAGAGGGGGCGAAGCCGAGGCGCTCGTAGAAGCGGTGGGCGTCCTTGCGCGCGGCATTCGAGGTCAGCTGGACCAGGCGCATGCTTTCGGTCCGTGCCCTTTCGACAGCATATCCGATCATCGCAGCGCCGATTCCCCGCCCCCTGATGTCGGCGCGCGTCTGGACCGCCTCAATGATCATGCTGGAACTGCCGAGCGCCGTCATCGTCGTGGTGATCATGGTCTGGAACGTGCCGACCACCTCGCCGTCCAGCTCGGCCACATACAGTGTTTCGTTGGGAGAAGCGGCAATGCGAGCAAAGGCGGCGCGATATTTGGGTTGGGCGTCTAGGTCGGTGGTGTCGCCATGGCCGCCCAGCGGGTCATCGGCGAAGAGCGCGATGATCGCTTCCAGATCATTTTCGGTCGCTTCGCGTATCTGCAGCGTTTGGACTTGCATGCCGCACCTCTCCCTGCGTTAGTCTGCCCCGATCTATCTTTATCGGGGGACGTTTTGATGACACCAATGCTGCGGCTCGCAACAATCCTGTGCGCTACGCTCATCTCCACCACGGGTTCTGCCCAGGAAGGCGGTCGCAAGGCGATTGCCTTCGTCCAGGCACCGGAGATGAGTGCGGGCCAGTGCGTCGGCAAGGACACGGCGAGCGCGATCGACTGTGCGATGAAGCAATGCATCGACGGCGGCGGCACCGCAGAGGACTGCCAGGTCGATGCCACCTGCTTTCCCGGCAACTGGAGCGTCGACATCTTCATGATGGCCGATGGCGGGCCGCACTGGCATCAATATTCCTGCGGCTGGCAGACCAAGGAACTCGCCATCAAGGCGGCCGATCTTGCCTGCAGCACGGCACAGAAGGATGGGCTCGTAGAATGTTCGGCTGTGCAGCTGGTCGACGAGGATGGCAAGGTTACGGAACCGCCGTTCAACTGACGACAATACCGCCAGCAAAAAAGCCGCTCACGTGAGCGGCTTTTCCATGATCAGAGCCTCGATCCCGCTGCCCGGACCGCCGCAATTCTTCGTCCGGTCTACCTCAACAAAATCATGCGCCTCGTAAAAGGCGATGGCAGCTGTGTTCTTCGGCTCGACCTCGAGACGAAGAATTTCGGCATCGGGAAAGCAGGTCTCGATTTCTGCGAAGAGATCGCGGCCGATGCCCTGGCGCTGGTGATCCGGATGCACATAGAGCTGATGCAGGACCGCCGTCTTCGTCAGCTTTTCCGACATGGCCGCAAAAGCCATGCCGCCGATCCGCTTGCCATCGTCGGCAACGAGGTATTCGCCGCCCTTGGCGTGGATCCGGGACTTGATCTCCGCCGGTGAATGCCAGGCAGCGATCAGTTCAGCGACCTTTGGCACGCCGTAAAGCGCATCGTAGGTCGCGTGAAAACTCTGCGTCAGCAGGGCGCGGAGCGGTTCGACATCCCGGTCGGTGGCCGTGCGGACGAAGAACAATCGCTTACTCCTCCGGCAGGCCGAGCTTAGCCTTGACCAGCGCTTGAACAGCCTGGGGATTGGCCTTGCCGCCGGTTGCCTTCATCACCTGGCCGACGAACCAGCCGGCGAGCGTGGGCTTCGCCAGCACCTTGGCGACCTGGTCGGGGTTGGCGGCGATGATCTCATCGACGGCCTTTTCAATGGCGCCGGTGTCGGTCACCTGCTTCATGCCGCGGCTCTCGACGATCTCCGCCGGGTTCCCCCCTTCGTTCCAGACGATCTCGAAGAGATCCTTGGCGATCTTGCCGGAGATGGTCTCGGCCTTGATGAGGTCGATGATGCCACCAAGCTGTGCAGGCGAAACCGGGGTTTCCTCAATCGTCTTGCCGGCCTTGTTGAGCGCACCCAGGAGGTCGTTGATGACCCAGTTGGCGGCCGTCTTGCCGTCTCGGCCTTCGGCCACGGCTTCGAAGTAGTCAGCGATCGCCTTTTCCGAGACGAGCACCGAGGCATCGTAGACGGAGAGGCCGAGTTCAGACACGAAGCGTGCCTTCTTGTCATCGGGCAGCTCCGGCAGATCCTTCTTCAGGTTCTCGATGAAGGCATCGTCGAATTCGAGCGGCAGCAGGTCCGGATCGGGGAAGTAGCGATAGTCATGCGCATCTTCCTTGGAGCGCATGGAGCGCGTCTCGCCCTTGTTCGGGTCGAAGAGACGGGTTTCCTGATCGATCACGCCGCCATCTTCCAGGATCGCGATCTGGCGACGGGCTTCGTATTCGATGGCCTGGCCGATGAAGCGGATCGAGTTGACGTTCTTGATTTCGCAGCGCGTGCCGAATTCGCCGCCGGGCTTGCGCACGGAGACGTTGACGTCGGCGCGCATCGAGCCTTCGTCCATGTTGCCGTCGCAGGTGCCGAGATAGCGCACGATCGAGCGAAGCTTGGTCATATAGGCCTTGGCTTCGTCGGACGAGCGCATGTCGGGCTTGGACACGATTTCCATCAGTGCCACGCCCGAACGGTTGAGATCGACATAGGACATGGTCGGATGCTGGTCATGCATCGACTTGCCGGCATCCTGCTCCAGATGCAGGCGCTCGATGCCGATCTCGATGTCCTCGAAATTGCCCTGACGATCGGGGCCAAGCGAGATGATGATCTTGCCCTCGCCGACGATCGGATCCTTGAACTGCGAGATCTGGTAGCCCTGCGGCAGGTCTGGATAGAAATAGTTCTTGCGGTCGAAGATCGAGCGCTTGTTGATCTGGGCTTTCAGGCCGAGACCGGTTCGCACGGCCTGGGCCACGCATTCCTCGTTGATCACGGGCAGCATGCCGGGCATGGCGGCGTCGACGAGCGAGACGTTGGAATTGGGCGCATTGCCGAAGACGGTCGAGGCGCCGGAAAACAGCTTGGACTTCGACAGCACCTGGGCATGGACTTCCATGCCGATGATGACTTCCCAATCGCCGGTGGCACCGGGAATGAAGCGTTTCGGGTCGGGCGTGCGCGTGTCTACCAGGGTCATCGGATGCTCGTGTCATGCGTGGACGTTTCGTGTCGTGAGGTAGAGCAATTGTGCCGAAGGTGCAAGGCTTGTGGGCCATTCGCCGGGGGCGATCACCGGCAGAAAGGGGCTGCACGAAGGCTTAAGCTAAGGCGGCTATTCTGCGCGGCATGCCGTTTCAAACGCTTCTCACCCTGCTGGCAGTCTTCGCACTGTGGAACCTCGTCGTGTTCTGCCTCTACGCCTACGACAAGCTGGCGGCGCGCGGAGGCGGCTGGCGCGTGCGCGAGGATACGTTGATCCTGCTTGCCGTTGCCGGCGGCGGGATCGGTGCTTTCTCCTGCCAAAGATGGATGCGGCACAAGACGCGTAAAGGCCTCTTTCCGCTTCTGCTGCCGGTCATGGCGGGGCTGCATGGATTCCTAGCGACTGGTTTTGCCGCCGTGCAGCTGGTGCGGCCGCTGATCTCAGCCTGAGCCCGAGGCCCAACCAAGGCTAGAACTCCTGGCCGTATCCGCGCGTTTCCTGCTGGGCCAACTGCTTTGACAGCCCCACCGACTGCACGTCTCTGTCGAGCTTGGGATTGTAGGTGACCGTCAGCCAATTGACCGCATAGCCGTGCTTCTTGAAGAAGCGCAGGGCTTGTGCGTTCATGGCATGCGTCTGCAGGCTGGCCTTAGAAAATCCCTTGTCGACGATTTCGGCTTCCACGGCGGCCAGCAGTTCGGTGCCGAGCCCCTGCCCTTCGAAGTCGGGATCAATCCAGAAATCCGTAATCGTCTCGTCCAGATCTTCGCGAGCCGCCCAGCCCGCAGGCTGGCCGGACTTTTCGATTACGGTGATGCAGATCCAGCCGTCGCGGGCAAAACGCAGAAAGGCATTTCGGGCATTTTCGGTCATGTCCAGCGTTTCGCCGACCGGGATCATCGCCTTTTGCCAGGCGCGCAGGCCGATTTCGGCCAGGGTTTCGGCTTCCTCCTGTCGCGCCTTGCGGATCGTGATCATTTATCCCTCGTTGTTGCGGCAGTTAAACACCTGCAACGATTCGTGGCCAGAGCGGCCCGGGCGCTGGCGTGGACGGCTTCGGCCCCATGTGCTATCGCTTGGCCGTCTATAGGAGTTTTGATGTTCGGTTTGTCCGAGACCCGGTAAAGGCCCTGCCCCGCGATCCTTCACGGACACTGCGGTCAGGGCCAGAAAACGAAGCCCCGACGCCCAGCGGCGCCGGACCCGTTTTCATGCGCGCATACAAGCGCGTTTCTCCGGACATCATCTCATGGACATCTCACGCAACGATCAGCGTATCCTTCATCTCATGGCCCAAGGCGGCTGGATCGAAATTCACCGCGACGAACGCCGCAAAATCGAGAAGGCCCTGTGCTTTTCCCGCGACGGCTGGCTCTATCCCGGCTTCGACATAGAGCTTTTCCGCAGGCTGAAGCGGCTCAAGGCGATCAGCTCGCGACAGGGCAGGCCTTATCGGATCACCGAGCGGGGCTTGCGGCTCGTGAGGGCAGAGCTGGATAACAGATAGGCCTAGGGCCAGCACTGCTTAAGGCGGTGCTGGCTGGCCATTCACGCTGTTGGCGATCGCACGACTATGGGTTATTCTGTCGTCATGGCTGAACCGAGATCAAAACCTTCCGACGAGATCGACTTCGCGCCGCCGTCAGCGGACGTGTCGCCGGCGGAATATGAAGCCTGGAAGATCGAGAAGGTCACCAAAGCGCTCAAACAGTGCGAGGATCGTGATGCGATGATCCCGGCTGCTGATGTCTGGGAGCGCTTTGGCTTTGAACGTTAAGTTCTCTCCACAAGCGACCGCCGACCTCATTGCCATTCACACCTATATCGCCGATCAGGATCCATCTGCTGCCGGGCGGATCCTGTCATGGTTGCGGCAGATCACTGAGACGCTTAGCCAGTTTCCGCTTCTGGGGCGGCCTGGAGCTGTTAACGGGACCCGAGAATTCGCGGTCCATGGTCTGCCCTATACTGTGATCTACCGAGTGGTCTCGACGGCGGAGCTCGACATCGTCACCATCCTTCACCAGCGCAAACTCTATCCGCCATCCGAGGAATGACCGCTTGGCAAGGACGCGGTGTGCGCTTCAAAGCTCCTGCTGCATCTTCACCTTCTCCACCATCATGCCCATGGATGGCGAATGCAACAGGCCGCGCCAGACGACGGCAAAGCCGAGTTCTTCGTAAAGCCGGATCGCGCCTTCGTTGGCCGCGTGGGTGTCGATTCTCGCCTGCTTTAGACCCTTGGCGCGCATGGCGCGCAACGTGGCCGACAGCAAGGCCGAGCCGATGCCGAGACCCTGATAGGCCGGGTTCACCCAGAGGTCGGAGATGTAGTCGCGCTCGCCTTCCCGGGCGATCCATCCGGCGATCTCGTCGCCCAGTTGTCCGACGGTGATGAGGTTAAAGTGATCCCTGGCGAAGCCGTGGAAGCTGGAGCGGATGCGGACCACCATGTCCTGACCATAGGCGTTCAGCACCGGATTGGATGCCCAGGCCTCAAAACCGACACGGCCGACGCTGTCAGCATCGGCCGCTCTCATGTCACGAATGGTAAAGTCGCTTACCACCACTTGGCCGGCGTGAACTTGCCGGCGGCCTGTTCGATCACATGGGCGGTCTTGAAGAGGGTTTCTTCTTCAAAAGGCTTGCCGATGATCTGCAGGCCGAGCGGCAGGCCCTTGCTGTCGATGCCGGCAGGCACCGAAATGCCCGGGAGGCCTGCCATGTTCAACGTGATGGTGAAGACGTCCTGCAGATACATCTTGACCGGATCGGCGGCGAGTTCCTTGTCGCCGATCGCGAAAGCAGACGTCGGGGTGATCGGGGCCAGAATCGCATCGACGCCGGCCTCAAAAGCCAATTCGAAGTCGCGCTTGATCAGCGTGCGGACCTTCTGGGCCTTCAGGTAATAGGCGTCGTAGTAACCGGCTGACAGCACATAGGTGCCGATCATGATGCGGCGCTGAACTTCCTTGCCAAACCCTTCCGCACGGGTCTTTTCATACATGTCGGCAATGTCCTTGCCGTCAACGCGCAGGCCGTAGCGGACGCCGTCATAACGGGCGAGGTTCGACGAGGCTTCGGCGGGGGCAACGATGTAATAGGCCGGCAGCGCGTATTTGGTATGCGGCAGCGAGATGTCGACAATCTCGGCACCGGCTTCCTTCAACCAGGCGATGCCCTGTTGCCAGAGCGCCAGGATCTCTTCCGACATGCCTTCGACGCGGTATTCCTTGGGGATACCGATCTTCATGCCCTTCACGGAGCCGCCGATGGCCTTCTCATAATCCGGCACCGGCAGGTCAACGGAGGTCGTGTCCTTCGCATCGGTGCTGGCCATGGACTTCAAAAGGATCGCGGCATCGCGCACGTCGCGGGCGATCGGGCCGGCCTGGTCGAGCGACGAGGCGAAGGCGACGATGCCCCAGCGCGAGCAGCGGCCATAGGTGGGCTTGATGCCGACGGTGCCGGTGAAGGCGGCCGGCTGGCGGATCGAGCCGCCGGTGTCGGTGGCGGTTGCGCCGGCGCAAAGGTGAGCGGCGACAGCTGCGGCCGAACCGCCCGAGGAGCCGCCGGGCACCAGCTTTTCATCCGAGCCGGTGGCTTTCCACGGATTGACGGCCGGGCCGTAGTACGAGCTCTCGTTCGACGAACCCATGGCGAATTCGTCCATGTTGAGCTTGCCGAGCATGACGGCACCGGCGTTCCACAGGTTGCTCGTCACGGTCGATTCATATTCCGGCTTGAAGCCGTCGAGGATGTGGCTGCAGGCCTGCGTGTGTACCCCCTTGGTGGCGAAGAGGTCCTTGACGCCGAGGGGAATGCCTTCGAGCACGCCGGCCTTGCCTTCCGCGATGCGGGCATCCGAGGCCTTCGCCATGTCGCGGGCAATGTCAGGGGTGACGGCAACATAGGCGTTCAGCGCACCATTGGCGGCATCGATCGCGGAGAGATAGGCATCCGTCAGTTCGACGGCCTTGATCTCCTTGGCGGCGAGTTTCGCGCGGGCTTCGGCGATGGTGAGGCTGGTCAGTTCGCTCATGGCAGGTTCACTTCAGACTGTCTGCGCCCAAACGGGCGGGAATTTTCGGAGGCTTGGCAGGCGATCGGCGGTCGGATCTTATTCGACGACCTTCGGGACCTGGAAGAAATTGCGGTCGGTCGCCGGCGCATTGGCAACGATGGCGTCGGCCTTGTTGCCGTCGGTCACGACATCGGCGCGCTTCTTCATTGCCATGGGGGTCACCGACGTCATCGGCTCGACGCCTGTGACGTCTACCTCGTCGAGTTGCTCGACGAAGCCGAGGATGCCGTTCAGTTCACCGGTCATGCGCTCGGCCTGCTCCTCGCTGACGGCGAGACGGGCAAGACGGGCAACGCGCTTGACGGTGGCGAGATCGACAGACATGGGCATTCTCCGGATGGACTGTTTTCTTCGCTATAATGGCCGTCAAGCGCTGAGGCAACGGGGTTTCGTCAGACCTCGACCGAGGAGCCCGGCTTCGGGGTCAGTACGCGGGTGCGTGTGCCATCGAGACCGGCAACGAATTTCTCCGGCGTCTGGTCGATGATCGGGAAGGTGCCGTAGTGGCAGGGGATCGCGGTCTTGAAGTCGAAGTAACGCTGGCAGGCAAGTGCTGCCACTGCACCGCCCATGGTGAAGCGATCGCCGATCGGCACGAGGCCGATATCCGGCTGATGCAGTTCCTTGATCAACTGCATGTCGGAGAAGATGTCAGTATCGCCCATGTGCAGCAGCGAAGCTTCGTCGTCGAAATGCAGCATCAGGCCATTGGCGTTGCCAAGCGCGTGGGAGACGCCGTCCTCGGTGATCTGGGCGGAGGAATGCAGGGCGTTGGTGAAGGTGACGGAGAAACCTTCGAAGCCGATGGTGCCGCCGGTATTGCCCATCTCAATCTTGTCGACGCCCTTGGAGCCCAGCCAGGCGGCGAGGTCGGCATTGGCGAGAACGGTTGCGCCGGTCTCCTTGGCGAGCGCGACGGTATCACCGACATGGTCGCCATGACCGTGGGTGAGCAGGATGTGCGTCACGCCTTTCGTCTGGTCCTTGAGATCGAGATCGGCAAAGCTTGGATTGTAGGACAGAAACGGATCGATCAGGATCGAAGCGGTCGCGCTGTCGAGGCGGAAGGCGGAATGGCCGAGCCAGGTGATCTTCATGGGATATCTCCGGGTTGCAGTGTTGCGCGGCAATATATGGCAAATGCCAAGCCCGGCAACTGCTGGAAGGCTGCGTCAGTTGCGCAAGGGTCAGCGCTGGTCTATGCGACCTTCATGGCAGCCGTATTGCTGCGGAAGAAAAGGGACAGACCATGGCCGACGACGATTACATCTATGACGAGGCCACGGGCGAATGGCTGTCGGCAGCCGAGGCTGCGGCGAAGAATGCCAAGCCAGAAGCCCGCGACGCGTCCGGGAATATTCTGGCCGACGGCGATTCCGTCGTGCTGGTCAAGGACCTGAAGGTCAAGGGCGCCGGGCAGACGCTGAAGCAGGGCACGGTCATCCGCTCGATCCGCCTCACCGACAATCCGGAAGAAGTCGACTGCCGGCATGATGCGATCAAGGGACTGGTGCTGCGCACCGAGTTCGTTCGCAAGCGCTGAGGCTTTGAAGGGGTAAGAGACGTGGCGACACTGACCATCGAGGAACTGGCCGAGCAGCTTCAGCCGAACCAGGCGATTGCGGGCCTCGATCTCGGCACGAAGACGATCGGGCTTTCCGTTTCGGATCTCGGGCGCCGCTTCTCGACCCCTCGCCCGGTGCTGAAGCGGATCAAGTTTACCCAGGACGCCGAACTGCTGCTGACCTTTGCCGCCAAGGAGAGGGTCGTCGCCTTCGTCATCGGGCTGCCGGTCAACATGGACGGCTCTTCCGGGCCGCGGGTCCAGGCGACCAGGGCCTTTGTGCGGGCCATGGCGGATAAAACCGACATTCCCTTCGTCTACTGGGACGAGCGGCTGTCGACCGTTGCCGCCGAACGGGCGCTGCTGGAAATGGATGTCTCACGCGCCAAGCGCAGCGAACGGATCGATTCGGCCGCCGCCAGCTTCATCCTTCAGGGCGCGCTGGACAGGCTTTCCGGGCTGGCGCGGGTTTCCGCCACGTCCGGTGATGACGCCTGACGGGCAGTCCACCAGGCCTTGATCGCCTTGCGGCGACGGAAGGCCATGATGGCAAACAGCACCAGGCTATCGACGACCACCGCGCGCATGACGAGCGGCGGAATGGTTTCCGGCGGAATGCCGAGCACATTGCCATAGATCTGGAAGACGAGGTCGTGCGCCTGACGCGTGAGCATGAAGATGCCGAAGCTCATGTCGTAATAGGACAGGCTGTACCAGGCGCCAAGAAACGCAATGGGCATGGCCCACAAGAGCAGAAATGTCTTCATGCCGTCTCTGCCTTTCGCAACAGCAGCGAATCATTCGCCGCCGGCCAGTTCTCTACCAGCCATCTCAATCCGGCCATCGTGGTCAACACGAGAGCCGGCACGGCGATATCGAGTGCCAGCCCCGCGAAGAAGACCATCATCATGATGGTTATCACCGGTCTTGCCGGAGCCACGACTTTCACCGCTTACGCCTTTCAACGCCTGTCCCATGGAAAAGGTGTCCTGTTCGCCCGCTCGGCGCAACGTAAACCCTTTGTTAAGGTTAACGGCCCCTGTGGATGAACAGGATCAAGGATTTGCGACGCCCGCACGGCGGCGGGTGGTTTGCCATTGCCTGCCGGGGCTCTCGGGTTTAACGATCCCGTCTCCGGCCCCTTTCATGGACCCCGCATGCTGATCATCTTCGAAAGCATGCTGCCGATCTTTCTCCTCGTCGTGATCGGGGTCGGCCTGCGGCGTGCGCCCGTTATCCAGGAGAGTTTCTGGAGCGGGCTTGAGCAGTTCGGCTATTACGTGCTGTTTCCCGCACTTCTCTTCCACACCATGGTGAAGATCGATTTTGCGGCGCTCGATGGCGGGCGGGTGAGCCTTGTGTCGCTGATGGCTGTCGGGATCATGACCGGCGTATCCTTGGCGCTCTGGCCCCTGCTGCGGCGAGGCGGTATGCCGGCTGCCTCCTATACCTCAGTGTTTCAGACGGCGACTCGCTGGAACGGCTTCATAGCGCTCGCCATCGGCGAGAAACTCGCCGGCCATGAGGGACTGGCGGTAATCGCGGTCATCATGGCGGCCATCATCATTCCGCTGAACCTGATCAATGTCGGCGTCATGGTCTGGTTTTCCGGGCAGAGCCGCAGCTTCAAGACCTTTGCTCTGCGCATCATCACCAATCCGATCATCCTCGGATCGGGCCTCGGTGTAATCCTCAACCTGGGCGGCATCCCCGTCTATGATCCGGTTTTGACGACGATCGCACTGCTGGCTGCGGCGTCCCTGCCGCTCGGGCTGGTCAATGTCGGTGCGGGTCTGCGCATCGCCGATGCGCTGCGGCCCAGTGGCGCGGTCATCCTGTCGGTGGCGCTAAAGCTGGTGTTATTCCCGATGGTTTCGGTGGCTCTTGCGCTCGCGGCGGGGCTTAGCGGCCAGACCGTTGTCATGATCGCGCTCGGGGCGGCCGTGCCGACTGCGATGAACGGGTATGTGCTGGCCCGCCAAATGGGTGGAGACGCCGAGCTGTATGCGGCAGCGGCCACCGTGCAGACGGTCGCTGCCTTCTTCACCATTCCGGTCGTGCTCTACTTCGTGGCTCAGGTGGCCGGCGGGTAAAGCAAGTCGAGCACGTAGCGCGAATCAAAGCGGGCATCGAGCACGCCATAGGTATGGCGCCAGCCGCCGGCAAGCCGCGATTCGAGAAAGGCATCGGCGATCTTGCCGGCGCCCAAACGATAGAGTTCGGCGGCACCGGCGGCGAGCGCCAGTTGCTCGATCAGCAGGCGCCCTGCCCCTTCGTCGCGGTCGGCAAGTGCGGTCGCGGCGCGCAGGACTTCGACGGTCTTCTTGCCCGACGGCCCGAGGTCACGCTCCAGGCCGGCAAACAGGGTTTCGAACAGATCCTTGCCACGGCTCAGCACTCTGAGAACATCGAGCGCCATGACATTGCCGGAGCCTTCCCAGATCGCGTTGACCGGGGCTTCGCGGTAGTGGCGGGCGATCGGGCGCTCTTCGACATAACCGCTGCCGCCGATGCATTCCATCGCCTCGTAGATCAGGCCGGGCGCGATCTTGCAGATCCAGTATTTGGCAACCGGCGTCATGACGCGGGCATAGGCCGCATCGACAGGGTTTTCGCGCGCCTTGTCGAAACTGTCGGCCAGGCGGAAAGCGAGTGCGGTCGCGGCAGCAACATCGAGTGCCATGTCGGCCAGCACGCGGGTCATCAGCGGCTGGTCGATCAGGTTCTTGCCGAAGACGGCGCGACCACGCACGTGATGCACGGCTTCGGCCATCGAGGCGCGCATCATCGCGGCCGAAGACAGCGCGCAGTCGAGGCGGGTCAGCGTCACCATGTCGAGGATGGTGCGCACACCGTCGCCCGGAGAGCCAAGCAGGAAGCCGAAGGTTTCCGAGAATTCGACTTCGGACGAGGCATTGGATCGGTTGCCGACCTTGTCCTTCAGTCGCTGGAATTCGAGGCCGTTGGCGGAGCCGTCTTCGAGCAGGCGCGGCACCAGGAAACAGCCCATGCCGTCCTTGGTCTGGGCGAGCATGACAAAGGCGTCGCTCATTGGGGCGGACATGAACCACTTGTGGCCGGAAAGGCGGTAGATGCCCTCGCCTACCCGTTCGCCAGTCGTGGTGTTGGCGCGCACATCCGTGCCGCCCTGCTTTTCCGTCATGCCCATGCCGATGGTGACGGCGGTCTTTTGCATCGGCGGCTTGTTGCCGCTGTCGTATTTGCGCGACAGGATCTTCGGCGTCCATTCCTTTTGGACGGCCGGCGATGCAACGAGGGCAGCGACCGAAGCGCTGGTCATGGTGAGCGGGCAGAGATGCCCCGATTCCAACTGGGCCGTCAGGAAGAAGCGGACAGCGCGGGCCTTGTGTTCGTGGCCCCGCGCCTCGGACTGGTCCTCCCAGACGGAGGAATGCAGGCCCGACGCCATGGAGCGGCGCATCAGTGCGTGCCAGGCCGGGTGAAACTCGACGACATCGAGCCGTTCGCCGCGCACGCCATGGGTTCTCAGTTGCGGCGGGCTGGCATTGGCCATGCGGGCCAGTTCCTGCGCTTCCGGCGAGGTCACATACTTGCCGATGACATCGTATTCCTCGCGCAGCGGGCGCGGCAGCGAAGACGAGAGATCGACGAGCAGCGGATCGGCGCGATAGGCATTGATGCCGGACCAAGGCTTGGGCTGGTTCAGGGCGGCGAGTTTTTCTTCAGTCCGGTTCATTCAACAAAAGCCGATCTCGTAATCAGCGTCCGCTGATCTTTCAGCGGTCCGCCTCGAATTTCCATAGAGCATGCCGGTCCTAGGTATGCGGCTGCATAAGGGCCCTGCATAGCCGCAGTTGGCTCCTATTACATGGGGAACGCGCCGCAATCCACATAGCATATGCTTGCTCCCCTGCATGGCAATCATTATAGACCGCGTGACATCTCAGGAGGACGTCTCCATGGTCTTCTTTCCCCATCGCCATCTCATCGGCATCAAGGGCCTCACCGAACAGGACATCACGTTCCTGCTCGACAAGGCGGACGAAGCCGTCAAAATCAGCCGCCAGCGGGAGAAGAAGACTTCCACGCTGAGGGGCCTCACCCAGATCAACCTGTTCTTCGAAGCCTCGACGCGGACCCAGTCCTCGTTCGAGCTTGCCGGAAAACGTCTCGGCGCTGATGTGATGAACATGTCGGTCGGCAACTCGTCGGTGAAAAAGGGCGAGACGCTGATCGATACGGCGATGACGCTGAATGCCATGCGGCCGGACGTGCTGGTCGTGCGGCACTCCTCGGCAGGTGCCGCAGCGCTGCTCGCGCAGAAGGTGGCCTGCTCGGTGGTCAATGCCGGCGACGGCCAGCACGAGCATCCGACCCAGGCGTTGCTCGATGCGCTGACGATCCGGCGCGCCCGCGGCAAGCTGTCGCGCATCATCGTTGCGATCTGTGGAGATGTCCTGCATTCGCGCGTCGCGCGCTCCAACATCCTGCTACTCAATGCCATGGGTGCCCGTGTTCGGGTGGTGGCGCCCGCAACGCTTTTGCCAGCCGGCATCGCCGACATGGGCTGCGAGGTCTTTCACGACATGAAGGAAGGTCTGAAAGATGCCGATGTCGTCATGATGCTGCGCTTGCAGCGCGAGCGCATGTCCGGCTCCTTCGTGCCGTCGGTGCGCGAATACTTCCATTTCTATGGACTCGACGCCGAAAAGCTCAAAGCTGCGAAGGAAGATGCGCTCGTCATGCATCCGGGTCCGATGAACCGTGGCGTCGAGATTGCCTCGGAAGTAGCCGATGGTCCGCAGAGCGTCATCGAAAGCCAGGTGGAAATGGGCGTTGCCGTGCGCATGGCGGTCATGGAAACGCTGCTTGTGTCGCAGAACCAGGGGCCGCGTTCGGAAGGATTGGGCGCATGATGAAACCGCTCGTCCTCAAGAATGCCCGCATCATCGACCCGTCGCGCAAGCTCGACGAGGTCGGGACGATCATTGTCGGCCATGACGGGCTGATCCTGGCGGCCGGTGCCGATGCGCAGAATCAAGGCGCGCCCGAGGGTGCCGATATCCGCGACGCACAAGGTCTCACCGCCGTTCCGGGCCTTGTCGACGCCCGCGTCTTTGTCGGAGAGCCGGGGTCGGAGCATCGCGAGACGATCGCCTCGGCCAGCCGGGCGGCTGCGGCCGGGGGCATTACCTCCTTCATCATGATGCCGGAAACCGATCCCGTTATCGACGACATCGCATTGGTCGAATTCGTCAAGAAGACCGCCCGCGATACTGCCGACGTCAATGTCTATCCGGCAGCGGCGCTGACCAAGGGCATGACCAGCGGTGAAATGACGGAGATGGGGCTGTTGCAGCTTGCCGGTGCCGTCGCCTTCACCAATGGCCGGCATGGCTTAAACGACACCCAGGTTCTCAGGCGCGCGATGACCTATGCGCGCGAATTCGATGCCGTTATCGCGCTTGAAACGCGGGAAAAGTATCTCGGCGCCAATGGCGTGATGAACGAGGGGCTGCTGGCAAGCTGGCTCGGGCTCGGCGGCATCCCGCGCGAAACCGAGATCATTCCGCTGGAGCGCGACCTGCGCATCGCCGGCCTCACCCGCGCCAAGTATCACGCATCTCAGATCTCCGTGTCGGAATCGGTCGAGGCGATCGAAGTGGCGCGGAAGCGCGGCGCCAAGGTTACCTGCGGCATTTCGATCAACCACTTAAGCCTCAACGAAAACGACATCGGCGAATACCGGACCTTCTTCAAGCTCTATCCGCCGCTGCGCTCGGAAGACGACCGGATGGCGATGGTCGAGGCTTTGGCCAAGGGGCAGATCGACATCATCGTCTCCTCGCATGACCCGCAGGATGTCGACACCAAGCGCCTGCCCTTCGGCGAGGCCGCGGACGGCGCGATCGGGCTTGAGACCATGCTGTCGGCTGCGCTTCGGCTGCATCATGCCGGCCAGGTGCCGCTGATGCGGCTGATCGATGCCATGTCGACGCGACCGGCGCAGATCTTCGGTCTGCCCGGCGGTACGCTGAAGCCGGGCGCTGCCGGCGATATCGCGCTGATCGATCTCGATGAGCCGTGGCTCGTGTCGCGCGACAGCCTGCTGGCGCGGTCGAAAAATACTGCCTTCGAGGATGCACGGTTTTCGGGCCGCGCCGTCGCGACCTATGTCGCAGGACGCTGCGTGCACTCGCTTTCGTAAAAGGGGACACTGATGCCTACCGTCGATTATTCCGCTCTCGGCCCAACCAATGTCGCCATCGTGCTCCTGCTCGGCTACCTGCTGGGCTCGATCCCGTTCGGCCTGCTGTTGACCAAGATGGCCGGACTCGGCGATCTCCGGTCGATCGGCTCTGGCAATATCGGCGCGACCAATGTTCTGCGCACCGGCAACAAGAAGCTGGCTGCCGCAACCCTGCTGCTTGATGCGCTTAAGGCTACCGCTGCTGCGCTCATCGCCCAAGCCCTGTTTGGCCACAATGCTGGCCTGCTTGCCGGCTTTGCCGCCTTCATCGGCCATCTCTTTCCCGTCTGGCTCGGCTTCAAGGGCGGCAAAGGCGTTGCAACCTATATCGGTACGCTTCTGGGTGTCGCGCCGTTGATGGTTCTGGTCTTTGCGGCGGCATGGCTCGCGGTCGCCTTCTTCACCCGCTACTCGTCTTTGTCGGCCCTTGTCGCCACACTTGTCATTCCGGTTGTATTGTGGATACTTGGGGTTGAAGAGGCTGCCCTCGTCACCGCTGCCATGACCGTCATTACCTATTGGCGCCACAAGGCCAATATCGAGCGTCTCATCGCCGGGACAGAGGGCAAGATCGGCCAAAAGGGCTAAAGGGGAGCCATGGGGTCAGTCGGCGCAGGACGAAAAGGGATTGCGCTGACGGACCGACAGAGGATCGCCTGGCTGCGGCTGATCCGCAGTGACAATGTCGGCCCTGCCACATTTCGCGATCTGATCAATCATTTCGGCACGGCAGAAGCCGCGCTCGATGCCTTGCCGGAACTCTCCAGGCGGGGCGGATCGGCCCGCTCCATCCGCATCGCGAGCATTGCCGAGGCCGAGCGCGAGATCGAGATTGCCCGGCGCTTCGGGGCGCAGTTCATCGGCATCGGAGAGCCGGACTATCCACCGGCGCTGCGCCAGATCGATGGCGCCCCTCCCCTCCTCGCCGCCAAGGGTGATCTTTCCGTTGCCACCCTGCCTGCCGTTGGTATCGTCGGCTCGCGCAACGCTTCGATCAGCGGCGCCAAATTCGCAGCGATGATGGCGCGCGAAATCGGCAATGCCGGCTATGGCATCGTCTCCGGTCTCGCACGCGGCATCGACGCGGCCGCGCATCGGGCGAGCCTCGAGACCGGCACGGTCGCGGCCATGGCCGGCGGGCTCGACCAGCCTTATCCGCCTGAGAATATCGACTTGCTGCGTGCGATCTGTGATGGACGGGGGCTTGCCGTTTCCGAAATGCCGTTTGGATGGGAGCCTCGGGCACGAGATTTTCCAAGACGCAATCGGCTGATCGCCGGCATCGCGCTCGGCGTGGTGGTGATCGAGGCTGCGGCCCGGTCGGGCTCTCTGATTACGGCGCGGCTCGCCGGCGAATTCGGTCGCCTGGTCTTTGCCGTGCCCGGCTCACCGCTCGATCCGCGCTGCGAGGGCACCAACGGGTTGCTGAAGGATGGGGCGACGGTGACGACGCGGGCGCTCGACGTGTTGCAGGCCCTGGCACCGATCTCGCAAATGGACCTGTTCAGCCAGCCGGAAGCGGACGAACCGGATGATGACGGGGCCGAGCGCATGCTGGCGCCGCCGCCCAATGACGACGAGCGTTTGACCATCGTGCAGGCGCTTGGGCCGACACCGGTCGAGATCGACGACATCATTCGCCACACCGGCTTTGCGGCGTCGACGGTGTATCTGGTGCTGCTGGAACTCGATCTCGCCGGGCGGCTAGACCGGCATGCGGGGGGATTTGTTTCGCTCGCCGTTTAAGATGGTCAAAGAACGTCGCCCGGACTGCACATCCCCGGCTTCGACAAAGGCCATCTCGATCAGATAGCAGAGCATTTCGGCGCCTTCATTCTCGGCGACAGCGCGAAGTTCGCCGAGCATTTGGCGTATATAGGCGATGTTCTCCATCGTGCGGGTGCCGCGACCGTTCGTCTCGCCTATTTGTCTTGCCATGACCGCTGCTCGTCGCTGTGGAGGACGACAATTCGCGCCCTCACCATTTATCCCCCAAATACAATAGCTAATTTATTCTAGATTGCAATCTGCAGTTAATCTCCTTTTGGTTGTGGAGCGTTGCAATTTCGGAAAATCGGCCATACCTCTTGACCGCAGACGTTTCGCCCTCCATGTCGAAACGTCGGTTTTCCAAGGCGGTGGCGCGGTGCCATCGGTTGTGAAGACTGATGAAGGTGCAGTGAAGTATGAATGTCGTCGTCGTAGAATCTCCGGCAAAGGCCAAGACGATCAACAAGTATCTCGGATCGGGATACAAGGTGCTCGCCTCGTTCGGCCATGTGCGCGATCTTCCGGCCAAGGACGGCTCCGTACTTCCCGACCAGGATTTCGAGATGCTGTGGGAGGTCGATCCCGCATCGCAGAAGCGGATGAAGGATATTGCCGACGCGGTGAAATCCTCCGACGGCCTGTTCCTCGCAACTGACCCTGATCGCGAAGGGGAAGCCATTTCCTGGCACGTGCTGGATCTCCTGAAGAAGAAGCGCGTGATCGGCGACAAGCCGGTGAAGCGCGTCGTCTTCAACGCCATCACCAAGAAGGCCGTGCTCGATGCCATGGCCAATCCGCGCGACATCGATACGCCGCTGGTCGATGCCTATCTTGCGCGCCGGGCGCTCGACTACCTCGTCGGTTTCAATCTCTCGCCGGTTCTGTGGCGCAAGCTTCCCGGCGCGCGTTCCGCCGGCCGCGTGCAGTCGGTGGCGCTTCGCCTCGTCTGCGACCGCGAAACCGAGATCGAGCGTTTCGTTGCGGAAGAATACTGGAATATCTCCGCGCTTTTGAAGACGCCGCGCGGAGACGAGTTCGAGGCCAAGCTTGTATCGCACCAGGGCAAGCGCATGCAGCGCAACTCGGTGACCAATGGCGAGCAGGCAGCCGGCATCAAGGCGCTGCTCGAAGGGGCGGCGTTTGCCGTCGACAGTGTCGAGGCAAAGCCTGTAAAGCGCAATCCTGGCCCTCCGTTCACCACGTCCACCCTGCAGCAGGCAGCATCTTCCAAGCTCGGCTTTTCGGCCTCGCGCACCATGCAGGTGGCACAGAAGCTCTATGAGGGTATCGATATCGGCGGCGAGACCGTCGGTCTCATTACCTATATGCGTACCGACGGCGTGCAGATGGCGCCGGAAGCGATCGAGGCTGCCCGCGGCGCTGTCGCCGACCAGTTTGGCCCGCGCTACGTGCCGGAGAAACCCCGTTTCTATTCTACCAAGGCGAAGAACGCCCAGGAAGCCCACGAAGCCATTCGTCCGACAGACTTCAACCGCTCGCCGGACAAGGTGCGCCGCTTCCTCGACGCCGACCAGCTGCGGCTTTATGACCTGATCTGGAAGCGCGGCATTGCCAGCCAGATGGCATCGGCCGAGATCGAGCGCACGACGGTCGAGATCCTAGCCGACAATAAGGGCGATAAGGCGGGCTTACGCGCCGTCGGCTCCGTCATCCGCTTCGACGGCTTCATTGCCGCCTATACTGACCAGCGCGAGGATGGCGAACCGGCGGAGGATGGCGACGACGAGGATGGCCGCCTGCCGGAGATCAATGCGCGCGAAGCATTGGCCAAGAGCAAGATCAATTCCAGCCAGCATTTCACCGAGCCGCCGCCGCGCTATTCGGAAGCCTCGCTGATCAAGAAAATGGAAGAGCTCGGCATCGGCCGTCCCTCGACCTATGCCGCGACGCTGAAGACCCTCAGCGACCGCGAATATGTCATCATGGACAAGCGCAAGCTGATCCCTCATTCCAAGGGGCGGCTGGTTACGGCCTTCCTCGAAAACTTCTTCACGAAGTATGTCGAATACGACTTCACCGCCGATCTCGAAGAAAAACTCGACAAGATCTCGGCCGGTGAACTCAACTGGAAGGACGTTTTGCGCGACTTCTGGAACGACTTCTTCTCGCAGATCGAAGACACCAAGGAGCTGCGCGTCACCAACGTGCTGGATGCTCTGAATGAGGCCTTGGCACCGCTGGTCTTCCCGAAGCGCGAAGACGGGTCCGATCCGCGCATCTGCCAGGTCTGCGGCACCGGCAATCTGTCGCTCAAACTCGGCAAATACGGCGCCTTTGTCGGCTGCTCAAACTATCCGGAATGCAATTACACGCGCCAGCTTACCAATGACGGCAATGCCGAGGCCGAAGCCGCCGGCAACGAACCGAAAGCGCTGGGCAAGGATCCGGTAACGGAAGAAGAAATCACCCTGCGCTCCGGTCGCTTCGGACCTTATGTCCAGCGCGGCGACGGCAAGGAAGCCAAGCGTTCTTCGCTGCCGAAGGGCTGGGCACCTGCCGATATCGATTTCGAGAAGGCGCTGTCGCTTCTGTCGCTGCCGCGCGATGTCGGTCCACATCCGGAAACCGGCAAGATGATTTCGGCGGGCCTTGGACGCTACGGACCCTTCGTGCTGCATGACGGGACCTATGCCAATCTCGAAGGCATTGAGGATGTTCTGTCCATCGGTATCAACCGCGCAGTCACCGTCCTTGCCGAAAAGAAGGCCAATCCCGGTGGGCGTGGCCGCACAGCTGCGGTTGCTCTGAAGGAGCTCGGGGAACATCCCGACGGCGGCGCGATTACCGTTCGTGACGGGCGTTTCGGGCCTTATGTCAACTGGGGCAAGGTGAATGCCACCCTGCCGAAGGGCAAGGATCCACAGTCGGTCAGCGTCGAGGAAGCCCTGGTGCTGATCGCCGAGCGTGCAGCCAAGGACGGCGGCAAGGTCAAGGCCAAGAAGGCTCCGGCCAAGGCCGCCAAGGCAAAGACTGGCGACGCGACCGAGGCGAAGCCGAAGAAGGCTGCGGCCAAGCCGAAGGCGAAAACGGCTGCTAAGGCCCCGGCGAAAGCCAAGACAACAACGAAGAAGAGTGCGACTTGAGCAGAAAATTCCGCGACCCCTCCGAGATCCCCGGCTCCGGCAACCGCAAGAGCCGGCGCGCGGAAGGCGCGGCCAAGGCGAAGGCCGAAAACGCAAGCGCCATCATCCATGGCGAGGTGCCGTCGCGCGAGGTGCTGCTGCAGTTCATCACCGACAATCCCGACCGCGCCTCCAAGCGTGAGATCGCCAAGGCCTTCGGGCTCAAGGGCGACACGCGGGTTGAGTTGAAGCAGGCGCTGCGCGATCTGGAGAATGACGGGCTGGTCAACAAGACCCGCAAGTCGCTGGCGCGGCCTGGTGCCCTGCCCCCGGTCACCGTTCTCGACATCACGACGCGTGACAAAGACGGCGAGCTGATCGGCCGCCCGGCAGAATGGCCTGAGGATGCCGGTGCGGCACCCGCCGTTCTGATCCGGCAATCGAGTGCCGACCGCACCAAGGGCAAGACCGCCATCGGCGGCATCGGCGACCGGGTGCTCGCCAAGATCTTCGCAAACAAGGATCGCGCAGGCCCCGCCTATACCGCCCGCGTCATCAAGGTCATCGACCGCCAGCGCGGCGCCGTGCTCGGCGTCGTCAGGATGATGGGCGAAGGCGCACGCCTGATGCCGATCGAGCGCCGTGGCGAAGAAATGCAGATCGATGCAGCCGATATCGGCGAGGCCAAGGATGGCGATCTCGTCGAAGTGGAAGTGGCACGCGCGACGCGTCTCGGCCTGACCCGCGCACGGGTCCTCAACATTGTCGGTTCGGTTGCCTCGGAGAAGGCAATCTCGATGATTGCCATCCATGCGCATGGCATTCCCTATATCTTCCCGCAGTCGGTTATCGCAGAGGCCGAGGCTGCCGAACCGGCCAGCATGTCGCATCGCGAGGACTGGCGTCAGGTGCCGCTGATCACCATCGATCCGCATGATGCCAAGGACCATGACGACGCCGTCTATGCCGAACCGGATACATCGGAAGACAATGCGGGTGGTGTGGTCGTCACCGTCGCCATTGCCGACGTCTCCTATTATGTGCGGCCGAAATCGGCTTTGGATCGCGAAGCGCTGAAGCGCGGCAATTCGGTCTATTTCCCCGACCGCGTCGTGCCGATGCTGCCCGAGCGGATCTCCAATGATCTCTGCTCGCTGCGCGAAGGCGTCGACCGGCCGGCACTTGCCGTACGCATGGTGTTTTCCGCCGAGGGTCGCAAGGTGCGGCACACTTTCCACCGCATCATGATGAAGAGTGCGGCGAAGCTGTCTTACCAGCAGGCGCAGGCCGCGATCGATGGCCAGCCGGACGACAAGGCAGGACCGCTGCTCGAGCCGATCCTGAAGCCGCTGTGGGCTGCCTATGCGACCTTGAAGCGCGGGCGCGACCGTCGCCAGCCGCTGGAGCTCGACATGCCCGAGCGCAAGATCATTCTCAAGGAAGACGGCACCGTGGACCGCGTGCATGTGCCGGAACGCCTCGACGCGCATAAGTTGATCGAGGAGATGATGATCCAGGCCAACGTGGCGGCAGCGGAAACGCTGGAGGCCAAGCGCCAGAAGCTGGTCTACCGTATCCATGATGCGCCGACGCTCGCCAAGCAGGAAGTGCTGCGCGAGTTCCTGGCGACGATCGGCTACTCACTGGTGAAGGGCGGCAATCTGCGGTCCAACTCATTCAATGGCATCCTTGCCAAGGCTGACGGTACGCCGCACCAGATCATCGTGAACGAGATGGTGCTGCGCAGCCAGAGCCAGGCGATCTACAGCCCCGACAATATCGGCCACTTTGGCCTGAACCTGATGAAATACGCCCACTTCACCTCACCCATCCGGCGTTATGCCGACTTGATCGTTCACCGCGCGCTGGTCGGGGCTCTGGGTCTCGGCGAAGGCGGGATCACGCAGGAGGAAGAGGCAAGCCTCGAGGATATCGCCGCCGAAATCTCGACCTTTGAGCGGCGGGCGATGGCGGCCGAGCGCGATACCGTCAACCGGTTGGTGGCGCACCACCTCGCTGGGCGCATCGGCGAAGAGTTCGAGGGCCAGATCGGCGGCGTCACCAAGTCGGGTCTTTTCATCAGCCTGCCGCAATTTGGCGCAGATGGCTTTATCCCGGTTTCAACATTGGGGCGCGACTACTATATCTACGACGAAGCTCACCAGGCCTTGACGGGCGAGAAGTCTGGATTGGGTTATCAGCTCGGCGACACGGTCGAGGTGCGGCTCGTCGAAGCCGTGCCGCTTGCCGGTGCGCTGCGCTTCGAGATGCTGAGTGAAGGACGCAAGATGCCGGCAGGCGCGCGTTCCTTCCACAAGGCCGGCGGCCGGGGCAGGAAACAGCCCGGCACACGGCCGCCGCGTTCGAGACGGTAAGATCACGACGCCCCGGAGAGACATGATGACGGCAAATCAGACGGACGTGACGATGCAATTCGGCGGCGCGGGCGATGTGGAGCGGCCCCTTGGGCGTTCAATCAAGCGCGGCATGCTGAACCGCTGCCCGAACTGCGGCCAGGGCAAGCTGTTTCGCAGCTATCTCAAGGTGGTCGACAACTGTGCTGCCTGCGGCGAAGACTTCCATCACCACCGCGCCGACGATCTCCCCGCCTATCTCGTCATCCTCATTCTCGGGCACGTCCTGGTCGGCGGCTTCATGGCGACCGACCTCGTCTTCGTGCTGCCCGGCTGGGTGCATTTTGCCATCTGGGCGCCGATCGGGGTGGTTGCCTCGCTGCTCAGCCTGCAGCCGATCAAGGGCGGCGTGGTCGGACTTCAATGGGCACTGCGCATGCATGGCTTCGGCGGAGAACATGAAGACGCCCAGGATAGTTGACTGCGGGTTTTTGCAGGTCAGGTCCTGTCACTCAGACGTGGCTCTTTACGCTTAACTATCACTCTTCCTGTTATTTTCGATTCGCGGTGAACCCCGTCGGACAGGTTGACAGCAGGGCGATTTCCGGTGTGAACATGCCGCGCCCTCAAAATACGGTCGGGAGCTCGTACATTTCCATGCCCTTCAAGATGCCGAACCCCAGTCTGCTGCGGCCGAGAGATCGCAGGATCAGCGCCACAACTCCCGTGGTGCCGAATGTCTGACGGCAGCGAGCTGTTGAACGGCGACCGCGAAGAGATCCACTGGCCCTCGCTTGTGGCAGCCATTTCCGCCATCTCGGCCGTCGGGATTGCCATCGGGCTCGGCCTGCCGCTGCTCAGCATCATCCTGGAGAAGCGCGGCATCTCGTCCACCCTCATCGGTCTCAACTCGGCCATGGCCGGTATCGCCGCGATGGCGGCAGCCCCCGTGACCACGAAGATCGCTCATAAGCTCGGCGTGGTGCCGACCATGCTGTGGGCGGTTCTGCTCTCCGCCATCAGTGCAGTCGGATTCTATTATGCGACGCAGTTCTGGATGTGGTTTCCGCTCAGGATCGTCTTCCATGGGGCAACGACCACGCTCTTCATCCTCTCCGAATTCTGGATCAATGCGGCGGCGCCATCGCGTAAGCGCGGGCTGGTCATGGGGATCTATGCGACCATGCTGGCTGTCGGCTTCGCGTCCGGTCCGCTGATCTTCTCGGCGATCGGCAGCGATGGCCTGTTGCCCTTCGCGGTTGGGGCGATCGCCATCCTCGCGGCGGCGATCCCGATCTACATCGCCCGCTTCGAAAGCCCGGCTCTCGATGAAAAGCCGGAGATGCATTTCTTCCGCTATATCTTTCTCGTTCCGACCGCGACTGTCGCCGTTTTCGTCTTCGGGGCGGTCGAGGCGGGCGGGCTTTCGCTCTTTCCGATCTATGCGACGCGCACCGGCTTCACCGAGACCCAAGCCGCCCTGCTGCTGACCGTCATGGGCATCGGCAACATGGTGTTCCAGATCCCGCTGGGGCTGCTGTCCGACCGGATGAAGGATCGGAGGCTTCTCTTGTCGGTTCTCGCCTTCATCGGGCTGTGCGGCTCTCTGGCGCTGCCTCTGCTCACCGACCACTGGCAATTGATGGCGGTTGTGCTGCTCTTCTGGGGCGGCTGTGTGTCGGGCCTCTATACGATCGGGCTCAGCCATCTCGGTTCGCGACTCACCGGGGCGGATCTCGCGGCTGCCAATGCCGCCTTCATCTTCTGCTATGCGGTCGGCACGGTCGCCGGTCCACAGGCGATTGGGGCAGCGATCGATCTTACTGGAAACGACGGTTTTGCCTGGGCAATCGCGGGCTTCTTCGCCCTCTATGTCGTGCTTTCCATAGGGCGCCTGCTTTTTAGCCGGAAACACACTTGACTTTTCGGGCGCGATTTGTAGTTTCGCGCCAGATTTGCCGTGGGCCACGTTCGGTCGTCCACGGCTTCGTTTATTAGAGGCAGGACGACCATGGCCAAGGCTACAACCATCAAGATCAAGCTTCTGTCGACGGCCGACACGGGTTTCTTCTACGTGACCACGAAGAACAGCCGTACGATGACGGACAAGATGACGAAGACCAAGTATGACCCGATTGCCAAGAAGCATGTCGAGTTCAAGGAAACCAAGATCAAGTAAGTCTTGATCGGACCGGTTCCGTAAAAAGGCGTGTCACTCCGGTGACGCGCCTTTTTCTTTGCCGCGTGATTGAGCAGCCTTTCGCCTCCCCTCTGCATCATGGACAAACAAAAACACCGGCTCCCTCGCAGGAACCGGTGTTCTTTCAGAAAGGGGGTCGGTCAGCATGCAAACACGGCACGAGGAACCGCTTTTACGTTGCACACCAACCGACCGACCCCACGACCCAGGAGATGCGGCGGACCTGAGCATCATGGGGTATTCGAAACCTCTTGAAGAGGTCTTTTTCGATGGGGTCAAAGTCTCCCAAGTAGAGTAAAAAATCAACAGTTTATTAACCGCCGGGCGTTGCATGCTCTTGATATGGTTAAATTCGGTACATTAAGTGTTGCCGGACCGTGTTGGACTTCAGTGCTACGCTGATTGCTGAAAGAGAAGACGGATAGTCGATTTTCCAGATGGCAAGCTTAGCCCCATTGCCGATCCGACGAATCTCACCTCAACTGAGATCAATTCCAATTGGAAAAGCTAATATAAAAATAGACAGATGAATTCCACAGCTGAATTCATTGCTTTTGCAGGGAAAAACCCGCGGGCACGTCAACTAATAGTCAAGGCAGGAAAATCATACAACTGTAACTGCCCAAAAACACGGCAAGATGACAATTGTCGCCGTTTTTCGAAGCACTACAAAAAGCTGTGAATGAACAGTTCAGGCCGCAGCGGCGACAACGCGGTTACGGCCGGAATTCTTCGCTTCGTAAAGGGCGCGATCGGCTTGCTTCAGCAATTGCTCAGGCGTGTCGATGCCAGGCGAAAGCGTTGCAATCCCCATGGAAGCGGTGAGCGTGAGCGGCGTCTCTCCCGAGCGAAGCTGGAAAGGCCGCGCCTCGATCATCAAGCGCAGGCGCTCGGCAACGCTGGCTGCCACCTCGGCCGTGGTATCCGGCATCACCACCACGAACTCCTCGCCGCCATAGCGGCAGGCGAGATCGGCGCCGCGCACTGTCGAGCGGATGCGGCCGGAGAATTCCTTGAGAACTTCGTCACCAGCATCATGCCCAAAGGCATCGTTGACCAGCTTGAAGCGGTCGATGTCGGTGATGCAGATGGTGAGCGGCTTGCCACGCACCTTGGCACGGGCAAAGAGCGTGCGAAGCTGCGTATCGAGGTAACGACGGTTGTGCAGACCGGTGAGGCCGTCCGTGACCGCCAGTTCGATCGTCTGGCGCACGCTGTTGCGCAGGCGGTCGTTGTAGCGCTTGCGGCGGACCTGGGTCAGCACACGGGCCAAGAGCTCATTCGGGTCGAGCGGACGGACGATATAGTCGTTCACGCCGAGATCGAGCGCCCGGATGATCATCTGCTCGTCGCCCTGCTCGGTGATCAGCAGGATCGGAATGAAGCGGGTACGCTCAAGCGAGCGCAGCTGCGAGCAAAGCCGCAGCGGGTCGTAATCGGTCAGGTTGCTGTTGACGATGACGAGATCGTAGCCGTTTTCGGCGGCCTCAAAGACGGCCGCCTGCGGATCCGAGAGTGCGCTGACTTCGGCAATCGGCTTCAGGGCCTTGATGATGCGCTCCTGGGAGGCGCCGCGGCTATCGACGAGCAGAACCTGCGCCTGCTCTTCCAGACGGCCGTCCGTAAGCCGCAGGCTGTCTTCGACACCAGCCTGGCGCGTGCCGTCATGGCGGATGCGGAGTTCGTCGCTCAGCGTCTTCAGGCGCACAAGGCTTTTCACGCGGGAGATCAGTTGGAGGTCGTTGACCGGCTTGGTGAGAAAATCATCGGCGCCGGCCTTCAAGCCACGCACGCGGTCCGAGGGCTGATCGAGCGCCGTCACCATGACCACCGGGATATGGGCCGTGCGCGGGTTGGACTTCAGCCGCTCGCACACCTCGAAGCCGTCGATTTCCGGCATCATGATGTCGAGCAGGATCACATCAACCTGGGTGCGGTCGCAGATGTCGAGAGCGTCAAAGCCATTGCTCGCCGTCAAGACCTCGAAATACTCCGCCATCAGCCGCGCTTCGAGCAGCTTCACATTGGCAGGAATATCGTCGACGACCAGAATGCGCGCTGTCATGACATCGGCTCCTCACGCATCCCCGAGATAGGTTTTGATGGTCTCGATGAATTTCGGAACGGAAATCGGCTTGGAGACATAGGCCTCGCAGCCCCCCTGGCGGATGCGCTCTTCGTCGCCCTTCATGGCAAAGGCAGTGACTGCGATGACCGGGATGACGTGCAGATCCGGGTCATCCTTCAGCCACTTGGTCACTTCCAGACCGGAGACCTCGGGCAACTGGATGTCCATGAGAATCAGATCCGGCTTGTGGCGACGCGCAAGATCCATCGCTTCCATGCCATTGCGGGTCTGGACCGTCTCATAGCCGGAGGCTTCGATAAGATCGCGGAAGAGCTTCATATTGAGCTCATTGTCTTCGACAATCATTACCTTTTTCGGCATTCACCCGGTCCTTTGTCCCGCGTCTTCAGGGGCCTGATGCTCGGCCCACGCGCGAGTTCGCATCTTCCGTCGGCCTGCATGCTAGTGCTATTTGGTTTCGAAATCGGTAATTTGCCAGGGAAACAGGAAAAGACTTTATGAAAAACAGAGATATACCTGCGAGCGCCGAAGATACGGCGGTGGCGGTTCTGGGGTGGCTGGCAAACGAACCGGACATGCTTTCGCGCTTCCTGGCGCTCTCCGGAATACAGCCAGGGCAGTTGCGTGGCGCCGTGCAAGACCCCGGGTTTCTCGCGGGAATGCTGGATTTCCTGATGCAGCACGAGCCGACGCTGATGGCTTTTTGCGAAGCGACGGAGACCAAGCCCGAAGTGGTCGTCGCCGCCTATCACCACTATGTGCGACCCGGTCTCGATTCGGGTGAGTTCTGATGCTCACTGATCTGGAGCACATCAAGCTTGCCGATCGGCCGCTGGTCGTCTGCGACGTCGATGACGTGGTGTTGCAATTTGCGACACCCTTCGAGGCCTTTCTCACTGAACGGGATCTGCGCCTGCTGCCCCGGTCGTTCAAGCTGACCGGCAACATCGTTGACGCGGCGGATGCCGTTCTCGACGCGCTCGCCGTCAGGAACCTGATCCATGACTTCTTCGTCGAACAGGAGCGCTGGCAGACGCCGTTTGCGGAAGCCGTGGACAGCCTGCATGCGCTCGCCGCCGAAGCCGATCTTGTGTTTCTGACCGCCATGCCGCCGCGCCATGCCGAGATTCGGCGCCGGCTGCTCGACCGGCTGACGCTGTCCTATCCGATGATCTCCAGCGAGGATCCGAAGGGGCCGATCGTCGCCCGCTTGCATGGTGAGCGCCCCCTGCCTGTCGCCTTTGTCGATGACATGCTGGGCAATCTGAGTTCCGTCGGCGAGCATGTGCCCGAATCGGCACTCGTCTATCTCCCGCCCGACGTCGCAATCTTCCGCTTTGCTCCCGAGCCGCAGGCCCCTGTGCTGCGGGCTCGGGACTGGCTAGAGGCAAGGCAGTTGATCGAGGCGCATTTTCGCGACTGAAGCCGTAGTCGCGATTGAGACCATGCGAACTTTGGGTTGGTCGCGACAGAGGCTCTTGTCTCATCACCGGTGGCGGCATAGTGTGGCAATGTTCAACCTTTGTTCCAAAGATGCCAGCCAGCGATCACTCTTCTCCGGGCTTCTGCCGCGACTGCCTGAAGGGGCAGCCCGAAGGGCTGCGGCGCTGCCGTGCCTGCGGCAGCCCCCGGCTGGTCTATCATCCGGAACTCTCTGACCTGACACTGGCACATGTCGACTGCGACGCCTTTTATGCGGCGGTCGAGAAGCGCGACAATCCGGAGCTCGTCGACAAGCCTGTCATCATCGGCGGCGGCAAGCGCGGCGTGGTGTCGACCGCCTGCTATGTGGCGCGCATCCACGGTGTGCGCTCGGCCATGCCGATGTTCAAGGCACTGGAGGCCTGCCCCCAGGCCGTCGTGATCAAGCCGGACATGGAGAAATATGTCCGCGTCGGGCGCGAGGTGCGGGCGATCATGGAAGAACTGACCCCGCTGGTGCAGCCGATCTCGATCGACGAGGCCTTTCTCGAACTGCGGGGCACGGAGCTTTTGCATCACGAGCCGCCGGCACGGGTGCTGGCGCGTTTTGCAAGGCGTGTGGAGCAGGAAATCGGCATCACGATCTCCGTTGGCCTCTCCTATTGCAAGTTCCTCGCCAAGGTTGCCTCCGACCTGCAGAAGCCGCGCGGTTTCTCGGTGATTGGGGCGGCCGAGGCGGTCGCATTTCTCGCCGACAAGCCGGTGTCACTGATCTGGGGCGTCGGCAAGGCCCTGGCGACGACACTCCAGGCGGATGGGATCCGCACCATCGGACAGTTGCAGGTGATGGACGAGGCAGATCTGATGCGGCGTTACGGCGTCATGGGGCAGCGTTTGGCGCGGCTGTCGCGCGGTATCGATGACCGAACCGTGCATCCCAACGACCCGGCCAAGAGCGTCTCTGCCGAAACGACCTTCTTCGAGGATATCAGCAAGCCGGAGGACCTCATCGTCCATCTGCGGGAATTGTCGGAAAAGGTCGCCTGGCGGCTGAAACGGCAGGGGATCGCCGGGCATACGGTGGTCCTCAAACTCAAAACCGCCGATTTCAAGTCGCGCACCCGAAACCGGCGTCTCGACGATCCGACGCAGCTTGCCGACCGGATCTTTCGCACCGGCATGGCCCTGCTCGAGAAGGAAACCGACGGCACGCGCTTTAGGCTGATCGGCATCGGCGTGAGCGACCTTCGGGATGCGGCCACCGCCGATCCACCGGATCTGGTGGATGCACAGGCAAGACGGCGGGCGGCGGCGGAAGCGGCCATGGACAAATTGCGCGACAAGTTCGGCAAGGGTACGGTGCAGACCGGATACACCTTCCCGAGCAAGCGACCTTGAGTCCGCCATGACCCTTCCCGACACTCCCGATCCCACGATGCGACGGCCCGTGCGCCCGCAGCGGTCAGACAGGCGGTGGCGTCATCTCCGGGTGGCGGCCTCCTATCACCGTCGCCGTGGCAACGATCTGTTGCTGGGCGTGATCCTCGCCTTCGTTGCAGGCGCCATGAATGCCGGGGGCTTTCTGGCTGTCGGGCGCTATACCTCGCATATGACCGGCGTCGTCTCTTCGATCGCCGATGATCTGGCCCTCGGCTTGTTCGGTCTGGTCGGCGCGGGCCTTGCGCTGCTTTTTGCCTTTCTCTGCGGCGCGGCTTCCTCCGCCGTCCTGATCAATTGGGCACGGCGACATGCGCGGCGCCAGCAATATGCTTATCCGCTGGCGCTCGAGTCCGGGCTGCTGATCGTCTTTGCCGGTCTCGGTACGCTGCAGCAGACCGCCGTGGCGCCAGCAACGGCCCTGCTTCTCTGCTTCGTCATGGGCTTGCAGAATGCCACGATCACCAAGATCTCCGGCGCCCGTATCCGTACCACCCATCTGACGGGCATGGTGACGGATATGGGGATCGAACTCGGCAAGTTTGCCTATCTCTGGATCGCGCGACTTCTCTCCCACCCACCGATCCCGGTCGACGGTCGCAAACTTTCCATCCTGTTGCCGATCGTGTCGATGTTCTTCTTCGGCGGGCTGGTCGGCGCTCTCGGCTTCAAGCATCTCGGCCACGCCTTTGCATTGCCGATTGCCGCCCTTCTGCTGGCCGTCGCCTCGCCGCAATTGCAGGGACAGCGCAAGGGGCACGTAAAGCCCGTCTGACGAAGTGAAGCCTGTGGAAAGCCGATCAAACATCCGTGTATGACCCTCGTCCACAAGCGATCGCGAAACTTTTCTTAAACTTCGCCGGGTAGCATCGCGTCATCCTGTATCGCGTATTCCCCGGTCGTATCATGTTCCAGCGTTTCGCCCTCGCCTTCAGCCTCGGCCTCATGGCCAGCAGCGCTCTCAGCAGCTCCCTCTTAGCCAGCGATCGCGGCCCCTTGCAGATCTATGTCTCCAAGTCGACGCAGACGCTCACCGTCTATGACGGCGACGAGGTTCTGGCGACCTCGAAGGTGTCGACGGGCAAGCCCGGGCACTCGACGCCATCCGGCATCTTTTCCATTCTTGAAAAGCGCAAGTACCACGAATCCAACATCTATTCGAATGCGCCCATGCCGTTCATGCAGCGGCTGACCTGGTCTGGTATCGCGCTGCACGAGGGCAAGGTGCCGAACTATCCGGCCTCACATGGTTGCGTGCGCCTGCCGAATGGCTTTGCCAAGACACTGTTCTCGATGACCGAGCGGGGTGCGCATGTGATCATCACCGACGACCCGGTGACGCCGCGGACGATCTCGCAGGCCAACCTTTTTACGCCCCGCCAGCCGATCCCCGCAGGCGGCCTATTGTCGGATGCCGAACTGCGGCCGACCAAGATCGAGGCGTCGCTAAAGCCTGTCGAGGTGGCGATGAACGAAGTCTTGCCGAAGGCAGGTGCCGCAGCCCAACTGGTGCTTGAAGACGAGCCGCCGCTTCGGATCCTCATTACCCGGCGCAGCCAGCGCGAGGAGGTCCGCGACGTTCAGGAAATGCTGACCGAACTCGGCTTCGATGCCGGTGCGACCGACGGCGTGCTGGGAAGCCAGACGCTGGCTGCCATCCGTGGCTACAAGCGCTGGAAGTCGATCGAGAAGGACGGCGAACTCCTCTCGCCCCGCTTCATCACCGCGCTCTCCGCCTCCGCCGGGCGAGAAAAGCCGCTCGCCGGACAGATCATGGTGCGGCAGAAGTTCAAGCCGGTCTTCGAGGCAGCGATTGGTATTCGCGAACCGGAAAAGGGCCTGGGCACGCATTTCCTCGAAGCAAGCCATGTCGACCGGTTCAAGGGCAAGGTCGCCTGGCGCAGCGTCAGCATCGCCAACCACCTGCCGGCGCCGACGCTGAAGCGGTTGGGCATTATCAAACCGGCTGATGATGCGGCTGTCTATACCGCCGAGGCCGCCCTCGCCCGCCTGGATATTCCAGACGAGGTGCGCGCCAAGATCGAGACCATGCTGAGCGAAGGCTCGTCGATCACCATTTCCGACAGCGGGATCGGGCCTGAGACCGGCGACGGCACGGATTTCATCACCGTGACGCGGACGAAGGGGTGAAGCTCCTCACACCAGTTCGACATCCAGTACGCCCGGCGTCGAGCGCATGGCGGCGGCGATTTCGGGTGAGATGCGGAAGCGTTCGGTGAGTTCGACCTCGATCTCGCGCTTGCCTTCATCTTTGATCACGATGAACGACACCAGACCATCGCCGCGGGCGTTGAGGTGGGCAGCGACTGCGCGCAAGGGGCCGGAATCGCGGACATAAACGCGCATGGCCTTCTGCATGCGGATCGACTGCTCCTCCAGCGACTGCGCCGTCTGGATGCGGAGCCCCACCCCTTCCGGCCGCTCTTCGGCAGCAACCGTGATGACCAGTGATTTGCCTGACTCGAGCAGGTCGCGATACTGGTTCAGGCCTTCGGAGAAGAGCACCGCTTCATACTGGCCTGACGCGTCTGAGAAGGTGACGATACCCATCTTGTTGCCGGTTCGGGTCTTGCGCTCCTGCTTCGAGATAACGGTTCCGGCCAGTCGACCGGCCGTGGCGCCCTGTTTCACTGCGACGGAGAAATCGGCGAAATTCTGGACGCGCAGCTTATCGAGCAGTTGGCGATAGGCATCGAGCGGATGGGCCGAGAGGTAGAAGCCGAGCACCTGGAACTCGCGCATCAACTTTTCAGAGGAGAGCCACGGCGTGTAAGGCGCGAAGGCGATCTTTTCCGGCCCGCTCGCACCGCCTGAACCGAACATGTCGGACTGGCCGCTGACGGCGTTTTCCTGGGCACGCTGGGCATAGCCCATGATGCGGTCAAGGCTGCCGATCAGTTCGGCACGGTCACGGCCGAAGCAGTCGAAAGCGCCGGCGGCAATCAGGCTTTCGAAGACGCGGCGGTTGATCTGCTTGGGATCGATCCGGAGGCAGAAGTCCTCCAGGCTTTCGAAGGGCGTGTCGCCGCGCACCTCGACGATGTGCTCGACGGCATTTTCGCCGACACCCTTGATGGCGGCGAGCGCATAATAGATGCGGTTGGGGCCGGTCTGGAAATGGCGGAACGACGTCTGCACCGAAGGCGGCACCACTTCGATGCCAAGACGCCCGGCATCCTGGCGGAAGTCGACGAGCTTTTCCGTGTTCGCCATATCGAGGGTCATAGACGCAGCCAGGAACTCGACCGGGTAATGCGCCTTCATATAGGCGGTCTGGTAGGAGACGATGGCGTAGGCTGCAGCGTGCGACTTGTTGAAGCCGTAATTGGCGAACTTGGCCAAGAGTTCGAAGATATTGTTGGCCTGGGGCTTGGAGACGCCGTTCTTCATCGCGCCTTCGACGAAACGAGCCGACTGCTGGTCCATCTCCGCCTTGATCTTCTTACCCATGGCGCGGCGCAGAAGGTCGGCTTCGCCGAGCGAATAGCCCGAAAGCACCTGAGCGATCTGCATGACCTGCTCCTGGTAGACGATAACGCCCTGCGTTTCCTTCAGGAGATAGTCGATTTTAGGATGAACGGAGGCGAGTTCTTCCTCGCCATGTTTGCGGGCATTGTAGACCGGGATGTTTTCCATCGGGCCTGGACGATACAGCGCCACAAGCGCGATGATGTCCTCGATGCAGTCGGGACGCATGCCGATCAGGGCCTTGCGCATGCCGGCACTTTCCACCTGGAACACGCCGACGGTTTCACCGCGCGACAGCATCTCATAGGTGAGCTTGTCATCGAGCGGGATCGCCGCCAGATCGACCTTGTGGCCGCGCTGCTCCACAACGAAATCGACGGCGGTCTTCAAGACCGTCAACGTCTTCAGACCGAGGAAGTCAAACTTGACGAGGCCGGCCTGTTCCACCCATTTCATGTTGAACTGGGTAACCGGCATGTCGGATCGCGGATCGCGATACATCGGCACCAGCTTCGACAGCGGACGATCGCCGATGACGATACCGGCGGCGTGGGTCGAGGCGTGGCGGTAGAGGCCTTCGATCTTCTGGGCGATTTCCAAGAGACGCGCGACGACAGGTTCCTCGGCTGCGGCCTCCTGGAGCTTCGGCTCCTCCTCGATCGCCTTGGAGAGTGGCGTCGGATTCGCCGGATTGTTCGGTACGAGCTTGCAGATCTTGTCGACCTGGCCATAGGACATTTCGAGCACACGCCCGACGTCGCGCAGGGCCGCACGCGCCTGGAGCGATCCGAAAGTGATGATCTGTCCCACCTGCTCGCGGCCATATTTTCGCTGAACGTAGCGGATGACCTCTTCGCGGCGTTCCTGGCAGAAGTCGATATCGAAGTCGGGCATCGAGACGCGTTCCGGATTGAGGAAGCGTTCGAAGAGCAGCGAAAAGCGCAAGGGATCGACGTCGGTGATGGTCAGCGCATAGGCGACCAGTGAGCCAGCACCCGAACCACGGCCCGGACCGACGGGAATGTCATGCTGCTTGGCCCATTTGATGAAGTCCGAAACGATCAGGAAGTAGCCCGGGAACTTCATGCGCTCGATGACCGAGAGCTCGAATTCGAGCCGGTCGCGATAATCCTTCTCCTCGTAACCCGGTGCCATACCAAGGGCTGCGAGACGGTTGTCGAGGCCTTCCATCGCCTGGCGGCGCAGTTCCAGTGCTTCCTCGCGTTCCGCCTCCTCCGGATCGTCGCTGCCGCCAGTGAAACGGGGCAGGATCGGTTTGCGGGTCGACAGAACGAAGGAGCAGCGGCGGGCGATCTCGACCGTGTTGTCCAAGGCTTCCGGCAAATCGGAGAAGAGCGCCTGCATCTCCGCGCGGCTCTTCAGGTAATGATCGGGTGTGAGGCGGAAGCGGTCGTCGTTGGAGACAATGGCGTTGTGCGCGACGGCCATCAGGGCATCATGGGCGTCGTAGTCGTCGCGCGTCGGAAAAAAGGCTTCATTGGTCGCGACCAGCGGCAGGTCGTGGTCATAGGCCAGTTGCACCACGCGCCGCTCATGGACCCGATCGTAATTGCCATGCCGTTGCACTTCGACATAGAGCCGATCGCCGAAGAGGCGCTTCAGCGCAAGCAGTCTTGCCTCGGCCGACGCGCCATGTCCGTCGCGGAGCATTCGATCGACAGGACCGCCGGATGCACCGGTCAGAGCGATCAACCCCTCCGTGCCGCTCTCTTGCAGCCAGGAGAGTTTGACATGGACCGGTTGGCCGGCATCGCCTCCCAGATAGGCGCGGCTGACGATATCCACCAACCGCTCATAACCCGCAGCATCCGATGCGAGCACGACGATCGACGGCAGATCCGGCATATGGCCATTGCCGCCTCGTTTTTCACCCGTCGAATCTTCCATGTCGATCGACAGCTGGCAGCCGATGATGGGTTGGACGCCGTCACCAATCGCCTTTTGAGAAAATTCGAGCGCGACGAAGAGGTTGTTGGTATCGGTAATGGCAATCGCCGGCTGGTCGTCGGCCACGGCCTTGCCGAGAATCTTCTTGAGCGGCAGCGCGCCTTCGAGGAGCGAATAGGCCGAATGCACCCGCAGATGAACATAACCCGGTCCGACCATGGGACCCGATGGAGCGTCCACTCCGCTGTTGCCTTCGCCCATATCGATCATCCTTGCACTGCACTGAATCAGCGGGATTTTCGATGTTCGGGACGGCGAAGTCCAGTCACGTTTGCCGCGACGGACACATGTATACAGGTTTCAACGGTGGCGCTCAGAGCGCCAGCATCAGCAGGGTCATGCTGGCAACGAATACGGCCATGGAGGTGAATGCAGCAACGTCACGAATGATTTCGGTCATGTCTGTCTCCTAGTTCCTCTATGTTTCCATCATGTTCACTTTTCGTTCTTTCGTCAACCCCAAAAAAGCCCGAACGCCGCGCGGAACAAAAGTCCCGGACGCGTTGCGGTGCAGCAAAATTGGAAAATGATCAGGCCTGGATTTCGACGACCTTCCCGTCGATGAGTGTGACGCAGCGATCCATCCGCCGGGCAATCTCGTGATTGTGGGTGGCAATCATCGCCGACAAACCGGACTGGCGCACCAGCGCCTCCAGCGCGGAAAACACGTAGGACGCCGTTTCCGGATCCAGGTTGCCGGTCGGCTCGTCGGCAAGCAGCACCAGCGGTGCATTGGCAACGGCGCGTGCGATCGCCACGCGTTGCTGCTCGCCCCCCGACAGTTCCGCCGGGCGATGATCGGCGCGGTGGCCGACACGCATGTAATCGAGCAACTGCTTGGCGCGTTCGGCAGCTTCCTTGCGGGTCAATCCGGCAATCAGCTGCGGCATCATCACGTTTTCGAGCGCCGAGAATTCCGGCAGCAGATGGTGAAACTGATAGACAAAGCCGACGGAGTTGCGGCGGATCGCGGTGCGCTGTTCGTCCGGCAGCTCCTGGCAGGCGACGCCACCCAGCGTGACTTCACCAGCGTCGGGATGTTCCAGCAGGCCGGCCACATGCAAAAGCGTAGACTTCCCGGTGCCCGAGGGCGCAACAAGCGCCACAGTCTCACCGGTGCGCAGGGTAAAGTCCGCGCCTTTCAGGATCGAAAGCACGGTTTCGCCCTGGCCATAATGGCGGTCGATGCCGGCGAGAGACAGAACGATGTCGTTGGCCATCGGGATCGGCATCCTTATTCGTATCGCAGGGCCTGGACGGGATCCAGGCGCGAGGCCCGCCAGGCCGGGAAGATGGTCGCCATGAAGGACAGACTGAGCGCCATGACCACCACGGAGATCGTCTCGCTGACATTCATGTCTGCAGGGAGCTGGCTGAGGAAATAGAGTTCGGGATCGAAGAGAACAGTGCCCGACACCCAGGAGAAGAACTGGCGGATGCTCTCGATGTTCAGACAGACGATGACACCCAGCAAAACTCCGGCGAAGGTGCCCGCCGTGCCAATCGCCGCCCCCGTCATGAAGAAGATGCGCATGATGGCGCCGGATGTCGCGCCCATGGTGCGCAGGATGGCGATGTCGCTCGCCTTGTCCTTCACCAGCATGATGAGGCCGGAGATGATGTTGAGGGCTGCAACGAGCACGATCAGCGTGAGGATCATGAACATCACGTTGCGCTCGACCTGCAGGGCCGAGAAGAAGGTCTGGTTGCGCTGGCGCCAGTCGGTGATGAAGATCTGCCGCCCAGCCGCCTGTTCGACCAGCGGACGCAGCCGGTCGACGTCATCGGGGTTCTCGATGAACAGTTCGATCGACTGCACGATGCCTTCGACGTTGAAATAGAGCTGTGCTTCTTCGAGCGGCATATAGATGATCGAGGCGTCATATTCCGACATGCCGATCTCGAAGATGCCGGAGACGGGGTAGGATTTGACGCGGGGGTTGACGCCGAGGGGAGTGATATCGCCCTCGGGAGAGACCAGAGTAATGGTGTCACCTGCAGACAAGCCCAGTTGGGCCGCCATGCGGGAGCCGATCAGGACGCCCTGCCCTGCGGCAAAGCCGACCATGTCGCCCTGTCGAATGTTGGACGAGACGACCGAAAGTTTGGTCAGATCGTCCGGCCGGATACCGCGCACCAGCGCGCCGGTGCCAGCCCCTTCGCGGCCGGAGGCAAGCGTCTGCCCCTCGACGAGCGGCAGCGCCATCTTGATGCCCTGGACGGCACTGAAGCGGGTCGCAAGATCGGCATAGTCGTTCAGCGGCTGGTCAACCGGCTGGACGATCATGTGGCCGTTGATGCCGAGAATGCGGGAAACGAGCTCGGTGCGAAAGCCGTTCATCACGGCCATCACGATGATGAGGGTCGCGACCCCCAGCATGATGCCGATGAAGGAGAAACCGGCAATGACCGAGATAAAGGCTTCCTTGCGCCGGGCGCGCAGGTAGCGCCAGGCCACCATGCGCTCGAATCCCGAAAAGGCGCGCGCAGGCGAGCCTTTCGCGGATCCTGCCGTCTCGTTGCCAGCAGCCTTGCTCGCCATGGTCACTCCTTGCCTTCAGGTCAGTTCGACAGCGTCAAAGCCATCGCGCTCAGGCGGTCAGCTTGTTGATCGCCGCCTCGATCGTCATCGTCTCACGGGCGCCGGTCTGGCGATCCTTGAGTTCGATTTCGCCTGATGCCACGGAGCGCGGCCCGGCGATGATCTGGACGGGAACGCCGATGAGATCGGCGGTCGCGAACTTGGTGCCTGCCCGGTCGTCCGTGTCGTCGTAGAGCACGTCCTTGCCGGCGGTCTGCAGCGCTGCATAGAGCGTTTCGCAAGCCTTGTCGCAGGCCTCGTCGCCGGCCTTCATGTTGATCACCACGGCATCAAAGGGCGCGACCGAAGCCGGCCAGATGATTCCGTTGTCGTCATGCGAGGCTTCGATGATGGCGGGAACAAGGCGTGTCGGGCCAATGCCGTAGGATCCCATGTGGACAAGGTGCTCCTTGCCATCAGGACCCTGAACCTTGGCGCCCATCGGCTCCGAATATTTCGTGCCGAAATAGAAGATGTGGCCAACCTCGATGCCGCGTGCCGACAGGCGATCATTCTCGCCAATGGCGCCGAAAGCGACCTCGTCATGCATTTCCGAGGTCGCGGCATAGACCGAGGTCCACTCGTCGAAGATCTTCTGCAGGCCAGCCACGTCGTCGAAATCGGTATCAACCGAGGGGATGTCGAAGTCGACGAAGCTCTTGTGGCAGAACACTTCCGATTCGCCGGTGTCGGCGAGAATGATGAACTCGTGGCTGTGATTTCCGCCGATCGGGCCGGTATCGGCGCGCATCGGAATGGCGCGCAGGCCGAGCCGATCGAAGGTGCGCAGGTAGGCGACGAACATCTTGTTGTAGGAATGGATCGCGTCGGCCTGGGTCAGGTCGAAGGAGTATGCGTCCTTCATCAGGAATTCGCGCGAACGCATGGTGCCGAAGCGCGGGCGGATCTCGTCGCGGAACTTCAGCTGGATATGGTAGAGGTTGAGCGGCAGGCTCTTATAAGACTTGACCGACGAGCGGAAGATGTCCGTGACCATCTCCTCATTGGTCGGACCATAGAGCATCGGACGGTCCTGCCGGTCCTTGATGCGCAGCATTTCCTTGCCGTAGTCCTCGTAGCGACCGCTTTCCTGCCAGAGCTCGGCCGACTGCAGGGTCGGCATGGAGAGCTCGATGGCGCCAGCGCGGTTCTGCTCTTCGCGGATGATCGCGTTCACCTTGTCGAGCACGCGCTTGCCGAGCGGCAGCCAGGAATAGATGCCCTGGCTCTGCTGGCGGATCATGCCCGTCCGCAACATCAGGCGGTGGGAGACGATTTCCGCTTCCTTGGGGTTTTCCTTGAGGATCGGCATGAAGTAGCGCGACAGACGCATAACGAATTCCAGACGGTTGACGATGCCGCGCGCCCGCGCGGAATCAGCGATTGAAGACGGATATCAGGATGCGTTCATAGCCGGTTGGACTTCAGAAGAAAACCCGCAAGCAGGCGAGAGCCCGCTCGCCCACAGCCAGACACAAACCGCCTCCCGCTTTGCATGGAAAGCATGGTTCCAGGCCATCACATGACGCCGATGCGACAATTCCGCATACCAAAAATTTTTTGGGAGACTGTTACAATTCTGCAAGAATTGGGGGTGACAACGTCCATAGTTTGGGCTAGGTTCAGCCCATAAAAGAGGCAGGGAGTTCAAATCTTTGCCATACTCGCGGTCAAGTCTTGGGAGGATCAGATCTTAGGCGCGCTCAGTCGCAGCCCCTTAATTGGTGAAGGATCACGCGATACTTTTGAACAAGGTCTTTCGACCTTGTTTTTTTTTGCCCTTACGTCAGCCCTTGTGCCGCCAGCCATGAGATAGACGTGCTGGCAAGGTCGCCCCTTCTCGGCGGTCTTCATTATTGCTGCACGAGGCCCGGTACGAATACCGGCAAGTCCTTGAACCCCCATCCGAAATAGGTTTCGGCCACAAACCAGGCGCCATAGATCGCAGCGGAGACCACCGTGGTCAGCAGCATTACGCGGCCCGCACGGAAGCGGGTGGGAGCGCTGGCAACAGTTCCCGGTACCACGGACTGATCCTCATCCTGCGTGCGCAGGCCGATCGGCAGGATGGCAAACAGGGTCAGCCACCAGATGACGAAATAGACGGCGAGGCCCGAGAGGAATGGCATGGATCGTTCTCCGCGTTCAGGCCGCCCGATGGTCTCAGTGGGCGGATGGCTTCCTATAATGCCGGTGGCTCTCACAGACAAAGGCCAAAGCGTCGCATGACGGCAAAATGCGCGGTGAGCCGGCTCCTCTATACCTGTTCAAGCTCTATCAGCGTACCAAAGAAATCTTTCGGATGGAGAAAGAGGACAGGCTTGCCATGGGCGCCGATCTTCGGCTCTCCGGAGCCAAGCACGCGGGCGCCGGCTGCGGACAACTGATCGCGGGCCGCGATGATGTCCTCTACCTCGTAACAGATGTGGTGCATGCCGCCGGCGGGGTTCTTGGCGAGGAACGCCGTGATCGGCGAATCTGCGCCGAGCGGCTCCAGCAGTTCGACCTTGGTGTTTTCAAGTTCGACGAAAACCACCGTCACGCCATGCTCGGGCAGCGCCTGAGCCTGCGATACGTGCGCGCCCAGCGTATCCCTGTAACTTGCAGTCGCGGCCGCGAGATCGGGTACGGCGATGGCGATATGATTGACTCGGCCCAGCATAACAACCTCCGGCATGGCTTCAGCTAACGTGGTACCAGCTTAAGCGAGGGGCCACGCGCCGTCTGTCAGACTTTGGTCAGGAACACGGTGACGACGGGCTTCTTGCCCCAGACCTCGTTTGCGGTCGAACGCACCGCGCGGCGGATCGCCTCACGGACTGTCGCCAAATCCTTGCGGCGGCTGCGCGGAATGCTTTCGACGGCGCCGAGCACGGCGTCATAGAGCGTATCTTCCATCGCCTCGCCCTCGAAATCATATTCGGGCAGGCCGATCGGCACGACATCGGGATCACCGAGGAAGTCGAAGCGGCTGTCGAGTACGACATTCACAGCGACATGGCCGACATAGGACAGCTTCTTGCGGTCGCCGATGCCCATTTCTTCCATGTCACCAAGCAGACGGCCATCCTTGTAAACCCGGCCGAACGGGGCCTGGTCTATAACTTCGGCAGGACCGGGCGCCAGACGCAGGATGTCACCATTGCGCACGCGCGGAACGGTCTTGATGCCGGCCTGCAGACCAAGTTCCCTCTGCGCGACCAGATGGGCTGCCTCACCGTGAACGGGGACCAGAATTTCCGGGCGCGTCCATTCATACATCTTCAGGAGTTCGTTCCGGCGCGGGTGACCAGAGACGTGAACGAGGGCTTCGGCGTCCGTCACGATATGGACGCCCTGTTCGACAAGGCCGTTCTTGATGTCCTGGATCGCCTTTTCATTGCCGGGAATGGCGCGGGAGGAAAAGACGACGGTATCGCCGGAGGTCAGCGCTACACTGCGCATTTCGTCGCGCGAAAGCTTGGCCAGCGCTGCGCGCGGCTCGCCCTGGCTACCGGTCAGGATCACGACGACCTTGTCGCGCGGAATGAAGCCATATTCATCCTCGGCGATGAAGGGACGCAGGCCCTGCATGATGCCAATATCCTCGGCAACTGCGGTGACACGCTTCAGCGAACTGCCGAGCAGTAGCACTTCGCGGCCGGCAGCTTCGGCTGCCTGGGCGATCGAGCGGATACGGCCGACATTCGACGAGAAGGTGGTGATCGCAACGCGGCCTTCGGCAGCCTCGATGATCTTGCGCAGGCCTTCGGACACCTCTTCTTCGGATGGGGAGACACCTTCGCGCATGGCATTGGTGGAATCGCACATCAGGGCAAGAACGCCCTCGTCGCCGACTGCGCGGAAACGCGCTTCGTCGGTGAGCGGCCCCAGCGACGGGTTGTGGTCGATCTTCCAGTCGCCGGTGTGAACGAGGTTGCCGAGCGGCGTGCGGATGACCAGCGACATCGGCTCAGGGATCGAGTGGTTGACGCCGATAGCTTCAATATCGAAGGGACCGACATTGATCCGGTCGCCCTGCTTGAAAGGCGTGATCGGGATTTCGGCGCGCGAGCCTTCATAGTCGCGCTTGGCTTCGAGCATACCGGCGGTGAAGCCGGAGGCATAGACCGGCACGTTGAGGCCCGGCCAGAGGTCGTTCAGCGCGCCATAATGGTCTTCGTGCGCGTGGGTGATGATGATGCCCTTGAGGTTCTTCTTCTGCGACTTCAAGAAGCGCAGATCGGGCAGCACGAGGTCGACGCCCGGCAGATCCGGGCCGGCAAAAGTGACGCCACAATCGACCATGATCCATTGGCGATTGGACGGCGGACCATAGCCGTACAATGCGAGGTTCATTCCGATTTCCCCTACGCCGCCCAGCGGCAGGAAAACCAGTTCGTCGTTCTTGGCCATTCTTTCTTTCCGATCCAGTCTTACCCGAAAAACACGTCACCTGCGGCGATGGACAGAGTTCCAGCCGCGCTGTCGAGCAATAAAAGTCCCTTATCATCAATTCCAGAAAAGATACCTGAAATCGAACGATCCGGCAGGTTCACCGTTATTTTCTCGCCGATGCCGCAAGCGACCCGGCGCCAATGAGCCACGATCTCGCCAATCCCCCTGCCTTGGTCCCACAGCGACAGGGCATCGGCCATATTGACGAAGAGGCGGGCGAAAAGTTCCTCGGGCGAGATCGAGACACCCTGATCGGCAAGAGACGTCACCGGATATTGCGCCAGATCCGGCCGTGCCAGGATGTTGATGCCGATGCCGATGACCAAAGCCATTCGACCGTCGGGCAGTCTCTCCGCTTCCAGCAATATGCCGGATGTTTTCCGGCGATCGATCAGCACGTCATTGGGCCACTTGATATCGACCGTCTTGCCGCCCGGCGGCATGACGGACACGACCGTATCGTGAACGGCGAGCGCGACCGCAAGCGGCAGCGAGCCCAGTTCTTCCGTGGGCGCAAAATCAACCAGCAGCAGCGAGGAGTAGAGATTGCCGCGCTCCGATACCCATTCGCGTCCGCGACGGCCGCGGCCACCGGTCTGGCGTCGAGCGGTGATCCAGAGAAAACCGGAATCGCCCGCGCGAGCGCGGGCGAGTGCTTCGGTATTGGTGGACGATACTTCGTCCAATGGGACATGCCGAAAATCGTCGATCGAAATCCGGCGGGCCTTGCCGACGCCGCTCAATTAAACAGCGTCTTTGCTGCCGCTTCCGCAGCCGTGCCCAGCGGTCCACCGAAGAGGACGTAGCCGACGACGAAGAGACCGGACAGGCCAAAGACCAGGCGCAGTTCGACGGCGGTCCGGGCAAACTCGCCCTTGGCTTCGTCGAACCACATCACCTTGACGATGCGCAGGTAGTAGAAGGCACCAATAACAGAGGCGACCACACCGATGATGGCAAGCGCATAGAGCTTGGCTTCGATGGCGGCGACAAAGACGAAGTACTTGGCGAAGAAGCCGGCAAGCGGCGGGATGCCGGCGAGCGAGAACATCAGCGCGGTCAGCACGAAGGCCATGAAGGGCCGCGTGGTCGAAAGGCCAGCGAGATCGTCGATGTTCTCGACATTGCCGCCTTCCTTCTGGCGCATGGCCATGATGCAGGCGAAGGTGCCGAGCGTCATGACGAGATAGATCAGCATGTAAAGCAGGACGCCGGCGACGCCGGTGTCATTGCCAGCAGCAAGACCCACGAGCGCATAGCCCATGTGACCGATTGAGGAATAGGCCATCAGTCGCTTGATGTTCTTTTGACCGATCGCGGCGACCGAACCGAGCACCATCGAGGCGATCGCGATGAAGACGACGATCTGCTGCCATTCCGCGAAGATCGGCAGGAAGGCGTCGATGACGATGCGGACCAGAATCGCCATGGCGCCGACCTTCGGGGCGGCCGCCAGGAAAGCGGTGACGGGTGTCGGGGCACCTTCGTAAACATCCGGCGTCCACATGTGGAAAGGAACGGCGGAAATCTTGAAAGCGAGACCGGCCAGAACGAAGACGAGGCCGAAGATCAGACCCAGGCCCGGCTCACCCTGCGACAGAACGGCGGCGATCTGCTCGAAACCGGTATTGCCGGTGAACCCGTAGACCAGCGACATGCCGTAGAGCAGCATGCCTGACGAAAGGGCGCCAAGGACGAAGTACTTGAGGCCGGCTTCGGTGGAGCGCAGGCTGTCACGGTTGATGGCGGCGACGACGTAGAGGGCGAGCGACTGAAGTTCCAGCGCCATGTAGAGGGTGATCAGGTTGTTGGCCGAGATCATCAGCATGACGCCGAGGGTTGCCAGAACCAGCAGAACCGGGAACTCGAACTTGTCGAGGTGGTCGTAGCGGGCATGGCCGACCGCCATGATCATCGCTGTGATCGAACCGATCAGCGCGAGGATCTTCATGAAGCGCGAATAGCCGTCGGCGATATAGGCGCCGTTGAAGGCCTGACCCGAGGGATCCGAGACGATCAGCCAGGCGCCCGAGAAGACGAGCAGTGCGACAGCCAGGCCCGTGACGACGTTGGTCGACCGATCGCCGGAAAACACACCGATCATGAGCAGCACCATGGCACCCACGGCCAGGATCAGTTCCGGCGTGACCAGATGCAGGCTTGCAATGAGAGTTTCAACGGTCATGTCCAAAGGATCCTGTCGTCAGTTCGCAGTCAGCGCCAGAGACTGGGCTGCTTGCAAGGCTGCGGAATAGTTGTTCACCAGATGATCGACGGAAGCCGCAGTCGCGTCGAGGATTGGTGCCGGATAGACACCGAAGAAGATGGTGAGGGCAATCAGCGGGTAGAGCACGAGCTTTTCGCGGGCGGAAAGATCGAGCAGGCTCTTCAGGCTTTCCTTCTCCAGTGCCCCGAAAATGACCCGGCGATAAAGCCAGAGCGCATAAGCGGCGGACAGGATGACACCGGTCGCGGCGAAGAGTGCCACCCAGGTGTTGGCGCGGAAGACGCCGATCAGGGTGAGGAATTCACCGATGAAGCCCGACGTGCCCGGAAGGCCGACATTGGCCATGGTGAAGACCATGAAGGCCAGCGCGTATTTCGGCATGTTGTTGACCAGGCCGCCATAAGCCGCGATCTCGCGGGTATGGAGACGGTCGTAGATGACGCCGACGCAGAGGAAGAGTGCGCCGGAGACGAAGCCGTGGCTGATCATCTGGAAGATCGCACCCTGCACGCCCTGCTGGTTGGCGGCAAAGATCCCCATGGTCACGTAACCCATGTGGGCGATCGACGAATAGGCAATCAGCTTCTTGATGTCTTCCTGCATCATCGCGACTAGCGAGGTGTAGATGATGGCGATGACCGACAGGGCGAAGACAAAGGGCGCGAAGTAATCCGAAGCGAGCGGGAACATCGGCAGCGAGAAGCGCAGGAAGCCGTAGCCGCCAAGCTTCAGGAGGATACCGGCCAGAATGACCGAGCCAGCTGTCGGTGCCTGAACGTGCGCGTCTGGCAGCCAGGTGTGAACAGGCCACATCGGCATTTTCACCGCGAAGGAGGCGAAGAAGGCGAGCCACAACCAGATCTGCATCTGCGGCGGGAAGTCATGCTGCAGCAGCGCCGAGATGTCGGTCGTGCCGGCTTCCCAATACATCGCCATGATGGCGAGCAGCATCAGTACCGAGCCGAGCAGCGTGTAGAGGAAGAACTTGTAGGACGCGTAGACGCGGTCCTTACCACCCCAGACACCGATGATGATGAACATCGGGATGAGGCCGGCCTCGAAGAAGACGTAGAAGAGCACGATGTCGAGCGAGACGAAGACGCCGAGCATCAGGGTCTCGAGGACGAGGAAGGCAATCATGTATTCCTTCAGGCGCTTCTCGACCGAGGTCCAGCTGGCGAGAATGCAGAAGGGCATGAGCAGCGTCGTCAGGACGACGAAGAGCACCGAGATGCCGTCGACGCCGACGCGGTAGGAGATGCCGGTCCCGAGCCAGCCATGCTCTTCGACCATCTGGAAACCGACATTGGAATTGTCGAAGTTGATCCAGACGAAGAGCGACACGACGAAGGTGAAGACCGTCGTCAGCAAGGACACGTTGAGGATATTGCGACGTCCGATAGCCGTGTCACCACGGGTCAGCAGAAGCAGAGCCACGCCAACCAGGGGCAAGAAGGTGACCGTCGAGAGAATGGGCCAATCGGTCATCAGAAGGAGCTCCCGAGCATCATCCAGGTAACAAGGGCCGCAATGCCGATCAGCATCGCGAAGGCATAGTGATAAAGGTAACCCGACTGCAGGCGCACAACGCGCTGGGTCAGGCCGCCGACAGCAGACGCAACACCGTTCGGGCCATAGGCGTCGATGGTGGCAACGTCACCCTTCTTCCACAGGAACCGACCAAGCGCCTTGGCCGAGCGGACGAAGAGGAAGTCATAGAGCTCGTCGAAATACCACTTGTTGAGGAGGAACTGGTAGAGGAGCCACTGGCTCTCTGCCAGCTTCTTCGGCATCGACGGGTTCTTGATGTACATGTACCAGGCGGTGGCGAAGCCGACGACCATGGCGACGAAGGGGCTGAGCGCCACCCAGGCCGGAACGTGATGGAATTCTTCCAGCAGTTCGTTCTCCGGCAGGGTGAACAGCGCGCCCTTCCAGAACTCCATGTATTCGTGGCCGTAGAAGAAGCCTTCGAAGACGACACCGGCAAAGACGGCGCCGATGGCGAGCAGGAAGAGCGGCAGCAGCATCACCATCGGCGATTCATGCACGTGATGCATCACGTCTGCGGAAGCGCGCGGCTTGCCGAAGAAGGTGAGGAATATCAGGCGCCACGAGTAGAAGCTCGTGAACAGCGCGGCGATGACCAGCATCGAAAAGGCGAAGCCGGATACCGCCGAATGCGAGGCATAGGTCGCTTCGATGATGACGTCTTTGGAGAAAAAGCCAGCAAAGCCGAAAGGCGTGAACGGGATACCGACGCCGGTGATGGCGAGCGTGCCGAGCAGCATCATGTAGAAGGTCCACTTGATGTGCGGACGAAGCCCACCCATGTGGCGCATGTCCTGCTCGCCGTCGACGGCATGGATGACCGAACCGGCGCACAAGAACAGGAGCGCCTTGAAGAAGGCATGCGTGAAGAGGTGGAAGATGGCCGCACCATAAGCGCCGACGCCGAGTGCCACGAACATGTAGCCGAGCTGCGAGCAGGTCGAATAGGCGATGACGCGCTTGATGTCGTTCTGCACCAGACCAACGGTCGCGGCGAAGAAGGCGGTGATCGCACCGACGACGGTGACCACAGTCAGAGCATCATGCGACAGTTCGAACAGCGGCGACATGCGGGCGACGAGGAAGACACCGGCGGTCACCATGGTTGCGGCATGGATCAGAGCCGAGACCGGGGTCGGGCCTTCCATGGCGTCCGGCAGCCAGGTGTGCAGCAGGAACTGTGCCGACTTACCCATGGCGCCCATGAAGAGCAGCAGGCAGGCGCCGGTCAGTGCGTGGCTCCGGTCGAGCTGCATGCCGAAGAGGTTGAGCACCACTTCCGGCGAACCTGCACCTTCAGCCGGCAGATAGGACTGGGCCGAGGCGAAGATCGTCTCGAAATTGATCGAGCCGAACATCACGAAGACGGCGCCGATGCCGAGGATGAAGCCAAAGTCGCCAACGCGGTTGACGATGAAGGCCTTCATGGCGGCAGCCGATGCGGACGGCTTCTTAAACCAGAAGCCGATCAGCAGATACGAGGCCAGACCCACGCCTTCCCAGCCGAAGAACATCTGCAGCAGGTTGTCGGAGGTCACCAGCATCAGCATGGCGAAGGTGAAGAGCGAGAGATAGGCGAAGAAGCGCGGCCGATGCGGGTCGTGGTGCATGTAGCCGATCGAATAGAGGTGAACGAGGCAGGAGACCGAGTTCACGACGATCAGCATGACAGCGGTCAGCGTGTCGACGCGCAGCGCCCATTCGACATCGATGCCGCCCGACTGGATCCAGCGCAGAACGGGGACCTTGATCACTTCATGGGCTTCGTGGCTGAGCGCGACCTGGAAGAAGGCGACCCAGGACAGAAGCGCCACGATGATCATCAGACCGGTGGTCACGTATTCCGACGCCTTGGCGCCGATCTGGCGTCCAGCGAGGCCGGCGATCAGCGCGCCAAGCAGAGGAAGAAAGACAATAGCCTTGTAGATGAGCATAGCCGTGTCAGCCCTTCATCATGTTGACGTCTTCGACGGCGATCGAGCCGCGATTACGATAGAAGACCACCAGGATGGCGAGGCCGATCGCGGCTTCCGCTGCAGCCACCGTCAGGATGAACAGCGCGAAGACCTGGCCGACAAGGTCGCCGAGGAAGTGCGAGAAGGCGATCATGTTGATGTTGACCGCGAGCAGGATCAGTTCGACCGACATCAGGATGACGATGACGTTCTTGCGGTTCAGGAAGATACCGAAGACGCCCAGGGTGAAGAGCAGTGCACTGACCGTCAGGTAGTGGGAAAGACCGATTTCCATAATTTACGTTCCTTGACCTCGTGCTCGCTTCAGATGCCCTGGCCCGACTTGACCTTGACCACCTTGACGGCAGTTTCGGGCGTGCGGGCGACCTGGGCCGAGATGTCCTGGCGCTTGATGTTGGTGCGGTGACGCAGGGTCAGCACGATCGCGCCGATCATGGCGACGAACAGAACCAGGCCTGCGATCTGGAAGAAGAAGACATAGTCGGTGTAGAGCACGTCGCCCAAAGCCTGGGTGTTCTGGCGCTCCGTGATCGCCGGGATCGGCTGAGTGATCGCGTTCTGGGCTGCCGGGCTGATGACGCTGCCGCCGATGACGACGATCAGTTCGACCGCGACGATCAAACCGATCAGCGCGGCGACAGGCGCATGCTTTGCAGCGCCGGCACGCAGTTCGGTGAAGTCGATGTCGAGCATCATCACGACGAAGAGGAAGAGGACCGCAACCGCGCCGACATAGACGACGAGAAGGATCATCGCCAGGAACTCAGCGCCCGTGAGCAGCAGAAGTGCCGCCGCGTTGATGAAGGTCAAAATGAGGAACAGGACCGAATGGACCGGGTTCCGTGCCGAAATCACCATGAAGGCCGAAGCCACCGCGATGAAGGCGAAGAGATAGAAAAAGAGAGCCTGAAGACCCATGGTGGTGCCTTTTCATCTTCCCCCGGACGTGGGCCCTGCCCCGTCGCCCGATAAGGCATGGCCGGTATCCCCACCGGCATGCCCGTTACAAAATCTGATTTGTCCTGGCGAAGGCGGATGTCCCGCCAGGACGTGATCCGGAGGGATCAGCGATACGGTGCGTCGATCGCGATGTTGCGCGCGATTTCGCGTTCCCAACGGTCGCCGTTGTCCAAGAGGCGCGCCTTGTCGAAGTAGAGCTCTTCGCGTGTCTCGGTGGCGAACTCGAAGTTCGGTCCCTCGACGATCGCATCGACCGGGCAGGCTTCCTGACAGAAACCGCAATAGATGCACTTCACCATGTCGATATCGTAACGCACCGTGCGGCGGGTGCCGTCGTTGCGGCGCGGGCCGGCCTCGATGGTGATGGCCTGGGCAGGACAGATCGCTTCGCACAGCTTGCAGGCGATGCAGCGCTCTTCCCCGTTGGGATAGCGGCGCAGCGCATGTTCACCGCGAAAGCGCGCCGAGACCGGGCCCTTTTCGAACGGGTAGTTGATCGTCGCCTTCTGCTTGAAGAAGTAGCGCATCGACAGGAAAAACGCGCCGACGAACTCCTTGAGGAAGAGCGAATTGATAGCCTGTGCAATTGCCATCTTATTCTCCAATGCAGCTGAGGTTGCGATCGGGCGTCATCACGCCCAACCCATCAGCTTCAGCACGAATGCGGTAATGACCACCATGGCGAGCGAGAGCGGAAGGAAGACCTTCCAGCCGAGACGCATCAACTGGTCATAGCGGTAGCGCGGGACGAACGCCTTCACCATCGCGAAGAGGAAGAAGACGAAGCCGGCCTTGAGAACGAACCAGATGAAGCCCGGCACCCAGTTCAGGATGGCGATATCCACCGGCGGCAGCCAGCCTCCAAGGAAGAGGATGGTGGTGAGCGAGCACATCAGAACGATCGCTGCATACTCGCCAAGCATGAACATCATGTACGGCGTGGAGCCATACTCGACCATGAAGCCGGCAACGAGTTCGGATTCCGCTTCCGGCAGATCGAAGGGCGGACGGTTGGTTTCTGCCAATGCCGAGATGAAGAAGACCACGAACATCGGGAAGAGTGCCAGCCAATGCCAGTCAAGGAAGGAGGCCGGCAGGCCGAGACGTGTTCCCAGACCATCGGTCTGCGCCATGACGATGTCCGACAGGTTCAACGAGCCGACGCAGAGCAAGACGGTGACGATGATGAAGCCCATCGAGACTTCGTAGGACACCATCTGGGCCGCAGAGCGCAGCGCACCGAGGAAGGGATACTTCGAGTTCGAAGCCCAGCCACCCATGATGATCCCGTAGACTTCGAGCGACGAGACGGCGAAGACGAAGAGGATGCCGACATTGATGTTGGCGATCACCCATCCGGCATTGACCGGGATGACGGCCCAGGTGGCGAGCGCCAGAGTTACGGCAACCAGAGGCGCCAGTAGGAAGACGCCCTTGTTGGCGCCGGCCGGGATAATCGGCTCCTTGAAGACGAACTTCAACAGGTCGGCGAAGGACTGGAACAGACCCCAGGGACCGACGACGTTCGGACCACGGCGCAGCTGGACAGCCGCCCAGATCTTGCGGTCGGCCAGAAGGATATAGGCAATGAACACCAGAAGGCAGACGAGCAGAAGCAGCGACTGACCGACGATGATGGCCGCAGGCCAAACATAGGTGGAAACGAAATTATCCATGGTCTCCTGCCCTTACTCTGCCGCTGCCTTGAAATTGTTGCGGGCCAATGCGGAGCATTCGGCCATGACGGCCGAAGCACGCGCGATCGGGTTCGTCAAATAGAAGTCTTTGACCGGCGACGCAAACACAGACTTGCCCAACTTGCCCGGTTTTTTCGCCAGTGCAGCAATATCTGCAACCGCACCCGGTGCAACCTCATCGATTTCGCCGAAATGCGGGAAGGCTTCGTAGAGCTTCACGCGCAGCTGGGCGAGCGAATCAAAGGGCAGCTTCTTGCCGAGCACGTCCGAAAGTGCGCGCAGAATCGCCCAGTCTTCGCGGGCCTCGCCCGGCGCGAAGCCGGCACGGTTGCCCATCTGGACGCGGCCTTCGGTGTTGACCCAGGTGCCCGACTTCTCGGTATAGGTCGCGCCCGGCAGGATCACGTCGGCATAATGCGCGCCGTTGTCGCCATGGCTGCCGATATAGACGACGCACTTGGCGGTCTTGGCGGAGAAGTCGAGTTCGTCGGCGCCGAGCAGGAAGACGACGTCGAGCGACGACAGCATCTGGCCGGCAGCAACAGCCCCCTGCCCCGGCACAAAGCCGAGATCGAGTGCGCCAACGCGCGATGCAGCCGTGTGAAGAACGGAGAAGCCGTTCCACTCGTCGGTCAGCGCGCCAACATCCTGAGCAAGCTTGGCAGCATTGGCGAGGACGGCCGCACCGTCAGCGCCGGAAAGCGCACCCTGGCCGATGATGATCAGCGGGTTCTTGGCAGCCTTCAGCGTTTCGGCGAAGCTGTTCTTGCCGGAGACGAGATCCGAGAGCGTCTCGGTTCCTGCGCCCAGGTAGTCATAGGGATAACGAAGATCGCCGCCTTCGCCAATCAGGGCGATCGGCAGGCCACCACGGCGCCAGCGCTTGCGAATGCGGGCATTGAGAACGGCCGCCTCGTAACGCGGGTTGGCGCCGACGATCAGGATCGCATCGGCAGCTTCGATGCCTTCGATGCTGGTATTGAAGAGATAGGTCGAGCGGCCGAGCGACGGATCAAGTGCCGTCCCATCCTGGCGACAGTCGGTATTCGAAGAGCCGAGCGCGTTGACGAGCGTCTTCAGCGCGAAGATTTCCTCGACGGAAGCGAGATCGCCGGCGACGGCACCGATCTTGTCGCCAGAGGTAGAGGCAACGGCTGACTTGATCGCGGCAAAGGCTTCCGCCCAGCTCGCGGGCTGCAGACGTCCGTCCTTCTTCACATAGGGGCGGTCGAGACGCTGGGTCTTCAGGCCATCCCAGATGAAGCGGGTCTTGTCGGAGATCCACTCTTCGTTGATCTGTTCATTGACGCGCGGCATGATGCGCATGACTTCGCGGCCACGCGTGTCGACACGGATGGCGGAACCGAGCGCGTCCATGACGTCGATCGATTCGGTCTTCCCCAGTTCCCACGGACGAGCGGTGAAGGCAAAGGGCTTGGAGGTCAGCGCACCGACCGGGCAGAGGTCGACAACATTGCCCTGCAGCTCAGAGGTCATCGCCTGCTCGAGATAGGTCGTGATCTCGGCGTCTTCCCCACGGCCGATCAGGCCGAGCTCGGCAATGCCTGCGACTTCGGTGGTGAAGCGGACGCAGCGCGTGCAGTGAATGCAGCGGTTCATCACGGTCTTGACCAGCGGTCCGATATACTTGTCTTCGACGGCGCGCTTGTTCTCGGTGTAGCGCGAACTGTCGATCCCGAAGGCCATGGCCTGGTCCTGAAGGTCGCATTCGCCGCCCTGGTCGCAGATCGGGCAATCCAGCGGATGGTTGATCAGCAGGAATTCCATCACGCCTTCGCGGGCCTTCTTGACCATCGGCGTGTTGGTGAAGACTTCCGGAAGTTCACCGTTCGGGCCGCCGCGCACGTCGCGCACGCCCATGGCGCAGGAGGCTGCCGGCTTTGGCGGGCCACCCTTCACTTCGACCAGGCACATCCGGCAATTGCCGGCAACCGACAGTCGTTCATGGAAACAAAAGCGCGGGACTTCGGCGCCGGCTTCCTCGCACGCCTGCAACAGCGTGAAATGATCCGGAACCTCGATCTCTTTACCGTCGACCTTCAGCTTTGCCATATTCGCCTTCCTGCCTCACGCTTTCGCGCATCTCCGGATGCCTTTCGGCTCCCACCGGCGACCTGCCACTTCTTGGCGCGTCGCCCGTTCATTTCCCTCAAGTCCGGCACGCGCCCCAGCGCCGCCGAACCGTAAATTCACTTGCCGGTGCGGACCTTGCCACCGAGCAGACGTTTCGCCTGACCGGTCCAATCATCCCGCAGCGTCCGTCCGTCCAGCCCGAGCTCACTGTCGAGTGCGGCGAGCGCTTCCGGTTCCAGCTCTGCGATCTGCTGAAAGCCGGAGATCCCCCTGCCCTTCAGCATCTGTTCCAACTTCGGCCCGATGCCGTCGATCCGCTTCAGGTCGTCGGCCTTGCCAGCCTTGCGGGCCGGCGCTGCCTTGACCGTCTTCTCCGGCGTCTCTGCCTTGGCAACCTTGACCGCCTTTGTTGCGATCTTTTCTGCCGGGCGTTCCTCCGTCTTTGTCTTCGCAGCAGCCTTCGCCACCGGCTTTGACACTTCGGGCTTGGCCTTTGCTTCCGCCTTCGCACCGAGCTTCGGCTGCGCCTTCACCGGGTTAGCCTTTGCCACCCTCGGCTTCGCCGCCGCCGGAGCGGCCTTCATTGGTTCGGTCACCACATCCGGTGTTAGGACCGGCTCTGGCTGCGGGGCCGGCTCTTTCACGGCACTCGCTTCCTTCGCCTTGCGCTCGTCTTCCAGCTGCCGCGCCAAATCTCCGGTCAGTTGCATGGCCCCCTGCAGGGAGCCGAGAAAAAACCGGCTCATCTGGGCTGCCATGCCGAAGCCGAAGGCCGTGGCAGCGGCCAGAGCGGCCGCAGGGTTCATCAAAGGATCGCTCGCGTCGGACACAGGAGGCACGTCAGCCGGATCGCCCGGCCGGCCCTTCCCGTCATTGTCCGAACCGCTCGCCATTCCTATCGGTCCTTATTCCGCCGCTTCCATGACCACGCCGTGGGCGATTGCATTGCGGGTGTACTGGTCGATACGCGCTTCGATTTCCGGACGGAAGTTGCGGATCAGGCCCTGGATCGGCCAGGCAGCTGCGTCACCCAGAGCACAGATCGTATGGCCTTCCACCTGCTTCGAAACCTGCAGCAGCATGTCGATCTCGCGCTTCTGGGCATTGCCCTTCACCATGCGTTCGACCACGCGCATCATCCAGCCGGTGCCTTCGCGGCACGGCGTGCACTGGCCGCAGCTCTCATGCTTGAAGAAGGCCGCGATGCGCCAGATCGCCTTGATGATGTCGGTCGACTTGTCCATGACGATCATGCCGCCGGTGCCGAAGGACGACTTCACTTCTCGCATGCCGTCGAAGTCCATGATCGCATCGGCCATGTCTTCGCCCTTGACGACCGGGCAGGATGCGCCGCCCGGGATGACCGCGAGGAGGTTATCCCAGCCGCCACGAATACCGCCGCAATGGGTTTCGATGATTTCGCGGAAGGTCAGGCCCATAGTTTCTTCAAATGTGCAGGGCTTGTTGACGTGGCCGGAGACCATGAACAGCTTTGTGCCGACATTGTTCGGACGGCCAAACGACGAGAACCAGGCACCGCCGCGACGCAGGATGGTCGGGGCAACGGCGATCGATTCGACGTTGTTGACCGTGGTAGGGCAGCCGTAGAGGCCCATGTTCGCCGGGAACGGGGGCTTCAGGCGCGGCTGGCCCTTCTTGCCCTCGAGGCTTTCGAGCAGTGCCGTCTCTTCGCCGCAGATGTAAGCGCCGGCGCCGTGATGGACGTAGACGTCGAAATCCCAGCCGCACTTGTTGTTGGTGCCGAGAAGGCCAGCGTCATAGCATTCGTCGATCGCGCGCTGCAGTTCTTCGCGCTCGCGCATATATTCGCCGCGCACATAGATATAGGCCGTGTTGGCGCCCATGGCGAAACCGGCGATGACGCAGCCTTCGATCAGCGTGTGCGGATCGTGGCGCATGATCTCGCGGTCCTTGCAGGTGCCGGGTTCCGACTCGTCGGCATTGACGACGAGGTAGTGCGGGCGACCGTCCGATTCCTTCGGCATGAAGGACCACTTGAGACCGGTCGGGAAGCCGGCACCACCACGACCACGAAGGCCGGACGCCTTCATCTCGTTGATGATCCAGTCCCGGCCCTTTTCGATGATCTGCTTGGTACCGTCCCAATGACCGCGCGACATCGCCCCCTTCAGGGACTTGTCCTTGAGGCCATAGATATTGGTAAAGATGCGATCCTGATCCTTCAACATATCCTAACCCCTTAACGCGGCTTCTTGCCGAAGACCTTGATGTATTCCGCTTCGCCGCCCTTGGCGAGCGCCTTGGCCTGCTTGACCCAGTCGTCCCGCTCGATGCGGCCGGAGAACTTGAGGTAGCTATCGACCCATTCGCGCTCCGCCTTCTTCCACTTGGCGATCTGCTCGAAGGTGTAGATGCCGAGGCCGTTCAGCGTGGCTTCGATCTTCGGACCGACGCCCGAGATCATTTTCAGGTCGTCGGGCGTTGCCGGACGTTCAATACCCGCCGGACGGTTCTTCTCATCCAGGGTTACGGCGGAAGATGCGACCGGGGCGGCAGCCGTTTCCTTTACAGGGCGCGCCGTATCGGCAGCATCGCCCTTCACCTTGAGGTTTTCAGCAGCACCCTTCTTGTCGGTCGCAGGCGTCTTCAGCTTCGGATCCGTGACCGGCGTATCGGTGACCGGACGACCTGCATTGGCCGGCGGCACCGAGGCCTCTGCGGCGGCAGCCGGAGCCGGCGCATCTGCAAAGCGGATCGGCTCGATGGCGTCGGTGAGCGTGACAGGACCACCGACCGGGGCGGAGAAAATACGATCAACCTGCGGACCCGGCTTGATGTCGGAGCCCTTGCCTGCGGCGAAACGATCGATGATGTGCTCGAGCTGGGTCGGCGTCAGATCTTCATAGGCGTCCTTGAAAATCATGACCATCGGTGCGTTGACGCAGGCGCCCTGACACTCGACCTCTTCCCAGGACAACGTACCGTCGGCATTCTGATGCAGCGGTTCCGGATGGATCTTCGACTTGCAGACATGGATCAGATCTTCCGCGCCGCGCAGCATGCAGGGCGTGGTACCGCAGACCTGGATATGGGCGCGGGTGCCGATCGGCTTCAGCTGGAACTGGGTGTAGAAGGTCGCGACCTCAAGGACGCGGATGAAGGGCATGTCGAGCATTTCGCCGACATACTCGATCGCTGCCTTGGTGACCCAGCCCTCCTGCTCCTGCGCGCGCATCAACAGCGGAATGACCGCCGATTGCTGACGGCCCGCCGGATACTTGCGGATGGTGGCCTCAGCCCAGGCGATGTTTTCCGCATTGAAGGAAAACGCTGCGGGCTGGAATTGCTCTTCGGCTAGTCGACGAACGGACATACTTCCTCACGCCTTGTCTCAGTTTATGGAACCACACCGCGTATTCGTCACATTGGCGAATTCGCAGGCATAGGCCGACTTGTCTTTCTGCAGAAACACGAAGAGTTTCGATCCCGTCCAGGACGAACTCTTGATTTCGTAGCCCTGCTCGATCAGCTTGGCCATCGACACGGTCGCCTTCGTCGAAACGGCGTCATTGTCCTGCGCCCCCACGGAAGTGGCGGCGGTGAGACAGAGCACGGTTGCGGCGAAAGCTCTCAACATCAGCGGTCTACTTCTCCGAACACGATGTCGAGGGAGCCGAGGATGGCGGATACGTCTGCCAGCTGATGGCCACGGCACATGAAGTCCATGGCCTGCAGGTGGGCATAACCAGGCGCACGGATCTTGCAGCGGTAAGGCTTGTTGGTGCCATCGGAGACGAGATAGACGCCGAATTCGCCCTTGGGAGCTTCAACGGCGGCATACACTTCGCCTGCCGGCACGTGGTAACCTTCGGTGTAGAGCTTGAAGTGGTGGATCAAGCCTTCCATCGAACGCTTCATCTCGCCACGCTTCGGCGGCACGACCTTGCCGTCCAGCGACGAAACCGGACCGGTCTTGGCATCGCCCAGCAGACGATTGACGCACTGCTTCATGATCTTCACCGACTCGCGCATTTCGAACATGCGGATCAGGTAACGATCGTAGCAGTCGCCGTTCTTGCCGACCATGATGTCGAAGTCGAGATCGGCGTAGCATTCGTAAGGCTGCGACTTGCGCAGGTCCCAGGCAGCGCCCGAGCCACGCACCATGACGCCCGAGAAGCCCCAAGCCCAGCAGTCTTCGAGGCTCACGACGCCGATATCGACGTTACGCTGCTTGAAGATGCGGTTGCCGGTCAGAAGGTCGTCGATGTCATTGAGCTTTTCCGGGAACTGGTCGCACCACTTGCCGATATCCTCGACGAGGTCATGCGGCAGATCCTGGTGAACGCCACCGGGACGGAAATAGGCGGCGTGCATGCGCGCACCGGAGGCGCGCTCATAAAACACCATCAGCTTCTCACGCTCTTCGAAGCCCCAGAGCGGCGGCGTCAGCGCACCGACGTCCATGGCCTGCGTGGTGACGTTCAGAAGATGCGAGAGGATACGGCCGATTTCCGAGTAGAGAACGCGGATCAGCTGGCCTCGGATCGGGACCTGGATGTCGAGCAGCTTCTCGACGGCCAGCGAATAGGCATGCTCCTGATTCATCGGCGCGACATAGTCGAGACGATCGAAATAGGGCAGCGCCTGCAGATAGGTCTTGGTCTCGATCAGCTTCTCGGTCCCACGATGCAGCAGGCCGATATGCGGATCGACGCGCTCGACGATTTCACCGTCAAGTTCGAGCACGAGACGAAGAACGCCGTGCGCCGCCGGATGCTGCGGGCCGAAGTTGATGTTGAAGTTGCGGACGTTGTGTTCGTTCATGGTCCCTGCCCTTCCGCTCACTTGGCCGCTTTTTCATCGCCGGGCAGCACGTAGTCCGTGCCTTCCCAAGGCGAGAGGAAGTCGAAGCTGCGGAATTCCTGCTTAAGTTCGACAGGCTCGTAGACGACGCGCTTGGCCGAGTCGTCGTAGCGAACCTCGACGAAACCGGTTGTCGGGAAATCCTTGCGCAGCGGATGCCCTTCGAAACCGTAGTCCGTCAGGATGCGGCGCAGGTCCGGGTGATCGGTAAACAGGATGCCGTACATGTCCCAGGTTTCGCGCTCGAACCAGTCGGCGCCCGGGAATACCGGGCAGGCGGACGGCACCGGCTTGAACTCGCCGGTTGCGACCTTGATGCGGATGCGCAGGTTCTGACGCGGCGACAGCAGGTGATAGACCACGTCGAAGCGGTCTTCGCGCTTCGGATAGTCTGCCCCGCAGATGTCGATCAGGTTGACGAAGCCGCACTGGACGTCGTCGCGCAGGAAGGTCAGGAGCGGGATCAGGTTCTCGGACTTCGCCGTCAGCGTCAGTTCGCCGAAGCGGATCTCGCTTGAAGCGATGAGGGCACCACGCACCTCTGCGAGGTAGGATGCCAGCTCGTTCAGGGCTTCACTCATGTTATCAGTCCCTTCGCCTTACCGCTCGATCGTTCCGGTACGCCGGATCTTCTTCTGCAGCAGGAGCACGCCGTAAAGCAGCGCTTCTGCCGTGGGGGGACAGCCCGGCACATAGATGTCGACCGGCACGACGCGGTCGCAACCGCGCACGACGGAATAGGAATAGTGATAGTAGCCGCCGCCATTGGCACAGGAGCCCATCGAGATGACGTAACGCGGCTCGGGCATCTGGTCGTAGACCTTACGGAGCGCGGGGGCCATCTTGTTGGTCAGCGTACCGGCAACGATCATCACGTCGGACTGACGCGGGCTTGCGCGCGGCGCAAAACCAAAACGCTCGGCGTCGTAACGCGGCATGGACAGCTGCATCATCTCAACGGCGCAGCAGGCCAGACCAAAGGTCATCCACATCAGCGAACCGGTGCGAGCCCAGTTGATCAGCTCGTCGGTCGAGGTGACGAGAAAACCCTTGTCGGCGAGCTCATTGTTGATCTCGCCGAAGAAACGGTCATCGCTGCCGATGGGCTTGCCCGTATTGGGGTCAATGATGCCCTTGGCCTGCGGAGCCACCATCGTGGCGTCGGACTGGATCACTCCCATTCGAGCGCCCCCTTCTTCCATTCATAGATAAAGCCAATGGTGAGAACACCAAGGAAAACCATCATCGACCAGAAGCCGAACCAGCCAACAGCACTGAAGGACACTGCCCAGGGGAACAGGAAGGCGACTTCGAGGTCGAAGATGATGAAGAGAATCGACACCAGGTAGAAGCGGATGTCGAACTTCATGCGCGCATCGTCAAACGCGTTGAAGCCGCACTCATAGGCCGACAGCTTCTCCGAATCGGGCGCCTTGTAGGCCACGGCGAAAGGCGCCACGAGAAGCGCGATGCCGATGACGAGGGAAATACCGATAAAGATGGCGATCGGAAGGTAGGAACTGAGCAGTTCAGTCATCATATCACCCTGCTTGTCTCTAATGCCACGAAGCATTTAGGGCGGAGCCGACAAGCCGAAAGAGAGTTGCAACGAGCCGTGGTTAGCGCAGGCGGACAGCCAGCGCAAGTCCAGCGGAAGCCTTTTCACTCGATACCGAAGGGCACCTTACCAGCGGGTAAAAAGCCTGTCGCGTGCAATCCGCATCGCGGTGCACAAAGACAGTGGGTATCGACAGTTTTTCGGTTAGAAAGTGGCGCGAGTGACGGGGCTCGAACCCGCGACCTCCGGCGTGACAGGCCGGCACTCTAACCGACTGAGCTACACCCGCGCATTGTCGTGGGCATCACCCACAGCGACCGTTAAGACACGGCCTTGACTTGATATTCTTGGAATGGCGCGAGTGACGGGGCTCGAACCCGCGACCTCCGGCGTGACAGGCCGGCACTCTAACCAACTGAGCTACACCCGCGCATTTCCAAAAAGGGGATCAAGTGAACCCCGGCGACCGGGCTTGCCCTGTCGTTGAGCGGCTCTCTACGGGGTTCATCTGGAGGTGTCAAGCAGGTTTCAAGACAAAACCATGACCGGCCGAAATTTATCCCCGGCCCCTCAAGACCCCTCCTCGCCTCCCCTCTTCTCGCGACACCACGCCGCAGGCGCATTTGCGGGATTCTCAAACGTTTTCCACACGCCAATGCACGGGCCTTCGCAAAAAAACAAAAAATTCCGAGAAAAACTCTTGCGGAAATTCTGCGATCCGCATAGATCACGGCCACCGACGCGGCGGACATGATCCGGTCAGCGCACGGGCGATTAGCTCAGTTGGTAGAGCGCCTCGTTTACACCGAGGATGTCGGGAGTTCGAGTCTCTCATCGCCCACCATTTTCCTTCACTCACTTTGATCGGGTCACGCTGTGTGTTGGCACAGTGCTCGTGACTATCCGACGCTCGATGGCCGGGAGCCTTCAGAACGAAAAACGGGCAGAGCCTTTCGGTTCCGCCCGTCGAGTACGTCATACTGCGTTTGGCGTCAGTCCTGCGCCAGCACAATCACCATATCATCCGCAGTATATGCCATCAGCTCCGAGCGATTCGGATTGACGGTGACCCCGCCGAGGTTGCGGTGATCCGCGTCTCCGGCGCGTTGGCGGCGGTGACCGATTGCGATTTCACCGCGGCGGAGGGCGGCGAGCGCGACTGTGTAGAAGTTCACCGGCTGCGAAATATCTACATAGTCACTCATTGGGCGCATGTAGATCTCCGAACCTTCGACATCGAGAAGTTCATCGAAGATCGCCGCCATGAACTCGTTTTCCGAGGCCTGGGCGAGCATCAAGCTCACCAGCTTGTTGCTGACGACGAAATCATCGGCTCTCGTCACCTCGGCCAGCTCACGATTGCGGACATCGGTCATCTCGCTCACCACGTTGATATGCAGGCCGGCGCTTTCGGCGATCTTGCGTAAGTGCAGCAGCGTGATCAGCGTGCGCGTGTCGGCCGACTGCGTGGCCATGTGATCGCTATAGCCCAACACCAGCACGTGGTCGTAGGACGGGATATCCAGTGCCTCCAGCGCGGTCTTGCTGCTGGTGTCGATTACCCGGTGCTGGACGGTCATGTTGTCGTTGGGCAGCGTCAACGCCGCGATGTCCGTCTCGAATTCCAGTGTATTGGCCGCGATCGTCAGCACCGATCCTGGCGCCACGTAGCGGCCAAGCTCGGTCGCAATCAGGGGGCCCCGGCGGTTCCAGCCCAGCACCAGCGTTCGTTCCGGCTGAAGATCATGCCGGACGGGCGGGCGGATGGCAGACTGGGCGAATTGCGGGGCGCCTGACGAAGTCTGGATGGAGGCATCGTCTTCGGCGATGATGACGAGGCGTTCACCGGCCGCAATGACGCGATTCGGTGAAGGGTTGAGGTGGATCCGCCCCTCGACGTCACAGACGCCGATCAGCGTGCTCGTCTCGTAGGACATGACGGCGGTGCCGAAGGGCTTGCCCTCCAGCTGCGGCTGGGGAAGCGTATAGATCTCGCAGCCGTCAAAATCGAGCAGCTCCGTGTAGACAGCGGACAGGCCCGACTGGCGGCTGGTGTGGACGACGATGCGCGAGATCAGGTCGTCGGCGAGGACGAGCTGCATTTCCTTGCCACCGACGATGCGGGCGACCTCGGTGTTCTGCGCCTCGCGGATTTCAGCTGCAATCTTGTAAGGCTCAGATCGGCGGCCGGGGTCGTTGACCAGGGCCAGAACCGATTTGATCACCTGCGAATCGGGGTCCTCGTCTTCCGGCGAAAGAACGATGATCGAGCGCGAGGCATGGGGATTGACGATGGCGAGGTCGTAGAGATCGGTCGGATCGCCGCTGCGGCAGATGATCTTGGTGTTCTTCAAGTCCCCCACCTTGGTCGCGATCTCGTCTTCCATCTCGACCTTGTCCTTGTTCGCCATGATGACGATTCGCGGGCGCTTGCGGCTCTGATTGGCGATCACCAGTTCCGAAATGACGTCGAAGATCGAGGACGACCAGTTGAGGATGATGGTGTGATCGCTTTCGAGCACGCGGGAGCGGCCCTTGCGCAATTCGTCGAGCTTGTTTTCCAGGCCCGAGCTGATGACACCGATCAAGGCGGAGAAGACGAAGATGCCGGCGAGCGTGACGACAAGGGAAACGGTGCGGAAGGACCAGCCCATGTCGCCGCCCATGGTGCCCGCATCCATCGTGCGCATCAGCGATTCCCAGGCGCCCTCGATGAAACCCACGGGTTCTCCACCTTCGGGCGCAATGCCGGTGATGGCGAGGAACAGGGCAGCGAGGATAATGACGACGAGAGAAATAAGGCTCAGCCAGCCGATCAGCGCAATTGCACCGCCAGCCATGCTCTTGTCGAACTCGTAGCGCAGGCGCGCGCGCCAAGGGGAACGGGTCTTCATCAGGATGCTTCCGAAAAATCGCAGGAATGGAAAGAGTGCCTCGCAATGGCAAGGCTTCGGTTAACATTCAACGGAATAGCAAGCCACCAATTACGGTTGCCCCTATAAAAGTTCGAGAGACGCGGGGATGGGTTAGGACGTGGTTATTATGGTCCGCCCTCCCCCTTCGTTCGCACACGAAAAGGCCCGCGACCGGAGGGGCGCGGGCCAAATCTCATTCGTGACGACGAAAGGCTTACTTGCCGCCGATCGGACGGGTCGCTGCGGCCTTCTCGACCATGGCGGTCACCTCGGCGCGGCGCGCACCTTCGAGCGGCATGCGGGGCATGCGGACGCGTTCGGAGCCGCGGCCCATGATCTGTTCGGAGAGCTTGATCGACTGAACGAGGTCATGTTCGGCATCGAGATGCAGGAGCGGCATGAACCAGCGATAGATGCGGCGCGCTTCCATCCAATCGCCACGGTCGGCAGCAGCGACGAGCGCCACCGATTCGGCCGGGAAGGCGCTGGTGAGGCCGGAGACCCAGCCCTTGGCGCCGAGCATCAGGCCTTCGAGGGCCACATCGTCGAGACCTGCAAAGATGTCGTAGCGATCACCGAAGGCGTTGAGCAGGTCAGTGAAGCGGCGCGGATCGGGCGCGCTTTCCTTGACGGCCTTGATGTTCTTCACGCCGTCGAGCGCCTGGAGCACTTCCGAGCCGATGTTGACGCGGTAGGCCGGCGGGTTGTTGTAGAGCATGATCGGCAGGCCGGTTGCTTCGGCAACCGTCTTGAAATGGGCGACGAGTTCATGGGGCTTGGGCACATAGACCATGGCCGGAAGGACCATCAGACCATCGGCGCCAATGTTTTCCGCATCGCGGGCATAGGCTGCGGCGCGGCGGGTGTCGAATTCGGAGACGCCCGTCACAACCGGTACGCGGCCGTTCACGACTTCCACGGCAGCCTTCAGGATCGTGCGCTTTTCTTCCGGGTCGAGCGAGTTGTTTTCGCCGCAGGTGCCCATGACGATCAGGCCGTTGACGCCGTCGTTGACGAGGGCATCGAGCACGCGCTGCGTCGCGTCAATATCGACGGACAGGTCTTCATGGAATTGAGTCGTTGCGGCGGGGAATACGCCGTGCCAGCCGGTGGTCATGGGAAGCTCCTCTTGAGTGGGTGCATTTTTAATATACAAATTGTCGACAAGGCGCAAGAGCCGTGTTTCACCAGCGCCAATCAGGTGCAACCGCGCTGGTCTTTGAGAGATAGTGCCGGCTCAGGCGAAGGGGTCCGCTGGCCCCCGCGCCGGCTGGGTAAACCACTGCGGCCCCTCCTCCGTCATGTGGATATGATCCTCCAGGCGGATGCCGTAGCGATCGGGGAAGACGATCATCGGCTCGTTGGAAAAACACATGCCGGGCTTGAGCAAGGTCTGGTTGGCGCGGACGATGTAGGGTTCCTCGTGAATTTCGAGACCGAGACCGTGGCCGGCGCGATGGGGCAAACCGGGCAGCTGGTAATCCGGCCCAAGACCATGGCGGCCAATTTCGGCACGTGCGGCATCGTCGAGGCTGCCGCAGGTGGCACCAAGTTTGGCAGCCTCGAAGACCGCCTGCTGGGCCTGACGTTCGATGGCCCAGTGGCGAGCGAAATCCGGCGTCGGCTCGTCAAGCACATAGGTGCGGGTGAGATCGGAATGATAGCCGTCGATGCGGCAGCCGGTATCAACAAGGATCACGTCGCCCGGCGTATAATGCTGTTCGCCCTCGGCGCCATGCGGAAGCGACGTGGCAACCCCGAAGGAAACGATGCAAAAGCTCGATCCGGCCGGGGCTCCCAGCGCCCGATGCTCGGCATCGATAAAACGCACGACCTCCGATGCGGCAATGCCCGGGCGGATGAAGGCATGGGCGCGGCGATGGACTTCGAGGGTGAGATCCATGGCGTATTGGATGATCGCAATCTCTGCCGGCGATTTGCAGAGCCTGAGGTCGCGTACAAGGCGCGTGCCGTGCACAAGGCGCTCTGCCCCGATCACGCGGGTGAGCGCGTGATAAACGAAAAGCGGCAGGGCATCGTCGAGGGCGAGCTTTCCACCCTGCGGAAGCAGCGCTGAAACCACGGCAGCACTATCTTCATCCTCCTGCCAGATGGCGATCTCCCCCTCCAGCCGCGGCAGCGTTTCAACCCGGCTCTGCTCGAAACCAGGCACGATGTAGACCAGCCGGTCGGCCAGCACGACGGCGCCGACCAGGCGCTCGCTCTGGTGCCAGACGAGGCCGGTGAAATAGCGCAGGCTCTCCGTGGAGCCGAGAAGCACAGCCGAGACGTTCGCCTCGGTCATGGCCTTGCGGAGAGCGGCAAGCCGCTGCTGGCGCTCGGCATCGGAGATTACGGGTGGGCGGGTTCTGATGGTCATGTCTTGTCCTTGGATGGCATGCACGAAACCGGGCCTTCGGCCGGTTCAGGATGGGGACTGGCCGGCGCGCGACCAGAGGCGCTCAGAGGCCGGTGATGGCGGTCGCCTTGGTAAAATCGCGGGCGACATAGTCCTGGATCTGCCGGACGATCTGTTCGCCATGGGCGATCGCCAGGCGATCGGCCTCCTCGGCATCGCCGGCGCGGATGGCCGCAATCATCGCCTCGTGTTCCTCCACGTAACGCTTCGGCAGACGGTCGTCGAAGGTGGAGTAGTAAAGCCTCAGGATACGCCGGCCCTCGTCGAGCAGCCGGGTGAAGAAGCCGGTATAATAGGCATTGCCCGCACGCTCGGCGATGGCGACGTGAAAGTCGCGGTTCGCCTCGATCATGGCGAAAGCGTTCTGCGCCTCGACTGCTGCCGCGAAGTCCCGCTGGCGCTCCGTGATGACCTGCATCCAGGCGTCCCCTTGCCGGAGCGCCGCCCCGCGCGTCGTGACGCGGTACATCAGGCAGAGCGCCTCGAAATAGGTCGGCAGGCTGGAAAAATCGATCGTCGCGACGATCGTGTTGCGATTCGGGAGCGTGGTGACGAGGCCATCCGAGGTCAGCCGCAGCAGGGCCTCGCGGATCGGGGTGCGGGACATGCCAAATCGCTCGGAAAGGCGGGTCTCGTCGAGCGGACTGCCGGGCGCCCGCTCCATCGACAGAATTTCGTGGCGTAGCGCCTGGTAGACACTTTCCGTGCCGGAGCCACGGGTGCGCGGTCCCTCGCCCGTCGTTTTGTCGGTGGACGGGCCGCCGTCGTTTTCTTCGCTCATGCCATCATCCCGTCTGCTTGCTCATCGGCGCCGCTCGTGCGCAATCTGCATGCAAGACAGCCCTGAACCGATGCCAAGTCAAGGCGGCAGCCTCTCCGAGAAGCTGCCCCTTGGCGATATCACCGGAATTCACGCCAGCTCGGCGCGCGCCTCAAGATACCACTCGACGAAAGCCCTGACGCCTTCTTCAAGCCGTGTCGACGGCGTGTAGCCTGTCAGCGCCTGCATCAGCGCTGGGCTCGCAAAGGTGCGCGGCACATCGCCCTGCTGCATCGGCAACATCTGGCGTTTGGCCGGGCGGCCGATCGCCTTTTCGACGATGTCGACGAAATCGAGCAGGTTTTCCGGCTGACCGCCGCCGATGTTAACGACGCGGAACGGTGCCTGGCGCGACAGGGTTTCGACGCGGTCATCCGCCACACGATTGGATTCGTCCGGGGCCACATGTGACAGGCGGATGATCGCCTCCACCAGATCTTCAACATAAGTGAAGTCGCGGCTCATCTGGCCCTGGCCATAGATCTCGATCGGCTGATCGTTGAGGATCCTGTCGACGAACTTGAACAGCGCCATGTCCGGACGGCCCCAGGGGCCGTAGACCGTGAAGAAGCGGAAGGCGGTCGTCGGGGTCTTGTGGAGATGGGCGTGGCTATGGGCGATCAGTTCCATCGACTTCTTGGTCGCCGCATATATGGTGAGCGGCTCATCGGTGCGGTCGGTCTCGTGGAACGGCACCGTCGGGCTCGCGCCATAGATTGATGAGGTCGAGGCCAGCATCAGGTGCTTCACCTTGTGGCGCTCGGCCAGATCGATGATGTTCCACGAACCCTGAACATTGGAGCTCAGGTAGGATTGCGGATTCTCGATGCTGTAGCGAACGCCGGCCTGGGCCGCGAGATGGACGATGATCTCGGGATTGGCCTTGGCAACCGCCCCTTCAAGGGCTGCCCGATCCTCGAGCATGGCGATCACGGGCGTGAAAGCCGGATATTGCGCAAGGGCTGCATGGCGCATGTGCTTGAGCTTGACGTTGTAGTAGGGCGTCACGCCGTCGAAGCCTACAACCTCGTGGCCCTCCGCCAGAAGGCGACGGGCCAGATGGAAGCCGATGAAGCCGGCCGTGCCGGTGATGAAATAGCGCATGTCAGGCCTTCGCCTTCCGCTTGCCGACGGGGAAATGGGCAAAGCCATATTTCGCCATTTCTTCCGACTTGTAGATATTGCGCAGGTCGACGATGACCGGCACCTTCATCTCCGTTTTCAGGCGGCGGAAGTCCAGCGCCCGGAACTCGTCCCATTCGGTGACGACAACCACGGCCTCGGCACCGGCTGCGACCTCGTAGGGGTTCTTGCCATAGACGACGGGCCCCAGCATTGACCGGGCTGCTTCCATGCCTTCGGGATCGAACACATGCACGTCGGCACCGCCATCGAGGAGCGCCTGCACGATCGTGATCGAAGGCGCGTCGCGCATGTCGTCGGTGTTCGGCTTGAAGGTGAGCCCGAGCACAGCGATCTTTTTGCCGCGGACGGAACCACCACAGGCGGCGATCACCTTGCGGCCCATGGCGCGCTTGCGATTGTCGTTGATGGCAACCGTCGTCTCGATCAAACGCAAGGGGCTGTCGAAATCTTGGGCGGTCTTGACCAGCGCCAGCGTGTCCTTCGGGAAGCAGGAGCCACCATAGCCGGGGCCGGCATGGAGGAACTTGTCGCCGATGCGCTTGTCCATGCCGATGCCCTTGGCAACCTTCTGCACGTCGGCGCCGATCTGCTCGCAGAGGTCGGCAATCTCGTTGATGAAGGTGATCTTCATCGCCAGGAAGGCGTTGGCCGCGTATTTGATCAGTTCGGACGTGCGGCGTTCGCAGAAATAGAGCGGCGCTTCGTTCAGATAAAGGGGGCGATACACTTCGCGCATGATGTCGATGGCGCGTTCGTCTTCCGAACCGATGACGATCCGATCAGGGCGCTTGAAGTCGGAGATTGCAGCGCCTTCGCGCAGGAATTCCGGATTGGAAACGACTTTGATGTCCTTTTCCGGAAACTCTTCCCGGAAGATGCGCTCGATCTCGTCGCCCGTGCCGACGGGCACGGTGGACTTGGTGACGACCACGGTGAAGCCAGTGACGGCAGCTGCGATCTCGCGGGCAGCGGCATAGACATATGAGAGGTCCGCATGGCCATCGCCACGGCGCGAGGGCGTGCCGACCGCGATGAAGACGACATCGGCATCGGCGACCGGCTGTGCGAGATCCAGCGAGAAGCTCAGACGTCCGGCCTGCCGGTTATGGGCAATGATGGCATCGAGGCCAGGCTCGAATATCGGGACTTCGCCCCGTTCCAGTGCCTCGATCTTGTCTGCGGACTTGTCCACGCAGATCACCTGATGGCCAAAATCCGCCAGGCAGGCTCCCGAGACCAGGCCAACATAGCCCGAACCAATCATTACAATGCGCATTCAACACCTATCGTTCTAGCGTCACTCATCAAGCCGCCCCTTCCCGGTTCCCACATGGAACATCGGATGCGACACGAAGATGACGAACCGCCGAGCGGGCGCCCGGTTCGCCGGGCACGGAGATAAACTTGCACAGGCAGGGAAAACCTGCCGCTGCTGCAGAGAGGGAACTACCCTTGGCAGCGGCGACAGTCAAAGAAAATGCGCGCAGGAATCAGGCTGGTGCGGAGAGGTTTTCCCGCAGTCTCTTGTGCTCCGCTTCATCGAGCGAGAAATTCCACATGATGGCGATAGCGGCGAGCTTTGGCAGGATCGGCAGGAAGGCGTAGAGCATGCCCAGGGCCTCGATCGCCTGAGGCGTCTGGATAACGCCCTGATCACCGCTGAAGCCTGCAAGATCGAGCAGCGGAAAGACAATGCCGGCCGAGAGCGCGACGGAAAACTTCGTGACGAAACTCCAGGCGGCGAAGTAAAGGCCGGACCGCTGCTCGCCGGACGCAACCGTGTCGTTATCCACCACATCGGCCTGAATGGCCGGCGGCAGAGTGAGATCGAAGCCCAGCAACAGACCGGTCGCCACGCAGACCGCTGTGAAGGGGATGACATCACCTTCCCCGAGGAAGCCGGCGACGGAAAAGATGGCGCAGGCTGCGAGCATGGCAAGGCACCATGCTCGGTGCTTGCCAAACCGGCGGGCCATCGCAACGGCAATCGGTACGCCGGCCACAGCGCACAGAAAATAGGTAAATAGCAAAGGACCTTGCAGCTCCGGTGCACCCAGACACTTGCCAACGAAGTAGATGAAGAGCGAGGCCGGCACGGCATTGGCAAAACTGTTGAGGAGGAAGGCGGAGACCAGACGCAGAAAGGGTCCGTTGCGGCGGAGATGGGCCGCTCCCTCTCTCAGGGACAGGCGCCGCGTCGACAGGTCTGAGGGTTCCGGCACCATGGTCACGGCAATTATCGCGGCAATCGGCAGCACGATGGCGATGAAAACGGCCAGCCAGGCAAGGCCGTGGAAACCGGTTGCCGAGTTCAACCCACCGAGAAAGGGCAGCGTGATCGCCAGCAGCGAGCCGATCAGCGTGGCGCTCTCACGCCATCCCGACAGGCGCACCCGCGCCTGATAGCCGGTGGCGAGCTCCGCTCCCCAGGCGGTGTAGGGCAAAAGAGACCAGGTGGCACCGAGTGAGAGCGCCGTTCCCCACAAAGCGAGGTACAGGATACCCGCATCAGAGGGTGGCCAAAACAGCATGAACGCCGAAAAGGCAGTCAGCGGGATCGACATCGCAAAGAAGAAGCGGCGGCGGCCATAGCGCGAGCGCACGCGGTCGGAGAGCCAACCGAAGAGCGGGTCGGTGACGGCGTCGACCATCCGGATTGCCAGCAACAGGGCACCGATTGCGGCGAGCGAAATGCCGAAATTGTCGGCATAGAAACTGGGCACCACGATATAGAAGGGCAGCGCGATCGCGGCGAGCGGCAGGGCCGGCAGAGCGTAGAGCGCCAGACGGCCGTTTCCCGGTTCGTCATGATGGGTCATGCGTGCTCCTGTTCAACGTTCTGGTCTCTTCCCGCCATGGTCAGGAGGCGGGAGAAACCTGGGACTTGCCCACACGCCGGCACCGCTCGGAACAATAGACGACCCGGTCCCAATCCCGCTCCCATTTCTTGCGCCAGGTAAATGGCCGGTTGCAGGCGGGGCAGGTCTTGGCGGGCAGTTCGCTTTTGCGGATCATTTTGGGCATGGAAGATTTGTCTGGTTTCTCCTCACCACTTCGCGCAGTATCCGGATTTGGATCACAAAGCCCTGTTGAAGCTTGCCACCCCCTGCCCCAATTGCTAGCTCACAGGCACAATCACGGGAGAGACTTTTACATGAGACAGCATTCCTTCGGCCGCACGGAATTCACCGTCAGCGATATCGGCTTCGGCGCCTGGCAGATCGGTGGTTCCTGGGGCGAGGTTTCAGAGGCTGATGGCCGGGCCGCGCTCAATGCCGCACTGGACGCCGGCATGACCTTCGTCGACACCGCCGACGTCTATGGCGACGGGCGCTCGGAGAAGATCATCGCCGACGTCTTGAAGGCACGCGGCGGCGCACGTCCGATGGTGGCGACAAAGGCCGGGCGCCGGCTCAATCCGCATGTTGCCGATGGCTATACCAAGGCGAATGTCGAGGGCTTCATCGACCGCTCGCTGCAGAACCTCGGCGTCGAGACGCTCGATCTCGTGCAGCTGCACTGCCCGCCGACCGAAGTCTATTACCGCCCGGAGATGTTCGAGGGGCTCGAAGAGATCCGCAAGGCCGGAAAAATCAAGCATTACGGCGTGTCGGTCGAAAAAGTCGAGGAAGCCCTGAAGGCGATCGAATATCCGGGAGTCACGTCGGTGCAGATCATCTTCAACATGTTCCGCCAGCGCGCCGCAGGCCTGTTCTTCCAGGAAGCCAAGCGCCGCAACGTGGCGGTCATCGCTCGTGTACCGCTCGCGAGCGGTCTGCTCTCGGGCAAGATCACGGCTGCGACCCAGTTTGCGGCCGAGGACCATCGCAACTTCAACCGCAATGGCGAGGCTTTTGATGTCGGCGAGACCTTCGCGGGCGTGCCGTTCGAAACAGGACTCGCAGCCGTCGAGGAGATCCGCAAGCTGGTGCCGGAAGGGGCTTCCATGGCGCAGTTCGCGCTGCGCTGGATCCTGATGCACGAGGCCGTTACGGTGGTGATACCCGGCGCCCGCAATGGCGAGCAGGCCAAGGCCAATGCCGCCGCCTCCGATCTTCCGGCGATCTCGGCGGATGTGATGGCGGCAGCCAAGGATACCTATGACCGACTGATTGCACCGCATGTGCATCACCGCTGGTAAGCGGCACGGAGAAACTGTCTCAAACGAAAAGAGGCCGGGTGAGCGATCACCCGGCCTCTCTCGTTCACTGCTATGATCTGACGATCAGTTGGTGCCTTGCAGGTTCACTTCCCAGAACAGGGTTTCGCCGGAGGAGTCATCCACGCCGTCATTGTCGGTGACCGCAAAGGCCTTGCCGCTCGCGTCGAAAGTGAAGCCTTCGAGCTTGTCGACGACATAGCCGTTGGTTGCAGCCTTCAGGTCGGGCAGGAAATCATGCACTTCGTGCTTGGTGATGACAGGCAGCGCTTCGCCGATCTTGGCCGGCTTCAGGTCGGCGATATCGACCGAATAGAGCTTCTTCAGCTTGGCATTGTCGCCAACCTGGTTGTCGCGCTCGACGATATAGAGTTTGCCGTCATGGGCAGAGATTTCGGAAAGGCCGACCCAGCCTTCACCAGCCTTTTCCAGCGGATAGTGCACGGCGCCCCATTCCTTGGACTTCGGGTTGTAGGACAGGAGCTTGACAAGCCCTTTGTCGTCGTCACCCCATTCGCGCTGCACCGCCATCCAAAGCGTCATGTCGTCGCCGGTGCCGACGCTGGTGATGCCTTCCAGGCCGAAGCGGGTCTGGCCGGCCAAGAGTTCGACCGGGAAGCCGATCTCGGCCTTGATCTCACCCTTGTCGTCGACATTGTAGATGCCATGGCCGACGAGCTTGGCCGGATCGCCTTCGGAGGCGAGCCAGAAGCCGCCCTTGCCGTCCAGCGTGATGCCTTCGATGTCGAGCTTCTGGGCAGCCTGACCGCCACGGGTGACCGGTAGGGCCTTGGTGATGACCGCCGGCTTTTGGCTGGCGTTGACTGTGAAGATCGTCGGCTGGGCCGAATAGAAGCTGTCGTTGACGGCGTAAAGCTGGCCGACCTTTTCGGCATCGCCGACGAGACCCGAGAGCGCACCCCAGCCGATCGGCGCGCCGTCGACGATGTCCGAGCGGAGCATTGGATAGGCGGGCATGCCTTCCGCCAGTTGATAGAGCATCACATGCGAACGCACGCCGCCGTCTTCGCCGAGATCGAGCTCATTGGCGGTGGCAAGCAGATTGCGGCCCGGGATGGCAACGGCGCCCTCAGGCGAAATGCCCGACGGCAGCAGCTGAACGAGTTCCGGATCGGCGCCCGTGTCCTTGTAGACGGCGGCGATCGAGCCACGCTCGGAGAGCACGAAGAAATATTTCTGGTCGCCGAAGGTTGCGGCTTCCAAACCTTCGAGTTCGACGCCCTTGGATTTTGCGCGTTTGTCGGGGAAATGGCCGATCTGGGCAATGGCGAGTTCGAGCGACGGACCGGACTCGTAAATTTCCTTGCCGGTCTTGTCGAAGATGGTGAAGCTGCGCGAGCCGCCCTTCCAGTCGCCTTCGTTGGCGATGACGATGCGGTTGTCGTCCAACCACTTCACCGCATCCGGCTCGCGAGCCACGCCTTCCTTGCTGCCGGTAAACTTCAAGGCGCCATCGGACTTCGTGTCGATGCCTGCCAGATCCACCTTGCCGGCGGAGAAATGCGCCTTCAGTTCGCCGGTCTTGCCGTCGACGATGGCGATGTGGTTGTTTTCCTGCAGCGTCACGGCGATCTCGCCGAGGCTGTTGATCGCGACGAATTCCGGCTCCGGATCTTCGGGGGCGATTTCGGAAAGGCCTGTCAGGGCGACGTGCTTGATCGTGGCGCAATCGACAACACCGTCCTTCAGCGATGCGATGACCAGGTCACCGGCGGGCATCTGCGGCAGGTCGCCGTCATTGACGTCTTCGTCGCGCTCGTTTTCGATCGCAACGGCCACGAAGCTCTTGTCATTGGAGACGGCAACCGAGTCGGGCTGGCCGCCGAGATCGCAGCTCGTCTCGATTGCCTTGGTCGCGATATCGACGACAACAAGCTTGCCCGAGGGATTGGCCTTGTTTTCGGAGGTGTTGACGCCGGCGAGGACCTTGGCACCAGCAACGGCAACTGACGTAGGCTCACCACCTATCATCAGCGCGCCGGCAGCCTTCGGGGCCTTGGCATCCGTGATGTCGACGAAGCCGATCGCGCCCAGCGGGCTGTCGGAATAGATGAGTGTGTTGCCGTCTTCCGTCGCCGTCACGATTTCAGCGGAGGTCGTCGACAGCTTGTCCTTGTCGGACGGAAGATTGCTGGCGACCGGGAAGGCCGCGATGCGGTTGAAGACCTGCTCGGCTACGGCCGGCATGGCGACCGATGCCAGAAGTGCGGCAGTTACGGCCGCGCGTGTAAGACCTGATGTCATGGGGGAACCTCCTGTTGCCGAAGAATGGAACAGGAGGCTTTTGCGTCACCCGGATTACAGGCACATGACAATCATCCGCTTCAGCCCGGAGCTGTCTCGCGCCTTGCTTCCCGAAGCATCAGAAACAGTGAAGCGCCGAGAATGAGCAACGCGCCGAGCCAGAGATAACCGCTCGGGGCGTAACCGAAGACCAGCCAGCCGGCAAAGACGTTGAGCGGCAGCTTCAAATCATCGAAGGGCTGAACATAGGCGGCATCGGCGGCGTTGTAGGCGAGCGTCAGGAGGTACTGGCCAATGGCCGTCAGCAGACCGGCGGCAAGCAACAGCCAGAGTGCCAGGCCTTCCGGCACGGCAAAGCCGGAGGCCGCAGCCAGACCCGCATTGATCGGCGTCAGCAGAACGAGCAGCCAGACGGTCACCGTCTCCGGCGCCTCGTAATGCGTGAGGTTCTTCATGATGAGCGAGGAGCCGCCCCAGAGCAGCGCCGAGAGGACCGGCAGGAGGGCTGCCAGCGTGAATGTGTCCGACCAGGGCTGGAGGATGATCATGGCGCCGGTGAAACCGGCCAGCGTCGCCAGCCAGCGGTCGCGACCGACGGTCTCGCCGAGAAACAGGCGTGCCCCGATGATGATGAAGAAGGGTGAGGTCATGACCAGAGCAATCGCCTGCCAGATCGGTACGGTCGCAAGCCCCGTCACCCAGGCCTGAACGCCGAAGGCGGCGAGCAGGACGCGCAGGATGTGGCGGACGGGATAAGCCGTCTTCATGGCGCGCAGGCCGAGGCGAACGAGCAGAGGCAGCGAGAGGATCAGTGCAAAGCCGTATTGCCAGAAAGCTGTTGAGGCGGGTGGGAAGTGGAGCGTCATGGCCAGCCACTGGGTCACGACGTTCAGGGCGGCAAACGCGATGCCGGCGAGAACCATATAACCGGCGCCGATCACGGCGCGGGAACGCAGAAGCGTTGCGGAACTCTGATTCATGTCTCTTTTCCTTTTTCCAAAAGGACCAACACAAATCAGGACAGACGAGGACGACGAGGCCCTTCCCCGGATGGGGTTAAGCCACACGCAGCAGTGACGCCGACCGGAGCTCCGGTTGAAGCATCGCCACCTGACCTCGTTCTCTTTCATCCGGACTATACCGTCGGCTCCGGATTCACACCGGATCTGCTGACCCCAACCTCCTCCGTTTCCGGCAAGAATGACAGGCGCTCGCGGGCTTGGGGCCTTCCCCCTTACCGCCGGTGGGGAATTGCACCCCGCCCTGAGAACGAATTGCCGGAAGACCCGGCATGACAGAGATAAGACAGAGTTTGCTGCAGCGCAAGATAACAAAAAAGCCCGGCACGAGGCCGGGCTTCAGAGATGTCAGCTGACCATCGGCACCGAAGGGTGGCGACGGTCACGACGGATCAGCTGTTGACAGCGTCCTTCAGGCCCTTGCCGGCCGTGAACTTCGGAACGTTGCGAGCCGGGATATCGACTTCAGCGCCGGTGGACGGGTTACGGCCCTTGGAGGCTTCGCGACGGGCGACGGTGAAGGCGCCGAAGCCAGCGAGACGAATGTCGCCGCCGTTCTTCAGCTCGGCCTGGACCGTTTCAAAAACGGCATCAACGGCAGAGGCGGCGTCAGCCTTGGTCAGGCCAGCCTTCTCGGCGACCGCGGATACGAGTTCGTTCTTGTTCATGTTTCCACCCTTTCTGATTGGTATGAAACGACTCAAATGATTAAGTCGGGCGGAGAATACGAATGCTTCTGCCCTTCGCAACTCAAAAGCACCTGAAAGGCCCGGAAAACAAGCCGTTTAAGCGTGTTTTCACAAAAAAGGCTGGCATATTTGCCAGCCTTTTTTGCGGATTTGGAGCTTTATGGCTCAACCATGGCAAAATCGCATCAATGCGCGATGGTTGCCCCGGTTTCGTCGGTGGTGTCCACCGTCCCGATTGCCGGTGTTTCGACGGTGCCGTCCCACTCGATCGGCTCGGGCACACGGATCAGCGCGTGTCTAATGACCTCGCCCATACGCGAGACCGGAACGATCTCCATGTTGTTCTTCACATTGTCCGGAATGTCAGCCAGATCCTTGGCATTCTCTTCCGGGATGAGAACCTTCTTGATACCGCCACGAAGCGCTGCGAGCAGCTTTTCCTTCAGGCCACCGATGGGAAGCACGCGACCGCGCAGGGTCACTTCCCCGGTCATCGCGATATCCTTCGAGACCGGGATGCCGGTCATGATGGACACGATGGCGGTTGCCATGGCGATACCGGCGGACGGGCCGTCCTTCGGTGTTGCGCCTTCCGGCACGTGGACGTGAATGTCCGACTTGTCGAAACGCGGGGGTTCGACGCCGAAATCGACAGCGCGCGAGCGGACATAGGATGCCGCCGCCGAAATCGATTCCTTCATCACTTCCTTCAGGTTGCCCGTGACCGTCATACGGCCCTTGCCGGGCATCATGACGCCTTCGATCGTCAGCAGTTCGCCGCCGACTTCGGTCCATGCGAGACCCGTGACAACGCCGACCTGGTCCTCGCCCTCGGCTTCGCCGTGGCGGAAGCGGGGAACGCCCAGATATTCGTTGATGTTCTCGGCCGTGACCGCCACCGACTTGACCTTGCCCTTGATGATCTCGGTCACCGCCTTGCGGGCGAGCTTCATCAATTCGCGCTCGAAGGAGCGAACGCCGGCTTCGCGGGTATACTGCTGAATGATCGCCAGGATCGCACCATCCGTCACGGAAAACTCTTCCGGACGCAGGGCATGTTCCTTGATCGACTTCGGCAGCAGGTGACGCTTGGCGATCTCCAGTTTTTCATCTTCCGTGTAACCGGCGATGCGGATGATCTCCATGCGGTCCATCAGCGGACCCGGGATGTTCAGCGTGTTGGCGGTCGTCACGAACATAACGTTCGACAGGTCATATTCCACTTCGAGATAGTGGTCCATGAAGGTCGAGTTCTGTTCCGGATCCAGCACCTCGAGCAGAGCCGATGACGGATCACCACGGAAGTCCATGCCCATCTTGTCAATCTCGTCGAGCAGGAAGAGCGGGTTGGACTTCTTGGCCTTCTTCATCGACTGGACGATCTTGCCGGGCATCGAGCCGATATAGGTGCGGCGGTGACCGCGGATTTCCGCTTCGTCACGAACGCCACCCAACGCCATGCGCACATATTCGCGGCCGGTCGCCTTGGCGATCGACTTTGCGAGCGAGGTCTTGCCTACGCCCGGAGGACCAACGAGGCAGAGGATTGGGCCCTTGATCTTCGTCGCTCGCGCCTGAACGGCGAGATATTCGACAATGCGCTCCTTGACCTTGTCGAGGCCGAAGTGGTCCTCATCGAGAATCTTCTCGGCAGCGTTGAGGTCGATCTTAACCTTTGACTTCTTGTTCCAGGGCAGGCCGAGCAGCCAATCAAGATAGTTGCGCACGACGGTGGCTTCCGCCGACATCGGGCTCATGTGGCGCAGCTTCTTCAGCTCGGCATCGGCCTTTTCCTTGGCTTCCTTCGAAAGCTTGGTCTTGGCGATGCGCTCTTCCAGTTCGGCCATCTCGTCACGGCCGTCTTCGCCGTCGCCGAGTTCCTTCTGGATCGCCTTCATCTGTTCGTTCAGGTAGTATTCGCGCTGCGTCTTCTCCATCTGGCGCTTGACGCGCGAGCGGATGCGCTTCTCGACCTGAAGAACGGAGATTTCGCCTTCCATGAAGCCGAGCGCCTTTTCCAGACGTGTCTTCACGCTCACCGTTTCCAGCATCTCCTGCTTCTCGGTGATCTTGATGGACAGGTGCGAGGCAACCGTGTCGGCCAGCTTCGAGTAGTCCTCGATCTGGCTTGCGGCGCCGACGACCTCGGGGGAGATCTTCTTGTTGAGCTTAACGTAGTTTTCGAACTCGGAAACCACCGAGCGCGACAGAGCCTCGATCTCGACGGCATCTTCATCGGGTTCGGCCAGGATGCGAGCCTTGGCTTCATAATAATCTTCGCGGCCGGTGTAGCTGTCGATCCGGGCACGGGCGCGGCCTTCGATGAGGACCTTCACGGTGCCGTCGGGCAGCTTCAGGAGCTGCAGGACGTTGGCAACGGTGCCAACTTCATAAATGGCTGTCGCCGCCGGATCATCGTCGCTCGCATTGATCTGCGTGGCCAGCATGATCTGCTTGTCCGAACCCATCACCTCTTCCAGAGCGCGAATGGATTTCTCACGGCCCACAAACAAGGGGACGATCATGTGCGGAAACACAACGATGTCGCGCAGCGGAAGCACCGGATAGGTGTTCGCCTCGTTTGTCGATGACGTATTCGTCATTTCAATTCCTTTCAAACATCCCGGGGAACCGGGACCTGATGACCGACCCAAAGGCATCGGTCATGTTCTTGCTCCTCCAACAAGTGGAGTCGCGAAACCGTCAATTCAAGCCTGCCTGGCTGGTCCGTCGCAAATCTGTGACGGGATGATGACGCTTTCCCTCGACCCACATCCTAGAACGCGGACCTGAAGCGAGGCGTGTGTGGTCTGCGACCGCAAAAATGGTCGCCCCGGCCATCGCATGAAGGGAAGAACGGATACGCAAATACCGATACGCAACAGAATCCAGGCGGCATGTCACCCGATCTGTTCTACTCCAACCGTCCACAGAGACAACAGCAGACACGGTAAATTCAGAAAAGATCACTCTAAAACGAAAGAGCCCGCCAAAGGCGGGCTCCAACTGACTTTGTCTTGGCCGATGATCTCACGCCGAGGCGTTGGCTTTTTCTTCCTGACGATCCGCGTAAATGTAAAGCGGGCGGGAATTGCCGTTGACGACATCGTCGGAGATGACGACTTCGCGAACGCCGTCGAGTTCCGGCAGTTCGAACATCGTATCGAGCAGGATCTTTTCCATGATCGAGCGAAGGCCGCGGGCGCCGGTCTTGCGGGTAATCGCCTTGCGGGCAATCTCGCGCAGAGCGTCCTCGTGGAAGGTCAGTTCCACGTCTTCCATCTCGAACAGGCGCTGATACTGCTTGACCAGCGCGTTCTTCGGCTCGGACAGGATCTGGATCAGGGCGTCCTCATCGAGATCCTCGAGCGTTGCCAGAACCGGCAGACGGCCAATGAATTCCGGAATGAGGCCGAACTTGACCAGATCTTCCGGCTCCAGTTCACGCAGCACTTCGCCAACGCGGCGATCGTCTTCCGCCTTCACCGTTGCGCCAAAACCGATCGAGGTCTTTTCGCCGCGGGCAGAGATGATCTTGTCGAGGCCGGCAAAGGCACCACCGCAGATGAACAGGATGTTCGTGGTGTCGACCTGCAGGAATTCCTGCTGCGGATGCTTGCGGCCACCCTGCGGCGGAACGGAAGCAACCGTGCCTTCCATGATCTTCAGAAGCGCCTGCTGTACGCCCTCGCCCGACACGTCGCGCGTGATGGACGGGTTGTCCGACTTGCGGGAGATCTTGTCGACTTCGTCGATATAGACGATGCCGCGCTGGGCGCGCTCGACATTGTAATCCGCCGACTGAAGCAGCTTCAGGATGATGTTTTCGACGTCTTCACCGACATAACCGGCTTCGGTCAGGGTCGTTGCATCGGCCATGGTGAAGGGTACATCGATGATGCGGGCGAGCGTCTGGGCAAGATAGGTCTTGCCGCAACCGGTCGGGCCGACGAGCATGATGTTCGACTTCGCAAGCTCAACGTCGCCACCCTTCGAGGCATGCGACAGGCGCTTGTAATGGTTGTGCACCGCGACCGAGAGGATCTTCTTGGCCTGTTTCTGGCCGATCACGTATTCGTCGAGGATCTTGATGATGTCCTGCGGCGTGGGAACGCCGTCACGGGACTTGACCATCGAAGACTTGTTCTCTTCGCGGATGATATCCATGCAGAGTTCGACGCATTCATCGCAGATGAACACCGTCGGTCCGGCAATCAGCTTCCGGACCTCGTGCTGGCTCTTGCCGCAGAAGGAACAATAAAGGGTATTCTTGGAGTCACCGCCGTTGCTTCCGCTGACCTTGCTCATGTCTTTATCCTTCCAGCACGCCGCGCTACCGCCTGGTTGCGGCAGGGCGGTCACTCTCACTGTCCGGTTCCAGCCGCCGCCTTGGGCTGAAACCTCTTCCGATCCGGAGCTACTAGCCGATCCACACAGAACGGATCGGCGGCAACGAAAACTCCCAGTCTCGGCAGACTATGTCACAAACGTTCAACATAGCCTTAATCCATACTATTAGCGCTTTCCCGGCGACTTTAAACCCCCGGCGCCTTCACTTCCTGCGGCGCCAGCAAAGGCGCCGCATCGCGGGATGGCGTCAAGCTGACGGTGCAACGCCTTCCATCTCGACGCGCGAGGTCAAAATACGGTCGATCAGACCCCATTCCTTGGCTTCGCTCGATTCCATGAAGTGGTCGCGATCCAGCGTGTTCTCGACCTCGTCATAACTGCGGCCGGTGTGCTTGACGTAAACCTCGTTCAAGCGACGCTTCATCTTAATAATGTCACGAGCATGGCGTTCGATGTCGGAAGCCTGACCCTGGAAGCCGCCCGAGGGCTGATGCACCATGATGCGAGCGTTCGGGGTGGCGAAACGCATGCCCTTCTCGCCAGCGGCGAGCAGCAGCGAGCCCATGGAGGCTGCCTGGCCGATGCACAGCGTCGACACGGCCGGGCGAATGAACTGCATCGTGTCGTAGATCGCCATTCCGGAGGTTACGACGCCGCCCGGCGAATTGATGTAAAGGGCGATTTCCTTTTTCGGGTTCTCGGCTTCGAGGAAAAGAAGCTGAGCGCAGACAAGCGAGGCCATTGTGTCCTCGACCGGGCCCGTCAGGAAGATGATCCGCTCCTTCAGCAGGCGGGAGAAGATATCGTAGGAGCGCTCGCCGCGATTGGTCTGCTCCACGACCATCGGCACCAGAGCCAGGGCGGTATCAACGGGATTTCTCATATCGGTCCTTTTCCAGCCTCACCCCGGCACGTCAGCACCGGGAATCACGTAAAATCTGTCAACCCCTACATAGAGTGTCCGCACCCTGACATTCAAGACACGAGCAAGGGATATCCTTAACGCCTGCCAGCGACCGAACGGCCCTGCTCCGGCTGTTTTGCCCGAGCCGCGCGGCTCGTGCTGCTTAGACTTGTCGACGATGCACAAGAAACCTCTAACATGGTGAAAATTCTCTTTTTCCTCGCGGTCACGAAGACCTGGACTTGCTGCAATCCACAAGGTCACCGTAGGAAGTGCTTAACCCGGCTGCGCCATTGTGGAGCCCGTGGGCCCAGGCTCCATTATTTGGGATATTGATCGTGATCGACGTGAAGACGGCGTTTCTGCTTTGGGTGATCCAGGCGGGCACGCTTGCGATTCTGCTTATTGCCATTTGGCTGCACGGGCGGGATCAGCGGCATTTCCTCTGGTTCGGCATCGGTTTTGCCGTGCACGCTACGGGACTCGGCCTCGTCGGTGCGCGTGGCAACATTCCCGATTTCGTGTCTATTTACGTTGCCAACATCACCTCGCTTCTCGCGTTCAGCGCATGGGCTGCAGCCGTCTCGGCGCTGGATCGACGGCGCGCGCCGGTTGCCGCATGGCTGCCACCCCTGATCTGGATTGCCGGCAATCTCTTGCCCCATATCCGTGAAACCTTCGCTCTGCGGGTATCGACCTATAACCTCGCCGCGGCCACCGGCTTTTTATCCCTTGCGGTTCTGATCACGAAGGCAAGCTTCAGTTCACGCCGCTACCGCATCATGCTGTCGGCAATCTGGACCGCGCAGGCGATGTCGAGCCTCACCTTCGGGATCTTTGTCATCTTCCACCAACCTGAAGGCTTCCAGGACAACACGCTTGGACTGTGGATGGGAACAGTCGCCCTTGTCGGCTTCATCACGGCGATCGTCATCCTCGCAAAGATGCTGATGGACCGGTCTGAAGAGCGCCTGCAGTCGCTGGTGCGAACCGATCCCTTGACGGGCGTCCTTAATCGCCGCGGCTTCTGCGAAGCCTATCAGCGCATTCAGGACGCAGCCCCCTCGCCGGCTCTGGCGCTGCTGGTCTTCGATCTGGACCACTTCAAGCAGGTGAACGATGAACACGGGCATCAGGCGGGCGATCAGGTCCTGCTGGAATTCTCAGCTCTTTGCCGATCGCTTCTACCGCAGCGGGCTGCGTTCGGACGCACCGGCGGCGAAGAGTTTGCCGCCGTCCTGGCGATTTCCGAACCCCGGGATGCGGCTCTCTTTGCCGAGACGGTGAGGATGGCGCTCGCCGAAAAAGCCATATCGACAGAACTCAAGCCCCTCAGCATTACAACCAGCATCGGCATTGCGGTCAGCCCTCTTGCCGGTGCAAAGCTGGAACAGCTGATGTCTGACGCCGACAGCGCGCTTTATGTTTCGAAGAGTGAGGGCCGGAACCGGACATCGGTGAAGGCCGGCGCGCGTATCGTGACCGTTCCGACGGCGCGTTCGGAGACGGGCGTCGTGGTCGATGAGCAGGTGGACCGCCAGGTTGCGATCCTGAAAAGGATTGCCGCCGTCGCAACCTTACTGGACAGCTGACCATCGCCAAGGCATTGGCGCAACAGTCACCATCGCATAAACAGGTTATCATGACCGAGCTTTCCTTCCTCACCATTGATCCAGCCACCCGTCGCGTCTCGCTCGACGCCCGTGATCCCGCTTTCTACGGCGATCCGAACCGGGCCTATGCGGCTTTGCACGCGAACTGTCCGACCTTCTACTGGGAGGAACAGAAGCAGTGGTTCTTCACCGGTTATGACCATGTAAACGCGCTTTTGCGCGATCGTCGCTTCGGCCGGCAGATCCTGCACATCGCAACGCGCGAAGAACTCGCGATGCCGGAGCCGGCAGCGCATACCCGCCACTTCGACAAGGCAGAGGAGCATTCGCTGCTGGAGATCGAGCCGCCGGAGCACACGCGGTTGCGGACACTGGTCAACCGGGCCTTCGTCTCCCGCCATGTCGAGAAGATGACGCCGGAGATCGAGGACCTCGCGAACCGGCTGATCGATGGCTTCGAAAAGGATGGGAAGACAGAGCTTCTGTCGACCTTCGCCGACATCATCCCGGTCACGATGATCGCCCGCATGATCGGCATTCCCGAAGAGATGGGGCCACAGCTTCTGAAATGGAGCCATGACTATGTCGGCATGTACATGTTCAAGCGGACCCGCGCCGACGAGGAGGCGGCCGACCGCTCAGCCAAGGAATTTGCGGATTACGTGCGTCAGGTGATCGCCGAGCGGCGGGCAGAGCCGCGCGACGATCTGTTGAGCCACATGATCCACACCGAGCATAAGGGACAGTTCCTGACTGAGGACGAGCTGATCTCCACGACCATCGTACTCCTGAATGCCGGCCACGAGGCGACCGTTCACCAGATCGGCAATTCGGTTCGGGTCATCCTCGACAGCGGGATCGATCCGGCGACGCTGTTCACTGACGAAAAGACCATCGAACGCACGGTCGAGGAGACGCTCCGCATCTGCGCGCCCGTGCATATCTTCCAGCGCTGGTGCCTGGAGCCTTGCGAGATCGACGGTGTCTCCTTCAAGCGTGGCGACAAGGTGAGCCTCATTCTGGCAGCCGCCAATCTCGATCCGCAGAAGTTCCCGGATCCGCTGACGTTCAAGCCGGCCCGCGATGAAGGGGCGAACCTCTCTTTCGGTGCCGGCATCCATTTCTGCATCGGGGCGCCGCTGGCAAGGCTTGAACTCAACATCGTTCTGCCGCTGTTGTTCAAGCGGCTGCCGGGACTGAAGATCGCGCAGATACCCACAGTCAAAGACGTCTATCACTTCCACGGGCTTGAGCGGCTCGACCTCACCTGGTGAGGTCGGACGCCTCACTGTAACGGGCGATCAGGCTTTTAACCGCCCGATGCATGGCGGCGCGCAATTCCGGCGGATCGATGACCTCGACCTCCGTTCCAAGCTTCAGCATCTCGGAGACGGCCATGCGTTCCTGCGCCACCGGCAGGCGGACAGTGCGCCAGCCCTGTTCGTTAGGTTCACCGATGAACTCGAGATTGGTGCGCACGTAAGGAGGGGACATGTGTTCTACCTCCTTCAGCCCCCAGCCGGAGAGCCGGACAACTGCCCAATTGGGGTAGAGTTCGCGTTCGAGCCGTCGAGTGTTGTCGTCCCAGTATGCCGCAAGGTCGAAGGTTTTCGGCCAGTCAAAGTGTTCATCGGTGACGATCAGATCGAGGACACGCGAAATGCGATAGGTGCGCGGTGTGTCGTCGACACGGGCGACGAGATACCAGGCGCCACCCTTAATGACGATACCGAGCGGTTCCGCCACCCTGTTCTTCTCCGCCTTCCACGAACGGTAGCGCATGCGGATCCGCTTGGAGTTCCAGACGGCATCGGCAATGGCTTGAAGGTAGACCGGCTGTTCGCCCTCGGCGAGCCAGGTCGGTGCATCGAGGTGGAACTTCGACTGCATGCGCCTCGCACTCTCCCTCAGGTCCTCGGGCAAGGCCGCGGTCAGTTTTTTCTGCGCGCCGGCCATCAGCGACCCAAGACCGAGATCGGCAGCGGCACCGGGAATACCGGACAAAAACATCGCCTCCGCTTCCGCGGAAGACAGTCCGTTTAGGCGGACACGGTAGCCGTCGAGAAGCCTGTAACCGCCATCCGAACCGCGCTCGCTGTAGACGGGAACGCCGGACAGAGAGAGGGCGTCGATGTCTCGATAAATAGTGCGGACCGAAACGTCATTTTCGGCAGCCAGCGCTTCCGCCGTCACCAGTCCCTTCGCCTGCAGTGTCGTCAGGATGTTGATCAGCCGGCTAGCGCGCATAAGAAAATCCTCGTCAGGTGCAGTAACCTAGACCAACCTGACACAATCTGACAGGTATGGTCGCATAGTCTCTCTTCATCGCCCTATGGCGGCATCTTTTCGAAAGGGAGACTTTCAATGCACAATGACCAACAGATCACCCTCTTCTACTCGCCTCAGACGCGGGCCACCGGTGCGCGCGTGCTACTGGAAGAGCTTGGCGTTCCCTACACGCTCCGTGTGCTCAACATGAAGGTGGGCGAACAGCGCCAGCCGGCCTATCTCGCGATCAACCCGCTCGGCAAGGTACCGGCGGTCGAGGTCGACCGCACGCTCGTCACCGAACAGGGTGCGATCTACCTCTATCTCGCCGATCTCTTTCCTGAGGCGGGTCTTGCCCCAGCACTGACCGATCCGGACCGCGGCGCCTATGTCCGCTGGCTGTTCATCTATGGCAGCTGCTTCGAACCCGCGGTGGTGGACCGATACATGAAGCGGGAGCCGGCTTCTTTCAACGAGACCCCCTATGCCAGTTATGACCTGCTGATCGACATGCTGGAGGGCGCCTTGAAGAAAGGCCCATACCTTCTCGGTGACCGCTTCACGGCAGCGGACCTCCTGTGGGGGATTGCGCTGCACTGGACCACAATGTTCGGTCTCGTCGAGGCCCGCCCCGCCTTCCAGGCTTACATGGAGCGGATCAACAGCCGCGAGAGCATCCAGAAGGTCTCGGCGGAGGACATCACCATGGCGGCCGAGCACGAGGCTGCAGCGGCCCGGATGAAGGCTGCGAGCTAGAGCCTGATGACATAGTCCTTACGAGTCGTTTCAAGAACTTCCCAGGTTCCCTTGAAGCCGGGTCTGAGGATCAGGCGGTCGCCTGCTTTCAGGTCAACTGGGTCTCCGCCATCCTCGGTGACGACAGAGTGGCCTTCGAGAATGTGGAAGTATTCCCACTCATCATAGGAGATCCGCCACTTGCCAGGCGTCGACTGCCAGATGCCGGCATAGATGCCGCCCTCCGCCTCTTCGATATTCCAGGTGGTGAAGCGCGGATCGCCGGAAATCAGGCGGTCCGGGGCAGGAGCCCCCTCCTCCGGCGTGACGGCGGTGGGATCGAAAGGCAGGGACAGGGTCATCGTGATCTCCGAATGGCAAGCGGCGGTGTACCGACACCGCCGCTCGTTTCAATTCATCAAGCCTTGGCCAGCGACTGCTCAAGGTCGGCGATGATGTCTTCCGGATCCTCGATCCCGATCGACAGGCGCACGACATCCGGCCCAGCACCGGCTGCGATCTGCTGCTCTTCGGACAGCTGGGCATGGGTGGTCGAGGCGGGATGGATGATCAGCGAGCGGGTATCGCCGATATTCGCCAGATGCGAGAAGAGCTGCAGCCCCCCGACCAAAGCCTTGCCGGCTTCCAGCCCACCCTTGATGCCGAAGGTGAAGACCGAGCCTGCGCCCTTCGGCGAGTAGCGCTTCTGCAGCGCGTTGTTCGGATCGCCGGGAAGGCCCGCATAGTTGACCCAGGCGATCTTCGGGTGGTTCTTCAGCCAGGTCGCCACCTTCAGCGCATTGTCGCAGTGGCGCTGCATGCGCAGCGGCAGGGTCTCGATGCCGGTCAGGAGCAGGAAGGCATTCATCGGGGCAATGGCCGGACCGAGGTCACGCAAGCCCAGCACGCGGCAGGCGATGGCAAAGGCAAAATTGCCGAAGGTCTGGTGCAGGACAACGCCGGAATATTCCGGGCGCGGGGTGGAGAGCATTGGATACTTGCCCGGCTTGGCCGACCAGTCGAAGGTACCACCATCGACGATGACGCCGCCCATGGAATTGCCGTGGCCGCCGAGGAACTTGGTGGCGGAGTGCACGATGATGTCGGCGCCGTGCTGCAGCGGGCGGATCAGGTAGGGGCTTGCCATCGTGTTATCGACGATCAGCGGCAGGCCGTGGCGATGGGCAATCTCGGCAATTGCTTCGATATCGACGAAGGTGCCGCCGGGATTGGCGAGGCTTTCAATGTAAACAGCCTTGGTGCGATCATCGATCTGCGCCTCGAAGCTTGCGACGTCGGCGGGATCGGCCCAGCGAACGTGCCAGTCGAAATTCTTGAAGGCATGGCCGAACTGGTTGATCGAGCCGCCATAGAGCTTCTTAGCCGCGACGAAATTGTCGCCCGGCTGCATCAGCGTGTGGAAGACGAGGAGCTGCGCGGCATGGCCGGAGGCGACGGCGAGCGCTGCCGTGCCGCCTTCAAGCGCTGCAACGCGCTCTTCGAGAACGGCCTGCGTCGGGTTCATGATGCGGGTGTAGATATTGCCGAACTGCTTCAGCCCGAAGAGGGCGGCCGCATGGTCTGAATCATTAAAGACGAAGGCTGTCGTTTGGTAAATCGGCGTGATGCGCGCGCCGGTCGTGGGATCAGGCTGGGCGCCGGCGTGAACGGCAAGCGTGGCAAAACCCGGATTGGTGTCCGACATGTTATGGATCCTCCCTTAAGCTGGACTGCGGCGGATCATAGTCAGTCGGGGGCAGTTGTCAGCCTGCAATATTCCAATCTCAACCGCGGCGTGAGCATAAACATCCTTGATCGAGGTCAATGCAGGTGGCGCGCGGCGTGGCATGCTCTTCCTTATTGACGGAGAGCGCCTATGACCCTGAACATCGCAGACCCGGTACGCCATACAATGCAACAGATCCTGTCCTGGTTCGCACAGGGCTTCGAAGCCTCGACAGAGGCCGATGTGCTGGCCAATCTCGATCAGGCCCAGATCGAGGCCCTGGCGGAAGATTGTGGCCTCAGCCCGCACCAATTGGTCGCGCTGGTGAAGGCCGGGCCGCATGCCGCCGACGAGATGCCGCAGGTCATGCGGGCCCTCAACATCGATCCGGACGAAGTCGACTACCAGATGCGCAAGCTGTTTCGAGACATGCAAATCGCCTGTTCGAACTGCCAGTCCAAGGATCAGTGTCGGCACGACCTGCAGGCCGGCACGATCGGCAAGACCTTCGTCGACTATTGCAACAATGCAGAGAGCCTGAACGCTCTTCGCGCCAGTCCGGATCTTTTGATGGAGCGCTAGCCGCTTACAGCCCGAGACGCGGCATTTCGATGGCCGGGCAGCGGTTCATCACGACCTTGATGCCGGCCGCTTCCGCCGGCTTCACGGCTTCGTCGTCGCGCACTGTCAGCTGGCCCCAGATGACCTTGGGCCGGCTTGGAAGAGCGAGCGTCTCTGATACGACCTCACCCAGATGTTCCGGTGCGCGAAACACGTCGATCATGTCGATCGCTTCCGGAATATCGGCCATGGTTGCATAGACTGTTTGACCGAGAATTTCCTTGCCGGCTTGGCCGGGATTGACGGGGAAAACCCGGTAGCCTTTCGACATCAGGAAACGCATGACGCCGAAACTCGGGCGATCCGGCTTCGGCGAGGCGCCGAGCAGCGCGATGGTCTTGACGTTGCCCAAGATCTCCCTGAGGTAGTCGTTCGAATAATGGGTATGTTCCGCCATCCCGACCTCCATTGCCACGTGCTTCACATCGCAGCACTAGATGGGATAGAGCGCGTCGACAACAAGACCGACTGCACTATGTTTCGTCAGGTGAAAGGCTTATCGCTCAAACCGGAACCCGCTGACTGAGCCAAGCGTTGAACCGCATTCAAGGAGGACCATCATGCGTCTGAACCATATGATCATTCTGGTGGCAGCCATTGGCGCGGCATCGCCTGCCGCCGCCATCTCACGCTACAACTCACAAAGCCTGACCTGCGCCGACGCCCGCCAGCGGGTGATCAATGAGGGCGCCGTCATCCTGCGCTACCCGTCAAAGCGGGTCCCGGGTATGACGCTCTATGACCGTTACGTCACGCGCAACGCACAGTGCGACGACAACGAATATGCCGAACGCGCCTATGTTCCGACCCAGGATGAGCCACGTTGCCCGGTGCTGAGCTGTGAGCCCGTCAGTCCCTTGCCGGATCAGTTCTTCAAGCCGGTCATCCGCTTTTGATCGCCGGTCAGGCCGCGTGCGCCGGTCCATGCGCATGGGTCAGCTCATAGACCAGCGGATATTCTGAGACGAGTGCGCGGTTCATCACGACCTTGACCCCTGCGGCTTCAGCCTTTGCGGCGGCCCGGTCGTTGCGGACGCCAAGCTGGCACCAGATGGCTTTCGGCCTGGGCTCCATGGCCAGGACTTCATCGACGATCGCGTCGAGATGGTCCGACTGGCGGAACACGTCGACCAGATCGATCGGCTCTTTGATGTCGGCAAGCGAGGCATAAACGGGCTGGCCAAGGATCGTGGAGCCCGCATGCAGCGGGTTTACCGGAAAGACGCGGTAGCCTTTGCCAAGCAGAAAACCGGAGATCCAGTGGCTTGGTCGATGGTCATTGGTGGAGGCGCCGACCACCGCGACCGTGCGCGCACCTTTGAGGATCTCTGCGAGATAGCTGTTCAGATAGGTGTCGTGGTTCATGGACTTTCTCCTGCCCTTTCGGGCCGTTGAGCAAACCGTCCTTTATTCCCCGATCTCCTTATATCATCCACCGGTTAACGAGCATTATGCTCACCTGCTAAAATGCTTCCCATCAGTCCGGCAGGACCACATGACCGTGCTCGTCCAGCGGGAAGAAGGGATTGTGGGCGATTTCCCAGAGGTGGCCATCGGGATCCGCAACATAACCCGAATAGCCTCCCCAGAAGACCTTTTCCGGCGCCTTGACCAGAGTTGCTCCACAGGAGACGACGAATTTCACCACCGCATCCACGCCAATTTCGCTCGGGACGTTGTAGGCAAGGGTGACGCCGGAGAAGCCAGGAGGCGTGTTTTCGACGCGCGCATCCTTGGCCAGGTGTTCACGGGAAAACAACCCAAGGACTATTCCCTTGAGCTGTATGAACGTCACATCGTCATTGGAAGCGGAAGATTTGGTCCAGCCGAGCCGCTGATAGAAATCGGTGCTGCGGGCGACATCCGCAACGCCCAGCGTGATCAAAGAAATGCGACGCTCCAGGGACATGAATTACCTCCATCTTGGGCGCCTGCCGATACGTTCGGTTTATGTTTTCATTATGTTCATGCACATATTAGCATCATGAGTTGCGCTCATGTTTTGACTGCAATCCTTCCCTTCGTAGTCAATATATCGGATAACCTGCCCTTTTCGCGAAGTATGGACAGGCCGCAACAGGCGCATTTTGTGGCAATTGCAGTAAGCGGCGCGCCGAAAATGTGGGGTAAAATAGTACCCCACATCTAAGTCGTTGATTTATATTGGCTTTGCTGCACACCATTCAGCCCGCCTCACCTTGACCGTTCCAGGACCTCCGATTATACAGCCCACAAGAACGCAGCCCCTCGGGACCGCTTTCTTTTTTGTGCCGGTCACGGTGCGAAACAAGCAACAAAAAACGCCTGCGGATCCAGTCTCGGATCTCTCAGGATCACACGGAAAGAGACCTCAATGTCTACCTTCGTTCAGAAGCCTGCAGAGGTGGAGAAGAAGTGGATCGTCATCGATGCCGAAGGGCTCGTTGTCGGCCGCCTCGCCACCATCATCGCCACGTATCTTCGCGGCAAGCACAAGGCCACCTACACCCCTCACGTTGATGATGGCGACAATGTCATCGTGATCAACGCCGAGAAGGTTGTCCTGACCGGCAAGAAGTATTCGGACAAGACCTACTACTGGCACACCGGTTATCCGGGTGGCATCAAGGAACGTACTGCCCGCCAGATCATCGAAGGCCGCTTCCCGGAGCGCGTTCTCGAGAAGGCTGTCGAGCGCATGATCCCGCGCGGCCCGCTCGGCCGTCGCCAGATGAAGAACCTGCGCGTCTATGCCGGCTCGAACCATCCGCATGAAGCTCAGCAGCCCGTAGTTCTCGACGTTGCCAAGCTGAACAGCAAGAACACAAGGAGCGCCTAAGTATGGCCGATCTTTCTTCCCTGAAGGACCTTGCCCCGGCACAGGACGCAGCTCCGGCTCACGTCCGCAAGGTCGACTCGCTGGGTCGCTCCTACGCCACCGGCAAGCGCAAGAACGCTGTTGCCCGCGTCTGGGTCAAGCCGGGCACCGGCAAGATCACGATCAACGGCCGCGAATTCCGCACCTACTTCGCCCGTCCGGTCCTGCAGATGATCCTGCAGCAGCCGATCGTCGCAGCTGCCCGTGATGGCCAGTTCGACATCATCGCGACCGTTCACGGCGGCGGTCTTTCCGGCCAGGCCGGTGCAGTTCGCCACGGTCTCTCGAAGGCCCTCACCTACTTCGAACCGGGCCTGCGCTCGGTCCTGAAGAAGGGTGGCTTCCTGACCCGCGACAGCCGCGTTGTCGAGCGTAAGAAGTACGGCAAGGCCAAGGCCCGTCGTTCGTTCCAGTTCTCCAAGCGTTAATCGCTGGATTACCGGAAACGGAAATCAAGGCGGGGCTTCGGCTCCGCCTTTTTTGTTTCCCGCGCCTGGCGACTGCTTGACCAAGGTATCGCACGTTATAATTTGATCAAATCAGACCGGAGACGATCATGGCCAGCAAATCGATCGACAACGCCTTTACCGCCACAGCGCTTCGTGGTGCGGCGACCGATCCGACCTATGCCGGCGTGCTCTCCTTCATGCGGCGCAAATATTCGAAAGTTCTCGATGACGTCGATGCCGTCGTCCTCGGCATTCCCTTCGATGCCGCCGTTTCGAACCGCCCCGGCGCGCGCTTCGGGCCGCAGGCGATCCGACGCGCCTCCGCCATCTTCGACAATGATCCGCAATATCCCTTTGCCCGCGATCTCTTCGAGCAGATGGCTGTCATCGACTATGGCGACGTTCTGCTCGACTACGGCAATCATCAGGAGACACCGGCGCGGATCGGAACGCAGGCGGCCGAAATTCTGGCGTCCGGCGCCTATGTGCTTGGGCTCGGCGGCGACCATTTCGTTACATGGCCGCTTCTCAAAGCGCATGCCGCCAAGCATGGTCCGCTGGCGCTTGTGCATTTCGATGCGCATCAGGACACCTGGGATGATGACGGCCAGCGCATCGACCATGGTTCCTTCGTCTGCCGCGCTGTCCGCGAAGGCGTCATCGATCCCAAGGCCTCGATCCAGATCGGCATCCGCACTGAGGCGCCGGAGGATTTCGGCATCCGGATCATTCCGGGTTACGAGGTCGAGGATCTGAGCGCGCAGGCCATCGCAGACCAGATCCTCGCCCATGTCGGCAACAGACCCTGTTACCTCACCTTCGACATCGACTGCCTCGATCCGGCCTTTGCGCCGGGCACCGGCACACCGGTCGCGGGCGGCCCGTCTTCGGCCAAGATGCTGTCGGTGCTGCGCAAGCTCGGACCCCTCGATATCCGCGGTTCTGACATCGTCGAAGTGGCGCCAGCCTATGATCATGCCGATATCACCGCCATTGCCGGTGCAACGGTCGCGATGTATATGCTTGGTCTCCGGGCCGAGCGGCTGGCCGCCTCCCGTTAACAAACTGAATCATATGGCGGATAAAGTGATTCCGCCGGACCTTCCAACTTCCTGATTTTGTGGACAAAGACATGAGCGCGAAAATCTTCATCGATGGCGAACACGGAACCACGGGACTGCAGATCCGCACCCGCATGGCCGGCCGCCGCGACGTCGAGCTCCTGTCGATCCCGGAAGCGGAACGGCGCAATTCCGCGATGCGGGAAGACCTGCTCAACAGCGCCGACATTGCTATCCTTTGCCTCCCGGACGACGCCTCGAAAGAGGCCGTCGCCATGCTCTCGGGCAACAACATGGTTCGGATCATCGATACCTCGACCGCCTTTCGTGTGGCGGAAGACTGGGCCTATGGTTTTGCCGAGATGGACAAGGCACAGGGCGCGAAGATCAAGGCCGCCCGTAAAGTCGCCAATCCCGGTTGCTATCCGACGGGGGCCATCGGCCTCATCCGTCCGCTCCGCGACGCCGGCATCCTGCCCGACGGCTATCCGGTCAGCGTCAATGCGGTCTCCGGCTATACCGGCGGCGGCAAGCAGCTGATCGCCCAGATGGAAGACTCCGCTCATCCGGAGCATCTGGCCGCCAACAATTTTCTCTACGGCCTGCCGCTCAAGCACAAGCATGTGCCGGAAATGAAAATCCATGGCCGGCTTGACCGAGCCCCCCTCTTCGCCCCCTCCGTCGGCCGATTTGCCCAAGGCATGATCGTGCAGGTGCCTCTGTTCCTTGACGACCTCGCGTCGGGGACGACGATTGAGAGCATTCACGCAGCCCTCGTGGCACATTACGCGGGTCAGGACATCGTCACCGTTGTACCGCTCGCCGAGAGCGCCAAGCTGCCACGGGTCGATGCCGAAGAACTGGTTGGGCAGGACACGATGAAGCTCTATGTCTTCGGCACCGAAGGCGGAGCTCACGTCAACCTTGTCGCGACACTCGACAATCTCGGGAAGGGAGCCTCAGGGGCTGCCGTGCAGAACATGGACCTGATGCTGTCGGCCTGAGGCAGCCTGATCTGGGAGGATGTCATGCTCGATCATATCGGTCTGTCCGTGGCCGACTATCCGAAGTCCAAGGCATTCTACGACGCGGTGATGCCGACCATCGGCGCTACCTGCTGCATGGTGGTGACGGCGGAAGAGACCGGCGGGACCTATGAGGGCGCCGGCTACGGGGTCCACGGAAAGCCAAGCCTCTGGATCGGCACGGGTGGTCGCACTCGAGGGTCGATGCATGTCGCTTTCGTCGCGGAGAGCCGGGCGGCGGTGGACGCGTTCTACGCGGCTGCAATGGCGGCGGGTGCAACGGACAATGGTCCTCCCGGCATCCGCGCCCATTACCATCCGAATTACTATGGCGCCTTCGTGCTCGATCCCGACGGTCACAACGTGGAAGCCGTCTGTCACAAGCCTGTCTGAGCCTAAGGATGACTGTTGCCAGCTGCTGAACGCTTCGTCAGGCAGACGTGATATCGTCTGCTCTTCCAGACACGGTTATAGTGCGCCCAAAGAGAGGTGCCATGACAGAGCAACAGCGTTTTCCCGTTTACTTCATCCCCCATGGTGGTGGCCCGTGGCCGTTCATGGAATTTGCAAAGGACGAACAGGGCCGCAGGCCGTGGGACGACCTCGGCCACTTTCTGCGTAGTTTGGCAGACGAGGTGGGACGCAGGCCGAAGGCGATCCTGGTTGTGTCTGGTCACTGGGAAACGGAGCCCGTGCCGACGCTGAGCAGCGCCGAACAGCCGGGCATGCTCTACGACTATTACAACTTCCCGCCGCATACCTACGAGCTGTCTTACCCCGCGCCCGGCTCTCCCGCCCTTGCGGCCCGAGCCCGCGCCCTGCTTGCCGCTGCCGGGATCGACAGCGCGGAGAATGCCGAGCGCGGCTATGACCATGGCGTCTTTATTCCGCTTATGCTCGCCTATCCGGATGCCGATGTCCCGGTCACCGTGATGTCGCTCAAAAATACGCTGGACTTGGAAAGCCATGTGGCGATCGGCCGGGCGCTGGAGCCGCTGCGCGACGAGGACGTGCTGATCATCGCCTCCGGCATGAGCTACCACAACATGCGGCAGTTCCGGCAGGCTGACCCCGGCCATGTGCAGGAAGCAATCCGTTTTGATGCCTGGCTGAAAGAGGCCGTGGAAAATGAAAGCCCGGATGAACGGGTTTCGCGTCTGGCGACGTGGGACCAAAACCCGGATGCGCTGGCCTGCCATGTGCCGGATCATGACCATCTGGTGCCGCTGTTCGTCGCGGCCGGCGCCGCCGGCGCTGACGCCGGACGGCAGGTTTTTCAGGGACATTTCCTCGGCAAGCCCTATTCGGGCTTCCGGTTCGGTTGACTTAGTCGCGCACTTCCATGGCGATCGGGCGCGGTCGCTCGCCATAGAAGCCGCGCAGATGGGCTACGGCGAAGGCGAGCACGCTCAGCGCCATGCCCTGATGCGTCAAGCCCGCATGCAGCTGTACCTGGCTCAAGAGCGTCACGATACCAATCGTCGCCTGCAGACAGACCAGGGCGAACATCAGCACACTACGGCGGGCATGGGTGGACTGGGGGGCTGCCCGCAGACACTGGATCATGTGGAACAGCGCGATGGCAAAGAGCACATAGGCGCCAACGCGGTGGACGAACTGCACCGTCTTCGGGTTCTCGAAGAGGTTGATCCAGGCGGGCGCCTGGACGAACAGGCCCTGGGGCACGATCGCGCCATCCATCAGCGGCCAAGTGTTGTAGCTGAAGCCGGCGTCGAGGCCGGCGACGAGCGCGCCGAGATAGATCTGGAAGAAGGTCATGGCGAGCAGGACGCCTGCCACCAAGCGGGCTTTCGGCGTCGGCGAGGCATCCTCACTGTGAGGAGCGAGGCTTCGCATGATCCAGACGCAGCTCGCAAAAATGAAACAGGCCATCATCAGATGCGTCGCCAGACGATACTGGCTGACATCGACGCGTTCGCTGAGGCCGGACGACACCATCCACCAGCCGATGAAGCCCTGCAAGCCACCGAGCGCCAACACGCCGACCAGCGGTAGCCGAAGCCCTGGTTCGATGCGGCCTTTCACCCAGAAATAGAGAAGCGGCAGCGCGAAAATCATGCCGATCATGCGGGCGAGCAGCCTATGCGCCCATTCCCACCAGAAGATGAACTTGAACTCGTCGAGGCTCATGCCCTTGTTGATCTGCTGATATTGCGGGATCTGGCGGTAGAGCTGCAATTCCTCTTCCCATTCCTCGACGGTCAGCGGCGGAATGACGCCGTGGATCGGCTTCCACTGGGTGATCGACAGGCCCGAGTCGGTGAGGCGCGTCGCGCCGCCCACCAAAACGAGACAGAACAGCGTGAAGACGACGAGGCCGAGCCAGATGCGGATGGCGCGACGGTCGCTATCCACCTTGGCAATCTGGGTGCGGATTTGGGTTTCGGTTCCGATCGTCGCAGCTGTCATTCGTCAATCCTCTTTTCGCCCGTTGATTTGCATCACTCCGGTGTGCAAAACAAGCCCGCCGGTTTGCGGCAAGCGGTCGCGTCAAAAGATGACGGGCCAGTCCTAAAAGAGAGGCGTGCCAATGCGGCCATCCTTGCGCTCCTTCATCGGAACGATCGCCATCATCGTCATCGTTTTGCTCTATGCGCTGCTGGCGACGACGATTGCGTCGGCCACGCTGGCTGAGGCTCCGTGGTGGGGTCACCTCCTCTACTTCGTCCTGTCCGGCGTCCTGTGGATCGTGCCAGCCATGCTGATCATCAAATGGATGGCGGGACCGGCGCGCAAGTAGGTCACCTTTACCAGCTGTTTACCGCGTTCCGGTTCGATCGACCGGAAATGGCCTTCCGATAACCGTTTCTTGCAGAACCCGGCGCTAGCTTCGGCTCGGGCGCAGGCAAACGGACGGGAGACCCGCATGCGGGAACTGACATCGAAGACCATGACTGTCTTTGCAGGGCAGATGGCCAGTCCGACCTCTGTCGTGCCGAGCCGTCCCACCGATGTGCCTACAAGCACCAGTGGCGACCCGCGCCTTTCCATCGCCGTCCACAACGACATGAAGGCGGTGGAGCGTGTCTGGCGCCAGCTGGAGGCCGACACCTGGAACTCGATGCATCAGGCTTTCGACTGGTGCTATGCCTGGGTCCAGACACATGACAACCCGGTCGCGATTGTTGAGGGCAAGATCGACGGCGTTCTCGCCTTCATCCTGCCGCTCGAAATCGAGAGCCATACCATGGTGCGCACGGCGCAGTTCATCGGCAGCGCCTTCACCAATTACAATAGCGGACTCTTCACCGCCGATTTTCGCCGCCGGGCCGCACACCTGCCGCTGTCGATCCTCAGCCATCAGCTGGCGCTAGCCCTTAACGGACGAGCCGACATTGTCAGGCTCACCCATGTGCCGCTCGACTGGCGTGGCGAGCGACATCCGTTCAGCGACCTGAGTTCTGTCAAAAACCCGAATTCCGCCTTCCAGGTTCGGCTCGGGCCGGACATGGAAGCGACGATCGCGCCCCTCAACGCCAAGGCACGGCGCAAAAAATTTCGCTCCCAAGTTCGAAAGCTGGACGCCGTGGGCGGGTTCGAACATGTGCGGGCCACCAGTACGAGCGACAAGACCGCGCTTCTCGACACCTTCTTCCGGCAAAAGGCAGCCCGTTTCGCGGCTCAAGGGTTGCCAAATGTCTTCCAGGCTGCCGAGACGCAAGCCTTCTTCCATATGGCGCTTGAGATCGATCGAGGCGGGAACGACGTGCCGCTTGAATTGCACGCGCTGCGGCTCAAGGGTGAGCATGCCGGCAAGATCGCTGCGATCGCAGGTCTCTCGCGCAAGGGCGATCATGTGATCTGCCAGTTCGGCTCGATCGATGACACACTCATGCCCGAGGCGAGCCCGGGCGAGTTGCTGTTCTGGCTGATGATCGAGCGGGCCGCGCTTACCGGTGCTGCCGTCTTTGATTTCGGCATCGGTGACCAGGACTACAAGCGGCGCTGGTGCCGAAACCCGACGGAGCATCACGACCTGATGATAGCCATCACGCCGCTTGGTCGGCTGGCGGAATGGCTGCTCAAGGGAATGACCCGTGCGAAAGCCGGGATCAAGAACAATGCCACGCTTTACTCCACCCTTCAGCGCATCCGGGCTCTTGGCTCGAAAAGCCCCGTGCCCGTCGCCCCTGTCAGCGACGAGCCGTGAGCGCTTGCGCCGATCAGGCCGCCCTACGGCGCGGGCCATTGACCTTCGGACGGACCGACATCAAGACCAGATCGTCATAACCGACCTCCTGGAAGGCGCGCATGATATCCGCGAGTTCCCGGGCATCCGGTTCAGGTGCCGAGAGGATGATCTCGTGTTTGCCGTTGCGGCTGAGCCGGGCCAGACCATTGGCTTCCGCCGGACCGCATTCGACCAGAACGAGATCATAGGCATCGGCCAGAGCGTCCACGATCATCGAGAGCCGGTCGGCACCCCGCATGGCCTGGCGCACGTCCGCATTGCCCTGCGGAATGATGTCGGCCGTTGAGCTCCGGTCGGGATGGATACAATCGGCAAAGGCCGCTTCGCCGGTCAAGAGATCGGTAATGCCGGGCAAATCGGCCCAGGCGGTCATCATCTGGCTCGGCCAGGCAGAGCCCGTCATGTCGATCAAGACAACGCGCCGCCCGCGGCCCGCCACTTCGCGCGCCAACGTCACCGTGCCAGCGGATCCGTCATCGCCCGAGGGAGAGATCGCGAAAGCCGCGCGGGTACCCTGCTCCAGCAGGTAATCGGCAACGGAAGCCGCAGAAAATTCGTCTTCGCCTTGATCAGCCGTTTCGCCGGCGTCAACCGGATCGGCCTCGTCCTCATCCGTTTCTTGCCCGTCGACAGCAGCCTCATCCGTCTCTTCGGTCAGATCCAGCAGGCTTGCCGGCTTTGCCGGGGCTGGTGCAACGGCGGGTGAAGTTGCAGGCGCGAGGACCGCGGCCGGTGCGACGTCATCAGCGAGATCCGCCTCGGCGGCGGCGTGCATATCCTCGTCCTCAAATTCCACGTCGCGTTCATGGTCGCGCGCGTAAGACCCGGCAGCGGGGCGCAAGGCGCGGCCGCTGAACAGCTCCATCAGCATGACGATCACGCAGGACAGGATGAAGGTGGCAAGCGCCGAGACGATCGTCATCGGCAGGATCTTGGGGAAGCTCGCTTCCTGCGGCGGGACGGCGCGCGAGATGACGCGGGCGTCGGCGGGGCTTGAATCCTTGTCGAGGCGTGATGAGGCTTCGCGGTAGCGCGCCAGATAGGTTTCCAGCAGCTGACGCTGGGCGGCCGCTTCGCGCTCAAGGGATTTGAGCCCGACTTCATCCTCACCGGCGCGCGCGGTGTCGGCTTTGACGCTGTTCATCTGGGCAATCAGCTGCGTCTCGCGCTCGCGGGCAACAGCTGCTTCGTTCTCGAGGCCAGCAGCAACCTTCAAGGCTTCGGCACGGATCTGTTCACGCAGGCCGGCCAGCTGAGCACGCAGAGACTTCATCTGCGGGTGCCCGTCGAGCAATCGCGTCGACAGATCGGATATTTGCGCCTGAATCTGCGATTCGGCTGTGCGCAGGCGCTGGATCGATTCCGAGCGACTGACGGCATCGATGGTATCCGTCGACTTCCCTGCCTTGATGGCGGCCTTGAGGTTCTCGGCGGTCGCTTCGGCATTGGCCCGTTCGCCGCGCACGCGAGCAAGTTCGGTGGATATGTCCGAGAGCTGCTTGCTGCTGAAGGACTGGTCGGAGCCGAGCGACATCAAGCCGGCATTGGAGCGATACTCCGCCACCTTCTGCTCAGCCTCTCGGACCTTCTCCCGCAAATTGGCAATTTCGGTTTCCAGCCAGCGGACGGCTTCGGAATTGCTGTCGAGCTTGGCGCCGCTCTGCAACGAGCGATAGACGTCCGTGATCGCATTGGGCACGTCGGCGGCCAGTTGTGGATCCTTGGACGCGAATTCGATCCCGATCACCCGGGATTTTTCGACCTGATAAACGGACAGTTTTTCCTTGAAAGCCTTCAGGACCCGCTCTTCCGGCGGAAGGTCTAGGGGATTCTTTGTAAGACCGAACAGGACGAGAAAATCGGTGATGGCAGAGGGGCTGGATTCGGGATCGAATTCCGGCCGCTCATGCAGATTGAGGTCCCGGGCCACCTGCTTGATCAGGTCGACCGACTGCAGCAACTGAACCTGGCTGACGACATTCAGTTCGTCCGGCATCGGTTCGACCGTCGATGCGTTCGGGCCGGATGCTGAAAAACTCGGCTCGCGCGGCTCGATCAGCAGCATGGCATTGCTTTTGTAGGTGGGCGCGATCGCGTGCGCGCCGACGAAAGCCAGCACGCCGACCAGTGCCGTCGTGGTCAGGATGATCCCTTTCCGCTGCCACACGGCACGGAAAAACTGCGCCAGGTCGATATCGACGTCCTGCTGATCACGGTCCAAACTCGGCATCACACACTCCCGGGGCTTTATCCGCGCAACCGTAAAGGATCATGGTAACTCAAGGGTTAATTGCAGGGGGTGCAACCTGACGCCTTCCCTCCTCCCGCCGTAGGGTGAAATGCGGGGTCAGCCGTTTACCGGGCATTAACCCTAACCGTTCGATAACGAGACAACGAAACGGGTTCAATCGGGGGCGCGACTGCGCATGGCCATGGTGGGGAAACACGCGATACTTCTGGTCGCAGGCGCACTTCTGTCCGCCAGCCTGGCTGGTTGCGCCGGTTATCGCCCTGCGCCGAAGGTCTTTCATGAAGCGACCATCCAGCCCTATCGCCTCGACAGCGGCGATCGGCTGCGGGTCACCGTCTTCGAACAGCCGAGCCTGACGAATACCTACACCGTCGACCAGGCCGGCTACATTGCCTTCCCGCTGGTCGGGCAGGTTGCGGCGCGCGGCGCGACACTGACCCAGCTCGAAGGCGTGCTCGCCCAGAAGCTGAAGCAGGGTTATCTGCGCGACCCTGATGTCACCATCGAGATCGACCGCTATCGCTCGATCTTCGTGATGGGGGAGGTCGGTCAACCGGGTCAATATGCGTATGTCCCAGGCATGACCATCCTCAACGCCATCGCCGTGTCCGGCGGCTTTACAGGCCGTTCGAACCAGCGTGACGTGGACGTAACGCGCAAGATCAACGGTCAGATCATCACCGGCCGCGTGCCGATCACCGATCCCATCCTTGCAGGCGACACCGTCTACGTACGCGAACGGCTTTTCTGATCGATGTCAGACAAGCGGCCGCTGCGCATCGTCCATTGTTTTCGATCTCCGGTGGGCGGCATCTTTCGTCATGTCCGCGATCTCGCCGAACATCACAGTCAGGCCGGTCATCACGTCGGCATCGTCTGCGACAGCTCCACCGGCAGCGAGCACGAAGACAAGCTTTTCGCGCAGATCATGCCCTATCTGGCGCTCGGGCTGGAGCGCCTGCCGATCCAGCGCTCCGTCAGTCTCAGCGATCTGGCGGCTTTAAAGAACTGCTACAATCATATCAAGGAATTGCGGCCTGACATTCTGCACGGACACGGCGCCAAGGGCGGCGTGGTCGCGCGGGTCATCGGCTCACTCCTGCGGGTTCAAAGGTATAGCGTTGCCCGCCTCTATTCCCCACATGGCGGAAGCCTGCATTTTCGCTCCCGCACGCTTTCGGGTGAAGCTGTGTTCATGGCCGAGCGCATTCTGGAGCACGGCACGGAGGCGATCTCCTTCGTCTGCGACTACGAGCGCGCCACCTATGAGGCGAAGATCGGCAAGCCTCATTGCGACGCGGTCCGCATCTATAACGGGATCAGCGACCGTGATTTCGGCGCAGTGCCCCGGTCGGTCAATGGCGCGGACTTCGTCTATATCGGCATGTTGCGCGACATGAAGGGACCGGATGTCTTCATCGAAGCCTTCGATCAGGTGGAACGGCGACTGGGCAGGCCCCTCACCGCCCGGATTATCGGCGACGGTCCGGACGAACAGAAATACAGACGCATGCTGAACGAAAGAGGTTTGGCGGACCGCGTAGCGATGGCTCCTGCCATGCCTGTCAGAGACGCCTTCGCGATGGCCGACATCGTCGTCATTCCCTCGCGTGCCGAAGCCATGCCCTATATCGTGCTGGAAGCGCTCGCGGCGGAGAAGACGGTTATTGCGTCACGGGTCGGCGGCATTCCGGAAGTCCTCGGCAGCGACAGTGAGGCCCTGGTGGAGCCCGGCAACCCCGGAGCGCTGGCCGCGGTGATGGCAACAGCCCTCACCTCGGCGGACTGGTCGCGGCGGACCATGCCTGAGCGCGAGCGCTTCCGCGGGCGCTTTTCCGCCTCCGTCATGGCTGCACAGGTCGAAGACCTCTATCAGCGCCATCTCCAGAAAGCCTGACAGCCACGCAGATGTGCCGTCGCGGCACATGTTTCACCTCGATCTGAGATGGGCTAAAGCGTTTCTTAGGACCTTAGCGCTAATCCTTGTGCGCACCCATGTGCGAGGTGTGCGAGGGATCCCGATGAACAAGGTCGACAAACCGGACGCTTTCGATCTCGAGGCGCTCCGCCGCAAGCCGGCAATGAATGCCGACGGCACGGCGCCGGGCCCTGGCAGCGAGCCCAAGGCCGAGGTGAGCGCATTGGCGCGCCAGATTGCCTCGCAATATGCCGTGGCCAATTATTCGCCGTCGATCATCATCGGCCAGCTGCGTTTTCTAGAATTCCTCAGCCTATTTGCGATCGCGCTTGCCGCCAATTACTTCATGGCCCTCGAACCCGGCGCCCATTTCGTCCTGAGCGCCATCAGCGGCTTTGGCGGTGCCTTGCTTGCGCTTACGCTGATGCAGGCCAGCGATTGCTACCATGTCTCGATTCTACGCACGCCGATGCGCTCGATCGCGCGCGTTCTCATCAGCTGGACCGTGGCTGTCGCGCTCACCTCGCTCGCCACTCTGCTGTTCGGCGATTTCGACGTGAAATACCCGAGCACCCTTACCGTCTGGTTCGTCGTCGGTGGCGCCTTCCTCGTCATCGAACGCAACCTGATCGGTTTTGCCATCCGTCGGTGGGGCCGTAACGGCGTGATGGAACGGCGGGCCGTGATTGTCGGTGGCGGCAAGCCGGCCAAGGACCTGATACGCGCGCTGGAACAGCAGCCGGAAAACGATATCCGCATTTGCGGTATCTTCGACGACCGTAATTCACAGCGCTCGCCCGACGTCGTCGCCGGCTATCCGAAGCTCGGCACGGTGGCAGAGCTCGTCGAATTCGCCCGGCTCGCGCATATCGACATGCTGATCATCTCGCTGCCGCTCAGCGCCGAAGCGCGCATCATGGAGCTCCTGCGCATGCTGTGGGTGCTGCCGGTCGATGTGCGGCTGGCCGCCCATTCCAACAACCTGCGCTTCCGCCCGCGCTCCTATTCCCATGTCGGCGCGGTTCCACTGCTCGACATTCTCGACAAGCCGATCCGCGACTGGGACTCGGTTGCCAAACGCGCCTTCGACATCGTCTTCAGCCTGCTTGCTCTTGTGCTTCTGTGGCCGGTCTTCATCGCCACGGCGATCGCCGTCAAGACGACATCCAAGGGGCCGGTCTTTTTTGTCCAGAAACGGCATGGCTTCAACAACGAGGTTATCAACGTTTTGAAGTTTCGCTCGATGTATACCGAGATGAGCGATCCGACCGCGAGGAATGCCGTCACCCGAGGCGACCCGCGTGTAACGAAGGTCGGCCGCTTCATCCGCAAGACCTCGATCGACGAGTTGCCGCAGATCTTCAACGTTCTCCGTGGCGACCTCTCGCTGGTCGGTCCGCGTCCGCATGCCGTGCTCGGCCAGACGCGCGACAAGACCTATGGCGAGATCGTCGAGGGTTATTTCGCCCGTCACCGAGTGAAGCCCGGCGTCACCGGCTGGGCGCAGATCAATGGCTGGCGCGGCGAGATCGATACAGACGAGAAGATCAAGTTCCGCACGGCCTTCGACCTCTATTACATCGAGAACTGGTCGCTGCTATTCGACCTGAAGATCCTGTTCCTCACCCCGATCAAGCTTCTCAATACGGAAAATGCCTATTGAGCGCGGTCGCCCACCAGAGCCCTGCCCTTCCCCGGATGCAGGTCGCGGCCCTGCAGATGGTCGTGTCCTGGGTGCTGGGCTTCGGCGTCTTCCTGTCAGGCTTCGTCATTTCTGAGCCGGCGCCTTATGAGCTGCTGATGGTCGGACAGGTGGCGCTCTGGTTCCTGTTCGGGCTTCGCATTTCGCGGACCGTTGCCCCGCTGCTCGCCCTACTCCTGACCTTCAACATCGGCGGCATGCTGGCACTGACGGTGATGCAGGACATCCTGACGGAGCAGTTCCTCTATGTTTTCGTCTCGATCTTTCTGGCGCTGACAGCGGTCTTCTACGCCGCCGTGATCGAGGATCGCCACCAGCGGCTGGTGCTGATCTTCCGCGCCTGGGTGGCCGCCGCCATTCTGACCGGCATGCTTGGTATCCTCGGCTACTTCCATGCCTTTCCAGGCGCGGAAGTCTTTACCCGCTATGACCGGGCAATGGGCGCCTTTCAGGACCCGAACGTCTTCGGTCCCTTCCTTGTCGCACCGATGCTCTATCTGCTTTATGGCCTGCTGAAGGGAAAGCTGTCTGAATCGCCGCTGCGTCTGATCGGCATCTTGATCATCGCCTTTGCCGTCTTCCTGTCGTTCTCTCGCGCGGCCTGGGGGCTCTTCCTGTTTTCCGCCATGGCACTGATTTTCATCATGCTGCTGAAGGAACGGAGCAATGCCTTCCGCCTGAAAATCCTGATGCTGTCGGTCGCAGCCGTCGGCATCATGGTAATGGCGCTGGTCGTGGCATTGCAGTTCGAGAAAGTGCGAGACCTGTTTCTGGCGCGCACCCAGCTGGTGCAGGACTATGACGGCGGCCATCTCGGTCGCTTCGAACGTCACCGGCTCGGTTTCCAGATGGCGATGGAGCGTCCGCTCGGTATCGGGCCGATGATGTTCGGCAAGATCTTTCCCGAGGACGAACACAATATCTGGCTGAAATCGCTGATGACCTATGGCTGGGTCGGCTTCGTTTCCTACATCTCGCTGATTGCCTGGACGTTCTCTATGGGCTTTCGCTACCTGTTGCGCGATCGTCCGTGGCAACCCTATTTGATGATCGCCTGGATCGTTCTTGTCGGGCACATGTTGATTGGAAATGTCATCGACACCGACCACTGGCGACACTTCTATCTCGTGCTCGGCATCGTCTGGGGCTGTTGCGCACTCGAACACCGCTATCAGAAGCAGATCGTGCGCCGCCGCGCGGACGGAGCGATGCCGTCTCGAGCAAACGGCCAGCGTTAAGCCGTCTAGCCAGGCGCACCCCTGCAAGACTTGAACCTGCAGCCGGCTGCGCCATATTCAAATTATGATCACACCAGCCCAGATACGCGCTGCCCGCGCGATGCTCGACCTGACGATCGAACGCCTTTCCCAAGAGAGTGGGATTTCGGCCTTGCTGATCCTGCAGATCGAATCCGGCAATGGTTATGAAGCGACCCCGGCCGATCACGTCGCCCTCAGACAGGCCCTGGAGCGGCTCGGCGTCTTGTTTCTTTCCTCCGGAGAGGCCGGTCCCGGCGGCGCTGGTTTAAGGCTCGCGGCCACTGAGCACCAGGAAGGCATGCGCCCGGAAGAACTCAACTCCACCAACAATGATTGACTATTTCTCATAAGCTGGTGGAACAATATCCCGGTTGGAAACTTACCTGCCTGATAGAATCAGACAGGAGAATTTCATGAGCCGGAACAATGGCCTCTACTTGATCATCGGTGCCCTCATCGTCGCCGTCATCGGACTGGGCATCTACGTCTATCAGGAGGAGCGTAAGCCGGATGGCGTCGAGCTTCGCATCGGCGAGAACGGCGTTTCGGTCGAGCAGAACTGACTATGCGACCGCGTCAGGCGCGGCGTATGAAGCTTTCATAGAATTGCTTGGGGGCGCTGTTGGCGCCCTCAAGCATGTAAGGTTGCCGCCCGGCCGTTCCACGCTTGAGCGGAACCGGCAAACCGTGGTCGAGATCGTCGATGATCCGGTATTCAACCAGCACCTTGCCCGTCTCATCCTTCCAGACGATCCAGCTTCCGTCGGCAACGGGCAACTCCGTCCCCGCCTCGCGCTGAAGACCATAAACATCGAGCCATTGGGCAAGCGTCGCCTCGGCATTGGCAATCGCGACAACACTGTCGGCACGACCGTGCCAGATGGATACGGCTGGGCGTCCGATCGCGCTTTCCTCTCGCGCGGCGCGGACGAGATCGCCCCATTCCTTAGGCCCGCGGCGAGCCCCTGACTTCATCACATGCAGGGCCGACATCGCATCGCGAGCTGCCCCATAAGGTAGGCCTCCGACGATTTGTGCTGCGGCAAAGAGGTCTGGATAACTCGCGAGGAGCGCGCCCGCCATGGCACCGCCTGCGGAAAGCCCCTGAATGAAAATGCGATCGGCGGGGATGTTGTGGCGACGGGCGCAATGGTCGATCATCTGGCGGATCGACATCAACTCGCCGCGGTCACGCGCCACCGAACTCGGCCTGAACCAGTTGAAGCAGAGGTTCTGGTTGTTCTCTCTGGTCTGCTCCGGATAGAGCAGGACAAAACCTTTGTCGCGGGCCATGCGGCTCCAGCCGCTGCCCTTGTCGAATTGTTGCGCCGTCTGCAGACAGCCGTGGAGGACCACCACCAATGTCGGCGGGTCGCGCCTCAGAGCCGGTACGAACTCGAACATCCGCAGGCGTCCTGGATTGCTGCCAAAAGCGTGGACTTCGACCAGCGCTGCACGGGAGGCTGCCGCACGCGCCTTCGCTTTCGGCGCGGCCTTCGGGGGCGTCACCAATCCAATCGTCGGAAAGGCGTCCTTTACCAGCCTGCGCCAACGACGCTGGCCTTTCAGAAGGGCTGAGAGCGGAGACAGGGGGCTCTTGAAGCGCATGGTGTGCGATCTCTTTCGACTGGCGTGAAGATCGAATGTAATGCTGCGGTGCAGCATTACTAGGACATCCGAATGACAAACCGGTCTTTCCGGTAAGATATGAAGAGAAATTTGCTGGGATATCAAGGAAGAGATTGGTCGGGGCGGCGGGATTCGAACCCACGACCCCTTGACCCCCAGTCAAGTGCGCTACCGGGCTGCGCTACGCCCCGACCTGCCTAAACGGCACGTTCCCTTTAGACAGTGAAGCCTGCTGGTGCAAGGGGAAAGTCGCGGGCGCTGAAAATTTCCTCAAGCTTACTTCAGCCGCTGCATGAGCGCCTGTACCTCTTCGAAGCGGCGGCGATCCTCCGGATCTTCGCTGTCGGACGCATAGCAGGTCGAGTCCATGCAGAAGCGCGTCACCTGTGTGGGATTGGTGCCTGTATCGAACTGGCATTCGATCTCGTCGGTGATGTCGCCCTCGCCTGCGTCCATTCGGGTGGAGTAAGTCAGGCGCGCGCCCGGCGGCTTCAGATCTGGGAAGGCTTGGACAACGCCAACCTTGAGATCCTTCACCATCAGCACGCTTTTTGCCACGAAGATGCAGGCATCCTCCACCGTCTGCGGACGGGTTGCGGTTTCCGAGGCGCGGGGTGCCGGAGACGGTGTCTGGGCAAGTGCAGGCGTGGCGACGAGAAGGGCGGCGGCGAAGAAGCGTTTCATGGGACCTCTCACGGTTCGTGATGTTCCCTCAACGTCTTTCGGCTGTCTCGGTTCCCTTGGTGAACTTCAGGCGCATCTGCATCGCCGGGCTGCGGACGGAGATCACCGCACCTGATCGAGCAGGCGCTTGCATTCCAGAAGGTCGAACAAGGCTTCCTGCAGCAAGGCGCGATCCTCCTTGGCGATCGAGCCCTTGCCGAGTGAAATCTCGGACGCGTCATCGGAGGACCCGCCGAAGCCGAAGAAGCGGCCGCTCGCGCGCACTTTCGGACGGCCGACGACCTGATCGTCGTCGAGGGCCACACGCGGATCTTCCGTCTTGGCAGAGCTCGCGGCCACCAGCGCTTCCATGGTCGCGACATCGCCGGTGGCAACCGCCATCACGAACTTGTTGCCGTTGGTCTTCAGCAGCTTCTGGACGCCCTTGATCGTGTAGCCCTGATCGTAGAGCAGATGGCGAATGCCCTTCAGCAATTCGACATCATCAGGCCGATAGTAGCGCCGGCCGCCGCCGCGCTTCAGCGGCTTTATCTGGGGAAAGCGGGTTTCCCAGAAACGCAGGACGTGTTGCGGCAGGTCAAGATCATCAGCGACTTCGCTGATGGTGCGGAAAGCATCCGGGCTCTTGTCCAACTGCATGACCATGCTCCACGTGCGATGCGCAAGGGCCTGCGCGACTCGCCCGTCATTTCAACGGTTTGGGACGGATTTTTCAAGCGATCCGTAACGGATGGAGCGACACTCCACCGTTTTTGGTCGGATCAAGCTGCGGGATTGGCCGGCTTCTGCTTGGCCTTGCGCGCGATGTGGGCGCGCAGAATGCGCTGCTTCAGGACGTTGGAGGCCTTGAAGGTCATCACCCGGCGCGGCGAGATCGGCACTTCCTCGCCGGTCTTCGGGTTGCGACCGATGCGCTCGTTCTTGCTGCGCACCTGGAAGGTTGCGAAGGACGACAGCTTGACGGATTCGCCACGCACGATGGCGTTGCAAATCTCATCGATCACCGTTTCGACCAGCTCCGCAGACTCCGTTCGCGAAAGACCGACTTTGCGAAAGACTGATTCTGCCAGATCCGCACGTGTCACTGTCTTCCCGGCCATAGTTCTCGCCCGCCTAAATCAATGATCTTGTTGAATTCGGAAGAACCTATTGTCCTTAACGGCGACGGTCAAGCTCTTGTTGGTGCGCAATATTTACTCTTTTTGGGACTACCAGCGCAGCAGGACCGCGCCCCAGGTGAAACCGCCGCCCATGGCTTCCAGCATCACGAGGTCGCCGGCCTTGATCCGGCCATCGCCGGCCGCGACCGCGAGAGCAAGCGGGATGGAGGCGGCAGAGGTGTTTCCATGCTGGTCGACGGTGATCACGACCTTCTCGTCCGGGATACCCAGCTTCTTTGCCGAGCCGTCGATGATGCGCTTGTTGGCCTGATGCGGGACCAGCCAGTCGATATCGGCAGCCGTCGTGCCGGTGGCATCGAAGGCAGCCTCGATGACGTCGGTGATCATGCCGACCGCATGCTTGAAGACTTCGCGGCCTTCCATGCGCAGATGGCCGACAGTGCCGGTCGTGGAGGGACCGCCATCGACATAGAGCTTTTCGCGATGGGTGCCATCGGATCGCAGGTTGGATGTCAGGATGCCGCGGTCGGCAAGTGTGCCGTCGCCCTCCTGGCCTTCCAGCACGAGCGCACCAGCACCGTCCCCGAAGAGCACGCAGGTGGTGCGGTCGGTCCAGTCGAGGATGCGGGAGAAGGTTTCGGCACCGATGACCAGCACGCGCTTTGCCATGCCGCCCTTGATGTAGAGATCGGCCGTTGCCATGGCATAGACGAAACCGGAACATACAGCCTGGACGTCAAAGGCAAAGCCGTGGGTCATGCCCAAACGGTTCTGGATGTTGACGGCCGTTGCCGGAAAGGTGTTGTCCGGTGTCGAGGTCGCACAGATGATCAGGTCGATGTCATCAGCGGTGAGGCCCGCCCTCTGCAGCGCCTGCTCGGCGGCCGCGGCTCCCAGAGATGCGGTGGTTTCCCCCTCGCCTGCAATATAACGCTGGCGGATGCCGGTGCGCTGGACGATCCACTCGTCCGACGTCTCGACCATGTCTTCGAGGTCGCGATTGGTGACCACCCGCTTCGGGAGCGAAGCTCCGAACCCGCGAACTACTGAACGGATCATCGTGTTTCCTGCCTTGTCGTCACACATTTTCAGGGCTTGCCGGAGCCGGCTGCCGCGCGTGATATTTCTTCAAGTCGTTTTCGATCTTCTGCGTCAGGCCGTTGCGGGCCATGTCATAGCCGACATCGACGGCTGCGGCAAAACCTTCGGCATCGGTGCCGCCATGGCTCTTGATGACGATGCCGTTCAGGCCGAGGAAGACCCCGCCATTGACCTTGCGCGGATCCAGCTTCTCGCGAACGCGGTCGAAGGCACCCTTGGCAAGGATGTAGCCAAGTTTGGCCATCCAGGTGCGCGACATGGCCGCGCGCAGATATTCGGCGATCTGCTTGGCTGTGCCTTCCGCCGTCTTCAGCGCGATATTGCCGGTGAAGCCTTCGGTGACGACGACGTCGACCGTGCCCTTGCCGAGGTCGTCCCCTTCGACGAAGCCGTAATAGTCGATGGTATCGAGGCCAGCCTCGCGGATCAGGCGGCCCGCCTCCTTGACCTCTTCCTGGCCCTTGATCTCCTCGACGCCGACATTGAGCAGACCGACGAGCGGTTTCTCAAGCTCGAACAGTGCACGGGCCATCGCACCGCCCATGACGGCAAAATCCAGCAATTGCTGCGCATCGGCGCCGATGCCGGCACCGACGTCAAGCACGATGCTTTCGCCCGACAGCGTCGGCCAGATGGCGGCAATCGCCGGGCGTTCGATCGTTGCCATGGTGCGCAGGCAGAACTTGGCCATGGCCATCAGCGCGCCGGTATTGCCGGCGGAGACCGCGACGTCGGCCTGGCCGGTTTTCACCGCCTCGATCGAGCGCCACATGCTGGAGACATAGCGGCCACGGCGCAGCGCCTGGCTCGGCTTCTCGTCCATTCCCACGGAGACTTCGCAGTGATGGAAGACCGACTTGTCCTTGAGCTTGGGGAATTGCGCCAAAATCGGCAAGCAGCGCTCCTGCTGGCCGAAAAGGAGGAAGGTGACCTCCGGGTGACGTTCCAGCGCCTTGGCCGCTCCGGGTATCGTGACTTCGGGACCAAAGTCGCCGCCCATGACGTCGAGAGAAATTCTGATCACTTATACCTGACCCTTGTTGATCGCTGGCCAGCGAAATTTCGGTCAAAATACCGCTTTTCAATGACGGCACAACCCACCCACGGGCGCAGATGGGGGATCATCAATCCTTTTTCCAGTCCTTGAGAACGGCAAAGGGAGACGGTTTCTTGTCTTCTTCCGGCTCGCTCTCGATATGGCCGGCGAACTGGACGCCGGGCTTTTTGGGATAGGGATCGATGCCGAGGGCGGCGAATTCGGCGATCAGCGCTCCGGCATCGATGGTATCACCAACAAAGGTCTCAGGCAGATCCGGTCCGTCGGGGTCGAGCACCATTTCGCCGGCACCATCCAGTACGATGCGGGCGAGCTTCGACCCTTCCGGCACGAAGATCTGATCGATCTCCTGTTCGATGCTTGATACGACCGGCTCAAGCGTCACCACACAGGATTGAACGATCTCGCCGGAGACGTGACCCTTGATGCGGACACCATCCTTTTTCCAGCGTGCGATCTGCAATTCGGCCGCCAGGCGGTTCACCGCCTCCACTTCCCAAAGTTCTGCCAGACCGGCGCGCTCACGGGCATCGGCTTCAACGCGAACCTGCACAGGATTTGCCGAAACATGGCCGACCTTGACGCGGTAGGTGAATTCGGCGGGCTCGTCGGATTGTCTGTTGCTCATCGGATATTCCTCTGTCCGTTGCAGGCAGCCTGCGGCAGTCACGCGCTGGCACCACCTGCGGAGGTCTTAGCTCGCAGGAACGGCGATCCGCGCCATGCCCGTCTCGATCTCCGGCTCTTCCACCAGGGAGAGCGCCTGTTCTGCGGTAAACATCCAGTCCGCCAGTGCCTTCATATCGGGGGCGGGGGTGACTTCGGGATGAAGATTGCGGGCCAGTGCCGCTGCCAGCGCCTCGTGGTCACCCTTGTCGAGGGCTCCGGCATAGGATTCAAGCCGGCCGTAATACATGCTGGCGAGCTTCTTCATGCGTTTGGGCACGCCTGGATCGCCGACACCGAGTTCGCGGATCGAATGATCGACATCCTCGAAAAAGGCGTCGATGATGTTCTGCGCGATCTCCTGTCCGCTCCGATCCGACCGGGCGGTCCGGCGAAAATAGAGAATCAGCATGATCGTCAGCATTTCGAACCGACCCATGACGGTGTCGGGTGCATTCATGTCGAGGTAGAAGGCAGGTGTGCGCGCGGCCGACGTCAGGGCGGCGTATTGCCGCTCGACGATCGCCTGATTGTTTCTTTTCTGACGGAAGAAACCGAATACCATTCAATTCCACCAAAAAGAGACGGCCGATGGCCCGGGCCCGGTCGTGCTCATGTTGCATGATTGCGAAAGCTGGTTTACCGAAGCAGACGTGAATTGCAATGCCGTTCTCCCCTCACCCTGCCGCTTCCATCGGCAAAGTGGCGGGAAAGAAGGCAGCGCAGGCAATTGAGCGGCCCTTCCCCGGAAAGGCCACAATGCTATGCGCAGAAGCGACCCGGCATCCTTCCGGTTGCCGTCGACAGTCATGGGAGACTCGTGCGTGAACATTCGGATTTTTAAAGCGGACAGGAAGCTGATGAACACCACGGCCGTGGCTCTCGCTCTTGCCCTTGCCGGGCTTTCCGGCTGCACGACCTCCGAAGTGTTTCACAACGGCTATGTGGTGGATCAGGCAGCGCTCGATCTGGTCCCGGTCGGCTCCAGCCGCGAACAGGTCTTGCTGTCGCTCGGCACTCCCTCGACAACAGCCACGTTCGATGGCGAGGTGTTCTACTACATCTCGCAGAAGCGCGTTCGCTCCGTCGCCTTCATGAAGCAGAAGCTGGTCGAACAGCAGATCCTGGCGATCTACTTCGACAAGGACGGCATCGTCACCCAGGAGGCGAACTACACGCTTCAGGACGGCAAGGTCTTCGACACGATATCGCGGACGACGCCCACCGGCGGGCGCGACCTCACCTTCCTGCAGCAGCTGCTCTCGGGCGGCGGCGGGGCTGCCAACAGCGTCAAGAACGTTCTTGGTGGGGGCGGCTTCGGCAACTAAGCCAGCAGCAGAGATCCAAATACGAAGAAACCGCGGAAGTTGCCTTCCGCGGTTTCTTTTTGTCTCCAAACAATCAAGCTTCAGTGTGCAAGGACAGCGAGAAGCAGAAGTGCCACAATGTTGGTGATCTTGATCGCCGGGTTCACGGCCGGACCTGCTGTATCCTTGTAGGGGTCACCGACGGTGTCGCCGGTCACGGAGGCCTTGTGGGCGTCCGAGCCCTTCAGATGCTTCACCCCATCCTTGTCGATGAAGCCGTCTTCGAAGCTCTTCTTCGCATTGTCCCAGGCACCGCCTCCAGACGTCATGGAAATGGCGACGAAAAGCCCGTTGACGATGACGCCGAGCAGCGAGGCACCGAGTGCCGCAAAGGCCGAGGCCTTGGAGCCCGAGATCAAGAGCACGCCGAAATAGACGACGAGCGGGGCAAGAACCGGCAGCAGCGAGGGAATAACCATTTCCTTGATCGCGGCGCGTGTCAGGATGTCGACGGCCCGGCCATAGTCAGGCTTTTCCGTGCCCTGCATGATGCCGGGCTTGTTGCGGAACTGCTGGCGAACCTCTTCCACGATCGAGCCGGCCGCACGGCCGACGGCGGTCATGGCGATCCCGCCGAAGAGATATGGGATGAGACCGCCGAAGATCAGACCGGCGACAACGTAAGGATTGGAGAGATCGAAGGAAATCGCCCCCATATCGGCGAAGTAAGGATACTGCGCGCTATTGGCCGCAAAGTAGGCAAGGTCGTTCGAATAGGCGGCGAAGAGAACCAGGGCGCCGAGGCCGGCAGAACCGATCGCATAGCCCTTTGTGACAGCCTTCGTGGTGTTGCCGACGGCATCGAGCGCATCGGTGGACTTGCGCACTTCCGGAGGCAGATGGGCCATTTCCGCAATGCCGCCGGCATTGTCGGTGACAGGGCCGAAGGCATCGAGTGCCACGATCATGCCGGCGAGGCCAAGCATGGTGGTGACGGCGATTGCCGTGCCGAAAAGGCCGGCAAGCTGGTAGGTCGAGATGATGCCGCCGACGATGACGATGGCAGGCAGCGCCGTCGATTCCAGCGAGACCGCGAGGCCCTGAATGACGTTGGTGCCGTGGCCCGTCACCGATGCCTGGGCAATCGAATTGACCGGGCGCTTGTTGGTGCCGGTGTAGTACTCCGTAATCACGACGATCAGCGCTGTGACGACCAGACCGAGAATCCCGCAGAAGAACAGGTTGAGGCCGGTGATCTCGGTGCCGGCGACGGTGCCGATGGTGCCCCAGCCGACGGTCAGGGACGTGGCGAAGGCCAGGCCCGCAATCGACAGTAGGCCGGTGACGATCAGGCCCTTGTAGAGCGCGCCCATGATCGAGCCGTTGGTGCCGAGCTTGACGAAGAAGGTGCCGATGATCGAGGTGATGATGCAGGCGCCGCAGATCGCAAGCGGATAAACCATCGTGATGTCGAGAGCCGCAGAGCCGGCAAAGAAGATCGCAGCCAGCACCATGGTTGCAACGACCGAGACGGCGTAGGTCTCGAATAGGTCGGCCGCCATGCCGGCGCAGTCGCCGACATTGTCGCCAACGTTGTCTGCAATGGTGGCCGGGTTGCGCGGATCGTCTTCCGGAATGCCCGCTTCGACCTTGCCGACGAGGTCCCCGCCGACATCGGCACCCTTGGTGAAGATACCGCCGCCGAGACGGGCGAAGATCGAGATCAGCGACGCGCCGAAGCCGAGCGCGACCAGCGCATCGATGACTTCGCGCGAACCGCTTTCATGCCCGAGAATGGCCGTGAGCACGTAGAAATAGATGGAGACGCCCAGAAGTGCGAGCCCCGCGACCAGCATGCCGGTGATCGCGCCCGACTTGAACGCGATGTCGAGACCCGCTGACAGGCTGTGGGATGCGGCCTGGGCTGTGCGGACATTGGCGCGAACGGAGACGTGCATGCCGATGAAGCCGGCTGCACCGGACAGAACTGCACCGATCAGGAAGCCAATGGCGGCCGATCCGGACAGGAGAAACCATGTGCCGACGAAAACGACGGCGCCGACGATCGCAATGTTCAGGTATTGCCGAGTGAGGTAAGCCTGAGCACCCTCGCGAATATAGCCTGCAATTTCCTGCATTCGGGCATTGCCCTGATCTGACGCCAGAACCGAGCGTGTCGCCCAGCCCGCGTAGATCACGGACAGAAGCCCGCATAAAATTACGCCTAGAAGAACCGTCATTCGCAATACCCTCCCGTATTGCCCGCGCCTCACTCATCGCGGGCGGTGTCACGCAGACTCGGGCCCCCTCCTCCGAGACCCGTCGACGCGAGGCGAGATTGCGTCGCGGTTCTCGTTGCGTCAAGAGCGCAAATTTTGCGTCGCAGAGGGAACTTAGGCAGGGCGGCGGGAGACTGCACGCAGCTGTAGCAGAATGAGTACGAGGCACAGGAGCGTGACGGGCCAGACCAGAAGATTCATCACCGACCAGCCATAGGCGGTGAAGACCTTGCCAGAGGAGAAGGACGAGAGCGCCACTGTCGAGAAGAGGATGATGTCGTGGAAGCCCTGCACCTTGTCCGCCTCGGACGGACGGTAACTGGAGGCAACGATTGCGGTTGCACCGATGAAGCCGAAATTCCAGCCAATCCCGAGCAGCACCAGAGCGCCCCAGAAGTTCCACAGCGCGATGCCCCAATGGGCGACGACGGCGCAAGCCATCAGGATCAGGAGCCCCACGGCCACTATCTTTTCCGGTCCGAAACGGCTGATCAGCACACCGGTGAAGAAGCTCGGGGCGAACATTGCAATGACGTGCCACTGGATGCCGAGGGTGGCGAGATCGGACGAGAAGCCACAGCCGACGACCATGGCGAGCGGCGCGCCGGTCATCATGAAGGTCATCAGGGCATAGGTGCCGATGCCGCAGACCATGCCGGTCATGAAGCGGCGCGTCATGACGATTTCGCGCAGCGGACGGGTTGGCTCGCTTGCGGTCCCCGCCTTGCTGACAAGCGGTGGCAGCTTGAGGAAGAACAACACGGCGATCGCGCAGAGCAAGAGCGGCACGAGGCCGAGAAAGGCGCCGGCGAATGTGACGGGTGCAAGCGCATCCTTGAGCCAGATGGCGATCTGCGGCCCGACAATTGCGGAGACGATGCCGGCCGCCAGGATCCAGGAAATCGCCTTGCCCTTGTAAAAGCTCGGCGATGCATCGGCGGCGGCAAAGCGGATCTTTTGGGTGAAGCCGCCCGAAAGCCCCATCAACACGAGAGAAAAGGCAAAGAGCCAGAAATCCGAGCGGATCAGCGCGAAGGCGGCAAGTGCACTGCCCAGCGCGCCCGCAAGAGCGCCGACCATGAAGCTTTCGCGGCGCCCGAGGAAGCGCGAGGCGGTCGCCACGGCAATGGCGCCGGCGGCTACGCCGATGTTGAAGCCGGTGAGCGGTGCTGTTGCCAGCGACTTGTCGGCGCCCAGCATCTGGAAGCCGGCGAGACCGCCGACCGAAAAGGCAAGTGGCGGGGCAGAGCCGAGGATCGCCTGGGCGACGGCGAGCAGACCGACATTTCGCCTGGCTGTCGACAATTGCCCATCCAGCCCGGCCATAGTCGCTCCGCTCATGTCACTCACCTTATTTCTGCGCCGGGGCGCGAACCTGCTTTGCAATGCGGTCGAGAACGGCGTTGACCAGTCTCGGCTCGTCGTCCGGGAAGAAGGCCTGCGCGATCTCGACATATTCCGTCACGATGACCGCGATCGGGACATCCTTGCGCTCGATCAGTTCGAAGGCGCCGGCGCGCAGAATAGCGCGGACCGTGCTGTCCATGCGCGACAGCGACCAGTCGTCCTGCAGGGACTGACGGATCAGCGGATCGATCTTGGTCTGATCCCGCACAACCCCGGCGACGATCGACCGGAACCAGGAGGCATCCGCCTTCAGATAGGTTTCGCCGTCGACTTCTTGGCCGAGCCTGTGGATTTCATATTCGGCCACCACTTCGAGAACACCCGAACCGGCAATGTCCATCTGGTAGAGGGCCTGGACGGCAGCGAGGCGCGCTGCACCGCGCTGGTTTGCCGGTTTTACCGGATGCTTGTCTTCGTCCGACATCACTCAGCCACCCAGCTTCTTCTTCAAGGCGATCATCGAGAGGGCCGCGCGTGCAGCAAAGCCGCCCTTGTCCTTATCGGAACGACGGACCCGTGCCCAGGCCTGATCGTCGTTCTCGACGGTCATGATGCCATTGCCGATCGCCAGCGATTCCGAAACCGCCAGATCCATCAGCGCACGCGAGGATTCGCTGGCGACGATGTCGAAATGGTAGGTCTCGCCGCGAATGACCATGCCGAGTGCGACAAAGCCGTCATACTGCGTGCCCTCATCATCGGCCGCATCGAGCGCCATGGCGATGGCCGGCGGGATTTCCAGCGCGCCCGGCACGGTGATGACGTCGTAGGTCGCGCCGGCCTCTTCCAGAGCATATTTTGCACCGTCCAGCAGAGCGTCCGACATGTCGTCATAGAAGCGCGCCTCGACGATCAGCAAATGCGGCGAAGCCGTCTTGTTTACCATGGTCAGATCCTGATCCTGAATGTGATTGCGGCGCTGTGGCCGCCAGAAACGCGGTCAAACCATGCCGTCCGGTGGAAGGCAAGCATTTTTCCATCACGACAGCTGCGCCTGACACGCACGGCTTTGCCGGCAGAAGGTCCACTTGCGCCGCAGCTGTTGTTCCAGCCTCTCTAATGCAGGCAGAAATCGGGCGTGTATCATGAAGAAAGTTTAATGGAATTCAGTAGCTTAAGATCTGGAAACGGACATGGTTTAATACCAGTTTCTTTTCTGCAAGCGCGCGACGGAATCCCCCGCCATCGCTCCATGCTCGAAAGGATGAAGACCATGAACCGCTTTGCAACCCTTTTCAGTGCCTCCGCTCTCTCGACGATCGCCTTCGGTGCAGACAGCTATGCTGCCATGCCGCACCCGGGCACTGCGTCCGAGCAGCAAATCGAAACCACGATCACCAGGCTTTCTCCCAGCGCGTATAACGTGGTCCTGATCGACTCGATCCGGGATGATCATAGCGAACCACCATTCGCTCATGTCACGCCGCAATCGCATGAGGCACGCCTCGTCCAGGCCTCGGTCATTGCCAATCCGGCGCTGTCGCGCAAGCTGCAGGCCCAGAATGTCGAACTCGACAATATCGTCGGGGCCGAAACCGCGGCAGACGGAAGCGTCACCTTCTATCTCCGCTGATCCAGAACCTCACCTGTCTGCGGACCCCGTGCAGCCGGCGCGGGGTCTGGCCGCTGAAGCGAGGGCGGAACAATTCCACGACCTTTCGTGTTTCCGATCTACGAAAGAGGCCCAGGCGCTCTTTCACTCACCGGATAAAGGAGGCTCCCATGGGTCGTGGTATTCTTATGTGGCTGGTCGGCGTGCCGATCCCGATCATCATTCTGATCATGCTGTTCTGGCGCTAAAGCCAGGCAGAAACCGGCAGCCGCTCCAGGATCTGCCGGCTATCCCGGCCGAAGCTTTGCTCTTCCAGAAGCACGAAGCCTGCCGGGCGAAATTCTCGGGTGATGGGGGACGCGATGCCCCCCTCCCCGACGACGGCGTCTCCCGTATAAAGATGGATGCGATCGACCAGGCCTTGCGCCAGCAGATCGCCCGCAACACGCGCTCCACCTTCCACCATCAATGAGGATATCCCCCGTTCCGCGAGGATATGCAGAAGGTGTTCGAGCCCCGTGGTCTCCACGATCTCCACCCCCAGACCTTCCAGCGCCTTACGGTTGCCGATGGCCGAAGGTGCGACCGCCAGCAGCACCGGCACGTCTCTTGCTGTTTTGGCCATCTTGGATGACGGCGGAAGTTCGGCGCGGCGGTCAAGCACGATCCTGATCGGAGAGGCTCCTTCCAGGCCGGGCAACCGCACCGTCAGCTCCGGATCGTCGGCCAATGCGGTACCGATACCAACAAGAATGGCATCGCTCGCCGCCCGCAGCCGGTGCACCTCTTCCTTGGATTGAGCGCCCGTGATGGCGATCTGTCCCGCCCCCAGTCTGCCCAACATGCCATCGGAGGATACAGCAAGTTTCAGAGTCACTTGCGGACGTCCCTTCGTCTGACGCGTCAGGTAGCCGCCCATGGCGCGACGCGCTTCCTTCTGGAGAATTCCGATCGTGACCTCGATGTCGGCATCGGCGAGGATCTTCAGGCCCTGACCGGAGACGCGCGGATCCGGGTCAGCCACGGCGACTACTACCCGCGCAATGCCGGCAGCGACGATCGCGTTTGCACAAGGGGGCGTTTTGCCGTGGTGGGAACAGGGTTCGAGGGTGACATAGGCCGTCGCACCGCGCGCTTCGTCGCCGGCTTCGGCGAGTGCCTGGGGCTCTGCATGGGGGCGGCCACCCGGCGCCGTAACACCGCGACCAACAACCTTACCATCCTTGACGATCAGGCAACCGACGGATGGATTGGAGCCGGTCTGGCCGACATGCTGTAGAGAGAGCGCGATTGCCTCGCGCATGAAGGCTTCGTCGGTCGCCGTGATCGACACGGCCTAGTCCGCAACGCTGTCGCGCGAGATCTTTGCATTGATCTCGGCAATCACGTTCTCGAAATCCTCAGCATGGGAGAAATCGCGATAGACCGAGGCGTAGCGCACGAAGGCGACGTCATCGAGTGTCTTCAGGGCTTCGAGCACCTGGAGGCCGATTTCTTCCGAGGAAATTTCCGTCTCACCTGAACTTTCGAGGCGACGGACGATGCCGGACACGGCCCGCTCGATGCGCTCGTTGTCAACAGGCCGTTTGCGCAGCGCGATCTGGAAAGACCGCACCAGCTTGTCGCGGGCAAAGGGGGCCTTGCGGCCGGTCTTCTTGAGGACCATCAGCTCACGCAGCTGCACCCGTTCGAATGTGGTGAAGCGACCGCCGCAATCGGGGCAGATCCGCCGCCGGCGAATGGAGGTGTTATCCTCCGCCGGCCGCGAATCCTTCACCTGGGTCTCGTCCGAGCCACAAAAAGGGCAGCGCATCAGCCTTTGCCTTACATGTAAGGGTACATGGGGAAGCGGTCCGTCAGGGCCACAACCTTGTCACGCACGGCCGCTTCAACCGAAGCATTGCCTTCGTCGGAATTGGCAACCTTCAGACCGTCGAGCACTTCAACGATCAGGTTGCCGATTTCCTTGAACTCGGCTTCCTTGAAGCCGCGGGTCGTGCCGGCCGGCGTGCCGAGACGGATGCCCGAGGTGACGAAGGGCTTTTCCGGGTCGAAGGGGATGCCGTTCTTGTTGCAGGTGATGTAGGCGCGGCCGAGGCCGGCTTCCGCACGCTTGCCTGTTGCATTCTTCTTGCGAAGGTCGACCAGCATCAGGTGGTTGTCGGTACCGCCGGAGACGATATCGAGATTGTGGCTGATGAGAGTTTCAGCCAGCGTCTTGGCGTTCTTGACGACCTGAGCGGCGTAATCCTTGAATTCCGGCTTCAGCGCTTCACCAAAAGCAACGGCTTTTGCCGCGATGACATGCATCAGCGGACCGCCCTGGAGGCCCGGAAAAACGGCCGAGTTGAACTTCTTTGCCAGATCCTCGTCGTTCGTCAGGATCATGCCGCCGCGCGGGCCGCGCAGCGACTTGTGGGTCGTGGAGGTCGCGACGTGGCAATGCGGGAACGGCGACGGATGCTGGCCACCGGCTACGAGGCCGGCGATGTGAGCCATGTCGACCATGAGGTAAGCGCCGACCGAATCGGCGATCTCGCGGAAACGCTTCCAGTCCCAGGTGCGGGAATAGGCGGTGCCGCCGGCGATGATCAGCTTCGGCTTGTGCTGCTCGGCCTTCTTGGCCACATCTTCCATGTCGAGCTGGTGGTCGTCTTCACGCACGCCGTAGGAGACGACGTTGAACCACTTGCCGGACATGTTGACCGGCGAACCATGGGTCAGGTGACCGCCCGAGTTCAGGTCGAGGCCCATGAAGGTGTCGCCTGGCTGCAGGAGCGCCAGGAAGACGGCCTGGTTCATTTGGCTACCGGAGTTCGGCTGGACGTTGGCGAAGTTGACGCCGAAGAGCTTCTTGGCGCGTTCGATCGCGAGTTCTTCGGCGATGTCGACGAACTGGCAGCCGCCGTAATAGCGCTTGCCCGGATATCCCTCGGCATACTTGTTCGTCATGATCGAGCCCTGGGCTTCGAGCACGGCGCGCGAGACGATGTTTTCAGAAGCGATCAGTTCGATCTCGTGGCGTTGACGACCGAGTTCTTTCTCGATCGCACCGAAAATCTCCGGATCGGTATCGGCGAGAGAACGAGAAAAGAAGGCATCGTTGTTCGACATGATCGCTGGCTCCTCAAAAGCGTTTGATGCTGTGGGGTCTTAAACTTCCGCAGTCACGAGAGCAATACGGAGAACGACATTTGCGGATCAATTGGCGCGCCCATTGGGCTGTGGCCTGCGACAAATAGACAAAGCCGCGCCCGGAGGACGCGGCTTGCGATGTCAATCATCATTCGGGCATCAACCGGCCTGCTTATTGCGGCAGAATGTCATCATCAATGGAGCCGCTTGCCTGCTCCTGGCCGATATTGGTCTGCAGCGCCAGCTGCGCGTCGCCATCCAGCTGGTAGATATCGTCGCGGAACTGGACGACTCCCTGCTTGGGCGACCAGGCGGTGAGATAGACCCAGTGCACGCCGATCTCGTCTGCCACCTTGATGGGGGTGTTGACGCGGCTTGCAATGACACGTTCGATCTGCTGGCGGTTCCAGCCGGGCGTATTCTTGAGAACCCAGACGACGACGTCGCGGACGTTCTGGATACGCACGCAGCCCGAGGATTCGAAGCGCATCAGCTTGTTGAACAGGCCTTGGGTGGGCGTGTCGTGCATGTAGACGCCATCAGGGCTCGGGAAGTTGATCTTCGTCGACGACATCGCGTTGATCTTGCCGGGGTCCTGGCGGAAGGTCAGGTTCGGGGCCTTAGGCGCGAACCAGTCCACGCTTTCAGGCGCTACTTCGTTGCCGTTGCCGTCGATCAGGCGGATGGCGTTGCGCGTCAGATAGGTCGGATCCTTCTGCATCAGCGGCACGATGTCCTTCTCGACGATCGAGCGCGGTGCTGTCCAGTAGGGATTGAGGATGATGTCGGAGACCTTGGAGCTGACGAGCGGCGACGGGCGGCTGATGCGGCCGACGATCGCCGTGTTGCGCAGAGCGACCTGGTCACTTTCGACGGCTTCCACATAGGCCGCCGGAATGTTGACGACGATGTAGCGGTTCTCCAGCGGCTTTGCGAGCGTGTCCTGCAGGCGCTGGAAGTTGACGTTCAGCTGGTTGAGCCGCATGTCGGCTGGAATATTGAGCGCCTTCAGCGTGAATTCACCGATCACACCATCTTCCGGCAGACCGTGACGGGCCTGGAAGCGCTTGACGGCCCCGTCGACATAGCTGTCGAAGGAATTCGACATGCCGGCTTCCTGCGGCAGGTCGCCGGCGACCATCAGGCGCTGGCGCAGGGCCTGGACCGACGGATCGGTGACGCCAAGCTGCAGCTTGACCGAAGGATTGACCTGGGGCCAGCCGCCGTTCGAGACGATCATCTGGTACTGGCCGATGGCCTGCTGAATGTTCATCAGGCTGGTGGGGCTGAGCATCGCGGTGTTGGACACAACCGTCGCGGTCGTGCGCGACGCCTGCGCATCGAACTGATCGTCCCAGTTGCCGCGGCGCGGAGCATTGATCAATTCGTCCACCGCCGTCTGTGCAGCGGCCTGACCGGCGATAGCCGCGACACCCATTGCAGCAGCACCGCGCAGCAACGACCGCCGTGAAAGATCAACGATTCCCGTTTTCTTCGACATATTCCCTACCGTTTCATCCTGAACCAGAACCAGACGCATACCGCTTCATGGTTAACAAAGCGCCGCCAAAAGGACGTGCCAGCTCGTTGTTGGGTGTTTGGGAGGCGACAAGGCCGCACACTCCGCTCGCCCGGCGGTCCCATATCAATATGGCCAATTCGTGTCACCAAGAGGTTGTGTCACGAGAGCGTGTCCAAGGACCAAAACCTTGTGACCGACAAACGACAAAACCGGCCGCTTCACGAGGAAGCGTCCGGTTTGGTGCGGTGGATCGCGGTCTGGAGGTCGGCGAGCGGAAAGCTCAGAGGCGGTACAAAATCTGGTCGTTCCAGAAGCGGTCGAGGCGTTGCAGGAGCTTGTTCATCTGGGTGAACTCGTCGGTGCCGATGCCGCCGACCTTCTGGATCGAGCCGATGTGGCGCTCATAGAGCTTGGCAACGGTTTCGGCGACTTCCTGGCCGGCATCCGTCAGGCTGATGCGGACCGAGCGACGATCGACACGCGAGCGCTGGTGGTTGATGAAGCCGAGGTCGACGAGCTTCTTGACGTTGTAGGAAACGTTCGAGCCGAGGTAGTAGCCGCGCGAGCGCAGTTCACCGGCGGTCAGTTCGGCATTGCCGATGTTGAAGAGGAGCAGCGCCTGGATGGCGTTGACGTCGGAGCGACCCTTGCGGTCGAACTCGTCCTTGATGACATCGAGAAGGCGGCGGTGGAGACGTTCCACCAGGTGCAGGGATTCCAGGTAGAGCGAGCGGATTGCTTCTTCCTGCGGATCAAGGGGGGCGGCCTGCGGCTTGAGCTTCGTGTTCATATCGATCTGCCTCACTGTTTTGTTTGGCGGTGTTGGTTTTTTCTCCCGCCTTGATGAGGACAGTATCCAATGCGCATAAAATTCTATTTAAAACGCAGGCTTAACAGAGGCTTACCAAAGCCCGTCCTGGGATCAGGGTAAATCAACGGTTAGCGTCTCCCGCTTGTGTCTGCTTTCGAGCCACAACGCCAGGCGGAAGGCCAGGTAAAGTACCGCCACGGAAACATGCATCACGATGGCCAACATATTGCTGCCGAAGATATCGGGCCAGACGGAAAACATCAGGACCTGGCCGCCCGCTGCAATCAGCCACATCACCGGCCCCCACGAGCCGGTGAGCCACAGACCGAGGGCGGCGACCGGGAAGACGACGGCAAGCCCAGCCGCTGCGACGCGCCAGGGCAGAGACAAGAGATCAAAGCGTCCGAGCCCGCCATGGCTATAGCCGACGAGCATGCCCCAATATTGCAGGCCGAACCAAAGGCAGGCGAGCGCCACGAGCCGCAGGAACAGAATATAGATGAACTCCGTCAGGCTGCGGAGAGACGTGGTCGGCGAATCAGCTTCCATGGCGTCCAAGATAGGGCCTCCCCCTGACGACCGCCAGCAGCAGCAGACCGCACTTTCCTTGCGCTTGCGCTTGCGACACACGGTCGTTTTGCAAGCGGCGGGCGGCATGTTATCAGCAGCAACCAAAGACGGCAAAAGACGAAGACCAGATCAAGGACGAGACGATGACGGACAAGACCCATTCCGTGGATGACGTGACCGGCCATCGGCGCATGCGGCGCCTGCGCAAGGCAGACTGGCAGCGGCGCATGGTGCAGGAGAACCGGCTGACCGTCGACGATCTGATCTGGCCGATCTTCGTCGTGCCCGGCAGCGGCATCATGGACCCGATTGCCGCTATGCCCGGAGTTTTCAGGATGAGCGTCGACAAGGCGGTGGAGGCGGCGAAGGAAGCGGCTGATCTCGGCATTCCTGCGATCGCCACCTTCCCGAATGTCGAGATGGGTCTGCGGGACGAAACCGGTTCGCATATCCTCGTTGCCGACAACCTGATCAACCAGACCACGGCTGCGATCAAGAAGGCCGTGCCCAATATCGGCATCATCACCGACGTGGCGCTCGACCCCTTCACCAGCCATGGGCATGACGGGATTTTGCGTGAAGGCGAGATCGTCAATGACGAGACGGTCGACCAGCTGGTGCGGGCAGCCGTGGCCCAGGCCGATGCCGGCTCCGACGTCATTGCGCCCTCGGACATGATGGACGGGCGCATCGGTGCGATCCGCCGCGGGCTCGATGCTGCCGGGCACCAGGCGGTCGGCATCATGTCCTATGCCACGAAGTTTGCCTCCTGCTATTATGGCCCGTACCGAGAAGCGATTTCGACCAGCGGCCTGCTGAAGGGCGACAAGAAGACCTATTACATCGACCCCGCCAACGGCACGGAAGCGATCCGGGATGCCGCGCTCGATGTCGAGGAAGGCGCCGACATGTTGATGGTCAAGCCAGGCCTTCCTTATCTCGATATCTGCTGGCGCATGAAGGAAGCCTTCGGGCTTCCGGTCTTTGCCTATCAGGTGTCGGGTGAGTACAGCCAGATCAAGGCGGCCGCCGCCAATGGCTGGATCGATGGCGAGCGGGCCATGCTGGAAACGCTGCTCTGCTTCAAGCGGGCCGGCTGTGACGGCATCCTTACCTATTTCGCCGTCGAGGTGGCCCGTCACCTCGCACGCAAGGGATGACGCCTGACGGATTATTGTATTCGTCCCGGGAATTCCCATATCTGGGGAACAACCAAAGGAGTTCCGCCCATGAGCCTCGACAGTAATTCGTCCTATGCCGCCCCCGAAGACTGGCGCGCCTATAGCGGCGTGCTGTCGCGCAGGGTGTTCGCCTTTATCGTCGACTACCTGTTCATCGGTCTCCTGTGGATCCCGGCAGCCGTGGTCGTGTTCTTCCTCGGCATCCTGACGCTGGGGCTGGGCTGGTTTCTCTATCCGATCCTGTTTTTCGTCGTGGCCGGTCTCTATTTTGGCATGTCGCTCGCGGGTCCCTCGCAAGCCACGCCCGGCATGCGGATGATGGGTATTGCCATGGTCCGCCTGGATGGACGCAAGCTCGACTTCATCACCGCCATCGCACATCTGGCGCTGTTCTGGATCCTGAACTCGGTGCTGACGCCCCTTATCCTGCTGGCGGGTCTCTTCATCGAGCGCTCGCGCCTGGTGCACGATCTGCTCGTCGGGACGGCAACCGTCCGCACCTACTGAAACTTTTCCTCGTCCAGCGTCTTTAAGAAAACACTCCGGGATCAACCCGGAGTGTTGACGTTTTGCATTCTTGCGCCATCCTAGTCTCAGAGATGACGTGACAGAGGATTCTCTTCGGCGACAGATGAATACCCAGACCTCCCCCTCCCCGCAGTTTTATCTCACGGCCGCCGCGCCGTGCCCCTATCTGCCGGACGAATTGGAGCGGAAGGTCTTCACGCATATGGTCGGCCCCCGGGCCACCGAAATGAACGATCTCCTCACCCAGGGCGGCTTTCGCCGGTCGCAGAACATCGCTTACCGCCCTGCCTGCGAGGCCTGTCGTGCTTGCGTCTCTGTGCGGGTGCTGGTCAAGGAATTTGAGGCAAGCCGGGCGTTCCGGCGCGTGGAAGCGACCAATCGCGACCTCGTCTCCACGGTTTTTCCAGCGCAGCCTTCCACCGAACAGTTTTCCCTCTTCCGCCGCTATCTCGATGCCCGCCACCAGCAGGGCGGCATGTCGGACATGTCTGCGCTCGATTATGCGATCATGGTCGAGGACAGCCATGTGCAGACAAGGATCATCGAATACCGGCTGCGCAGCCCAGGCGACGGTGTTTCGGCGCAGCCGCGCGGCGAACTCGTCGCGGTTGCCCTCTCCGACCTGATGAGCGACGGGCTGTCGATGGTCTATTCGTTTTACAATCCGGAAATGGAGAAGCGGTCCCTCGGCACGATGATGGTGCTCGACCACATCCGTCGCGCCCAGACGCTGGGCCTGCCGCATGTCTATCTTGGCTATTGGGTGCGGGGATCGCAAAAGATGGGCTATAAGACCCGCTTTCAGCCGCAGGAGCACCTGATGAACCAGGGCTGGACTCGGTTTTCGTCTGACATGGAAGAATGACGCTGGCCCCGCGTTGCGCCTCAAATATGGACATTAAGGCCAACGTGATCTCCCCGCTTCCGAAGGCAAGCGGGGAGATGCATTTTCGTCTCAGGACAGCTTGCGGATGATGCCGTAGACGATGTTCTTGTTGGCGCCGTAGCGGATGCTGCATTCGACATCGAGGCCTTCGGTCGTGGCGCGCATGATCCGCCACATGTCCTCTTCCGAACGGAGCAGCAGCGCCCAGTTCATGAAGGTTTCCATGTAGCCGTCATCCGGGATCTCGTCGGCGAAGTTGGCGAAGAGGAAGGTGCCGTGCGGCTTCAGCATCTGCAGGCAGCGCTGCGACAGCTTGATGGCCACTTCGTCGGCCAGATAGTCGTAGAGGCCGGCAGCGTAGATGAAGTCGAAGGTGCCGAGCGTCTGCGAGCGCTTTAGAATGGTGCCGACGGAGCCGTTCACGGCCTCAACCACAGTCCCGGCATATTCGCTTGCCACGGCCCCCACGCTCAGCGGGTCCTGATCGAGAGCGACCCAGCGCTTGACTGTCTTGTCTTTGAGGGCCTGCGACATGGCGGCTTCCCGCAGATGGCCTGATGCGATGGTCAGGATCTCTGCTTCGCCACCGCGAGAGGATGCGACATCGTCAACCAGTTGAGCAAGTAGATCGCGTCGCTCGCGCACGGCCACGCAGGCTGGAGCCTGACTGACGAAGGAATGAACCGCCTTACCGAGGGGACTTGCCGCGTCCAGCAGAGGCTGAACCGATGGGTGCGCATAAATGAAATCCAGGAGACCGGCGTCCCCGGAATAGCCCCGCGGCTTTTCAAAGGACCAACGGGTGAAGGGATCTTCATGGCAGTAGCGCGCGACCGGGTGGTTCTGGGCAATCGGGATCAGCTGTTCCCAGATCTTGGGAGAGTAACGATTGCGCACGGCGTTCATGGCTGTGAACAGGCGCAGCATGATCTGGCCGATGGCGCCGTCCTGCAGGAATTGCTGTTCGGCGACCCGAAGATGAAGCGCGAGTTCGGCCCGTGCCTCGTCCAGTTCGCTGTCCCTGATGGCGTCTGTAGATGAGAAGACCTGCGACGCAATGGAGGCCGGGGTGATCAGGCTTTGACCATCGATTGCCATTTTCAATTCGCTCATCGTTCGCTCCATTTTAGTAAAATTCTATTTAAACCTTTTGTACACCATATTTGGGATTTGGATTACGTACAGCCCCATTCTGCCAAGATCTTAAAACGTAGTTAACGCTTGTGCCAGTTAACTCCATGCAGCGCGTCTGCAAGTGTGCAGCGTGGAAACGGGAGCACATGATGGACCGGGGCAACGATGAGCCAGATCTGGCGGAATCAAATGTGCCTTCTTCGTCACGCGGCATAGGCGCGCCTCCTGCGGGCAATCATGGGCTGACGGTCGAGCAAGGAACCCTGCTCACTGAAACCTTGTCCCCTGCCGCATTGAAGCGCCTGTACATGCGCTACCGCGGGACGGCGCAAATTCGCGAGACCCGACACGGACTTTGGCTAGCACTCGTCGTGTACCTGCTTTTCGGCATTGCAGACGCGATGCTGATTCCCGACGTCGCCGTAGGGACGATTACGGCGCGCTTTTCCGTCGCCATTACGTCTCTTATAGCTATGGAAGTCGTTGTCGCAGCGAACGCCTCGTCCAAATGGTCTGACCTTACCTGCGCAGTGACTGTCGTTGCAGCCTATCTGGCCTGGCTCCTTCCAGCAATGAAGACGGAAGTCCTAGAGACTTTCCGCTTCTACATGTATTTTGGCACCATCTTCATGATGAGTGCCAACCTGTTCTTCAACCTGTTCTTCCGGTTGTCCGTGGCGACCTCTGCCGCCATTATGCTGATCTTCTTTACAAGCCTCGCCTACGCACCCACCATTGGTTCTGACCAGCTGATGGTGCATGTGCTCTTCTATTTTTCCTGCTTCACCTTCACATCTTACGTGAACTGGAAGCTGAACAGGGAACGCTACAACGTCTTTCTCAATGCGCGGGAAGCAGCCCAGCAGCATGAGGAATCGGAGAAGCGAGGGGCAGCCCTCGAGCGCCTGTCCAACACGGACTACCTGACCGGCGTGGACAATCGTCGCGCTGTCGACAAGCGGTTGCGGGACCACTGGAGCAATTGGCAGAACGAGGGGACGAGCTTTGCGGTCATGCTCGTCGATGTCGACTTCTTCAAGAAGTATAACGACTTCTATGGTCATCAGGCCGGCGACCGCTGCCTTGTGATGGTGGCGTCTGCGCTCAGCGACATGCTGAAGCCGCTCAATGCGACTGTCGGACGCTACGGCGGCGAAGAGTTCATCGTGCTGTCGCGCGTAACGGGTCGCGAACAGGTCACGGCCCTTGCCGAAGTCATTCGCGCCACCGTTGAAGATCTGGCGCTCGTGCATGACCAGCGTCGAGACGGTCAGGCCGTGGTCACGGTCAGCGTGGGTGCCGCCTACACCCGGGCACAGACCGGGCCGAAGCTCGAGCGCATCATCAACGAAGCCGACCGCGCGCTTTATTCCGCCAAGGCCAACGGTCGCAACTGCGTGCGCCTGTTCGATCCCAACGATCCGCTCAGCAGCGACGACAACGAAAACATCGCTGCCACCCTGCGCATGGCGATCCGCAACGATCTCGTGCATCTCGTCTACCAGCCGATCCAGAACATGCGAACAGGCCGGGTCGAGGGCGTAGAATCGCTGATGCGCCTGAAGATGATCGATGGCACGCCACTGTCGCCGGGGCAGTTCATTCCCGTGGCAGAGCGCACCGGTGCCATTCTTGAACTCGGCCTATGGGCGATCCGCCGCGCCTGCACCGAAGTGCTGGCGCCGGGTCTTGTGCCGCTGGCCAGCGTCAATGTGTCAGCGATCCAGCTCAAGTCGCGCGGGTTCGCCCTCGCCGTCTCGACGATCCTCGAAGAAACCGGCGTGTCGGGCTCGCAGCTTGCCTTCGAGATCACCGAGGGCATCGACATGGAAGGCCAGTCGGACGTCATCCGCTGCATCACCGATCTGCAGGCACTCGGCATCCGCATCTGGCTCGACGATTTCGGCACCGGCTTTGCCGGCCTCTCGTGGCTGCGCCTCTTCCCGTTCGATACGGTGAAGATCGACCGCTCCTTCCTTCAGGACGCCCGCCGTCCCGCCGGTCGCGCCATGCTGGAGGACATCATCCGGCTCATTCGCAATCGCGGCCTGAAGATCCTGATCGAGGGTCTGGAAACAGCCGATCACGTGGACCTGATGCACGAGCTCGGGATCGAACTCGGCCAGGGTTATTATCTCGGTCGGCCCGTGCCGATCGAGGAGGTACGGATCAAGGCCGTGCCGCGGCTTGCTACCGTCGTCAGCCTGTGAAACTGCCCGTCGCCTGAACTGCTCCCAAACTTGGCCGATCCGTCGGCGCGATCTTGAGCACCGAAGCCGGTATATGGACACGTCCATACCTGTTCGGGGCCTTGATCATGACCATCGCGCAAACCGACATCCTGCGGGGAGCCCAGGAGTTTTCCGAAAAGCTTCTCAAACACACCGATATCCGCGTCAGCGAAAGCTATCTCGAAGGCTTCCGCCAGCGTGTCGATCCAGTGCGCTACGAGGCCGGCGAGGCCATTTTCAGCAAGGGCGATGACAGCAGCTTCGCGATCCTGATCGCCCAAGGCGAAATCGAAGTGTTTGCGCCTGATAGCGGCGACACGCTGGCGGTTGCCGGCGAAGGGGCCCTCATCGGAGAACTCGGCATGATCAGCGGTGATCCGCGCAGTGCGTCTGCCCGGGCGCGGACCTCCGTGCGGGGCTGGGTGATCGACCGGACCGATTACCGCGAATTTCTCAGCGACCGGCCTGAACTGGCCACCCTGTTCTTCCGCAAGATCTATGCTCAGCTCTCGGCCAGCTATGGCAAGCTGAAGGAGCAATTCGTGGCGCTGGAAGAGGCTGACCGCCGCTATCACGCCCTCGCCTTCATGTTTGTCACCATCGTTCTGATGGTGAATGCCTATGCTCTGGTGAATGCCCTGCTTCTCGGAAGCCTGCGGGCGACCCATCACGACGCGATGATCTTCTGGACATCAAGGGCGATGGAACTCTGGGGTGGCTTCATTCTCTGGGGGCTGACCGTGCGCTGTGGCCTCACCCGTCATGACATGGGCATAAGACGAGCCAATCTCGGGCGCTCCATCCTCGTCGGCGTCCTCATCAGCCTGCCGGCCCTCGCCGCCATGGCCTATTTCCGCACGCGGCTCTATCCGCAGCTTTCAGGCACACCGCTCATCGATCCGGCGCTGATCAGCTTCAGTGTCTATACCTATATCCTGATCGCTGCCTTGCAGGAGTGGATCTGTCGCGGTGTGTTTCTGACCTCGATTGCCAAGCTGATGCCGGGCCGAACCCGCCCGGCTGCGGCCGTGCTAATCTCATCCCTGGTGTTCTCGACGCTCCACCTGCACTACTCGTCGTCCCTCGCCGTGGTCGCGCTGGTGACGGGGATCGTGTGGGGCTGGCTCTTCCTCGCCTATCGCAATCTGGCCGGCCCTGTCGTCTCGCATTTCATCCTCGGCAATGCCGCGACCCTGATGGGCATCTGGGCGATCTGGGAAGGTGGTTGAGCCAGAGACGAAAGAAGCCGCCCGCTTTCGCGACCGGCTTTCTTTCTCGACATCTCAGGTCCGGCTCAGCCGGCGAACTTGCCGCTGCGCGGGAAACCCTTCGGCACAGAGCGGCCGGCGGTGGCGCGGTCACCCAGCCACTCGATCAGTTCGTCCTTGGTTTTTGTGAAGGTGCGCCCTGCCGAATCCGCCCAGGTCAGGCCGTCGGCAATCGCGAAGCACTTCACGTCGGAAATGCCGCCGTCCTTGTAGCGCTGCAGGCGGACGCCCTTGCCACGGGTCATTTCCGGGATCTGGGCGAGCGGGAAAGCCAGCATCTTGCGGTTCTCGCCGACGACGGCGACATGGTCGCCACTGACGGGCACCACGAGTTTCGCCTCATCCGGCATGCCGACATTCATCACCTGCTTGCCCTTGCGGGTGTTGGCGACCACCTCCCCTTCCGGCACGACGAAGCCGTTGCCGGCGGTCGAGACGAAGAGCAGCTTGCGGGTCGCGTCATGGACGAAGGCGGTCAGCACGTCTTGGTCGTTTTCCATGTCGACGATAATGCGCAAGGGTTCGCCATGGCCACGGCCACCCGGCAGCTTGTCGCCGCCGAGCGTGTAGACTTTGCCGCCCGTTGTCACGAGCAGGATCTTGTCGGTCGTCTGGGCCGGGAACGCTACCTTCAGCCCGTCGCCTTCCTTGAAGGTTAGCGACGAGGTATCGGAGATGTGGCCCTTGAGTGCACGGATCCAGCCCTTTTCCGAGATGACGACGGTGATCGGTTCCTTCTCGATCATTGCTTGCTGGATTGCTTCGACATCGGCGTCCGGCGCATCGGCAAACAGCGTGCGGCGGCGGCCAAGCTCGGTTGCCTTGGCGTATTTCTTCTTCACCTCGCCGATTTCCCAGGCGACGGTCTGCCACTGCTTGTCGGTTGAGGCGAGCAGCGATTCGATCTCGGCCTTCTCGGCCGAGAGCTCATCATGCTCCTTGCGGATCTCGAATTCCTCTAGCTTGCGCAGGTTTCTCAGCCGCATGTTGAGGATGGCTTCGGCCTGAACGTCGGTCAGATCCCATTTGGCGATCATCACCGGCTTCGGCTCGTCCTCCTCGCGGATGATGCGGATCACCTCGTCGAGGTTGAGATAAGCGATCAGAAGGCCGCCCAGGATTTCCAGGCGGCGGTCGATGGCAGCCAGGCGGAACTTCGACCGGCGAACGAGCACGTCCTTGCGGTGCTCCAGCCACTCGGTCAGCACCTCATTGAGGGCCATGACCTTCGGCACCTTGCCCTGGGACAAGACGTTCATATTGAGCGGAATGCGGCTTTCAAGCTCGGTGAGCTTGAACAGCGATTCCATCAACAGGGTCGCGTCCACCGTGCGGCTCTTCGGCACGATGACGACGCGCACGTCTTCGGCGCTCTCGTCGCGGATGTCTTCCAGGAGCGGCAAGCGGCGGGCGATCAGCAGTTCAGCGATCTTCTCGATCAGGCGCGACTTCTGCACCTGGAAGGGGATCTGGGTGATGACGATCTGGTACCCGCCGCGACCGAGATCCTCGATCTCCCACTTGGCGCGCACGCGAAAACCGCCGCGACCGGTGCGGTAGGTTTCGAGCATCGACGCGCGGCTCTCGACGATGATACCGCCAGTCGGGAAGTCGGGCCCCTCGATGCCGCCGCGCTCCGGATGGGCCGGATCGGCAAACAGCTCTTCGACGGAGGCGCCGGGGTTCTTGATCAGGTAAAGCGCTGCATCGCAGAGTTCATGGGCATTGTGCGGCGGGATGGAGGTTGCCATGCCGACCGCGATGCCGGAGGAGCCGTTGGCGAGCAGGTTCGGGAAGGCGCCGGGCATGACGACGGGTTCGTCGTCTTCCTCGTTATAGGTCGGGCGGAAATCCACCGCGTCCTGATCGATCCCTTCGAGCAGAAGTGCCGCGACATCGGTCATGCGGGCTTCGGTGTAACGATAGGCCGCCGCACTGTCGCCGTCGATATTGCCGAAGTTGCCCTGCCCGTCGACGATCGGATAACGCTGGGAGAAATCCTGCGCGAGACGCACCAAGGCATCATAGACCGACTGGTCGCCATGCGGGTGAAACTTACCGATGACGTCACCGACGATACGGGCGCATTTCTTGAAGGCCGAGTTCGGCCGAATGCCCATTTCGCTCATCGCGTGGATGATGCGGCGATGCACGGGTTTCAACCCGTCGCGAACGTCCGGCAGCGCGCGATGCATGATGGTCGAGAGCGCATAGGCGAGATAGCGCTCTTCGAGCGCCGCCTTCAGATCGACCGGCTGAATGTTGTCGCCACCCTCATCGGGCGGAAGCTGATTTTTCCCCATGGGTCTCACCTAGCGGAGATGGGCCTGAACGGCAAGGAATCCGGGGGCTCTGCCTGTGGATTATGCTGTTGTGACCGTCATCACCGAGGAAGAGGCAAGCGCGTTTCGGCGTCGAAAATCGGTGGAAGCAGATTTCAAACCCACTTATATGTAGCTGCCATTCTAAGACCTGCGCCTGGCGGCGCGGATCAGCCACAGAGGACGACGTCTCATGAGCTTGCACCATTCCACCCGCATCCTTCTTGCAGGGGCTGCCGTCTGCGGCCTCTCCGCCCAGGCCTTTGCGCTCGATGGCGCCGATTTGCTGAAGAAGATCAATGCTTCCTATGCCGCCGGTGGCACCGTAATCACGGCCGACACGATCGAGGTCAACGGCGAAGACGTGGTGCTGAAGGGCGTGAAGTTCGGCCCGGACAAAGGCGCTGAGACGCCATTGAAGCTCGACGAGCTCACACTGCAGGGTGTGACCGAAGAAGACGGCGGCGCCTACTACATCGAGCGCGTCGACTTTCCCGAAGTGAACATGACGGAAGAGAAATCGACCTTCTCCGTCAGCGATCTCTACCTCGCGGGCATCTACGTGCCGGGCGACACCAAGGCCGAAGGCATCGATTCGCTGATGTTCTACGAAGAAGCCCATAGCGGCCCGGTCAAGGTGACGGTTGACGGCAAGCCGGTCTTCTCGATGAGCGAAGCCACCGGTACGATGAGCCTTTCCGACGACGAGACGACTATCTCCTTCGAAGGTTCGGCGACCGGCGTCAATGCCGACCTCACCAGCGTCGAAGACGCCAAGAGCAAGGAAATGATCGACGCGCTCGGCCTGCAGACGCTGAATGGCAATCTGAACATGTCGGGCAGCTGGGAAGTGGAAACCGGCACGATCGATGTCGAGGACTATTCGATCGACTTCGCCAATGTCGGCAAGCTCTCCATGTCCTTCGGCATTTCCGGCTACACGCTCGACCTCGTCAAGCAGATGCAGGAGCAGGCGCGCACCATGCAGGCGCAGCCGGAGAACCAGCAGGCGCAGCAGGCCGCCGGCCTTGCCATGCTCGGCCTCGTGCAGCAGCTGTCGCTGATCAACGCCAAGATCCGCTTCGATGATGCCGGAATTACCAAGCGCGGCCTCGACTATGCCGGCAAGAGCCAGGGCACCGACGGCGCCCAGATGGGCCAGATGGTGAAGGCCATGGTGCCGATGCTGCTCGCCCAGGCCAAGCTCGGCGCGTTGCAGAACGAAGTCTCTGCCGCGGTCAACACCTATATCGACGATCCGAAAGCACTGACGATCGTTGCCGCACCGACCAACCCGGTCGCCTTCCCAATGATCATGGGTGCCGCCATGGGTGCGCCGGAAACCATCCCGACCCTGATCGGCGTCAAGGTGACGGCAAACGATTGATCCAGCCGGGTTTGGAATGAAGGAGGCCCGCCCGCGAAAGCGGCCGGGCCTTTTTTACATCATCGGGGCAAAAGAAAAGGCCGGGATCGCTCCCGGCCTTGTCCATTCAGATCGTCAGAACCGATCAGTCCTTCTTCGGCTGCGGCACGACGCGGAGCGCCAGTTCGCGCAGCTGCGTCGGGGTTGCCGGCGACGGGGCATTCATCAGCAGGTCCTGGGCCTGCTGGTTCATCGGGAAGATCGAAATTTCGCGCAGGTTCTTTGCGCCGACCAGGAGCATGACCACGCGGTCGATGCCGAAGGCGCAGCCGCCATGCGGAGGTGCGCCGTACTGGAAGGCACGGTAGAGGCCGCCGAAACGCTCTTCCACGTCTGCCTGGCTGAGGCCCACCTTCTCAAACGCCTTGACCATCAGCTCCGGCGACTGGTTACGGATCGAGCCCGAGGCGATCTCGAAGCCGTTGCAGACGGCGTCATACTGGTAGGCCTTGAGATCCAGCGGATCCTGGCTTTCGAGCGCTTCCAAGCCGCCCTGCGGCATCGAGAAGGGGTTGTGGGCGAAATCGATCTTCTTTTCTTCCTCGCTCCATTCGTAGAAGGGGAAGTCGACGATCCAGCACATTTCGAAACGGTCGCGGTCGACGAGATTCAGCTCCTCGCCGGCGCGGGTGCGGGCTTCGCCGGCAAACTTGTAGAACTTGGCCGGATCACCGGCGACGAAGAAGGCGGCGTCGCCGGCTTCAAGGCCGAGCTGGGTGCGGATCGCTTCCGTGCGCTCTTCGCCGATGTTCTTGGCGAGCGGTCCGGAGCCGGCGATCTTGCCGTCTTCTTCCTTCCAAAAGATATAGCCGAGTCCCGGCTGGCCCTGGCCTTGCGCCCAGGCGTTCATGCGGTCGCAGAATGCGCGTGAGCCGCCGGTCTTGGCCGGGATCGCCCAGATCTCGACCTTCGGGTTCGAGGCGATCATGCCGGCGAAGACCTTGAAGCCCGAGTCGCGGAAATGGTCGGTGACGGCCTGCATCTCGATCGGGTTGCGCAGGTCCGGCTTGTCGGAGCCATACTTGCGGATCGCGACATCATAGGGAATGCGCGGCCATTTCTTGGTGACCGGCTTGCCTTCGGCGAACTGTTCGAAGACCGAGGTCATCATAGGCTCCATCGTTTCCCAGATCTCTTCCTGGGTGACGAAGCTCATTTCGACGTCGAGCTGGTAGAATTCGCCCGGCAGACGGTCGGCGCGCGGGTCTTCATCGCGGAAGCAGGGCGCGATCTGGAAATAGCGGTCGAAACCGGCGACCATCAGGAGCTGCTTGTACTGCTGCGGCGCCTGCGGCAGCGCGAAGAACTTGCCTTCGTGAATACGCGAGGGAACGAGGAAGTCGCGTGCGCCTTCCGGCGAGGAGGCCGTCAGGATCGGCGTGGTGAATTCGGCAAAACCGGCAGCGCCCATGCCAGCGCGCATGGCCGAGACGATCTGGGTGCGCTTGACGATGTTCTTGTGCAGCGTCTCGCGACGGAGATCCAGGAAGCGATACTTCAGGCGCACGTCTTCCGGATAATCGGGCTCGCCGAAGACCGGCAGCGGCAGTTCCTTAGCGGCCGAGAGAACCTCGATTTCCTGGGCGTAAAGCTCGATCTCGCCGGTGGCCATCGCCTTGTTGGTGGTCTCTTCCGAACGGGCCTTGACGAGGCCATCGATGCGGATGACCCATTCGCCGCGCACGGTTTCGGCCAGCTTGAAGGCCGGGCTATCCGGATCGGCCACGACCTGGGTAATGCCGTAATGGTCGCGCAGGTCGATGAAAAGCACGCCGCCATGGTCGCGGACACGGTGGACCCAGCCGGAAAGACGGACGGTCTGCCCGACATCGGACTTGCGAAGGGCGGCACAGGTGTGGCTGCGGTAAGGATGCATGGTCAAGTTTCCCGAATGTGACGGTCGTCAAGGCACCATCATGGGAGGCGCGCGACCGATAGAAAATCGGGCGGAAAAGCGCATGGTGTGGCTGATTTGTCAAGGCTGCGTGGCGTGGGGCCTGGCGTCGGGTGAATTTGGCGGGAGCTGGTAGGAGCAGTTTGGCGGCGGTCGGGTCGGACGTGAACCGTCCGATGTTGGGGTGCCGAACGCGAAAGCCGACATCCAGGCATCAGGCGCGGTTACCCGAGTTCAGCCCGACGGAGATAACCGATGCACTCTCGTCAAAATGGCTTGCGCTTATAGGCGTGTCATGGACGCCCTCTTTTGCATCAATTTGCATTAGTATAACAAGGTTTACAACCCTGAATTAAGAGTCACCAGTTGTCGGAGGCCTGCTGATGTCATTTTCGCTTACTGTTCCGCTCTCTGTTGGAGAGTCCCTGAACTTCACTGTAGCACTGGGAGAGGTAGTATTTGTCTTGGGGGCGAATGGGACCGGCAAGTCAAGTCTCTTGCAACGTTTCTATGCTGCCAATCATGGAAGAGCACGACGTATTTCTGCGCACCGGCAAACTTGGTTTCAATCAAACGCAATGACCATGTCTGCCCATGATAAGAAGAGTACAGAAAACAGCATCTCAAGCGTAGACACCACCCCTCAATCCCGCTGGATGGACAATTATTCGGCTCAGCGTGCAAGTGTCGCCATCTACGATCTGATCGACGCCGAAAATGTGCGCGCTAGAGGCATTGCGGATGCAGTTGATGCCAACAACATCGACCTAGCGCGTCAATTGTCAAAGCATGACGCTCCCATAAAAGTAATCAATGAGCTCCTGAAATTATCCAACATTCCTATCGAAATTAGTGTTAGAGAGTCCGAGCAGGTAATGGCCAGCAGAAATGGTGGACCACAGTACAGCATCGCAGAGCTGTCCGATGGCGAGCGGAATGCCCTCCTCATCGCTGCCAATGTCCTTACTGCGAAACCGGAGACAATCCTGTTTATCGATGAGCCTGAGAGACACCTCCACCGGTCCATCATCTCACCTCTTTTGACCATCTTGTTTTCACGACGTGACGACTGTGCGTTCGTCGTATCTACCCACGACGTCATGCTCCCGCTCGACAATCCTGACGCCCGGACCCTGCTGGTAAGGGGATGCACATATCAGCACTCTCAAGTAGTGGACTGGGACGCCGATCTCGTAACAACTGACACAGAAATAGACGAGCAGTTGAAACAAGATATTCTTGGTAGTCGCCGGAAGCTCCTATTCGTCGAGGGGACGGAACAGAGCCTAGATAAGCCGCTCTACAGTTTGCTGTTTCCGCAGGTATCCGTAATTCCGAAAGCGAGTTGTCGTGACGTCGAGCATTCGGTCTCTAGCATCCGTGATGCCCAAAGCCTTCACCGGCTTCATGCCTTCGGTATCGTGGACAATGATCGGCGAACAGAAGCAAATATCAATGAACTGAAAGACAAGGGCGTATATGCTGTTCCTGTCTACGCAGTCGAGTCTCTATACTACCACGACGACGTGCTGCAGCGTCTGGCGGCACGGCAGCAAACGCTAACCGGTGCCGACGCCGTTCAATCTTTGGAGCTGGCTAAATCTTCAGCTATCGATGCGATCCTTCCGCATATTAAACGTCTAAGCGAACGGGTGGTCGAAGCGTCCATCCGGCAAGATCTCATGAGCAAGCTCCCGAAGCGGGCTGACATCGCTCACGCGCAACCACTTAATGTAACCATTGATGTTCCCGCTGTCGTCGCTGCGGAGGTCTCGCGATTGACGGAAGCCTGCAAGGCCGCTGATCTCACCGCCGTGATTGCCCGTTACCCTGTCCGGGAGACGCCTGCCCTGGATCGAATTGCGACGAGCTTAGGCTTCCAAGGGAGGTCGCAGTACGAGAGCGCCGTCAGGAGGTTGCTGATGGACGATGGCGCTGCCCTCGCAGTGCTGCAGAACCTTTTCGCCACACTGAAGGACGATATCGACGCGAGTTGATTCACGGGAATGACCGGTTCGGCGGTCACTTCGAACAAGGTACTCTTATCGGTCGCGGTGCTTAGTCGCAGCAGAGATGAAGGGGTAGCCCCCTCACTCCGGCAAAAGCACACTCGCCAGATCCAGCGGCGGCGCAAACGGTTCACAACCCGTGCCATCCTCCCGCTGCAGCTTGCCGTCGATCATCAGATGGGCGTGACCGTGGATCTGCGACCATACGAGCTGCTCGACGGCGGCTCTGCCCTCCTGCGTGTCCAGCTTCATGCGCTTTGCGACCGGCCTCGATATTTCCTCCAGCACCGCACGTGCCGCGTTGGCGGGCTGGGCCATGGCCGGGTCGTCCCAGTCGAGGCGGTTGGCGGTGAACATCAAGCGAAACAGATGCGGGTGGGTCGTGGCAAAGGCGAGGTAGCCTCGGGCGGCGGCGCGTAGCTGTTCGGCCGGATCATCGGCGGCTTCCGCCATCGCGCTACGCATCGAGGCGGCGAAAAGGCGAAAACCTTCGATCGCAAAGGCCGTCATCAGGTGGCGCAGGGTCGGAAAGTGATGTTCGGGCGCCGCATGGGAGACCCCGACGCGGGCGGCGAGCTTGCGCAGCGTCAGGCCTTCCAGTCCGTGCTCCTCCAGCATGGTGAGCCCCGTATCGATCAAAGCCTGGCGCAGGTCGCCGTGGTGATAGGATTTTTGCCGTGCCATGCCCCATGTCTAACCCCGCCTGCAGGTCTCTGTCAAAGTAATCTTGACAGTGACAAGTTTATGCGACATCTCTATCTTGTCGGTGCCTAGATCAGGAGAACGAGATGGATTTCGCGCAGGTGTTTTCGGTCGTAAGCTCTGCGGCCATGCTGGGATGGCTGGTGCTGATCCTCGCCCCGCGTCGGCCCTTCGTCATTCAGGCCCTTCGCCTGGGACTGGTCGGCGCCCTGTCGCTGACTTACGCGGTCCTGATCTTCGTCTATTTCTTCCGCGTCGACGGCGGCGGCTTTGGCTCGATTGCCGAGGTCCGCACGCTCTTCCTGAATGACGGCGTGCTCGTCGCCGGCTGGATCCATTACCTTGCCTTCGACCTCTTCGTAGGCTGCTGGATCGCCTCAGAAGCCGACAGGCTCGGCTGGAACCGGGTGGTTCAGGCGCCGGTCCTGGTCGTCACCTTTATGTTCGGGCCGATCGGCCTTCTCCTGTTCTTCATCATGCGGGCGAGCCAATCCGCCCTCGCAACGGCAAAGGCATAAGCCATGACGCTGATCTTCGACCAGACCACGCCGCTTACCGACTTATCGCCGGCATCGCTCTACCGTGCGGCTTCCGCGCACCGCCTCTTGCTGCTCGCGCTCGGTTTCCAGATCGCCCTTGCCGTGCCCTCGCTGATTGCGCTCGGCATCGACGACCGCCTGCTCAACGGCATCAGCGTCTGGATCAAACCGCTGAAATTCCAGCTGTCGCTCGCCGTGATGATGGCGACGCTGCTCTGGCTCCTGCCGCTGATTGATGAGCGGGCTCTCGCCAGTCGCGGCCTGTGGCTTGCCGCCTTCACGGCTGCGATGACCGCCATGGGCGAAATCGCCTATATCACCCTGCAGGCGGCGCGCGGACGGGCCTCGCATTTCAACGATTCCACGCCGATCGAAGCCACGATGTACAGCATCATGGGCATAGCGGCCGCGCTGCTGGTGCTCTCGGCCCTGGTGATCGGGGTCTATATTCTCACGCGCCCTTCCCCACTCGCCCCCGCGGGCCTGCGGCTTGGCGGCGGTTGGGGGCTGATCCTCGGTGCAATCCTGACGCTGATCACCGCCTTCGCGCTCGGCAGCGGCCAGATCGGCGGACCCGGCCACTGGGTCGGTGGTATCAGGACCGATGTCGGCGGCCTGCCACTGTTCGGCTGGTCGCGGACCGGGGGCGATCTGCGCGTGCCGCATTTCTTCGCCACCCATATCATGCAGGCGCTGCCGATCCTCGGCTTCGTGCTCGATCGCTTCCTGCCCGGACAGGCGAGGCTCGGCATTGCCGCCGGCGCCGTTGCCTCCATCGCCGTGGTCGCCGCCACCTTCGTGCAGGCTGTGAGGGCCGTGCCGTTTCTTTAACGCCGGTCATCTGACGTACGCATCCTCGGCACGTGTCACAAGACGACACGTGTCGTCATTTTAAGCCTGTCGTTCCCGGACAATCGGCGCTAGGTATTCTGCCCTGCCGCACCATCGACTCGTCCCCCTCCGTTGCGGCGGGCAGGTTTCCCCGATGAATGACATTCGACCGCTGATCCCTCTTCTCGTGACCGCCGGCATCCTGATCGGCGGCAACGGTCTGCAGGGCACCTTCATTTCGCTGCGTGCCCTCAACGAAGGGTTTAGCGCCTCCGTCGTCGGCATGATCGGCACCGGCTATTTCATCGGCTTCGTCATCGGCTGCGTCTATGTCACCAAGATCATGCGGGCGATCGGCCATATCCGCGCCTTCTCGGCGCTGGCCGCCATCGCGTCTGCCGCCTCGATCGTCATGGTTCTGGTCATCGATCCAGTCTCGTGGTTCCTGATGCGCCTCATCCAGGGCATCTGTTTCGCCGGCCTGTTCGCCGTGGTCGAAAGCTGGTTGAATGCCCGGGTCACCAATGCGACGCGCGCACGCACGCTGTCCGTCTATCGCTTCGTCGATCTCGGCTCGGTGACGGCGGCGCAGTATCTGATCCCGCTTTTCGGCGTCAGCGGCTTTGATCTCTTCGCCATCATTTCCATGGCATTGACGCTGTCGCTGGTGCCGATCTCCTTTGCCGACCGCACCAGCCCCGCCCCGCCGGAAGACGTCAAATTCGACATCAAGGTGCTGTGGTCGGTCTCGCCACTTGCGACCGTCGGCTGCATCGTCATCGGGCTCACCAATTCCAGCTTCCGTTCGCTGGGGCCAATCTATGCGGATGGTATCGGCATGTCGGTGACTGCGATCGCCACCTTCATGAGCGTCGGCATCTTTGCCGGCATCGTCCTGCAATATCCGCTCGGGCATTACTCGGACAAGCTCGACCGGCGCGTGATCATCCTCATCTCGGCGCTGGGCGCTCTCGTCGCCTGCGCCTATCTCGCCTTCTTTGCGGGCGACAGCGAGCTTGCCAATTTTGTCGGCATCTTCGCTTTCGGCGCCTTCGCCATGCCGCTCTACTCCTTGTGTTCGGCGCATGCCAATGATCATGCGGCGCCTGGCCAACACGCGCTGATCTCGGCCGGCACCCTCTTCTTCTGGTCGGTCGGCGCCGTCATCGGGCCACTCTTCGCCTCCTTCCTGATCGACGCCTTCGGCCCGCATGCGCTGTTTCTCTACATGATCGTCGTGCTGACCTTCTTCGTCGCCTATACGGTTGCGCGTATTTTCGCCCGCGAAGCCGTGCCGACGGAGCGGCGGCGCATGCGGTTCCGCAGCCTGCTGCGCACCTCCACCTTCTTCAGCAAACTCGCCACACCGCCCTCGGAAAAGGACGGCGGCTGAGGCCGGCGCCGACCTCTCCTGCGACAGCATGGACGGGCCGGAGCTATTGCTGAACGCCAGCATCAACTTTAAGAACTGGGGATCGAATGGAGCCCTTGTCGTGTTTCAGCTGTCCCGTCGCACTCTCCTGAAATCAGCCGCTGTTGCCGGAGCCTATGGAGCCGGCGTCGCCGTGCTGCCGCGCCTGTCACAGGCCTTCGCCGCCCCCTCGCAGCTGGACATCGAAGCACGGATGATTGACGCCACCCTTGATGGCCAGGCGGCAACACACAAAGTGATGAGCTACGGGCTGACGGGCGCACCATCCGCCGATCCCTCGCCGCCGGTCCTGCGCATGCAGCGCGGAAAGCCGTTTGCCGCAACGCTCACCAACACGCTCGACGAGCCGACCACCATCCACTGGCACGGCTTGCGTATCCCGAATGCCCAGGATGGCGTGCCCTTTGTCACTCAGCCTTACGTCTATCCGGGCGACCGCTTCGACTATGCGTTCACGCCACCGGATGCCGGGACCTTCTGGTATCATCCCCATTGCAACACGCTCACCCAGATGGGCCGGGGGCTGACCGGCATGCTCGTGGTCGAGGACGATAGCGATCCCGTCTTCGATGGCGAAGTGACGCTCAATCTGCGCGACTTCCGGCTCGGCAGCGACAGCCAATTCATCGCCCAGTTCAAGCCGCGCGATGCGGCGAAAACCGGGACCTTCGGCACCGTTCGCACGGCAAACTGGCAGCCGCAGCCGGTCTATGACGTGCCGGCCGGCGGGCTGGTGCGACTGCGGATCCTCGCGTCCGACGTCACCCGCATCTACAATCTGAAGCTCGAGGGCGCCGAGGCGATGATCATCGCTGTCGACGGCCATCCCGTGCCCGCGCGTTTCGTGCTGGACATGGCGGTCGTCGCACCCGGTCAGCGGCTGGATCTGGCGCTTCGGGTTCCCGATAGCGAGGGCGCGCTCGTTTCGCTTGAAGACATCCGTCCCTCGACGCCGAAGGTGGTAACGCAGTTCCGGGCGGTCGGCGCCTCGCTCAAACGCCATCTCGGCGATCTCGGACCGCTTGCCGAAAACGCCGGTGTCGAGGTCGATCTGAAGAACGCGACGCAAGTGCCGCTGCTTTTGAGCGCGACGGCGGAAAACGCGGCAAAAGATTCGATCTGCGGCACGCTCGGCTATTCCTTCTGGGCGATCAACAAGGTGCCCTATCCCGGCGACACGGCCGATCCGACGGCCCCGATCGCAGAGCTGAAGCTTGGCCAGAGCTATATTCTCAATGTCGAGAACGTCACGCCGCATGCCCATCCGATCCATCTGCATGGCATGAATTTCAAGGCGGTTGATTCGAACAAGCAGGTTGTTCAGCAGCAGGTTTCGGATACCTATCTCGTGCTACCGGACGAGAAGGTCCAGTTGGCACTGGTTGCCGACAATCCCGGCGACTGGGTCTTTCACTGCCACATCATCGAACATCAAAAGACCGGCATGACCGGCTATTTCAGGGTGACATGACAATGAGCCTCGCTGAGACGATGCGTATCCACGAGCCCTATCCGGGCATCTTCGCCTATTACGACGGACGCATTACCGGCAAACGACTGCATTCGCCAGAGCCGAACTGGCTGGATGACGGAGCCTACAGCCTCGGCGTCGCGAGCTTCGCCATCGTTTCCGGCGCGCAGGCTCTGGTTTACGACACGCACATTTCATTCGATCATGCCGCCGCGATCCGGGCCCATCTCAAATCGCTCGGCGTGACTGCCATTCAAGTGGTCATGAGCCACTGGCACACCGACCACGTCGCCGGAAATGCCGGCTTCCTCGATTGTCCGATCCTGTCTAACCGGCTAACGAAAGACACCCTCATCGAGAAACGCAAGGTTCTTGCGGCCAAGAACCCGCCGATCAATCCAGTTGTGATGCCGACGGAAACCTTCGAGGGCGAGACGGTTCTTCATGTCGGCGAGATCGAGGTGCGGTTGATGCAGTTCGACATCCACAGCGCCGATGGCACCGTGCTCTTCCTGCCCTCGCTTGGCCTGCTGTTTGCCGGCGATACGCTGGAAGACAGCGTCACCTATATCTCCGAGCCGGACAATGTGGCTCGCCACATCGTTGAACTCGACCGGCTGGCAACGCTGCCGATCCGCCGCATTCTGCCCAATCACGGCGCAGAAGAGGTGATCGCCGCCGGTGGCTACCCGCCGTCGCTGATTGCGTCCAACCGCGACTATCTCACGCGCCTCACGGCCCGGATCGATGATCCCGCGCTTGATACCGAGAGCCTGGAAACCTTCCTCGCGCCTGAAATCGCCAATGGCTCGGCGCTCTATTTCGCGGCGTATGAAGAGGTGCACCGGCAGAATATTGCCGTGCTGCGCGGCGCGCCTGCCGACGAATAGTGCTGGACGACGCGCGCAAACGGGCTGTTCACGGCCCTTTGCCATCCGTTCATATTGACATCCAGGGCCAGAAGGGAAACTAAGGTTGATCCTTTAGTTTTCCATGACCGAGCCGAAATGATCGATACCACTGCCGCGCTCGAGGAGGCCTGCCGCCTTCTTGCCCAATCCGATTTCATCACGATCGACACGGAATTCCTCCGCGAAACGACCTTCTGGCCCGAACTCTGCCTGATCCAGATGGCGAGCCCCGACCACGAGTATATCGTTGACCCGATGGCCAAGGGCCTCGATCTTGCGCCCTTCTTCGAACTGATGGCGAATACGGCGGTGGTCAAGGTCTTCCATGCTGCGCGCCAGGATATCGAAATCATCTTCCACCTCGGCAATCTGATCCCGCATCCGATCTTCGACACACAGGTCGCGGCGATGGTCTGCGGCTTCGGCGATTCGGTCTCCTACGACCAGCTCGTGCAGAAGGTGAAGAACGTCCATATCGACAAGACCTCGCGCTTTACCGACTGGAGCCGCCGTCCGCTGTCGGAAAAGCAGCTCGATTATGCGCTGGCCGACGTCACCCATCTGCGCGATGTCTATCTGAAGCTGAAAAGCCAGCTGGAGGCGGAAGGACGCGCCGAATGGCTGACCGAGGAAATGGCGATCCTGGAATCGCGCGATACTTATGACCTGCATCCCGACCAGGCCTGGCAGCGGCTGAAGATGCGGCTGCGCAAGCCGACCGAACTTGCCGTGATGCAATATGTCACCGCCTGGCGCGAACGCGAGGCGCGCTCGCGCAACGTGCCGCGCTCGCGCGTCTTGAAGGACGATGCGATCTATGAAATCGCCCAGCAGCAGCCGAAGGACGTGGAAGCGCTCGGGCGGCTCCGCACCATCCCCAAGGGCTGGGAGCGTTCGACCTCAGGGGCAGCCATCATCGAACAGGTGAACATCGCGCTTGCGCTGCCGAAATCGGAAATGCCGCATCTGCAGCGACACACCCATGCGCCAGAGGGCACGCAGTCGGCCGTCGAGCTTCTCAAGGTGCTTCTGCGGCTGACCTCGGAAAAGCACGGCGTTGCCTCCAAGGTCATCGCCAACAGTGACGATCTGGAAAAGATCGCTGCCGAAGGCGAAAAAGCGGACGTCGCCGCCCTGCAGGGCTGGCGCAAGGAACTCTTCGGCGATCTGGCGCTGAAGCTGATCTCCGGCGGCGTCGGGCTGCGCTTCGTCGACAAGCGCGTCGAAGCCGTGGAGTTCTGAGCCATGCCGGCGCTTACCCTGCGCCGGGCAACGGAGGCCGACATTCCGTTCATCATGGAGACGGAGCGTCTGCCGGGTTATGATGAGTTCATCGGCCGCTATAGCCTTGAAGAGCATAAGGCCCAGCTGACGAACCCCGGATTTGCCTATTTGATCGGGGACGACGCAGCCGGCGAGTCGCTCGGCTTCGTCATCCTGATGGATCTCGATCGGCGAGACGGCAATGCCTGTGTCAAACGCATCGCGGTGGCGTCTCCCGAAAAGGGCGTTGGTTCACAGTTGCTGGCTAAGGCAGTGGATGTATCATTTCTCGAATACCCCACTCATCGTCTGTGGCTCGACGTCGTGCGCGAAAATACCCGCGCAAAAACGGTCTACCTGAAGACCGGCTTCATTGAGGAGGGTGTGCTGCGCGAGGCAGCCCTTCTTCCGGGCGGCCGGCGCAGCGATTTCTTCATCATGTCCCTACTCCGCCCGGAATGGGCATCGCGCCGCGGCTGAGGAGCCATCCATGGAACTGCCCGCCGCCCTGCGCTCCGCTGTCGACCAGATGCTTTCGGGCGAGCCGCTGGAGAAGCTTGTCAAGTCTAGCGCCGTTCTCTCCGACCGCTATCGCCGCGAGGTGCGTGACGGTCGCTTTCACATCGACGATGCGCTCGCCGCCAAGGCCTATCTCGCAACCCGGCTGCCGGCCACCTTCGCGGCCGTGCGGGCGGCGTTCGGCATGGTCGAGGAGGTCGCGCCGGATTTCGCGCCGACCTCGCTGATCGACCTCGGCTGTGGACCCGGCACCGCGCTTTGGGCTGCCGCGGACACCTGGCCCTCACTCGCCTCTGCCGAGATGATCGAGGCCTCAGGCGCTATCCGCGGTGTCGGCGAAAAACTCTCCCGCAGCGCGCAGGTTGCGAGCCGCTGGCAGGCAGGGGATGTGACCGCGAAGATGCCCTCGCTTGCCCCCGCCGATCTCATCACCCTTGCCTATGTGCTCGACGAATTGCCGCCTGCAACCATTGCCAACGTGACCCAGAAACTCTGGTCGCTGACCAAGGGCATGCTTGTGATCATTGAGCCGGGTACGCCGGCCGGGTGGCAGCGCATTCTGACGGCTCGCGATGTCTTGCGCTCGGCAGGCGCCCATCTCGTCGCCCCCTGCCCGCATTCTGAGGACTGTCCGATCGTGGCACCCGACTGGTGCCATTTCTCACGCCGGGTGGCGCGGTCGCGCGTGCATCGTCTCGCCAAGGGTGCCGAGGTGCCGTGGGAGGACGAGAAATACATCTTCATCGCCGCCTCACGCGAACCGGTAGAGCGGACAGGCTCGCGCATTCTTGTTCCGCCACGCGTCAATGGCGGTGTGGGACGGGTCAAGCTCTGTCGTGGCGATGGGACGGCTCAAGAACTCACACTCAGCAAGCGCGACGGCGAGGCGTTCAAGGCGCTGCGGCGCGCCGATTGGGGCGACCTGCTGCAGGAGGAGGTCCAGGGATGACAGATACCACGCTCACAGCCGAACTCGCCTCCCGCTTCGCCCGGATTGCGCTTTCCCATGTGACGCGGGAATATCCGAACCACATCCTGCACGGACTGGACGGGCCTCAAGACGTCGGCACACCGTCTGAAATGCATCCGCTGTTCTTCGGCAGTTATGACTGGCACTCCTGCGTGCACGGCTACTGGATGCTGGCGCGGCTTCTGCGGCTGTTCCCAAACCTGCCGGAGGCCGAGGCGATCCGCAACCTCTTCGACTGGATGATCGTTGACGACAAGGTTGCTGGAGAATGCGCCTATTTCGACCGCCCCTCGGCGCGCGGATATGAAAGGCCATACGGCTGGGGCTGGCTGTTGAAGCTTTCGGCGGAGCTTGTCGGACATGAGCACGCCGCCTGGGGAATGACCCTGCAACCGCTGACAGACCGCATAGTCCTGCAGTTACGTGACTTCCTGCCGGTCGCTTCTTATCCCGTGCGAACGGGAACGCACTACAACACGGCCTTTGCGCTGAGGCTCGCGGCCGACTATGCGGAGACGATGGCCGACAATGGTCTTCTCGATCTGCTGCAAGCCACGGCCTTGCGCTGGTATGGCGCTGACGAAGCATGCCCGGCCTGGGGAGAGCCTTCTGGCGACGACTTTCTATCGCCGGCATTGATCGAGGCCGAGTGTCTGCGTCGCCTGATGCCGCCGCAAGACTTCACAGCCTGGTTCGACCGTTTCCTGCCGCAGGTTTCAGCGAAAGAGCCGGCGACGCTCTTCAGCCTGCCCCAGGTCTCCGATCGCTCCGATAGCAAGATCGCCCATCTGGACGGGCTCAACCTCAGTCGTGCCTGGTGTTTCCGGTCGCTTGGCGCAGCGCTGCCGTCCGACGATGGGAGGCGTCCCATTCTGGGAGATGCCGCAGACCACCACCTTGCAGCCGGGCTGGACCATGTGGCCGGCGATTACATGGGCGAGCACTGGCTCGCCAGCTTCGCCGTTCTCGCGCTCACCGAGGTACCGCATGACCGATGACAGCGTGACGATCAGCGGCCGGGTTCTCGTGCCCGGTGTTGCGGAAGGCAGGATCCTGTTCAGCGATGTAGGCCTCAGCTTCTGGGGCGGGGTCGATGCCGTGACCGGCGAGGTTATCGACCGGCATCATCCGTTAAGCGGGCAGTCGCTCAGAGGCCGAGTCCTCGCCATTCCGACCAGCCGTGGGTCCTGCTCCGGCAGCGGCGTGGTGCTCGAATTGTTGCTCAACGACCAGGGCCCGGCGGCGATCCTGCTCGAACGTCCGGAAGCCATCATTACGCTCGGCGTGATCGTGGCCGAGGCGTTGTTCGGCCGCTCGATCCCCGTCGTCTGCGTCGGCGAAAAAACCTTCGTCACGCTTCGGGATAGAGGCGATGTGCGCATCGCTGCAGTGGATCGTGAGGCGCGGCCTGCCACCGTTCGGCTGTCCCCGGAAGACCAGGGGATTCTGGCCGGCGCAAAGGGCGAGGCTGCAGCGGTTGCCATGCGGATCGTGCTGCGCATGGCGGAGATCGAAGGAGCCGAAGACCTCATCGATATCACCCGCGCCCATATCGACGGCTGTATCTATACCGGTGCCGGCGGCCTCGCCTTTGCGGAAAAACTCAGAGATCTCGGCGGACGCGTGCAAGTGCCAACCACACTCAATGCCATTTCTGTTGACCAACGCCAGTGGCGCGCACAAGGGCTTGCGCCCGAATTCGGCGAGCCGGCGAGCCGGCTGGCGGACGCCTATGTGGCGATGGGCGCCAAGCCGACCTTCACCTGCGCGCCCTATCTGCTCGACGACAAACCTCAGCGCGACGAACAGATCGTCTGGGCGGAATCCAATGCCGTCGTCTTCGCGAACAGCGTGCTTGGCGCGCGGACAATGAAATATCCGGACTATCTGGACATTTGCGTGGCGCTGACCGGGCGTGCGCCGAAGGCCGGCTGCCACCTCGATAGCGCTCGCCTGCCCGCTCTGCGCATCCGGCTACCGGCTCTCCGCGATATCGACGACAGCCTCTATCCCCTGCTCGGCTACCTCATCGGCACGCTTTCGCCGGATGAAATCCCTGTTATTGAGGGACTGGCCGATCCTGTCCCCTCTATCGATGACCTCAAGGCGTTTGGCGCCGCCTTTGCCACGACGTCTGCCGCGCCCATGTTTCATATTGCCGGCGTAACGCCAGAGGCGATCACAGACGGCGGCTATGCTCTCCTCGAGCTGCCCATCATCACAGTGACCCCGGTTCAAATGCGCCAGGCCTGGGCGGAGCTGAACGGCGCCCCGGCCGGCCCTGTGGATCTGGTCTCCCTCGGCAACCCCCATTTCTCCGTTGACGAGATCGCAGCCCTTGCGCGCCTCTGTCGCGGCCGGATCAAGCATTTGGATGTGGCCCTGATCGTCACCTGCGGCCGGCATGTTCTGGAGAAGGCTCGGGCCGCGGGCGATGTCGAGCCGCTTGAGACATTCGGCGTCACCTTCGTCACGGATACCTGCTGGTGCATGATCACAGAGCCGCTGATCCCGCCTTCGGCCAAGGTGATCATGACCAATTCCGGCAAATATGCCCATTACGGGCCGGGCCTGTCCGGTCGCCAAATGCGCTTCGGCTCGCTTGGCGCCTGCGTCGAGGCGGCTGTCCGAGGCGTGGACACAGAGGGACTGCCTGTCTGGTTGCCGTGATGGTCGCGGCCTCCAGGCCACCGTTCCTGGCCAGTTGGCTAGCGATCAATTCTGGGCGCACCCTTGCCTCGAATTCCGACAAGCGCATGTCTGGCACAAGGTGGAACAAGCCACTATATCGCCATGAGCTGCAGTCTTTGCTGCAGACGAGAATGGTGGACGGCTTATGACACGGCAGAGCTTTTTATTCTGGGGCCTGGTGGTGGCAGCCGTTGCCTTAAGTGGGGTTGCTTACAGCTTGTTCGTCTATGGCGGCCGGGCTCACATCGGCGCGATATTTTCCGTCTTCATCGCCATGCCGATCATCGCCTTCGAGCGGCGTCTCTTTCTGTCGCACTACCGGGATTGGCTGCACGGGCTTGCTACACCATCCTTCCTCGTCTTTTCGCTTGCCACCTATTACGGACTGATGGTGGCCGGTTATGTGACTGGCGGATATCTGCTCAAGATTTCGGGTGCCATTGAAGAGAGTTGGCATCAGATCTTCATCCTGCCCCTCAATGTCGTCTTCTATACTTTTGCGGTCACCGGCTCGATCGTCTTCGTGCTCCGCGTCCGCGATCTTCTGGGCGGCGACATCTTCACCAGCCTGCTCACCGGCCGTTATCGCAAGCCTGTCAGCGAGGAGCGCGTCTTCCTCTTTATCGACCTGGTGGGGTCAACCTCTTTTGCCGAGAAACACGGCGACCTGCGGACGCAGGAGTTTCTGGGTGCCCTTTTCACTGCGCTGGCCGAGCCGGTCCGGCGCCATCGCGGCGCAATCGACGACTATATCGGCGATGCTGTCATCATCACCTGGCCTTTGGAACGTGGCATCAGAGATGCGCGATGCATCTGCTGCGTATTCGATATCATCAACCAGATCGAGGCGAATGCCGACCGGTGGATGAGCCAGTTCGGCCAGATGCCGCGGCTGCGGGCCGCCCTGCATGGCGGCGAGATCATCACCGCCGAGATCGGCGTCGACCATCACAAGATCGCCTATTTCGGCGACACGGTGAACACCACGGCGCGCCTCGAGAGCCTGTGCCGCACGCTTGGGCGGCCCGTGTTGATCTCGCAGGATCTGGCGCAACGCATGACCATGCCAGCCACCATCCATGCAGATTATCTGGGCGAGCACGGGCTGCGCGGTCGTGGCCAGCCGATCGGCGTCATCGCCTTGACCCGCCAGACGAAGCCCCTGTCGACCACCGCCGCGCCTCGCCTTGCGGCGCGCGCTGCGGAGTGATGTTCGACGATCGCCGAGGAGCCGTCATCAAAGCTTCGTGCGGCCGTAATTTGCCTGATATCTACAGGCCCTAACCCCTCTCGTCGTTAGCCTCATCAACCAAGGTGACGTCGATGAAAAAATCCCTTCTCGCTTCCGTATCCCTTTTCCTCATCTTCGCCTCGTCTGCGCTTGCCGACGAGACTGTCTTTGCTGCGAAGCTCGTCAACCACGCCATCCTGCCGGCCAACACGATCATCGCCGCGCCGGCCGATGCGCCCGCCTATCTCAAGACCTCCGGCAAGTTCACCACCGCCGATCGCAAGCGCGCCGAAGAGCTTGGCAGCGTGCCGGGTAAGGACGGCGTGCGGCCAACCGGCCTGTCGCTGCCCTTCGACGGGCAGCCGCTCCAGGGCTTCTCCGGCATCAAGGCCATGCCGGACGGTTCGTTCTGGAGCCTGTCCGACAATGGCTTCGGCTCGAAGAGCAATTCGACCGACGCCATGCTAATGCTGCATCACCTGACCTTCGACTGGGATGCCGGCACAGTGAAGGTCGAAAAGACCCTGTTCCTGACCGATCCCGACAAGAAGGCCCCCTTCCCGATCACCATGGAAGGTTCGGAGAAGCGCTATCTGACGGGCGCGGACTTCGACGTCGAATCCATCCAACCCGTCGCCGACGGCTTCTGGGTCGGCGAAGAATTTGGCCCCTATGTGCTGAAGTTCTCGACCGAGGGCGTGCTGACCGATGTGATCGCCACCAAAGCCGGCGAGGTCGACGTCAAGTCGCCCGACAATCCGACCCTCGTCGTTCCGGCCAATCCGGCTGCCAAGATGCCGGTCTTCAACCTCAAGCGCTCCGGCGGTTATGAGGGCCTCGCCATGTCGAAGGACGGCACCAAGCTCTATGGTCTGCTGGAAGGCCCGCTTTATCTCGAAGACGGCTCCGTCGAAAAGGCCGATGGCCTGACGGCACTGCGCATTATCGAACTCGACGCCGCCTCCAAGACCTGGACGGGCAAAACGTGGCTCTATCCGCTTTCCGAAGGCGGTGAGGCGATCGGCGATTTCAACATGATCGACGAGACGACGGCTCTGGTCATCGAGCGCGACAATGGTGCGGGCACAGCCGACAAGGCCTGCGCCGATCCGAAGGCACCGGCACCCGACTGCTTCGCCGTTCCGGCCAAGCACAAGCGGATCTACAAGATCGAGATGACGGAAGAAAACGCCGGCAAGGCCGTGCGCAAGATCGGCTATATCGACCTGATGAAGATCGAGGACCCCGACAACAAGAAGCGCCAGGGTGGCGGCGAAGGTTTTTACGACATGCCTTTCGTCACCATCGAGAATGTCGACGTGGTCGATCCGACCCATGTCATCGTCGGCAACGACAACAACCTGCCCTTGTCGGCGGGCCGGGCGATCGACAAGGCCGACGATAACGAATTCGTGCTGCTGGAAGTGGACGATTTCCTCAAGGCGAAGTAAGCCTGAAACAGCGAGAGCGGGTCATGCCCGCTCTCGTTTCTATCCTGCCGATGTCAGACCTTATTCGAACACAAAGGCCAGCCGCTTGCCGGTCAGCTTGGAGAGTTGCGTCAGACGGCCATCCAACCGTTCGCCCGCGAAGACCTCGTAGGCCTTCGGCACGACGAATTCGAGGTCGAGTTCGGGATTGCTCGAGCGTCGGAAGGTCAAGTTGTGCACCACGCCCGGCATCGAGGCCGAGAAGAGATAGACGACGCGCAGCATGCCGCCCACCAGCTTTGCCCGGTCGAGCAGGCGTTCCGTGGCGATGGCCGCCAAGGGACCGGTCTGGCCGTCGTCATGCAGGCCTTCGAAGCGGTAATAGTTGGTGAGCGCGATGAAGGCGCGGCCCGGATGGGTGATGCCGACGAAGGACGAGTGGGCGATCACGTTCAGCGCCTGCAGGCCGCGGTAGTCGGGGTGGGCGCGCCAGCTGATATCGGCGAGCAGGCAAGCGGCCTGGCGGTAGCGGCTTTCTTCTTCGGTTTCCTCAATATCGAAGAAAGGCATCATCCGACCGGTCCAGTCGGCGAGTTCGCGTGCATGTTCCGGCGAGCGTGCGCGCAGGATGGCCAGTTCGTCGGCCGCTTCAACGAGCGGGTCAAGCGCCTGCTCCTCTTCGAGCAGCAGCGAATAGAGATAACCTTCACGCACGCCCTGGGCCGAGAAGCAGACCGTGCGCGGCTGCATGACCTCGATCACCTCGCGCAGCGCAATTGCCCCGAAGGGGATCAGGTTGCGGCGGTTCTTGGAGATGGACGACCAGGCCGGATCGCGGGCATTGGCGCCGGAGATGATCTCGTCGAGGAAGAAGGCGATCTCATCATAGGGCAGCTCATAACCCTGCATCATATGCAGCGGATATTTGCGAATCTCCATGTGCAGCTTGGCGATGTTGCGCCAGGTGCCACCCACTGCGTAGAAGGTTCGGCCCGTGCCTTTCGACAGAAAGTTGGCGCCGAGGAGCAGCTTCTTGGCAAGAGCGCGGGCCTTGGGCAGCGAACCGTCGACGGCTTCCGAAAGCCGCAGGCCACCGAGCGGCAGGGTGATGCCCTTGCCGAAGGTCTTGCCGCTGATGTCGATCAATTCGAGCGAGCCGCCGCCGAGATCGCCGGCGATCCCATCGGCCTCGTGGAAGCCACTGATGATGCCGAGGGCCGAATACTTCGCCTCTTCCTCGCCGGTCAGAACCAGGATTTCCTGTCCCAGAATCTCCTCGGCGCGCGCGATGAAGTCCGGGCCGTTGGAGGCTTCGCGGGCGGCAGCCGTGGCGAGGACATACATCCGGGTCGCCTGCGCTTGACGGGACAAGGCACGGAAGCGCCGAAGTGCGGAAAGCGCACGCTCGACGCCCTGCTCATCCATGCGCCCGGTCGTTGCGACACCCTTGCCCAGTCCGCACAGGACCTTCTCGTTGAACAAGACTGTCGGAGCGCGCGACAGCCCCTCATAGATCACCAGGCGGATCGAGTTCGAGCCGATGTCAACAACGGAGACAGGGGCAATCCCGGGAAGACGCCCCTGCGCTTCAGATCTTGTCATGAGGTACCAGTGTTAGCGTTTCCTGCCGGAAATCAGACCGGCGATCAGTTTCGGTGCACTCGATTTCAAGGCTTCGCCCCGGCCCGAAAGGCTGGGATTGGTCATGAAATAGTGCTGGGCGTTGAAAGGTTCCTCACCCTGTCTAACCTCAATGCGGCGAGACGTTCCGTCGGCCAATATCTCGTAGCTCTGCTGGTTGTCAATCAGGTTGCCCAGCATGATCTGTGACAGCACCTGCTCATGCACTGTCGGGTTGATCAGCGGCACCAGGGTCTCGACACGACGGTCGAGATTGCGCGGCATCATATCGGCGGAGCCGATATAGACCAGCGCCTTGTCGGAGGGCAGACGGTGACCGTTGCCGAAGCAGAAGATGCGGCTGTGCTCAAGGAAGCGACCGACGATCGACTTGACCCGGATATTGTCCGAAAGGCCTGCTACTCGCGGGCGCAGGCAGCAGATGCCGCGGATGACGAGATCGATCTCGACGCCGGCACTGCTTGCCTCATACAAGGCGTCGATGATCTCGGGATCGACCAGCGAGTTCATCTTCATCCAGATCTGCGCGGGGCGACCGGCTTTCGCGTGCTCGATCTCCTCGTTGATATGACGCAGGATGCGCGGGCGCAACGTATAAGGCGAGACCGCGAGCTTCATGCCCTCTTCCGGCTCGCCGTAGCCGGTGATGAAGTTGAAGACATTCGCCATGTCATGCGCGATCTTCGGGTTGCAGGTGAAGAAGGACAGGTCGGTGTAGATCTTCGCCGTGACCGGGTGATAGTTGCCGGTGCCGAGATGGCAGTAGGTTCTGAGCTTTCCGTCTTCACGGCGCACGACCATCGACATCTTGGCGTGGGTCTTGAGTTCGATGAAACCGAACACGACCTGCACGCCCGCGCGCTCGAGGTCGCGGGCCCAACGGATGTTGGCTTCTTCATCGAAGCGAGCCTTCAACTCGACGAGAGCCGTGACGGACTTGCCGGCTTCGGCCGCGTCGATCAATGCGCGCACAATGGGGCTGTCGTTGGACGTGCGGTAAAGAGTCTGCTTGATCGCCAGCACGTCCGGATCGCGGGCGGCCTGCAGCAGGAACTGCACGACGACGTCGAAGCTCTCATAGGGGTGGTGGACGATCATGTCCTTCTCGCGGATGGCCGCGAGGCAATCACCGGCATGTTCGCGAACGCGCTCCGGGAAACGGGCGTTGTAGGGCTCGAAACGCAGGTCGTCGCGCGGGGCCTTGCAGATTTCCGAGATCGTGTTGAGGGCAAGCAGGCCCGGCAGGACGGCGACGCGGTTATCCGGCACGTTCAGCTCATGTACGACGAACTGGCGCAGCGCCACCGGCATTTCTGAATCGACCTCGATGCGGATGACCGATCCGCGGCGGCGGCGCTTCAAAGCCGTCTCGAAGAAGCGCACGAGATCTTCGGCCTCTTCCTCGACTTCGATATCGCTGTCTCGGATGATGCGGAAGGTGCCGAAACCCTTGACCTCGTAACCCGGATAGAGCCGATTGATGAACAGGCCGACGACATCCTCCAGGGTGATGTACCTGATAGTGGCGCCGATGTCCTGCAGACGGATGAAGCGATCAAGGGTGGGTGGCAGGCGCAGCAGCGCCGTCATCGGCTCACCGGTCCGGCTCGAGCAGAGCTGCAGGCCCATGGAGAAGCCGAGATTGGGGATGAAAGGGAAGGGATGCGCCGGGTCGATGGAGAGCGGCGTCAGAACCGGGAAAATCGAATCCTCGAAGGTGTTTTCCAGCCAGCGGCGATCGTCGTCCGATAGCGCGGCCGGGCGCACGATAAGGATTTCCTCATTGGCGAGATACTGCTGGAGGACCGCAAGCGAGGCCTGCTGCTCCATCTGCAGGTTGTCGATTTCCTTCAGGATATCATCAAGCTGTTCGGCGGGCGTCTTGCCGTCGGGACTGCGCACCACGATGCTCTGGCGCACCTGACCTTCGAGTCCGGCCACGCGGACCATGAAAAATTCGTCGAGATTGGCCGCAGAGATCGAGAGGAAGCGGACCCGCTCGAGAAGCGGGTGGGCGGTGTTCAGCGTTTCCTCTAGGACGCGGCGGTTGAACTGCAGCCAGGAGAATTCCCGATTGATGAAGCGCAGGGGACTGGTGCGGATGTCATCCGTCTGGACCGCGTCCTCGCCATTTGTGCCAACCGTCTCGTTTACCGCGCTGTCCATGCCTTCGTCCCTTTGTTGCCCCTTGGGCCACTATAACAGTATGACGACAGATCTGTGACGCCTAGTCCCCGCTCTGCGGCTGTTCCAGGGTCTCCAGCACTTCTGCGGCAAGGTTGCGGCTGATCCGGGTGCGTCGGGCGAGCGCCACCTTGTCCAGCCGGTCGACCACCTGCTGGGCAGCGGTGAAGGATCGTTCCATCCGCTTCACGATATACCCAACGATCTTGTCATCAATGTAAAGCTGGCGATCGGCAAACAGCTTCATGATCAGCTGGCCCAGAAGCTCTTCATCCGGTGCGCCGATTTCGACCACGGTGGCCGCCTTCAGCCGCGAGGCAAGGTCCGGCAGGGCAACGTTCCAGGACGGCGGGAAACTGCGCGAGGTGATCAACAGCGAGGTGCCGTGCTGGCGTACCGCATTGATTACATGGAAAAGCTCGACCTCGTCAAAGCCGTTGCGATCGGCATCTTCCAGGACGACAGGACCGGCAGCGGCGAGGCTGGAGGCGCCCTGCCCTACCTTGGCATCGATATCGGCGGCGCCGCTCACATCGCGGAAAATCTGCGCGAGGTGGGATTTGCCCGAGCCTTCCGGCCCCTGCAGGATCACCACCGGCGATGGCCAAGCCGGCCAGGCATCGACCAGCGACACGGCTGCCGCCAGACGCTCCGAGACCAGAAGGTCGTCGCGCCCGGTGGCAGAGCCATGATCGAAGACGAGCGGCAGCTGTTCGCCGGGCCCGCGCCGCTCGGATACCCTCTTGACGTCAGTCATTCACTTCTCTGTGGCCTGGGGCTGGATCTCGCCGCCGATTTCGCCAACGGTTGGTGATGCGGTGAGCGAAAGATCGATCGCCGAACCATAATAGAGATCGCTTTCAAGATAACGCGACAGCGCGAAGCGGACAAGCACGCCAACGGCCGCGGCCGCGGGTACTGCGACCAGGACGCCGACGAAGCCGAAGAGCGCGCCGAAGGCAAACAGGGCAAACATCAGCCAGACCGGGTGCAGGCCGACGCTTTTGCCCACCAGCTTCGGCTGCAGGATATTGCCCTCGATGAACTGACCGAGGAAGAAGATGCCGGCGACGACACCGATCCAGATGAAATCGGGCCAGAACTGTACGAGAGCCACGCCGAGCGCCAACAGCAGGCCCACCGTGGAGCCGACATAGGGAATGAAGCTGATCAATCCTGTGAAGAAGCCGATGAGCAGGCCGAAGTTGAGGCCCGCCAGCGACAGGCCGACGGCATAGAAGATGCCGAGGATCAGGCAGAGCGAACCCTGGCCACGGACAAAGCCGGCGATGGTATTGTCGAGTTCACGCGCCAGTTGCCGCACGGTTGCCAGCTGGCTGCGCGGCACCCAGCTATCCACCTTGGCGATCATCCGGTCCCAGTCGAGCAGCAGGTAGAAGGCGACGACCGGGGTGACCACCAGCAGCGAAACGATGTCGACCAGCGCCTTGCCGGAATTCCAGATCTGGCCCACCAGGGTGCCGATGAAGCCGACGCCCTCTGTCAGATAGCGGGAGAAATTCTGCCGGATCGTCTCCATCTGGCCGTCGACCCAGTCGGGCAGCCAGGCGGCGTTCGAGCTGGCGATGAAGCTCTGCAGCTGCGACACATATTCCGGCACGCGCTGGATAAAGTCGTTCAGCTGGCTGGCCAGGATAGGGATGATGATCATCAGCGACAGGATGAAGACGACGATGAAGGAGACGAGGATGACCACCGTCGCCATCAGCCGGCTCAGGCCGATGCGCTCCAGACGGTCGGCCACCGGATCGAGGAAATAGGCGAGCGCCATGCCGGCGATGAACGGCAGGAGGATCGACGAAAACATCATCAGAAAGACGACGAAGACGGCCAGCGTGCCGAGCCAGAAAAAAGCCTGGCGGCGAAGGCCGATGGCGCTGATGTTGCGATGCATGTCCTCAACTCCTTGCGGATGGCTTGCCAGCCCGTTCTCTGTGGCATAGCAGCAATTCGTCTCAAGGAGATAGGTCAGCGCGGAACCCCTGGTCAAGAACTCGCAAGCGCGTGGTGCCGACAACCGGCTTTCAAGCGCGGATCGGGCCGGGAAATCGTGCACTTATCCGGCTCGCGGCTTGCATCCTTGGGCACTTCATGCCATGGCCAGCCCAATTCTCTTCAGATCGGAGGCAGGCATGAGCCAGGCTGGCAAGAACGGGTTGACCTATAGCGATGCGGGCGTCGACATCGATGCCGGCAACCTGATGGTCGAGAAGATCAAGCCGGCCGTGAAGTCGACGCGCCGTCCGGGCGCCGATGGCGAGATCGGCGGTTTTGGCGGGCTCTTCGATCTGAAGGCCGCCGGCTTCAAGGACCCCATCCTTGTCGCCGCAAACGACGGCGTCGGCACCAAGCTGAAGATCGCCATCGACGCCAATCTCCATGACACCGTTGGCATCGATCTGGTCGCCATGTGCGTCAACGACCTCGTTGTCCAGGGCGCCGAGCCCCTGCTCTTCCTCGACTATTTCGCCACCGGCAAGCTGGATCCAGACCAGGGCGCTGCGATCGTGCAAGGTATTGCGGCTGGCTGCCTGGAAGCCGGCTGCGCACTGATCGGTGGCGAGACGGCCGAAATGCCGGGCATGTATTCCAAGGGCGACTATGACCTCGCAGGCTTTGCCGTCGGTGCTGCCGAGCGCGGCGAACTACTGCCCGCAGGTGACATCGCGGAAGGCGACGTGATCCTCGGCCTTTCGTCTTCGGGCGTGCATTCCAACGGCTTTTCGCTGGTGCGCAAGATCGTTGAACTCTCGGGCCTTGCCTGGGATGCACCGGCGCCCTTTGCCGAGGGCAAGTCACTCGGTGCAGCACTGCTCACCCCGACCCGCATCTATGTGAAGCAGCTTTTGAAGGCGATCAAGGAAACCAAGTCGCTGAAGGCCCTTGCTCACATCACCGGTGGCGGCTTCCCCGAGAACATCCCGCGCGTGCTGCCGAAGCATCTTGCCGCCGAGATCGACCTCGCCTCATTCAAGGTTCCGGCCGTCTTCTCCTGGCTCGCCAAGACCGGCGGCGTGGAGCAGAACGAAATGCTGCGCACCTTCAACTGCGGCATCGGCATGATCGTCGTCGTTTCCTCCGACAAGGTGGACGACGTCACCAAGGTGCTGGAGGCCGAAGGTGAAATCGTTGCCCGCCTCGGCCGCATGATCGCCCGCGAAGAGGGTGCGCATGGCGTGACCTACAAGGGCGTGCTCGCTCTATGAGCGGCGGCTGCAAACGCGTCGTCGCCTTCATTTCCGGCGGCGGATCGAACATGCTGGCGCTGGCGAAAGCCTGCGAAGCGGCGGATTTCCCGGCCGAAATCGTTGCCGTCTTCTCAGACAAACCGGAGGCCGGTGGGCTTGCCAAAGCCGAAGCGCTCGGCATGCCCACACGCGTGTTCGAGCGCAAGGCTTTCGCTTCCAAAGCTGAACACGAGGCGGCAATCCTTGCCGCACTCGCAGAGATCGGCCCGGATCTGATCTGCCTTGCCGGTTACATGCGCCTGCTCTCAGGCGATTTCATCCGTGCGTATGAGGGACGGATCCTCAACATTCATCCTTCCCTGCTGCCGCTCTTTGCAGGTCTCCACACCCACCAACGCGCGCTCGACGCCGGTATGAAGGTCGCCGGCTGCACCGTGCATTTCGTCACCGAAGGCATGGATGAAGGTCCGGTTATTGCGCAATCGGTGGTGCCTGTGCTGATCGACGACACCGCGGAGACGCTGGCCGCACGGGTGCTCACCGTAGAGCATCAGACCTATGCGGCTGCGCTCAGGCTGGTCGCATCAGGTGGCGTCACCATGCGCGCTGACGGCAGCGTCGAGCGGCTTGCTTCGGGAACGGATGCAGAAGCCAGGTTGATCAGCGCCTGACCCCTCCTATCACCGTCTGTTCAAAGCCGCCCATTGCAAGAGCATGATCGTCTTGGCGTCAACGAGCTCGCCCGCTTCGACCATCTCCGTGGCCTCGGCAAAGGAGAGCTCGACCACTTCGATATCCTCATGCTCGTCGTCCAGTCCGCCACCCTCGGCGACGCGGTCGGCATCGGCGACTGCGGCGTAGAAGCCGTGCAGCTTTTCAGTCACTGATCCCGGCGACATATAGGCTGCGAAGCAAGCGGTGGCTTTCGCGATCCTGTAGCCGGTCTCTTCGAGCGCTTCGCGCAGCGCCGCCTGTAATGCGGTTTCGCCGTCGTCAATGAAGCCTGCGGGCACTTCGAGCAAGTAGGCGTGGTCGCCGCTCAGATGGGCTGCGATGCGGAGCTGCCGAACCAGGGTCACGCTATCGCGGTCAACATTGTGCAGAAGAATAGCCGAGGCATTGCGGCGGTCGAACACTTCCCACGATAGCCGATGCGGCGCCCTGCCCTCGCGGAAGAAGTCGAAGGTGATGCCGCGCAGATGGCTCCAGCCCTTCCATAGCGTCTTGTCTTCCAGGATCGCGATCCGGGCCTTGTCGAAAATGCTCATGAATATGCTTTTCTCATCCAGACCTTGTTGTCGTGGAAGGCAGCACCGCCATGGGGCGCTGCCGGATCACCACCGGTCAGGACGTTGATGCCTTCGCCGTCGAGATGCGCCTTGTTGGGCCAGAGACCTTCGGCCACCAGCACGCCCGGCTTCACGGCCTCGGTGATTTTCGCGTGGATGCGCAGGTCACCGCGCCTGTTTCCAAGGTGCACGACATCGCCATCGGCAAGGCTGAGGCGCAAGGCATCGGCGGGGTTCACCATGACTTCGGGGCGGCCCTCCTTGTCGCGCGAGGTTTTTGTCTCGGCAAAGGTGGAATTCAGGAAGTTGCGCGCCGGCGAAGTGGCAAGCCGGAAGGGATGTTCGGCATCGGCCACTTCGATCAGATCGACCTGATCGGGATAAACCGGGAGCTGCTTCACCGGCCCCAGCGAACCGAGCTTTGCCGGCGGCTTGTTCGGGGCTGGCGTATTTTCCCAGTCCGGCTTGAAGCGGAACTTGCCGTCTGGATGGGCAAAGCCATTCAGGTAATGCGCGTCCTCGAAGGCCGGCTGGCAGTCGAGCCATTTGTCCTCAAGCAGCGTGTCGAAATCCGGCTTGCCGCTGATATAGAGCATGCGCTCGATGTGTTCGCGCTCGGCCTTGCCGAAGCCGGGTCGATCCGCGACACCGAGGCGTTTGGCCAGTTCCTCAATGACGAAGAGATTGGTGCGCACCAGCGGCGGCGCGTCGACGAGCTTGGGACCAAGCAGCATATGGCTCTGGCCGCCGCCGCGATAGATGTCGTCATGCTCGACGAACATGGTGGCGGGGAGCACGATGTCTGCGAGTTCCGCCGTCTCTGTCATGAACTGCTCGTGCACTGCGACGAAAAGGTCGTCGCGCAGGAAGCCCTGTTTCACCAGCCGCTGTTCGGGCGCGACATTCACCGGATTGGTGTTCTGGATGAGCATGGCCGTGACCGGCCCGCGATGGCGCAAGGCTTCCGCGTCTCCGGTCAGCACGCGTCCGATCTGCGACTGGTCGAGCATGCGGATGTCAGGGTCGACCATGGCGGTGCCCATCAGTTCCGCCTTGTTTAGCTGGAAGATGTCACTGTTCGAGTGAAACGCGCCGCCTCCCTCGTATTGCCAGGAGCCAAGCACGGTTGCGAGCGAAAGTGCAGCATGCATAGAAACGGCGCCATTGCGGCTGCGGGTGAAGCCGTAGCCGAGGCGGAAGAAGGTTTTCGGCGTCGTGCCGACGTGGCGCGCGAAGGCCTCGATCTCCTCGACCGAGAGGCCGGTGATGGCGGCCGCCCATTCCGGTGTCTTGTTCTTGAGATGCGCTTCAAGCCCCACCGGATCATCGGCAAACTTCGCCATATAAGCGCGATCGGCATGACCATCGCGGAAAGCGATGTGCATGGCAGCACATGCAAGTGCCGCATCGGTGCCGGGCTTCAGGATCAGGGCCATATCGGCCTGTTTCATCGTCGGATTGTCATAGACGTCGATGACCACGATCTTCGCGCCGCGATCCTTCCGCGCCTTGATCGCGTGGGTCATCACGTTGACCTGGGTGGCGACCGCATTGGTGCCCCAGATGACGACGCAGTCGGAGACGGCCATCTCACGCGGGTCGGGTCCGCGAAGCGTGCCGGTGCCCATGACGTAGCCGGTCCAGGCCATGTTGGTGCAGATCGTGCCGAAGAAGCCGGAGTATTTCTTGGCGTGGCGCAGGCGCTCGATGGAATCGCGCTGCACGAGGCCCATGGTGCCGGCATAGAAGTACGGCCAGACGGCTTCGGAGCCGTGGCGCTGCTCGGCCTTGACGAAGGCGTCGGCGATTTCGTCGAGGGCGGCTTCCCAGGTGACATCCTGCCACTGGCCCGAACCCTTGCCCCCTGCCCGGCGGACCGGCTTCATCAGGCGGTCGGGATGGTAGAGCCGCTCGGCATAGCGCGCGACCTTGGCGCAGATGACGCCGGCGGTGTAGCTGTTTTCGGCCGCGCCACGCACGCGGCCGATGCGGCCGTCCTCCGTGATATCGACGTCGAGGGCGCAGGTGGATGGACAGTCATGCGGACAGGCCGTATGACCGACCGACCGGTTTCGGATGGGGCTCTGGATGTTCATGGGGCCGTTATAGGCCAAGGCCGAAACGCTCAAAAGCCCCATTCGAACAAATCATCACTGCCATCGGAACCGCACATGAATTATCGCCACATCTATCACGCGGGCAATTTTGCCGATGTCCTGAAGCATCTCGTGCTGTCGCGGCTGATCGTCTACCTGCAGCAGAAGGACAAGGCGTTTCGTGTGCTCGATACCCATGCCGGGATCGGGCTCTATGATCTGTCCTCCGAGGAGGCGCAGAAGACCGGCGAATGGCTTGAGGGCATCGGCAAGGTCATTGATGCCGAGCTGCCGGAAAAGGTGGCGGAGATCATGGCGCCCTATCTCAATGCGGTGAAGGCCTTGAACCCAGAGCGCGAGGCCGGCGGTCCGCTGCAGAAATATCCGGGATCGCCGAAGCTCGCGCGCGATCTCTTTCGCCCGCAGGACCGGCTTTCGGCGATGGAATTGCATCCGGAGGATTCGCGAGCCCTTGCGCGCCTGTTTGAAGGCGATTTCCAGGTGCGCGTGACCGAACTCGATGGCTGGCTGACGCTGAATGCGCATCTGCCGCCGAAGGAAAAGCGCGGCATCGTGCTGGTCGATCCGCCCTTCGAGAAAGAGGGCGAATACGAGCGGCTGGTGGAAGGCCTTGCCAAGGCGCATCGCCGCTTTGCCAATGGCGTCTATTGCCTCTGGTATCCGATCAAGAAGGGTGCGCCGATCAAGGAATTCCACGAGGCGCTGCAGGCGCTGGAAATTCCGAAGATGCTGTGTGCCGAACTGCATGTGAAAAGCGACCGCGACCAAACTGGCCTTTCCGGCACGGGTCTCGTGATCGTCAACCCGCCCTTCACGCTGAAGGACGAGATGCATCTGGTGCTGCCGGAGCTCAAGCGGCTGATGGCGCAGGATCGTTATGCATCGCATCGCTGCTTCTGGCTGCGCGGGGAAGATTGATCGGAGGGCAGCCATGGGACGCTATAGCGGCTTTTTCGCCTTCGGCCTTCTGCTTGTGGCAGCTGCTTTCTACAGCTTTCTGCCGAGCAAGCGCGTCGAAAGTCCGTCTGTCACAACGACCTCACCTCAGCTCGACCAGACCCCATCGCAGTCTGGCAACAAGCCACAATTTCCGAATGAACCGTCGGAGGTTCAAGGAGGTCGCGGGTTCGACTTCTATGTCCTCTCACTCTCCTGGTCGCCGACCTACTGCGACAGCGAGGCAGGTCGAGGCAACCGGGTCCAGTGCGGCACCGGAAAGCGCTTCGGCTGGGTGGTGCATGGGCTCTGGCCGCAGAACGAACGCGGTTATCCGCAGGACTGCGACAGCTCAGACGGCAGTCGTGTGCCGGACAGCATCGCGCGCGGGATCATGGACATCATGCCCGGCATGGGGCTGATCGGCCATCAATGGCGCAAGCATGGCAGTTGTTCGGGGCTTTCGATGGCAGATTACTTCGCCCTCGTTCGAAAAGCGCATGACAAGATCCTGATACCGCCGCAGTTCTCCTCCGTGCGCCAGCCGCTGCAGACATCACCGGCAGCACTTGAGCAGGCATTTATCCGCAGCAATCCGGGACTGACCGCCTCGGCAGTCGCAATCACCTGTGATAGTCAGAGAGTCGATGAGGTGCGGATCTGCCTCGATACGTCGCTCAATTTCCGCGCCTGCCGGGAGGTGGACCAACGATCGTGCAAGCGATCCGATCTGACCATCCCGCCTCAGCCCTAACTCGCAACGAGAGCCACAGGAAACCATGATGAAGCTGCTCTTCGCGCCCGCCTCGCCCTATTCCTCGAAAGTCCGCATGGCCGCCCGCTATCTCGGCATCGCGCTTGAGGACGTCCGGGTGAATACGGCCGACGACCCATCGGAACTTGTCGAGAAGAACCCGCTCGGCAAGATCCCGACACTGATTACCGACAAGGGCGAAGCGATCTTCGACAGCCGCGCCATCATGCATTTTCTGCATCGGACCGCCGAGAAGCGGCTCTATCCCAAGGACAAGGCGAAGCGGACGGAGGCGGAGGTGCTGGAGGCGCTCTGCGACGGGATCAGCGACTGCCTGCTGGCCATCGTCTACGAACGGCGTTACCGGCCGCCGGAACTGGTGAGCCAGGATGTTATCGACCGGCAATGGGCGAAGATCAATCGCAGCCTTGATTATCTGGACAAGACCCTGCCGAAGACCGGCAAGAAGCTGCATGGCGGTCATTTTGCGCTGGCGGCCACACTCGGCTACCTGATGCTGCGCTTTCCTGGCGAATGGGAAAATGGCCGCGCGGCGCTCGCCGAATGGCCGGCCATTTTCGCCAAGCAGTTCGAGCCCTACCCGGCGCTGCGCCCCAAGGCCTGATCAACCGCCTCAAAGCGGCACAATAAAAAAAGCCGGGCGAACCCGGCTTTTTCTTGTTTCAACTAAGCGGTGGATCAGAACTTCACGCCCATACCGACCTTGACCGAATGGTCGTCGAAGCCGCGCGAGATCGTCGAACCGTTGATGTCGAAGTCGCGCTTCTGGTAGTCGCTGTAGCGGTATTCGACGCGGGCGGTGATGTTGTCGGTGACGAAGGTTTCGACACCGGCGCCAACCGTGTAACCGGCAGCCAGCTTCTCGTCGCTGTCGCCAGCGCCCTTCAGTTCATGATTGCCAACAGCCACACCGGCGGTGCCGTAGACCATGAAGGGGTTCAGGTCGTAGCCGACGCGGCCGCGAACCGAGCCGTTGACGCCCTGGGTGCCCTTCAGCGAGGCGCCGCCACCGGTCGAGCCGGCAGAGCCGTCTTCACCAGCGTAGCTGAGGTCGGCTTCTGCACCGTAAACGATCGAGCCGCTCTGCATGTTGTAGCCGCCGTAGACCGTGCCGCCGAGGCCGTTTGCATCGCGGCCGTCGTTGGAGCCGGTGAACTTGCCGAATTCGTAGGTGGCTGCACCACCGAGATAGGCACCAGCCCAGTTGCCGCCGGGAGCCGCAACGTCGTTTGCCATCGGCGGAGCTTCCGGAGCCTGGTAGATCGCGTCCGCGGCCTGGGCGGCCTGGAAAGCGGCGAAAGTGGTGGCAGATGCCAGAAGGATGATCTTGAGGTTACGCATACTAGTCTCCTTTACAGTTCCGGGCCGCGCTTCACTCAGAACCAACGGCGGCCTGAACGTTATTGGGTATTCCCTGCCCGTTCCGAATGTACAAATGGCGGTCAATTGAGGAATAGAAAGAGCCGAAATGTGAATTTATTGTGGCACTTGGGCGGCATAATTAGGATGTTGCTTGAATGACACAAACGATTCGTTAACCATAACAAATAGTTTACACGAAAGTCACAAGTATAATTGAGTCTACCTTCAGTTTTTACTTATCCGCCTTGAAAATGATACCCGGCATTGAATCAAGAAGAGGCGGTTTAAATATCGCGATGGCGCCATATATGCAGCGCGTCACCTCTGCTGAACAAGGTTAGAACGCATGCAAACCGGCATACCCAGGACCGCTCTCGTCACCGGATCGGCCAAACGACTTGGCAGGGCCATTGCGGAAGACTTGGCGGCCCAAGGCTTTGCCGTGGCGTTGCATGCGAACGGGTCCCTGGCCGAGGCGGAGGCAGTGGCGGCGGCCCTTCGCACTGAGGGAAAAAAGGCGATCGCCCTGAAAGCGGATCTGGGTAACATTTCCGAGAGCAGCACGCTGATCACGCGGGCCGAAGCGGAACTTGGGCCAATTGGCGTGCTGGTCAACAATGCCTCGATCTTCGAGGATGACACGGCTCTCGACTTCAATGCCGAGACATTCAGCCGGCACTTCGACCTTCACGTGCGCGCGCCTGCCATTTTGAGTGCCGCACTGGTTCAGGCCCTCCCCGAGGATCGGTCAGGCCTGATCGTCAACATCATCGACCAGCGCGTGCTGGCACTCAAGCCGACCTTTTTTTCCTATACGCTGTCGAAGGCGACACTTTGGACGGCGACGCAGACCATGGCACAGGCCTATGCCCCGCGCGTGCGTGTGAATGCGATCGGCCCCGGGCCGACGCTGATTTCGGAGCGGCAACGGCCGGAGGATTTCCAGGCGCAGGTCGACAGCCTGCCGCTAAAGCGCGGCCCTTCCCTCACCGAATTCGGCCGTACCATCCGCTTTCTTTTTGACACGCCGTCGATCACCGGCCAAATGATCGCCCTGGATGGGGGCCAACATCTGATTTGGCACGGTACGGAGATCAATGAATGAATGGAGGAAAGCTGCCCGATGGCGGCGTTCTCTATGACGGAACGGAAGACGAGGACGAAGGCATCGTCGTCGAGGCAGAACCTGCGCGCGCCGGGATCGAGATCGACTGGCATGTCGACGGCCTGGATGAGACGGGCCTGACCGGCGCCGACCTGATCGGCGAATTCGTCAAGCGCCTGCCCAATTCGCCCGGCGTCTACCGGATGCTGAACAAGGACGGCGACGTCATGTATGTCGGCAAGGCGCGCAGCCTGAAGAAGCGCGTCAGCAATTATGCGCAAGGGCGCCTGCATTCCAACCGGTTGACGCGCATGGTGCGCGAGACCGTGCATATGGAATTCGTTACGACCCGGACCGAGGTCGAGGCGCTGCTGCTCGAAGCCAATCTGATCAAGCGGTTGCGGCCGCGCTTCAACGTACTTTTGCGCGACGACAAGAGCTTCCCCTATATCCTGATCACGGGCGACACGCGGGCACCGGCTCTTTACAAGCATCGCGGAGCCCGGGCGCGCAAAGGCGATTATTTCGGCCCCTTCGCCTCGGCGAGTGCTGTTGGGCGGACAATCAATTCGCTGCAGCGCGCCTTCCTCTTGCGCACCTGTACCGACAGCGTGTTCGAGAGCCGGACACGCCCCTGCCTGCTTTATCAAATCAAGCGCTGCTCCGGTCCCTGCACGCATGAAATCAGCGACGAGGGCTATGGTGAACTGGTCCGTCAGGCCAAAGACTTCCTCTCGGGGCGCAGCCAGAACGTCAAGGAATCGATCGCGCGGGCAATGAACGAGGCGGCCGAGGATCTCGACTTCGAGCGCGCCGCCGTGTTCCGTGATCGACTTGCTGGCCTCAGCCACGTGCAGAGCCACCAGGGCATCAATCCAGCCGGCGTCGAGGAAGCCGACATCTTTGCCATCCATCACGAGGGTGGCTTGTCCTGCATCCAGGTGTTCTTCTTCCGCGCTGGCCAAAACTGGGGCAACCAGGCCTATTTCCCGAAGGCGGATCCGCAGCTCACCAGTGCCGAAGTGCTCAATTCCTTTCTGGCGCAGTTCTATGACGACCGCCCCTGTCCGCGTCTCGTGCTTCTGTCGGAGCAGATCGACGAGCAGGAACTGCTGGCCACAGCCCTGTCGGAGCGCGCGGGGCATAAGGTGGCGATCTCAATTCCGCAGCGGGGCGAAAAGAAGGACCTGCTCGACCATGTCAGTGCCAATGCGCGCGAGGCGCATGGCCGCAAGCTCGCTGAAACCGCCTCGCAGTCGCGGCTGCTGGCGGGCTTTGCCGAGACCTTCCAACTGCCTTACGTGCCGCGCCGCATCGAGATCTACGACAACTCCCACATCATGGGCACCAATGCCGTCGGCGGCATGGTCGTCGCCGGGCCGGAAGGCTTCGTGAAGGGCCAGTATCGCAATTTCAACATCAAGTCGACCGACATCACCCCCGGCGACGATTTCGGCATGATGCGCGAAGTGATGACGCGGCGCTTCTCGCGGCTGCTCAAGGAAGAGGGCAAGCCGGACCGAACGACGCCTCCTGAAGACAGTGCCGACACCCCCTTCCCCGCCTGGCCTGACGTTATCCTGATTGACGGTGGCCAAGGGCAGATGACGGCGGTGCGCAAGATCCTTGAGGATCTCGACATCACCGAGAGCGTCATCGCCATCGGCGTTGCCAAGGGTGTTGACCGCGATGCGGGGCGCGAGCGCTTCTTCGTCAGGGGCAAGCCGGACTTTACGCTGCCACCGCGCGACCCCGTCCTCTATTTCATCCAGCGCATGCGTGACGAAGCGCATCGCTTTGCGATCGGCTCGCACCGGGCGCGGCGCAAGAAGGAAATGGTCAAGAACCCGCTCGACGAGATCGGCGGCATTGGCCCGACGCGCAAACGGGCGCTTCTGCAGCATTTTGGCACGGCGAAAGCGGTGTCGCGGGCAGCCGTCAGCGACTTGATGGCGGTCGAGGGCATTTCCGAAGCGGTCGCGCGCCTTGTCTACAATCATTTTCACGAAAGCGGCGGCGATTGACCGGAAACGACGTACCCTCTGGCGCTTTCATGATAAAAGGCGTTCAGAAATCTTGAGTTGACGGCTCTCGTTGAAAGCCCTCAACTGTCGACGCAATACCATCCAAAGACAGGGCATCATGGCTTCGCGCGCATACAATATCCCCAATCTCCTGACTTACGCCCGCATTCTGGCCGTGCCGCTGATCGTGCTCTGCTTCTTCGTTGAAGGCCGCCTGCAAAGCTCGGACTTTGCCCGCTGGGCGGGTCTTGCGATCTTCATCGTCGCATCCATCACCGATTACTTCGACGGCTATCTCGCGCGGATCTGGAACCAGACGTCCAATATCGGGAAGATGCTGGATCCAATCGCGGATAAACTGCTGATCGCCGCCGTGCTTCTTCTTCTCGCAGCCGATCAGACCATTGCAGGCTGGTCGTTGTGGGCCGCGATCACCATCCTCTGCCGTGAAATTCTTGTTTCGGGCCTGCGCGAATATCTGGCGGCTTTGAAGGTCAGCGTGCCCGTGACACGGATCGCCAAATGGAAGACGACGGCGCAGATGGTGGCGATTGCTTTCCTGCTCGCAGGACCTGCCGGCGACAAGGTGCTGCCCTACACGACGGAAATGGGCATTACGCTGCTCTGGATCGCCGCGATCCTGACCATCTATACCGGCTACGACTACTTCCGCGCCGGCGCCAAGCACATGGTGGATTGAGATGGTCAAGCTCGTCTATTTCGCCTGGGTCCGCGAGCGGATCGGCAAAGGTGAGGAAGAGCTCACCCTGCCGGACAGCGTGAAGACGGCGGGCGAGCTCGTGGCCTATCTCGCGACCCTTGGCGACGAGTATGCCGAGGCGCTGCGCTTTCCGAAGGCGATCCGGATTGCTGTGAACCAGGAACATGTCGAGCATGACGAATTGATTGCCGGCGCCCGTGAGATCGGCATTTTTCCGCCCATGACCGGCGGTTGATGTCGCCTCTCCTTCTGTCGGCCGGAGGATGCCGCCAATGCCCCAACCCACAATCCGAGTCCAGCGCGAGGATTTCGACGCTGCTATTGAAAGCGCATCGCTGACCGCAGGGCGGGCCGATATCGGCGCGATGGTATCGTTCGTCGGCCTCTGCCGCGACGAGGCGGGCACGCTGGCAGCGCTCGAACTCGAGCATTATCCGGGCATGGCCGAGGCGGAGATGACCAGGATCGCTTCGCTTGCCATCAAGCGCTTCTCACTGCTCGGTCTGACCGCCATCCATCGTCATGGCCGGATCGAAGCCGGTGGGCAGATCGTGCTTGTCATCGCTGCTGCGCCGCATCGTCAGGCGGCCTTCGACGGGGCAAATTTCGTCATGGATTTCCTCAAGACCTCCGCCCCCTTCTGGAAGAAGGAGCATGGCAAGGACGGTCAAACCAGGGACTGGGTCGCGGCCACGGATGCAGATGATGCCGCGCAAGCGCGCTGGCAGGACGGCATCAGGGAATAACGCGCTCACGCCGGCTCAGCACCAGCAGGAAGACGAGCGCGGCGATGATCACCGCATCGCGCCAGATCATCGGGCCATAGGCGCTCCAGAGCGTTTCGGCAAAACCGATGCCAGCGGCACCGATCGCGGAATGCAGCGGCCGGAAATATCCCCCTGCTGCCGCAATCAGAACCACCTTCAGCCCCAGCATCAGACCCGCACCGAAATCCATCGTGCCGTAAAGCACCGTGGCCGAAAGGCCTGCCATGGCGGCGAGAGCTGCGGAGGCCATGAGTGCCACCACGAAGACACGGTCGGCATCCACCCCGAGCAGCCGAGCGGCGAAGGCATCCTGGCAGACCGACTGCCAGAGACGACCGGCGCGGCTGCGTGTCAGGACGAGATGCCCCATCAGGACCAGCCCAACCATCAGCGCGGAATGGACGAGTTGAACCGGTGTCAGCCCCACGGTGAACCCGTCGATTTCGGCCAGCACGATTTGCCTCTGTCCGAGCGGTGGCAGCCACAGGCTGCGGGTATCGAGCGCCAGCCGCGCGCCCTCCGAGAGCAGGATGACCAAGCCCAGTGAGGCAACGATCACGCTGTTGGCCGAACGTCGGTGCAGCGGCAGCATGATGTAACGGGCACTCGTCCAGCCGGCGAGAAGCGCATAGGCGAAGCCGGCGATGAAGCCCAGCAGAAGGGATGCCGGCAGGATCAGGTAGAGGCGATTCCAGCCGTAATCGACGAAGAGGAGACAGATCTGGCCTGAAAGAGCGACCAGCGCTCCAAACGTGATGTCCGGGCGGCGGGTCACTCCGAAGGCGAGCGCATAACCGAAGGCGAGGCAGGCACAGAGACTCGCCACCGGCACCGCGTTCAGAATCTGCTGCAGCAAATAGGCCATCCATCCTCCGATTTCATTTATAACTAGTAAAATGGTTTTTACCAGTTATATTGTCAGCATGACCTTCACGTGGACTGCTCATCGTTTCGTCGGCGGCGCGCTGGCGCTTGACGTCGCCAACAGCGTCATCCTTCGGCACGATGCCGAGGGGCGGCGCGACCGGTTTGCTGTGGCTGAGCAGTTTCAGGCCTTCCCGGAGGCCGCAGTCCGACTGTCTGCCGAGCGGCAGGATTTTCCGGACTTACGCCCCCTCCCCGAGGAGCATCGCGGCGAGTTTCTGCAACTGCGTGAGGCGATCGACCGCTATTTTCGTGTTCGAACGCTGGGGAGCGAGGACAGGCTGGCATTGGCCGAATTGCTGGAGCGGATCGCAGCGACGCTGAGGGCTGCGACAGTCGGTCAAACGCTCGACCAGGCAACGGCGCGATCTGCACTCAGGCTTATCTGTGAACCCCAGCCCGAACGGATGAAGATCTGCGGCCATTGCGGATGGCTGTTTCTCGACCGCAGCAAGAACCGCAGCCGCACCTGGTGCGACATGACCGTCTGCGGCAACCGGGTCAAAGCGAGCCGCCACTACAAACGGAAGAAGACGGAGCCACTGCCATGATGGCGCGAACGAAACGTCTGAGCCTTGCAGCCTGTGCGGTCCTTGCTGTCCTGCCGGCCTGCCAGCGCGAAGACGCGAACGAGCCTTTGAAGGTGAGCGGCAAGGTCTTCATCTTCAACTACCGCGTGGCGCAGGCGACCTATGTGGTCACGCTTGCCCGCAACGGACCGCTGCCGGACGAGAGTTTCGTCGTCACGCAATTCGAAAATCCCGCCGGCGGTGCGCCGATCGAGACGCGGACGAAGATCTTCCCCTTCTGGGAAAAGGTGGCGCTGGAAAGCCCGCCCGTCCATTGCATCGTCAAGGGCAAACCTTACGCGATCTCGATCCGGGTGGTCGACAAGCAGGATAAGCTCCTCCAGGCCATCGACACGACGCTGACCTCGACGCTCGACCAGACGATCATGCCCAGCAAGCCGCTGGTGGTCGGGCCGATCTACACGCCCAATCCGGAGGTCTTCAAGGCCGACGGGACCCGGGATTATGCCCAGGGCGCCGACTGTCCATTGGCTCCGGCAAATCAGGCCGCCGTCAATTGACCAGTGTCCACAACTGGCCGGAATAGTCGCCGCAGAGCCTCATTTGGGCGTAACGATCGAGCATGCCGCCATTGGCGATATCGAGGCAGTAGCGGTTTCCGAGGAACTGGGTGGTGAAGCGCATGTATTCGCCCGAGGCAGAGATCTGCCACAACTGACCCGAATAGTTTCCGCATGGGCGCATCTGGACCATATAGGCGGGACCGCCCCCGTTGACGACATCCAGGCACATGGTGTCGCCCATGGCTTCATTGCGGATGCGCACCCACTGGCCTTGCGAGGTCACGTGCCAGGCCTGACCGACGGATTCTTCGTTCACATCCGTCATGATGGCAAGATCCTGGAACGGGCCGCCATTGACGATCTCAAGTCGCTGATCCGGTCCGGTGAACTGGGTAGAGAGGCCGATCGAATCGGCCATGGCTGTGCCGGACGAGACAACGAAGATGAGCGGGGCAAGGCGGGAAACGGCGCGGATGGACAGCAAGACGGAGGACCTCGTTTAGCGGACTGGAGGCAGCAGTCTGGCGAGGCCGCTGACTTTTTGCCTGACCAAAGTCTGCAGGCATTCCGCCATTGCCGCATTGAAGGCCAAAAAAACCGGAGCGTTTCCGCCCCGGTTCTGCAAGTCTTATCAATGCACTGAGGCCGAAACCTCAGGGTCTGATTCAGCCGACGATTTCGGTGTCCGAGAACCAGTACTTGATTTCCTGGGCAGCGGTTTCCGGAGCGTCCGAACCGTGAACCGAGTTCTCGCCGATGGAGAGAGCGTGGGTCTTGCGGATGGTGCCTTCGTCAGCGTTGGCCGGGTTGGTGGCGCCCATGATTTCGCGGTTCTTCAAGATGGCGTTTTCGCCTTCGAGAACCTGAACGACGGTCGGGCCGGAGGTCATGCCTTCAACCAGTTCGCCGAAGAAGGGGCGTTCCTTGTGAACGGCGTAGAAGCCTTCGGCTTCGCGCTTGCTCATCCAGACGCGCTTGGAGGCGACGACGCGCAGGCCTGCGTCTTCCAGCATCTTGGTGATGGCGCCCGTGAGGTTGCGCTTGGTTGCGTCCGGCTTGATCATCGAGAAGGTGCGTTCAATCGCCATCTGTCTCATCCTTGTTGGTGTCTGAAGGGAAAGTGGGCGGTATCTACAAGGCCCGAATCACGAAGACAAGGGGGATGGACGAATTTCACGCCCACGTCATAATCAACAGCGCCGATGGCACGGCGCTCAAGCCCCCGAGGAGAGGTTGCAGTGATCGAGAGCATTTCAGGCCGCATCGCGCGCTTCACGCATGCAGCTCCCGACATCGGCGCCCATTGCTACATCATCCAGGCGAGTTCCGGCATATTCCGACGGCTGCGCGCCGACCAGCCCGGCCTGATCATCGTGCGCCGGGGCGTAAAGCGCGTTTCTTCAAACAGGATCGATCTTGAGGCGGGACCGGGCACCGCCATCGTCCTGCCGATCAACGGGGAATGGACCGTGATCAACGAGATTGCCGCTGGAGGCGATTATCAAGCCGAAGCCTTGATGTTTTCGCCCGATCTCGTCGATGCCTATGCGAACGCCCAGCTTGCGGCCTTGCGGGACGCCGCAACATTTCTTCCGGATGCCGAGTTCCAGACGGCCCTCGAACGGGCTGCTCATAGCCTGACAAAGGCCGGCGACGCCGAACAGCTGCGCCGTCACATGCTCGGCGAGATCATCCTGCGTCTGGACGCGCTCGGTCTCAGCCTGCGCGCCGGTGGCCGCGAGAGCCTGCACGACCGCGTTCGCGGCCTGATCGGCCGCGACCTGGCGAGCGACTGGACCGCGGATCGCGTCGCCTCGTCGCTCGGGGTGAGCGAGGCCACGCTTCGCCGCAAGCTTGCCGCCGCCGGCACCAACCTCACTGAAATTATCGCCGACATGCGCATGACGCGTGCCGTTGGCCTGCTCCAGGCGACCGAGTTGCCGATCAACCGGGTGGCGCTGGAGGTCGGCTACGAATCCGCCTCCAAGTTTGCCGCGCGTTTCCGCGAACGCTTCGGGCTGTCCCCGCGCGACATCCGCATTCCGGCCGCGGAAATTGCGCGCATTGGAGCCGAAGATGATCGCATCGGAGCCGCAGCCGAATAGCGGAACTGCTAGATTGGGCTTCTCACTATCGAAGGAGCCCATCATGGTCAGACAGACCTTTTCCGCCGCCATCCTGAGCCTCGCCTTTTTTGCCACGCAGGCGCAGGCGGCGGAATTCAGCCTTTCCAGCCCCGATCTTCATAACGGAGGCATTCTTGCCGGGGCGCAGGTTGCCAATAGCTTCGGCTGCAGCGGTCAGAACATCTCACCCGCCCTCACCTGGAGCGATGCCCCAGAGGGCACGAAAAGCTTCGCCGTGTCCCTCTATGATCCCGATGCGCCGACCGGCTCCGGCTTCTGGCACTGGGTGATGTTCAACATTCCGGCAGACGTCACAGCCCTTCAGGCCGGCATCTCGCCCGAGGCAGGAGCGCCCGCCGGTGCGGTCCAGAGCCGTGCGGATGCCGGCTATTCCGGGTTCCTGGGTGCCTGCCCGCCCGAGGGGCAGACCCACACTTATGTGTTCACGGTTACCGCCCTCGACACGGCAAAGCTCGATCTCGATTCCACAGCGAGCGGGGCGTTGATCGGTTTCATGACCAACGCCCATGCGCTGGCCAAGGCTTCCATCTCGGTGCGCTACGGGCGTTAAAGGCTGCGGCCGTCAGGCCACCTGACGGCCGACACCCTCATGCAGTTCCAGGCAACGCTCGAACCAACCCAAGACCGGGTCGCCATCGGGCAGATGGATGGAACCGGTGGTGATGCGCAGCCACTGCAGCGCGCCGAACAGGATGTAGTCGGCAAAGAGCGGGGACTGCCCCCCGATGAAGGGCTGGAAACCGAGCATGTGGCGCAGCGGCTGGAGCTGGCCGGGAAGCGCTGCAATGGCAGCCGCCCGCTCGGCATGAACCTCTTCAAGGGGCCTGCCCAGAAACTTTTCACGGGAGGCGCGGAAGTAGTCCTGGTCGGTGGGGCCAAGCATCTGGTGGATGTCGAATACGGCTATGCGGGTAATCACCGGATGGACGATATTCTGGGCATAACCTTCGACCAGCCGGGCCGCCGCCTTTCCGCCCTCGCCGCCGAACAGGCTCGGATGCTCTGGATAGGCCTCTTCGAGATAAAGCGCGATCCGGAAGCTGTCGGAGACCAGCTGATCCCCGTCCCTGACGATCGGCACCGTCTTCGAGAATCCATCTTCTGCCTTCGGAATTTCCGTGAAGGGCAGCGGCCGCTCTTCGAAGGCCAATCCCTTGTGATGGAGTGCCATCACGATCTTCCAGCAATGGGGCGAAAAGGGGCGGTTCGGATCAGTGCCACACAGAGAGTAGAGCGTCAGAGACATGAAGGACCTCGTTTCATTTCCTGCAGAGAAGACCATTCCAGCCGTCGAAGCAAATCAGCAAATTTCATGGGATCCATCACCCTTGTTTGCGGAAGCGACTGCTAAGATTGGCGAAGGCTTGGCCAGGGCAAAATTCACGACAGGAGCGTTCAATGGAAAATCTGAAGATGATGGCGGCCTATAACCGCTGGGCAAACGGGCTGGTTTATGACGCGGCGGGCGCATTGTCCGAGGAGGAGTTGCACTGCGACACCGGCGCCTTCTTCGGCTCGATCTTCGGCACGCTCAGCCATCTCCTGACCGCCGATCGTATCTGGTTGAACCGCTTCACCGGCCAAGGCCCCCGCCCCTCCGCCCTCAACGAGTGCCCCTGCGCCAGCTTTGCCGAGTTACGGGAGGCCCGGGCAGAGGAGGATGGGCGAATTATCGCCTATGTGGAGAACCTGACAGCGGCGCAGCTGGAGGGCCAGATCTCCTACACGCCACTCACCTCCTCGGAACGCATCCAGCAACGGCTTTCCCCTGCCCTCAGCCACATGTTCAACCATCAGACCCATCACCGTGGCCAGGTGCATGCGGGCTTGACGGGCATGGGCAAGCCGAGCCTTGCCATTGACCTGATCTACTTCTTGCGGAGCGACGGACGGGCATGGCTTTAAAAACGGAAAGAGCCGCAGGGACGGTCCCTGCGGCTCTTTCCGTTTGAATGGCAAGCGATTGTTATGCCGCGCGTCGTGCGGTCGACGCGCTGCGCTGGAGCGAGAAGCGCGCCATCAGAGCGTCCAGATTACCGGTTTCATGAACGAGTTGCTGGATCGCCGCGGAGGATTCCTCGACCATGGCTGCATTCTGCTGGGTGTTCCGGTCGATGTGGCCGATCGCGGCATCGATTTCGGAGAGGCCGGCGGACTGCTCGCGTGTCGCGGCCACGATCTTGCCGACCTGCTCGCTGATCGAATTCACTTCCTTGGCAATTGTGCTGAGCGCTTCACCCGCCTGATCGACGAGGGAGACACCATGACGGACCTGCTCGCCAGATGCGTTGATCAGCGTCTTGATCTCCTTGGCTGCATTTGCCGACCGCTGGGCCAGTTCGCGCACCTCCTGGGCGACGACGGCAAAGCCCTTGCCGGCCTCACCCGCACGGGCCGCTTCCACGCCTGCATTCAAAGCCAGGAGATTGGTCTGGAAGGCGATTTCGTCGATCACGCCAATGATCTGGCTGATTTCCCGGGAGGAGTTTTCGATCCGGCTCATGGCAGAGACGGCGTCGGTCACGATCGACCCCGAACGCTCAGCACCGCTGCGTGCCTGATCGACCATGCGGCCAACGGAATCAGCTACTTCAGCCGTTTGCCTGACGGTCGTTGCGACACCTGACAGTGCACTCGCCGTCTCCTCGATCGACGCCGCCTGTCTTTCGCTTCGCGTGGAGAGGTCCTGGTTCGCCTCGGCGATCTGCGACGTGCCCTGCCGGATGACATTGGCGACTTCGCCAACCTGACCAACGACTGCTTCGAGATTTTCGACCGAGGCGTTGAAAGAGCTGCGCAGCTCATCAAGCTTGCCAGGGAAAGGCTTGGCAATACGGCAGGACAGGTCGCCGCCCGCGAGACGCGACAGAACCGCGCCCAGCTCGGAGACGGCCATTTGCACCGCTTCCGCCTCCTTGGCCTTTTCGGCTTCGTGATGCAGCCGCTCGTCAGCGGCCGTCGCATCGGCCTGTCTGGCGAGATCAGCCATAGCCGACGCCTCCTGTCGGGCGGCATTTGCCGTCTCGACGGCCTTGTCGGAGGCCATAAATGCCCGGACGACGGCGAAGGTCAGAGCGATCAGCACACCAGACTGGAGAACGAGCACGACCGCATGCAGAATGACGCGGGAAAAATCGGACTCGCCCGGGAAAACCGCCAGCGGCATCACGAAGTAGACCGCCAGGTGATGCACGGCCACAAAGCCTGCGAAGGCAACGATGGCCCGCCAATCAACCCAGGCCGCACAGACGGCAAGCGTTGCGAAGAAATACATATGCATGTCGATCTGCAGCGGGCTGCCGGAAAACGCATAGACAAGGATCGAGACCGTCATGGCAAGGGCCATCGACGTCAGGATCCGCGTGGTCTGTCCTGTTCGGTCCCTCAGCCACACGAGCGTCACCGGTGCCAACATCAACAGCGTCGCACCGATTGCAAACCAATCCATGCCTGCAGCACGCAGGCTGTTCGCGAGAACAATCAGCGCGAAGTTGATCCAAAGAAGAGCCTGGAGGCCTACCGAAGCCTTTGCACGCAGGCTTTGCAATTCATTCATGTCATTTTCCTTCACGGCAGCCAACTGCCAAGTCATGGTTCAGCACAAGGTAGGCTCCTGCATCGAACAACCTTTCGGCGAAGCCGGGTTCGTCAGATTGAGCCACAGATATCCAAGGTGCGCGCCCCGCCCAGACGAAACGACCGCCAGCTTTCGCGATGACCGCCATGTTGCCTTCTGCGCTCTGGTTCGGGCTCGTCACCACCAGCATGAACGGGCCCGAGGGGCGCGCAATCACGGCAGCGACAAGGACAAGCGAAAACACAAAATAGGCAGAGACGGTGACCCCGGCGGCAGGCATCTGTTGTCGTTCGCTTTCCAGTTTCAGCAGCCCTGCCAAGCGTGAGTTCCAGGAGAACAACGAAGGGAGGCGCTTACCGGCTCCATCATGCTTTCGGATGTACTAATATCCTATGAATGACGATCATCAGGTTCCTGCAATGTTTCACAGCTGCTTCGGAACCGCATCCGGGTTCCGCAATACGAAAGATTAACTGCGTTTCCCGCTTGCGCGTCGGCATAAACGATTTCCCAAAGGTTCTGCCTGACCTTGATCGCCTGGAACCTGGGGCAGACAGGCAAGAGGGGAATCATGCAGGACAACATCACGGGCGGGCCGAACCGTGCCGGCAAAACGGGCGCGGATGCCTTGCAGAAGATCATGGCTGTGATGCTGCGGCACGAAATCGCTGCCCTGCCCCGCAACTTCGAACTCGTGTACGAGGCTTTGAGCGGCGGCAATCCGGATCTCAGCCACGAACTGGCGACGCTCGGAGCAAAGCCCAGCCAGCATGCGCTCGATCAACTTGGTCTCAAGCATCGGCTGCCCGGCCATTGCGGGGCGACCGCCGAGAGGCTGCAGACGGAGGCACTCAGCGCTCTTTCGTCGATCAAGGCCAAGCTGGCATTGGGGCTGAGCCAGAAGCGCAGCTTCGCCCGCTCGGTCGAGACGGCTGCAACCTCTATCCGCGCCGAAGTCGATGTCGGCATCGAACAACTGCTCGGCGAACTCGACCTCCTGGCCTCGCTCGCCCGCGAAATGGTCCAGGCGGAGACGCTGCTGGCCCATGAGGTCGCAGAGGGGCTGGATACACTGGAGACGGCCGACCGGGCGATGCAGGCGGCCAAGGCCATGACACTCCGCGACCGGCTGACAGGTCTGCCGAACCGCGCAGCCTTCCTGCAAAAGCTCGAGGAGACCCATGCGCGCAGCACGGCTGCCCATACCAGCGCGCTGGTGCTGATCGAAATCTGCGATCTCGCACAGCTGCATCACCAGTATGGCGATGAAGCGGCGGCCAAGCTGGTGAAGGGACTTGCCAGGATTTTCCGCAAGGCGATCAAGAAACACGACTACATCGCGCGCATCGACGCGGACACTTTCGCCTTGGTCTTCGACGACATCGACGCCAGCGACGCTCACATCATCGCCGAGCGGCTTTTCACCACGGCGGAGAACAATCGCGTCTTCGCCAGCGAGACCGGTTCCGAACTCGGTGGCTTGCCGCTGGCGCTCGGCCATGTGATGGCGCAGGAAGCGGCGGACCCGTTGCACTGGCTATCGCTCGCCAAGACCGCCACCCAACTCGCCCGGCACAATCCTCGCCAGCCGATCATCGGCCACAAGCCAGGTCAGCGTCAGGTCGCGTGAAGGCCGGTCAAGCGAATTCGCGAGCCGCGCTGTCTGCTTGCCTTTGACCGACAGATCGGCCAAAAGCCAGACATGATCACGATCAACGACATCTCCGCCCGCATCGCCGGAAGGCTGCTCATCGACCATGCGACCGTCGCGTTGCCGGCTGGCACAAAGGCCGGCCTTGTCGGCAAGAACGGGGCTGGCAAGTCGACGCTTTTCCGTATCATCACCGGCGACCTCTCGGCCGAAACGGGCAATATCTCGATCCCGAAGAATGCCCGGATCGGACAGGTGGCGCAGGAGGCGCCGGGGACCGAGGACTCGCTGATCTCGATCGTGCTTGCCGCCGACAAGGAGCGCGCCGCCCTTCTCCTCGAAGCGGAGACGGCGACAGATCCGCATCGGATCGCGGAGATCCAGACGCGGCTTGCCGATATCGGTGCCCATTCGGCGGAAGCGCGTGCTGCGACCATTCTCTCCGGCCTCGGCTTCGACCACGAGGCGCAGCTGCGCCCAGCTTCGTCCTTTTCCGGCGGCTGGCGCATGCGTGTCGCGTTGGCAGCCGTGCTCTTCGCCGAGCCGGATCTCCTGCTGCTCGACGAACCGACGAACTATCTCGATCTCGAAGGCACGCTCTGGCTTGAAGACTATGTGCGCCGCTATCCGCACACGGTCATCATCATCAGCCACGACCGCGACCTCCTCAACACCGCCGTCAATTCGATCATCCACCTCGACCAGAAGAAGCTGACCTTCTATCGCGGCGGCTATGACAGCTTCGAGCGGCAGAAGGCCGAAAACGACGAGCTGCAGATGAAGGCCAAGGCGAAGAACGACGCCGCGCGCAAGCATTTGCAGAGCTTCATCGATCGCTTCCGCGCCAAGGCGACCAAGGCCAAGCAGGCGCAGAGCCGCATCAAGGCGCTGGAGCGGATGGGCACTGTCGCCGCCGTGATCGAGGACCATGTCAATCCGATCACCTTCCCGAAGCCGGAGAAACAGCCCGCCTCTCCGATCGTTGCCATCGCCAGCGGCGTCGTCGGTTACGAACCGGGCAAGCCGATCCTGAAGAACCTCAATCTGAGGATCGACAATGATGACCGCATCGCGTTGCTCGGCTCGAACGGCAACGGCAAGTCGACCTTCGCCAAATTCATCTCCGGCCGGCTGGAAGCGCAGGGCGGGCAGCTGAAGACGGCCTCGACGCTGAAGATCGGTTTTTTCGCCCAGCACCAGCTGGATGACCTCATTCCCAACGAAAGCCCCGTCGACCATGTGCGCCGACTGATGCCGCAGGAGGGCGAAGCCAAGGTGCGCGCCCGCGTCGCTCAGATGGGGCTTGCGACCGAGAAGATGGACACCGCGGCCAAGGATCTTTCCGGCGGTGAAAAGGCGCGCCTGCTGATGGGGCTTGCGGCCTTCCATGCGCCGAACCTCCTGATCCTCGACGAACCGACGAACCATCTCGACATCGACAGCCGCAAGGCGCTGATCGAAGCGCTGAACGACTACGAAGGCGCCGTCATCCTGATTTCCCACGATCGCCACCTGATCGAGGCGACCGTCGACCGGTTGTGGCTGGTCAACAACGGGACCGTCACCAGCTTCGACGGCGATATGGAAGAGTATCGCAGCCTGATCATTGCGGCGGGCAAAAAGCCTGCCGAAAGGGACAAGGCAGATACGGCAGCCGGCGATCAGGTGAACAAGGCGGAGCAGCGCAAGGCAGCGGCCGACCGCCGCGCGAGCCTGGCGCCGCTCAAGAAAAAGATCAACGAAGTCGAGGCTTTGACAAAGAAGCTGGAGACTTTGATTCAGACGCTGGACAAGGAGCTCGCCGATCCGGCTCTGTACGAGAAGGCTCCGGCCAAGGCGGCCGAAAAAGCCAAACAGCGCGGTGAAGCGGCGGCGAAGTTGTCGGCGGCGGAAGAACAGTGGCTGGAGCTCTCGACCGAGTATGAAGAGGGCATGGCCGGCTGATCGGCACCTTTCTTGTTGCAACCCCGAATATACAATATCCTGATGGCGTATATTCACAGGTGACGCCATGCCGCTTTACGTAGGCGACGAAAAGGTGAACCAACTCGCCGAACAGGCGCAGAAGATCCTGAAGGCCCCGACCAAGACGGATACCCTCCGTCAGGCGCTGGAGCGCGTGGTGCAGGAGGACGAACAGCGTCCACCGCTCGCCGAACGGCTGGAGAACATCAAGCAGCGCTACCAGGGCTTGGGGACGGTCGATCCCGATTTCGACGAGAAGGCGTTTCTCGACGAAATGTGGGGCGATGTCTGATGTTTCTCGGACTAAACGCCGAAATCCTGCCAGCCAGCCGCGACACAGCGCTTGCCGCGCTCGATGCGTTCTCCCGTTACGGCAAGGGACGCCATCCGGCCCGCCTCAGTTTCGGCGACTGCTTTTCCTATGCAAGGCGCCAAGGCATCCGGTGCCGCCCTCCTCTATGTGGGCAAGGATTTCCGTCGCACAGATCTCGCCTGACCGAGTGTGCAGCCCGCCGGCTCACTGTCACCGCATTGCAGCCGCTACGCCTTCTTTTCCCAGCGCCCTTCCGGCGTCTGCTGCCAGTATGTCAGGCTGTGGCCTTCCGCCTTCAGCTTTTTCCACTGCCCGCGCGCCGCTTCCAGCTGGATCACATCGTAGCCATCGAAAACGAAAACGACGCGCTCGTAGTCAAGCGTCTCCGGCGGTTCTGCGCCATCGACCAGAAAGCGAACGCTCGCGGCGTTCAGGTTCTCCGGCTCAACGGTGAGGAGCACCGGCTGTCGCGCCGGCGTTGCCCCCTCGTCCGTCCCATGCGGCAAGAAGCTGTCGTCCCGGTAGACCCAGAGATGGGCATCGAGGGCATCGCGCCGCTCGGGATCACGGGTCTGGACCGCAACTGTCCAGCCGCGGTCCACGCTCTTTTCGAGGAGCGGTGGGAGCGCGTCTTCCAGTTTCGATTCGGTCAGATGGTAGAAAAGGACTTCTGCCACACGTGTTTCCTTGGCCCCGGTCAGGCTTCGTAGTTCGCCCGCACCAATTCGTCGAGCAGGCGCACACCGTAACCGGAGGCCCAGGACTGATTGATCTCGTCGCTCGGCGAGCCCATCGCCGTGCCGGCGATATCGAGATGGGCCCAGGGCGTGTCCTTGACGAAGCGCTTGAGGAACTGCGCGGCGGTGATCGAGCCGGCGTGGCGGCCACCGGTGTTTTTCATGTCGGCGAACTTGGAATCGATCATCTTGTCGTAATCCTTGCCGAGCGGCATGCGCCATAGGCGTTCGTTGGTGCTGAGGCCGGCCGCCAGCAGCTTTTCGGCCAGATCGTCATTGTTGCTAAACAGGCCGGCATGCAGATTGCCGAGTGCCACAAGGATGGCGCCGGTCAGCGTTGCCAGATTGATCATGAAGGCCGGCGCGAAGCGCTCGTTGCAATACCAGAGCGCATCGCAGAGCACGAGGCGGCCTTCGGCATCGGTGTTGATGACCTCGATCGTCTGGCCGGACATGGAGGTGACGATGTCGCCAGGGCGCTGGGCGTTACCGTCGGGCATGTTTTCGACGAGGCCGATGATGCCGATTACGTTGGCTTTCGCTTTGCGAGCGGCGAGCACATGCATGAGGCCGGTGACCGCGGCTGCCCCGCCCATGTCTCCCTTCATCTCTTCCATGCCGCCGGCCGGCTTGATCGAGATGCCGCCGGTGTCGAAGACGACACCCTTGCCGATAAAGGCGATTGGCTTGTCCTTCGACTTGCCGCCCTTCCACTGCATGACGACCAGGCGCGGCGGGCGAACCGAACCCTGGGCGACCCCAAGAAGAGCGCCCATGCCGAGCCTCTTCATCTCCTTTTCGGTCAGGATCTCGATTTCGACGCCAAGCGCTTCCAAGTCTTTTGCCTTGGCGGCAAATTCGAGGGGCCCGAGCACATTGGCCGGTTCATTGACCAGATCGCGGGCGAGCACGACACCATCCGCAATGGCGCGTGCTTCGGCAAAAGCCTTCTTGGCGCCAGATGCGTCGGCGGTGACGATGGTGACCTTCACCGTCTTGTCGGCCTTTGCCTCGTCGTCGTCGCCTTTCTTCTTCGTCTTGTAGGTGTCGAACTTGTAGGCACGCAGCAGCATGCCAAGAGCAAAATCAGCAGCCGCCTTGGGCGTCACCACGCTTCCCGGAACGTCGAGAAAGACGGTGACGGTCTCGGCACCCTTGAGGTTGGCGGCGGCGCTGCCGCCAGCCTTTAGCCAGTCATGGGCCGTCAAATTCTCTGCCTTGCCCAGCCCCAGAACAACAAGGCGATCGGCAGCCGAGCCGTGTGGCGCGACGATGTCGAGCACCGAGGACGCCTTGCCCGAAAAGCTGGCGACCTTCGCAGCCCTGGCGTAGATGCCGCCCGGATCTGCATCTGTCATTCCTGATGGGGTTTCAGCCTCAGCCGTCTTCAATGCAATGACGAGCCCCTCGGTCACGGGCTGCGACTTCGAGAAGGAGATGGCGAGTTTTATCGACATGAAAAATCAATCCTGGCGTCTGTGGAATTGAATGACCGATCATGGTCTTTTCGATCACGATGGCAAGACGGGACCTGTTCTTTGTTGTCGCAGTCCCCCGAATGCGGAGCGTCAGGGCTTTGCTGCTCCCCATGATGAGCCGCGAGTGGCGGACGATTTTCGACAGCGTGTCCGTTTTGTCGCGGTGGACCAAAAAAACGGAACTCGAAGCGGGGGAAAATCTCGCTCGTCCGTCGCCAAATCGCCGCAAGCGTCGTAGAGAAGGCTCGTCATCGGCCCCTCGCGCGTTTTTGCAGGGGCGCCAGGGAACCGCATGAAGATACTCGAACAATATATTCTGCGACGTGTCGTCCTGATGTTCCTCACGGCCCTTATGCCGGTGCTGGCGATCATCTGGACCACGCAGGTATTGCAGCGTATCAACCTCGTTACAGACAGCGGTCAGTCGGTCGGCTCTTTCATGAAGCTCGCGACGATGATCCTGCCGACGCTGGTCTCGACGGTCCTGCCGTTTGCGCTGGTGATCGGGATCACCCAGACGCTGACGACGATGAACAACGATTCCGAACTTGCAGTGGTCGACGCAGCCGGCGCTTCGCGCTCGACGATCCGGCGCCCGTTGGTCCTGCTCGGCATCGGGCTCACAGTCTTCTCGTTCTTCATGGTGAGCTATGTGGAGCCGGCGATGCGGGTGAATGTCCGCACGATGATATCCACGGCTTATGCGGACCTCCTGTCCTCGGTCATCGAGGAAAAGACCTTCCGCAAGATCGAAGACGGGCTCTATGTACAGATCACCCAGCGACAATCCGGCCGCGGGTTGAAGGGGCTGCTGATTGCCGATTCCCGCGACCCTAGTTCGCAGATGATCTATTACGCCCGCGAAGGCGCCGTCGACGAAAGCGGCAAGACGCTGATCATGCAGGACGGTGAAGTGCAGCGGAAGGCGCCGACCGGCGACGTCACCGTCATCCGCTTCGACCGCTATGCTTTCGACCTCTCGGAACTGTCCGAACAGCGCGGCCAGACCCGCTACGGCGCGAAGGACAAGTCACTGGGTGAACTTTTCGATCCCGATCCCATGGACCCGGAGTTCAAGCGCAAACCGGGTGATTACCGGGCCGAGTATCATCGCCGCATCAGTTCCGCTCTGTTTCCGATCGTCGTGACGCTGATTTCGCTAATGTTCTGCGGCGACGCGCGCTCTCATCGCGAAGCCCATCTGCATCCCATGGTGTCGGCTCTGATCATGGCGCTGACGATGTTCTGGATGCACAACTACGCGACAACTCTCGCGGAGCGCGATGCAAGTTTTGTCATGACGCAATATGCCGTGCCCTTCGTCGCCGGTGGTGCGGCCCTGTTCTACTTGATGGCCGATAAACGGCCGGCTCTCCCGTCCCCTGTGTCGCGGATGGTAAGCAACGCCGTTTTGTCCGCTCGCAAGCGCATGGGCTCCAATGCGGGGAGTGCTGCATGATCCGCACCCTCGGCCTTTACTTCTTCCGCCGCTATATGATGACGGCGCTGTGGTTCTTCCTCGGCGTCATCGGCATCACCTACCTCATCGACTTCACCGAAACCTCTGGGCGTTTCGACGGCCTGCCCGGATATTCGCTCGGCGGGGTCCTGTTCCTGACGGCGCTTCGACTGCCGCTCATCCTGCAGCAGACGGTTCCCTTCATCGGCCTTTTCGTCGGCATGGCGACGCTGATCAGCTTCAACCGCAAATCCGAACTTGTCGTGGCGCGAGCGGCCGGCATTTCGGTCTGGCAGTTCATGGCGCCGTTCCTGATCGGGGCGGCGATGATCGGCCTTGCCACGACGCTGATCATCAACCCGCTTGCGGCCTGGGGGCAGCGGCAGAGTGCGCAGATCCAGTCCGACTGGCGCGAGTCGGCGGACCGAAGCAAGCCCGCCCCCATTCCGTGGCTTCGCCAAAGCAGCGGCGACGTGGATGTGGCCATCGGTGCCAACACGGTTCTGGAGGACGGAACGCTGCTCGTGGACGCCGTGCTGTTGCATTTCGACAAGGAGGGCCGAATCGTCCTCCGGCAGGATGCACGCACAGCAACGTTGAAAGATGGTTACTGGATCCTTACCGACGTGACGGAGAACCGTCCCGGCGAGATCCAGAAGAGGCTGGCCGAGGCGCGGGTGCCCACCAACCTCAATGCCGAATTCGTCCAACAGCGGCTGGTGCAACCGGACAGCGTTGCTTTTTATGATCTTTTTCGAAAAATTGAGGTGACCCGGTCATTCGGCCTGTCGCCCGATGCGCTCGAAACGCAGTTTCACTCGCTCTTGTCATTGCCGTTCCTGATGATTGCAATGACACTGATCGCCGCAACCGTTTCCCTCAAATTCAGCCGGATCAACCAATCCAGGTCGGTGATTCTCGGTGGAATATTGTCAGGCTTCGTGCTTTATGTTGTGACAGTGCTCGTCAGGGCATTCGGAAGCAGCGGCGTCATGCCGCCGTATGTTGCGGCCTGGGTACCAGTTGTCGTAGCGATGGCATTGGGGGCAACGATTCTGCTTCACAAGGAGGATGGTTAGTGGCGGTAAAAGACCGCGCGAATATCAGGAGGCTCACAGTAGCCCTGCTGACCGGTGTCGCTGTGTGCGCTTTGTCGCTCCCTGCGCCCGTCGTGCATGCACAAAGCCTGTCGGTGCCGGGTGCCGGTTCCGAAGCAATGCCTGAAGACGCGAAACTCCTCCTCGCAGCCAATGAACTGCTTTACGACCGTGACGCCGAACGCGTCGTGGCGAGCGGTGCGGTGCAGATCAATTACAACGGCTACCAAATGGTTGCCCGTCAGGTCGTCTATGACCAGAAGACGGGCCGCGTCACGGCAGCCGGCAACATCGAACTGGTGGAGCCGACCGGCAACCGCATCTATGCGGAATCGCTAGACGTCACCGACAACTTCTCCGACGGCTTCCTTAAGTCGTTGCGTGTGGAAACGAACGACAATACTCGTCTTGTCGCCGAAAGCGCGGAGCGCGTCGGCGGCACCCAGATGATCCTGCACAAGGGCGTCTACACGGCATGCCTGCCCTGTGCGGAAAATCCCTCTCGCCCACCAATTTGGCAGGTGAAAGCTGAACGGGTTATCCAGGACGGCAAGAAGCATACGGTCAGACTGGAAAAGGCTCGCTTCGAGCTCTTCGGTCATTCGCTCGCGACGCTTCCTTTCATCGAAGTTCCCGACAATACGGTAAAGCGGAAGTCCGGCTTTTTGTTCCCGGAATTTAAGTCGGGCGAAAATGTCGGCTTCGGCATTGCTGTGCCCTACTACATCGCCATTGCGCCCGATCGTGATGCGACGGTGACTGCCACGGGCTTCACAAAGCAGGGTCTTCTGCTGGAAGGTGAGATCCGCCAGCGGTTCGAAAAGGGCGAAGCAAACTTGCGCGTCGCCGGCATCAGCCAGATGGACAGTGAAGCTTTCACTGCAAACACCAGTGACTCTGCGCAGGACGTCCGTGGACTGATTGCTTCCAAGGGCGATTTCAAGATCAACCCGCGCTGGAGCTTCGGCTGGGATGTCATGTTCCAGTCGGACAACAACTTTGCCCGTACCTATGCGATCGAAGGGCTGAACAGCTCGACGAACACCAATACGGTTTATCTGACCGGCAAGGGTGATCGGAACTTCTTCGACATGCGCGGCTATTATTTCGACGTGCAAGACGCCGACATCAACGATACGGCCGAGAAGAAGCAGGCGACCGTTCTGCCGGTCATCGACTACAGCTATTATGCGCCGGAACTCGTGGCTGGGGGTCAGCTTTCGGGGACCCTGAACTTCACGTCACTGTCACGCTTCTCTGAGGAAGCTGTCAACAATGATGGGGTCGCCGGAAACGATCTCTATCGCGGCCTCAAGGGCAACATGAATCGCCTGACCGGCGAGTTGGAGTGGGAACGGACCTTCGACGGCCCAGGCGGCCTGCAGATCACGCCGTTGCTGGCAGCGCGCGGCGACGTCTACGGCCTCGCGATGGACGCACCGAGTGATTACTCGGGCTACACCTCGGACGATGCTCCGACCCGTTACATGCTGACCGCTGGCGTCGAGCTGCGCTATCCGTGGCTGGTGACGATGGGCAACAGCACCCACATCATCGAGCCGATCGCCCAGATCTATGCCCGCAATAACGAGCAACTGGCCGGCGAGCTTCCCAATGAAGATGCCCAGAGCCTCGTCTTCGATGCGAGTAACCTGTTCTCGCGCAACAAGTTTTCGGGCTTCGACCGGGTCGAAGGTGGCACGCGGGCCAATGTCGGCTTGCGTTATACCGGTAGCCTCGACAACGGCATCGGGCTTCGCGCCGTCATGGGTCAGTCCTATCATCTGGCCGGTCTGAACTCCTATGGGACCGACGACCTACTGGCCGTCGGCTCCGACTCCGGCCTCGAAACCGACGTCTCGGACTTCGTCGCTTCGGCGGGCATCGAGCTGCCGATGGGCCTGTCGCTCAGCACCGGTGTGCGGCTGGACGAGAAGACCCTGGCGCTTCGGCGGACGGACTTGAATGCGACCTATGCGAACGACCGTCTCTCGACGAGCGTTACTTTCTCCCAGGTTGCTGCGCGCCCCGAATACAGCTTCGACGACAATAACCAGACGATCGCGTCCAGCTCCACGATCAAGCTGAACCAGTCTTGGTCGGTCTTCGGTTCGGTCAACTACGATATCGACTCGAATGCCTTCAACCGGCGCAGCGTCGGGATCTCGTATGCCGACGAATGCACGACGCTCTCGCTCTTCTACTCGGACAAGACCGACCCGGACGACGAGACTGCGAACGACTGGACGATCGGCGGCAGGCTGGTGTTCCGCACACTCGGCGAAGTGAAGCTCAGCGACATCTCGTCCAACTGAGATTCCCCGGGTCGCACAGAGTCATTGTTTTGCCGTATGGATTGTACAAACCATGCGGCAGTTTAAGATCCGTATGATGAAGAACGTCCGGCAAATTCTTGTTTGTCCGGAGAAAGGATGTGAGATGGCTCAAGCGAAAAACGGCATCAGCCTTTTGGTCGCCGGCGTCATTGCCTTGTCGCTCAGCGTTTCCCCGGCGCCCCTTGGCAGCCAGGCCATGGCTGCGACCTCGGTTGTCGCGGTGGTCAACAAGACCGCGATCACGAGTGGAGACCTGGCCCATCGCGTGGCCTTCCTGCGCCTGCAGCGCAAGACCGGCAATCTGCAGAAGATCGCCAAGGAAGAACTGGTCGACGAAGTGCTGAAGCGCGATGAAATCGCCCGCGTCGGCATGTCGGTAAGCACGGCGGATGTCGATGCGTCCTTCGCCCGCTTTGCCGCATCCAACAAGATGTCGGTCGAGCAGCTCAACACGATCCTTGACCGTGCAGGCGTCACCGCCGCGCATTTCAAAGCCTTCATCGCGGTATCGATGAGCTGGCCACGGCTGGTGAATGCTCGTTATGGAGCAGGCGCCGGCAGCAAGCTCTCGAACCAGGACCTCGTCACGCGCCTGCTCGAAAACAAGCAGAAGCCTGTCACCACCGAATACATGCTGAAGCAGGTGATCTTCGTCGTTCCCGCGTCGAAGAAGGGCATTGTCGGCAAGCGCAAGGCGGAGGCTGAAAAGTCCCGCGCGTCTTTCCCGGGCTGCGATCAGGCGATGCAGTTTGCCAAGAATTATCTCGACGTGTCGATCCGCAATCTGGGCCGGGTGCTCGAGCCGGAACTGCCGCCCGAATGGAAGCCGCTCATCGAAAAGGCGAACGGCGGAACGACGGCGACCCGCGTCACCGAGCGTGGGGTGGAATATCTCGCGATTTGCAACCAGCGCCAGGTCTCGGACGACGTTGCCGCAGAAATCGTGTTCCGCGCCGAGGATATCGGCAAGGAAAAGAAGGACGGCGAAAACCCGAATGCCGCCAAGTATCTGGAAGATCTCCGCTCCAAGGCGCAGATCGTGATGCAATAACGGCGGAAGGCCGAGAGATGACCGACGGCGTTCTTCCGCTTGCGCTCAGCCAGGGCGATCCCGCGGGTATCGGGCCCGACATTGCCCTTCAGGCTTTCGCGCAGCGGACGGTGTTGGGACTGCCGGCTTTTCTCTACATCGGCGATCCCGAGGTGCTGAAAGTCCGGGCACGCCTGCTCGACCTTGACGTCGCGATGGCGGAGACAGACGCAGAAGGCGCAGCAGCGCTCTTTGCGACCAAGCTTCCGGTCCTGCCCATTGCCACCGGCACAGACGTGCTTGCGGGCAAACCCCATGTCGCCAATGCGCGCGGCACGATCTCTGCAATCGAGACGGCCGTTGCGCTGACCCTTGCAGGGCGAACACGTGCGGTCGTCACCAATCCCATCGCCAAGTCCGTGCTTTACGAAGCCGGCTTCGGCTTTCCGGGCCACACAGAGTTTCTCGCAGATCTCGCTCAACGGACAACCGGCCAGGCAGTCACGCCGGTGATGATGCTGGCCGGGCCAAAGCTCCGCGCGGTTCCGGTCACCATTCACATTCCAATCAAGGATGTGCCAGGTGCCCTCACGGAATACCTCATCGTCGAAACCTGCCGGATCGTGGCGAACGATCTCAGCCGCCGCTTGGGCTTGTCCAGTCCGCGTCTGGCCGTTGCCGGGCTCAATCCGCATGCGGGTGAAGAGGGGGCGATCGGGCTTGAAGACCAGGATGTCATCCTGCCTGCCATTCGCCGCCTGCGCGACGAGGGCATTGATGCCTTTGGCCCACTGCCAGCCGACACCATGTTCCACGACGAAGCGCGCGGGCGCTATGACGTTGCGATCTGCATGTATCATGACCAGGCCCTGATCCCGGCGAAAGCACTCGGCTTCGACGACAGCGTGAATGTCACGTTGGGCCTTCCCTTTATCCGCACCTCGCCCGACCACGGCACGGCTTTTGGGCTTGCTGGTACCGGGCTTGCGCGCGAGCAGAGCCTTGTTGCGGCGCTCCGCATGGCAGATGCCATGAGCCATTCTTCGAAAGATACCGCCTGATGGCCGCACTCGACGGACTGCCGCCCCTCAGGGACGTGATTGCGCGCCATGGGCTTGATGCGAAGAAATCGCTTGGTCAGAATTTTATCCTCGACCTCAATCTGACCCAGAAAGTGGCTCGGACTGCGGGTTCACTTGAAGGGGCAACCGTGTTCGAGATCGGCCCTGGCCCCGGCGGCCTGACGCGCGCGATCCTGGCGCTCGGTGCGGCCAAGGTGATCGCGGTCGAGCGCGATGCGCGGTGCCTCGCGGCCTTGGCGGAGATCCAGGCCCATTATCCCGGTCGGCTTGAGGTCATCGAAGGCGATGCGCTGAAGACGGATTTCGAGGCGCTGGCAGACGGCAAGCCTGTCAAGATCATTGCCAACCTCCCCTACAATGTCGGCACCCAATTGCTTGTCAACTGGCTCTTGCCGCGCCAGTGGCCGCCCTTCTGGTCGTCGCTGACGCTGATGTTCCAGAAGGAGGTCGGTCAGCGGATCGTGGCCGGGGAGGACGACAATCATTACGGTCGTCTCGGTGTGCTCTGCGGTTGGCGCACGCAAGCGCATATGGCGTTCGACATCCCGCCCCAGGCATTCACCCCACCGCCCAAGGTGACCTCTACCGTCGTTCATCTGGAGCCGCGCCCGACACCCCTGCCCTGCGATCCCGCCAAGCTGGAACGCGTGACGACCGCAGCCTTCGGCCAGCGACGCAAGATGCTGCGGCAGAGCGTCAAGTCCATTGGCGGCGAGGCTCTTCTTGCCCGTGCGGAGATCGATCCGCAACGCCGCGCTGAGACGCTGAGCGTGGAGGAATTCTGCCGGCTCGCCAACCTTCTTTAAGTAGAGCCCTATGCCGCGTGCCGACCGGATGATGGGGCTTCATTCTCATGCGGCAATCGGAACATGGCAATCTGCGCATTCAGGCGATCAGCTTCCGTCGCGACGCTTGAGGTCGCCGCACTCGCCTCTTCCACCATCGCCGCATTCTGTTGCGTCACCTGATCCATCTGGCTCACCGCCTGACTGATCTCCTCCAGCGCCGCCTTCTGCTCATGCGCGGAGGAGACGATGGCGGTCACCCGCTCGTTGATCTTCTGGACGAAGTCTTCGATCCCCCGCAAGGTTTCGCCTGTCTCATGCACGAGGCGAACGCCTGCTGCTACTTCCTGGGTCGAGCGGGAAATCAGCGCCTTGATTTCACGGGCGGCGGTGGCCGAACGTTGCGCAAGCTCGCGGACCTCCTGGGCGACCACGGCAAAGCCACGGCCGCTTTCGCCGGCACGGGCCGCTTCGACACCCGCATTGAGGGCCAGAAGATTGGTCTGGAACGCGATCTCATCGATCACGCCGATGATCTGCCCGATCTGGCCGGATGACTGTTCGATATGGTTCATGGCCGTCACGGTTTCGCCAACCACCGAGCCGGAATGTTGGGCCGTATGGGTTGCCTCCTTCACAAGGCTGCCCGCTTCGTCGGCACGCTTGGCGGCGCTGCCCAGCGCTGAGGTGATCTCGTTGATCGAGGCTGCTGCTTCTTCAAGGGCTGCGGCCTGACGCTCGGTGCGGCGGGCGAGATCGTCGGTTGCGATCTGTAGTTCGTGCGAGCCGCCATGGAGGTGACCCGTGCTCTCGCGGATGGTCGCCATGATCCCGCAGAGCCGGTCCATGGAGCCGTTGAAGTTGGTGCGCAGGGCATCCAGCGTGTCGGCAAAGGGCGACTGGAGACGGAAGCCGATCTCGCCGGTCGAGAGCGCATCCAACCCCTGGCCGAGTTGCTCGACGGCAAAGGCGATTTCGGCTGCCCGGGCGGCGCGCTCCTGTTCCGCGGCCTTTTCCGCCTGACGCTTGATCCGCTCGGCCTCCTCCTGTTCCGCGATCTCCTTCAACATGCGCTCCTTGGCCAGCGCGATATAGCGGCTCACGGCGGAGCCCATCTGACCAATCTCATCCTTGCTGTCGGACTGGATGAGATCCACTTCGATCTCGCCGGCTGCCAGCCGGTGCATGGTGGCCGTGAGACGACGAAGGGGGCGCACCACTGTCAACGACAAGGACACAGCGAGGAAGAAGGCCAGCGTCAACACACTGCCGGTGATGCCACCCACCTTCAGCAGATGGTGGTACTCGCCATCGGCGATCGACTGGCTGTCGGCAATGATCGCTGCCAGCGTCTCGTTTTCCAGTTCCTTCAGCCGCTCTATGCGTTTGGCGGAACGCTCAAGCCATTCCTGATCGTCAAAGCCTGTCAGATCCGCGGCCAGTCCCGCCTTCATCATGGCCGCGCGGATCTTTTCGACTGCTTCGGCATCCGGTGTATGAAGGGATGCCGCATAACGCTCGCGGTCATCCTCGGGAACGAGATCCAGATACTGGCTGATGAGCGACATCTGAGAGCCGAACATGCCGATGAAGTCGAGGTAGTGCGCCTCGTTGAACTTGCCCTCGGCAATGAAGCTGTGGCCCAGATTGCGCTCCTGTCCGGCAACTTCCTTGGCGTTCATCAGCAGGCTGTACGCCATCATCTTGCCAACGACGCCCCGCGCGCCAGCATCCAGCGAGAATTCCTGCGAGATGTTCATCAGATTTCGGACAAGGTCCGTGTAGTAGGTAAAGGCTTCGGTCTGAGAGATCCCGAGCGCATCGATCTTGGAGCGGACGGTGGTGAGATCGGCCAGCGCCTGTTCAAGCGTCTGCTCGTGGCGCGTCAACGTTGGATCGCCTTCTGCCCTTATGTCCGCTCTGATGCGGGCAACGAGTTGCAGATTGCTATCAACGGCGGCACGGGCACTTGTCAGTTCCGTGCGATGCCGCACCCCTTTCGTAGCAAGAAGCCCCACCGCCTCGGCACGCTCGGACTGCAGAACATGAACCAGGTCACCGATGATGCCGAGATCCCTGCTGACGACACCGAGCTCGCGGGCATTGATGTAGGCGACATAGGTGGTGTTGATCTCGACATAGGCCAGACCTGCGAGTGCGAGCAGGGGAATGGCGAGGGCAAATGCAAGACGCCAGGTTACCGAGATGTCGGTCAAGCGCATTTCGATCTCCAGATCATCCGACGCGGGCCGAGAGGGCACGCAACTTTAACGGCAAACAAGGATGAACCTGAAGTAGTTAAATATTAGCTTCAAATAACGTACGGAACTTAGTTATCTGAGACTTTCACCGCTCTGCAGCGACGTGTTCAGAGGCCGTCGTTATCACCGTCGCCTCATCCTGCAGCCAGCTGCCGAGTTGCGCTGCCGCACGGTCCCCGGCTGTGCCCAGCAACCAATAGCCACGGTCCGGCACATCTACGGCTTCACCGCTTACGACCAGCAGACCGGCCTCCAACAGCTGGTCGACAATGCCGAGCCAGCCGAGTGCAATCCCCTGTCCTCCGAGGGCAGCCTGAACCACCATGGCATAGGTGTTGAAGCGCAGGTCCCCGGTCGGCTGTTCGCTTCCTGCCGGCAGGCCAGCGGTTGCGGCATAGGATCGCCAGTCCAGCCAGGGCGAGCCCGCTTCGGCTTCCAGGTGAATGCGCGGCGCATCCCTGCCTAGGTCGGCGAGGTCAGACCGCTCCAGACGGTCGCGCAGCGCGGGCGCACAGACCGGCACGACCCGTTCAGGCATGAGCAGGACAGCCTCTTCGCCGACATCGGCCCGCGCGCCGAAGGCCACGGCCAGATCCGCCTGCTCCCGCCAGTTTTGCGTCAGGCGCTGAGCGGCGACGATCTGCAGGTCGATCTCTGGATACTGCCTTCGAAAACCCGGCATGCGTGGAATGAGCCAAAGGCTGGAAAAGGCGTAGTCTGTCGCCAGACGAATGACGGGGCGGCGACGGGCATGTCGGATGTCGCGCTGAAGGGCATCGACCTCTTGGACCGTGCGCTCGGCGATCACCAGCAGCCGCCGCCCCTCCTCCGTCAGCCTGACACCCCTGTGCAGACGCGTGAGGAGAGGCACGCCTAAGCGCTGTTCGAGCAGCCGCATCTGGTAGCTGACCGCTGGCTGGGTCAGCCCCAGGCCCTCGGCCGCCGCAGAGAGCGAACCGCGTCTGGCGATCTCAACGAGCAGCCGCATCCAGCCCAGATCGACAGAGCCGTCAGACATCAAATTCTTTTATGGCACACATCAAAAAACTCCGGCTACACAGCATCTAACGGTCGTTCTTCAATCATCATAGACAATAGCAGACCAGAGGGAAATCCATGGCAGCGCGACCCAATATCCTGATCCTGATGGTGGACCAGTTCAATGGCACCTTCTTCCCTGATGGGCCGGCGGATTTCCTGCACGCGCCGCATCTGAAAGCGCTTGCCGAGCGCTCCGTGCGCTTCGCCAATGCCTATACCGCCAGCCCGCTTTGCGCGCCGGCCCGCGCCTCTTTCATGTCTGGCCAGTTGCCGAGCCGCACGCGCGTCTACGACAATGCCGCCGAATTCGCCTCTGATATCCCGACCTTTGCCCACCATTTGCGCGCCGCCGGCTATCAGACCAGCCTTTCGGGCAAGATGCATTTCGTCGGGCCGGACCAGTTGCACGGTTTCGAGGAGCGGCTGACCACCGACATCTACCCCGCAGATTTCGGCTGGACGCCGGACTACCGCAAACCCGGCGAGCGCATCGACTGGTGGTATCACAATCTGGGCTCGGTCACCGGGGCCGGTGTCGCCGAGATCACCAATCAGATGGAGTATGACGACGAGGTGGCCTTCAATGCGACCCGTCGGCTCTACGACCTGTCACGGGGCCATGACGACCGGCCGTGGTGCCTGACGGTGAGTTTCACCCATCCGCATGACCCTTATGTGGCGCGGCGCAAATACTGGGATCTCTATGAAGACTGCCCGGCGCTCGATCCGACGGTGCCGGCCATTCCCTATGATGAGCAGGACAGCCACTCGCAGCGCCTGATGGACGCCTGTGACCACACCGCCTTCGACATCACAGATGAACAAATCCGCCGGGCACGGCGCGGTTATTTCGCCAACATCTCCTATGTCGATGACAAAATCGGCGAGATCCTCGATGTGCTGGAACGGACGCGGATGGCCGACAACACGGTCATCCTCTTCGTCTCCGACCATGGTGACATGCTGGGCGAGCGGGGTCTGTGGTTCAAGATGAATTTCTTCGAGGGTTCTGGCCGGGTACCGCTGATAATTTCGGTCCCAGGCCTTGAGGGACGGCTGGTAACAACCCCTGTCTCGACACTCGATGTCACGCCGACGGTTGCTGGCCTTGCCGGCCTCGATATCTCAACCCTTGCTCCCTGGACCGACGGCGAAGACCTGATGCCGCTTGCAAAGGGTACCGGCGGTCGGGGGCTCGTGCCGATGGAATATGCGGCCGAGGGCACGGTCAGCCCGATGGTCGGTTTGCGCGATGCCCGCTACAAGCTGACGCTCTGCCAGGCCGACGCGCCGATCCTGGTCGATCTGGAGGCAGACCCGTACGAACTTGAAAACCTGGTCGACGAGCCTGCCGCCGAAACAGTGTTCAACCGGCTTGCCGAAGAGGCGCGGACGCGCTGGGATCTCGCCAAGTTCGATGCGGCCGTACGCGAAAGCCAGGCGCGGCGGCACGTGGTCTATCAGGCCCTGCGTAATGGCGCCTATTTCCCCTGGGATTACCAGCCGCTGCAGAAGGCGTCGGAACGCTATATGCGCAACCATATGGATCTCAACATCCTGGAAGAGAGCCAGCGTTTTCCACGGGGTGAGTGATCGCGTAAAATGAAGAAGGGCGGCCGAGGTGATCGCGCCGCCCTTATTCCTTGTCCAACTGAGAGCGCCGATCAGGCAATCAGCCCCTCAACGAAATCAAACAACCCGTGCCGGCGGTCGCGGCGCAGGCGCTCGGCCTTGACGATCGACTGCACGGCATCGAAGGCTGAGTTCAGGTCGTCGTTGACGATGACATAGTCATATTCGCGCCAGTGCTTGATCTCGGAGCGGGAATTGTTGAGGCGGGTCTGGATGACCTCCTCGGTGTCCTCGGCGCGGCGATGCAGTCGCGATTGCAGCTCGGCCATGGTCGGCGGCAGGATGAAGATCGAGACGACATCGGCCGACATCTTTTCCTGCAGCTGCTGGGCGCCCTGCCAGTCGATGTCGAAGAGCATGTCGCGACCCTCACCCATCGCGGTTTCCACCGCCTCGCGGGGCGTTCCGTAATAATTGCCGTGCACCTGCGCCCATTCGAGCAGACTGTCGCTGTCGCGCAGCCGTTCGAATTCACGCTGCGAGACGAAGTGGTAATGCACACCCTCGATCTCGCTCTGGCGGCGCGGGCGCGTGGTCACGCTCACCGACAGGCTGATTTGCTGGTCCCGGTCCATCAGTGTGCGGGCGATGGTCGATTTGCCGGCGCCTGAGGGGGAGGAAATGACCAGCATCAAGCCGCGCCTTGCGATCTTGACGGATGTGGAGGCGGCGGACATGGACTACTCCAGATTCTGAACCTGTTCGCGGAACTGATCGATGACGACCTTCAATTCGATGCCGGCGCTCGTGACGGCGACGGCATTGGATTTGGAACAGATAGTATTTGATTCGCGGTTAAATTCCTGCGCCAGGAAATCGAGTTTGCGGCCGACCGGGCCACCCACGGCCAACAATTCGCGAGCAGCCGTCACATGCGCCTTCAGGCGGTCGATTTCCTCGCGGAGATCAGCCTTGGTGGCGATCAGCGCGATCTCCTGGTGCAGGCGGTCGCGGTCGAGGCCTGATGTCGTGTCCATCAAGGTTGCTAGCTGTACCTCCAGCCGGCGTGCGATCTCTTCCGGCGAACGGGAGGGATCGGCCTCGATCTGCAGCGCGAGCGCTTCGATGCGGGTGATCTGCTCTTCGAGGATGGCGCGGAGTGCTGCCCCTTCCGTCTCGCGCATGGCGGCAAGCGCGTTTACGGCCTCGCCCAAACCTGCGAGGACATCGGCATCGCGGCTCGCCACGGCCGCCTCGTCGTCTTCCGCCTCGCGCATGTCGACGAGGCCGCGGATCGACAGGAGCGTATCGAGCCTGAGCGGCGCCGGGTCGAGCACGTCGGGGCCGAGCTGGTCGCGCAATGCGAGTACGGCGTTCAGCGCATCCCGGTTGAGTACAGCTTCAACCCGGTTCTCGCTGACGCTGAGCGCTAGGCCAACCTGCAGATTACCCCTTGTCAGGCGCTCGCCAACCAGACGGCGGAGGTCCGTTTCGAGATATTCCTGGCCCTGCGGCAGGCGCGAGCGGATGTCGAGCCCCTTGCCGTTTACCGATCGCAGTTCCCAGGCCCATCGGTAACGTCCCGACGTGCCTTCGACGCGGGCAAAGCCCGTCATGGATTGGAGTGTCATCGTCCGGCCCCCTCGGCCTTTGTCAATTGCCGGTGCCCGGATCGACTTCCGGCGCCACGTCGAGCGTGGCGGGCGGCGTCTGGGCGCGCTCGGCTTCCATCTTGCGCCAGCGCTTCACATTGGCGTTGTGTTCGGCAAGGGTCGCCGCGAAGATATGACCGCCCGTGCCATCGGCGACGAAATAGAGATCATCGGTCTTCCAAGGATGGGCAACCGCTTCCAGTGCCGCGCGACCCGGATTGGCAATCGGGCCCGGCGGCAGACCCTTGATCACATAGGTATTGTAGGGCGTTTCCTTCTTGATGTCGGACTGGAAGATCGGCCGGTCAGCCGGCTTTCCATCGCCACCGAAAAGGCCGTAGATGATCGTCGGATCCGACTGCAGGCGCATGCCCTTCTTCAGGCGGTTGATGAAGACGGAGGCAACATGGGCGCGTTCGTCATCCTTGCCGGTTTCCTTTTCGACGATCGAGGCCAGCGTGATGAATTCCTCGCGCGTCTTCACCGGCAGGTCGGGATCGCGGCGCTCCCAGATCTGGTCGATCAGCTTTTCCTGGGCGGCCGCCATCTGGGTCACGATCTCGGCGCGCTTGGTGCCACGGGTGAATTTGTAGGTGTCGGGACGCAACGAGCCTTCCGGCGGCAATTCAGCCGGCAGATCCCCTTCGAGAACTGTGTCGTCGGCGAGGCGCTGGAACATCTGCTTGACGGTCAGGCCCTCCGGCATCGAGACCGAATAGAGGATCGACTTGCCGGATTCGAGCAGCTCGGTCACGTCCTTCATCGAAGAGCCTGCCTTGATCTCGTATTCGCCGGCCTTGAGCGTCTCGCCTTTGTCCAGATAAGTGGCGGTGACATAGCGATAGATACGGGCGTCGGAAACCACGCCATTGCGCTCGAGGTTGTTGGCGATCTCGGCGAGGCCCGCGCCACCGCGCACGACAAAATTGGTATTCACCGCAAGCGGTCCTGGGCGCTGATAGGCATCCATCACGTAATAGAAGCCGGCCACCGCGACCACACAGACGAAGACGACCATGGTCATCAGGAAGTTCAGGAAGATGACCAGCTGACTGCGCGCCTTGCGCGACCGGCGCGGCGGCTGCGGCACGCGTTCGGGGCGCAGCGCATCGTTCGGCGATTTCGGAATGAACGGCCCCTTCGCCGTATTCGTGTCGGCATCGCGACCGAAGGGAACACCGTTGTTCTGGCTACCGCCATTCTGGCTGTTGTCGGTCACCGGCAATCCTTCTTTGTTTTCTGTCGCGGCTGTTTCAGCCAGCAATGCGGCAAAAATCGGGGTCTGCGCCCGACGCGAAGCGCCGGTCGTGCACCACGATTTCTATCCGTAGAACAGCGTCACGAGCAAGAGCGCCCGGGCCGTCATCCACCTGATGCGCACCGGGTCCGTGCAAGACGGCCCGGCGCAGATGTCGTCAGGCCTCGTAGCGCCTCAGCACCAGCGACGCATTGGTGCCGCCAAAGCCGAAGGAATTCGACAAGGCGACGTTGATCTCGCGCTTTCTTGCCTTGTGCGGCACGAGGTCGATTTTCGTCTCGACATCGGGATTGTCGAGATTGAGCGTCGGCGGCGCGATGTTGTCGCGGATGGCAAGCGTCGAGAAAATCGCTTCGACCGCACCGGCTGCACCGAGAAGATGACCGATGGCCGATTTGGTCGAGGACATCGAGATCTTTGACGCGTGTTCACCGACCAAGCGCTCGACGGCGCCGAGTTCGATCGTGTCGGCCATGGTCGAGGTGCCATGGGCGTTGATGTAGTCGATATCGGCGGCCGTCAGACCGGCGCGCTTTAGCGCCATGGTCATGCAGCGGAAGGCACCGTCGCCGTCTTCCGAGGGAGCCGTGATATGGAAGGCATCGCCGGAGAGGCCATAGCCGACGACTTCGGCATAGATCTTGGCGCCGCGCGCCTTGGCGTGTTCGAGCTCCTCGAGTACCACGATACCGGCGCCCTCGCCCATGACGAAGCCGTCACGGTCCTTGTCATAGGGACGCGAGGCCGCCTTCGGGTCGTCGTTGCGCTCGGTCGACAGCGCCTTGCAGGCCGCAAAGCCGGCAAGCGAGATGCGGCTGATCGGCGATTCCGTACCGCCGGCCACCATGACATCCGCATCGCCGAGCGCCACGAGGCGGGCTGCATCGCCGATGGCGTGCGCACCGGTCGAGCAGGCCGTGACGACGGAATGGTTGGGGCCGCGCAGTTTGTGGCGGATCGAGACCTGGCCGGAGGCGAGATTGATCAAGCGGCCGGGGATGAAGAAGGGCGACAGACGACGCGGGCCCTTGTCGCGCAGGATGTGACCCGCCTCGACAATGCCTTCGAGCCCCCCGATGCCGGATCCGATCAGGACGCCCGTCGCACACTGATCGTCATCGGTCTTCGGATGCCAGTCGGCATCGTTCAGCGCCATTTCGGCGGCCGCCATCGCGTAGATGATGAAGGGGTCGACCTTGCGCTGTTCCTTAGGCTCCATCCAGTCATCCGGATTCCAGGCGCCTTCGCCTTCGGTCGGGATGCGGCAGGCGATCTTGGCCGGCAGATCCTCAACCTCGAATTCCGTCACGCGGCGAGCACCGCTCTGGCCGGCCAGAAGCCGCTTCCAGGTCAGTTCCGTTCCAACTCCCAGGGGCGATACCATGCCGGTACCGGTGATGACGACACGTCTCATCGTGCGAAGCCCACCCAATCCATCGACCGAAGTCATTGCCAACAAAGGTTCAGAGTAAACAAAGGTCCAGATACAACAAGGCCCGCTTCACGCGGGCCCAAGCGGACAGATCGGGCTTGAACGCCCGCCTTCCGCAGTCTTGTGATCGATCAGGCCTGAGCCTTTTCGATGAACTTTACGGCATCGCCGACCGTCAGGATCGAGTCAGCTGCGTCGTCAGGAATTTCAACGCCGAATTCTTCTTCGAAGGCCATGACGAGTTCGACCGTGTCGAGCGAGTCAGCGCCCAGATCGTCGATGAAGCTGGCGCCTTCGACAACCTTTTCAGCGTCAACGCCGAGATGATCAATTACAATTTTCTTCACGCGTTCTGCGATATCGCTCATGTCGGTTTCCTCGACCTTCTTAATATCAGAGGGAGCCGTAGTGGCCACCCTGCCCTGTCTTCAACTGGTGAAGCGCGCATGGCGTCACCAGCAAACCCGTTCGGCCCTGACCCAGAGCGGTTTATGCAAATAAAAGCATAAACTTCGGCTCATGAGACGGAGCGACTGCTCACAGTCATGGCCCGCTTAACATGGTTTCAGCGCGCCGCAAAGCCAGAAATTCGCCCCCTCACCTTGGTCAACAGCCTTTGGCGGAAAGGGCGAACCGGGCTTCCTGCTCAGATCATCGCCATGCCGCCGTTGACGTGCAATGTCTGGCCGGTCATGTAGGCCGCTTCCGAAGATGCCAGGTAAAGCACTGCGGAGGCGACTTCCGCGCCGGTGCCCATGCGCTTCATCGGAATGGCGCCCATGATGGCGTCTTTCTGCTTGTCGTTCAACTTGCCGGTCATCGCGCTTTCGATAAAGCCTGGAGCCACGCAGTTGACCGTGACGTTACGCGTGGCGATTTCCTGAGCGAGCGACTTCGAAAAGCCGATCATGCCAGCCTTGGAGGCGCAGTAATTGGCCTGGCCGGGATTGCCGGTCACGCCGACGATCGAGGTGATGTTGATGATCCGGCCATAACGGCGGCGCATCATCGGATGGGTGAGCTCCCGCGTCAGGCGGAAGACGGCCGTCAGGTTGACTTCGAGCACTGCGTCCCAATCGGCATCGGACATACGCACGAACAGGCCGTCCTTGGTGATGCCGGCATTGTTGACCAGGATGTCCACACCTTCGAGCTCGGCTTCGGCCTTTTCGCCGAGCGCCTTCACCTCGTCGCGATCCGACAGGTTGGCGGGGAAGATCTTGACCCGGTCGCCGAGTTCGGCAGCCAGCGCTTCCAGCTTTTCGACGCGGGTGCCGTGCAGGCCGACGGTCGCGCCTTGAGCATGCAGCATGCGGGCGATTTCTTCGCCGATGCCACCGGTTGCGCCGGTGACGAGGGCCTTGCGGCCGGTCAGGTCAAACATGATCGCGTTCCTTGTTGATCGTTTGGGGGCGTCAGCCGTTGAGCGCGGCAAGCGCCGCATCGATGTCGGCCGGGCCATTGACGGCAATGCCGCTGATGTTTTTGTCAATGCGGCGAGCGAGCCCCGTCAGAACTTTGCCGGCGCCGATTTCGTAAAGCGTGGTGGCGCCATTGGCGCCGAACCATTCCACCGTCTCGCGCCAGCGCACCTGGCCTGTCACCTGCTGAACGAGCAGATCGGCGATCTGCTTTGCCGAGGTCACCGGAGCGGCGAGCACGTTGGCGATGAGCGGGACAGAGGGATCGCGCTTCTCGACGGTCGACAGGGCCTCGCGCATGGCATCGGCAGCCGGGCCCATCAGGGCCGAATGGAAAGGTGCGGAGACCGGCAGCATGATGGCGCGCTTGGCGCCCTTTTCAGTGGCGAGCGCTGCTGCCTTTTCGACGGCGCCCTTGCCGCCGGAGATGACCAGCTGTCCGCCGCCATTGTCATTGGCGATCTGGCAGGGACCTTCAGCGATAGCCGCTTCGCAGATGGCCTGTACGTCGCCATGCTCCAGGCCGATGATCGCGGCCATGGCGCCCGCACCGACCGGCACGGCTGCCTGCATGGCATTGCCACGGATGCGGAGGAGCCGCGCGGTGTCGGCAATCGAGAAGGTGCCGGCGGCCGCAAGCGCCGAATATTCGCCCAGCGAATGGCCGGCGACGAAGGAGACCTTGGACTTGAGATCCAGGCCCTTGGCTTCGAGAACGCGAATGACGGCCATGGAGACGGCCATCAAAGCCGGCTGGGCATTGGCGGTCAGCGTCAGCGTTTCCTCAGGCCCATTCCACATGATGTCGGACAGTTTCTGACCGAGCGCATCATCGACTTCCTGGAAGACGGCGCGGGCTTCAGTGAAATTGTCGGCAAGATCCTTGCCCATGCCGACGGCCTGGCTGCCCTGGCCGGGGAAGGTGAATGCGACTGTCATTGGGCGTTTCTCCCTTGGGTTTTTACCCTCCAATTCACAATACAATCCTGCGAGTCAAGCCTTTCGGGCCCTCTGGCCCTTGCGGTAGCGGCTGAAGTCACAGCCTGTTTGACCGTCAATCCATCTTGCAGTGCGGTAGAATCCTCTTATTTTGTTCCCGCATCTCCCCCAGCCCCTCCCGGGCCCATTTCCATAATTGAGGCATTTCCCCCATGAAGTTGAACCGGCTCGGCCGAACCGATATCCATGTTTCCGAAATCTGCCTGGGCACCATGACCTGGGGCTCGCAGAATTCGGAAGCCGAAGCCTTTCAACAGATGGACTACGCGCTGGAGCGTGGCGTCAATTTCTTCGACACCGCCGAACTCTATCCGACGACGCCTCTGTCCAAGGAGACCTATGGCAACACCGAAGAGATCATCGGCAACTGGTTGAAGTCCAACGGCAAGCGCGACCAGATCGTTCTTGCCACCAAGGTTGCCGGCCCTGGTCGCCCCTACATCCGCGAGGGCAGCCCGATCACGGGTCCGTCGCTGCGCGAGGCGCTGGATGCCAGCCTCAAGCGGCTGAAGACGGACTATGTCGATCTCTACCAGATCCACTGGCCGAATCGCGGGCATTTCCACTTCCGTGGCGCCTGGAGCTACAATCCTTACAAGCAGGATCGCGCGCAGGCGCAGCACGACATCGCCGAAATCCTCGATGCGCTTGGTGACTGCGTCAAAGCCGGCAAGATCCGGGCGATCGGGCTATCCAACGAGACGACCTGGGGAACGCAAACCTTTTTGACGCTGGCCGAGCAGAAGGGTCTGCCGCGCGTCGCCTCGATCCAGAACGAGTACAACCTGCTCTACCGGCATTATGATCTCGATCTCGCGGAACTCTCCCATCACGAAGATGTCGGGCTGCTCGCCTATTCGCCGCTCGCCGGCGGCATTCTCTCGGGTAAGTATCTCGGCGGCCAGAAGCCGGCAGGCTCACGTGGTTCAATCAATGGCGACATTGGTGGCCGTCTCGTGCCGCAGCAGGAAGCGCCGACCCGCGCCTATGTCGAGCTTGCCAAGAAGTACGGCATCGACCCCTCAGCCTTTGCCGTCTCCTTCTGCCTGACGCGCCCGTTCATGGCCTCGGCCATTATCGGCGCGACCACGATGGAGCAGTTGAAGGTGAATATCGATGCGGCGGATGTGACGCTGTCGGAGGAGATCCTCAAGGAGATCGCCAAGATCCACCGCGAGTACCCGATGCCGATCTGACAGCGTCTTTAATTGAATTCGATTGTGCCGGCGCCTCAGGGGGCCGGCATTTTCATTTGTATCAGCCGATGGTCAGGACCGTGCGGCCCTGATCATAGGCGAAGCCATAGGTCAGCCCCTGGCCCGAGAGGGCAACCTGGTCGAGCGTCACGGTGATGCGGTCAGACGTTCCGGCAAAGGTCGCGGTCAGCGTATTGCCGTCGACACTGATGCTGACATCCTTTTCATCGTAACCGGCAAAACGCAGTTTCAGGCTGCCATTGACGTTGATCGTGTCCTGACCGTCACCCCGAGCGAAACCGTATTCGGCAACGGCGTTCTCGGCATTCATATCGGTGCGCTTGATGCTGATCGTATCATTGCCCGTGCCACCGGAGGCGAAGATGCGGGTGCCTTCCAGCGTCATGGTGTCGTCGCTGGCGCCGCCGTCGATACCGATCAGCGCCTCGCCTGCCACCGTGAGCGTGTCGTTGCCGTCACCACCTGACACGTTCATCACAAGCTCACCGGAGAGCTTCAGGGTATCATCGCCCTCGCCCGTTTCGAGGTCGCTGATGAAGCTGGCACTGGCGGACAGGCTGTCATTGCCGGCACCCGTCGATATCGACGCCAGCGCTGAGGCTTTCGCGGTCACCGTGTCGTCGCCGGCACCTGTGTCGATGTTGTAGACGGCCCTGGCGTCGAAGGTCAGCTTGTCCTCGCCCTCCGTCCCGCTCGCGCCGGTGATATAACCGAGGGTCTCGTCAACCGAAGCACCCTCTTCAACCGAGGCATCCCGCAGCGCAAGGATCTCGACAATGCGGGCGAGCGCCTTCTGGCCTGTGCTTTCGGTAAACGGCGTCTGATCGTCCTGCCGGGACCATGACGATGGGACAGCGGCTTCCGTCCGCACAGAGGACGACGCAGAAAAGAGCTGCGTTGCATAGCTCAGCGCATTCGGATTGCGGTAGAAGCTGTTGATCACCGTCATAGGCTGCATTCCTTGAGGCCCTACACAGGGGGGCAGAATTCCATATAACGCTAACATACGCGCATTGAGAAAAGCTTACATGAGCGGTTGCAATGCGGAAAACGGGTCTACCAAACGCGGTAAGCATCCAGTAAAGATGAACTTGAACATCCGCAGGCATTTAGATCGCCTGCTCCAAAAGCGGAAAACTCACGCCCCGCCCTTGCTTTTCGCCCGAACACGCGTATAAGCGCCCCGTTCACAACACCCGGTCCTCTGGCTGGTGGCTGAACGGAGGGCTGGCCCGCTTCTAAGCGTGCAGCAGGAACCGATAGGGTTTCCGGCCTCCCGTGTCTCCGCTCTCGACCGTCTCGAACACATAGCTTTTCTTGCCGCGGCTCATGCCGCACAGGAGCAGTCTGTGAGGCTTAGCGCCGGATCCGGGTGACGACAACCGCAAGAAAGGCAAAGCTGTCATGGCTCTTTACGAACATGTATTCCTTGCCCGGCAGGATATGTCCGCCCAGCAGGTTGATGCCCTCGTCGAACAGTACAAGGGTGTCATCGAAGCTAACGGTGGCAAGGTCGGGCGCGTAGAAAACTGGGGCCTCAAGTCCCTGACCTACCGCATCAAGAAGAACCGCAAGGCGCACTACGCCCTGATGGACATCGAAGCTCCGGGTGCAGCGATCCACGAAATGGAACGCCAGATGCGCATCAACGAAGACATCCTTCGTTACATGACCATCGCTGTTGAAGCCCACGAAGAAGGCCCGTCTGCCATGATGCAGAAGCGCGACCGTGACGACCGTCCGCGTCGTGATGGCGATGACCGTGGCCCGCGTCGCGAAGGCGGCTTCGGCGACCGTGGTCCGCGTCCGGACCGTGGCCCGCGTGAAGGTGGCTTCGAGCGTCGTCCGCGCGAAGACCGCGCGTAATCTGTAGAACAGGAGAAATTACAATGGCTGATGCATCCTCTTCTCAGGCACGTCGTCCCTTCCATCGTCGTCGCAAGACCTGCCCCTTCTCGGGCGCCAATGCTCCGAAGATCGACTACAAGGACGTCCGCCTCCTGCAGCGCTACATTTCCGAGCGCGGCAAGATCGTACCGTCGCGTATCACTGCAGTTTCCCAGAAGAAGCAGCGCGAACTGGCCCAGGCCATCAAGCGCGCACGCTTCCTCGGCCTGCTGCCTTACGTCGTAGCGTAATCTGATCCGAAGCCTGCCGGCATTTGCTGGCGGGCTTCATCCCTTCCGCGTTGGGCGCGGATCGGAACCACTGCCTTCAGGCGCCGACCTTGATGCTGGCGACTTCAGGCGAAAACCCATGTTGGGGAAATCCTGCCACACGGCATGAAGACCTTCCCCTAACTGCTTCAACCGGCAGGACAGCGACGTTGAACAAACTGGATGCGAAATTGCTGATGACCGGCCTGCTTGCCGGTATTACCGCCGCCCTGCTGGTGCTGGGTGCTGCGGCGCAGCCGACGCTCGCCTCCATTCTTTATGCCGCGTCTGCCCTCCCCGTCCTGATCGTCGGCCTCGGCTGGGGCAACGCTGCCTCGATCACCGCCATCCTGACGGCTGCCTTCCTCGGCACGATCAGCATGTCGCCGATGTTCGCCTTCGGCATGGCAATCTTCACGCTGGCGCCGGCCGGCTGGCTCGCGCATCTCTCCAGTCTCGCACGTCCGGCCTCCGAGATCGGTGGCCCCGATCATCTGATCGCCTGGTATCCCCTGTCTGACATTCTGCTGCAGCTCTGTGCCTTCGTCACCTTTGCCGTCGTCGCACTCGGCGTGATCATCGGCTTCGGCCCTGAATTCACCGACCAGCTGGTCGAGGCCATGACGCAGGCGATGAGCAGCCAGGATCCGTCGATGCTTCCGGATCCCGCCGCTCTTGAACAGCTGAAGCGCACCATGCTGGTGCTGCTGCCGATCATTCAGGGCGGCACCTGGGTGATGCTGCTGTTCCTGATGTATTACGTGGCACAGCGCATCGTCTCCGCCTCCGGCCGGGCAAAGCGTCCGCGCGAAGACATCCCGTCTTCGCTGCGCATGAACCGCAATGCCGTGTTCCTCTTTCTAGCCGGCATCATCGGCTGCTTCGTCGGCGGCGTACCGGCGATGATCGGGGCTACCGTCTGCGGCACCTTCGGCGCCGGCTTCCTGATGGCGGGCTTTGCCTCCATGCATCTTCGCACGCGCGGCAAGGACTGGCGCCTGCCGGCCCTCGTGCTCGCCTATCTGTCAACGGTCATGCTGCTGCCGTTGATCATTCCGCTCATCATCGGCCTGTCGGATACCCGCCGGACCGTTGCCCTCACCCCGGCCGCCAAGGCCGAGACACCAGACAACCCGAATTGACCACTGAAAGGAACTAAATCATGGACGTCATTCTGCTCGAACGCATCGCCAAGCTTGGCCAGATGGGCGAAACCGTCAAGGTTCGCGACGGCTTCGCTCGTAACTTCCTGCTGCCGCAGGGCAAGGCGCTGCGCGCCAATGCTGCCAACAAGACCCGTTTCGAAGCCGAGCGCGCCACGCTCGAAGCTCGTAACCTCGAGCGCAAGTCGGAAGCCCAGAAGGTTGCCGATGTTCTCGACGGCAAGTCCTTCATCGTCGTCCGTTCGGCCGGCGAAACCGGCCAGCTCTACGGTTCGGTTGCTGCCCGTGACGTCGTCGAGATCCTGTCTGCCGAAGGCTTCAACATCGGCCGCAACCAGGTCGAGCTGAACACCCCGATCAAGGCCATCGGCCTGCACAAGGTTGTCATCCACCTCCACGCCGAAGTCGAAATCTCGGTCGAGCTGAACGTTGCCCGTTCGGCTGAAGAAGCCGAGCGCCAGCTGAAGGGCGAAAGCCTGACCTCGGCCGACGCCATCTACGGCGTTGACGAAGATGCGCTGCGTCCGGAAGACTTCTTCGATCCGGAAGCCGACATGGACGGCGACGACGACTGATCCAGTCTTTTCGCCCTTAACGGCGAAAACAGAAGCCCGGCCCTGCTCTCGCAGGACCGGGCTTTTTCTTTGCGTCGAACTGTGCCGTATTCAGGCTGGGTCGAGGCTCTTGTCGATCCTGACGACCACCGACATGCCCGGCGTCAGACTGGCTGCGGCGTCCTGCCCCTGCTCGATGGCGATGCGCACACCGACGCGCTGGGCGATCTTGACGAAGTTGCCGCTGGCATTGTCCGCCTTGATCACCGAAAACTCGGAGCCGGTGGCCGGCGAGAAGCGCTCCACCCGACCCTTCAGAACGTGGCGGTCGAGCGCATCGACGGTGATCTCGACCGGTTGTCCCACAGTCATTCCGGCGAGTTGCGTTTCCTTGAAGTTGGCGATGATCCAGACATCGGGGGGGACGACCGCCATTAACTGGGTCCCGGCGGCCACATACTGCCCGACGCGCACGCCGACCTCACCCAGTTTGCCTTCACGGGGCGCGCGGATCTCGGTGTTCGAGAGGTCGATCTTCGCCAGTTCAACGGAAGCTTCTGCATTGGCGACGGCCGCTTCCAGCGAGCCCCGGTTGACGATGATCGTCTGCAGGTCCTGACGGCTGACTTCAACGGCTGCCTTGGCTTGCGCCATGGCCGCACGAGCGCGGTCAAGGGCAGCATGGGCCACTTCCTGGGCGCTGGTCGTCACGACACCGCTCCGGATCAGGCTATCCTGCCGGTCGGCTTGTGACTGCGCCTGCTGAAGATCGGCATCGGCGGAATCAACAGCGGCCTCGCTGGAGGCGATGCGCGCCTTGGCAGCATTCTCCTGCTGGCGGGAATTGTCCAGCGAAGCCTTCTGCGTGGCGAGTGCGGCCTCTGCCTGTGCCAGTTTCTGGCGATAGATGCGGTCATCGATCCGGGCGAGCAACTGGCCCTTCTCCACGGCCTCGTAATCTTTCACCGGCACCTCGACGACGTAACCGCTTACCTGCGGGCTCATGGTGGTGACGTAACCGCGGACATAGGCATTGTCCGTCATCTCCACCGAGCTGGCGAAAGGTGGCAGGCGCCAGGCGTAGAGGACCAGGGAGGTGCCGAGAACTGCGCCGAGAATGATCAGGATGGTGGCGGGGGTAAAAATCTTCTTCAACATGGCGGTGGGTCCGTTTCGACGTCAGGATTGGGGGGAAAGCTCGGCCTTGGCGCTGCGCGAGGTGCGCAGCCAGCGCCAGGCGAGATGCACGAGCAGCACGGCAAGAGCCGCGGCCGTGACGACTGAGATCAAGAGAAAGGTATCGGTGTAGGCGAGCACGTAAGCCTCGCGGGTCACCTGCTGCGACAAAAGGGTCAGGCCTTCCGCATTGAGGATGGCGGGATCCGTGATCACCTTGCGATAGGCAGCCGCAAGCTGGCTTACCCGCTGCGCCACGTCCGGCCGGGTCAGGAGGATGTTCTCGACCAGCACGTTCGAGTGAAACTTCTCGCGGATGGTAACGAAGCTGCCGAGCAGCGAGGTCATCAGCATCGAGCCGGTGATCTGCGTGAACAGAAAAATGGCGATGAAGTTGACGACATAGGGCAAGCCCTTCTGCAGTGCGCCACCGAAGCCCTTGGCCATGACCGGCGGCAGAAACATCGCTGCGCCGAAGGCGATCATGCTCTGGCTCAGATACATCTGTTCCGGCCGCGTCAGGTTGGTCGCCTGGCTGTCGAGATAGGCACCGCCGGCAATCAAAGCGAGTGCGATCACATGGGCCGTCTCGACATAACGCGACGACATCAGGACCATGCAGAAGAGCGCGCCGCCAATGGAGGCGAGCAGGACGAGCGACCAGAGCACGAATTGCTGGTCATTCAGCAGGCCGATCTGCTGGAAGAAGCTGACGGCAGTCGAGGACTGCTCTGAGGAGACGGCGCGGAAGACCAGGAGCACCGCTGCCATATGCAGATTGTCGCGCGAGAAGATCCAGCGGAAATCGAGCATGGGATTGCTGCGTCGCGATTCGATCAGGGCCGTCACCGTGATGAAGCCAATAGCGCAGGCCAGCAGCACGCCGAGCCACCAGGTTTCGAACCACCAGTAGAGCCGGCCCAAGCTGAGGAAGACGGCGAGACAGCCAATACCGATCGCCATCAGCAGATAGGAGACGATGTCCATGCGCTCGATCACCTTGGCGCGCGGCGGCGGGGTGAGCGGCAGGGCGTAAATAATGGCCATGGAAATCAGCGCGAGGCCGAGCTCCAGCGTGTAGAGGGCATGCCAGCCATCGATCTCTAAGAGACCTGGCGAGACCATGCGGGCGAGCGGGGCTGCAAGCAGCGTGCCCATGAGGGCGACGTTCAGCCCCTGGCTAAGCTTCCTGTGCGCCGGGAAGGCCTCCAGCACGTAGAGAAAGCCGAGCGAGGAAATGGGTGCAGCCGCACAGCCGCTGATGAAGCGGACGACGAGTGCGGAATGCAGATCGCTGACAAAGAGATTGAGCAGCGAGGCCAGAACGAAGATAAGGATGCTCCACTCGGCGAAGGGCCTCAGCCCATATTGCGCTCTCACCTTGAACAGGGCGATCGACAGGGTGGCATAGGGTGCCATGTAGGCCGCCGACAGCCATGCTGCCTCGGCGACCGTCGCCGAGAACTCGCCCTGCAGCTGATAGAGATTGGCATTGACGATGTTCATGCCCATGCCCTGCGTGATGAACAGCAGCAGTCCGGATGCGACGTAGATCACGGCGAGCCAGAGAGGCTTGGGCGGCGGCGGAGCGGGTGGCGCGGCCGGTGCCTGCTCGACAGTCGGGGAGACGCTCTCGGCGTTTGGTTCGGCAGCAGTGCTCATGACTTCACCTTCCCCGCGTCCAACTGCTGCATGTTGCGCATCAGCCGGCGGACGACAGACAGAGCGGTCTCGATGTCTTCTGCGGAAATCTCTTCGGCGATCTGGCCGCGCAATTCACCTGCCAGCGCATGGACCCGTTTGAACGTCTCACGCCCGGCCGGGGTCATGTCGATCCGCTTCGCCCTGCGATCCGTCGCATCCTCGCTGCGCTGGATCAGGTCCTGCTTTTCCATTCCGTCCAGAACCCGCACCAGCGTCGGCGTCTCAATCTCCAGCTCTTCGGCCAGATCCTTCTGGGTGAGCGGTCCGCGCCGGGCGATGGCAAAGAGCGCGCGGGCGCGGGCGAGCGTCAGCCCCTCCTCCCGCACGGCGGCATCGAAGAAGGCTCTGAGCTTGCGATTGAACGCGGACATCTCGTCAAAGAGCTGTTCGTTCTGTGTGGCGCGTGACATTCGCTGCATTCCCAATAATTAGCTTGCTATCTATGTTGAGCCTAATTAATCCTTAGCTCGAGCTTTTCAAGCCTTTTGAAGCCATGGCTGCCATGCCTTACAATCATGGCTACCGCAGCGATTCGCCCTTTACCCCGTCAAGCATTTCCCGCCGATGCGCGAGAGCACCTGTTGATAACTGGGGACAAGCGGAAAAAGACGAGTGATGGGGAGACGCGTGTTGACTGTGGCAGCAGGGGTCGCCAAACCCTGATCCCACGCCCCCAACGATAAAGAAGCCCGGAACACCATGATCGATGCCGTTCGCAACATTGCGCGCCCGCAGGCGCCTCAGGCCCCCGAACCGCTTTACCGGGAGGCGCCGAACAATATCGAAGCCGAGCAGGCGCTGCTCGGCGCGCTGTTGGTCAATAACGACGCCTATTACCGCGTCTCGGACTTCCTGAAAGCCGAACACCTCTACGAACCCCTGCACCGGAAGATTTTTGAGGTCGCCTCCGAAATCATCCGTATGGGCAAGACGGCAAACCCCGTCACCATCAAGACCTTCCTGCCGGCTGACCAGAAGGTCGGCGATCTGACCGTTGCGCAATATCTCGCGCGCCTCGCGTCCGAAGCCGTCACGATCATCAATGCGGAGGACTATGGTCGCGCTATCTATGATCTCGCGCTGCGTCGCTCGCTGATCCAGATCGGCGAAGATGTCGTCAACATCGCGTATGACGCGCCGCTCGACATGCCGCCCCAGGCGCAGATCGAAGACACCGAACGGCGCCTCTTTGCGCTCGCCGAAAACGGCCGCTATGACGGCGGTTTCCAATCCTTCTCCGATGCGGTCGCCCAGGCCGTCGACATGGCGGGTGCCGCCTTTGAGCGCGACGGCAACCTGTCGGGTATCTCAACCGGCATCAGCTCGCTCGATTCGAAGATGGGCGGGTTGCAGCGCTCCGACTTGATCGTGCTTGCCGGACGCCCGGGTATGGGTAAGACCTCGCTCGCCACCAACATCGCCTGGAATATCGCCGCGGCCTATGAGCCGGAAGTCCTGCCCGATGGTTCCTTCAAGGCGAAGAACGGCGGCGTCGTCGGCTTCTACTCGCTCGAAATGTCGTCCGAACAGCTCGCCACCCGTATCATGTCCGAGCAGACGGAAGTCTCCTCGTCCAAAATCCGCCGCGGTGAAATCACCGAACACGAATTCGAAAAGCTGGTCGGTTTTTCCCAGACCATGCAGAAGGTGCCGCTGTTCATCGACCAGACCGGTGGTATCTCGATTGCCCAGCTCTCGGCCCGTGCGCGCCGCCTGAAGCGCCAGCGCGGCCTCGACTGCCTGGTGGTGGACTATATCCAGCTGATGACGGGTGCCGGCAAGGCGGGTGAAAACCGCGTGCAGGAAATCACCCAGATCACCACGGGCCTGAAATCGCTCGGCAAGGAACTGGCCGTGCCGATCATCGCACTGTCGCAGCTGTCGCGTCAGGTGGAAAGCCGCGAAGACAAGCGCCCGCAGCTCTCCGACCTTCGCGAATCGGGCTCGATCGAGCAGGACGCCGACGTCGTGCTTTTCGTGTTCCGCGAGGAATATTACGTGAAGAACCTCGAGCCCCGCGATCTCTCCGATCCGAAATATCCGGAATGGGAAGCGCTGATGGACAAGGTGAAGGGCACGGCGGACGTGATCATCGCCAAGCAGCGTCACGGACCAACCGGCACCGTCAAGCTCGCCTTCCAGTCGGAATTCACCCGCTTCGCGGATTTGGCCGATCCGAGCTTCATTCAATACGAAGAGCCGTGAGATCAAGGGCGCCGCGAGGCGCCCTTATCGTATCTGCGTCAGAGACCGGCAGCACGCAGGAGCGCCACAGAGACGACGCCGAGCGCGGCTGCTGGCAACAGCGATATACGCAGCGCCGCCAAGACCACCACCATGCAGCCAATGGTTTCCGGCCAGCCGGTAGCGAAGGCAGTCGGCGCGACGACTGCCATCAACACGGCGGGCGGCACGGTGGCCAGCGCCTTTTCGGCACCGGCACCGAGTTTGATACGACGCATGATTAACGCGCCGGAGAAGCGGGTGAAGACGGTGGCTGCCATCATGGCGAGAATGGTGGCCAGCGTTGTGGGATCAAGTGTCATGCCACCTGCTCCTTCTGTGCAAGTGGGATGAAGGCAGCCCCAAGGCCGGCAACCGCGCCCGCCGCGATATACCAAGCACCGGGCACCAGTGCGTGGACGGTGAGCGCCGCCACACCGCTTGCGGCCAGCACCAGCCCGGTCTCCCTGCCCTTCCAGAAGCCTGTCAGCAGCACGATGAAGACTGCGGGAAAGGCGAAATCCAGGCCATAGCCGGCGATGTCGCCGATCAGCGCACCGAAGAGCGCGCCGGCAAGGGAGGACGCCACCCAGCCGAGATAAAAGGGCAACGCCAGCCCGAGATAGTAGGCGGGCGTCAAGGCCGTGGTCCTTGCTCGCGCTTCCGCCAGGGCCCAATTCTCGTCGGCCATGACAAAGAGCGTCGGCAGCTTCTGCCAGGGCCGGAAGAGGCCAAGGCTCCGCTCCAGCGAGGCGCCCATCAGCACATGGCGAAGATTGACCAGAAGGGCTGCGAAACCGAGTGCCGTCCAAGAGGCGGGATGCGTCCACAGATCCATGGCGACGAATTGCGAGCCGCCGGCAAAGACGAGCGCGCTCATCAACACGGTCTCCAGCGGCGACAAGCCGTTGCCGGTCGCGACCGCGCCGAAGACAAAGCCGATCGGTGCTGCCGCGATGATTAAGGGAAGAATGGCGCGAAAACCGTCGATGGATTCGCGTCGGAATGCATGGTCTTTCATGGGACCTCCTGTTGGCGGAGCATCTATCTCCTTAGAAGGTCCGTCGTCTTGAAGAAAAGTGCCTGATGTCAGCCAGCGCGGAAGACAGCGGGCGTCAGGCCGGTGCGCGCCTTGAACTGGCGTGTCAGATGTGCCTGATCGGCGAAGCCGCAGGCCTGGGCCGTGTCGGAGGGCGTGGCGCCACAGCGCAGGAGATGGCGCGCATGGCGGATGCGCAGATCGGTCTGGAAGGCGTGCGGCGTGATGAAATAGTGCTTGCGGAAAGCGCGGATCATATGGGCGCGGCTGAGGCCAGCAACCTTCGCCAGTGTTTCCAACCCAAGCTCTCCAGTAAAATGTTCGGCGATATAATCACGCACCCGGCGCGTGGCCTTCGGCTCACCGTGATCGGGGGCGCGGATGATCTCGCTGCCATGGCGGGCAAACATGGTGGCGAGCACACAGTACATGCTTTCTTCGCCCTCCAGAGCGCTTGCCTGCCCTTCTTCCAGACGTCGATGCGCAAGATTGAACGCGCGGGCCAGTTCCGGATCGGTGAGCAACTGTCGTCCAAAACTGGGGCTGCCGTGAAAGGCCTTGCCCGTGACGTCCTCGATGATCTCGACCAGGAGTTCCGTATCCGGATAGATCATCCGGTAGCGGTATCCATTCGGCTCGCCGGGCTGGCCGTCATGCACTTCGCCGGGATTGATCAGGTAAAGCGCGCCCGGTCCGGTGAATTCCCTCGTGCCCCGGATGCTCGCCACCTGGCAGCCGTTCTCGATCGCGCCGATCGAGAAGGTGTCGTGTGAATGCGGCGAGAATTCGTGGGTGATGAAGGAGGCCGTCAGGCATTCCATCGCGCGAAAACGGTCGTCGCGCCAGAAGCGCGTTCGCTCGATTTGAGATACCGGATTGGCTTCGGCGGCCTGCTGCTGCGAAACACTGTGCATAGCAGCATAATATCCGGCGGCCACATTTTCGTCTTGAAGAAAAGTGCTAGGGTCTGATCATCCCGCCCTGCAGACGCAAAGACCTCATGACCGACAGATTTGACATCCTCGATGCGCCGGAAGATTTCCTCGCAGCCCCCCTCCGCCTGACGGTGGATCTTTCCGCCATTGCCGACAACTGGCGCGACATGGCAAAGCGCTCAGGAAAGGCGCGGACGGCGGCCGTGGTCAAGGCGGACGCATACGGCTTGGGGATCGAAGATGTCGGCCAAGTGCTCTACCGGGCGGGTGCGAGGGACTTCTTCGTCGCCGTGCCTGCCGAAGGCGCGACCCTCAGGCCCTATGCCCCGGAGGCGCGGATCTTCGTTCTCTCCGGCATCTGGCCGGGCCAGGAAGAGGTGTTCTTCGAGAACGACCTCGTGCCTGTCATCGCCTCCGAGGAGCAGCTCGCCTTCTGGATGGCGCTTCTCCCAGAGCGCGGACCCTATCCTTGCGCTATTCATGTTGATACCGGCTTCAACCGGCTCGGCCTCCCGATGGCGGAAGCCATTGCCCTTACCGACGACGTCTCCCGCCCAGCGAGCCTCGATCCGGTGCTTGTCATGAGCCACCTTGCCTGCGCGGACGATCCGTCGTCCCCGATGAACCGGCAGCAGCTTGAGTCTTTCCGGCAGGTTAGCGCGGCTTTCGAAGGTGTTGATTCAAGCCTTGCAGCGTCTGCCGGCACCTTTCTCGGCGCGGACTATCACTTCGACCTCACCCGTCCGGGCATCGCGCTTTACGGCGGCGAGGCGGTCAATGGGGTGAAGAACCCGATGCGCACCGTCATCAAGGCGGAAGCCCGTATCCTGCAGGTGCGCGAGGCCAAGGCCGGCGAAACGGTGAGTTATGGCGCGAGCCATAGGCTTTCCCGCGACAGCCGGCTGGCAATCGCCTCGGTCGGGTATGCCGACGGCTATCTGCGTAATCTCTCCGGCTCCGGCATCCCGCTCCGGCATACCGGCCTTGCCGGCGCGCGTGGCGTGATCGGCGGGCAGCCAGTGCCGGTCGTCGGCCGCGTCACCATGGATCAGACGATCTTCGACGTGACGGATCTGGCGCCGAATGCAGCGCGCGGCGGCGACTATATCGAACTGATCGGCCCCTCCATGCCGCTCGACGATGTGGCACGAGCAGCCGGCACAATCGGCTACGAAATGCTGACCAGCCTTGGGCTGCGCTATGAGCGGCTCTATCTTGAGGGCGACGACTGAGGACTGGCGCGGACGGATTTGTTCTGCTATTGTTCCGCGCATCCCATTTAAGTCACTGTACGGAGTCCACCGTGCCGAGCATCCAGTTGAGCCAACAAGACGCTGAATTTGTCGAGGAACAGATGAATTCTGGCCTCTACGAGAGCGCTGACGCGGTGGTCACTGCCGGTCTTGCGCTGCTGCGAGAGCGGGATGAAGCCACCCTTCGCATGCTCATCCAGGAAGGCATCGATGATGTTGAAGCGGGGCGCGTTCACACCTATGAAAATGCGGAGGCCTTCTTGGCCGACATGAAGCGTATGTTCGAAGATGCCCGCGAGCCGTAAGGTCATCTGGTCCAGCGCTGCGCGCGATGACATGCAAAGGATCTACGGCCACATTGCGCAGTTCAACCCTTCATCTGCAGACACTTTCACACTCGATCTTTATCGCAAAATCGAAACTCTTGCCGCACTCGGCCTCACTGGCAGCCGACCTCCCGGGTTGGGCAATGTCATTCGCGTATTTACCTATCGAGACCGACGTTTCTTTGTCAGGGTCTCTGATCAATCTCTGATCGTCCTGCGCGTCATGCACGGCCGCCAAGACATCTCCCCCAACGATTTCCCCGAAAGCGATCCATAATTCATGGCCAAAGCCAAGACCCAATTCATCTGCCAGAACTGTGGCACGGTTCACTCCCGCTGGGCGGGCAAATGCGATGGCTGCGGCGAGTGGAACACCATCGTCGAGGAAGATCCCATGGGCGGGATCGGGTCGGGTCCGGGCAAGGTGCCGAAGAAGGGGCGCGCCGTGGCCCTTACCGCCCTGTCTGGTGAGATCGAGGAAGCGCCACGTATCCCGACCGGCATGGGGGAACTCGACCGTGCCACCGGTGGCGGCTTTGTGCGCGGCTCAGCCGTGCTGATCGGCGGCGATCCAGGGATCGGCAAGTCGACGCTTCTGATGCAGGCGGCAGCAGCGCTCGCGCGCCGTGGTCACAGGATCATCTATGTCTCGGGCGAAGAGGCCGTCGCGCAGGTCAGGCTTCGCGCACAGCGGCTAGGGGCTGCCGATACCGACGTGCTGCTCGCGGCCGAAACCAATGTCGAGGACATCCTCGCCACCATTTCCGAAGGCAAGCGGCCGGATCTCGTCATCATCGATTCCATCCAGACTCTCTGGAGCGACACCGCCGACAGTGCGCCGGGTACGGTCACCCAGGTGCGCACCGGCGTCCAGGCGATGATCCGCTACGCCAAGCAGACGGGTGCCACCATGGTTCTTGTCGGCCACGTCACCAAAGAAGGCCAGATTGCCGGTCCTCGGGTGGTCGAGCACATGGTTGATGCCGTCCTCTATTTCGAAGGGGATCGCGGCCACCACTACCGGATCCTGCGCACCGTCAAGAACCGCTTCGGCCCCACCGACGAGATCGGCGTCTTCGAAATGTCCGACAAGGGCCTGCGCGAAGTCGCCAATCCATCCGAACTCTTTCTGGGCGAACGCAATGAAAAGGCGCCCGGTGCTGCCGTCTTTGCCGGCATGGAAGGCACCCGCCCCGTGCTTGTCGAAGTGCAGGCGCTGGTGGCTGCGACATCGCTTGGAACACCCCGCCGTGCGGTGGTCGGCTGGGATTCGTCACGGCTTGCCATGATATTGGCGGTCTTGGAGGCGCATTGCGGGGTGCGGCTGGGGCAGCATGACGTCTACCTTAATGTAGCAGGCGGTTACAGGATCAGCGAGCCTGCAGCGGACATGGCCATCGCATCTGCTTTGGTTTCATCGCTTGCCGGTATTGCCCTTCCGGCCGATTGCGTCTATTTCGGCGAAGTCAGCCTGTCAGGGGCGGTGCGGCCGGTGTCGCATACGGCCCAGAGGCTGAAAGAGGCGGAAAAGCTCGGTTTCTCCGCTGCGGTCTTGCCGGCTGCCTCGCCGGACCTTCCCAAGGGTTCGCAGGGCAAATGGAGGGAAGTGGACAGCCTTCCCGATCTTGTGGCGCGCATCGCCGGTTCCCGGCTGAAGGCGCCAACGGATCAGGAGGATGGTTGATCCGGTCCGACGCGTGACTTAACGCGTTGCGGCGGTATCGCGGTGACAATCAGGTCGGTTCCGTCCGGCTAAGTCTTGGAGTTGGTGTCTATGCCCATTACGATTTTCGACGGTATCGTCATCGGCGTCGTGCTGTTTTCAGCGGTGCTGGCGATGGTGCGCGGCTTTTCGCGCGAAGTGCTGTCCATTGCGAGTTGGGCCGGCTCCGTTGCCGCGGCCTATTACCTTTACCCGCTGCTCCTGCCTTACGTGAAGAACTACACCAGCGATGATCGCATTGCGCTCGCAGGCTCCGCCGGCATCATCTTCATCGTCGCCCTGATCGTGATCTCCTTCATCACGTCACGCATCGCGGATTTCATCATCGACAGCCGCATCGGCGCGCTTGACCGGACGCTCGGCTTCCTCTTCGGTGCCGCGCGCGGCCTCTTGCTGCTGGTCGTCGCCGTCGCCTTCTGGAACTGGCTGATCGACGTTCGCCAGCGTCCGGACTGGGTCAACAATGCCAAGTCCAAGCCGTTCCTGGATTCGCTGGTGCTGAAGCTCGAAGCGGTCTTGCCCGATGATATCGAGCCGCAGATCCGCGAGCGCATTCTCGGCCGTGAAGAGCCGCAGGCCGATACCACGGGCGACAATGCACCGGCAGAACAGGCGCCGGCGGACCAGACGCCGTCCGACGACACCCCGGCACAACCGGCGACACCTTAAGAACACACTGTTCATCGCGCGGCCTTGGCGCCGCGCGAACCGACACCCATATCAACGCCGCCGGATCGGGACAGACCGGCGGCTTAGCCGTTAGAAGCCCAGCATCCTTGCATCTGTCCCCGGAGCAAAGGCCCTCGCCATGAAGCAGATCAGCCCTTCTTATGTCGTGTATGGCAGCCATGACGACAAGTATCACGAGGAATGCGGGGTCTTCGGGATCCTCGGGCATCCGGACGCTGCAACGCTGACCGCGCTCGGTCTTCACGCGCTCCAGCATCGCGGCCAGGAAGCAGCCGGTATCGTCTCTTTCGACGGGCGTCAGTTCTACACCGAGAAGCACATGGGCCTGGTCGGCGACCACTATACCAACCCGGTGACGCTGGCGAAGCTGCCCGGCCCTCAGGCGATCGGCCACACCCGCTACTCGACGACCGGCGAAGTGGCGCTCCGCAATGTCCAGCCACTGTTTGCCGAACTTGAAGAAGGCGGCATCGCCATTGCCCATAACGGCAACTTCACCAATGGCCTGACGCTGCGCCGCCAGATCATCGCAACCGGCGCGATCTGTCAGTCGACCTCCGACACCGAAGTCGTTCTGCATCTCATCGCCCGCTCGCGTCACGCCTCCACCACCGACCGCTTCATCGACGCCATCCGCCAGATGGAAGGCGGCTATGCGATGATCGCGCTCACCCGCACCAAGCTGATTGCCGCCCGCGACCCGATCGGCATCCGGCCGCTGGTCATGGGTGATCTCGACGGCAAGCCGATCTTCTGTTCGGAGACCTGTGCGCTCGACATTATCGGCGCCAAGTTCGTGCGCGACGTGAAAAACGGCGAAGTGATCATCTGCGAAACACAGGCCGATGGCTCGGTCACCATCGAATCCCGCATGCCGGCGCGTCCGCAGCCGGAACGCGTCTGCCTGTTCGAATATGTCTATTTCGCCCGGCCGGATTCCGTCGTTGCCGGCCGCAACGTTTACACCACCCGCAAGAATGCCGGCATGAACCTCGCGCTCGAAGCGCCTGTCGACGCCGATGTCGTGGTGCCGGTTCCCGATGGCGGCACGCCGGCGGCACTCGGCTACGCGCAGCAGAGCGGCATTCCCTTCGAATACGGCATCATCCGCAACCATTATGTCGGCCGCACCTTCATCGAGCCGACCCAGCAGATCCGCGCCTTCGGCGTCAAGCTCAAGCATTCCGCCAACCGGGCGATGATCGAGGGCAAGCGCGTGGTGCTGGTGGACGATTCCATCGTGCGCGGCACCACCTCGCTGAAGATCGTGCAGATGATCCGCGACGCCGGCGCCAAGGAAGTGCATATCCGGGTCGCAAGCCCGATGATCTATCATCCCGACTTCTACGGCATCGATACGCCGGATCGCGACAAGCTGCTTGCGAACCAGTATGCGGGCGACGAGGCCATGGCGAAGTATATCGGCGCGGACTCGCTTGCCTTCCTGTCGATCGACGGCCTTTACAAGGCGGTCGGCGGCAAGCCACGCGACCCGGCCAACCCGCAGTTCACCGACCACTATTTCACCGGCGACTATCCGACCCGCCTCGTCGACAAGGAAAGCGAGAAGCCGGGCCGCAAGGAATCCATGCTCGCCGCCAACGGCTGAGCCACACGACCAAAGAGCATACGACAGGAATTTCCATGACCATCGACCTCAAGGGCCGGATTGCGCTCGTCACCGGCGCCTCGCGCGGCATCGGCTATTTCACCGCGATCGAACTCGCCAAGGCCGGCGCCCATGTGATTGCCTGTGCCCGCACGGTCGGCGGTCTCGAAGATCTTGACGACGCTATCAAAGCCGTCGGCGGTTCGGCGACGCTGGTGCCCTTCGATCTTGCCGACATGGCCGCGATCGACCAGCTTGGCGGTCACATCTTCGAGCGCTGGGGCAAGCTTGATATCGCCGTGTTGAATGCGGGCGTGCTCGGCGTCATCTCGCCGATCGGCCATGTCGAGGCAAAGGTCTTCGACAAGGTCATGACGATCAATGTCAACGCCACCTGGCGGCTGATCCGCTCGCTGGAGCCGCTTCTTATCAAGTCCGACCAGGGCCGCGTTCTGATCCTGTCTTCCGGCGCCGCCCACAAGTGCAAGCCCTTCTGGGGTCCCTACTCGGCCTCCAAGGCCGCCGTCGAGGCGCTCGCCCGCACCTGGGCTGCCGAAACCCAGCGCCTGCCGCTGCGTATCCTCTCGGTCGATCCGGGCGCCACCCGCACCGCCATGCGCGCCCAGGCCATGCCCGGCGAAGACCCGGACACGCTGCCGCATCCGTCCGAAGTCGCCGCCAAGCTCTTGCCTCTGGTCGGACCGGAGCAGACGGAAACCGGCAAGCTCTTCGTCGTGCGCGAAGGTAAGATCGTCGACTACCGCATGCCGGAGTAACGGGTTCCAGCCCAGGCGCCTGCCGCCAGGCAGTTGCCTCGTTTCAGGACTGATACATGGCCCCCAGAGATCTTGCCGCCTACCTCTACCTGTCTCTGGCGTGGGGGCTGTCCTTTCTGCTTCTGCTGCACGTCGTCGACGCCTTCGGCTGGATTGGGGCGGTGACATTTCGGTGCTTCATCGCAGGCGCCCTGCTCTATCTGATCGCCCGGGTCATGCGCCGCAGGCTCGACTTCAGCGCGGGCTGGCTACCGTTCGCGGTGGTTGGCGCCACCACGGTGGCGGGCCAGCTCATTGGCCTCTCTTACGCCACGCCGCGCATCGGGACGGCCATGGCGGCAATCTTCGTGGCTGCCATTCCGCTCTTTTCCATGGTGATTGCCCAGCTCTGGGGTCTGGAGCGGATCACGCCGCAACGGGTCCTCGGCCTTGTTCTCGGAACGATCGGCATCGTCATGCTTGTCGGCTTTCCGGCAGTGCCGGTGACGGCGGCCTTTCTGATCGGTTGTCTGGCGATGATCGGATCGACCTTTTCCGCCGCCTTCGGCAGCAATTATGCGAACCGCCATCTGGCGGGGACCGGCCCCTGGGAGGTCACGATCGGTTCGTTCATTTCAGGCGGCGTCATCGCCTTTCCGCTGCTCTGGTTTGTGCCCGTTCCCGGAACGCCTGCGCCGCTCGACTATCTCTATCTCTTCGCCCTTGCAGCATTGATGAGCGCGCTCACATACGTGCTCTATTTCGGGTTGGTGAAAAGCATCGGGGCGACGGCGGCTATCAGCGTCGAATTTGCCGTGACGGTCGTGGCCGTTCTTGTCGGCGCGCTAATCCTTGATGAACCCCTGACCCTGCTGCAGCTGTTCGGTGGCGCGGTCATCATCGCCGGCTGTTCGCTGGTGCTCGGGATTGTCCGGCTGCCGCCGCGTCGCGTCGTTTGATCAGGCGCTTCTGAGGCGCCTGCGGTTGGCTTTTGGCGGCGGCTCGTTGGCGATCAGCGCCAGCTTCCCGGCAGTGTCCGCCAAGAGTGCGGCCGGCTCGAAGAGGCGCACGCAATTGCGTCCATCGGCCTTGGCCCGGTAAAGGGCGGAATCGGCGCTGGCAAGCAGCGGATCCAAAGCGGTACCCCGCTCTGATGCCTCGCTCACACCGATGCTGACTGTCACCTTCAAGCCAGGATGGGAGGCGATGACGATCTCGGCCACGGCCCGACGCAGATTGTCTGCCAGCGCAACCGCCGTCTGGGCGTTGGTGCGCGGCATGAGACAGGCGAATTCCTCCCCGCCGATGCGCGCAAAGAGCCACCCCTTCGGCAATCGCTGCTCAATGGTGCGGGAAAACGCCACCAGCACCTGATCGCCCGCCGCATGTCCGTGGGTATCGTTGACCAGCTTGAAGTGGTCGATGTCGAGCAGCAACAGGCTTGCGCCCTCTTCCTGCAGCAGGATGCGGCTCGCTCCCGATACGAAGGTGCGGCGGTTGGCCAGATTCGTCAGCGGATCGCGCTCCGAGGCCACGCGGTATCGCAGTTCGTCCCGCTCCTTGCTCAGCATCAGCAGGGCGACGAGCGACAGAACGATCATCATGGAATTCGCCAGAACAACATAGGCAAACCAGGGCGCGGGGCTGCCGTCGGCGGCATAAGCCGGTGCCACGAAGATGCAAAGCGGGACCGATGTCAGCCAGACGATACCCCGGACGGCGTTTGTGATCGCCGCCAGATGGCGTGATGGCAATGGTTCCTTCTTGGCGCGGGCAAACATCTTGCCGGCGGCCAGCAGGCAATAGGTCGCAACAAGAATGCCGAGCACCGAGGTCTTCACCTCCATCGACTGCTGGAAAAGCGGGGTGAACCAAAGCATCATCCAGGCAACCATTCCAGCTGCGGCTTTCGGCAGAGAGACCCTTTCGCCTTCGAAGGCCATGACGGCCTGCCAATAGAGACCGACGGCAAGCACGCCCAGACCCAGACCGATACAGGACGACAGAAACAGCGGCAGGCTGTGGCGTCCGGCATGCAGTCCCATGGTCAGGCACGCGGCCACGCCTGCGGCCACCAACAGAGGCATCACCGGGCCACAGCGACTGCGCTTCCACATGTAGATCGTCACCAGCGTCGAAATGGTGGTGATCAGGGCATGGACGACCATGATCGTCGGCAGATGCAGGCTTGTGTCCATGTCGGAAATCATCTCTGACGGGTAAGGGCAAGGCCTTCTACCCTGCGGGATCGACCTTGAAAAAGGCTTAACTTGATAAGCGAGTATCCACATTAAAGGTTAGGCTGATCGCTGACAGCATCCCCTGTGGAACCCTTGACCAAATCGAAGACCCGCGCCATAACAGCGCCCATGAAAACGAGCCTCTGCACCATTTGCGGGATCATTATTCGCTAGCGCTTCGCTGGCCTGGCCGTTTTCGTCTCCTGCATAGACCCAGATGACAAACGCCCCGGTCCAGCCGGGTACCATTCGTTCTGGGAGTTTCACATGGCCGGCGGCCTCAAGCTTTACAACACGCTCACACGAGACAAGGTCGATTTCGAACCGATCGACCCCGATAATGTGCGCCTGTATGTCTGCGGCCCGACCGTCTACGATTTTGCCCATATCGGCAATGCACGGCCCGTCATCGTCTTCGACGTGCTCTTCCGGCTGCTGCGCCACACTTATGGCGCCGATAAGGTCACTTACGTTCGTAACATCACCGACGTGGACGACAAGATCAACGCACGCGCGCTTCGCGACTTCGGCAGCCAGATCGCCGGCGGTTCGATGAGCCTCAACGAAGCGATCCGGGCGGTCACCGGACCGACGGAGAGCCAGTTCCACGCGGACGTGGCGGCGCTGGGCTGCCTCAAGCCGACCGTCGAGCCACGTGCGACCGACAACATTCCGCAGATGATCGAGATCATTCAGCGGCTGCTCGACATGGGCCATGCCTATGTCGCCAAGGGATCGGAGGGGCACGAAGTGCTGTTTTCGACCGCCTCCATGGCGGATTATGGCATGCTGTCGAAGCGCAAGCTCGAGGATCAGCAGGCGGGCGCCCGCGTCGCGGTCGAAAACCACAAGATGAACCCGGCCGATTTCGTGCTGTGGAAGCAATCCGCCGATACAGAACCGGGCTGGCCGGCGAACTTCACCTTTGAAGCCAAGACCCATGCGATCTATGGTCGCCCCGGCTGGCATATCGAATGCTCCGCCATGTCGGACCGCTATCTCTGGGAAGAGATCAAGGACCGGCTGTCGCCCAAGGCCAAGGCCAAGCCGCACCAGTTTGATATCCATGGCGGCGGGCTGGACCTGATCTTCCCGCACCACGAAAACGAGATCGCCCAGTCCTGCTGCGCCTTCGACAACGACCTGATGGCAACCGTGTGGATGCATAACGGCTTCCTGCAGGTCGAAGGCCGCAAGATGTCGAAGTCCGAGGGCAATTTCGTCACGATCAACGAGCTCCTGGCGACGGAGAAGTTCGGCGGTCGCCAGTGGCCGGGCGAGGTTCTGCGGCTTGCCATGCTGATGACGCATTACCGCGAGCCGATCGATTTTTCGGTGAAGCGGTTGGAGGAGGCGGAGCGTCTGCTGGCGAAATGGCCAACGGGCGAAGCCGGTGATACGGCACCGGACGTATCCGTCCTCGAAGCGCTCTCAGACGATCTGAACACGGTTGCGGCCGTCCAGGCTCTGCATGCACTGGCTCAGGCAGCGAACGCGGATCCGTCCAAGCTGCCGCTCTTTGCCGCTTCGGCTGCTCTTCTCGGGGTCGCCCCGAAGAAGACCGAAGTCAGCGACGACCTCTCCGCCGCCGTCCAGGCGCTGGTCGACCTACGTCTAGAAATGCTGAAGGCAAAGAACTTTGCCGAGGCCGACCGTATCCGTGACGAGCTTGGCGAGAAGGGCATTCAGCTCAGGGACGGCAAGGACAAGGAGACCGGCGAGCGGGTGACGGGCTGGGAGGTCAAGCGGTAGTTGCTTGAGGGAGGCACTTGGCATATGCTTGGCATATGCCAACAGAGGAGGCGCGAATGGACCAGGAAAGACATGTCCGGATCTTCAAGAACGGTCGCAACCGCGCCGTCCGCATTCCTGTGGAGTTCGACTTTCCCGGTGACGAGGCGATCATGCGCAAGGAGGGCGACAAGATCACTCTTGAACCGGTCCAGACAAAGAAGGAAAGCCTGATCGAATGGCTCCGCCGCCAGGAGCCGATCGAAGAGGACTTCGACTTCGACCTTCGTGAACCACCAGCGCGGGACGTCGACCTGTGAACACGGCCCGCTACATGCTGGACACGAACGTGGTTTCGGATGTCATCCGCAACCCGCATGGATCTGCCGCTGCGATGATCGAGAGCGTGGGCGATGCCCAAGTGGCGATCAGTTCGATCGTTGCGTCAGAACTGCGCTTCGGTATTTTGAAACGCAACTCCGAACGGCTCACATTCCTAGTTGAGAACCTTCTTGATCGCGTCTCGATCCTGCCCTACGAGGACAAGGAAGCCTCCCATTTCGCTGAGATCCGGCTCGACCTTGAGCGAAACGGTACGCCGATCGGCTCAACGGATCTCTTTATCGCCGCACATGCGAGATCTCTGGACGTGACACTTGTCACGGCGAACATCCGCGAGTTCGGTCGAGTGCCGGGCCTCAAGGTCGAAAACTGGGTAGGACCAAATCGATGACCCAGCCCAGTCCCAACACCAAGATGCCGAAATGGCTGCTCTACGGCCTGATCGCCAAGGGCGCCCTGATCGCTGCAGTGATCATCGGTGTCACCCTTTACGTGACGCTCAAATGAGGAAAAACCGATGAGTGAAATCGAAAGCGGAGGCTGTCAGTGCGGGGCGATCCGGTTCCAGGCGTCGAAGCTTGGCCGGCCGTCGATCTGTCATTGCCGCATGTGCCAGAAGCAGTTCGGCTCCTTCTTCGGTGCCTTCGTCACCGCCGATCAGGCGCATCTGACCTGGACGCGCGGGCAGCCGATGCTCTACCGCTCCTCCGCGAAGGTGAAGCGCGGCTTCTGTGCCAAATGTGGCACGCCGCTCTCCTATCATCACCCCAGCGGCGTGGAACTCGCCATCGGCGCCTTCGACCATCCGGAGCGTTTCGAACCGCAGATCCAGGTGAACCATCACCAGCGGCTGCCCTGGATCGATCACCTGTTCGAGAAGCCTGCCTATAGCAGCCCGGCCATGGAAGAATTCTTTGCGTCGGTCGAAAGCTTCCAGCATCCCGACCACGATACGGCGCAATGGCCGCCGGAGGATGAGCAATGACCCGTCAAGTGCATTCGGGCGGCTGCCAGTGTGGCGCCATCCGCTACAAGATCGCCGGAGACCTCGGCTATCCGCATATCTGCCATTGTCGCATGTGCCAGAAGGCGAGCGGCAATTTCTTCATGGCGCTTGCCGGTTCCCGGCAGGAGGATTTCCTTCTGATGCGCGGCGAACCAGGCTGGTTTCAGTCCTCGGACCCTTGCGGGCGCGGCTTTTGCAAGGACTGCGGCACGCCGCTCTTCTTCCGCACCAAGGGTTCGCCTTACATCAGCGTCACGATCGGCAGCCTCGACAAGCCGGAACTCGCCGAGCCGATCTCGCAGGATGGCGTTGAAAGCCGGGTGAGCTATTTCGACAAGCTCTTCGGCCTGCCGGAGAAGCAGACGGACCGTTCGGACCTGCCGGCGGGCAATGCCGGGATCGCCGCCACCTCGCGGCAGCATCCCGATCACGATACGGTGGCCTGGCCACTGACAAGAGACATGACATGACCACGGAATTGCGCGGGTTTTATCCCGAGATCGAACCCTATGAGACCGGCATGCTGGATGTCGGCGATGGGCATATGGTCTATTGGGAGCGCGTGGGCACCAGAGGCGCGAAACCGGCCGTGTTCCTGCATGGTGGTCCGGGCGGTACGTCCAGCCCCCTGCAGCGCCGGTTGTTCGATCCGGCTCTCTACGACGTAATCCTGTTCGACCAGCGTGGCTGCGGCAAGTCGACCCCGCATGCCTCGCTTGAGGCGAACACCACTTGGCATCTGGTCGCCGATATCGAGCGGTTGCGCGAGATGATGGGCGTCGAGCAGTGGCTCGTCTTCGGCGGCTCATGGGGTTCAACCCTGGCGCTCGCCTATGCCGAGACGCATCCGGAGCATGTGTCCGAACTGGTCCTGCGCGGTATCTACATGCTGACGAAGGCGGAACTCGACTGGTACTACCAGTTCGGTGTCTCCGAGATGTTTCCGGACAAGTGGGAGCGTTTCTGCGCACCGATCCCGGAGAACGAGCGCCACGAGATGATGGCGGCCTATCGTCGCCGGCTGACGGGCACCGACCGCGAGGAGCAACTGCGCTGCGCGGTGGCATGGAGCTCCTGGGAAGGCGAGACGATCACGCTTCTGCCGAACCCCGACTATTCCGGCCATTTCTACGACGCAGAATTCGCGCTCGCCTTCGCGCGCATCGAAAACCACTTCTTCGTCCATGCCGGCTGGCTGGAGGAAGGTCAATTGCTGCGGGATGCCCACAAGCTGAAGGATATCCCCGGCGTCATCATCCACGGCCGTTACGACATGCCTTGCCCGGCGAAATATGCTTGGGCTCTGCACAAGGCCTGGCCGAAGGCGGATTTCCACCTGATCGAGGGGGCGGGTCACGCCTATCTCGAGCCCGGCATTCTCGACCAGCTGATCCGGGCAACGGATCGGTTTACGGGGAAGAATTATATTTGAGATTTGCCCCTCACCCTACCCTCTCCCCGCAGGCGGGGAGAGGGAGTGAAGTCGGCGCCGTTTCGGCCTTCTCCCCGCTCGCGGGGAGAAGGTGGCGGCAGCCGGATGAGGGGCCGACATGACGTATTTGCCCAAGGACAACAGCATGACACGCGAAAAGATCACCCTGTTCGACACGACACTGCGCGACGGCCAGCAGACGCCGGGCGTGGATTTTTCGGTTGAGGACAAGATTGCGATTGCGGCCATGCTGGACGAGTTCGGCATCGACTATGTGGAGGGCGGTTATCCGGGGGCGAACCCGACCGACACGACGTTCTTTTCGAGGAAGCGCACGCAGAAGGCCGGCTTCGTCGCCTTCGGCATGACCAAACGCGCGGGCATTTCCGCCTCCAATGACCCTGGCCTCACGCAGCTCCTGCAGGCGAAGGCGGACGCTGTCTGCCTCGTTGCCAAGAGTTGGGATTATCACCTGAAGGTGGCGCTCGGTTGCTCAAACGAGGAAAACCTCGACAGCATCCGCGAGAGCGTCGAGGCCGTGGTCGCTGCAGGCAAGATCGCGATGGTCGATTGCGAGCACTTCTTCGACGGCTATAAGGCCAATCCGCAATATGCCTTGGCCTGCGCCAAGGCTGCCTATGATGCCGGCTCCCGCTGGGTCGTGCTCTGCGATACCAATGGCGGCACGCAGCCGCCGGAGATCCGCGAGATCGTCCAGGCTGTCATCGCAGCCGGCATCCCCGGATCCTCACTCGGCATCCATGCCCACAACGACACGGGGCAGGCGGTCGCCAATTCGCTCGCCGCCGTCGAGGCAGGCGTGCGACAGATCCAGGGCACGCTGAACGGGATTGGCGAACGCTGCGGCAATGCGGATCTCGTCACGATCATCCCGACGCTCTGTCTCAAGGAAACCTATGCGTCGCGCTTCGAGACCGCGATCGACACGGAAAAACTCGTCGGCCTCACGCGCCTGTCGCGCGCCTTCGACGAACTCTTGAACCGCTCGCCCAACCACCAGTCGCCTTATGTCGGCGGCTCGGCCTTCGCCACCAAGGCCGGTATCCATGCTTCGGCGCTGCTCAAGGACCCGAAGACCTATGAACATGTCGAGCCGGAGAGTGTCGGCAATTTCCGCAAGGTCATGGTCTCCGACCAGGGCGGCAAGGCGAACTTCCTCAACGAGCTGAAACGTCGCGGCATCACGGTTGCCAAGGACGATCCGAAGCTCGACACGCTGATCTCGGTCGTCAAGGAGCGTGAAGCCTCAGGCTATGCCTATGAGGGCGCGGATGCGAGCTTCGAGCTTCTGGCGCTCAAGACACTCGGCACCGTGCCTGATTTCTTCGCGGTCGAAAGTTTCCGCGTGATGGTCGAACGCCGTTTCGACAGCCATGGACGGCTGAAAACCGTCTCCGAAGCCGTGGTCAAAGTGCTCGTGGACGGCGAGACCGTGATGTCGGTTGCCGAAGGCGATGGGCCGGTCAACGCACTCGACATCGCGCTTCGCAAGGATCTCGGCAAGTATCAGTCGGAAATCCTCGATCTGGAACTGGCGGACTACAAGGTGCGTATCCTCAACGGCGGCACGGAGGCGATCACCCGCGTTCTAATCGAATCCACCGATGCCACCGGGGCCCGCTGGTGGACGGTCGGGGTATCGGAGAATATCATTGACGCCTCCTTCCAGGCGCTGATGGACAGTATCGTCTACAAGCTGATGAAGAACCGGGATCTGGCAGGCAAGATCGCGGGTGAGTAGCCCGAGCTGGGCGTCACCAATCGCGCCAGATGAAGGATCCATCACTGAAATGCATTTGCGCCCGCATCTCCGCGGGCGTATGGCCGTTTTCCAAAGCATAACAAAAGTCAGGAAACACTATGGCCGACGTCACCGCTCCTGCAGAGAATAGGGACAGCCTGAACGGCTTTCTCTTTGCCCTTTCTGCCTATCTGCTGTGGGGTTTTCTGCCGCTCTATATGAAGGCCATGGCGCATATCTCGCCGGCCGAAGTGATTGCGCACCGCATTCTCTGGTCCGTGCCGGTGGCAGGACTGCTGCTGCTGGTGATCCGGCAGACCGATGATCTCAAAAAGGCGATCCGCAACCCGCGCATGCTTGGCATGGCCGCTGTCACCGCCACTCTTATCAGCGTCAACTGGGGCATCTATGTTTGGGCAATCGGCGCCGGCCATGCGCTTGATACCGCGCTCGGGTATTTCATCAATCCGCTCTTCTCGATCCTGCTTGGCGCTGTCATCCTCAAGGAAAAGCTGAAAAAGACACAGATCGCGGCGCTTGCGCTCGTGGTGCTCGCCGTGGTGATCCTGACGGTCGAGGCAGGCCGCCTGCCGGTCGTTGCGCTGGCGCTCACCTTCTCCTGGGGCTTCTACGCCTTCTTCCGCAAGACGCTGCCGATCGGGCCAAACCAGGGTTTCCTGCTGGAAGTGCTGCTGCTGTCCCCGATCGCCCTTGGCTATCTCGTCTATCTCAACCTCTTCGGCGAGGGGCATTTCCTGAAGGGCAATGTCACCGATACGGTGTTGCTCGCCTCTGCCGGACTGGTCACGGCGGTGCCGCTGATCCTCTATGCCAACGGCGCCAAGCTGCTCCGGCTGTCGACCATCGGCATCATGCAGTATATCGCGCCGTCGATGATCTTCATCACCGCCGTCTTCGTCTTCCATGAGCCGTTCAGCACGGCAAAGGCGGTCGCCTTTCCGCTGATCTGGCTGGCGCTGGTGATCTATACATTGCCGATGTTGAAGCGCCGCTGAGGCGCTTCCTCGCAGGTCAGAGTTTAGCGATGGTCGCCGGGTCGCCTTCCGGCGTCTCGGTTTCTGTCCAGCGCGCCTGGATCGACGGCACGATGTCCTCGATCCGGTCGATCACCATCGGGCGCACACGGTGGGCCGTGTGGATGAAGCCAGAGGCCGACATATGGTCGACAAGCTCCAGCATCGGCTTCCAGAAGTCGTTGATATTGGCAAAGACCATCGGCTTTTCATGACGGCCGAGCTGGCCCCAGGTCATGATCTCGACGATCTCTTCCAGCGTGCCGATGCCGCCCGGCAAGGTCACGAAAGCGTCAGAACGTTCAAACATCGAATGCTTGCGCTCGTGCATGTCCTTGGTGATGATCAGCTCATTGAGCTGGCCCAGCGAATGGCGCGTCGCTTCCATGTCGACGAGGAATTCGGGGATGATGCCGGTGACATGACCGCCTGCCGAGAGCACGCCGGCAGCGACCGCCCCCATGATGCCTTTGGTGCCGCCGCCATAGACGAGGCGCAGGCCGTTTTCAGCCAATGAGCGGCCAAAGGCGCGGCCGGCCTCCATGAAGGCAGGATCGCGTCCCGGCTGGGAGCCGCAATAGACGCAGACGGATCGAATCGGGGTATTTTGTTCACTCATGCCGGCCAAAAAACAGGCTGGCGGCAGCAAGGTCAACAAAATTGGCTGAAAACCTCAGGCAAGCCCGGCGGATTTGGCTTGCGACGCTTGTCGAAACAAGCAGTTAAGGCTAGCAATTCCAGGGGATATGGCGGATGTTCCGCCGGGAGACTTGAGATATGAAGAACCGTGCCCTTTGGGTGGTCCTGTTTGTACTTGCCATCGTGACCTTGCTGATGGTTTTCGTCATCATGCCGCGGCTCAATCCGACCGGCGACACGGCGCCTGCCATCAGTGCGACGTCTGACGCGGTCAAGTCGGCCGCTGATCAGGCCGCAGCAAGCGTGGACAACGCAACCGCCGGCCTCGCCGATGCGGCTGCCGAAAAAATGGATCGCCTGAAAGCCGATGCAGTGAAGGCCGTTGATGGTATCACGGCCCTCTTCGCCGATGGCCGGACACCGGGTGTTGAAGCCTATAGCGCGGCCAAGACGCTGGCACAGGGTGCTGTGAAGGCTCTTACGTCGATCGAGATGCCTGAAGGCATTGACGCCAAGCTGACCGACGCGATGAAGGCCCTGCAGGCGGATGCCGCCCGGGCTCTTGCGCTGATCGAGCAGCTGCCGGACGATCCGGCGAAGGCTGCAGGCCTCATCGCCTCGATCAAGGACGCCCTGCTCGGCAAGCCTGCCGACACTGCCGCCGCACCGGCGGAAGCAGCTGGCGCCGATGTGCCACGCTTCGACGTACTTCGCGTCGAACCCGACGGCTCGACGGTCATTGCCGGCAATGCTGCACCCGGCGCCAAGGTCGAAATCCTCAATGACGGCACCGTGATTTCCTCGCAGACCGTCGACGGCACCGGCGACTTCGCTGCCGTGCTCGACAATCCATTGCCCCCGGGGGATCACGCCTTGCAGATCCGCGCCACCGCCGCGGATGGCAAAGTCGTCACCTCGGAAGAAGTTGCGACCGTCTCCGTCCCCGACGGCGGCAAGGGCGAGTTGCTCGCCATGGTGTCTAAGCCCGGAAAAGCAAGCCGGCTGATCACGCTGCCGGGCGCGGCCGATGCGGCCCAGGCCACGCCGGCCGCGGCGCCTGCTGCTGCCGCATCGACTGAGGTAACGCCTGCAGCGCAGCCAGCCGCCGCTGCCGCGACCGCTGCAACGCCTGCCGTTTCCATGCCCGAACTGCCGGCGGCCTCGAGCCAGCTTGCAGGCTCTGCTCCGACCATTCCGGCAACCGGCACCGACACGGCTTCTGCACCTGCCGCGCAGCCGGCCACAGATGCCTCAACGACGCCGGCGGCACCCGCCACGACAGGCGCGGCGGAAGTCCAGGTGACTGCGGTTGAAATCGAGGGTGACCGGATCTTCGTCGCCGGCAAGGCTCCTGTCGGCGCGATCGTTCGCGGCTTTGCCGACAAGGCCACGATCGGCGAGAGCAAGACCGATGCCAGCGGCAATTTCGTCATCGACGGCACCATGACGCTTTCCGTCGGAAGCCACATCATCGAAGTCGAAATGCTGGATGCATCGGGCAAGGTCGTCGTTCGCGCCTCCGTTCCGTTCGAGCGGCCCGAAGGCGAGCAGGTCTCGGTCGTGGCGCAGAGTGCCGACGCGACTGCGGCTGACGCCGGCCATCCGGAGCTGGCCGAGTTTGAACGTCTTCGCGTCTCACTCACCAAGGCGCTGACCATCCTTGAAAACCTCTACGCCAATGGCCAGAAGCCGGCGCTGGAACAGCTCGCGGCTGCTCGTTCGGCAACCGAGTTCGGCCTGCAGTCGATCATCGGCTTCCGCCCGGGCGCGACCGCGACACCTGAATTCGTTGCGAGCGTCGGCGTCCATGGTGCAAAGGCCAAGGAAGCGCTTGCCCTGTTGCAGTCGGTGAAGACCGGCGATGTCGACGGGCTGGGCGCCGCCTTGCCGAAACTCGTTGCGCTGATCCGTGACCTCTTGTCCGAGCCGACACCCTCTGCGGCGGCGGTGGCGCCAGCGGCTCCGGCAACGACCCCGGCCCCGGCGACGCAGGCGCCCGCTGCCGAGACAGCTGCCGCCGACACGGCTGCCGCACCGAAGACGATCCAGCAGGCGCCGCTCGCTAAGAGCGAAAACAGCGTGATCATCCGGCGGGGCGATACGCTTTGGCAGATCTCGCGACGCGTTTATGGTCAGGGTGTTCGCTACACCACGATCTACCTCGCTAACGAGAACCAGATCCGCAATCCGGACCTGATCGAACCGGGCCAGATCTTCACGGTGCCGAAGGACGCTCTGCCGAATGCCGAGGAAATCCACCGCAAACGTCTGCGGGGAGAGCCGGTGAACTGAGCTTTCACGATCCGGTCATTGTATTGGGGCAGACAAAACCCTAATTGACGAAAGCGGCGGCCCAACAGGGTCGCCGCTTTTTATCTGCGCTTACACTTCTTTGCTTGCTGACGGGGGCCGGAATGACGGACAGGAAAAAGAAAACCGTATCGGCCGACAGCGGCAATCCGACGGAAACGCTGGTCAATCTCTGGCCCTATATGTGGCCCGCCGACCGCATGGACCTGAAGATGCGCGTGGTCTGGGCCACCGTCTTCCTGATCGTCTCCAAGTTCGTGTTGATCCTCGTCCCCTATTTCTTCAAATGGGCGACAGACGCGTTGAACGGCAAGCTTGACATGGTCGGCGTTCTGCCCGCCTTCCTGCTCGGCGCCGTGGCACTCGTCATCTTCTACAATGTCACCCGCATCGCCCAGGTGGGCCTCAACCAGCTGCGTGACGCGCTGTTTGCCAGTGTCGGCCAGTATGCCGTGCGCCAGCTCGCCTACAAGACCTTCGTCCACATGCACCAGCTGTCGCTGCGCTTCCATCTGGAGCGCAAGACGGGCGGGTTGTCGCGCATCATCGAGCGCGGCACCAAGGGGATCGAAACGATCGTGCGCTTCACGATCCTCAACTCGATCCCGACGCTCATCGAATTCCTGCTGACGGCCGCGATCTTCTGGTGGACCTACGGCTTCTCCTATCTCGCCGTCACCGCCTTTACCGTCTGGGCCTATATCTGGTTCACCATCCGGGCGTCGGACTGGCGCATCGGCATTCGCCGCGCGATGAACGACAGCGACACGGATGCCAATACCAAGGCCATCGACTCGCTTTTGAACTTCGAGACGGTCAAGTATTTCGGCAATGAGGAAATGGAGGCCAAGCGCTTCGATGCCTCCATGGCGAGATACGAGAAATCCGCGACCCAGGTCTGGACCTCGCTCGGGTGGCTGAACTTCGGTCAGGGTGTGATCTTCGGCATCGGCACCGCGGTCATCATGGTCATGTCGGCCATGGCCGTCCAGCGGGGCGACCAGACGATCGGCGACTTCGTCTTCGTCAATGCGCTCCTGATGCAGCTCTCCGTACCGCTCAACTTCATCGGCTTCGTCTACCGCGAAATCCGCCAGGGCCTGACCGATATCGAACAGATGTTCGACCTGCTGGAGGTTCAGGCTGAGGTCGTCGACCGTCCCGGGGCCAAGCCGCTGTCGATCGACAAGGGCGCCATTGCCTTCAAGGACGTGCACTTCCACTACGACCCCGATCGGCCGATCCTGAAAGGCGTCTCCTTCGAAGTGCCGGCCGGCAAGACCGTCGCAGTTGTAGGGCCGTCGGGCGCTGGCAAGTCGACGATCTCACGCCTGCTCTACCGTTTCTACGACGTGCAGCACGGATCGATCACCATTGACGGCCAGGATGTGCGCGACGTGACGCAGAAGTCGCTGCGAGCCGGCATCGGCATGGTGCCGCAGGATACCGTGTTGTTCAACGACACCATTGCCTACAACATCCGCTATGGCCGCCCCAGCGCGTCGGACGCGGAGATCGAGCAGGCGACCGAGGTGGCGCAGATCGCCCGCTTCATCAAGGAACTGCCTGAAGGCTACAACACGAAAGTCGGCGAGCGCGGGTTGAAGCTGTCCGGTGGCGAGAAGCAGCGCGTGGCGATTGCCCGCACGGTGCTGAAGGCCCCGCCGATCCTGATCCTCGACGAGGCGACCTCGGCGCTCGACACCACGACGGAACACGAAATCCAGTCGGCGCTCGATGTGGTCTCGAAGAACCGCACGACGCTGGTCATCGCGCACCGGCTCTCCACGGTGGTCAATGCCGACGAAATCATCGTCTTGAAGGGCGGCGAGATCGCCGAGCGCGGCAGCCATTCGGTCCTGCTTGAGCAGAACGGTCTCTATGCCTCCATGTGGAACCGCCAGCGTGAGGCGACACAGGCCGAAGAACGGCTGCGGCAGGTCCGTGAAAGCGATGAACTGGGTGTCGTGGTACGGCGTCCTCCGGCCGTCTGAGCGAAGGATGCGCGCTTATTCGGCGAGGCAGATCCGATTGCGGCCATCGCGCTTGGCCCGGTAAAGCGCGAGATCGGCGCGGCGCAGGGCCTGGTCAATGGTCTCGTCCAAGGGCTTGAAGAAGGCGAGGCCGATGCTGATCGTACCGGCGGCACCGACACCGGTGTGGACCTGGCAGTAGCGGGCAATGTCCTGCCGAGCCAGTTCGAGCATGTCGGACGCAGCGGGAGCGACTTCCTTCGTGAAGAAAGCGAAGAACTCCTCACCGCCGGCACGGGCGACCAGCATGCCACCGGCCTCCTGGGTCCGCAGCGTGTCGACGATCGAACAAAGGGTGATATCCCCTTCGGCGTGCCCAAGTTCGTCATTGATGGATTTGAAATTGTCGATGTCGATGACAGCAACCGCCAGCACATCCCCCGGGCTGGCAAGCGCTATCTCGGACGAGGCCACTTCGAAGAACTTGCGGCGATTGGCGGCATTGGTCAGAGGATCGCGTTCGGCGGCCTCGGTCAGCCGGGCCTCCAGTTCCTTGCGCTCGGTGATGTCGATGACCACGCCGGCAAGGCCGCGGGCGTCGCCTTTTCGGGAATCGAGGCGCGCCTTGTGCACCATGATATGGCGTATTCCGGCCTCAGGCAGACAGACATCGGTCTCCGACCGCATCACCCCGCCCTGGCGTAGCAGCTGAAGGTCTGATTCGTGGTAGGCCTCAGCCGATCCGGGGGGAAGAAAATCCTGCAGGCGGCGGCCAAGGATCTGCTCGTGACCGACACCGAGGAACTGGCCGAAAGCCGCGTTGCAGACCAGATAGCGACCGTCCGCGTCCTTCACGTAGATGGGGGTCGGCAGATGGTCGAGCCCCTCCTGCCAGATGTCGAGCTTCTCCTGCATGCTGCGCTGCCAGCTTTCGTTGTGGCGCCGCAATTCGAGATGGCGCTTGGCACGCATCAGGCAGGGGACCAGTTGGCGCAGGTCACTGCCGACAAGCACATCATCGGCTCCCGCTGCAAAGAGCGCGGCCTGCAGGGACGGTTCCAGCTCCTCGGACACGACGGCGATGACGTAGATTGTTTCGCGGTGGACAGCGCGCAGATTTACGAGTTCCACCCCGAGGGAGCCCGCCTCGACTGCGGCGAAACAGACGGCCCCGGCGCCGATCTGTGCAGGGTCGCCGACAGCCGTTGCATTCAAGGGATGCAGCATGACGGGCTGGGGTCTGCCGAATGCGGAAAACCAGCACAATCCCTCAGCAGGGGCAGCATCGTCGTACCGGTCAGACTTGAGAGCGGGTTGCAAGTGGAATTTCCTTGTCCGGAGACGGTCCGCCTCCGCATGCTGTAGCCACGCCTTTTTTAGGGGGTAATTATTTACAGAGTCTCGCCAGCTTTGCTCCAATTGGATCTTTTTTGTGCTGCGCATAGGATTGTGCAGCGAAGCCTTTGGACGACGAGATTTTCAGGCTGGCATTGCCCCTGTCAGTCTTTCGCGGTAGTCACGGGCAAACAAAATCATACGGATCGAGGAACTCATGGATCTTCTGGAAACCATACGCAAGACGATCGTACCCGTGCACAAGGAAGGCTATGTCTTCATCGCGGCCTTTTTCGTTGCGTCGCTGGTGCTCGGCTGGCTCTGGGACCCGTTGTTCTGGATCGGCCTGATCCTGACGCTCTGGTGCGCCTATTTCTTCCGTGATCCGGAACGCGTCACCCCGCAGGACGAAGACCTGGTGATCAGCCCCGCTGATGGCCGCGTGTCCTCGGTGCAGATGATCGTGCCGCCGGAAGAGCTGCAACTCGGCCACGAGCCGATGCTGCGCATCACCGTCTTCATGAACGTCTTCAACTGCCATGTGAACCGTGCACCGATGCGCGGCCGCGTGACGACGATCGCCTATAAGGAAGGCGAATTCCTGAACGCCGAACTGGACAAGGCGAGCACTGACAACGAGCGCAACGGTCTCGTCATCGAAACCCGCCATGGCGCCATCGGTGTCGTGCAGATCGCCGGCCTCGTTGCCCGTCGCATCATTTGCTGGACCAACCCGAACGATCCGCTGGATGCCGGTGAACGCTTCGGCCTGATCCGTTTCGGCTCACGCCTCGACGTTTTCCTTCCGGCGGGCGCCGAACCGCGCGTCTCGGTCGGCCAGACAGCGATTGCCGGTGAAACCGTGATTGCCGAATTCGGTTCGATCAAGGGGCCGGTCATCAGCCGCCGCGCCTGAGGGAGGGCAAGATGGACGCACCGAACAGCACCCCAGAGAACGGACATCCACCGGCATCGGACCCGAATGCGCGTGGACCGCGCCTCAGGGAGATTCCGCTTCGGCTCCTCATCCCGAACCTGATCACCGTACTCGCCATCTGTGCGGGCCTGACCGGCATCCGGCTTGCCTTCGAAAACCGCTACGAACTCGCCGTTGCCATGGTGCTGCTCGCCGCCTTTCTTGATGGCATTGATGGACGGGTGGCCCGGATGATGAAGGCGACGTCGAAGTTCGGCGCGCAGATGGATTCGCTTGCGGACATCATCAATTTCGGCGTGGCCCCTGCCCTCGTTCTCTATGTCTATGTGCTCGACCAGGCCCGTTCGCTGGGCTGGATCGCGGCCCTGATCTACACGATTGCGGCGGGCCTGCGCCTCGCCCGCTTCAACGTGATGGCGGAGCGCGAGAACAAGGCGCCGTGGCAGTCCGAATTCTTCGTCGGCGTGCCGGCACCGGCCGGGGCTGCGCTGGTGCTGCTGCCGGTCTATATCGGCTTCCTTGATGTGCAGATGACCTCGACCTTCGCGTATTTCAGCACGGCCTATACGATCGTCATCGCCTACCTGCTCGTCAGCCGCCTGCCGGTCTGGTCCGGCAAGTCGGAAACCAGCCATATTCGCCGCGATCTTGTCTTCCCGATGATCCTCGGCGTCGTGCTCTATGTCGCCCTGCTGATGAGCTTCACCTGGCAGGTGCTTGTGGTGACAGTGGTTCTTTATCTCGGCTCGCTGCCGCTCGGGGCCCGCAACTGGCACAAGCGCTACGGCACTTTGACCATCGGCGAAGAGACCGCCGAGAAGGGTTTGTCCGAAATCGACCGAGGCGTCTGAACCCCCATTTCTTAATAAAGTATAAACAAATTCAGCCCCGCCAGGCCACAAAGCTTGCGCGGGGCTCTCTATTTGTTTCGCTTTTGTTGAAATTTGACTTGAGTCACAGACTCGGTCACGCTTTTGTCATGTTCTCCACAGAGAGAGCCGCACAACAAAATACCGGGTCAGGAATCATCCAGAGGATAATGACAATGTCGAACACAACCGAAGCCGAACAGCAGAAGCCGGCCAATCAGAATCTCGCCGCCAATTACCGTCCGCTCGCCCTCAAGGCCGTGGTCGCTGCGGCACTGATGCTGAAGCGCAAGCCGGCCGCCAAGGTCGCCTGAGACCTAAGGGCCTCTCTCAGAACAGACTCATCTGTCCGTCGCCGGGCTTTGCCGGGGCGGGCTTGGAAATCGTTGCGCGTGGCGTCACGGGGGTCTGAAGTTCCGGGCCGACATTGGCCACCTTGTTGACCAGGTCCGAGACCGGGATTGCCTCGAAGAAATCCTCCTGGGCCGGCTTCATGAGATCGACCACGTCACGTGGTTCACCGCTGCGGCAGTCGAGCCAGCGCGTATAGTCCTCCGGGGCGATGACCACGGGCATGCGGTCATGGATGGTACCGATTGTCCGGTTGGCGCCGACGGTTAGAATGCAGCCCGTATCGAGCTCTGCTCCATCTTTCGACATATAGGTTTCCATCAGTCCGCCAAAGCAAACGACGCCGCCCTGCTTCGGTCTGATCCAGTAGGCCTGTGGCTTTTCTCCGCTTTCCTTGGATGGCCGATGCCATTCGTAGAATCCCGAGGTCGGCACCAGGATGCGCCGATGGCGCATGGCCGCGCGGAACGAGGCCTTTTCGATCGCCGTCTCGGAGCGGGCGTTGATCAGCAGCGTGAACTCCGCCGGATCCTTAACCCAAGAGGGGATCAGCCCCCAGCGCACGAGCGCGGCGATGCGGTCAGGCCTATTGCTGCCCGGTTCTGATCGTGGCCCCGCCACGACAATCAGGATCGGCTGCGTCGGGGCAATGTTGTAGCGCGCCGGAAAGGCTTCCAGCTCCATCAGGCCGAGGATTTCGCGCACCTCTTCCGGGCTCGCGGTCAAAGCGAAACGTCCACACATGGAGGTTAGATGGCAGTCGAGGAGCTGAGGGTCAAGCGTCGCGGCGGCTTGCGGGCTCGGGCGAAAGCCGCGATATTCACGACTGCCGCTGCTTCGCCTGACAGCGGCACCACAGACCGGAGCATTGCCGCATCATGAGCCAACCCCGCCTCGCCTCCTCTGCCATTGTCGAACGGGCCGGGCGCTATCTCCTGGTGCGCCGGGGAAACCCACCGGCGGCCGATCTCTATGCCTTTCCGGGTGGACGAGCCGAACCCGGCGAAACGCCGGCGGAGACGGCCTTGCGCGAACTGGAGGAGGAAACAGGTGTGGTCGGGTCCAATCCGCGGCTCTTCGAGACCTATGAACTACTGCCGGAGCCTGGCATTGCCGGCAGCCACTATCTGCTCTCCGTCTTCCGCGTTGATGCGGCCGATGAGAGCGTGGCGCAAGCGCGAAGCGACGCGGTCGAGGCAGGCTGGTTTCTGCCGGAGGAAATCGAGACCCTGCCCGTACCGCAAAGCGTGCGCGACTGCGTCATGAAGCTCGCAGCCGTCCCTGCCACCGGGAGGAGCATCTGAGATGGCCGGCCTCTTTTCCAAGCAGCGAGGCATCTTGCTCGTGCTCGCCGTTCTCGCCTCCTTTGGCGCGAAGGCACAGAGTGAAAGCGTGGTCACCGTGCCGCCCCCGCCCACCGATACGGAAAAGCCTACGCCCTATGACGACCGGCTCGGGCGCTTGTCCGAGATCGTCGGGGCGGTCCACTACCTGCGCAACCTGTGTAATGTCGCAGGCGAGCCGGAATGGCGCCAATCCCTGCAGGCGCTGCTCGACACAGAGACGAAAGAAGAGCCGAAGCGGAGGGCCCGTCTGACGGCCGCTTACAACCGGGGGTACCGCTCTTTTGCCGCGGTCTATACCTCTTGCACACCGGCCGCGGTTCGTGCAGAGGAGAATTACCGTAACGAAGGGGCAACACTCGCCACAGAAATTACCGCCCGTTATGGAAATTAACGATTAATTGACCTCTTTTGGTCTCCCCCCGTGTCGTTTTGGCAAAAGGCTGATACGGTCGTTAAGACCTGAGTAAGAGTGCTTCGAGGAATGCCAATGGAACCGCGCCGCAACGAGATCGACGACATGATCGTTCACGAGAAGATGCAGGCTGCGCTGGAATACCAGAACGAAGCCTGGGCCGACGGCATGGCCGACGGGATCGAGCCGGAAATCATTGCAGACGCCGCCTTTGCGCTGGCAATGCGCGAAACCATTCGCATTCACGGCGAACACGGTGCCGAAGCAATCCTCGACGCGCTCAAGACCCGTCTCCTTGCGGGCGAATTCTCGCCGGAGCGCCGGATTCAGTAGATACGACAGCAGAGGCACAGAATGACGATTTCTTCGCGGGTCAGGCTCATCTGCTTGACAGGCGCGCTGGCACTATCGGTCACCAGCCTTCCCCTCTCCTGGCCGAGCCCGGCCCTTGCGCTTTCCGACATCAAGGACATCACGCCCGCCCCGCCGGAGCAGGATCCGCCATCAACGCCTGCACCCGCGCCCGGCGAGGACGAAGTTTTGTCGGACGAGGCCTTTCCGGTGATCCCCGATCCCGACCCGCTGATCAAGCCGTCAAATACGGACGAATCGGACGCGGCGACGCCCCAGGAGCCGGCGCCCGAGGTGATCTACGATCTCCAAAAAGCACCGGAGCCTGTTCGCCGGATGCGCCAGTTGATCATGGATGCAGCCGCTTCCGGTGATATCCAGGCGTTGAAACCTCTGATCGACGTCGGTCCCAATCAGACTCAGGTGCCGCTGCAGACATCCGACCAGGACCCGATCGCGGCGCTCAAGGGTCTGTCGGGCGATGATGAAGGTCAGGAGATCCTGGCAATCCTGCTCGACATCCTGTCGACCGGTTTCGTCCAACTCGACAAGGGTACGCCGGACGAGGCCTATGTCTGGCCGTACTTCGCCGGCAAGTCGCTCGCCCTTCTCACCCCGCGTGAAAGGGTTGAACTGCTGCGCATCGTCACTGCCGGCGATGTGGCCGAGATGCAGGAACAGGGCAATTACAACTTTTTCCGCGTCGGCATCAGTCCTGATGGCAAGTGGAAGTTCTTCGCCGTCGGCGACTGAGACCAAACAAGGCCGTTCGCCAAACTGTGGGCTGTGACGCGGTGCGCTTGTCGGCTAGACTTGCGTCTCCTAAGTCTGCCGTCAGCGCAACATCACGGTGACCCAAATGCCTTCAGCCTTCCTGCCTGATCGTGCCTTCGTCCAAGTCGGCGGCCCTGACGCAGAGCACTTCCTGCAGAACCTGATCACCACCGATCTCGGCAGCCTTGCCGAAGGAGAGGCACGCCCTGGCGCACTTTTGACCCCGCAGGGCAAGATCCAGTTCGATTTCCTGATCTGGCGGCGCAGCGACGGCTTTGTGCTGGATACGACGGTGGACCAGCAGGAGGCCCTTACCCGGCGGCTGACCATGTACAAGCTGCGCGCCGCCGTGACACTCGCAGCCGGCTCCGAGACCGGCGCCACGGTCACCTGGGGCGGCGAGGACGAAAGCGGTATTCTCGACCACCGCTTCGCGCTCGCCGGAACGCCGGTCCGCCGGACCGTCGGCAAGGTCGGCGAACCCGGCGAGGCATCGGCCTATGCGGCCCTGCGCATCCTGAACGGCGTGGTCGAATCGGGTGCCGACTACGCGCTGCAGGACGCTTTTCCGCATGACATCCTGTTCGACAAATCCGGGGGCGTCTCCTTCCGCAAGGGCTGTTATGTCGGGCAGGAGGTGGTGTCGCGCATGCAGCATCGGTCGACCGCCAGGCGGCGTGCAGTGATCGTCTCGGCCGATCGTCCCCTTCCCGGTCCGGGTACCGAGATCACCATCGAGGACAAGGTGATCGGCACGCTCGGCACCGTCGCGGGCTCACGCGGGCTTGCCATCCTGCGGATCGACAAGGCGGGTGAGGCGATGGCCAGGGGCACGGCCATTCTGGCCGGCGAGGTTCCGCTCAGCCTCGCTCTGCCCGCCTGGAGCGGCCTCACCTTCCCCTCGGATGCGGCAGAGGACGCCTGAGGATGAACGAAACCACCAGCATTTCCGGCCGCGCCTGGCAACGCATGTTGTCCGGCCGCAGGCTCGACCTGCTCGACCCCTCGCCGCTCGACGTCGAAATCTCCGACATCGCCCACGGCCTTGCCCGTGTCGCCCGCTGGAACGGGCAGACCTCCGGTGACAATGCCTTCTCCGTTGCCCAGCACAGCCTGATCGTCGAGGATATCTTTCGCCGCTCCTGTCCCAAGGCAACGCCCGACGATCTCCTGGTGGCGCTGCTGCATGACGGGCCAGAATATGTGATCGGCGACATGATCTCGCCCTTCAAGGCTGTTGTCGGCGGCGGCTACAAGGTGGTGGAGAAGCGGCTGGAGGCCGCGATCCACTTGCGCTTTGGCCTGCCTGCCCACCCCAAGACGGCGCTGAAGGACCAGATCAAGAAGGCGGACATGATCTCCGCCTATTTCGAGGCCACCGTGCTTGCCGGATTTGCGGAAGCAGAAGCGCGGAAATTCTTCGGCCAGCCCAAGGGCTTTACCCGCGACACGATCCTGATCGAGCCCTTGCCCGCCTATCAGGCGCAGGCGAAATTCCTGGAGCGCTTCGAGGCGATTGAAGGCGAACGGCAATCGGCGAGACGGGATCTGCGATGAGCGTCATTGTCGTTGCCCCCCTCGCCCGCATCGCGGAAATGGCCGTTCGGCACAAGGCGACCGAGATGATCAGCCTGCTCGCCGCCAACCAGGATTTTCATCGTCCCGCCGTGATCCGGGCGGAGCGTCACCTGAAGCTCGGAATGAACGATATTACTTTTGCCGGCACGGGCGATCTGATCGCACCGCAGGAAATGCATGTGGCCCAGATCATCGAATTTGCCCGCAGCTGGGACCGGACGGCACCGCTCATCGTCCATTGCTGGATGGGCGTTTCGCGCTCGCCGGCAGCTGCGATGATCGCCAGCCTTGCCGTTCATCCCGACGAAGATGACGAGGCGCTGGCCCGGCGGCTGCGGGAAGCTTCGCCCTATGCAACGCCGAACATGCGGTTGGTCGAAATCGGAGACGACATGCTCAGCCGGGGCGGACGATTCGCCCGCGCCGTGAAAGCGCTCGGACGCGGGGCGGATACCGACGGCAACCAGCCCTTTGTTCTGCCGCTTCCAGTGCGTGAGACGATCGCGCCATGACCGCGGCGGCCGATATCGAGATCGGCCTCAATGCCGCGATAGTTGCGATCGCCGAGGGGCAACCGCGCCTGCTCGTGGTGCCTGCGGGACCGGGGGCGCTCGATGCCCTGCCCTTCGGCCCTTTCCACCCGACCCGGCACAGGACCATGGAAATGTCGCTGCGCCAGACCGTGGAGGCGCAAACGGCGCTGCAGCTCGGCTATATCGAGCAGCTCTACACCTTCGGTGACCGTGGCCGGCACAGCATGCCTGGCGATAGCGGTCCGCATGTGGTTTCGGTCGGTTATCTGGCGCTCACGCGATTGGAGGCGGAGGGGGCCGCTAGACTGGAAACGTCGGGCGCTGCGTGGCGCGACTGGTATGGCTTCCTGCCATGGGAAGACTGGCGACAGGGTCGACCGGCGCTGATCGACCAGACCATACTGCCGGCCTTGCGCGCCTGGGCAGACGAGCCTCTGCCTAATACGGCGGACGGCCCCGCGATTTCCCGCCGCTCGCGGCTCAAACTCGCCTTTGGGCTCGACGATTTCCCGTTCGACGAGGAACGGGTTCTGGAGCGATATGAACTTCTCTACGAAGCGGGACTTCTGGACGAGGCGGTTTCCGATGGACGGGTCATCGACCGGCGCATCTCCGTTCCGCTCGGTCGCCCCATGCGTCACGACCACCGGCGCATAGCGGCCACGGCACTTGCCCGGTTGCGCAGCAAGATCAAGTACAGACCTGTGGTCTTCGAACTGATGCCACCGCAATTTACCCTGACCGCGCTCCAGGCGACGGTTGAGGCGATCTCCGGTCGGCACCTGCACAAACAGAATTTTCGCCGGCTGGTGGAAGGTGCCGAACTGGTCGAGGCAACCGGTGCAACCGAGGCGGCGACGGGCGGGCGTCCGGCCGCCCTCTTCCGCTTCCGACGCCAGATCCTTGAAGAGCGCCCTGCACCCGGACTGAAACTCGGCGGCCGTTCCGGCGGTTGACCGCTGCGGCATCTGCCCCATCTAGCCCGTAACAGCAACGGCACGGGAAAGAAGGCATGGAGCAGCAGGCAAGCGAAGTTATCCTGGCATCACAGGCGGCATTGGCCCAGGCGGGCCGGCTGGCGGTGGAATACTCCTTTTCCATCCTCGGCGCGCTTTTGCTTCTGGCGCTCGGCTGGTGGGTATCGCGGCTCTTGAGCCGGTGGACCCATCTGGGCCTTTTGCAGCTACACGGGATTGATGAAACGCTTGCCCGCTTCTTCGCCAATGTGGTGCGCTACGCGTCGCTGATCCTCGTCTTCGTCACGGTGCTCGGCCAGTTCGGGGTGCAGACGGCCTCGATCATTGCAGCGCTGGGTGCTGCCGGCCTTGCCATCGGCCTTGCGCTGCAGGGGACGCTGCAGAACATTGCCGCCGGCATCATGCTTCTGGTGCTCAGGCCATTCCGGGTGGGAGAATACATCGATACAGGTTCGATTTCCGGCACGATTGTCGAGATCGGCCTCTTTGCCACTGAGCTTCGCACACCCGACGGGCTTTACCGGCTGGCCCCGAATTCCATCTTGTGGAACGTGCCCATCACCAATTTCAGCCGTCATCAGACGCGGCGCTTCGAACTCAAGGTCGGGATCGGCTACGAGGACGATATCGATGCTGCGGAAAAAATCATGCGCGATCACGCTGAGGCTGACCCGCGCGTCCTTGCTGATCCCGCCGTGGCCACCCATGTCGATCAATTGGGCGACAGTTCAGTGGTGTTGACGATGTGGTACTGGACCAAGGCATCGGATTTCTGGCCGACATCCCGCGAGATGATCAAGAAGGTGAAGACCTCCTTTGATGAGAAGGGGATCTCCATCCCCTATCCGCAGGTCACCTATCACGCCGATGCGAAAGAAACCGTGCCCGCCAGCACGGCTCCGATGTTAAATCGGGAGAACGGACCTCGTCCAGGACCCTAGGCCGCTCGCCGCCACGAGCTTGCCTCGACCCGAACGAAGCCCGAACCTTTCGGAGCCCTCAGACTTCAGACTTCAGTCGTCTCGGAACCGTTTTCACGATAGGCGTCGATGACCCGCTGCATTTCCGACAGAATGTCGAAAATGCTGACCGTCTCGTCGTCGGTCGTCGTCGTGCCATCGGCATCGATCGCCTCCGGCGGCTGCGGCATGCCAGCTGCAAAGGTTTCTTCGGTGAGGAAGCCGGAGCCTTCGCTGTCCAACTCGCTGAACCGTGCCGTTGCCTCTTCTTCGCTCATTTCTTTCGGGCGAGCAGAGACGAACTCATCCTGGGTTATCTTGCCGTCACCATCTGCGTCGATGGCACTGAACAGATCGCGCGCATCCCGCGGCGCTTCACCTTCGGCCTGTGTGGAAGACGATTGCAGAAGCATGGAGATCATGCTGCTCTGCAGCTGCGACTGCGTGCCGGTTGCGGCATTGTCACTGGAAACGGTCGGATCCTGAGTGCGGTTGGACTTCGCTGCTTCCAACTCCTCGGCACTAATGATGCCGTCGCCATTGGTGTCCAGGCTCGAAACCGAAACGCGCCCCGCTGCACTGCTTCCGGATGAAGAAATGATGCTCGTCATGAAACCCCCGACGATAAAATTGAAACGCCCAAATTCGCCGTACGCTCAACTCCACCGGGAACGTTTTCGAGGTAAGAGATTCCCGAAAAGTGGTCAAAACTATTAATCATGGGTAATAACTATCGAAGGTTTGACTTATATACGTCAAGCCTATGAAAAATTTCGCGAACTTCTGAATCAAAACTTCGTACGCAGCCGCGCGTCGGCACAATGCAAGCAAAGTTTTTGACAATCTCAGACCAAGACTGAGTCTAATCCGATATCCATTGTCGGGGCGGCCATGGTGATCTTCGATGTCGAGATGAAATCGACCCCGGTTTCCGCAATGGCAGCGACTGTTTGGAGCGTGACATTGCCCGATGCTTCCAAGATGGTGCGATTGCGACTGGAGGCGTAAATCGCTGGCGTCATGGCATGATGCTGCCGGTTGATCTCCACGGCCTCTACCAGTGTATCCGGCGTCATATTGTCGAGCAGGATAACGTCGGGACCGGCCTTAAGCGCCTCACGCATCTGGGGAAGACTGTCCACCTCCACTTCAATCTTAACCAAATGCCCGGCATAGGCGCGGGCCGCATGGATCGCCTCGGCCACGCCGCCACAGACAGCGATGTGGTTGTCCTTGATCAGGATCGCATCGTCGAGGCCGTAACGGTGGTTCGAGCCGCCACCGAGGCGGACAGCGTATTTCTCCACCGCCCGCAAGCCCGGCAGCGTCTTGCGGGTACAGGTCACCCGGGCCTTCGTATGGGCTATCGCATCGGCGAAGCGGGCCGTGTAGCTCGCAACGCCAGAAAGGTGCATGAGAAAGTTGAGCGCGACACGCTCCGCCGACAGCACCGCCCGGGCGGGGCCTCCGACGCGCGCGAGCGGCTGGCCGGGCGAAACGCGATCGCCATCCGCAACCAGGGCTTCGAAGCGCACGGCCGGATCAATGAGCCGAAACGCGGTCTCGGCCAGAACGAGGCCGGCGACCACGCCCGGATCGCGACCGTTGATCGTCATGCGCGCCGTCTTCTCCGGGCCGATCGTGGCATAGGTTGTGATATCGCCGGCACGCCCAAGGTCCTCGAGCAGGGCTGCCCGCACGAGATCCTCGACCATCAGCGGCGACAATTGTGGGCGGAAGCTCTCGGTCTTTGTCATGGTCCTGTCCCTTTCGGTCAGCCGGTGATTTCGGCCGCGATGCGATCGGCTTCGCGCAGCGTCAAATAGGTGCGACGGTGGAAAGCCTCATCCATCGTCGGATGATCCGAGCGCATCTGTGCACCCCGGCTTTCTGCGCGCTGCAGGGCACCGACGGCAATCAGCCTCGCGGTCGCGGTGATGTTGGAGAAGCGCACGCGCGGCCGCTCCCGCTCCAGGCGGGCCAGTTCGCGGATCAGGGTCTTAAGCCCCTCTTCGCTGCGGATAACGCCGGCATGCATGCTCATCAGGCGGCGCAGCTCCTTCAATTCGGCACTGTCCTCCAGCGTGACGAGATCGTCGTTTTCTCCGGCGGCCTTCGGCCATTCATAGAGCGAGGATTCTGGCAGCATGCCCTTGATGCTATCGGCAATGCGCCCGGCAAAGACCACGGCTTCGAGCAGCGAATTGGAGGCGAGCCGGTTGGCACCATGGACACCGCTTGAGGTGACTTCACCGGCAGCCCAGAGGCCATCGAGCGAAGTGCGGCCATCGGCATCCACGGCAATGCCGCCCATGTGGTAATGCACGGCGGGCACGACCGGGATGGCCTGCGTTGCGGGGTCGATGCCGGCTGCCGTGCAGGAGGCGTAGACGGTCGGAAAATGCGCGGCGAAATCCTTGCCCACTGCCTTGGTGCAATCAAGGAAGGCGCCGCGACCGGCAGCCACTTCTGCAAAGACACCGCGCGCGACGATATCACGGGGCGCGAGTTCGGCGTCCGGATGCAGATCCGTCATGAAACGATGGCCGGCGCGGTTGACGAGAACAGCACCATCGCCGCGTAGGGCTTCTGTCGCGAGCGGTGCGGGGTCATGACCGATATCGATCGCTGTCGGATGGAACTGGACGAATTCGGGATCGGCAATGACGGCGCCGGCCTTGGCGGCCATGCCAACGCCGGTTCCCCGCGCCTCGGCCGGATTGGTGGTGACGGCATAGAGATGGCCGACGCCGCCGGAGCAGAGCACTACGGCCCGGGCCGGAAAGGCGACGCGGGCCGTCGACTGGCCGGCATCGGGGCGCGCCACGACACCCGAGACGAACCGTCCCTCGGCGATCAGCTCCTCGACGACATAACCTTCCATCACCCGGATTGAGGGCGTGCGGCGAACGGCTGCGATCAGCGCTTCCATGATCGCACCGCCTGCACGATCGCCTGCGACCCGCACGATCCGGCGTTCGGAATGGGCGGCCTCGCGCGACAGCAGAAGATGGCCTTCGAGATCGCGATCGAAGGGCACGCCATAACCTAGCAGATCATGAATGCGATCCGGGCCTTCCGAAATCATCAGGCGGGCAATCTTCTCCTCGACCAGACCGGCACCGGCCGCAACCGTATCGGCCAAATGCTTGTCAAAACTGTCGCCTGGGCTCATCGCAGCGGCAATGCCGCCTTGCGCCCAGGCCGAGGACGCGCCCTGCCCGATCGGGGCGGCGGCCAGCACCGTAACGGGGCGCGGTGCAAGCTTCAACGCGCAGAAGAGGCCGGCGAGGCCGCCACCGACGATGACGATATCGTCGATGCCCTGCCAGGATTGCGGCCGCATGGATTCAAGATTGGTCGGCATTTCTGCTACGCCTCACCCACATTTACAAGTCCAGAGAGACGTACTGTGTCTTCGGTCAAGTGATAAGTCTCCTCCGACTTATCGAAAAGCACCGCTCCGTCTGGATAAAGGAACCCACGCGCACTCAAAACAGCAAGCGCAGCGCGAAGACGCCCATCATCTTGTGTGAGTAACTTTGGATAGAGCCTGCCCAAACTTGTGACAGAGATGAACGGTTGCTCAACTTTAGCTTTCGATAAGCTTGCCTCCGAGAATCCGATCGAAGCCGCCAGAACTCGCAGCTCAAGTTCATCCAGATATTCTAGCTGCCGTGCGAGCCGACCGACATCTCCCGGTTTCGGCAGCGAAACCTGATCAACCAATCCATTTGCTAAAAAACGAGCCAAAATCTTCAGGTTGTGGCGGTACTCACCGAGCCGAACCTGTTCAAAGAAGCGATAGGCGGCGGGTATGATGAACTCGATTTGTGTATCAGAGAGATCATCAAATGCCTTCAGTCCCCGCTGATGAATTTCAGTCAACAGTAGCTGCCGATACTCTTCGATTTTCTTCGATTGATATGCACCGACCAAATCTCGAAAAGCGCTGCCGCCAGGAACAAGGTCGGCCAAAACAGTCAGCGAAATTGCACTGACTGTTTTGGCAGACTTACTGGGATCTGGAATGCCTTCCATCGCACTGCCTCAGTTCTTCAGATGGATCATCCGTTCCACTGCAAGCCGTGCACGGCCTGCGATGGCGGGATCGACCGTCACTTCCTCCGTCATGAACAGCAGGCTGTCGAGGATCTTCGGCAAGGTGATGCGCTTCATGTGCGGACAGAGATTGCACGGCTTGACGAAATCGACCTCGGGGACTTCGACCTGGATGTTGGAGGCCATGGAGCATTCGGTGACGAGCAGCACGCGCTGGGGCCGCTTCGTCTTGACGTAGTCGATCATGCCCTTGGTCGAGCCGGCATAATCGGAGACGGCGAGCACGCTCGGATGGCATTCGGGGTGAGCGACGATCTCAATGCGCGGATCGGCCCGCTTGTATTCCAGGAGCTCATCCGCCGTGAAGCGCTCATGCACTTCGCAATGGCCCTTCCAGGTCAGGATCTTTTTCGTCGTCTGGTTGGCGACGTTCATCGCCAGATATTCGTCGGGGATGCAGAGTACCGTATCGCTGTCGAAGCTGTTGACCACGTCGACGGCATTGGCCGAGGTGCAGCAGATGTCGGTCTCGGCCTTCACGTCGGCAGAGGTGTTGACATAGGTGACCACGGGCACGCCGGTATAACGCTCGCGCAACAGGCGGACGTCGGCACCCGTGATCGATTCCGACAGGGAGCAACCGGCGCGGCCATCGGGGATCAGCACGGTCTTTTCCGGATTGAGCAGCTTCGAGGTCTCCGCCATGAAATGCACGCCGCATTGCACGATGATCTCGGCATCGACGCTGACCGCGTCGCGGGCGAGCTGCAGTGAATCGCCCTTGATATCGGCGACGCAGTGAAAGATTTCCGGCGTCTGGTAATTATGCGCCAGGATGACGGCGCCGCGCTCCTTCTTCACGCGGTTGATGGCGTGGATATAGGGCGCGAAGACCGGCCATTCGATTTCCGGGATGAAGTCGCGGACGCGCTCGTAAAGATGCGCTGTCTCCCTGGCGACGGCGGGCGTGTAACTGAGGTCGGGGCGTTCCCACATACCAAAACGATCCGCCGCTGTCTGCGTTACAAGGCCGGCATTGCGCCCGATTTGCGGTTCCATGGCAACCTCCTCCCGATTTATGCTCATATTGAGCATAATAAGAGCCAAAGAAAACCGGCAGGTGCCGGTGCACAGGATTTAGAAAGTTTCGGTTCGGATTGCAAGGCCGCCTTGTCATTGGTCTTCGCTCGGTTTGTGCGGTTGCGCCGTGACGCACTACGCTTCCCCTTGCCGCGAAAACGATTAGAGTTCGGAACATTCCGTCGACACCCGGGGGTCCGATGTTCGAAATCCTGCCGCTGATTCTGATCGGCATACTCTTCTTCAGCATGCGCGGCTCGGCCAAGCGCATCGACCGCCTGGAGCAGGAGTTGGGCGCCGTGCGCGAACAATTGCTGCGGCTTGGACAAGGCGAAATGTCGGCGCTACCGGCCGAGAAGCCTCAAGCAGCAGTGGACGCTGGCGAGGACGCGGCCTCGGCGGATGTATCTGCCGAGATCATCACCGCTCCCGAGGCGATGCCTGTTGATAGCCTCGGCGAACCTGCGTCCGAAGACGCGCCCGCAATCGCTGCTAGGGCCGGTTTGGACGGGACGGTGTCCTCATCACCCGCAGAATCGGTTGTACCAAAGGCACCGGCCGAAAGCCTGGAAAACCTCCTCGGTGCTCGCTGGGCAGTTTGGGCCGGCGGTCTAGCACTGGCGCTTGGTGGCGTCTTCCTCGTGCGTTACTCGATCGAGAGCGGGTTGCTCGGCCCCGGCGTCCGGTTGTCACTCGCTGCGCTCTTCGGGCTCCTACTGATGGCCGCCGGCGAACTGGTTCGGCGCAAGGCGCTGCCGCAGGCGACAGCCCTTTATGCCAATGCCATGGTGCCCGGCATATTGACGGCCGCCGGTGCTGTTGCCCTTTTCGGTGCGATCTACGCTGCCCACGGGATCTACGATTTCATCGGCCCGGCGACGGCCTTCGTGCTTCTGGCGCTCACCGCCTTCGCCGTACTCGGGCTGTCGCTGCTGCATGGCCAGGCGCTGGCAGGGCTTGGCCTTACCGGCTCGATGCTGACGCCGCTCTTGGTGTCCTCGACCAGCCCCAATCCGTGGACGCTGTTCATCTTCCTCACCGTTGCTCAAGTTGCGACTGCGATCGCTTCGCGGATGCGCGGCTGGCAGATCGTCCCGGCACTCGCACAAGTCGGCCTCGGTCTCTGGGCCCTGATCGGCCTCTTCGATCTCGGCGATCAGACACCCGTGACCCTTTCTCTGATCGCGATGATCGCTGCCTGGGTCATGATCTGGCCGGGCAATACGGAAGCGGATCTCAATCTTTCGGACGAGCCGCTGTTGTGGGAGGCCGTGGGGCGCCGCATGGCAACGGGCCGCCTCGGGGTCGACATTACGATGGCGCTGTCTGTGCTCATACCGGCGCTGGCCATGCTGGCAATCACCGGGCCGACCGCGATCTTTCCGACATTTTGCTTTGCCGCGTTGATCGCCGTGCTCGCGTCTGCCGGTGCGGCGCGCCAGGGCGCCTTCTGGCCGATGGTGATTGCCGCCGTCGGCGCGGTGTTTGGCGCGCTCGTCGAAACCAATATGATGACGCAGGTGCAGACCGTGCTTGATGGCGTCGGGGTCACCACGGAGACGGCTGCAGGCCTCGACCGGGTGATCGTGCTGCTCCTCTTCTATTTGGGGGCCATGTTCACCCTGCTCGGGCTTTCCTTCATCCGCCGCCGGGGTGCGGTGGACACAGTCTTCTCAACCCTCTGGGCGGGACTTGCCGCCGCGATGCCGGTTCTGCTCGCAACCATCAGCTTCGTCTTCTACGGCGTTTACGGGAGTGACTGGCACCATGGACTTTTCGCACTCGCGACCGGTACCGTGCTGTTGGCCTCAGCGGAATGGCTGGAACGCGCGGGTCTTGGCCGACGCCTGCGCCGCGCGCGTGATCTGCTGCTCTTCGGCAGCTTCGCCGCCTTTGCGCTCGCTCTCCATACGCTGACGGATGGCCTCGTCACGACACTGCTGCTCGCCGTCCTCGGCTTCGTCTACCTGATGGCAACACGGCTGCGCCCCTGGAGCGGGCTGCCCTGGATGATGGTGGCAGCCCTTTGCGGCGTGCTCTTCCGCATCGCCTGGGATCCGACACTGGTTGGCCCCGATGCCCTCAGCCGCACGCCCTTCTTCAACCAGTTGCTCGCCGGTTACGGCATTCCAGCGCTGCTCGCCCTTCTCTCCGCCTACGAGCTTCGCCACTGGCCGGGTGCGCGGGTGAAGAACGCGCTGCAGGGGCTGGCAAGCCTGATGGGCCTGCTCGCCATCGCCATCCTCGTCCGCCACGCGATGAACGGCGGCGTGCTGGATTCGTCTACCCCGACACTCGGCGAGCAGTCGATTTATACGCTGCTGGTGATCGGCCTCTCCGGGATCCTGATGACGCTTGATCTGAAATCGCCGAGCCCCGTCTTCCGTTATGGCTCGATGGTCGCGGGCGTCATCTCGATGCTGCAGGTGCTGAGCCTGCATCTTGGTGCGCTCAACCCCTATTTCAGCGGCGAGGGCACGGGCTCATGGCCCTTCGTCAACCTGCTTTTGATAGGCTACCTGCTACCGGGCCTCGGCTATGCCGGGCTCGCCGTTTACGCCCGCGACAAGCGGCCCCTGCCCTATGTCATCCTCCTTGCCGGCTCCGGCGCTCTGCTCGGGTTTGCCTGGGTGACGCTGAGTGTTCGACGCTTCTGGCAGGGCGAGTTCATTGCCTATTGGAAAGGTTTCGAGCAGGCGGAGACCTACAGCTACTCAGTGGCCTGGCTTGCGATCGGGGTCGGGCTGCTGGCGCTCGGGTCTCGCTTCGACGCCAGGAGCCTGCGCATCGCCTCGGCCGTTCTCGTGATCCTGACTGTCGCCAAGGTCTTCCTCATCGACATGGCCAATCTCGAAGGCGTTCTGAGGGCGTTGTCCTTCATCGGCCTGGGCTTCGTGCTGATCGGCATCGGGCTCTTCTATCAGAAGATCCTGAGTTCGAAGGCAAAGACCGCTGACGTTGCAGACGCCATGCGGGAGGACGAGGCGACGGGGATCTGAGCTTTCGCGGATTGCGGCGAGGCTGGGAGGCGGGCTAGATGGGTGCCTCGCCTGCCAGGAATCACCGGGATATTGTGACGTGACCGAACTTCTCACTGCCGAGGCCTTTGCCCCGCATCAGGCACTTGCGGCGCAGCTTCTGGCGCATGCGACCGAAGGCGACGACGGCTCGCATGACCTTGCGCATATCCACCGGGTGTTTCGCAATGCCATGCGCATCCAGGCCGGCGAAGGCGGGGACGCCGAGGTGCTGGCGGCGGCCGTTCTGCTGCATGATTGTGTCGCCGTCGAGAAGAATTCGCCGCTTAGATCGCAGGCCTCGCGGCTTGCGGCGGAGAAAGCGTCGAGCATTCTGGCCGATCTTGGCTGGGCCGAGGACCGGATCGCCCGTGTGGCACATGCCGTGCTGACCCACAGCTTTTCCGCCAATATCCCGCCCGAGACGATCGAGGCCAAGATCCTGCAGGATGCCGACAGGCTTGACGCGATCGGCATGGTCGGCGTGGCGCGCTGCTTCTACATTGCCGGGCGTTTGGGCTCTGGCCTCTACCATCCCGGCGATCCCGGCGCCGAGCATCGGCCGCTCGATGACAGGCGTTATGCGATCGATCACTTTCCGGCCAAACTCTTGAAACTCTCCGACGGGTTCCAGACCGCGACGGGTCGCGTCCTCGCTCAGGAGCGCCACCAGCGGCTCGAACAGTTCCTTACCCTCTTTCGCGACGAAATCTGAGGTCACTCCATGCAGGTCACCGGGCTTTTCATCTATCCGTTTAAGAGCGCCCGGGGCATCACGTTGCCGCAAGCGCAGATCGAGGCCATGGGGCTTGCCGGCGACCGGCGAATGATGCTGGTCGACCCGTCAGGGCATTTCATCACCCAGCGTGAACTGCCGGAGCTAGCCCGGCTGGCCGCCATTCCGGGCGCCTCATACTTGACGCTTCGGCTCGATGACGGGCGGGAAGCCATGGTCGCGCTGCCGCATCCCGAGCAGCGGATGGATGTGGCGATCTGGAAATCGATCGTCAGCGCTGCCGTTGCCGACGAGAGCGTGAATGCCAAACTCTCCGACTGGTTCGGACGGCCGGTGAAGTTGGTCTTTATCGATAGCGAGAGCCGCCGCATGGCAAGTGCGGAATGGGCGGGCGAGAATGCGCCGATGGGTTTTGCCGATGGCTACCAGATCCTCGTCACCACCACCGGGTCGCTGCGCGCGCTCAACGCGGACATGGGTGCCCATGGCGAAGGCTCGGTCGGCATGGACCGCTTCAGGCCGAACATCGTGCTCGATTGTGACGAGCCTTGGGCGGAAGATCGTTGGACAGGTCTTGAGATCGGCGGCCTCCATTTTGACTTCGTCAAACCCTGCCCGCGCTGCATCATGACCACGCAGGACCAAGGGACCGGATCACGCGAGGGCGCCAATCCGATGCCCGCCATGGGACGCATCCGCATGTCCGCCGACCGACGCGTGCCAGGGCCGCTGTTCGGCTGGAACGCGGTCCCGCGCGGCGACGGCGTAGTGTCGGTTGGGGACGCGGTCACGGTGCTTGGTATGCGCGAGGGCTGGGCGATCAAGCAGCGGTGAGATTGCGGAGTCGGCTGAGCATGCGACGGCCCCTCTCCCCCCTTGCGGGGGAGAAAGCGATTTCGATGAATTAGGCGAGCGCAAGCCGCCTAAACATCTGAAATCGCCAGAGAGGGGGTCTGTCGTCGTGCCCGCAGCACCGGTCCCCTCACCAACAAAATCTGAAGTTTAGGCGGCTTACGCACGCCTAAGCCTTCGATTTTGTAACCTCTCCCACAGGGGGAGAGGTAGGGCATGCTCCGTCACGGCCGCATCCAAGCCAGCTTAAGTGATCGGGTCCCAATCATCGCACCTGACTTTCATCAAATCCCTTGATGAGCAATTCATCAAAAGGCGTTTCTCGTCATGGAATGACTGCACTAATGTGTGATCGACAGAGGAGGATTCCCATGACCGTGACCAGCCGCCACCCGATGCCCTGGCTTATCATTCTTGCCGGATCGCTGATTGCGGTGATGACCTTCGGGCCGCGCTCCGCCATGGGTTTCTTCCAGCTGCCCATGCTCGCCGATCGTGGTTGGGATCGCTCGACTTTCGGCCTCGCCATGGCGTTCCAGAACCTGTTCTGGGGTGTCAGTCAGCCCTTCTTCGGAGCACTGGCAGACAAGTATGGCACCGGGCGCGTGCTGGTCATGTCCGGCGTGCTTTATGCCGCCGGCCTCTTGATGATGGCGCATGCGACGGCGCCGATCTGGCTCTATATGGGCGGCGGCGTGTTGATCGGCACGGCGATCGGCGCCGGTTCGTTCAGCGTCATCCTCTCGGCCTTCGCCCGCAATGTCACGCCCGAACAGCGCTCGATGGCGTTTGGCATCGGGACGGCGGCCGGGTCTGCCGGCATGTTCCTGTTCGCGCCGCTTAGCCAGGGTTTCATCTCCGCCTTCGGCTGGTCGGACAGTCTCGTCATCATCGCCGTCATGATGCTGGTCGTGCCGCTCCTCGCCTTCCCCCTGCGGGGCAATGCGCAGTCGGGCAGCCAGTCCGGCAATCAATACAAGCAGACAGTCGCGGAAGCACTGAAAGAGGCACTGGCGCATAAGAGCTATCTGCTGCTGACCACCGGCTTCTTTGTCTGCGGCTTCCAGGTCGCCTTCATCACCGCGCATTTCCCGGCCTATCTCGGCGATATCGGCATCGAGGCGCGCTATGCGGTCATCGCCATGGCGCTGATCGGCTTCTTCAACATCATCGGTTCGCTTGCCGCCGGCTGGATCGGGCAGCGCTATTCGAAACCCTATTTCCTCGCCTTCATCTATATCGGCCGCTCGATCACGGTGACGCTCTTCCTGCTCCTGCCGCAAACGCCGCTGTCCGTGGTGATCTTCGCCGCTGTCATGGGCCTTCTGTGGCTTTCGACCGTGCCGCCGACGAACGGGCTGGTCGCGATCATGTTCGGCACGCGCCATCTCGGACTGCTCGGCGGCCTGGTCTTCCTGTCGCACCAGATCGGTTCCTTCCTCGGCGTGTGGATGGGCGGTTATCTCTACGACCACTTCGGCACCTATGATCAGGTGTGGTGGTTGGGTGTGGCGCTTGGCATCTTCGCGGCTGTGGTGCATTGGCCGATCCGCGAAAAAGCGGTCGACCGGCCCGCCATGGCCGTGGCGTAATTTTGCCCAAAGTGAGATCATATTTCGGCATTCCACCTATGCCGGATCAAAATTCCTGCGTTTTCGCCTAGTGACCACTGTCACAGAAAATTATTTTATTTTTCTCGCTTGGCCCGTTGACGGATTCAGGGCCAGCACCTACCTTGTCGATGCTGGTTCGGACACTGACGACGAACCATGACTGGCCTCCGGCTTGGAGGCCACAGCCAAAGAAGGAGGTCAGCGAAATGCAAGTTGTATTTCTTGATGCCATCCGATCCTGGCAGACGACCCCGTGCCTCGTGATGGTGAAACGCCATTACGCCTGCTCCTGTCGAATGTGACGCAGCGCAAAGACTGATCACCACAAACGACTATTGAAACAGCGCCGTGCATCGTGTGCACGAGCGGGGACATTCGTTATGAAGAAGCAAGTCATCGAATATGCCGGGATTCCGGTTGGAATCACCATTCCCGACGGAGATCGGGTCAAGTTCATCGCCGTCAAATATCCGGTCATCGATCTGGACGGCGGTAGCTATCGCAATATCAGCGAACTGCAGGCCGCGATTCATCAGCACATGGCGAAATCGTCGCCGGAGGATCAGGCCGTGTTTCTCGGTGCGGCCAATTCGCCGGTGGCTTCCAGCGCCCGCAGGGTCTTCAACGCCGCCTGACAAAAGCCCTCCCGTGCCGCGCCCGCTTCCAGCCCGCGCGGCACGTAGACATGGCGGTCAAGGAAGTATCCGGTGAGCCGGAAGGCGGCGGCCAGGCTTTCGGGATCTGCCCCTCGCCTGCTTCCAGATGAAAGAAAATCCGGGAGTGCCAGCATCTTGTCGGCCCAGGGCGCGCCCGCCGCCCGGCTGACGGCACGGCCGGATTTCGGCGAGACGAAAGCCAGATCCTCGCGCAGGCCAGTCGCCGCGCATTCTTCGAGATCCAGTCCGAAGCCCAGATCGTTCAGGAGCGCCAGTTCGAAGCGGACGAAGAGTTCTCCAGCCGTCCCAGGCTCTTCCAGATGATCGAGGATCACGTCGAGTGCTTCGAAGAGATGCGGATGCGGATCACGCTCAGGCAGGAGGCGCAAGAGCGATCCGAGCGCCTGAACGCCGTAGACGGCGGTCGCACTCTCCATCAGCCGCCCAGCGCGCAATGCCAGTGGCTCCACCTTGTACTCACCGAGATGTTCGTCGAGCCGTGCGCGCCAGGTCACCTCCAGCCGGTTCCCCGGCTGCAGCACCGGCTGCATGCTGCGCGATCGACCTGAACGGACCATGCCCAGATGGCGGCCGCGGGTACGGGTCATCATCTCGGCAATGACGCTGGTTTCGCCATGCCGGCGCACACCGAGCAGAATTGCTTCGTCCGTCCATTGCATAAGTGCAGTCTAGCGCAGCCTGAGCCCTAGGGACAACCGATTCGGCCCGCGACTTCAGAAATCGCCAAGGTAGCGGCGGACCCAGCCGCGCCACTGCGCCAAAGCTTCGGTCTTGCCCGGATACCGTTTCTCTTCATGCAGTTGCGCCAGAGACTTCATTGCCTGCAGCAGGACGACGGCCATCGCCTGGCGCTCGTCGTCACCCAGGTTCGGGCGCCAGGTGGCAAGGCATTCGGCAATGTGGCGGCGCAGGCTTTCACGCAGGACGCCGGGGCGAACGCCCGGCTGCTCCCAGCGCGCATCGAGCAGGCTGAGCGCCAGGCTCCGCTCAGCCGAATGAGCGACGAAGACATCCAGCAGCCGATCGGCAAGGCCCGCGCCATCCATCTCTGCCGCCTGCTCGCGGATCTTGTCGAGCGCTGCCGTCACATGTTCGCCGTAACGGGCGACAAGGGCGTCCGCCAGCACGTCCTTGTTGGGAAAGAACTGGTAGAGCGAGCCGATCGGGGCGCCGGCACGGGCCGCGATCTCCGTCATGGTCGCAGCCTTGTAGCCCTGCTCGGCAAAGACGCTGGCACCGGCATCCAACAAGCGGGCAACGCGCGCGATGCCACGCTGGCGCTTCGGCTCCTTGGCGACGGGCGCAGCCGTTGCCTTCGGCGGCGCGGACGGCGCGGCGATTGCTGCGGCCTGCGCCGCCTGGGATACATCGGATGCTATCGGCAAACTTGACTTTTGCGAGGGCATGCTCATAAAACTCGTTTGTGAGGTCAACCTCATTTATTTTACGAATTTGCGCTTTCGTCCAGTGCTTATCCCATGCTTGGCGCTGGGAGCGCGGGCGAGACCGGGAGAGGCCCATGGGTGACGAGACAAGGCTGCCTAGTTCGGGAGCGGGTGTGAAAGCGGGTGGGGAGACTTCTCCTTCCCCGCCACCAGGAATGCTCACGCCCCTGCCCGTCCCGGCGCGCTGGGCCATTCTCCTTGCGGTCTCGCTCACACTGTCGACGATCCTCTTTGCCACCCACATTCCCGGCGCGCTCCTGCTCGGGCCGATGGCAGCAGCGATCCTGGTCGCCACCAACGGTGCTCGCCTTTCCGTGCATCGCTATCCCTATATCTTCGCGCACTCGCTGCTCGGCTGCATTATCGCCCGCTCGCTCGATCTCGAAACGCTGAAGGCCGTGGCGCTCGACTGGCCGATCTTCCTGGCGATCGTCGTTGCGGTCATCTCGGCGAGCAGCCTGCTCGGCTACCTGATTGCGAAAGCGGACATTCTGCCGGGCACCACGGCCGTCTGGGGGACATCCGCAGGAGCCGCATCCGCCATGGTCCTCATGGCTGAGGCGCATGGCGCGGATGCGCGGCTCGTCGCCTTCATGCAATATCTCCGGGTGGTGTTCGTCGCGACCGGTGCCTCGGTCATGGCAGCATTTGTCTTCCGGATCAGCGGTGGTGCGGCACCGCAAGTCGTCTGGTTTCCGCAGACCGACTGGCTCGACCTCGGTGTGACACTTGCCGCAGCACTCGCTGCCGCCTCTGTCGGGGCGCGGCTCAAGATCCCGGCGGGCACGATGCTGCTGCCGCTTGCCGTGACAACGATCCTGCATGTCGCAGGTGTCATCTCGCTGCATCTGCCGCAATGGCTGCTGGCGCTCGCCTATGGCGTGATCGGCTGGCGAATCGGCCTTACCTTCACCCGCAGGATCCTGCGCCATGCGGCCAGCGCCTTGCCGCAGGTTGTCGGTTCGATCCTTGTGCTGATGGCGTTTTGCGGTGGGCTCGCGTTCCTGCTCTGGCGGTTCATGGGCATCGACCCGCTCACCGCCTATCTGGCGACAAGCCCCGGCGGCCTCGATTCGATCGCCATCATCGCCGCCTCGACGCCCGTCGACATGTCGTTCGTCATGGCGCTGCAGACGATGCGGCTGATCCTGATTATCATTGCCGGGCCGAAAATAGCAGGTTTTGTCGCCCGACGGATCAAGCCCGCCGGGACGAAAGGGTGAGAGACAGACGAAAGACCGTCAGTCGCGCGGGAATTCCAGGCCCATTTCGCGGAAGCGCTCAGGGTCATTGCCCCAGTTTTCGCGCACCTTGACGAACAGGAAGAGGTGCACAGGCTGCTCGAGGATTTCCGACATCTCCTTGCGGGACGCCGTTGAGATCGCCTTGATTGCGTCGCCGTTCTTGCCGAGCACGATCTTCTTCTGGCTGTCGCGCTCGACGTAGATCACCTGCTCGATGCGAACAGAACCATCCTTGCGCTCTTCCCACTTTTCCGTCTCGACATGCGAGGAATAAGGAAGCTCCTGGTGCAGGCGCAGGAACAGTTTTTCACGGGTGATCTCAGCGGCCAACTGGCGCATCGGCAGGTCGGAGATCTGGTCTTCCGGATAATACCAGGGGCCCTCCGGGAAGGTCTCCGCCAGATAGTCCATGATGTCGTCACAACCGGAGCCGGTCGTCGCCGATATCATGAAGGTGCGGTCAAACTTCACGGTCTCGTTGGCCTTGGCCGCCAACTGGAACAAATCTTCATGGCGCACGCGGTCGATCTTGTTCAGAACGAGGATCTTCGGCTGCGGCACATCTTTCAGAGCTTCAAGAATCGCCTCGGCGTCGCCGCGCAGCCCCCGTTCGCTGTCGATCAGGAGCAGGATGATATCGGCATCCTTGGCGCCGCCCCAGGCTGAGGTCACCATGGCGCGGTCGAGCTTGCGGCGCGGCTTGAAGATGCCGGGCGTGTCCATGAAGACGATCTGTGCGTTCTTGTGGATCGCAATGCCGCGCATGACCGCGCGGGTCGTCTGCACCTTGTGGCTGACGATGGAGACCTTGGCGCCGACGAAGCGGTTGACCAAGGTCGACTTGCCGGCATTCGTCGGACCGATCAGGGCGACGAAGCCGGATCGGGTCGGGGTATTGACGGTGGCTTCGCCGCCGTCATGGTTTTCTGTTTCGCTCATGGTGTCCAATCAGTTCGCGTCGGAGGCCTTGGCCCAGACGCCTTCGCGTTCGAGAATCTTCGTGGCGGCCACCTGTTCGGCGGCGCGCTTGGAACGGTCGATGCCGATCTCCGGCTTGATGCCCGGGATCTCGACGATCACCGTGAAGCGGGGATCATGATCCGGTCCGGACCGATCCGCAACCTTGTATGTCGGCGGCTTGCCGAACTTGGCATGCGTCCATTCCTGCAGCTCGGTCTTGGCGTCGCGGCGCGCGCCATCGGCACGGGTGGCTCGCGCCGTCCAGAATTTTAAGATGAAGCTGCGGGCAGCTTCGAGCCCTGCATCCAGATAAATGGCCGCGATCAGGGCTTCGACCACATCGGCGCGCACATTCAGCATGTTCTTCGCGGTGATCTTCTTCACGTCGGCGCCGGTGCGAATGAAGCGGTGAAGCTCCATCTCGTCGGCGACGGCAGCACAGGTCTCGGCGCTGACGAGTTGGTTGAAGCGGACGGAGAGCTCTCCCTCCGCCGCCTTGCGGAAGGTGCTGAAGAGGAGCTCGGCCACACAGAGGCCGAGCACGCGGTCGCCGAGGAATTCCAGGCGCTCATAATCGCCCTCCCCCTTCGACGGCTGGACGCTCGAATGGGTGAGTGCCCGGGACAGACGATCCCGATCGGCAAAGCGATGCCCGATCAGAGTCTCGATCTGCTCCCAATGCTCCTCCGATGCGCCCTTTTTCCGGTTCATCCGACAACCTTGAACAGACGATCCCAACGCATGTTCGACGGCCACTTCCAGACTTCGCGGAAGGAGGTGTCGTTACCGAGCGAGAAGAAGATCAGCGAGGCTTTGCCGATCAGGTTCTCCGCCGGCACGAAGCCGACGTCGAAGCGGCTGTCCAGCGAGTTGTCGCGGTTGTCGCCCATCATGAAGTAATGCCCTTCCGGCACGATGAACTCGCGGGTGTTGTCGCCACGGCTGTCGGGCGCCTGATCGAGCGTGTCATAGGTCACGCCATTGTCCATGGTTTCGCGGAAGACCGGCACATCTGTGCCCGGATCCATGCGGTAATCCGAGGTAAAGACACCATCAGGCTGCTTCGGCACCGGCTGGCCGTTGATGTTCAGGACACCGTTGATGACCTGGATGCGGTCGCCCGGGAGGCCGACAAGACGCTTGATATAGTCAACGCTCGGGTTCGGCGGAAAACGGAAAACCACGATGTCACCACGCTTCGGCTCGCTCGCAAAGATCCGGCCTTCGAAGAGGTCGGGCGAGAAGGGCAGCGAGTATTTGGAATAGCCGTAGGAGAACTTGTTGACGAAGATATAGTCACCGACCAGCAGGGTCGGCATCATGGAGCCCGACGGAATGGTGAAGGGCTGGAACAGCACGGTGCGGATGACCATGGCCAGCAGGAGGGCCTGGATGATGACCTTGATGTTTTCCCAAAGGGCACTTTGCTTCTTGGCTTCGCTCACGCGGATCGTTTCCTTCTTGCGAAAATCCTGCACTGTCTAGTCGGTTCGTGCCCGCGCGGCAACCACGCAGGCGCGACAGCCGCCGCGACCGGTTAACTCAGGCGTTCACCGGCAGGGCTTCGACGATCACGAATGCCTGGGCATAGGGGAATTCGTCGGTGATGGTGAGATGAATGACGGGACGGTGGCCATGTGGCACGAGGCGTTCCAGAAAGGCCTTCGCGCCGCCGGTCAGTTCCAGGCCGGGCTTGCCGTTGGGCAGGTTGACAACGCCCATCTCTTTCCAGAACACGCCCTCAGCGATGCCTGTTCCGAGCGCCTTTGCCATGGCCTCCTTGGCGGCGAACCGTTTCGCATAGGAGGCCGCGCAATCCTTGCGGCCATTCGAGCGCGCCTGCTCCTCGTCCGTGAAGCAGCGAGCGGTGAACTTGTCGCCGAAACGTTGGATGGATTTCTCGATCCGCCTGATGTCGATGAGATCGCTGCCAATGCCGATGATCATATCAGACGCTCGTTCCTTCGAGGGCATCGGCCAGACGCGCCTTTGCCCGTTCGGACAGGCGCGCGCGGCGCCGGCGCTGAAAGCGATCAACAGCGACATAGGTGACTGCATAGACGACAACGGTGCTGATTGCCGCAAGCGGGATCGCTCCGACGAGCATGGGCTTCAAGATCGGCTCCCAGATATGGGCGATGCCCGACTGGTGCCATGCCCGGTGCAAATCGACGGCATCGCCGACCGGTGCGCCGGCACCGAGGATCCGGTGCCCGACTTCCCAGGTCGCCGCCCAAATCAGCGGAAAGGTCAAGGGATTGCCAAGCGCAGTGCCAAGGGCCGCCGCCAGCATGTTGCCGGAGATCAGATAGGCGATGGCAAAGGCAATGAGGAAGTGGAAGCCGATAAACGGCGTCAGCGACGAGACCACGCCGGCCACCAGTCCGGCAGCCACCGCATGGGGCGTCGCCGACAGGCGCAGCACGCGCTTGCCGAAGTATTGAAACGAGCGGGAGAAGCCTTTTCGCGGCCACAAAAGCTCGCGCAGCCTCATCGAATAGGAAAGCGGTTGGCGACGTCGGAACAGCATGGACAACATGTAGTTTATCCGCTGCGTTCCCCGCAAGGGCTACCCGTCGACGGAAGGGCTGAAATAGAGGGCGCCGAGAAAGATCGCCGCCGGATTTTCATCTGCTGGAGAGGCTCAGGTGAACCCCTCCTCACACGTCAGCTGCGGCCAAGGCTGGCCGCCGGTCAATCAGAAGCCGCGACGGAAAACACCACGGTCGATTTCGCGCTGGCGGTATTCCAGGTCGACGAGATCGCGAGCGCCGTTCAGGTAGCTCATTTCGCGCTCAGCAGCGCTCGGTACGCGGAGTGCACGGGCCAGTTTGCGGATCGGAGTAAACATCGTTTTGTCCTCGGTTCTTTGTCTTAATCTGTTGAACCGAAGATAATGTTGCGCCGCACAAACTACCAGCGCGCATTGGCGACGCCAGATATGCGCAAGGCGCATACCGAAAGGGTGGAGGTTTACGTTTTGGGCAGAAGATGGGCAAAAGATAAGCAGTTGGCGTCTGCGCGAGGCACAGCATGGGGCGAAAAGACGGGGAATGGCGGCAACCCGCCCTTCCCTCTGATCAGAGCCCATCCACGTCAGTCGTAGACGCGCTTCACCGTGGAAATGCAGTCCAGCTCCTTCAACTCGCCCAGTAGCTGGCTGAGCTGGCGCAGGTCCCAGACTTCCAGGTCGATTGCCATCTCGGTGAAGTCGGTGGCGATGCGGATCATGTTGAGGACGCGGATGTTGATATCCAGCCGCGCGACGCATTGGGCAACCGTTGCCAGCGTCCCCGGTTCGTTCAGCGCGTTGATCAGGATGCGGGCGACAAAGCGCGATTTGTTGGCCTCGTCAAGATCCCAGCGCACGTCGATCCAGCGCTCCGGCTGGTCGTCGAACTTCTGCAGGGTGGATGCCTGGATCGGATAGATGGTGATGCCCTTGTCGTCTTCCATGATGCCGACGATGCGGTCGCCCGGAACGGCGCCAGCCGGGCCGAAATGCACCTCGGCATTGCCGGACAGACCCCGAATCGGAAGCGGCTCCGGTCCGTCGCCCGCCGTCGGCACATCGCCCTTCGGATGGGCAGCACCGGGAATCTTGAAGACCATGCCATTGGCGCTGTTCATTGCGAACCAGCCGTCTTCCGACGGTTTTACCGTGACGCGCTCGTCCTGATAGTCGGGATAGACCGCGCGCAGCACGTCGAGCGACGAGGATTCGCCGCGACCGACCGAGGCAATTGCATCCTCGACATCGCGCTGGCCGAGACGATGCAGCACGGGCCGCAGCGTATCGCGCGAGAAGACCTTGCCGGCGCGCTCAAACGTGCGCTCCAGAATGCGCTGGCCGAGGCCGGCATATTGCTTGCGGATCGCCATGCGGGTGGCGCGACGGATGGCGGCGCGCGCCTTGCCGGTGACGACGATCTCTTCCCAGGCGGCGGGCGGCACCTGCACGCCGGAGCGGATGATCTCGACCTCGTCGCCGTTCGACAGCCGCGTGACGAGCGGCATGATCGAGCCGTTGATCTTGGCACCGACACAGGTGTCGCCGACATTGGTGTGGACGGCATAGGCGAAATCGATCGGGGTCGCGCCACGCGGCAGCGCGATCAGCTTGCCCTTCGGCGTGAAGCAGAAGACCTGGTCCTGGAAGAGTTCGAGCTTGGTGTGCTCGAGGAATTCTTCCGGATTGTCGCCTTCGGCCAGCGCTTCAATCGTGTGGCGCAGCCAGGAATAGGCGTTGCTCTCGCGTGACAGCGGCTCGCTCTGCTCGCCATTTTCGCCATCCTTGTAGAGACTGTGGGCGGCAATACCGTATTCGGCGATTTCATGCATGCGGCGCGTGCGGATCTGCAGCTCGATGCGCTGGCGCGACGGGCCGACGATGGTGGTGTGGATCGAGCGGTAATCATTCTGCTTCGGCGTCGAGATATAGTCCTTGAACCGACCGGGCACGACGCGCCAGCGGGTGTGGACGATGCCGAGCGCGCGGTAGCAGCCGGGAATGTCGTCGACCAGGATGCGGAAGCCATAGACGTCCGAGAGCTGTTCGAAGGAGAGCGACTTCGACTGCATCTTGCGGAAGACGGAATAAGGCCGCTTCTGGCGACCCTTGACGCCGGCGTTCAAGAGGCCGTTCGCCACCAGCAGGTCGCGGAGCTCGTCCTCGATCTTGGTGATCAGGCCTTCGTTGCGGGTCGACAGTTCCGAGAGACGGTTGGTGACCGTCTCATAGGCCTCCGGGTTCATGTAGCGGAAGGACAGATCCTCCAGCTCGTCGCGCATGTCCTGCATACCCATGCGGCCGGCCAGCGGCGCATAGATTTCCATCGTCTCTTCGGAAATGCGGGCCCGCTTGTCATCGCGCATGTGTTCGAGCGTGCGCATATTGTGCAGGCGGTCGGCGAGCTTGACGAGGAGCACGCGCACGTCATCGGAAATTGCGAGCAAGAGCTTGCGCAGGTTTTCCGCCTGCTTGGCCTTCTTGGTGACGAGATCGAGCTTCTTGATCTTGGTGAGGCCCTCGACGAGACGGCCGATATCCTCGCCGAACAATTCGTCGATTTCGGCGCGGGTGGCCGAGGTGTCCTCGATCGTATCGTGCAGGAGCGCGACTGCGATGGTCGATTCGTCCAAGCGCATTTCGGTTAGAATGGCGGCGACCTCGAGCGGGTGGGAGATATAGGGATCTCCGCTGGCGCGCGTCTGCTTGCCATGTTTCTGCATGGCATAGACATAGGCCTTGTTGAGAAGAGCTTCGTTGGCGTCGGGCTTGTACTTCTGTACCCGCTCCACGAGCTCATACTGCCGCATCATTCAGGCGTCTCCTAAAACGAAAAAAAGCGCGCCAGCCGACATGACTGGCGCACGTTATCCAACTGTCAGAAACAGACTAAATTCCGACTGATTGACGATTAGTAATCGTCGCTCTTTTCAGGCGGCACCAGACCTTCGATACCGGCCAGAAGTTCCTCTTCCGACATCTGGTCGAAGGTGAGGGTTTCCGGCAGTTCGTCCTCTTCGTCGCCCTTGCCAGCCGTGCCGACATTCGCCAGCATGGAGCTCGGATCCTGCTCCGGCTCGTCGACTTCGACATGCTTCTGCAGCGAATGGATCAGGTCTTCCTTCAGATCGTCGGGCGAGAGCGTCTCGTCGGCGATTTCGCGAAGGGCCACGACCGGGTTCTTGTCCTTGTCGCGATCGATGGTGATCGGGGCGCCCTGCGAGATCTGGCGGGCACGATGGCTTGCGAGCAGCACGAGCTCGAAGCGGTTTTCGACTTTGTCGATACAATCTTCAACGGTGACGCGGGCCATTGCCTGTCCTTTGCGGTCATGAAAGCGAGGGATTGACGGGTGCGATACAGGCAATGGCGGGCAAATTCAAGTTTTTCGTGACTGCGCCTTCGAAACCCAAAAAAAGACAGGCCCAAAAGCCGCGATTTGGTGCCGCATGCAACCCTGAGGTGCTTGGATTATGCAGCCCCTTATCCTAAATACCTTTATATATGATCAGATCATAATTTAATGCCTTGGTCATATGTGGAGGGGCAAGGTATTGTTTTGATTTCCGATTGCCGCGTTAGTTGATATTGCACCTGAGGATAATGAAGATGTTCGACCCGCGCGAAAAAATCGCCCTGTTCATCGATGGCGCCAATCTTTACGCAGCCTCCAAAAGCCTCGGCTTCGATATCGACTATCGCAAGCTCCTGAAGGCTTTCCAGAAGCGCGGTTACCTGTTGCGCGCCTATTATTACACCGCCCTCATCGAGGATCAGGAATATTCCTCGATCCGCCCGCTGATCGACTGGCTGGACTATAACGGCTACAAGGTCGTGACCAAACCGGCGAAGGAATTCACCGACAGCATGGGCCGCCGCAAGGTCAAGGGCAACATGGACATCGAGCTGGCCATCGACGCGATGGAACAGTCGGAAACCGTCGACCATCTCGTTCTCTTCTCCGGCGACGGCGATTTCACCACGCTCGTCGAAGCCTTGCAGCGCAAGGGCCGCAAGGTCTCCGTCGTTTCGACCATGGCGACGCAACCGCCGATGATCGCCGATGATCTGCGCCGCCAGTCGGACCATTTCATCGACCTGATGACGCTCAAAGCCGAAATCGGCCGCGACCCTTCGGAGCGCGGCACCCCGCGCGTGGCCGAGCCGGTGTCGAGCCACGAAGAAGAGCATTGAGGGGTTGGGGCGCGAGCATCGGCGCTCAGGAACAGTGTGTTTAAGGACTTTCTCTTTTTGAAGCATGGGCGAAAACTGGCGCAGGCCGAAGCCCGCGCCAGGACGTTCGATTAGAGGGCCTTCCAGAAAATCACTTTGTCGTCGCCCGACGCCCAGAAGTCGCGGATTCGGGCTTCTTCAACATAGTGATTGTTCCGATAGAACTGTCGTGTTCGGTCAAATGCGACCGCACCTGAGGTATCGACAATGAGAATGCGCTGACCAAGGGCAATGAGCTTGGCCTCGAGCGCTTTTACGAGGGCGGCTCCGACACCTGTCTGCTGCCGCGAGGGCAGGACGGCGATCGCCCGCATATTCCATGTCCCCTCGGTCAGCGGCTCGGGCGCCGCATAGCAGAAGCCGATAGCGCGCCCACTGTCTTCGCAGGTGAGCCAGATATCGTCGCTTTGCTGGTCCGATAGAAAACCGCCGACCAATTCGGGAAGCAGTTCCGCAGGAAACAGGCCCGTTTCATTCAGCACCACCTGCAGGGCCGGAATATCATGAGCATTCAATGGTCTTATGTTCATCATGGTTGTCTTTCAAACAGCCGTGCCAGATCCTCTTTGACCTTTGGGGGCCATCAGCGCGTGCTTCTCATTGGAAGCACTGAGGTCTGGGGAAATCGAGATATGGTTTGCCATGAGCTGAAGCGAAAGCGCATCAACTTCATTCAAACTCGGCAATCCCAGAAACTGGGACTAGCGGTGCCCCGCATTCGTGAACATAAAATCTCCAACGCCGCGCATCGTGCCCAGCTGACAGTGTGATAACAGCCGCGTCATCAGACTGCAATGAGGGGATTACATCGCCTCGAAAGCGATATCCTGCGCGCCCTGCCAGAGCACCATTTTCCCCATGGCCTCCAACTGCTCAGCCCCCTTCACCACCGTCAAAAAGTGATTGCCCGCCAGAACACCCATCTTGCTGGCAAACTGCGAGGAGCCATAGGCGAAGAGCAGTTCGGTTTCGCTGAAACCGCCGGGATAAAGCAGGATATCGCCGCGCGAGGGATGGGCCGTGTGGTTTTCGAAGCCGGCGCCGAACTGGAAATCGCCTAAGGGCACCCAGACCGCCTCGCCCGACCAGCGCGAATGGATCGCCTGGTTGCGGAAGGGCAGAAAGCTTTCAAAGATGCGGCAGGTCTCCGGCGCCTTTTCGCGCTCAAGCCTGGCCTCGAAGACGAAGGGACCGACGGTGACCCTCAGAAACTCCAGCGCCATCAGTCTCAACCCGTCTTCATCAAACGCTGCTTCTGGCGGTTCCAGTCGCGTTCCTTCTCGGTCTCGCGCTTGTCATGCAGCTTCTTGCCCTTGGCGAGCGCCAGCTCCAGCTTCGCCCTGCCCTTCTCGTTGAAATAGATCTTGAGCGGCACCAGCGTCATGCCCTCGCGATTGATCGAGGAGCGCAGGCGGTTGATCTCGCGCTTGGACAACAAGAGCTTGCGACGGCGGCGCGGCTCGTGATTGAAGCGGTTCGCCTGCAGATATTCCGGCAGATGCGAATTGATCAGCCAGATCTCCTCGCCCTCATCCGAGGCATAGGATTCGGCGATATTGGCCTTGCCCTCGCGCAGCGACTTGACCTCCGTGCCGGTCAAAACCAGTCCCGCCTCATAGGTATCAACAATCTCGTAATTGAAGCGCGCCTTGCGGTTTTCCGCGACGATCTTGTTGACGGTGCGCTGCGAGCCTTTGGGGGCCATGGTTTAATCTTCCGTTTCGCCCGGGATTTTGTCGTGGTCTTCGCCATACGCGGGCGGGGCGTGGCGGATATGGCAGGTATGTAATGGAGGATGGGGGGGAAATAAAGGTGGGGTGTGGGTGAGGGCGTTGGTAAAGATTTCAGCAAATGCATGCAAACATCGCCGGCACCATGCTTGCTAAACCAAAGGCTGCGCGTGTTGATCGCCTTGCCCTCTTTCAACTGCCCTGTGTATGCGATCTGTGGGGCGATCTTTGCAAATCACGTTACACGACGGCAATGTTGTAGATCAGCCCACCTTATCGCACTTGGCAACAGCCACGTAAGGGGTGTCCGTATTTTCATCTAATCCATCCATATAGCCACCTCGAAACATAGTTTGCATTTTGAGGTTCTTGAAGTTGAAAAAGAACGTAGAACCAAACCAATTGCAGCTAGCCCCGCTGCTTTCGCGAACTGGTATATTCTCGGCATCAGCATTATCGCTGAAGAAGTAAAGGCAGTTATAAGCTTTACTGGTGTCGCCGAAATCTTTGACCGAGATGGTGTAGGTGGTCTCTTTTCCAAAGATCTCTGGGTACTGAAGCTTTGTCTTTTTCACGGTGACGATCTGGGCTTCATCCTCGACGGTGAAACGAGCGCTATTCCACTCCTTGGTGGTTGAATTGCGACTTATCCCAGCCATGGCTGTCACCTTGCAATAGTAGGAACCAGACCAGTCGGGTTGCTCTTTGGCATGAGCCGAAACGGTTGATGCCAAAAGCACTGGCACAACGAAACGTAACATCGGGACCCCATCTGAATCATATCGTTTGAAACCTATGGTATTCGCGGTAAAATTGAAACCGGACACGCCGATACAGGACCACAGAATGAACAAGCAAAAGCCAGCACCGGACGAAGACAACGCGACGAAAACATGCTTTGTGATGATGCCGATATCCGACGTTGATGGATATCCGGTGGGCCATTTCGGTGAAGTCTACCAGCAGCTGATCGAGCCTGCTGTCACAGCGGCTGGCTATGAATGCACACTGGCCACATCCACCAGCGCGGCTCATATGATCCAGTTGGACGTGGTAACAAAGGTGGCTACAGCAGATCTTTGCATCTGCGATCTATCGACAAACAATCCGAATGTGATGTTCGAATATGGCATCCGACAGGCATTCGATAAGCCCACAGTTTTGATCAAGGATGACAAGACCCGGCGCATCTTCGACCTCTCGGGCTTTCGCGACATTGAGTACGATCACACGCTGAGGATCGCTAACACGCTGAGCGCTCGGGCACAGATCACTAAAGCGATCGAGGATACAGTCAACGGCTCAGGTGACGAAGAGCAGGTGTTCTCGCTGGTTAAGTTGATGAAACTGACCAAAGCGGCTCATTTACCAAGCGGGGAGCTAAGCAAGGACGACGCTCGGTTTGCGCTTCTAGAACGCAAACTCGATCGATTGTTTTCGCTTCAAAATTCAGCGCGGGGAAACCTGAGCGGACTGGAGGCGATTGCCGCATCATCGTCGATGAACCACACATATTCAAACGACCGGTACATAATTCTTTCCGAGAAGGGAGCGATAAGGATCCTAGACCCTCTCACGGGAGAAGTCGCTGTTTATTCTAGCATGACAGGATTGAAACAAAGCGAGTTCTTTAAGTCTCTGACAGATGCTCAGAAGCACGAGGTCTGGGCTGCCGCGAAGAAGGCAATTCTTCCCTGACTCCCCGGAGGCGCATCAAGGGCACTCACAGTGCGCTCCCCGGTTTTTAGGGATTCACAGAGCGCTTGATCGCTTTTTGAACAATCAGAGTTGCTGCGCCCACACCAAACGCAAAAAAGCCGGCGTCTCCGCCGGCCTCATGTCATCCCCTCAATTCACCAGTCCCGCATGCTTCAGCGCCGCGTCGATCGCGGCTTCCGTTGAAGCCTCCAGCGTGCCCAACAACGGCAGGCGGACGGTGCGGTTCATGCCGCGGGTGCGGTTCAGCGCATATTTCGCGCCGCAGAGGCCGGGCTCCATGAAGATTGCCTTGTGCAGCGGCATCAGGCGGTCCTGGTAGGCGAGCGCCTTGGCATAGTCACCGGCCAAGGTCGCGGACTGGAATTCCGCACAGAGGCGCGGGGCGACATTGGCGGTGACGGAGATGCAGCCGACGCCACCATGGGCGTTGAAGCCGAGGGCCGTTGCATCCTCGCCCGAGAGCTGGACGAAATCCGGACCGCAGGTGATGCGCTGTTCGGAGACGCGCTCGATCTTGCCGGTCGCATCCTTGACGCCGACGATGTTCCGGTAAGCCTTGGCGAGCGCCCCCATCGTCTCCGGAGACATGTCGATCACCGAGCGGCCGGGGATGTTGTAGATGATGATCGGCAGCGAGGTGGCCTTGGCGATTGCCTCGTAATGGGCGATCAGGCCCTTCTGGGTCGGCTTGTTGTAATAGGGCGTGACGACGAGCAGCGCATCGGCGCCGACGGCCTCTGCATGCTGGGCGAGCTCGATCGCTTCCAGTGTGTTGTTGGAGCCGGCGCCGGCAATGACGGGCACGCGCTTGTTCGCGACTTCGACGCAGAGTTCGACCACGCGCTTGTGTTCGGCGTGGGACAGCGTCGGCGATTCGCCCGTGGTGCCGACGGGCACAAGCCCGGTCGACCCTTCCGCGATCTGCCATTCGACATGGGCGGCAAAACTTGCTTCGTCAACGGCGCCTTCATTGGTGAACGGCGTGACGAGTGCGGGAATGGATCCCTGGAACATGCAGTCAAACTCCTCATGGCCGAGATCCACGCTTCGGCCGCATTCGCAGATTAAATCGGGGGCACATTACTGCGCAGCCTCAAGCCCCACAAGCGCATAAGCGATGGTTTTATGACGCTTTTCAGGCCTCTGTTCGGGGCCGACTTGAAGGCCCCGCTCAGGCAAATGTGATCGGACCGTCAAGGTTTCGTTAACCAAGGTGCCGGCTTATAGTGAAGGATATCATCCTGGGTTCTGGTGTTTGGATGCAAAAGTCGCGTCTCCTCGGTTCCGTCTTCGGTCTGTGTCTGGCGGCTCTCCTGCCAGCAGGGGACATGTTTGCGTCCGACGTGCCGGTGCCGGCGGTCAAGCCGCTCGGCTTTGCGCCGACCAAAGCCACGCCCCCTTCCTTTGAAACGACCGGCGCCATTCCGCGCGGCAGCAACCCGGCGGCTGCCGTCAATCCGCAGCTGAAGGCCGGGCTCGACGCGCTGTCGAACAAGGACGGAGCCGACGCCATCGCGATCCGCAACCGGATGGCCGATGGGCTCGACCGGCACATGCTGACCTGGTCGATCGCCATGTCGGGCCTGCCCGACGTACCGGCTGCCGAAATCGCAGCCGCGCAGCGACAGCTCACCGGCTGGCCGGGGCTCAAGTCCTTCCGCGCCAATTCGGAAAAGGCGCTTTACCGCGAAAATCCGCCCGCGCGGGATGTGCTCGCTGCCTTTGGCGACACCGCACCAGAGACGACGGAAGGCGCGATGCTGCTGGCACGGGCGGAACTGGCCGAGGGTCAGCGGGCGAAGTCGGCCAACCGGATCAAAAAACTCTGGCGCTCGGAGACGCTGGACACCGCGACCGAAGACAAGATCCTCGCGGAATTCGGCCCCTTGCTGCGGGCAGAAGACCACCGGGCGCGCATGGACATGCTGCTTTACCGCGATCGGTCGGCCCAGGCGAAGCGCTTCTCGACGCTGGGCGAAGCGCAATCGCTCTACAAAGCCTGGGCGGCGCTGATCGCGCGCTCAGGCAATCTCGATTCGGCCCTGGCGGCGGTCGACGCCAAATGGCGCAAGGACCCGGCTTATCTGTTCATCCAGATCGAAAAGCTGCGCCGCGCCCAGGATTATGAGGCGGCTGCCGCCCTGCTCATCAAGATGCCGAAGGAGCGCGAGCTTTTGGTCAGCGCGCATGACTGGTGGAACGAGCAGCGCATTATTGCGCGGGGGCTGGCCGATCTCGGCGATTATAAAGCCGCCTACCGGATCGTCGCCCAGCATGTAGCATCGGATGCGACCGATGTGGCCGATGCGGAATTCCATGCCGGCTGGTATGCGCTTCGCGGGTTGAACGACGCGAAGGCGGCAAACCGTCATTTTGCCCGGATTCTCGACGTGTCGAACCGGCCGCTGTCTGCGAGCCGCGCGTATTACTGGCTCGGCCGGGCGGCGGAAGCGCAGAAGGACGGCAAGGCGTCGGAGTATTTTGCCAAGGCCGCAAGGCATTCCAGCACGTTTTACGGTCAGCTGGCGGCGGCTCGCATCGACAAGCCGGGCATCCAGATCCCCTACCCGCGTCCTTCCGAGGCCGAGCGGGCGGATTTTCTCGGCCGTGAATCGGTGCAGGCGATCGCCCGCTACGAAGCGGCCGGCCATGGCTGGCGGGCGCAGAGCCTTTACCGGGCGCTGGCCGACCAGATCGACAGCCCCGGCGAGCTCGCGCTTCTCTGCGCCCGGGCGGAAAAGTCCGATGGCGGGCATCAACTGTCGCTGCAGATCGGCAAGGCGGCCTATGCCCGCGGTGTCGATGTGCCGGCGCTGGCCTTCCCCGTCGGCGTGATCCCCGACAGCGCCAATATTTCCGGCTCCGGCAAGCCGCTGGCTTACGCGATCGCCCGGCAGGAAAGCGCGTTCAATCCGGCCGCCGTCTCGCCCGCCAATGCCCGCGGCCTGCTGCAGCTTTTGCCGTCTACCGCCAAGGGCGTGGCCCAGCGGCACGGCATCGCCTATCAGCCGGACAAACTCACCCGCGATCCCGGTTTCAACGCCACACTCGGCGCGCATTATCTCGGCGAGCAGATCGACGCCTTCGGCGGCTCCTATATCTTGACCTTCATTGCCTATAATGCCGGCCCGCGCAAAGTGCCGGAATGGATCGCGCGCTATGGCGATCCGCGCGGCAAATCCATCGACGAGGTGGTCGACTGGATCGAGCGCATCCCCTTCCCCGAGACGCGCAATTATGTGCAGCGGGTGATGGAGAATTACCAGGTCTACAAGAGCCGGCTGGGGCAAGAGACCGACGTCGTGCACGACTTGCGCTTCGGGCGGTAAGGGCCAGCGGGCCCGCGGATTTTTCATTGGGTTTCAGGGGTGACGCTGCGCGCGAGCTTGGTTAGGCTCGCGGCAGACGCTAAGTCCCGGAGATCCGCGCATGACCTGTTACCGCGACCACTTCATCCAGGTTCCGGATGGCTTGTCTCTTCATGTGCGCGAATACGGCGGCGAGAACCCGGGCATCCCCGTCGTCTGCCTGCCCGGCCTAACCCGCAATCTGCTCGACTTCGAGGATCTGGCGCTGATCCTTTCGAAGCCGCTATGGAACCGGCGGGTCATCTCGATCTCCTCGCGTGGCCGCGGACTTTCTGGCCGCGATCCCGATCCCTCCCGGTATACGATCCCGGTCGAGGCGATGGATGTGATCGCCGTGCTGGATCACATGAACATTGAACGCGCCGCCTTTATCGGCACCTCGCGCGGTGGGCTCATCCTCCATGTGCTAGCGATGACGCATCTGACGCGGATCGAACGCGCGGTGCTGAACGACATTGGCCCGGTGCTGGAACTGGAGGGACTGAGACAGATCCAGGCCTATCTCGGCGGCCGGGCCACCCCCACCGATTTCGATGATGCTGCTCGTATCCTTCAGCGGGTGCATGGGCATGAATTCACCGATCTCACAGATGAGGATTGGCGCTGCATGGCGCGAGCGCTCTACCGCAAGACGGACGGCAAAATCGTCGCCGACTACGATCCGGAGATCGCGCGGCAGTTCCGCACGGCCGATCTCAGCCAACCCCTACCCGCGCTCTGGCCACAGTTCGACCTCTTGGCGGAAAAACCGCTGTTGGTGGTGCGGGGCGAGCATTCGCGGCTGTTGTCCCGGGAAACGGTGAAGGAAATGGCCGCGCACAAGCCGGATCTCGCGATTGTCGAGGCGCAGGGTCAGGGCCATGCGCCGCTGCTGCATCTCGGTCCACTGCCGGAGCAGATCGGCAGCTTTCTCGGCTGATCTTCGTCCGCGAAGTGTTCGCTGGCGCGACTAATGTTATCGCGCCGCGCAGCATTCGCCAAAACAGAAAAAGCCCGGCGTGAAGCCGGGCTTTCCCTTATTCGATCTGGAGATCGAATTAGAATGCGCGCTGCAGGCGGAAATAGCCCGAAACGTCTTCCGAAACGTCGTCGTACTGAACCGAAACGCGGGCCAGCAGGTTTTCGACCGGCTTGTAGTCGACGGTGATGCCGTACTTCCACATGTCCGGCGAGCCAGCGCCGTCGAAGTTGGTGTCAGACCAGTACTGAACGCCAGGGGTGACGGTCAGCTTGTCGGAAGCCTTGAGGGCGTACGAAGCTGCAACGCTCCACTCAGCAGCGTCGAAGTAGACGCTTTCACCCGAAGCATATACGCCAGCCAGGTAGAAGGTGCCCGGACCTACGTCTGCCGAACCGATAGCGCGAACTGCGCCTTCTTCAGCGTTGAAGTCATAACCGCCAACAACGTTCACCGAAACCATACCGAAGGTGCCGCCGATGGTACCCGAAACGCCGAGGTTGTGATCGAAGGCAGAGTCGTCGTTCACTTCGTCGATCGAGATACCAGCCGTGAAGGCGTCAGAGGTGTAGGTGTAAGAAGCCGAAACAAACTCGGTTACGTTGCCGAGACCATCGGTCTCGCCAGCGATACCGGTATCCCACCAGTTGTAGTACCAACCAGCCTTGAAGCCACCGAGCGAGAGGAATGCTTCGTCAGCGTAGAAGCCCTGAGCGTCGCCGTCGATGGAGATGTCGCTTTCGAGGCCGATGAAGCTCTGCAGAGTGCCGAGTTCAGTGTCGGACTTAGCCGAAACCGACAGGTAAGCGGCAGCGCGTGCATCGTAGTCATCGCCAGAAAGCGAGTGAGCGCCATCACCGAAATCAACCTGGAAACGAACCCAACCAGCAATCTGGAGGCAGGTTTCGGTGCCGGGGATGTAGAAGTAGCCAGTGCCGAAAGCGTCGCAAACGCGAACGTATTCCATGGGCTCGGGCTCGGCAGCAACGATGGGAAACTACAGCGAGAGCTGCAGCGGAGCCGAGAAGAAGGCTCTTGATGTTCATTATTGACCTCCAGTCAATTATAGACCGGAAAGGCCGCGTCTGAAGTTATTATCTTATATCCCACAGACACTTAGGGGATTACCGCGGCTGGCGTAGGGGCGGTTTCATGACAGGGGCGATGTCTAGCCATGCCTGACAGCATGATTTTGGGCGCACAAAACCACGCATCAACCGTGCCGGAAGATGCGCAAAAGCATACGATGGATAAGGAAGAAAGGGGCAGCCGCATTGCGGTGATGGCGGAGAGGATGGGATTCGAACCCACGATACGCTTTTGACGTATACTCCCTTAGCAGGGGAGCGCCTTCGACCACTCGGCCACCTCTCCGGTGCCGCCTGATTATTTGCTTGAATCACTGAATGCAAGGCCTTTTCTCCACCTTGCACATATTAAGCGCAGCCGGCCTGCCGCTTTGTGCCGCCTGGCGCAAACAGCTGCGGGAGCGTGCGAGATTCGAATCGAAGCGGCGATTCTTCTCTGATTCCACCCGTCCCACCGCCTAGAGCCCAAAAATCTGCGCGTCGCCTGCCACATTCTCCTGTGACGGCTCCGCAGAAAGTGGGGACTGTATCGCGCCCCTCCGCGTCAAAAGCCCCTCAAACCTGTGCCAAAACGGGATTGGCTGAAATGGATGGCAGCCGTCCGTCGGCGGAAGTGCCCGTCTAACCAGCGGTTTCTAAAGGGCTTTCTTAACAGAAGGTAAAGAATGGGGCAGTCCAGGGGTGGTTTTGTGGCCTTTCAGCAACAGGCCGGGGGGAAGGGTGGCCGCATTCGCCCCATTCTCCTCTTTGGTGATTGCATGACGGGCCACGTTTTGTATTTTCAACCTCGGAAGCGAGGCGGTGGATCGTCCGTCTTCTGAAACCGACGGGGATGGGGCAGGGAATGCTGTCCTTCAGCCAAATTACCCAGACCCATACGAAACTTGACTGGAGGTCAATAATGAACATCAAGAGCCTTCTTCTCGGCTCCGCTGCAGCTCTCGCTGTAGTTTCCGGCGCTCAGGCTGCCGACGCCATCGTTCACTGGCTACTTCTACATCCCCGGCACCGAAACCTGCCTCAAGCTGAGCGGCTATGTTCGTACCCAGCTCGACTTCCGCGGTGACGACTACGAAACCGACGGCGTCGAAAGCGGTTTCCGCAGCAACTCGCGCGCTTACCTCGAGTTCACTGCCAAGAACGATTCCGAACTCGGCCAGATCGAAAGCTACATCGCTCTCGAAGCCGACTCGCGTGACGATCGCGGCTCTGACGACCAGGGTGGCGCTTTCCTCGATACGGCCCTCATTAAGGTCGGTGGCCTGACGGTCGGTTACTTCTATAACTACTGGGATACGGGCATCGCCGGCGAGACCGACGACCTCGGTTCGAACCTGAACGACGCGATCCAGTACACCTATACCACCGACGCGTTCAACGTTTCGGCCATGGTCGAAAACCTCGATACCGCTGCTGGTTCTTACACCGATGACGACTCGGTCGGCATCTCGGGCCAGGTCGGCGCCACCTTCGGCGTAGCTTCGATCGAAGTGGTCGGCTCCTACGACTTCGGCGCTGAAGAGTCCGCTTACCGCGCAATCGTCTCGGCCGAAATCGGTCCGGGCACGCTGCAGGTTGCCGGCATCTACTCGACCGGTCAGAGCGCCTATTGGAGCGCTTCGGAATGGGCTGTTGCCGCTTCGTACGCTGCCAAGATCACTGACAAGCTGTCTCTGACCCCCGGCTTCCAGTACTGGGGTACCCGCGGCGTTGACGCTTCCGGCGACTACACCGGCAGCGACGATGCTTGGAAGGCTGGTCTGACGGTCGACTACAAGATCGCAGAAGGCCTGACCACGAAGATCTCGGCTCAGTATGAAAGCGACGATCTGGACGGCAGCGAAGGCTTTGGCGGCTTCTTCCGTCTGCAGCGTTCGTTCTAATCCACAGCGGATTAGAAGAAATGCCACGGGTCCGGCTTGCTTGCGAGCCGGACCCGCATGCCATTCCAGACCATGCTAAAAATCGTTTTACAACAATATGATGCTGAACTGGCTGAAACCGAGCCTAGAGAAAGAGAGGGGCGCTGAAGAAATAAAATCTTAGTCCGATAACTGCTTATAACGAAAGTTTGCGCGGTTATGTCATATACTTTTTATATTTCATAACCAATAACTGCGCCCGTGGGGACGGGCGGTGGGCTCGTTCGCGTGCCTGCCAAAGGGATTTTGGGGGAGTTTATGCCAGTGGAAATGCCAGTCGGAGTGGATTTTGACGCCTTCTCGGAGGTGCCGAATTATTCCGTCCATTATCAGTACAGCCAGGGCAATATCCTGCACGAAGTCCGCGAGACCACGCTTCGCGAACTGTTCAGCAAATATGGCGACCTGCTGTGGATGAACGGCAGCCACAAATACAATGTGACCAATTTCATCGGGGAGCTTCACGACCTCCTGGATATTGCGAGCTTCTCGACATTTTCGGATGAGATGCTCGACCAATTGATTGGCAAACTGCGCAAACGCGGTAACAGCAACGCCACCATCAATCGAAAGATGGCGGCCTTAAGCAAACTGCTGCGAAAGGCGTTCAAAATGGGAGACGTTTACAGTCTGCCTGAATTCAAGCGACAGAAGGAGAAAGCGGGACGAATCCGTTTTCTCGACCGGGAGGAAGAGGACCTGCTGTTCTCCGAAATCCGGGCGCATTCCGACCTCTACTACCGCTTCTGCCTTTTCCTCGTTGATACCGGAGCGCGTCTGAGCGAAGGGCTGAACCTGCGCTGGGGCGACATGCACAAGGATCGCGTCACCTTCTGGGTGACGAAATCCGGCCGGTCGCGCTCTGTGCCCCTCACCCAAAGGGCTGCGGCGGCCATCGCGGCATCAGACCGGCGTCAGGCCGGCCCGTTTGCCGAGATCGACCAGCAACGGTTCCGCATTGCCTGGCACATTGCCAAGGATGCGGTCGGCTTTGCCGATGACAAGGACGTGGTCCCACACGTGCTGCGCCATACCTGCGCCTCGCGTCTCGTCCAGGGCGGCATCGATATCCGCCGTGTGCAGATGTGGCTCGGACACCAGACCCTGACCATGACCATGCGCTACGCCCACCTTGCCTCGCATGATCTCGACATGTGCATTCCAGTCCTCGAACGGGCCGCCTCCTGAGCCGGTCTTTTTTTTGAAAGTGATATGACAGCGCTACCATCACTTTGAAAAGATTGGATAATTGTTGTATTTGACTACCTTAATGGATGATGCAATTAGGCCCGGTCGCAAGCCGGGCCTCTTTATATGTCTATGGATATTGTCTTTTCCTTGGGCGTCTGCAGCGCAGCGACGGGCTTCAGCCTAGAAGCTGCTTCAGATCTGCCGAGGGATCGAGGAGCACGGCGCGCTCCGGCTGGCGGCCGGTGTCGAGCAGCTTCTTTCCCGTCACATAGGCCTTTGCGTCATTGATCGCATCGACTGCGATGAACTGGCCTTCCTTGAAATACCAGACCGAGAGACTGCCCTCGCGGGCACCCGGCCGCGTGAGCGTCTCGTCGTAACCGAGATTGAAGCCGGCGATCTGCAGCTTCACCTCATACTGATCCGACCAGAACCAGGGTTTCGGCCGGTATGGCTCCTGCCCTCCCGCTATCACGGCAGCGACAGCTTCGGCCTGATCGACTGCATTCTGCACGGATTCGAGCCGGACGCGGCTGCCGTTCCAGTCCTGGACCGCACAGTCGCCCATGGCGAAGATTTGCGGATCGGAGGTGCGGCCATGGGCGTCGACGATGATGCCGTTCATGGTCTCGATCCCGGCCTCGGAGGCGAGTTGATCATTGGGCAGCACGCCAATCCCGATGATGACGATGTCGACGTCGAGTACCGTGCCATCGGACAGTTCGGCGCCCTTGACGCGACCGTCCAGTCCGATCAGCCGGTTGAGCCCGGTCTTTTCCCGGATCGCCACACCTTCGGCCGCATGAATGGCACGCATGGCCTCGGCGGTCGCTGGTGCTGCGACACGGGCGAGGATCCGGTCGGCCATCTCGATCAGGGTGACGTCGAGGCCAAGCTTGCGGGCAACGGCTGCGGCTTCAAGCCCGATATAACCGCCGCCGATGATCAGCAGGCGGCGGCCCGCCTTCATCTCGCCGGCAAGCGCATCCGCATCCGCCTTGTCGCGGACGGTAAAGACACCGGTGAGATCGCCGCCGATGGCAGACGGCAGACGCCTGGGTGTCGCGCCGGTCGCAAAAGCCAGATGGTCGTAATCAATGGCGCTGCCATCAAAGAGCCGGACGATCTTCTGATCGCGATCGACAGCCTCGACCGGGGTCGAAAGGTGGATCTCGACATTGTTTTCGGCAAACCAACTCTCCGGCCGAAAGAGGAGCCGGTCGAACTCCATCTCTCCGAGCAGATATTTCTTTGATAGCGGCGGCCGCTGATAGGGCAGACAGGGCTCGGAGCCGATGAGGGTGATCGGACGCTCGTCCTTCAGCGCTCTCAGTTTTGCAGCCAGTGCGAAACCCGCCTGCCCTGCCCCGACGATTACCAGTCTGCCTGCCACTGCCACGCCTCTTCACGATAACGGCCCGCAGCGAAACGGCGCGCGGCCCAAATCTTCGGAGACAAGGCCTAGCTCTGCGACCAGAGACGGTCAAGGGCGGTGAGGATACCGCGAGTATGCGAGGCAGGGACAATCATGGCTATATCCGCCCGATGGAATTTACCGATCCCGTTCAGACTCTGTCGACGAAGTTGGTTTAATCTGGGACTGAAACAAACGGTCGGGGGAGGGTGAAATGCCCTTGCAACACATTCCAGACGCCAAAGCGAACGTGCCGAGAGATCAGGCCTTTGAGCGCTTCAAGATCGATCGGCCCGGCAAGATCATCTTTGTCGGACATCATCTGACGACCAAGAGCTCGCTAAGATGCCTGATCCGCAGCATTTCCCTTTATGGCGCCGATCTCGAAGTGTCCCCGCATGTCGCAGTGCCCAGCAATTTCTTCCTGGAAATTCTTGGCATCCATGACGAAATCGGCTGCACCGTGATCCGACGTGAGGCGGAGAAGCTGACCGTCGGCTTCAACATGCTGATCGATGCGGAATTCCTGCATCACGTCGTGCGGCTCTCCTTCGAACTCAGCCACTGATCGCCTCTTCTTTCACGATGTCGAACCGGCCGGATCACAGATTGGTCTGGCCGGTTTCGTTTATGCCGCCGGCACGACCCGCCCTTTTTTGGGAAAACCATCACCGCGAAATTTTAGCCATCGTTAAAACTTGATGGAAGTTGTTGAACCTACTGAAAATAATTGGGGAGAAAGTGCAGATTAGCGAGACGAGGAGCGTTCGAACATGCCCATGGAAAATGCCACGCATCTGGCGACGGTCACGTCGGAAATGTACGAACGCAAGTGGGAACGCTTCTATGTCCAGCGGCCGGCCCGCGTCATGTCGGTGAGCCCGGGCTTGAGCGGCATCACCATCCGCAGCTGTCAGGTTCTGGATATCTCCAGGGGCGGCGCGGCGCTGGAACTCACAACGGCCATCGGCCTTTCCTCGCATTATTATCTGCAGATCATCGGGCTTGCCGACCGCATCGGCTGCGCCGAGGTCTATCGCAATGGCAGCCGCGTCGGCGTCAAGTTCATCGCCCCGATCTCCGAGCATATGTTGCACCGGATCGTGCGTGCCGACTTCATGCTCGGCGAGGAGATCAACAAGCCGGTCAAACCTTTCCAAAACGGTAACGGCGCGCGGCTCGGCCGCTAATCCCTTTTGTTGCAGGCGGCAATGGGATGTTAAGGCATGGCCCGGCCTTGCGCCGCCGGAACCACTTCTTATTGTGGGCTTCCCGATCACCCTTCTGGACGCCTGACATCGCATGACCGCCTTTTCCCGTTTCACGCCGCTTGCCACCTCCCTTCCCGCCACCGTGCCCTTTGTCGGTCCGGAAGCCATCGAGCGCCAGCGTGGCATGTCCGTGCGCGCGCGGATCGGGGCCAATGAGAGCGGGTTTGGCCCTGCGCCTTCGGTGCTCAGGACGATCGGCGAAAAGGCCGGCGAGATCTGGAAATACAACGACCCCGAAAACCATGCGCTGAAGGTCGCTCTCGCCGCGCATCTCAGGCTAAAATCCGACAACTTCGTCATCGGTGAAGGCATCGACGACCTGCTGGAGCTCATCGTACGGCTCGTTATCGAACCCGGCATGCCGGTCGTCACCTCGCTCGGCGCCTATCCAACCTTCAATTTTCATGTGAACGGCTTTGGCGGACGGCTGGTGACGGCGCCTTACCGCGACGACCGTGAAGATCTGGGTGCTTTGCTCGACCTCGCGAAGCGGGAAGACGCACCCCTCGTCTATTTCGCCAATCCTGATAATCCGATGGGCAGTTGGTGGGACGCAGACAGCATCATCGCCTTTGCCCGGGCGCTGCCCGCAACGACGCTGATGATCCTCGACGAAGCCTATAGCGAGACAGCACCGGAGGGATCGATCCCGGCAGCCGATGCCCTGATCGACCTGCCGAACGTCATTCGCACCCGAACTTTCTCGAAAGCCTACGGCCTGGCGGGTGCCCGCGTGGGTTATGGCATGGGGACGCCCGGCACCGTCTCGGCCTTCGACAAGATCCGCAACCACTTCGGCATGCCCAGGCTTTCGACCGAAGCAGCGCTCGCGGCGCTTGCCGATCAGACCTATCTTGGAGATGTGGTCGGGCGGATCAAGTCGGCCCGCGAGCGGATTGCCGGCATTGCCCGGGATAACGGGCTCGTCCCCCTGCCCTCGGCCACCAACTTCGTCGCGATCGATGCGGGGCGCGACGGAACTTATGCCCGTGCCATCGTCGACGGGCTGATGAGCCACGGCGTTTTCATCCGCATGCCGGGCGTGGCACCGCTCAACCGCTGCATCCGCGTCTCCACCGGCCTTCCCGCCGATCTCGACCTGTTCGAGCAGGCCCTTCCTGCGGTCCTGAAGGCGCTTGGCTGACACCTCTGCCGGAATAGAAAAAACCGCGCCGGCCTTGTCCCTGCCGGTCGCGGTTCTTTAAAGTGTTGGCACTGGCCCCGTCCAAAGGTCCCCCGCCACGTTCCCCTTTCGGGTTCTTGTTGTGATTTCGGCCGCCGCAGCTCGCGGCGGAGATTGATCAGTGCATGGTCATCCATTCGCGGGCGGCACGAAGCGCCTCGGCGAGCTGGAGCTTGCTCATGGTCTGGGCGAGGTCGGCGCGCAGCTCGGCAGCGCGATCGCAGCCCTTGATGGCTGCGATGTTCAGCCACTTGTGCGCCGAGACCAGGTCAACGGGGCAACCGCGGCCGGTCGCATACATCAGGCCCATGTCGCGGAAGACGTCGGCCCGGGTTTCGCCACCCATCGTGGCATTTTCGGAAGTGTGCATTTCAAAGCGTGCCATTGGTTTTGTCCCTGTTTGCCTAGTGGTTACTCACGTCCCTGTTTTCCCTTTCGGGTCCCGTCTGATCCGGCGCCGGCTCGTTGTCCGGTCATTCTCGTTTCAGTCCGGGGCGGCGGGTTTGTCCCTGCTCGTTTGATGGACCCACTATGCCTCACGGCATTCAAAACTCGCTTAAAATGCATCCTTAATTTGCTGAAAACAAAGTACAAATGCTTCGTAAACTTGGTTTTTTGTTAAGCACTACATGCCTTGGGAATGCGGGATTTCGGATCAAAATTTACGAAAGCTTCATTTCTGAAAATCAACCCATTGTTCACCACGCTGCACGAAGCAAAATCGAATAGAGGCTGGAAATGCTGCGTTCTGGCTTGTCCACCGCCCCCGAAAACAGGCGGATTGCATTTTACCTTTACGTGTGCGTAAGATATTTTTTAACCGGTGATCGCCTCTCCAGGAGGACGACGGGAGCGATTGCCGGCGCAACCATCATCCCTGGGAGGAGAGATCAAACATGCGGACATTCATCATCGCGGCAGCACTGGCGCTTACGGCCCTTTCAGCACAGGCGGCAGAGCCCATCGAAGGCAAATGGAAGACCGCCAGCGGCGCTACCGCCGAAATCGCCCCCTGCGGCGGCGCCTTCTGCGTGACGCTTCGGAGCGGCAAGCACAATGGCAAGCAGATCGGCAAGATGGACGGCTCGGGCGACAGCTATTCCGGCGAAATCACCGACCCGGAAAATGACAAGACCTATTCGGGCTCCGGCACAGTCTCTGGCAATTCGCTGAAGATGAAGGGCTGCGTGCTCGCCGTCCTTTGCAAGAGCCAGACCTGGACGCGCCTCTAAGCTGAGCGCCATACCTGCTTTAAAGTAGGCGGCCGGAGCGACCCGGCCGCTCTCTCATTTGTGTAAGGCCGTTTTCAAACCGGCTCACCGACATCAATGCGGTTGCCGTCCGGATCCTCGAAGACAAAGGCCCTCAGGCCATAGTCCTTGTCCTGCAAGCGCTTGATCACCCGCCGCCCCTGTTTCTGGATCAGGTCATGCAGGGCATCGACATTTTCCACCATCATGTGCGCGACGTTGAAATCGGCGGCCTTATGCCCTGGCTGCAGGGTCAGGTGGATTTCCGCCCCCTCCCGCTCAAGGATCATGAAGCCGACAGGATCGCCGTTCTGGAAAACAGCCTGGAAACCGAGAACGTCGATATAGAAGGCAGTCGCCCGGGCCATATCGCGGACCGGCAGCATCGCGGCCACGCGGCCGAACCGCATGGGTTTGTCGTCTGTCTTGTGCATGGTTGTCACCATGTTGCCGAAGATCTCCGCGCAGCGGAGACGGTGCTCCACCTACGCGTATCTCTTCGAAGTAAGATTTGGCGGGACGGTGCCCACCGACACCCTTATCAATCAAAGAGAGGCACTTTGAAAAGCCCTCGAGCGTCCGACATCGGCTGAACGCCAGATGAATTTGCCTCTCAGGCCGCATTCAGGCCGCATTGCTTATAAAGGCTTACAACACAAGTGGAGGCTTAGACGATGGCAAGAGTAGCACGGCGCATGACGATCATGACCCTGACAATGGCGGTCTTTGCGATGATCTTCAGCCATATCGTCGTGAATACCCACCCTGCTACCCGCCACGCCTCCACTGGACTTGTTGCCAGTTGCGCACCCGTTGGCCTCAATTCCTGCCGGCCCAACTTCTGATCGCGGTCCAGCATTGCCCCGACAAGCGGCAGCGCTGCGGAAATCTTGAGGCCAGCCTCTCGACGTCGTTTGCTTGTCAATGTTCCTCTCCTATAATGCGGCATGAACACACGAATCTCATCCCCCGTGCCGCTGAACTCCATCAGTCCCGAACCGTATGAACCGCGGGTATTCACCGACGCGGTCGAAGCCGTGGATGCGCTGACCGAGCTCTACGAGCGCAACACCCGTTTCCTCAATGACGCCTTTTCGGCGCTTGCCAATGGCGGGCCGATCGAGGGGCGTTATCGGGCCTTCTACCCGCAGGTCAGCATGGAGACGACGAGCTTCGGCCATGTCGACAGCCGCCTCTCCTATGGCCATGTGACGTCGCCAGGCGTCTACACCACGACCATCACCCGGCCAAAGCTGTTCCGCCACTATCTGAAGGAACAGCTGGCGCTTCTGATGCGCAATCATCAGGTGCCGATCATCGTGTCGGAATCGACGACGCCGATCCCGCTGCATTTCGCTTTCGGTGAAGGCGCCCATGTCGAGGCTTCCGCCGGTGGCCTTGCCGACATGCAGCTGCGCGACATCTTCGATACGCCTGACCTCACCGTAACGGACGACGAGATCGCCAATGGCGAATACGAGCCGAAGCCGGGCGAGCCGCATCCGCTGGCGCCGTTTACAGCGCAGCGCATCGACTATTCCCTGGCGCGGCTATCGCATTACACCGCGACCAGCGCCAACCATTTCCAAAACTTCGTGCTGTTCACCAACTACCAGTTCTATGTCGACGAGTTCTGCGCCTATGCGCGGCAGCTGATGGCGGATGGCGGCAGCGAATACACGGCTTTCGTCGAGCCCGGCAATATCATCACGCCGGCCGGCCAGTCGGTGCCGATGGAAGGTGTTGCGCTCGGCCGCCTGCCGCAGATGCCGGCCTATCACCTGAAGAAGAAGGGTCATGCCGGCATCACGGTAATCAATATCGGCGTCGGCCCCTCCAACGCCAAGACGATCACCGACCATGTCGCCGTACTCAGGCCCCACGCCTGGCTGATGCTCGGCCATTGCGCCGGCCTTCGCAACAGCCAGCGCCTCGGTGACTATGTGCTGGCGCATGCCTATGTGCGCGAGGACCATGTGCTCGACGACGACCTGCCCGTCTGGGTGCCGATCCCGGCGCTTGCCGAAGTACAGCTTGCGCTCGAAGACGCGGTCGAGGAAATCACCGGCTACGAAGGCTTCGAGCTGAAGCGCATCATGCGCACAGGCACGGTCGCCACCATCGACAACCGCAACTGGGAACTGCGCGACCAGCGCGGCCCGGTGAAACGCCTGTCGCAATCACGCGCGATCGCGCTCGACATGGAATCGGCTACCATCGCCGCCAACGGCTTCCGCTTCCGTGTGCCCTACGGCACCTTGCTCTGCGTCTCCGACAAGCCGCTGCATGGCGAGCTGAAGCTGCCGGGCATGGCAACGGCCTTTTACAAGACGCAGGTCAGCCAGCATCTGCAGATCGGCATTCGCGCGCTCGAAAAGCTCGGCGCCATGCCGACCGAGAAGCTGCATTCGCGCAAGCTCAGAAGCTTCTTCGAGACGGCGTTCCAGTAAGCAGACGTCGTCGGCTTATCGTCTTCCGGCACCGGGCGCCATCAGAACGGCGAGACCCGTTCCGACGAAGGCGGAGAGCAGGATCAGCAGGTGCGCGTTGACCGCGGCCTTGCCGAGCACGGCGAGGAACTGCGCGGATGGTTCGGCGCCGAAGCTCAGGCCGCCGGCGACAATGCCCGCGGGATAGGTGCCGATGCCGCCTGGCGCATGGACCGGCAGGACCGAGGATAGCTCTCCCCCCAGCGCACCGCCGAAGCTCGCCGAGATCGGGTGCACGCCCATCAGCGTCAGCACCCAGGCGAGGATGACGACCTTGACGCCCCAGTTGAGCACGGTTGCCGCCCAGGCGCGCAGGAAGGCCGGGTTATTGACCGGCATCCCCCGCTCCAGCTCTTCGACCAGATGCCGAAGCCGTTCTGGTAGCTGTCGCGCCAGTGCGAAGAGCGGTCCCTTGAGGCGGAAGGCCGGGAGCGGGGCGAGGAGGAATAGCAGCCAAAGGGGCCAGGCCCAGGCCGGCCGATCCGGCCCAATCACCAGTCCAAGCCCGGCGGCTGCCAGCAAGGCATGAAGATCGAGCAGCCGCATAACCAGCAGCGCTGCCGTCGCTCGTGCCAGCGGCATGCCGAATTCGGTGCGCATCAGAAGCGGAAAGCTCGCTTCGCCCGTCCGCATCGGTAGCATGATATTCAGGAGATTGTGGACGAGGGTCAAGCGGAGGAGACGCCGGAAGCCGCCCTTGGTTTCCGCTGGAAAGTAATCGCGGATACGCCAGGTACGCACCACATATGTTGCCACGAGCAAGGCCAGCGCAAGGCTCAACGGCCCCACGCCGATATCGCGGAACTGGGCCACCAAAACCGGCCAGCCGAAAGCCCATTGGAGAAAGGCCCCGTAGGCCACCACCGCGGCGACCGTCACAAGGCTTACGCGGTTGCGGATTATCCAAGGTCGGCGGCTGGCATCCGTGTCTGAATTCATATAGTCGTGCGCCCGATCAGTGTTCAACGCGCCCTCTAGCATGAATGGGCCAGCCTGCACCACCGGCGGTCAGGGAGTTCGATGATGGAAGTAGCAGAGGGACGCGGAAAGTTGGCATGGGGTGATTTCAGCCTCTATCCGCGATCTTTCTACCTCATCCTCGCCGCCTTCTTCGTGCTGGCCGCCCTTGCCAGAGTTCTGCGCACGGGAACACTCGAGACTGACGAGATGCAACAGGTGTTGCATTACTTGTCGCTGGAATGGGGCTATGGCTCCCAGCCGCCGCTCTACGAGTGGCTGCAGGCCGCGGTCTTCCGCATCACTGGTCCCTCCGTGGCAGGACTTGCCGTACTCAAATACGGACTGCTCTTCCTGAGCACCGTCCTCATTGCTGCAGCCGTCAACCTTCACACGGATGAGCGTTCGGCAGGGTTTCTGGGCGCCTTCAGCCTGTTCAGCATGCCGACATTTTTTCTGATGTCGCAGCGCGATCTCACCCACACGGTCGTCGCGATCGCCTGCGTCGCCCTGTTTTTCTGGTCACTGTTCAGCGCGATCAGAAACCCCACGATTCCTCGATATCTGCTGGTCGGTGTTGCCATCGGTCTGGGTGCCATCTCGAAGTACAATTTTGTCGTGATCCCGGCGGCAGCTCTGATTGTGCTCGTGGCCATGAACGCGTTTCGCAGCCGTGTCCTAGATTGGAGGATCGTGGCAACCCTGGCCGTTGCAGCGGCGATCGCCCTGCCCCATGCGCTCTGGCTTTTGCAGAACCTCGACGTGGCGAGCGCCCAGACGCTGCATGAGATGGAGATCAAGGAAGATGTGGGACGGTTCTGGGGATTTGTGGCGACCTCCGCCTCGTTTGCAACGGCCGTTCTGAAAGCATCCTCGCCCGTCCTTGGCTTCTTCTTCGTGCTCTTTGCCCGTAACGCAAGAACCATTGTCAGGGCGAGCAACCCTTCGACGCAATTGGTCGGCTGGACGTTCGTTGTCAGTCTTGTGCTCGTCTATCTGACGGTCGTTGCGATCGGGGCCACGGAAGTCCGCCAGAAGTGGCTCGCAATCTATTTCGTTGCCCTGCCCTTGTACCTGACATTGAAGATCGCAGCGGCCGGCATCGACGTGCGGCCCCGTCTCCGGCCGGCAGCGGTCATATCCGGGACGCTCTTCCTCGGCGTCTCGGCGATGTTGGTCGGCAAGGATCTGGTGGCTCCGGCACTCGGCTGGTCGGACAAGGCTGAGATGCCCTATGCAGGCCTTGCCGCCGCGCTGGAAACAGAGCTGGGCGGTCCTCCGGCCGTTATCGTCACGCGTGAGCCCGCTCTCGCGGCCAATCTGCTGCTGCAATTCCCCACTGCCGAGATCATTACTCAAGAAAGCGGCCCGCTTGCGCCTCTTGCGGCTCCCGCCGTCTTCGTGGCCACCTCGGATAAGGCATCGGCAGATCTCTCCGGCCTGCGCTCCGACGCGGCGACTGCTGCACTTCAGGCCATCGAAATCCCGGATGGTCCGCCCACGGCAACCAAGCACATGTTCTACTATTCCAGGCTTTCACATTGAACCGCAGATCCAGCGAACACGAGAACCGATCCCTCAATCGCATCGCTTGTGTTACAGACCAGACTTCAGAAGGAAGACGACGTTGACGAGCCCATCGCTATTCGAGCAAGCCGCCGCGCTGAACCAGCAGAGCCCAGAGCTGTCGCTCGTCGTGCCGGTCTTCAATGAAGAGGAAAGCGTCGGCCCGCTCATCGAGCGGATCTGCGAGGCGATGGAGCTCTTTGCCGGCGACTGGGAACTGGTGCTGGTCGACGATGGCAGTGCGGACCGGACGTTGCTCCATGCGCGAAAGTATATCGACCGCGAAGGTTTGGACCTGAAGATCGTTGCCCTGCAGCGCAATTTCGGCCAGACGGCGGCCATGCAGGCGGGGATCGACACCGCGCAGGGACGGTTGATCGCCACGCTCGATGGCGATCTTCAGAACGATCCTAAGGACATCCCGGCCATGGTGGCGGCACTTGAGGAGCGGGAGCTCGATCTGCTCGTCGGCTGGCGCAAGAACCGTCAGGACGGATTGTTGCTGCGCAAGATCCCCTCCTGGTGCGCCAACAAGCTGATCGGCCGGATCACCGGCGTCAGACTGCACGACTATGGCTGCAGCCTGAAGATCTACCGCGCCTCCATCATCAAGCAGGTCAAGCTGATGGGCGAGATGCACCGCTTCATCCCCGCCTGGGTCGCCGGCGTCGTTCCGAGCTCGCGCATCGGCGAGATGGCCGTCACCCACCATGCCCGCCAGCATGGCACGTCGAAATACGGGATCTCGCGCACCTTCCGCGTCATCCTCGATCTGCTGTCGGTGATGTTCTTCATGCGCTACAAGGCGCGGCCGGGCCATTTCTTTGGCTCGCTCGGTCTGGGCACCGGGTTCCTGAGCGCGCTCATCCTGTCATGGCTCTTCATCCAGAAAGTCTTTTTCGGCGAGGATATCGGCGGGCGCCCCCTGCTCATCCTCGGCTTCATGCTGTTCCTGTCGTCAATCCAGCTGATCACCACTGGTATTCTCGCCGAAATGATCGCGCGCACCTATTACCGCGACGATGCGCAGCCGAACTACATCGTGCGCGAGGTTCTAGCCAAAGATGCATAAGGCACAACGGCTGATCGACAGGCTGGCGCGCCACCCTGCGGAGATCCTGTGGGTCTTTGCGGCCTATTATGTCGTTCAGTTCGCGGTCCGCCTGTTGCTGCCGCATGGTCTGCGCATCGACGAAGCGCAGCAGGTGCTTCTGTCGCAATGGTTTGCGGCGGGCTACGACGCGCAGCCGCCGCTCTACAATTGGCTCCAGCAGGCTGTCTTCGCCGTTGTCGGCGACTATCTCGTGGGACTTGCAGCGCTGAAATCGCTGATGCTGCTGGCCGTGATCGCGAGCTATTGGGTTCTGGCGCGCCTGCTCGTCCGGCAGCCGGCGCTCGCCACCGTGGCAACCCTTGGCTTGTTCTTCATTCCACAGACGTTTTGGCAGGCGCAGCGGGATTTGACCCACACCACGGCCACCATGCTGATGGTCAATCTGGTCGTGATCGCGGCCATCGTCACTCTGCGGTCTCCGACGATGCGCAACTATCTTCTGCTCGGCTGCGCCGCCGGGCTCGGCATGCTGACGAAATACAATTTCGTGCTCGTTCTACCCGCCTTGCTCTTCGCTTGCCTTCTGCAACCGGGCGGACTGCGGCGGCTGCTCGATCCCAAGATCCTGCTTTCGATCGTGGTTGCAGGGCTGATCGTTCTGCCGCATGTGCTCTGGTTCCTCGACAATATGGGGGTCGCGTCCTCTGTCACCGCGGCCCGAATGGCTGAGGATGCGAGCGATACCAATCGGCTTCACCAGATCCTGCTCGGCCTTGGCGAGCTTCTCCAGATGACAATCGTGCTCTGCGCTCCGGCCATACTCGTCATCGGGCTTCCCTTCGGGCGCAGCGCGGTTTCTTCATGGCGGGCAAGGAGCGGCGAAAGCCGCTTTGTCGGCGCCCTGCTCGCAGCCATTCTGCTGATCCTCGCGCTGATGATCCTGGTCCTCACCTTCACGACCTTCCGGGACCGCTGGCTGCTTCCCCTCCTCCAGCTGCTGCCGATCTACCTCGTGCTCAAGCTGGAAGCGCAGGGCGTGGACGCCGAAGCGGGGCTGCGCCGCCTGCTGCCCGTCGCTCTGGTCACCATGGCCCTGATCCCGATCGCAATGACGATCGCTGGCCATAAAGGGCGCCCCTCTCACTACCACCAGCCCTATGCCGCGTTTGAGGCGGCTTTCGCCGAGCGCGAGGGCATCACGCTGTCGCTGATCGTCGCGCCCGACTGGCTTGCCGCCGGAAACCTGAAGATGCAGTGGCCGAATTCCGCCGTCGTCACCCTGCAGTTTCCCAATCTCACGGCACCCTATGACTGGAGCCGCGAGAGGCCGATCGCGCTGATGTGGCGTGGAGAAGAGACGGCTATTCCCGCGCGTCTGCAGGCATGGACAGAGGACAATCTGGATAAAGGTACCATCACGGCGGAGACGAAAACTGTGAGCCTGCCCTTCACGGGTCACCCTCAGACGCCCGCCCCGGACTTTCACTACGTGTTGATCTACCCTTCAGAAGAGCGAGGGGCGTGACCTTCACGCCTCGATGATCACCGCCTCGCAGCGCACCGGAAAGTTGACCGAATTGGCGATGAAACACTTCTCGTGTGCATCGCCGTGCAGTTCCAGGGCAAGCTCCGGATAGGTGCCGGCCTTGATCGTCACCCGGGGTTTGAGCACAATCTCGGTGAAGCGGCCGCCGCCATCGCTGTCCATCTGCATCGTCCCCTCGGCCTGATCCTCATATGCGGTGACGATGACGCCGGAGACGGCACAGAAATGCAAATACCACAGCTTGTGACAGGCAGAGACCGAGGCGAGCAGCAATTCCTCCGGGTTCCACCGGGCCGGGTCGCCGAGGAAATGCGGATCGGCGGAACCCGCAATGTCCGGCTTACCGGCTGCGGCGATGCGGTGGTCGCGGCCATAGGCGCGGTAGCCCGAGGTGCCCGAGCCACGGTCGCCCTCCCAGGTGACGGTGAGCCGGTATTCGTGGCGATGCTCTGAGATTCCAGTCTCCGCAGATATCTTTTTGAGTCCCTTGGCACGATGATAGGCATCTGGCCTGTGATGTCCAAGCCGATCCTTCGCCAAGAAAAATCAGGCAGCCTCTTGTATCGATCGATTTAAGATATATCTTAGAGCAACTGAAACAGATTTAAGGAACTCGAAAATGAGACATCACAATTGCGAAGACGGCCGTGGTCGCGGCTTCAGGGACATGATGGCCATGGCCATGCGTGGCGGTCCCTTCGGTGGCCCCATGGGCGGTGGCCCGCGCGGACGCGGCGAACGTCGCCGGATGTTCGACGGCGGCGAATTGCGGCTTGTGCTCCTAAAGCTGATCGGCGACCAGCCGCGTCACGGTTATGACCTGATCCGCGAAATCGAAACGCTGTCCGGCGGCGCCTATGCGCCTTCGCCCGGCGTCGTCTATCCGACCATGACGCTGCTCCTCGACATGGGCCTTGCGGAAGAACAGGCGAGCGAAGGCCCGCGCAAGCTGCTTGCCATCACTGAGGCGGGTCGTGCCCATCTCGATGAACGCGCCGACGAGGTCGCGGTCGCCATCGGCCGCCTGACGGCACTTGCCCAAGTCAGCGAACGCACCGATGCCGGCCCGGTGCGCCGCGCCATGGGCAATCTCAAGCAGGCGCTGCATGACTGTCTGTCGCGCGACGGCACGACACGCGAAACACAATTGGAGGTCGCCCGCATTCTCGACGAGGCAGTCGGCAAAATCGAAAGGCTTTGATTATGGCAAAAACAATCGCGGTCATCCCGACCGAGAGCGGCTGGAAATACCTGCAGCAGCTCTGCAAACACTGGGCGCATAAGCTTGAGGTGGAACTGACCGAGCAGAAGGGTGTGGTGAAATTCGCCGAAGCCACTGCGGTGATGACGTCCAATGCTGAAGGCCTGACGGTCAAGATCGAGGCGGCCTCGGCAGACGTCCTGGAGCGAATGAAGGAAGTGGTGTCGAGCCATCTCGACCGCTTCGCCTTCAAGGAGGCACCGCTTCCCTTCGACTGGACATCCGCCTGATCCTTTCTAGGTGATGGTGAACCGACAGACAGCAGACCGGCCTTGCCAAATGACGGCAGGGCCGGTCTAAGCTTGTCCGACAACAGGAGGAGTTTGACCATGACCACCACGCTCACGATCCCCGATCTCGCCGGCAAGGCCGTTCTCATCACCGGGGCCTCCAGCGGTATCGGCGAGGCGCTGGCTCGGGCCTTTGCTGCCCAGGGTGCGTTGGTCGGGCTTCATTACAATTCAAACAGCGAAGCGGCGCATGCGATCGCCCACGACATTGAGGCAGCCGGCGGCAGCGTCGTGCTGGTCAAGGCTGACGCTGCTTCATCAGAGGCCATGCCCGAGGCCGTCGCCCATGTCGCGAAAACCTTCGGGCGGCTCGATGGCGTGATCAACAATGCCGGCAGCATGATCGCGCGCGTGCTCTACGAGGACATGACGGACGCGCAATACGACAAGGTGATGGATGTGAACGCCCGCTCCGTGCTCTCCACCACCCAGGCCGCGATTGCGCATCTGAAGATCCGTGGTGGTTTCGTCATCAACACGACTTCGGTCGCCGCACGCACCGGCGGCACGGCGGGTTCCGGCGTCTACGGCTCATCCAAGGCCTTTGTCGGGGCCGTTACAAAGGGCATGGCGCTCGAATTCGGCAAATACAATGTCCGCGTCAACGCGGTCGCCCCAGGCGTCATCACCACGCCCTTCCAGGACAAATATGCACTTCCCGGCCAGCTCGATCAGGTGGCTGGGAGCGTGCCCTTGAAGCGCACCGGCACGCCGCAGGATTGCGTCGGCGCCTATCTCTTCCTCGCGTCGGAAAGTCTGTCGGGCTACATTACTGGGCAGACGATCGACGTGAATGGCGGGCAGTTTATGCCGTGACCCTGGAGCGTTGGCGCTCGAACCATCGACGCCAGCCGCTCGGTTTATTGACAGCGACTTGAGCCTTGCCCGTTTCGATCGGGTTCAGTCTGGCTGTTGTCGCCCTGTCCGGCTGCGTCGTTTGGTGGGTGCGCCTGTCAGCCTGTGTCTGCGCGGTTTCGACCAGCGCCTGGATCAGGGCGGCCTCTAGAATGTGCATGTCGTATCCTCCAGCGTGTTTCCCCCCTGGTCGGACACGGCATCAGTCTTTCGACAGTCGAATTTTATTTTTCCTCCGTCCCGCAGGCCTGTCGATTTGCCGGCCCCGGCTTCGACTAGCGGCGATGTCTGCGCTAGGATCGCCAGACGGAATGGAGGAGACGATGAAATTTCTATGTCAGGTTTGGCTCGATGAAACCGTGATGCAGGCTGTGAGCGAGGCCGAGCGCCGCGAACTTGACCGGCAGTCGCTGGCTTACGACAAAGAGCTCGCCGAGCGGGGACACCTCGTGCTGGCCTCGCCGCTCGCAGCGCCGGAGACGGGGCTGACACTCCGGGTTCGAAACGGCGAATTGTCGACCACCGACGGCCCCTTTGCCGAAACGCGTGAACATCTCGGGGGCTTCCTGCTTCTCGAGACGCGCGACCTTTCGGAAGCGGTGCAGATCGTCGGCCGCGTGCCGATCGCCCGCTATGGCAGCATCGAGGTCCGGGCGCTTTCGGACATTCCCGTTCATGACGGGCCAGAGGCTGACGAAGGCGTCGGTCGATCTGGCGGAGCCGCTGTTCCCCCGGAGCGGCGCTGATGCGCTTCGTCTGCTTCATTCACACCGACCCGCAGGACATCGCCGCGATCTCGGATGACAATCACCGGCGTATCGTTGCTGAACATTTCGCGTTTGACGAAGCGATCACGGCGACGGGGCACCACATCGCCTCGGAAGCGCTGGAAGATCCCCATCGTTCGGTCTCCATCCGGCGCTCGGCCAATGGCGCGACGGTGAGCGATGGTCCCTTCGCCGAAGCGCGCGAGCATATCGGCGGCTTCTACCTGCTTGAAGCCGGCTCTCTGGACGAGGCAATCCGGATCGCCTCCGGCATCCCGTCCCTGCAGCACAGTTCGGTCGAAATCCGCCCGGTGCGGACACTTGTTCTCGATGGAGAATGAGGGAGACCTTTGAGCGATCCGGTTACCGAAACGATCGAGGCGACGTACCGGCAATCGGCACCGCGCATTCGTGCGACCCTGGTCCGCCTGCTCGGCAGTTTCGATCTGGCGGAAGAAGCCCTGCATGACGCCTTCGTGCAGGCAGCCGTCGACTGGCCGATAAAGGGTTACCCGCGCAACCCGGTAACATGGCTGATCTCGGCCGGACGCTTTCGCACGATCGACCGGCTCAGGCGGCGCGCCCTCATCGACCGGCAGCGGGACGATCTTGCCTATCTGGCAGAGATCGAGCAGGGACAAGAGGAGGAGTTTGTGGCGATCGAAGACGACATGCTGAGGCTGGTCTTCACCTGCTGCCATCCGGCACTTCCCATGGAAGCCCGCATTGCGATGGCGCTGCGCGAAGTCTGCGGGCTGACCACCGAGGAAATCGCCCGCGCTTTCCTGACATTGCCCCCGACGATCGCGCAAAGGATCGTCCGTGCCAAAGCAAGAATTCGTACGCAGCGCATCGCCTATGTCGTGCCGGACCGGCAGGACCTTCCCAAACGGCTGGAGGCGGTGCTGGGGGTCGTCTATCTTCTGTTCAACGAGGGGCATGCCCGAGCGGGGGCCGCCGTGCGGCTCTCCGAGGATGCGCTCCATCTCGCGCGCCTGCTGGTCGATCTCCTGCCTGATCCCGAATGTCTGGGACTGCTGGCCCTGATCCTCATCCAGCATTCACGCCGCAAGACGCGCCTGGATCCCGATGGGCAGATCATACTTCTTGCCGATCAGGACCGCAGCCTCTGGGACCGGGCGATGATCGGCGAGGCGGAGACCTTGCTGGAGCGGATCAGGCAGGCCGGCGAAATCGGCACCTATGGTCTGCAGGCGGCGATCGCCGCGTGTCACGCCCGGGCCGCAACCATGGCCGAAACCGACTGGCCGCGCATCCTCCACCTCTACGACCTGCTACAACAGGCAGCACCCTCTCCCGTGGTCGCGCTCAATCGTGCGGTGGCGCTTGCGGAAGTGCATGGCGCGCAGGCGGGGCTGACTGAGGTCGAGAGGCTGCTGAGCGATCCGGCTATGCAGCGCTACCACGCAACCCACACCGTTGCCGCCGACCTGCAGAGACGGCTGGAGCGGATAGAAGACGCGCGACGCAGCTACATCACGGCGCGCACCCTTGCCTCGCAACAGCACGAAATCCGCTTTATCGAGGCCCGGCTCAACGAACTCGCGTGATTAACCCTCGCCGCGATTGTCCTTCAGCCAGTCCAGGCCATTGCGCAGCGTATCGACGGCCTGGTCTATCTCGGCGCGCGAGATGATCAGCGGCGGCGAGAAGAGCATGCGGTCGCCGGTGGCGCGCAGGACCACGCCGGCATCGACGCATTGGTTGCGCACCGCGGTGCCGGTGTCGTCGGGCTTCTTGAAGCGGCGGCGGGTGGCCTTGTCGGCGGCAATCTGCACAGCACCCATCAGGCCGACGCTGACGGCTTCGCCGACTAGTTCATGGTCGGTGAGCGAGGCAAGGGCCTGGGCGAGATAGGGACCGGTGTCGTCGCGGACGCGTTCGACCAGGCCTTCTTCCTCGATGATGCGGATATTTTCGAGAGCGGCGGCAGCGGCCACGGGGTGACCGGAATAGGTGTAGCCGTGGTAGAAATCGCCGAGTTCGTTGACCATGACTTCCGCCACGCGATCCGAGACCAGCACGCCGCCGATCGGGAGGTAACCCGACGACAGGCCCTTTGCGATCGGCGCGAGATCCGGCTCGAAATCGTAATGCTGGTGGCCGAACCACGAGCCGAGGCGGCCGAAGCCGGAGATGACTTCGTCGGCGACGAGCAGGATCTGGTACTTGGCGCAGATGCGCTTGATTTCCGGCCAATAGGTCGAGGGCGGCACGATGACGCCGCCGGCCCCCTGGATCGGCTCGGCGACGAAGGCTGCGACATTCTCTTCGCCGAGTTCGAGGATCTTTTCCTCAAGCTCCCGCGCGACTTTCAGGCCGAAATCCTCGGGCGAGAGATCACCGCCTTCGGCATACCAATAGGGCTGGTTGATGTGGTGGATGCCCTCGATCGGCAAGTTCCCCTGCTCGTGCATCCACTTCATGCCGCCCAGCGAGGCGCCGGCGACCGTCGAGCCGTGATAGGCGTTTTTGCGGGCAATCACCTGCGTCTTCGTCTCGTGGCCCAGTGCCTTCCAGTAGACGCGCGCCATGCGGAACCAGGTGTCGGAGGCTTCGGAACCGGAATTCGAGAAGAAGACGCGGTTGATCTTCGGGCCGGTCTTTTCGGCGATCTTCTGGGCCAGCAGCGTGGTCGGTGGCGTCGTGGTGCCGAAGAAGGTGTTGTAGTAGGGCAGTTCCAGCATCTGGGCATGCACGACATCGGCGATCGACTTGCGGCCATAGCCGACATTGACGCACCAGAGGCCGGCAAAGGCGTCGAGATACTGCTTACCCGTCGCGTCCCAGATATGAACGCCTTCCGCCCGGGTGATGATCTTGGTGCCGGCCGCGTTCAGCTTCTTCATATCCGAGAAGGGATGAAGGTGATGGGCAGCGTCGATGGCACCGAGGTTGGAGACGGCGGAGAGCGGCTTGTTCATGGGTCTGGATCCTTGACCGGGGCGGAAACACCTGCCCACTCGGCCAAACATGGTCCGCAGAGCCGGCTTGCCCCGCATTGAAAGGCGGAACATTATCGGCTACGAACATGACCTTCCAAAACGCGTTTGGCAAGGCACCGATTGCCGCGTTCCTCCGGCCAAATCCGCCCTTAAAAGCCAGCGAGAGTTCCCCATGACAGCATCGACCGAGGCCGCCGATCAGACCGCAGCCGACCCTTCTGCACGCATCGAGGTGCTGCTCGTCGGCATGAATGGCGACCTCAGAGGCAAGATGATCCCGCTCAAAGCCGAGGACAAGGTCTGGAAGAATACGGTGCGCCTTCCGGCCTCGACGCAGTCGCTCGACATCTGGGGCGACGACAATGACGACATCACCAGGATCTCGCTGACGCTCGGCGACCCCGATGGCATCTGCACGCCGGACAGGAATTCGCTGACGACCCTGCCCTGGGGTCCCGAGGGCTCCAAGCAGGTGCTCGCCACCATGCACACGCTTGATGGAGAGCCGCACTACGTCTGCCCGCGCGCGATCCTCGCCAGCGTCATGAAGCGCTTCGAGGCGAAAGGCCTGACGCCGGTCGTTGCCACCGAACTCGAATTCTACGTCATGGAGCCGGATTTCCGGGAGACCGGCGTGCCGATGCCGCCAAAGGCGCTTGTCATGAACGGCGAGGTCGAGGGCTACCAGCTCTATGACATGCGCGCGACCGCCGCGATGGAGGACTTCCTCGGCACCGTGCGCGAATATTGCGACCATATGGGGCTGCCGGCGGACGCAACGACGGCCGAATTCGGCCCGGGGCAGTTCGAGGTCAACCTCCTGCACAAGCCCGACGCGATGGCGGCGGCCGATGACTGCATCTATCTGAAGCGCGTCGTCGATTTTGCCGCCCGCCGCCATGGCTTCAAGGCCACCTGCATGGCCAAGCCTTACGGAGACCATGCCGGCTCGGGCCTGCATGTGCATGCCTCGATCATCGACAAGGACGGCAAGAACATCCTGGATGCCAAGGGCGGCGATCCGGTGAAGCTCAAGTCGATCACCGCAGGCATGTTGAAGAGCATGCAGGATGCGCAGTTGATCTTCGCGCCCTTTGCCAATTCCTATCGCCGCTTCCAGCCGGGCTCCTTTGCGCCCGACAAGATCGACTGGGGTTTCGGCAATCGCGGCACGGCGATCCGCATCCCGGACAAGGACGGCCCCGCCGCCCGCATCGAACACCGCGTCGCTGGTGCGGACGCCAATCCGCATCTGCTGCTCGCCGCCATCCTCGGTGGTATCCTGCTTGGCCTCGAAGAAGACCTCGATCCCGGCCCGGTCACCACGCCGGACAGCGCGCCGGAGAACCCCGACATGCTGACCTATGATTTCCTGACGGCGGTCGAGCGCTTCCGGAACTCGGCCTTCATCAAGGATATCTTCGGCGCCGAATACCAGCGCATCTATGGCGACACGAAGCGCAAGGAGGCGATGGCCTATCTGCGCACCGTGTCGAGCTTCGATTACCAGACCTATCTGCCGCGGATCTGATCCCTCAACGCCAGGTGTCCATGCGGGCGGCGCAGTAGCGCCGCCTGTCGCATATTGACTACGAGATGACGCGCTAATAAAATTTCGTCATAAGCCCGTCACACGAAATCTTTGAACCAAGTCACAGGCTTGGGTGACAAAAGCCCCTTAAATTTGGGGTAGTTCACTACAAATCAACTTGCCAGCGCCAAGTGAATGCTCTTCTCTGCCCTTTCCGTAAACGTAAAAGGGGAAAAAAATGACAATCCAAACCCGACGACTTCTTGGCACAGCCCTTCTTCTCGGCTCACTGTTGACCGGCGCGAGCCAGGCGCTCGCCGAAGCCGTTCTGCATCGCGGCAATGCCGGCGAACCGCAGACCCTCGACTACGCCCACATCTCGATCGACATCGAAGGCTTCGTCGTCCGCGACATGTTCGAAGGCCTGACCATATTCAACGCCAAGGGTGAAGTGGTTCCGGGGACTGCCGAAAGCTGGACCGTTTCCGACGATAGCCTGACCTACACGTTCAAGATCCGCGACAATGCCAACTGGTCCGACGGAACGCCGGTGACCGCCGAAGACTTCGTCTTCTCGATGCGCCGCCTGGAAGATCCGAAGACAGCTGCCGAATATGCCGGCATTCTCTACCCGATCAAGAACGCCGAGAAGGTGAACAAGGGCGAAGTCCCGGTCGACCAACTCGGCATCAAGGCCGTCGATGCCAAGACCGTGGAAATCACGCTCGAGCGTCCGACCCCGTTCTTCCTGCAGCTTCTCGCCCACTACACCGCGCTGCCAATCAGCAAGGCCAACTTTGAAAAGTTCGGCGATCAGTTCGTCAAGCCGGGCAACATGGTGTCCAACGGCGCCTTCAAGCTCGAAGCGCATGTGCCGAACGACACCCTGACCGTCGTCAAGAACGACAAGTACTGGGATGCCGCCAACGTCAAGCTCGACAAGGTCATCTTCTACCCGATCGACGACGATGCCGCTTCCGTACGTCGCTTCGAAGCCAAGGAAATGGACCTCGTCTACAACTTCTCCGCAGACCAGATCAAACGCCTGCGCGAAACCTACAACGACCAGGTCCACGTGACCCCGTCGCTCGCCACCTATTACTACGTCTTCGACAACCGCGAACCGCCCTATAACGACGTGAACGTTCGTCGCGCGCTGTCCATGGCCGTCGACCGTGACTTCCTCGCCCAGGAAATCTACGCTGGCGCCCAGCTTCCGGCTTACAACCTCGTTCCCCCGGGCATGCCGGGCTATGGCCAGGGTCCGGTTCCGGATTTCGCCTCGATGTCGCAGATCGACCGCGAAGACAAGGCCGTCGAGCTGATGAAGGCCGCAGGCTACGGTGAAGGCGGCAAGCCGCTCAACATCGAGATCCGCTACAACACCAACGCCAACCACGAGCGCGTCGCAACCGCCGTTGCCGACATGTGGAAGAACACGTTCGGCGCCAAGGTGTCGCTGGTGAACCTCGACGTGGCCTCGCACTACGCCTACCTGCAGGAAGGCGGCAAGTTCAACGTCGCCCGCGCCGCCTGGTCGGCCGACTACGGCGATCCGGAAAACTTCCTGGCGCTCAACACCAGCACCAACACGACGTTCAACTACGGCAAGTACAAGAGCGAAGAATACGACTCGCTGATGAAGCAGTCCTATGATGAGCAGGATCCGGCCAAGCGCATGGAAATCCTGAAGAAGGCGGAAGAGGTCCTGAACAACGACCAGCCGATCGCCCCCTTCATGAACTCCGCCAACCTGTGGCTCGTGTCCTCGCGAGTCTCCGGCTGGGAAGACAATGCTGTCAACGAGCATCTGTCGAAGTTCCTCAGCGTTTCCGAATAACGAACAAAAGGGATCGGCGCGCGGCAGCATGATGGCTGTCGCGCGTCGGCTTTTATCACCATGATCTCATTCGTCCTGCGCCGGCTCATGAGCGCCGTGCCCACCGTGTTCGTCGTCGTGACGATCTCGTTCTTCCTGATGCGCTTCGCGCCTGGTGGTCCGTTCAGCCTCGAACGTCCGCTCCCGCCGCAGACCATGGCCAATGTCATGGAAACCTACAGGCTCAACGACCCGCTCTGGAGCCAATACCTCAACTATCTCGGCAATGCCTTCAGAGGCGATTTCGGCCCGAGCTTCATCTACAAGGACAACACGGTTGCCGAACTGATCGGCAAGGCCCTGCCCTATTCCGTCGAACTCGGCCTCTATGCGATCCTGATCGCGCTGATCGGCGGCGTCATCCTCGGGACGATCGCCGCCCTTCGGCAGAACAGTGCGCTGGACTTCGGCCTGATGGCCTTTGCAACCATCGGCGTCACCGTGCCGAACTTCGTTGTCGGCCCGGTGCTGACCCTGATCTTCGCTGTGATGCTGTCCTGGCTGCCGGCCGGCGGCTGGGGCAATGGCGGCTTCCAGAACCTCATCCTGCCGATGACGGCACTGGCGCTTCCGCAGCTCGCCGTCTTCGCGCGCCTGACACGCGGCTCGATGATCGAGGCGCTGAACGGCGACCATATCCGCACCGCGCGGGCCTATGGCCTGCCGCCGCGCGTCGTGGTCATCACCCATGCGCTGCGTGGCGCCATGCTGCCGGTCGTCTCCTATCTCGCGCCATGTGCAGCGGCCCTGCTCACCGGTTCTGCCGTCGTCGAGAGCATCTTCACCATCCCCGGTGTTGGCCGCTATTTCGTGCTCGGCGCGCTCAACCGCGATTATCCCCTCGTCATGGGCACCGTCATTCTCGTCGCCGTGTTCGTGATCTTCTTCAACCTGCTGGTCGATATCGCCTATGGCCTGCTCGATCCGAGGGTCCGCAATGACTGAATCATCCGTAACCCAGGGCATGGCCCCCGCCGAAGTGGCCGGTCGCAGCCTCACCCAGCTCGCCATGATGCGCTTCAAGCGCAACAAGGCGGCCATGGGCGGCTGCTTCATGCTGGTGCTCATCGTGCTGTTCTCGTTTGCCGGCCCGTTCTTCGTGCCGCATACCTACGACCAGGTCTTCGCATCTTATGTCACCGTGCCGCCGAGCCTTCAGCCGCGTCCCGATCCGGAATCGCTGCAGCAGGTCGCTGAAGGCATTGCCAAGCGGGCGCGCGTGGAGCTGAAAAGCTTCGACGTGTCGAACGGCACCTTTACCTCCGTACTCACCGCCGCAAAGCCGATCGATCCGCGCACGATCCGCTATTTCGATCGCACCAACGAGTTCAAGGAAACCGCCATCCAGGAGACGGGTGCCGACGGCCTCTCGGTCACCGTCACCGGCAAGGTCGATCAGGTCACCTTCCCCTTCGGCACCGACACCAATGGCCGTGACCTCTTGGTGCGCGTCATGCTCGGCGGGCAGATCTCGATTGCCGTGGGCCTCGCCGCAAGTCTCGTCTCACTCGGCATCGGCGTCATCTACGGCGCGACATCGGGTTACCTCGGCGGCCGCATCGACAATGTGATGATGCGTTTCGTCGAAATCCTCTATTCGCTGCCCTTCGTCTTCCTGGTTGTCGTGCTCGTCGTCTTCTTCGGGCGATCGGTGGTGCTGATCTTCGTCGTCATCGGGGCGGTGCAATGGCTGGAGATGGCCCGCATCGTGCGCGGCCAGACGCTGTCCCTCAAACGCCGGGAATTCGTCGGCGCGGCCGAAGCGCTCGGCCTCACCGACTGGCAGATCATCCGCCGGCACATCATCCCCAACACGATCGGCCCCGTCATCGTCTTCGTCACGGTCGTCGTGCCGCAGGTGATCCTGACCGAGAGCTTCCTGTCCTTCCTTGGCCTCGGCGTCCAGGCGCCGCTCGCCAGCTGGGGAACACTGATCTCGGAAGGCACGAAGAACATGCAGAGCGCACCATGGCTCCTGATCTTCCCGGCGATCTTCTTCGTCGCCACGCTGTTTGCCCTCAACTTTGTCGGCGACGGCCTGCGCGACGCGCTCGACCCGAAGGATCGCTGATCATGGACACACACGACACCACGACACCGGTCCTGACCGTCTCGGACCTCAAGGTCACTTTCCAGACCCCCGACGGCACCGTCGAAGCCGTCAAGGGCATCAGCTTCGACGTGAAGAAGGGCGAGACGCTCGCGATCGTCGGCGAGTCCGGCTCGGGCAAGAGCCAGACGATGATGGGCATCATGGGACTTCTCGCCAAGAACGGTACTGTCACGGGTACCGCCATGTATGGCGGCACCAATCTCGTCGGCCAGCCGCTCTCGACGCTCAATCAGGTTCGCGGCTCGAAGATCACCATGATCTTCCAGGAGCCGATGACCTCGCTCGATCCACTCTACCGGATCGGCCGGCAGATCGCCGAACCGCTGATCCATCATCGTGGCATGAGCAAGAGTGCTGCCCGCGCCCGCGTGCTGGAGCTGTTGAAACTCGTCGGCATTCCCGACCCGGAACGGCGCATCGACAGCTATCCGCACGAGATGTCGGGCGGTCAGCGACAGCGCGTGATGATCGCCATGGCACTCGCCAACGAGCCAGACGTGCTGATCGCGGACGAGCCGACAACAGCACTCGACGTCACGATCCAGGCGCAGATCCTGACGCTGCTCGCCGACCTGCAGAAGCGGTTCGGCATGGCGATCGTCTTGATCACCCACGATCTCGGCGTGGTCAAACACGTGGCTGACCGGGTCGCCGTCATGCGCAAGGGCGAGATCGTCGAACAGGGCACGCGCGACGAGATCTTCAACGGCGCCCAGCATGATTATACGAAGATGCTGCTCGCCGCCGAACCAACCGGCACGAAAGCGCCGCCGGCCGACGATGCGCCCATGGTGCTGGAAGGCCGCAACGTCATCGTCGATTTCGACATCGGCGGTGGCGGGTTGTTTGGCAAGGCACGCACCTTCCGGGCGGTCGATCAGGTCAGCATCCGCCTTCGCCAGGGCCAGACCATCGGCATCGTCGGCGAGAGCGGTTCGGGCAAGTCGACGCTTGGCCGCGCGCTTCTGAAGCTTCTTCACGCGGACGGTGCCTTCCGCTTCGGCACCACCGACATCAGCGGTCTCGACCGCGCCGGCATGCGGCCCTTCCGCAAGCAGATGCAGCTCGTCTTCCAGGACCCCTATGGTTCGCTCTCGCCCCGCCAGACCGTGGGCGAGATTATCACCGAAGGGCTTTACGTGCACGAGCCGCAGCTCAGCCGCGCCGAGCGTGACCAGCGAGCCATTGCAGCCCTCAAGGAAGTCGGTCTCGATCCGGCCGCCCGCAACCGCTATCCGCACGAATTCTCCGGCGGCCAGCGGCAGCGCATCGCAATCGCCCGCTCGATCATCCTCAAGCCCAAGGTCGTCATCCTCGACGAGCCGACGTCTGCGCTCGATCGCTCGGTGCAGCGGCAGGTGATCGAACTCCTGCGCGACCTGCAGGACCGCTACGGCCTTTCCTATGTCTTCATCAGCCACGACCTCTCGGTCATCCGGGCGATGTCGGACCATGTGGTGGTGATGAAAAACGGCAAGATCGTCGAGCAAGGCGACACGGAAGCGATCTTTGATCATCCCGCAGAGGACTACACCAAGGCCCTGATCGCGGCAGCCTTCAGCCACTGACGAACAGGCCTCGTCTGCAGTGAAAACGAAAACGGCGATCCGATCGGAAGCGCCGTTTTCAGTTTCAGACCGCGGCCACGGGCGGCGGCACAAGGACCTTCAACTCGGCGGGGTGGATCTTGAGTTCCACATCCGCCGGCATGCGCAATAGCTCGCCATCGAGCACGCAGGCCGCTCCCTTGCGGTGGCGGGGGAAATGCAGGTGGACATTCCGCGCGGTAGAAGCGGTCACCGCCTCATTCTCCTTGAAGCGTCCCCGCAGGATGTCGATCGCGAGCTTGCCGACGCCGGTCGGCTCCAGCGGTTCAGCGAGATAAACGCCCAGCATGCCGGTATCGACCCTGTCGGCGAAGAACAGCGAGTTGTTGCCGAGCGGGTTGTTCGAAACCGAGATGGCCGAGACCGGCCGCTCGTCGCTTTTGCCGTCGCCGTCGATATCGAAGATGACCTCGAAACGTGGCGGATCGAGCATCACGCCGAAAGCGGCACTGGTGCTCGCCCGGATCTTGCCGATGCGCGAGGCAAAGTTCATCTGGTTGCGCATGCGCACCATGCGGGCATGCAGACCGGCGGAGAACTGATGCACGAAGGGGCGACCATTCGCGGTGGCGATGTCGACAGCGGTCACCCGGCCTTCTGCCAGAACGTCGAGCACCTTCCAGATGTCGAGCGGCAGCTTCAGCGAGCGGGCAAAGAGGTTCATGGTGCCGGCCGGCACGACGCCGAGCGGCAGACCTGCCTTCCAGGCAATGCCGGCAGCCGCCGAAATCGTGCCATCGCCGCCGCCGGCCACGACAGCTTCGACGCCAGGCGCTGCGACCGCCTTTTCCAAAGCCTCCACGATTTCGTCACCGGCGACAATGGCGCAGTCGAGATCATGGCCCTGCTTGGCAAAGGCTTCCGTTGCGCTCGCGCAATAGACCTGCATGTCGGTGGTCTTGAAGGTGCCGCCGTCGCGATTGAGTACCGCCTTGATCTTCATGAAATCCCTTAAAGCCCCCGGCCAACGCGGTCACAACGTGCGGCCGGAGCAAAAGTTTCGGTTCTGCCTCAGATCGCGAGTGGCACGGGCAAATTCAAGGGCGAGCAATTGTCGAAGTGGCGAACAAAAGCCTTTGCTGCGATGCACATGGACATGATAAACAACAATCTCATTTGTCATCCCGTGCGTCGCACCCCTCTCCCATCAAGGCTTCCCTGAAGCATTTTTGCGCCCGTCTCTGCGGCGCCCCTGGTGTTTTCATGACCGATTGTTCCACCCTCGACAGCCTGCAAACCCGCGCGAACGATAAGACTGGCTTGAGCGCCACCGCCATCCTGCTCATCGAAATTGCACTTGCCGCCGGCGGTTTCGGCATCGGTACCGGCGAATTCGTCATCATGGGGCTTCTGCCGGAAGTCGCGACCACCTATGGCGTGAGTGTGCCGCAGGCCGGTCACGTCATCTCGGCCTATGCGCTAGGCGTCGTCTTGGGAGCGCCGATCATTGCAGCACTCGCTGCCAAGCTGCCGCGCAAGACGCTTCTCCTGATGCTGATGGGGATCTTCGCGCTCGGCAATTTTGCCAGCGCCCTGGCGCCCGGCTTCCTCAGCTTCACCGCGCTTCGCTTCATCACCGGTCTGCCACACGGCGCCTATTTCGGTGTCGCAGCCCTCGTTGCCTCGTCCATGGCGCCGCCGCATCGCCGCGTGCGCGCCGTCGGGCGGGTCATGCTGGGGCTGACCATCGCCACCCTCGTGGGCACGCCGATCGCCACTTTCCTCGGCCAATTGATGGACTGGCGCGCCGCCTTCCTGATGGTCTCCGCCATCGGTGCGCTGACCGTCGCACTCATCGCGATCTATCTGCCGAAGGACAGAGTGGTCGAGGGCGCCAGCATGCTGCGCGAACTCTCCGCCTTTGGCCGACTGCAGGTCTGGCTGTCCATGGCCGTCGCCGCCGTCGGCTTTGGCGGCATGTTCGCGATCTTCAGCTACATCGCCAAGACCGTGACCGACACGGCAGGTCTGCCGGCCAGCATGGTCGCTGTCGTCTTGGCTCTCTTCGGGATCGGCATGAATGTCGGCAACATTGTCGGCAGCCGGATGGCGGACCGCTCGCTCAACGGCACGATCGGCGGCATGCTCGCCTTCAACATCGGGCTGATGAGCGTCTTTTCGCTGACCGCGCACAATCCGGTCATGCTGTGCATCTGCGTCTTCCTGACCGGCTGCGGCTTTGCCGCCTGCCCGGCCGTACAGACCCGGATCATGGATGTGGCGGCGGAGGCAAAAACGCTGGCAGCGGCCACCATCCACTCGGCTTTCAATCTTGCCAATGCGCTCGGCGCCTGGCTCGGCGGCCTCGTCATTGCCGCCGGCTATGGTTATGGCGCGACCGGTTATGTCGGCGCCGTGCTCTCCGCCTTCGGCCTGATGATTTTCCTGATTTCGGTCGCGCTCGAAAGGAAGGTCTCAGGCCGCTGACGTCTCAGGCCTGCAGGACCACGACCTTGGTGCCGACCTTCACGCGTTCGTAGAGGTCGATCACATCGTGGTTCATCATGCGCACGCAACCCGACGACATGGCCTGGCCGATCGACCAGGGCTGGTTGGTGCCGTGAAGGCGGAACATGGTGTCGTTGCCGCCGCGATAGAGATACATGGCGCGTGCGCCGAGCGGATTGTTCGGACCGCCGGGCAGACCGCCGGCATATTTCATGTTCTTTTCCGGGTCGCGGCGCAGCATGTTCGGCGTCGGCGTCCAGGTCGGCCATTCGGCCTTGCGACCGATATAGGCATTGCCGGCCAGGGCATAGCCGTTGCGGCCGACGCCGATGCCGTAGCGCATCGCCTGACCATCGCCCAGCACGTAATAGAGCCGCCGCGCCGGCGTATCGACCACAACAGTTCCTGCCGGATGGGTGGTCTCATAGGCCACTTGCTGACGGCGCAGTTCCGGCTTGATCTTCTCGATCGGCACCGCCTTCAGCGGATGCGGCTCTTCTGGCAGATCGCCATACAGGGCCTGCTGGTTCGGCATGGACTGGCAACCGGCGATGAAAAGCGGCAGGCCGAACAGAAGACCGCGGCGGGAAATGGTCATGATGAGGCGTCCTCGACATACGATTCGTTGCCGGAAAGCCTAGGGAATTTATGGTTAATCAAGGGTTAAGCGGCACGCTCGCTCTTAACCTTGGTGGCAAAGATGTGGCAGGCCTCCTGCACCCGACAGCATGTCGCGCTTTCGCTCATGCCGGCGACCGCGTGCACCGAGGGCATTGGCCGCGCCCTCTCAAGCCCCAGTGGAATGGCCGGGAACCGTAGGGGGCCTCGGCAGCTTAGATATGCGCAAGAAGACCTGATCATCCGAATATGTGACATCCGGTGGATGTGCAGGGTGGACGAAATGCAATAAGGTCTTCAGGCGAAGTGGATAGGGCGTGACGGCGAGAACCTGAAAGGTGCGGTTGGCGTGAATAGAGCTTTTTTCGGCAGACGGTTGCAGATGCAGTCGGCAAGATGCCGCAGCCGCTTGGCTTTTCTGTCTCTGGCCCTTACGGCAACCAGCGGCCTTCTGGTGGTCGTTCCCGCACAGCCGACCCTCGCAGCCGGCCAATGCCGCGAGGCTCCCGGACCCTCGGTGGACTGGAGCGAATGCACCAAGCGCATGCTGATGCTCGGCGGCAGCATTCTCGACGGTGCCAACCTCGCCAATGCCGACCTGAGCGGAACCGACCTTACCGGCAGTAGCCTGAAGGCCGCCAATGTCACCAAGGCGAATATGGTGCGCACCTCGCTTGCGCAATCCGACCTGACAGGGGCCGATTTCGACAAGGTCGAGGGGTATCGCAGCGACTTCCCAGGCGTGAAGGCATCGGGTGCGAGCTTCGTTGCCGCCGAACTTCAGCGCTCCGATTTCACCGGCGCCGATCTTCGCACTGCCGATTTCACCAAGGCAGAGCTTGGCCGGGCAATCTTTGTTGAAGCGACCTTCGAAAACACCCATTTCTCCATGGCCAACCTGTCACGCGCCCAGTTTCACAGTGCAAGCTTCAAAGGCGCTGTCGACTTCACCGATGCCTTCTTGTTTCTGACGCGCATCGAAGGCGTGGATCTGACGCAGGCGAAAGGCCTGAAGCAGGATCAGATTGCGCTTGCCTGCGGCGATCCTTCGACCAAGCTGCCGCCGAGCTTGACTGCTCCGCCCAGTTGGCCGTGCCCGGACGAATAGGCTGAGGTAGCTGGGACGCGTATTCCCACCCGGCGCGATGTCCCTCTACCGCACCGGCTCGACTTCGCGATCACGAAGCGTCTTGTTGGAATGCCCCATGGAATGCGAAAAGGCGGCCTCTCGACAGCCTTTTCGTTTAGTCATGTTTCGACACGGCTGCCCGTCCCGGGCATCGTCCACGCAAAGCCGTTCGGCCCGGCCATCCGATCCTTACATGTTCGGATAGACCGGCCCCTCGCCGCCCTGCGGCGGCACCCAGGTGATGTTCTGGTTCGGGTCCTTGATATCGCAGGTCTTGCAGTGGACGCAGTTCTGCGCGTTGATGACGAAGGTTTCCTCGCCATCCTTTTCCACCCATTCATAAACGCCGGCCGGACAGTAGCGGGTCGACGGGCCGGCATAGACGCCGAGTTCCGAACGCTTCTGCAGGTCCATGTCCCTCACCTTGAGATGGACCGGCTGGTCTTCCTCGTGGTTGGTGTTGGAAAGAAAGACCGAGGACAGACGGTCAAAGGTCAAGACGCCGTCCGGCTTCGGATAGGCAATCGGCTTGTGCTTGGCGGCGGGCTCCAGCGATTCCGCATCGGTCTTGCCATGCTTCAACGTGCCAAAGAAGGAGAAGCCGAGAAGCTGGTTCATCCACATGTCGATGCCGCCGAGGCCAACGCCAAGTGCCGTACCGAGCTTGGACCAGAGCGGCTTGACGTTGCGCACCCGCTTCAGGTCCTTGCCGATATCGGTCGAACGCCATTCGTTCTCGATCTCGATCGGCTCGTCATTGGCGCGGCCGGCCGCGATGGCAGCTGCGATCTTCTCTGCCGCCAGCATGCCCGACAGCACGGCGTTGTGAGAGCCCTTGATGCGCGGCACGTTGACGAGGCCGGCGGAACAGCCGATCAGCGCGCCACCGGGGAAGGAGAGTTTCGGCACAGACTGGTAGCCGCCTTCGGTGATGGCGCGAGCGCCATAGGAGAGGCGCTTGCCGCCCTCGAAGGTCTTGGCGATCGCCGGATGCGTCTTGAAGCGCTGGAATTCTTCGAAGGGATAGAGATAGGGGTTCTTGTAGTTCAGGTGCACGACGAAGCCGACGGCGACCATGTTGTCTTCGAGGTGATAGAGGAAGGAGCCGCCACCGGTCTTCATGCCGAGCGGCCAGCCGAAGGAGTGCTGCACAAGACCCGGCTTGTGATGCTCGGGCTTGACCTGCCAGAGTTCCTTCAGCCCGATGCCGAACTTCTGCACGTCGCTGTCGCGTGACAGGTCGTATTTCGCGATCAGCTGCTTGGCAATCGAGCCGCGCACGCCTTCCGAGATCAGCACATATTTGCCGAGAAGCTCCATGCCGCGGGTATAGGCCGGGCCTGGCTCGCCATTCTTTTCGATGCCCATGTCGCCGGTCGCAACGCCGATCACCGCGCCCTCGTCATTGTAGAGCACTTCGGAGGCTGCGAAGCCCGGATAGATCTCAACGCCCAGTGCTTCGGCATGGCTGCCCAGCCAGCGACAGACATTGCCGAGCGAGACGATATAATTGCCGTGATTGTTCATCAGCGGCGGCATCAGGAAGTTCGGCAGACGGATCGAACCGGCGGGGCCCAAGAACAGGAACTGGTCGTCGGTGACCGCAGTCTTGAAAGGATGGTCAGCTTCCTCGCGCCAGCCGGGGATCAGCTTATCGACGCCGACTGGATCGACTACGGCACCGGAGAGGATATGGGCGCCGACTTCTGCGCCCTTTTCCAGCACGACGACCGACAATTCCGGATTGACCTGTTTGAGGCGAATGGCGGCAGACAGGCCGGCAGGGCCGGCGCCGACGATCACCACGTCGAATTCCATGCTTTCGCGTTCAGGCAGTTCCATCTCGGTCATATTGTCATTCCTCGCCAGGCGGTGCGTTCCGCCATCCTCCTTGACAAAACCCAACCGGATTGTCGAGCCGAAGCGCGACGCGCAGAGGCGCAAATTCCGGCAGGGCGGTGTGAGGCGGAAGAATATCTTACGTGCACGTAAGGGTCAATGCGACATTCCCGCCTTTGCGGACAATGCCAGCCGGGCGACAACCGGTCGCTCGCAGAGCCGCGTTGATGCAAAAGGGCCTTGCCAGTCGCCGGCTAAGCGTTTCAAGAGAAAGCCAGACTCGACCGGATAGCAAGATCATGCCGCACTGGACCGCAAACAGCCTCGCCGACGCCCTGAAGGACCTGCATCCTGACCTGCGCGTCCTCGGCCCCGAGGCGCTTGCGGGACGACATCCGGGCGAACATCCGGACAATCTCGCAGCCGGGGTCATGGCACTGCCCGCCACCACCGAAGCGGCGGCGGCGCTGATCGGTTGGTGCCGGGCAAATCACATTACAATCATGCCGCAGGGGGGAACCAGCGGACTGGTCGGCGGGGGCGTGAGCCGGGCCGGCGAGGTGATCCTGTCGTCGCAGCGGCTCAACCGCATCCTGGCCATCCGCCCGGAGGAATCCACCGTTGAGATAGAAGCCGGCGTGACGCTCGAAGCGCTGCAGGCCGCTCTTCTCCCGCACGGCCTCACCACCGGCATCGACCTCGGCTCGCGCGGCAGCGCCACCATCGGCGGCATGCTCTCGACCAATGCCGGCGGCATCCTTGCCTTCCGCAATGGCGTCATGCGCCATCAGATCCTCGGCCTCGAGGCGGTTCTGCCGTCCGGCGAAATCTTTTCGGACCTGACACGAGTGGTGAAAGTGTCCGCGGGGCCCGACCTCAAGCAGTTGTTCATCGGCGGCGAAGGCGCCTTCGGCTTCGTCACGCGCATCGTCATGACGGTCGAGCGATTGCGGCCGCAGCGGGTGACAGCCCTTCTCGGCGTGGCGGACGCCGCGTCTGCCCTCACCGTGGTCTCGCATCTGCGCGGCTTGAGCGCGGTCACCCTGGAAGCGGCGGAAATGATGTGGCCGCGTTACGTGAAAGAGCATGCGGCCTTGAAAGGCTTCGATCTTGGCTGGCTGGAAGACGATGCCGCCATGCTGCTCGTCGACGTCTCGGCCGAGACGCAGGAACAGGCGGCAGGACAGCTGGAGGAGGCGCTCGCCGACCTCTGGGACCGGGCCGACCTCAAGGGTGGCATCATCGCACAATCCTTCGAACAGTCACGCCGGTTCTGGGATTTGCGCGAAGACTCCGGTTTCTACTTAGCCCGCTTCCCCGAGGCACCCTCCTTCGACATTTCGATCCCGCCAACGGAACTCGATGCCTATGTGGCCGACCTTCTGGAAGGCCTGCGCCGGACCGGCAGCGGCTATGAAGCCTATGTCTACGGGCATGTGGCCGACGGCAATCTGCATATCGCGCTCGCCGCCCCCGGCCCGCTGCCGAAGGACATCAAGCACGCCGTCGAAGACGCGGTCTATGGCGGTGTCACGGCACGCGGCGGCAGCTTTTCGGCCGAACACGGCGTCGGCCTCGAAAAGCGGGATGCCTATGGCCATCACGTGTCCGCTCTCAAACAGAGCCTCGCGCGGCAAATCAAGGCGCTGCTCGACCCGGACGGTCTGTTCAATGCCGGCAAGGTCCCCTTCTAAAGCTCCCCTCGCCCCTTTGATGAACGGCGGCGACCATAAAAGTTGCGCCCGCCTGTTCCTCCTGCGTCACCGGATGTCGCACGTCAAAATCTGCCTTTGAACCTCCGCCCGCTTTGTCGCAGTCTCTGGCAAAACGCCAGCAGGGGACAAGACGACATGGCACTCACTTATGGTTTCATCGGGCTCGGCCATCTCGGTCGCCATCTTGCCGGCAGCCTTGTCAGGGCAGGCTTCTCCGTCGTCGTCAACGACCTCGATCCCAAGAATGCCGAGGAGCTGGTCGCAGCCGGTGCCCGCTTCGCCGCTGATCCGCAGGCCGTGGCCGAGGCCGTCGATGCCGTCGTCACCTGCCTGCCCTCGCCCAAAGTCAGCGAGCGGGTGCTGACCGGCGAGCGCGGTATTCTCAAGGGTCTGAAACCCGGCGCGACCTGGATCGAGATGAGCACACTCGACGAGCAGGAAGTGTTGCGCCTCGGCAAGATCGCAGCAGACGCCGGCGTGCGCATGCTGGAATCCCCCGTCACCGGTGGCGTACATCTCGCCGCCTCCGGCGAGATCACCGTGATCCTCGGCGGCGACGAGGATCTCTACGACCTGCATCTCCCGGCACTCAAGGCCATGGGCAAACAGATCTTTCGCGCCGGCCCGCTTGGCAAGGCTTCGGTCATCAAGGTAATCACCAACATGCTCGCCTTCATCCACCTGATCGCGACAGGCGAAGCGCTGATGCTGGCGAAGAAGGGCGGCATCGACCTCACTGACGCCTTCAACATCATCAAGGCCTCCTCCGGCAACAGTTTCGTGCATGAAACCGAGGGCCAGGTGATCCTCAACGGCAGCTACAACATCAACTTCACCATGGATCTTGCCGTCAAGGATCTCGGCTTCGCGCTGGGCTTCGGCCGCGACTTCGGCGTCCCCCTCGACCTCGCTTCGCACGCGATGCAGACCTTCATCCGCGCCCGCGCAGCTTATGGCAGTGATGCCTGGTCGTCGCAGGTGGTCAAACTCCTGGAGGATGCGACCGGCACGGATCTGCGCGCGCCCGGCTTTCCGGCGGAGCTTTGAGGGCGACGGTGTAAGGAGACGGGAAAGCGGTTCTGCACCCTTTCCCCTGCCCCGCCCCCTTGCTAGGGTCCGGCCAAACACATCGCATCAGGGAAGGATATCACCATGGATCTCGGCATTTCGGGAAAACGCGCCCTCGTGCTCGCAGCCTCGCGGGGCTTGGGCCTGGGCATTGCCAGGGCGCTTGCCGCGGAAGGCGTGCATGTCTTGATCTGCGGGCGCAGCGAAGACAGGCTTAAGGCCAATGTCGAGGAAATCAGGGCCGCCGGCGGCAAGGCCGATTTCGAGGTGGCTGATCTCGCCGACGGGCATTTCGTCGAGCAGATGATCCATGCCGTGCATGACATCCTCGGCGGCATCGACATTCTCGTCAACAATACCGGCGGCCCGACGCCGGGCACAGTGGAAGACATGGATGGCGACACGCTCGACATGTTCTTCCAGACCATGGTGGTGCGCGTCATCACGCTGACCAATGCCTTCCTGCCGCTGATGAAGACGCAAGGTTTTGGCCGAATCCTGACCATCGCTTCCTCCGGCGTATTCGAGCCGATCCCGAACCTCGCTCTTTCCAACACGCTGCGCGGTGCGCTGGTCGGCTGGAACAAGACGCTGTCGTCGGAAGTCGCTTCCTATGGCGTCACCGCCAACATGCTCTTGCCCGGCCGCATCCATACCGACCGGATCGACGAACTGGATGGCGCCAATGCCAAAAGGTCGGGCAAGTCGCTCGACGAGGTTCGGGCGGCCTCGGTGAAATCGATCCCCGCGCAGAGGCTCGGCACCGTCGACGAATTCGCCGCCGCCGGCGCCTTCCTCTGCTCGGCGCAGGCGAGCTACATCACCGGCACCATGTTGCGCGTCGATGGCGGGGCGGCGAAATCGAACTGAGCTTCACAAGAACGGATTGCCACCCTTCATCGTAATCCGCTAAAATTCGATCTTATGCATGAACGGGCTCTCAATCTCTCGCGCGTAAGGCTGATGGCCTGATGCTGCGGGGAGATGAGAGATCCCGAAATGACCGAAGCCGGACATGATGACCGGACGCTGCTCGACACTTTGTCGCTGCGCGAGGAGGAAGACGATTGCGACCTGGAGGTGGAAGACCTGCCGAGGGTCGCGGAGCCGCGACGACGAATCGTCGCGCAGGGGCTGATCATCGGCCATCTTCTGCCGCATCTGGCAGATCCCGATGCGGCCGACAGCCTGGACCTGCGCCCGGGGCTGACCCGTCACTATTTCGAGGTCTAAGGCGCCTTGCGCCAATTCGCCGCCTGTAGACCGGGAGAAGTGACTGGCGCGGACCCGCCGTTCGGCCTAAGCTTCAGTGTCCAACGGAGCACGCCCCCATGTCCGCCTTGCGCCTCATTCTGAAAGTCGTCGCCGTGCTCGCCATCCTGATGGGTGTGATCTGGATGGCCCAGGGCACCGGGATCTTCCCCTATCCGGCTTCGAGCTTCATGATCAACCAGAGCCCCTGGATCCTCAATGGCGCCTTGCTGGCGCTGGCGGGGCTTGCCGGCCTCTATGTCCTTCGCCGTCGCGGCTGAGCTTATCCTCGCGCTTTAGCGCTTGCCCTCGCGCCGCCCCTGTGGCATCTGGCGCCCTCCTCATCGGCGCCGGTCACCGGCGCAGGACCGGGCATGCCCGGCCTTCACTGACATCTGCACAAGACAGGGAGCAACGGCCATGGCACAGGCGCTCGGGCTCGATTTCGGCACGACCAATACCGTGATTGCCGTGGCTGACGACAGCGAGCACACCCATTCGGTGGCCTATACGTCGCCGGCCGGCACCTCCGACAGCATGCGCACGGCGCTGTCCTTCCTGAAAGACCGGCAGCTGGGCGCCGGCGCACTCAAGGTCGAGGCCGGCCAGGCCGCCATCCGCGCCTTCATCGACAATCCCGGCGAATGTCGCTTCCTGCAGTCGATCAAGACTTTTGCCGCCTCCGCCCTCTTCCAGGGCACGCTGGTGCATGCACGCCGCTTCCAGTTCGAAGACCTGATGGAGGTCTTCCTCAAGCGGCTGGAAGCCTATGCCGGCGACGGCTGGCCTTCAGGTGCCAAGCGCCTCGTCGCAGGTCGCCCCGTCCATTTCGCCGGCGCCAACCCCGATCCCGCGCTCGCCACCAGCCGCTACAACGAAGCGCTGACGCGGCTCGGCTTCCCCGAGATCCATTATGTCTACGAGCCCGTCGCTGCCGCCTTCTACTTCGCCCAGAACCTGAAGGCCGATGCGACCGTGCTCGTTGCCGACTTCGGCGGCGGCACCACCGACTTCTCGCTGATCCGCTTCGGGACCGAAGGCGGCAAGCTGAAGGCGAGCCCGATCGGCCAGTCCGGTGTCGGCATTGCCGGTGACCAGTTCGACGCCCGCATCATCGACCAGCTGGTCGCGCCCGAGATCGGCAAGGGCAGCCAGTTCAAGAGTTTTGGCAAACTGCTCGACGTGCCCAGCAACTACTACCTCGCCTTTTCACGCTGGAACCAGCTCTCGGTGTTCAAGACATTGAAGGAATTCACCGACCTCAAGTCGCTGGTGCGCCAGGCGGAAGAGCCGGAAAAGCTCGAACTCTTTATCGACCTCATCGACCACGACGAAGGCTATCCGCTCTATCAGTCGGTTTCGGCCACCAAGATGGCGCTGTCATCTGCCGAAGAAGCCGAGTTCCGCTTTCCTCCCCTCGGCAAGGCGGGTCAAAAGACCGTCACCCGCGCCGCCTTCGAGAGCTGGATCGCCGACGACATCGCTCGCATGGAAGAGGCGCTCGACCAGGTGCTGACCTCGACGAACACATCCGCCGACGGCATCGACAAGGTCTTCCTCACCGGCGGCACCTCCTTCGTGCCGGCCGTTCGCAACATCTTCCACCGCCGCTTTTCCGAAGACAAGATCGAGACCGGCGGCGAACTGGTGTCGATCGCCCATGGTCTCGCCCTGATCGGCGAGCGCGACGATATTGAGCAGTGGGTGGCGTGAAGGTCTCCCTTGAGGGAAAGGGTCGGAAGCGAAGCTCCGGGGTGGGGTGATCTCTGTCCCGAATCACAAGGCATCAACTGACGCGGACCCCTTATAAGGCCTTGGAGCGGGAAGATGCCCCTCACCCTACCCCCTCCCCGCAAGCGGGGAGAGGGAGGCACAAACGCTGGCCGTCCCGCCCCTCTCCCCGCAGGCGGGAAGAAGGTGCCGGCAGCCGGATGAGGGGCAGACGCCGACCGATGCCCAAGCCTTTCCATTTGCCATCGCCCTCCCAATGGCTCTAGAACAACCCCATGATCCAAACCCGCGACATGACGCCCGCAGAGCTTGCCGCCCTTCTCGCATTTCATGCGGAAGCGGGCGTCGAATGGCTGCTGGAAGATGATCCGGTTGATCGGATTGCGGCCTTTGCCGCGGAAAAGGCAGCGCGGCAGGGTGGTCGGTCGGCGGCGGCGCCAAGCGCGGCCGGCAATACCGGCGGCTCCGCACCAGTCGCCGGGCGCAGTCTCGCATCACGTGCCGCCCCTGCGGACCAGCGCCAGCAAACGCGTGCGCAGCCATCGCAGTCCTCGGCGCTGCCGGCCATTCCGGACGAGAATGCCGTTGCCGAGGCACGGTTTGCGGCCGAATCCGCGCGCTCGCTCACCGAGCTGAAGACCGCCATCGAGGGCTTTGCCAGCTGCAATTTGAAAACCTCCGCGCGTTCGACCATCACCGCGGCCGGAACGGCGACATCCGGCATCATGGTGATCGGCTCGATGCCGAGCGCTGACGACGATCGCGAGGGGCTACCTTTCTCTGGTCGGGCCGGACTTCTGCTCGACCGGATGCTGTCCGCGATCGGCCAGTCGCGCGAAAGCGTGCTGATTACCACCATCATCCCCTGGCGGCCGCCCGGTGACCGCATGCCGTCGGCGCCGGAAACCGCCATCTGCCGGCCTTTCATCGAGCGGCAGATCGCGCTTGCCGAACCGCGCCAGATCCTCGTGCTCGGCAATTTCGCGGCCCGTTTCTTCTTCGGCGAGACGGGCACAATCCATGCGCTGAGGGGCAAATGGCGGGACATCGGCAGCGGCGGGGCGGCATTGCCGGCCATGGCAACGCTACACCCGCAGGAATTGCTCACCGCACCGGCCAGCAAGGCGCTCGCCTGGGTGGACCTGATGGCCTTTTCCGAGCGGCTCCCGACAGCGCAAACGCCCAAATAAGCGCCATCGTAAACAAATTATGAAACCAGCCATGCAATTCATGCAAAGCAGGGCCGCATGGATTGGCCTTGCCGACTCAATGCTGCACTGCGATATACAAAGGGCAAAGTGGGAGGGACACTTTACAAGGAAGACCGCCGTGAGCCTTCGGACCCGCCCTATCCACTGCAAGTTCGAGACCCTGCGCCTCGCTGGCGAACAGGGTCGGACAAACAACCCCTACAACCGGATCGGCCCTGCCGTCGCTGCCGAGCAGATCAGCGCCCGTTATGCCGGCCATGCCGGACGCATCGCGCGTCCCGCCACCATCTTCTCCGATTTCCGCGCCTGACATCGCCCTTACGCGCCCTGATCCGCGCGGCCCTGCATTGACCGCATATCAGCCCCGTCGAATTGTGCGTTGCACAAGTGGTTCAGTGATGAACTAATAGGGACTGCAAAAGAGACATGCGCAAGAAGCAGAGGACACGTCCATGAGCATCCGTTTTCATCCCGTCCGCACCCTGCGCCAGGCCGTGCACCAGATCGGTCATGCGGTCAGCGCGTCGGCCGAGTTCTCGCAGGCAGCCCATCAGCGTCAGGCCGCGATTGCCCGTGGCGAACGCCCGGCCGCACGGCCGCTCGGCTTCTAAACCGCACACATCGCCAGACCATCACCAACGGCTCGCCCCTGGCGAGCCGTTTGCGTTTCGGGCTGACTATCGCGGCAAGACCGATGTGTCAGGCTTCGCGCACCGCGCCCAGGCGCGGCTCAGGCTTTTCCAGGCGGACAGGCCCGCAGATCTTCTCATAGGCCTGATCGACGATCGAGAATTTGATCGCTTGCCAATGGCAATATTCCCGCAGGAAATCGCGGCTGAGCAGACAGGCCTTGCGACTGTCATCGGGCCAGGACAGGCAGCCGGCATCCACCGCGCGGCGGAACAGGCGCTGCAGATGGGTGCGCGAGATCATGAAGTGTTCGGCCATCTGGCGCGCATCGATCCGGCCGATCTCATAGGCGTCGCCGCTGTCGGTCAGTTCCATGGCCCGGCGTACGAGTTCGTCCATGACCAGCCCGCCAGCTTCCGTCCACAGGAACAGCGCAACGCGTGGCGGCGGCTCCAGCCAACGCGGCTCAAGACAGGCACGCCGCGCGATCTGTGGCTGAACCAGCCGCAGCAAGTCGGGCCTGCCCTGAAGGGTCACAAGCCGGTCGCCGCCGTCGAGCCGATCGAGCAGCATCAGATTGGTCAGGACCCACTGGAACATGGCGTGATAGGAGATTTCCGTCGCCTCATAGCGACGAGGACGGCGGGTCGGATCTCCGACGATGCGCACGAATTTGTAGCTCAGCAACTGGTCGAGAAAGTTCAGCACCGTGTTGCGGCTGGCCGCATTGTTGGAGGTGATGATCTCACGCAGATTGGTCGTCGTCAGGCCGCTGCCAGGCTGGGTCGGGTCATATTCCAGCTGCAGGGCAAAAGCCGCCTGGCTCAATAGCCAGCGCTGGTGCGAGGCCAGCATGCGCGACAGACGTGGACTATCGTCAAATTGTTTTCGAAGCGACCCCGCAAAGACGCGCAGGGCCTCCACAAAGTTCGGATGGTTGGCAATATCCTCAGACGAAAACGCCATGTTGTACCTCAATCGCCCAGCGTCACGCCGCGCCGACCCCTCACCCGACGAGCACCCGGCAACCGCAAAACACGGACCTCGCACCCCGTCTGGTTGTTTGCCTGACAGCCCCAGAGCCCCCACTCTAGCGAACCTGCCGATGTTGATGCGTCATCGTTAAGTGACGAATGCCAAGGTAAACGATTTCGTTGCGTAATTTCAATAGATTATTAGGGCATGACTGCACATTGCTGCAGTATCATCGAAGGTTTGCGACGCTTTACGTCGGTTTCGAAATTCCTTAAACGCTGCGTTGCGGGCACTATCGCCCAATTCCTGCGCCGAGGGGTCCTCATGCTGTCCAGTCTCGCCTCGATCGCGACCCTGATGCTGTCCACGCTGCTGATGATGGCGGGCTTCGGCCTGATGGGTTACATGCTGCCGATCCGCTCGCTCAACGAGGGCTGGTCGACCTTCATCATTTCCGTCATCGCGACCGGCTATACCTTTGGATTCACTGTATCTTGTGTGGTGACGCCGATCTTCGTGCGCCGGGTCGGGCATGTGCGCGTCTTCGGTGCGCTGATCACGCTGCTCACCGTGTCGATCCTGCTCTGTGCGCTGGTCGTCGAGTGGTGGGCCTGGATGATCTTCCGTGGCCTGTCAGGCTTTGCCATTGCCGGCGCCTATCTCCTGATCGAGAGCTGGCTCAATGAGCGGGTCACCAACGACAATCGCGGCGCTTTGTTTTCCGTCTACATGGTCACGTGTCTGGTCGGTTCGATCGGCGGACAGTACATCGTGCCGCTCGGCAATGTGAACGGGCCGGAACTCTTCATGATCTGCGCGCTGATCTTCTCGCTCGCGATGTTCCCGGTCGCCCTGTCGACCGCCAAGTCCCCCGCCCCTATTGCCGAAGCCCGCTTTGATCTCAAGCGGCTTTATCGCCGCTCGCCGATCGCCTTTTTCGGTTCCTTGCTGTCTGGCGCCCTGTCCGGCACATGGGGCAGCCTGGGCGGCGTCTATTCGCAGACCATCCAGATGAACACGACGCAAGGCGCGACGCTGCTCGCCGCCTTCCTCGCCGGTGGCGCCCTCTCGCAGGTACCGATCGGCCGCCTCTCAGACCGGATCGACCGCCGTCTCGTGATGATCGGCTGCGGAGTGTTCGGGGTCTGCGCCTGTATCGCCATGACCCTGTTCAATGCCGATAACGCGACCGCCATCTATGTCGCCGGCTTCTTCGTCGGCACCGTGCTTTATCCGGTCTATTCCCTGAATGTCGCCCATGCCAACGATCTCGCCGAGCCGGACGAATATGTGACGCTCTCCAGTGCCATCATGATCCTCTACGGCATGGGCACCGTGACAGGACCGATCATGGCCGGCTCGCTGATGCAGTGGTTCGGGCCGAACGCCCTGATCCTCTTCCTCGCCACCGCCTTCGCCCTTTATTCGGGTTATGCCGCCTGGCGCATATCGCGCCGTCCGGACACCGCCGCAGACAAGACCGATTTCCAGGCCGTAGCGATCCCGATGCAGGGCACAGAGGGTGCCTCGCCGCTCAACGATTTCGATCGCTGAGGACTGAGCCGACCTTCTCGGCTTAGGGCGTTGCAGCCTTGCGCGCGGCACGCCGCTCCAGCCCCAATTGGTGCTCGCGGAAGATGATGAAAATGCCGGCGCCGACGACGATTGCGGCACCCAGAACCGTCGTCCATGTCGGGACATCGGCGAACAGCATATAGGCCGCAATCGAGCCGAGGATGATGGAGATGTATTCGAAGGGGGCAATCGTCGAGACATCGGCGTAGCGATAGCTCTCGGTGAGCAGGATCTGGCCGAGCCCGCCGAAAAAGCCGGCCAGCGCCAAGAGGCCGAGCGCCCGCCAGGACAGATCCGGCCAGCCGAAGAACCATGTCAGGGCCGAGAGCAGCGACGCCGTCACCGAGAAGAAAAGCACGATGGTGGCGGTCTTTTCCACCTGCACCAGCTGGCGCACCTGCAGCATGGCGGCCGCACCAAGTGTTGCCGAGACGAGCACGGCAGCGGCCCCGATCGCCGCTTCTGATCCAAGCCCCTCGTCGGCAAAGAGAGAGAGCTTCGGGACCGAGATGATCAGTACGCCGATCAGACCGACAAAGACAGCCGTCCAGCGATAGAGCCGCACGGTTTCCTTCAGGAAGACCGCCGCAAAAACAACTGCAATCAGCGGCATGGCATACCCGATCGCGATGGCATCCGGCAGCGGCAGATGAACGAGGCCGAAGAAGCCCGCGCCCATTGCGCAGACGCCGAGAAAGCCACGCTTGACATGGCCGAAGGGATTGTCGGTCTGGATCGCCTGCCGCAACTCGCCGCGCCAGCCCAGATAGATGACGATCGGCACGATCGCAAAAGCCGAGCGGTAGAAGCTGATCTGGCCGGGCGCGATGCCCGTGCCCGCCAGCTTGATCGAGGTCTGCATCGCAACAAAGACGGTGACTGAGAAGACTTTGAGCAGAATACCGCGCAGCGGATTGGGATCGGCAAAGGCCATGTCGGGCAACGATTTCATTTGCAGTTTCGTCCCGCCTCGCAAAAGGGGGACCGATCGGATTGGCAGGCATTTGTCGCCAGATCAACGGCAGACCGCAGCGGTTCGCTAAAACTCGCACCTTGCCCGGGCCGAAACAAGGCCGAAAGCACCCCAAAATGGTCGAAGGTTTAAGTTTTCTCGCTATGGCGCGTTAACCATACTTTCAACGCGAGTAAACTAAGTTTCCTCGTGATACTGGTTCCATTTTTCATGCCTCTTGCCATCACGAAAACCTTTTCATCGGACGATCGCCATGACTCCATCGACAGAAAAATCGAGACGGGACGAACATCGCGCCACGCCGCGTTCGATGCGGCTGGTCACGGAGAGCATCGGCCGGGATCTGGAGACCTATAGCGCCGACAATTCCCTGATCGTCCGACAGATCAGGCTGCTTGCGATCAACGCGCTCATTGAGGCGGCGCGGGCGGGCGAGACAGGCAAGGGCTTTGCGGTCGTCGCAAACGAAGTCCAGCGGCTGGCGCAGGGCGCTGCCGACATCTCCGAGCGTTTCCAGGAAAACGTGCTTGATCGTATCCGGTTGAGCCGCAGCATGGCAGACGCTCTGGTTGAAGATATGGAAGGGGTGCGCCTCATCGACCTTGCCCAGACCCTGGTGCAGTTCATCGTGCGCAACCTGTTCGAGCGCACCGCCGACGTGCGCTGGTGGGCAACCGACAGCGCGCTCTGGTCGGCGCTCGAAGAACCCTCCCCTCAGGCGGCCAGCCATGCCGCCGAACGCCTCGGCGTCATCAACCGCTTCTACACCGTCTATCTCGATCTGGTGATGACCGACGCCAGGGGGCAAGTGATCGCGTCTGCCAATCCGCGCTACCAGCGCAATCTCAAGGACAAGAACCTCTCTCAGGAGGAGTGGTTCAAGGCCGCCCGCAGCTGTCGCAGCGGCGACGACTATGTCGTCGACAGTGTCCGCCGCTCAGCCCTGTACGATCAACGGGACGTGCTGGTCTACGCCACCGGCATTCGGGCCGGCGGCCGCTCGGATGCGCCGCTCGTCGGCACGCTCGGCGTCTATTTCGACTGGCAATCGCAGGGCCAGGCGATCGTCGAGAAAGAAGCCAATCTGCCGCCCGCAGTCGCGGAGCGCACGGAGGTGATGCTGCTCGACGGCGCCAATATGGTGATCGCCTCGAGCCGACCGGAGCGGGTCTATACCCATTTCGCGCTGTCCAATCCTCAGCAGGCTCCGCGCGGCAGTTATCACGACGCCAATGGCGCGATCATCGCCTTCGCCAAGACCCTCGGCTACGAGGATTATGACGGGCTTGGCTGGTCGGCCGTCATCGTCCAGCAGTCGGACAGCGACGAAATCATTCGGGCGCAATTGAAGCTGAAGTAGTCGTTGCCTGGCGCGGAACGACTGCGACCAAAAAAGATCAACCGACCGCTATTCTTCGCCGTCCCGGCTTAACACCCCCATCATGCAAGCTCTGATCTTGGCCGAACCCCAAAAAGGCCGCCGAAAAATATCGTGTGTTTTAACAATCGTTCAGATTTTGCTGCAATCATCGGGGGCAACTTGACCCCTATCGGTGCAGAGACAATCCGTTTGCGCCGTCGCGGCCAACCCCGAAGCGACCAGGATATACAATGCGCACAGATACGGGCCGGATCGTTCATCTGGCAGACTACCGCCCCACCGACTTTGTTCTGGAACGGGTTGATCTGACCTTCGAACTGGACCCGACTGAAACCAAGGTGGAAGCTCGTCTGATCTTCCACCGGCGCGAAGGCGTGGATGCGAAGGCCCCGCTAGTGCTCGACGGTGACGACCTCACCATGACGAGCCTGCTCTTCGACCAGATCGAGCTCGATCCTGCGCGCTACACCGCGACGCCCGAGAGCCTCACGATCCGCGACCTGCCGGAATCCACACCCTTCGAGATCACCGTCGTCACGATGATCAACCCGGAGGCCAATACCCAGTTGATGGGCCTTTACCGTTCCAACGGCATCTATTGCACCCAGTGCGAGGCCGAAGGCTTCCGCCGCATCACCTATTTCCCCGACCGTCCGGATGTGCTCGCCGTCTATACGATCAACATCATCGCTGACAAAGCTGCCAATCCGCTGCTCTTGTCGAACGGCAACTTCCTCGGTGGCGCCGGCTTCGGCCCGGACAAGCATTTCGCCGCCTGGTTCGATCCGCATCCCAAGCCGTCCTATCTCTTCGCGCTGGTCGCCGGTGATCTCGGCGTGGTCGAGGACACCTTCACCACCCTGTCCGGCCGCGAAGTGGCGTTGAAGATCTATGTCGAGCACGGCAAGGAGCCGCGTGCGGCCTATGCCATGGACGCGCTGAAGCGCTCGATGAAGTGGGATGAAGAGGTCTTTGGTCGCGAATACGATCTCGATATCTTTATGATCGTCGCCGTCTCCGACTTCAACATGGGGGCCATGGAGAACAAGGGCCTCAACATCTTCAACGACAAGTATGTGCTTGCCGACCCCGAGACCGCGACCGATCAGGATTACGCGAATATCGAGGCGATCATCGCCCATGAATACTTCCACAACTGGACCGGCAACCGCATCACCTGCCGCGACTGGTTCCAGCTTTGCCTGAAGGAAGGCCTGACCGTTTATCGCGACCACGAATTTTCGGCCGATATGCGCTCGCGCTCGGTGAAGCGCATCGCCGAGGTCCGCCATCTGCGATCGGAACAGTTTCCGGAAGATGCAGGCCCCCTCGCTCATCCGGTCCGACCGACGACCTACCGCGAAATCAACAACTTCTACACGACGACCGTCTACGAGAAGGGTTCGGAAGTCACCCGAATGATCGCGACCATTCTCGGCCGCGACGACTTCAAGAAGGGCATGGACCTCTATTTCGAACGCCATGACGGCGACGCCTCGACCGTCGAGGACTTCGTCAAGTGTTTTGAGGATGCCAGCGGCCGCGACTTGAAGCAGTTCTCGCTCTGGTATCACCAGGCCGGTACCCCGCAGATCACCGTCTCCTCGACCTATGACGCCACCGCCAAGACGCTCTCGCTGTCGCTTGAGCAGATGATCCCGGCGACGCCCGGCCAGAGCACCAAGGAGCCGATGCATATCCCGCTGCGCTTCGCTCTGATCTCGGAGAACGGCTCCGAAGCCACCGCCTCCGCCATGTCCGGCGGCACGGTCACCGGCGACGTTCTGCACCTCACGGAGCGTGCCCAGACCTTCACCTTTGCCGGCATAGGCAGTCGCCCGGTTGTGTCGCTCAATCGCGGCTTCTCCGCGCCTGTCACGCTGCATTTTGCGCAGAGCAACGACGATCTGATCCACATCGCCCGCCACGACAGCGACCTCTTTGCCCGCTGGCAGGCGATCACCGATATCGCGCTTCCGATCCTGACGGCTGCCTCGAAGACGGCCCAGGCCGGCGGCACCGTCGAAGTCGAGCCCGCCTTCATCGATGCGCTGCTCTCGGTCGCTGCCGATGAAGCGCTGGAACCAGCCTTCCGCGCCCAGGCCCTGTCTTTGCCGAGCGAAGCCGATGTCGCCCGCGAACTCGGCGGCAACAACGATCCGGACGCCATCCATGCCGGCCGCCAGGCTGTCCTATCCGCCATTGCGAAAGCCGGCACCGAGGTCTTCCGCACACTCTATGCCGCCCATGCCGCGACCGGCGCCTTCAGCCCGGATGCCGCCGGCGCCGGCAAGCGTGCGCTGAAGAACAGCGCCCTGTCCTTCCTGTCGATCGCCGAGGAGAGCCCCGCCCTTGCGGCAGACGCCTATGCCAAGGCCGACAACATGACGGACCTGTCGCAGGCGCTCACCATCCTTTCGCACCGCTTCCCCGATGCGGATGAAACCAAGGCAGCGCTTGCCGCCTTCGAAGCGCGTTTTGCGGCAAACCCGCTGGTGCTCGACAAGTGGTTCACCATCCAGGCCACCATCCCCGGCGCCAATGCGCTGACGCGCGTCAAAACCCTGATGCAGAGCGCCAACTTCGCGCCGACCAATCCCAACCGCGTTCGCTCGCTGATCGGCACCTTCGCCTTTTCCAATCCGACCGGTTTCAACCGGGCCGATGGCGCAGGCTACGCCTTTTATGCCGAGCAGATCCTCGCGATAGATCCGCGCAATCCGCAGCTCGCTGCTCGCCTTTTGACCGCGCTCAGATCCTGGCGTCTGCTCGAGCCCGTCAGGGCCGAACAGGCCCGCAAGGCCCTTGAGAGCATCGCGGCCTCTGACGCGCTTTCGACCGACGTGCGCGACATTGTCGAGCGCGTCCTGAAAGGCTGATCCTGGCCTCTTGATCCGTCCTGAAGACGCCGGTTGTAAGACCGGCGTCTTTTTTTTGGGGGGCTGACGGAACACCGTCTCCTCGCCGATTCCTGCATCAGATTCAGCTGCTTGCTGCGGGCGCGATAAAAAAAGCGGAGTCGCTTGAATGGGTTAATGTTTTCTTAATCCGGCAGCTCTGGACAAGGCGAATCGGCCATGATTCCTTGACGTCAGATTCGGGCGAGCGGCGCTAACGAATCACACGAGGGATCGAGGGATAATGTCTGACGCGCGGCGGGTGACCGCAGCCGATGAGCGGTTGCGCACTAAGTTTCCCGATGTAGGGACATATCTGGGGAATTTGGGACGCAAGTTCAATCTGCCGCCGTCTGGCGCAGGCGAACCGCGCTGGCAGGCATCAACGGCCCAGGCCAGCGGCACATCGCAGCCGGTGGAGACCATCCTGCGACGGTCCATCCCGGTGCTGATCCTCGCTTTCCTCACGGTGGTTGCGCTGGCACGCACCGTCGGCATTCTGTCTGAACAGCAACGCATGGTGGATTCCATCCGCCTATCGACCTCGCTGATGGCCGCCACGGCCGAAGCGGCCTTTGCCGGAAAAGCCGACCTCTTCGAAACCGGAAATCGCGCTGCCGCCGAGACCATTCTGTCGACCTATCTCGATGACGAGCATCTCGCCGAAGGCGCCTTCGTGCTGCTCGTCGACCCGGCAGGGCGCATCTTCGGCGCCTCGCCGGATGCGGCAGCCCAGGTCGGGCTCATGCTCTCGGCCGTGCTGCCCGAGGTCACCACCATCCGACGCTCCATCAACCCGGAGAGCCGCAAGGGTGCCGGCGCCATCGAGACCGTCTTCAACGGACAGCCGCATTACGCCATCGTCGCCCCGATCGGAACAGATGGTGCGCTCCTTCTCACCGCCCATTCGATGCAGGCGGTCGACGATTTCTGGCGCGGCGAGATTTCGCTCAACGTCACCCTCTTCGCCGGCATTTCGCTGATCCTGCTGGTCATCCTCTATGCCTATTACCACCAGGTGAAACGGGCTCGGGATGCCGATGACATCTTCCTCGAATCCAATATGCGCGTCGAGGCGGCCCTTGCCCGCGGGCGCTGCGGTCTCTGGGATTTCGATTTGGATAGCCGCAAGCTGATCTGGTCGCGCTCGATGTATGAAATGCTCGGGCTCGAACCGTCCATCCAGCCGCTCGCCTTTGCCGATGCGGCCCGCCTGATGCATCCGGATGACGGCAATCTCTATGCGCTTGCCCGTTCGGTCGGTCGCGGCAAGTCGCGCCATATCGACCAGATTTTTCGCATGCGCCACGCGCTTGGCCACTATGTCTGGATGCGCGCCCGCGCCCAGATCATCTGCACCAATACCGGCGATCTCCATGTCATCGGCATCGCCATGGACGTGACCGAGCAGCATCGTCTTGCCCAGCGTTACGCCGAAGCCGACCAGCGGCTGGCCGACGCGATCGAATGCACCTCGGAAGCCTTCGTGCTCTGGGACAAGAACGACAAGCTCGTCGCCTGGAACGGCCATTTCCAGAAGGTCTACGGCCTGCCGGACGACGTGTTGGTGCCCGGCAAGGAGCGCTCGCTGGTGCTCGCCGCCGCCGGCCGCCCGATCATCCAGCGCCGTATCGCGGACGCCGATGACGGCACCAATTCGCGCACCTCGGAAGTGCAGCTTGCCGACGAGACCTGGCTGCAGATCAACGAGCGCCGGACCCGCGACGGCGGCCTCGTCTCCGTCGGCACCGACATCACCCTTCTCAAGCGCCACCAGGAACGGCTGCGCGATCAGGAACGCCGGTTGATGGCCACCATTGGTGACCTCTCCGCCTCGCAGAAGATCCTGGAGCGCCAGAAGACCGAACTCTCCGACGCCAACGAAAAATATCTCGCCGAAAAGCAGCGCGCCGAAGCGGCCAACAAGGCAAAGTCGGAATTCCTCGCCAATATGAGCCATGAACTCCGCACGCCGCTTAATGCCATCCTCGGCTTTTCCGAGATCCTGCTCGCCGGCATGTTCGGCCCCATTGGTTCTCCTAAATACGAGGAATATGCCAAGGACATCCACGAAAGCGGCAAACATCTGCTGAACGTCATCAACGACATCCTCGACATGTCGAAGATCGAAGCGGGTCAGATGAAGATCCGCTGCGAGAGCATAGATCTGTCGCCGCTGATCGAGGAGAGCCTGCGCCTCACCGCCATCCCGGCGGAAGAAAAGGCCATCCGTATCGAACAGTGCGTCGCCCCAGGGCTTGCCATGATCGCCGACCGCCGCTCGATGAAGCAGATCCTGCTCAACATCCTGTCGAATGCGGTCAAGTTCACCGAACCGGGCGGCCGGATCGCCCTTCGTGCCCGCAAGGTCGGGGACAACGTCGTCATCACCATCGCCGACACCGGCATCGGCATTCCGAAAGCGGCGCTCTCAAAGATCGGCCATCCCTTTGAACAGGTGCAGAGCCAGTATGCTAAGAGCAATGGCGGCTCGGGCCTCGGTCTCGCCATCTCCCGCTCGCTGGTCACCATGCATGGCGGCCGCCTGAAGATCCTCTCGCGCGAACGCAAGGGCACGGTGGTGTCGGTCGTCATCCCGGAAGCCATGCTCGCCGAGGCCGCCCGCAAGCGCGGCTGAGATCGCAACCTTCCCGCCACCAGCCAAAGGCCGTCGCCCCCAAGCCGCGGCCTTTGAGGACCCAAAGCCACCACCGATAGCGACGACCCCGACGTCTGGCTCCGCTCCGGCTGGAAGGTGTATTTTTAACGTCGAAGCTTGTTTCAGGCAGCAGAAAGGGCCGCCCGGATCTCCCGGGCGGCCCTTTCGCATTGGATCAAAGGGGTCATTGGCCCCGGTCAGGGGTCAGAACTCTTCCCAGCTATCCGCCGGCTTGGCACCACCGCCCATGCCGAGTGCGCCGGCTACCTTCTTCATCATCCGGCGGGCCGGAGATGCGACTGGCTGATGCTCTGCCGACGCCGTGACCGGAGCACGGGGGCTGTCATGGCCGACATTGCCGAGCTGGAATTGCGATATCAGCTGGCGCAGGCGGTCGGCTTCGGTCGCAAGCGAGGCCGACGCAGCGGTTGCCTCTTCCACCATGGCGGCGTTCTGCTGCGTCGTCTGGTCCATCTGGTTGACTGCCGTATTGACCTCCGACAGGCCGACCGACTGTTCACGGGCCGAGGTCGCAATCGCGTCGAGCTGGCCGTTGATCGAAATCACGTGGTCGCCGATCACTTTCAGCGCCTCGCCGGTCGCCGTGACCAGCTTCACGCCGCTTTCGACTTCCTGGGCCGACTTGCCGATCAGCTCCTTGATCTCCTTGGCCGCCTGCGCGGAGCGCTGGGCGAGCTCGCGGACTTCCTGGGCGACAACGGCAAAGCCCTTGCCGGCTTCACCGGCACGCGCTGCCTCGACGCCGGCATTCAGCGCCAGCAGATTGGTCTGGAAGGCGATTTCGTCGATCACGCCGATGATGTTGGAGATCTGGCTCGACGAGCTTTCGATCCGCTGCATGGCATCGACCGCATTGGCGACAACCTCGCCCGACTTCTTGGCCGATTCAGTGGCCTTCATCGCAACGCTGCGCGCTTCCTCGGTGCGCTTGGACGAGTTCTGGACGTTCGTTGTGATCTGATCGAGGGCGGCTGCGGTTTCTTCCAGCGAGGCCGCCTGTTGTTCCGTGCGCTTGGACAGATCCGAAGCGCTCTGGCTCAGTTCACGTGAGCCGCTGTCGATCGCGCCGGTTGCCTGGGCAACGGCCCCGAGCGTGCGGCGGAGCTTGTCGACGGCCGTGTTGAAGTCGGCGCGAAGATTTTCGAAGTCAGGCGCGAAAGGCTTCATGAGCTGGTAGCCCAGATCCCCATCGGAGAGGCGCTGCAGCCCCTCGGCGAGGCCGCTGGTTGCCTCCGCCATTTCGGCATTCCGCTTGCGGTCGGCTTCTTCGGCGCGCAGGCGTTCGGCTTCGGTCTGACTGCGGGCAGCTTCCGCTTCGTTTGCCAGTTCGCGAGCCTTCAGGCCGGTATCCTTGAAGATCTGAACGGAGCGCGCCATCAGGCCAACTTCGTCGCGGCGTTCTGTCCCTTCGACATCAACCGAGAGGTCACCGCCGGCCAGCACACCCATGGTGTCGGAGAGCGAGCGGATCGGACGGACCAGCCAGCTGCGGATCGCGACGAAACCGATGCCGAGCACAATGAGGACACCGGCGAGCACGCCGATCAGCGTATTGCGTGCGGTTGCGTTAGACTCATCGGTCAGGGCCGCGCTGGAGGCGGACGCCGCTTCTGTCATCTTTGTGGTGACTTCGGTGAACTTCGGCGCGACAGTTGCAAACTGCGGCTGGCAGTCCTTGAGGAACATGTTCTGGCTGGCGACGACCGCCTGCTCTTCTGTGGCCGCCCTCGCGGCAGCCAAAGTCGGCCCACAAGCCTCATCGACAATCTTCAAGACGGCGGTTTTCAAACCCGCAATGTCTGTGTTGCCGGGAACAGCCTTCGCAGCGCTATCGATGAACTTGACGAAGCTCTCCTTCGCCACCAGGATTTCCTTCTCTGCGCTGGCATTGAGGTCGGCGGAACGAGACAGAACCAAGTCGCCGATGGCGGCACGCATGTTCTGCATCGACCGGTTGGAGCGGGCGAGATAGAGCGCCGCATTGGTTTCGCCTTCCAGCAGATTGCTGTAGCTCGTGTCGATGCTTTTCAGCTGCGAGCCCGTATAGAAGGCGACGCCGATCGAGAAAATCCCGAAGACGGCCATGATGGCAATAAACTTGCCGACAATTGGTATGTTCTTCATCCCACTTCACCATGTGCAAGCGCGGCCCAGCCCGCGCGCGACTTCTCTGTGAACGGGACTATCCAATGCGTCGGTTAATTAGACATTACTGTTTTAGGCCTGCGTGGATTTTTCTGGCGCCAATTTGACGCCGCTCAACTGGCAGCCAAAATCCGCGAAAAGGTCTTACGAACCGCCTTGGACAGGCGCTTCACCTCGGCCTCTGCGGTCTTCACATCAGGGCTTTCGGCCGCCCGCGCGACACAGTCGACCAAGCCGGCCGGAACATGCGCCGGATCGAAGGGACCGTCGATGCACAGGCGGATGACCTGAGACAGATCGGTGTAGAGCTTGAGTGCCGTCAGGCAGGTCTCCAGGTCGTTGGGATCGATGAGCGCAGCAAGCGCCTTCAGCGCATCCGCCGTCGAAAGCTCGTTCGTCCGCACGCGGTGGCCCTTTGCCGGTGCCACCAGCGCCAGATACTGGGCAATGAATTCGATGTCGATCAGGCCGCCCGCAATGAGCTTCAGATCCCAGATGTCTCTTGCCGGCTTCTCCTGTTCGATCAACCCGCGCATCTCGACCACATCCTTGACGGTCTTGGCCTGATCTCGCGATGCTGCCAGCACCTCCTCGATGATGCGCTCGGCCTCTTCGATCAGGCTCCGATCGCCGGAAATCATCCGTGCCCGTGACAGGGCCATATGCTCCCAGGTCCACGCCTCCTCGCGCTGATAGCGGGCAAAGGATCTGAGCCGCGTCGCGACCGGCCCCTTGTTGCCTGAGGGGCGAAGCCGCATGTCGACCTCATAGAGCACACCTTCCGCCGTCGGCGCCGACAGGGCCGCGATCAGCCGCTGGGTCAGGCGCGTAAAGTAGCGCACCGGATCGAGCGGCTTGGCACCATCCGATTCAACCGCTTCGTCGTCGTGCTCATAAAGCAGGATCAGGTCGATGTCCGATCCTGCGGTCAACTCGAAGGAGCCGAGCTTGCCCATGCCCACCAGCGCCACCCGTCCACCCGGGATCCGGCCATGGGTCGTCTCCATCTCCGCAATTACGGCCTTCAATGCCGCCTCGATCACGAGATCGGCCAGGTCGGTGAAAGCGCGACCCGCCTGGGCGCCACCGATTGCGCCGGTCAGCAGCCGGATGCCGATCAGGAAGCGCTGTTCGGCGGCAAAGATGCGCAGCCGGTCGAGGATCTCCTCATAGTGCCGGGCGCTCGACAGAAAACTCTTCAGGCGCTTGCCCAGATAGTCGCGGGTGGGAAGTTCGACCAGCAGGCCGGGATCAAGCATGCCGTCGAAGACATGTGGCCGCTCGGCGATGATCTCGGCGAGCCTGGGTGCTGCCGCCATGATGTTGACCATCAGCTCCAGGAGCGCCGGATTGTTGCCGAGCAGCGAGAAGAGCTGGATGCCGGCCGGAAGCCCTCCGAGGAAATTGTCGAAGCGCAGCAGCGCCTCGTCGGCCCGCCGGCTTTCGCCAAAGGCCCGCAAGAGGTCCGGCGTCATCTCCGTCAGCCGCTCGCGCGCCTCTACCGATTGGGTGGCGCGGTAACGCCCGTAATGCCAGGTGCGGATTACCCGCGAAATATCCTCCGGCCGTTCGAAGCCGAGGCCCTTCAGCGTCTTCAGCGTGTCCGGATCGTCCTTCTGGCCGGTAAAGACGAGATTGCCGCTCACGCTCGACAGGCCCTCCTCCTTCTCGAACAGCCGGGCGTAACGCTTCTCCACCGTCTTCAGCACGCTTTCAAGCGCCGTCGAAAAGGCCGTGGTATCGATGAAGCCCAGCATGAAGGCGATGCGCTTCAGCTCCGCTTCTGTCTCCGGCAGCACATGGGTCTGCTCGTCATGCACCATCTGAATGCGATGCTCGACATCGCGCAGGAACCAATAGCACTCGGTGAGTTCATCTGCCGTTCCCGCGTCGATCCAGCGGGCCTCGGCGAGCGCCTTCAGCGCCTGCTCGGTCGGGCGGCAGCGGAGATCCGGCATGCGCCCGCCGGCAATCAGCTGCTGGGTCTGGGCAAAAAACTCGATTTCGCGAATACCGCCGCGCCCAAGCTTGACGTTGTGTCCCTTCACCGCGATCGCCCCGTGCCCCTTGTGCACATGGATCTGCCGCTTGATCGAATGAATATCGGCAATCGCCGCATAATCGAGATATTTGCGGAAGACGAAGGGCACGAGTTCGCGCAGAAAACTCTCGCCGGCTTTCATATCGCCCGCAACCGGGCGCGCCTTGATGAAGGCTGCCCGCTCCCAGTTCTGCCCCCTGCCCTCGTAATAGATCAGCGCCGCCTCGACGGGCACGGCCAGCGGCGTCGAGCCCGGATCAGGTCGCAGGCGCAGATCCGTGCGGAAGACATAGCCTTCCGCCGTGCGCTCCTGCAGGATGCGCACCAGCCGGCGCATCATCCGGCCATAGGTCTCCATCGCATCGTCGGGGTCCTTCAGGATGTCGGCGTCGGGCTCGTAGAAGATAACGAGGTCGATGTCGGATGAGTAGTTGAGTTCGCGGGCGCCATGCTTGCCCATGCCGAGCACGATCAGGCCGCTACCCTCTGCCGGCTGATCCGGGTTCTTCAGCGAAAGCTTGCCCGCTTCATGCCCGGCCAGAAGCAGGTGGTCGATGGCGGCGGCCACCGCCGCATCGGCAATCGCCGTCAGCCATGCCGTGGTGTCGCGGGCTGAAAAGATGCGGGCGAGATCGGCGAGCGCCGTGACGAAGGCAACTTTGCGCTTGGCCCGGCGCAGCCGCGCCATCACCTCGGCTTCCGTCGGCAGAGCGCCATCCGGCCCCGGCCGACACGCGGAGCGGGCTTCCAACACGGCGGCTTCGAGGAACGGCTCCAGCGGTGACGCAAGCGCCTCGACCAGCAAAGCGGGCCTGATGCTGGCCACTTCGCGCAGATAAGGCGAGAGGGTGAAGGCCGACAGCAAGAAGCTGCGGAGCGGGCCGTCTGCGGACAGGTGCCCGGCCAGATCAGGCTCCAGCCGGATCAGGTCCTTGAGCAGCGCCGTCGCCGATTTCAGCTCCGTCTGGTTGAGCGGCCTGATTACGCCCTCGGGCACGTCGGCCAAATGCTTTGCTGTCGTCTCCGCCATCCGTGCCTCCCTGCCTCTTCGCCGCAGATCTCTTGCGAATCTGTCAGAGGCCCAAGGTTAGGGCTTCATTCCGGGAAAGACCATGGTTGCCGTGAGGCCGGGATAATCGGCATGGTCGCGGGTGTCGGAGAGAACGAGCCGGCCGCCATGCAGCGCCATGATGGCTTCGACCAGGGAGAGGCCAAGCCCCGTGCCCGGCTTGGAACGGCTCTTGTCCAGCCGCACAAAGCGCTTCACCACTTCGTCGCGCTTGTCTGCAGGCACGCCCGGTCCCTCGTCGGCAATCGCAATCTCGACGCCTTCGGAAGAACGGGAGACGCGGACACGAACCGTCGAGCCGGCTTCCCCCTGGCTGCCATACTTGATCGCATTGTCGATAAGGTTAGTCAGCGCCTGGCCGACCAGTTCGCGGTTGCCTCGAACCGAGAGCCCCGGAGCGATGTCGCAAATCATTGTCTGGCCCGCCTCCTCGGCAACTGGCTCGTAAAGCTCGGCGCTGTCGGCGGCAATCGCCGAGATGTCGATGTCGGTGAGTTCGGCGGCAATCGAGCCGGCCTCGACGCGGGAGATCATCAAAAGCGCATTGAAGGTGCGGATTAACTGGTCGGATTCGGCGATGATGGTTTCGAGCGCTGCCCGCCTTGCTGCGCCATCATCCTCTTCCAGCGCATCGGCCGCCTTGTTGCGCAGCCGTGTCAGCGGCGTCTTCAGGTCATGGGCGATATTATCGGACACCTGGCGCAAGCCTTCGTTCAGTTGCTCGATCCGCCCCAGCATGCCGTTCAGCGACGACGACAACCGGTCGAACTCATCACCGGAGCCGGAAACGGGAAGACGCTGAGACAGGTCGCCCGCCATGATCTTCTGGCTCGCCGCAGAGACCCGGTCGATGCGCTTCAAGGCGTTGCGGCCAATGGCAAACCAGATGACCACGGCACCAATGCCCATGATCAGCAGCGCCACCATCAAAGCCTGGCGCACCAGAAGCCGCAATTGCGTCGGCTCGCCGAGATCGCGGCCGACCATCAGGCGAAACCCGTTGTCGAGGAAGAAGACATGGGCGGTGGCCAGGTGCCGCTTGACCTTGCCCGTGTCGCTGTAACGCTCATAGCGGAAGGGGAATTCGGTCCAGCCTTCCTCGTCGAATACGCCTGGCTGCACGGAAGCGACATTGCCGGCAAGGATTTCGCCGTTCGGCCCGGCAATCACATAGAGATTGGCGCCCGGCTGGCGGGCACGGCGCTCCATGGTGCGCAGCAACTGGTTGATGCCGCCGCGCTGATAGGCGCCCTGGATCTCCTGGACCTCCTGGCTCAGCGCCTCGCGCGTCTGATTGTTGAGAATGCGCTCGGAAAGCCCCGTCACATAAAAGACGAGGAATGCCGCGCAGAGTGCAAACAGCACGATATAAAGCGCCGACAGGCGCACCGCCGTCGACCGCAGCACGACGCCCAGCCTCGACCTTGCCGGCCTGCGCGCCATGTCAGCCTTCGTCCTTGATCATGTAGCCCGCACCACGCACGGTCTTCAAAAGCGGCCGGTCAAAATCCTTCTCGATCTTCGAGCGCAACCGCGAGACATGTACGTCGATGACATTGGTCTGCGGGTCGAAGTGATAGTCCCAGACGTTTTCGAGCAGCATGGTTCGGGTCACCACTTGCCCTGCATTCTTCATCAGATATTCCAGCAGGCGGAATTCGCGCGGCTGCAACAGGATCTCTTTGCCTGCGCGCTTCACGTCGTGGGAAAGCCGGTCGAGCTCAAGATCGCCGACGCGGTAGACCATGTCCTGTTCCGGCTTGCCCTTGCGGCGGCCGAGCACCTCGACACGGGCTAGCAGTTCGGAAAAAGCATAAGGCTTCGGCAGATAGTCGTCACCGCCGGCGCGAAGCCCGGTGACCCGGTCATCGACTTGGCCGAGCGCCGACAAGATCAGCACCGGCGTCTCGACACCGCGCTTGCGCAATTCGCTGATCACGGACAGGCCGTCGCGGCGCGGCAGCATGCGGTCGACCACCATCACGTCATAGGTGTTTTCCGAACCCATGAAGAGACCGCTCTCGCCGTCGCTTGCATGATCGGCGACAATGCCGGCCTCGCGAAAGGCCTTGGTCATATAGGCTGCGGCTTCCAGGTCGTCTTCGATGACAAGTATCTTCATGTGGGCGACCTTAGCGTCGGCGCTGCTCACCGTATAGCCGGTTTCACCGCCCGATGGCCGTCCTTGTTCCACGATCCCCATGCTTCGTCCTTTCCCTGATGGTGGCGGCTCCGCACCGCCGGACACGAAAAAGGGCGCCGCCGGTCGAAGACCGCCGGCGCCCCCTCTCAAGTCAGCATCAACCCTGGTTGATCGGCAGGGCCACGAAGCGGCTGCCAGCTTCAGATTCCACCTGGAAGAGCGCCCGGGTGCGGCCGTCCTTCTTGGCCTGGTCGAGCACCTTCTGGACGTCGGCGACCGAGGAAACTTGCTGGTTGTTGACCGAGGTGATGGTCTCGCCAGCCTTCAGGCCCTTGTCGGCTGCATCGCTGTCCGGATCGATGTCGACGATCGCAAGACCCTTGCCACCGTCGGCGGGGCGAACGGAGAGACCGAGGCTCGACAGTTCCTGTTCGGCTTCCGGCGCCGGTGCAGCGTCGTTTTCAGTGTCGGCGCTCGCGGCCTGATCGGCCGGAAGTTCGCCGAGCTTCACCTTGACTTCGGTTGCCTTGCCGTCACGCCACAGCGTCACGTCGACCGTGGTGTCGGGGGCAAAGGCCGCAATCCGGCGGGCGAGATCGCGGGGATCCTTGACCGTGTCGCCATTGACGGCGGTCACGACGTCACCCTGCTTGATGCCGGCCTTTTCGCCGGGAGAGCCGGCCTGCGGAGCAACGACCAGCGCACCACTGTCTTCGGCAAGGCCGAGGCTATCGGCAATGTCCTTGGTGACCGGCTGGATCTGCACGCCGAGCCAGCCGCGCGACACAGTACCGGTGTCCTTAAGCTTGGCGATGACATCCTTGGCAACCGAGGCCGGGATGGCGAAAGCGATGCCGACATTGCCACCTGAGGGCGAGAAGATCGCGGTGTTGATGCCGACCACTTCTCCGTTCAGGTTGAAGCCGGGGCCACCCGAATTGCCGCGGTTCACGGCGGCGTCGATCTGCAGGTAATCATCATAGGGGCCGGAGCCGATGTTGCGGCCACGGGCCGAGATGATGCCGGCGGTTACCGTGCCACCAAGACCGAAGGGGTTGCCGACGGCCACGACCCAGTCACCGACGCGAACCTTGCTGTCGTCGGCAAACTGCACATAGGTGAACTTGACTTTGGGTTCATCGACCTTCAGCAGCGCGAGATCGGTACGGCTGTCCTTGCCGACCAGCTTGGCGTCATATTCCTTGCCGTCGTTCAAGACGACCGTGTATGCCGAACCATCGTCGACTACGTGGTTGTTGGTGACGATGTAGCCATCTTCGGAGATGAAGAAGCCGGAGCCCTGAGCGGTCGGACGCAGACGGCCGGGACCGCGCTCACCATGGCCGCCATGCGGACCACGATCGGCGCGCGGGCCATCTTCGGGACCGCGCGGACCTTCGCCGCCGGGGCCACCGAATTCACGGAAGAAGCGCTTCAGCGGATGATCATCCGGCAGTTCGTCAAAGCCACGACCGCCGAAGTTGAAGGAAAAATTGCTTTCGTCGGCTGCCGTGTTCTGCACGTTCGACTGAACGCGGACGGAGACAACGGCCGGCAGGACGGCCTGGACCACGTCACCGAAGCTCGGGACCTGCGGTGCGTTGACCTCGACGGGTGCCGCGATCGCCGACTGAACGGCAAAGGGAGCAGCGGTCAAGAGCGTCACGGCCGCAAGGCCGGCGGCGGTGGAGGATTTCAGGATAGAGGAGAAAGAACGGCCTTTGATCTGCGACATGGGATCTACCTTCATCTGTTCTTCTGACTGGAGCCGCCGGACTGTCCGGCGGTTCGAAGCGGTGGATGAGGAGAGATATAGAACCCGTCACGTTACGGCGAACTGTACGGAGCATGAATTGTTGGTAATCTTTGGGAGTGCTCGAACTGAGCCATCAGAGGCGGCTCATCCGCGTGCGTGCTACGTTGGAAGCGACCTGCACTCCGAAGAGCAGCGGACCGTCGAAACTATCGCAGTATCGGCATCATCTCCGGCAGAAAATGGCATCAATCTGCGATGCACTCCTTGAGAACACCCGCCAGAGCAGGAGCGCCAAAACCCACATCACATGCCAACCGATGACCACGTCCGAGAGGAAGTGCGCGCCAAAGACGACCCGGTTGAAGGAGAAGGCTGCGGCAAGCACTCCCATGGCTGCGAGGTAGATCTTTGCATGTCTTGGCGCGATGAAGACCACCAGTGTCAGCAGTGCAAAGGCGCTTGCCGCTTCGCCTGAAATGAATGAGCAGTTGCGCAGGCATTGATCGCTAATATCCCAGGGCGGCGTGAAGACTGCATTGCCACCAAAGCCCTCAAGCGCCCTCGGGCGGGCCCTCCCGACCACCGCCTTGATTGCCTCTACGCCCAATCCTGGACCGATGGCGAAGAATGTGATGACGAAAAGCAACTTGTGCGGTGGAGCAAGGCGCTTCAGATGTCCTATGAAGCCATTGGCGACCAGCAGCGCTGTCGCCGTGCCGATGAGGATCCATGGCAAGAACCGGTTGATGTCCCGAAATGCGATGAGGACCGTATTTTTCCCCGCATCGAAACCATTCTGCTCATCCCAGAAGAACCGGCTTGTCATCAGATCAAGTTCCGGCACGGCCGCAAAGACTATGGAGACAAGGCCGAGGAGAATGAGCGCAGTTGGAAGAAAATCTCGCGCCTTTTCTTCCGCCTCATTTAAAACCGGTTTTTCGAAGTTGTTTACGTTGGAAAGTTGCATCAGAAGTTCCTCATTGAGGAACATGTTTTCGCGCCGGATTGCCAAGATTTGGCGGAGAGCCGGAGAAGGGCCTGTCGACAGCCGTGAGCCTGATCATGATTTCATCACTCGTGCTTGTGGTCGAGGATGACCCTGAGATCGCACTCCTGTTGGAAAGATACCTTGCGAGGTCCGGTTACCGGACTGTGAGAGCATCGACAGGGCAGACCGCGCTTGCCCATCTGCAGATGTTGCGACCGGATCTTGTGCTGCTCGATGTCGGTCTGCCGGATATCGACGGGTTCGACCTCTTGGCCAAAATCAGGCGCGATTCGCCCGTCCCGGTCATCTTCGTGTCTGCGATGGATGACGACACGGACAAGCTGCTCGGTCTCAAGCTTGGTGCCGATGACTATGTCACGAAACCGTTCAACCCTCAGGAGGTCGTTGCGCGTGTGGGTGCCGTGCTCAAGCGCACGAGAGGGAGCGCAGGCAGTGAGGTGATCCGGCACGATCAGATCGAAGTCCATCTGGATTCACACATCGCAATGACATCAAGTGAAGACGGCCGGTTCGAACTGTCCCTGACGGCCACCGAATTCCGACTCCTGGTCTGCTTTGTCCGTTCTCCCTTCAAGACTTTTGAACGAGCATTCCTGCTGGACGCCTGCATGCCCGAAAGCGAGGCTCTAGACCGCACGGTGGATACGCATATTGCCAATCTGAGGCGAAAGCTCACGGAGTGCGGCCAGAGTGGATACATCACCACGGTGCGTGGCATAGGCTACCGGTTTGCGAGGTCGACGAATGTCTAAACGGCCGTCCCTCTTCATTCTGGCCGCAGCGCTCGTGTCTTTCACACAAGTCATCACGATTGCGCTGCTTTTCATCTCGGTTGACTGGTACATTGACCACGCCGAACTCTCCGCCATCGAGGCCCTTCCCGCAGACGCCCGATCTGCATGGGCAAGCCTCAACAAGGGCGAGCTTCCGGAGATGAAGGCGCTTAAGGCCCTGGTCGCGCTCTACCCGCAATTGGAAGCGCAGACGGAGGGAGCCCCGGTTGTCGGCGTCTTGGGGTTTGGCTTTGCCCTGATCGTTTTCACGAGCGTCATTGGGGTGGTGCTGGCCTACAGGATTGTCGCACCTCTAACCCGACTGACTGCAGCCGCAGAACAGATCCGACAGGGTGATTTTCGGGTGGAAGTGGAGCCGGGCGCCACGAAAGAAGTCGAAGCGCTTGCAACGACCATCAATCGACTGGCAAGCGAACTGCTCGCGCTGGAAACCCGTTTGAAGTTCAATTCCAGAGCGGTCGCGCATGAACTGCGCACGCCGCTGACCGTCTTGCAGGGCAATCTGCAGGCGATGGCCGATGGGGTGCTTGAGGTGAGCGAGGAGCGCGTGCGGGCACTGCTCCTGCAAGCGCAGAGCATGTCGGGGGTCGTAGACCAGCTTAACACGCTGTCGATGGCGGGCACCGCCCATTTTATCACGGCAACCACGTCTACCGATCTGGCGCTGCATGTATCTGATACGCTGAGCCTGTTTCAGGCGTCAGTCGGCAGCACAATCGATTGCCGAATGGACCTGTCACCAGCGCCGGCCAACATCGATCCTCCCCGTTTCCGCCAGGCTCTTCTCGCTCTTCTGGACAACGCGCGCAGATATGCGGGAGACTTCGGCCCCATCGAGGTACTCACGGGGGTGGACGACGCCGGTCGGTCCTTCATTTCCGTCACCGACCACGGCCCAGGATTGCCGTCGGATGTGGCCCATTCTTCGTTCGATATGTTCTGGCGAAGCGAAGCGCTGAACGGCCGCGACCTCGGTGGCTCAGGCCTTGGACTCACGGTCGTGAAAGCCATTGCCGAAGGGCACAAGGCGCGGTTTCAAGTGGGAAATCGCGCGGAGGCGGGAGCTTATGCCACCATCCTCTTCGAAACACAGGAGGGACATAGGCTCACACGTTCCCCCCAGCCGGTCGACGGCGACCCCGGTTCGAAACCCGTCTGATCACTCCCCGTCGAGCAGCTTTCCGAGCCGCGCTTCCTCGTCCGCCGAAAGCTTCACCGACGGCTGCACCGCGCGCCTGCGCGCCGCAACAAAGGCCACGATCAGCCCGACCAACACCAGCGCCGCCGGCGCGCCCCAGAGCGCCAGCGTTTTCAGGCTCAGCCGCGGCTTTAGCAGCACGAATTCGCCGTAACGCGACACGACATAGTCGATTACCTGCTCATCCGTATCGCCACCCACCAGCCGCTCGCGCACCACGACCCTGAGGTCGCGCGCCAGCTCGGCATTCGAATCGTCGATCGACTGGTTCTGGCAGACCATGCAGCGCAGTTCCGCCGAGATTGTCCGCGCCCGATGTTCAAGCACCGGGTCGGCCAGCACTTCGTCCGGGTTGACGGCAAAGGCGTGGATCGGGGTGAGAAGCAGGGCGAGCAGAAGGAACACTGCCTTAAGACCCCCTTTGGCCTGCCGGCCATCTCCCCCACAAGGGGGGAGAAGACCCGCGGAAGCCACGCGTCTTGCTGTCGAAGGAAGCACGCGGCGCCAAAGCCCTTCCCGCTTGTGGGCAGGGGTTGGGGAGGGGTTCTTGCCCACACTCATTCCGCAGCCTCCAGCACCGGCTTCACCGCCGCCTTCGCTCGTTTCGGCGCGCCAACCCGAAGCCTGCGATCCGAGAGCGATACGATGCCGCCCGCCATCATGACCAGCGTGCCGTACCAGATGCAGAGGATCCACGGTTTCCACCAGATGCGCACGACGATCCCGCCATCGGCCATCGGGTCACCGAGCGAGACATAGAGCTGGCTAAACCCGAAGGTGACGATGCCGGCTTCCGTCGTCGGCATGCGCCGCGCCGGATAAAGCCGCTTCGACGACCAGACATCGGCCACCGCGACACCGCCCTTGCGGATGGTGAAATGGCCCTGGTCCTCGGTGTAATTCGGCCCCTTGGCCGGTCGGATGCCGTCGAAGGTCAGCACATAACCGCCGGCTTCTGCCGTCATTCCCGGCTTCATTTCCACGACATGTTCCGTCTGGAAGGTCGAGACCGCGACAATGCCGATGACGGTGACGCCAAGGCCGAAATGGGCAAGCGCGGTGCCGAAGGCCGAGCGCGGCAGGCCTTTCAGACGACGCCAGGCCGTGCCAGCAGGATGTTTGCCGAAACCCGCACGCGTCCAGAGATCGGCGAGCGCGCCGCCTATGACGAAGAAGCCGAGCGCCAGACCAAAGACCGCCATGACCGGCCCGCCATGCTGCGAATACCAGAGTCCAAGCCCCAGCACGAGCGAGAGGGCTGCGGCCACATAAAGCCGCTGCAGGGCGGCCAGAAGATCGCCGCGCTTCCAGGCGAGGAACGGCCCGAAGGGCACGGCCAAGAGCAGCGGCACCATCAACAGGCCGAAGGTCAGGTTGAAGAAGGGTGGACCAACGGAGATCTTCTCACCCGTGAGCGTTTCCAGAAGCAGCGGATAGAGCGTGCCGATCAGCACCGTCGCGGTGGAGACGGTGAGGATCAGGTTGTTCAGCACCAGCGCGCCTTCGCGCGAAATCGGCTGGAACAGCCCGCCCGATTTCAGGCTGGGTGCCCGCAGAGCAAACAGCGTAAACGCGCCGCCGATGAAGATCACGAGGATGCCGAGAATGAAGATGCCGCGTGTCGGATCGGTCGCAAAGGCATGCACCGAGGTCAACACGCCCGAGCGCACCAGGAAGGTGCCGAGCAGCGACAGCGAAAAGGCGATGATGGCGAGCAACACCGTCCAGATCTTCAGCGCATCGCGCTTTTCCATGACGAGTGCGGAATGCAGCAGCGCCGTGCCCGCAAGCCAGGGCATGAAGGAGGCATTCTCGACCGGGTCCCAGAACCACCAGCCGCCCCAGCCAAGTTCGTAATAGGCCCAGTAGGAGCCCATCGAGATGCCCGCCGTCAGGAACACCCAGGCGGCCAGCGTCCAGGGGCGCACCCAGCGCGCCCAGGCCGCATCGATGCGCCCGTCGATCAGAGCGGCAATGGCAAAGGAGAAACAGACGGAAAAGCCGACATAACCGAGATAAAGCAGCGGCGGATGGATCGCGAGGCCCACATCCTGCAGAACCGGGTTCAGGTCCTGGCCCTCTGCCGGGATTGGCGACAGGCGGATGAAGGGGTTCGATGTCAGCAAGATGAACAGCGTGAAGGCCGTGGTGATCCAGGCCTGAACCGCCAGCACATTCGCCTTCAGCCGGTCCGGCAGATTGGCGCCGAACAATGCGACCATGGTCGAAAACAGCGTCAGGATCAGCACCCAGAGCATCATCGAACCCTCGTGGTTGCCCCAGACGCCGGAGATCTTGTAGATCATCGGCTTCAGCGAATGCGAATTCTCAAAGACGTTCTTCACCGAGAAATCGGAAACGACATAACCCCAGGTGAGCACGCCGAACGAAAACGCAACGAGCAGGAACATCGCATAGGTGCCTGTCGTCGCGACCCCCATCATCGCGGCATCGCCGCGTCTGACCCCGATCACCGGCAGGATGGAGACAACGATGCTGGTCGCCAGCGCCAGCACCAAAGCATAATGCCCGAGTTCAATGATCATTGGACCACTTCCTTGCCGCCGAGTTGAACCCCTTGCGCCTTCAGCCGATCGGCCACGTCCTTCGGCATGTAGGTTTCGTCATGCTTGGCGAGCACCGTATCCGCAACGAAGATCCGGTCGCGTTCACGGAACACACCCTCCGCCACCACGCCCTGCCCTTCGCGGAACAGATCCGGCAGGATGCCGGTATAGGTCACCGGCACTTCGCCGATCGTGTCGGTCACGGTGAAGGTCACCGTCGAGCCCTCGCCGCGCTTGACGGTGCCGGTCTCGACCAGACCGCCGAGCCTGATACGGGTCCCCGGCTTCACCTCGGTCTTCTGCAGGTCGCCGGGCACGTAGAAGTAGGCGATCGACTGGCCGAAGGCGAACATCACCAGAAGCACGGCAGCAACAATAAAGCTCATGCCGCCGGCAATCACGGCGAGACGCTTCTGCTTGCGGGTCATGGTGTCACCTCCTCGACATCAAGGCCGAGTTCTCGCGCCATGGCCACGAGTTGCTGGCCCTCGGCACCATCAGCCGGAAAAGCCTTCAATCCGTCCTTGAGGGCCGCCTCGGCGCGGGCCTTGTCCTTCAGCATGGCATAGGAGCGCACCAGCCGCATCCAGCCTTCGAAATTGTTGGGATCGTCCTTCAGCCTCTGGTCGAGGCTTTCGACCATGCCGCGGATCATCTGGTCTCGGTCCGCCGCAGACATGTCCTGTGATGCGGCAATATCGCCAGCCGTCGGATTGCCGGGTGCGGCAGGGTTGGCCGGGTTGGCCGGTGCCAAGGGAACCGCCGGCGCATTGGCAAGCGGCACGCCTTCGCTGTTGGTGGCGATGTGACGGTTGATGAGATCCATCCAGGGCGCATTGGCGGGCGATGCCGCCGCAATCTCCTGGAAGGCTTTAAGCGCTTCTGCCCTGCGGCCACCCTGCTCCAGCGCCAGCGCCAGATAATAGTCGGCGCGCGGATTGTTCGGCTCCATCTTGCGCGCCGCCTCGAAGGCCTTGGCCGCATCTTCGGTGACGATGCCGTCATTGCGCGTCACCAGCGTCTCGCCAAGCCCGTTCAGCCGTTCCGGATCGGGACCCAGAAGGCGGACCGCGTTGCGGAACGCGAGTTCGGCATCATCGAGCCTGCCAACGCGGAAATAGACCGGCGCCAGCACGTTCCAGCCATTGCCGTCATCCGGATTATCAGCCAGATGGCGCTCGACCTTGGCGATCAGCAGATTGACGTCGTCGCCCGGATTTTCGATCCGCGCAGCGAGCGGCGCGTCCGGCGTGCCGGGGCTACCGATTTCCAGGTAGCCGGCAAGCCCGATTAAGGGAAGACAGAGGAGAATGAAGGCCTGCGACAGGCCATAGCCGCTCCTGCGGGGCGGCTTTTCGCCGGCGGCGCCCGTCGCGCCCGAACCGGCCTCGTCCACCCCGTCCTCGGAGGAGGTCCGTCCAGCGACGGCCAGCAGCCGCCGCCCGATTTCGGCGCGCGCATAATCCGCCTCTTCCGGCGAAATCAACCCGCCCGCCTTGTCGCGCTCAAGCTCGCGCAACTGGTCACGATAGACGGCGGCTTCCCCTTCGTCATAACGCGTGGCGCGGGCCGAGGCCCGCAACAGGGGAGACAACAAAAGGACGGCAGCTAAGACCGTCAGCAGGGCGGAGAAGATCCAGAACAACATGAAACTCAATTACGGCAAGGGCGGGTGCATTCCAACTGGCAAACGGGCCATGACGCAAAGTTGAGGCGTTTGGCCGCAAACCCGATTAGCCCCTCAAACCACGCCTATCCTTGACCCAAGTCAAGTGGGTGAGGCAGTGCGGCACGCCCGTCTTGCGAGAACAGTGTGCCGGAGGTTGTCTGCCGGGTCGGGGCGGCTGCCATGTCATGGATCCCGCCCGGGTCCATCAAACCTTGCACCGCTGCTGGTCAGCTGAGCGGCGTCCAGGTGCCGTTGGCGTTGCGGCAGGCCGCACCGCGGGCCTCGAGCGTGCGATTGCCGCTCACCACCTTGTGGGTGAACTGACGACAATTCTGCTTGCCGACCTGATAGGGAGCCGCAGCGATCACTTCGCCACGGACGTCGCCGCCGGCCCAGGTTACCGGCTGGCCGCCGGGTGCGGCTTCCAGCGCGCGATATTCCGCTTCCAGCGCCCTCTGGGTCTCGCTGTTGGACAGCTTCACGCCCGTGCGAGACACGATGCCACCCTGCAAGGCACTGATATAGACGGCAGAACCCGCCTTGACCGAACCGGCCGATCCGCCGCCCGTCGTGGTGCAGCCCGCCAGCGCGAGCGCTCCCAGAGCGGCGAGTGCCAAAGTCCCAAAGCGCGTTTTACCCATCAGAGATGCCCAAGTCCCGACGCAGATTCATGCGACCTGATGCGGCGGGTGGCGCCGGAGTGTCCCCGGTCGGCCCCGCTTCGGCAGGTCGTTTTATACAACTATGTAATTCCACAGGAAAATCAATCACGCAGTGTCTTTCGTCACAGCCGGTAGGATCAACTGTGCGCGAAGACCGCCAAGGCTTGCCCGCGACAGGCCGAAGGTCCCCTGATATTCGCCCGATATCTCCTTGACGATTGAGAGACCAAGCCCCGTTCCCGGTCGGCTTTCGTCGAGCCTGCGCCCGCGTTTCAAGGCTTCGCCGATCTGGTCGGGCGCCAGCCCCGGTCCGTCGTCCTCCACCACGATCTCCACCCAGCTGCGCCGCCCGTCCGCCGCCGTGTCATCCGCACGGACCACCGGCACGGCACGGGTGACGATCCGCGAGCGGGCGAATCGCGATGCGTTTTCCAGGAGGTTGCCAACCACTTCCTCGACGTCCTGTTGCTCCATGGCAAAGGTCAGATCCGGCGCCACCTCGAGTTCGAACTCCACCGTATCGTTCAGTTTGCGCATCACGCGCACCAGCCGCTCGAGAACCGGCTGCGCCTCGGTGCGGGCCAGCACGCTGTCACGTTGGGCGGCAATCCGGGCGCGGTTCAGATAGGACGTCACCTGCGCCTGCATGGCTTCCGCCTGGCTCACCACGACCTCGGCATGGCCCTTGTCGAGCGTGCGCGCCTCGTTGAGCAGCACGGCAATAGGGGTCTTCAGCGAATGGGCGAGATTGCCGACCTGCATGCGCGCGCGCTCGACGATGCGGCGGTTGCTGTCGATCAGCGCATTGATCTCGTTGGCGAGCGGCATGATCTCGCGGGGGAACTCCCCCTCGATCCGCTCCGCCTCGCCGCGCCGGATCCGCTCCAGCCCGCGCCGCGCGCGGTCGACCGGTTTCAGGCCATAGACGATCGCCAGACCGTTGACGATCAGGCCGCCGATCCCGACGACGGCGAGCGCGATGTTGAGCCGGCTGGCGAAGAAGGAGATCTCCTCCTCGATCACAGCCAGATTGCCGGAGACGCGGAAGCGCGCCGCCCGCCCCTGGTCGTCGAGCACGACTTCCGTCTCGGCGACACGGATGCGATTGCCGACATCGTCGGTCATCTCGTAATAGCGCTCATAATTCTCATCGAAGGGGGTCTTTTCCACGTCCGGCACGGGGAGATTGGCGACACCGAGCGAAGCGGATGCCAAAGGCGCCGTCGCGAAATTGCCAAGCGGCTCGACCAGCCAATACCAGCCGGTCTCTGGCTGCGAGAAGCGAAGATCGCCAAGTGCCGGCGAACCAGCCAGGCTGTCGCCGTCGCCGATCGAGACCGAATTGACGACATTGTAGAGCTGGGCTCTCAGCAGATTGTTGAAGCCGCGTTCGACGCCCTGGCGATAGAGGGCTGATATCGCCACCGCGATCGTCACCAGACCGAGCGCCGACCAGATGGTGGCGAGCAGCAGGACGCGCGCGGTGAGCGAGCGGGGCTTCATTTCGACGGCGCTTGGATGCGGTAGCCGAGGCCGCGCACGGTCTCGATCATGTCCACGCCGATCTTCTTGCGCAAACGACCAACAAACACCTCGATCGTGTTGGAATCGCGGTCGAAATCCTGATCATAAAGGTGCTCGACCAGTTCGGTGCGCGACACCACCTCGCCCATGTGATGCATCAGATAGGAAAGCAACCGGTATTCATGCGAGGTGAGCTTCAGCGCCACGCCATCAACCAGCGCCTTCGAACTCTTGGTGTCGAGCCGCACCGGGCCGCAGACGATTTCGGAAGAAGCATGTCCGGCTGCGCGGCGGATCAAGGCACGGATACGCGCGAGCACTTCCTCGACATGGAAAGGCTTGGTCACATAGTCATCGGCACCGGCATCGATACCGGCCACCTTGTCCGACCAGCGATCGCGCGCGGTCAGGATCAGCACGGGCATCACCCGTTGTGCTGCCCGCCATTTCTCCAGCACGGTGATACCGTCCATCTCGGGAAGCCCGATATCCAGGATGACAGCGTCGTAGGGTTCGGTCTCACCGAGAAAATGGCCTTCTTCGCCGTCGAATGCCTTGTCGACGACATAACCTGCTTCCTGCAGGGCCTCGACCAGCTGGCGATTGAGATTGGCATCGTCTTCGACGACGAGAATGCGCATGAAATTCCCCTAGGCTGAAGCAGACGGCAATTCGGCCGGTTTTGATATCACTGGGCGACGCGCATCGTCACCTTGCGGGGACGCTCTGAGCCATTGCGCGGCACCAGCACGACGATGACGCATTCACCGCCCGATTCGCGCACCGAAAGCAACTGGCCGCCAAGCTCGGCCACGGCCCTTGCCGCCGCCGCCCGGCAATCCGCCGCCATGGCATCGCCGTCTAGGACCGGCAGGACGAACACACCCAGCGCCAGCGCCAGGCCGCTCAACTTCCTTCCGCCGATTTTCATCAAAGATGCCATTGCCACTTCTTCTGTATGGACGCCCACGCTTCGCAAATTATGTACCCCAAGCCTTCTGAATGGCAAATGAATGCTGGTTTCATGGTTGCGATCGGGGTGTGGGGGTGGGGGTGGAGGTGGAGGTGGAGGTCAGATGTCATCTTCGTCCCGCATCTTGCCAGCTTTCGATGCGCGGGCGAAGCGCTTGAGCGACGCCTCTTTCGACGCAGCCTCCAGCAATTGCGTCCAGCCCTCGGGTGGGTTGCCATCCTCAAGCATGGATCGGAACACAGCATAGGCGTCGGTCTTTGCGCCATAACTGCGCAGCGTTTCGGCCTCGTTCACCCAGGCTAAAACAATGATCTTGGCGGTCGAGCTATATCGGAAGAACAGCCGAAACCGCCCATTGCCAAACTTCGCCCGGAACCAATGCCTGCGTTCTGGCCCAAGCGTTCCGCCCGCGCGGAAAATTGGGGAGGCCGGATCAGTCGGAATGGTCTCGAAGACCAGCTTCTGCAAAGCAGCTAACAGCTTGACATTGGCACCGGACCGGTAAGTTTCGGGTCTCTTCTGCGCTTCCCGCTCGACGGCTACGGTCAGGCGCTCCAACTGGTCTAGAAACAGCGGATGCGCCCGGATGATCCAGCCATTGACCGTCTCCATCGCTCAGAGCTCGACCTCACCCTCGATCGGCGCATCAGGATCCACTTCGACACCCGCCGTCAGCGCCGCCATCCGCGCCCGCAAGGCCGGCGGGATCTCGGCAAAGGCGTGGCCCGGCCGTGCTGCCATGTGCCTCGCCAAAAGGTCTAGAAACCTGTCCAGTACCGGATCCTCTCCATCCGCATCGTCGCGTTCGACATAAACCCGGTTCTGCGCATCCAGACTGAACGCGATCCGCCCGCCATATCCGACGCCAAGTGCATCCCGGATCGATTTCGGGATCGTCGTCTGTCCCTTGTCCGTGATGGTGCTGACCTTGCGCAAAATCGAATTCATCGTGGCAAACTCCTCGGCTGATGAGGAATGTAATGGATATTCCTTACTTGGTAAAGGGTGACATCACACGGGTACCTGCGTCGCTCGAACCGACCGTCCTTCGGTGTCGGCTTCACCGAGCCGAAGGTTAAGCAAGAGCGAGGACCGCATCCGCCCTTCTCCCCGCCTGCGGGGAGAAGGTGCCGGCAGGCGGATGAGGGGCCTGCGCCGTACCATCTCCTCACCCACCAACACCCTTCGTCGCCGACAGCCGCCCGTAGAGCGCGAGCAGCCCGCCCAGCGTTCCCGCAAGCGTCGTCAACGCATCCGCCAGCTGCGCCTCTTCGGCACTGCCGAGGTCAAAGCCGGCCTGCCGCAAGAGCGGCGCGCCGATCGCAATCAGCGCGCCCCAGACGGTCTTTGACTGGTACCAGGGTTTCATCTCCAGCATGACTTTCTCCTTCGGCTTCAGAGTTTATCGAAATCATTGAATGCCAATGCTCGCCTCGGCCGGAATGCCAGCCGCCAATCGGCCAAGCTGACGAATGCGGACAGACAGGCTCGTCTGACCCGCACCGAAATCGACCATCTCGTCACCCGCCGCATAGGTGCAGGCCGCCCCCGTCACCTCAATCGTCCGGCGCACCACTGCCCCGTCTAGGATCTCGACGCGGTAGCGCTCCGTCTCCTCATCAAGCGGAATGTCGCCCTCGCTCCAGCCGTCGGCATCGGTCCGCCCTCGCCGGATCCAGGAGAGCACCACATCCCCGACACCGGACCTCACCGCCTTCAGATGCACCGGCGACAGTGGCGTTTCCGCTCGCAAACCACCGGCAAAAAGATGGGGACCGGACAGCTCCGTCACGAGCCCCATCGGCTCCAAAATCCAGTTCTGCTCCACGCCGCGTTCGGCGGTCGCAAGCCCCAGCGACTTCACCGCCGCATCCAGCAGCACGACGTCCGCCCCGGCCTCCGCGCCTGCCGCCATTGCGTCCTCCGTACCGGCAAGCCCGCGCAGCAAGCCGGTCAGCCGGAAGCGCCCGGCCGAAATCTCCTCGGCATCAGTAAAACCGAGCACCTCCCAGCCCCCTGAGGCAGCGCGCACCGCCAGCCTGTTCGTGCCGGACAACACCGCCGTCCGGCTCGCCGAAGACACGGCGCCCGAGAGCAGATCCACAACCAGACCATTGGCCCGGTCAAACCGCCCGGAGACACCCGCCGCCAGTGGCTCGACCAGTACGCCCAGCGTTGCCGGCCGATCGAGCGTCAGGCGCAGCCGATAACCCTCGATTTCAGGCGAACTCGATACCGCGAGCCTGACCCACGGCTTCCCATAGGCCGCCACAGCCGCATCGCCGCTCATCGCGGTCGCGTCCACACGCGGCAGATCGAGAAAGACCACCGTCGGATCAAAACCCGCAGCCCCCGGATTGTCGCCCGCCCGCCCCGGCTCCACCGCCGCCACTTCGGAAGACACCTTCCCGGCAAAGGCCCTAAGCGTCAGCCGCCGCTCGAACCCCTCGTCGATCTCGCTCACCAGAAACCGCCCCGCCGGACCCTCCGCCAGCCGCAACACGTCACCCGGCTGCACGGCAATTTCCTCCGGCCCCAGGGCCAACTGCAGCGTACGCCGCGCCAGCCTGACGTCGCGCAGCCAGCCTTCGGCGGCGAGAAGTGCTGTCTCCTCAGCAATCACGGCCGGCAGGTCGCGCGCCAATTGCCGCTCGGTTGCCGCCTCCACCTTGCGCGAGCGCACACTCGCCTCGGCATAATCGGCCGCCGGATCATAGAAGGTCACCAAAGCTTCCGAGGCGAAATCGCTGTCATGCCCGCGCGTCTCGCTCCAGAGAGCTTGATCCGGCAGATCCGCCAGCACTGAAATCTCCCGCGCCGGCAGGCTGGCATTGCCCCGCGTGCGGAAGCGCAAGGTCCCACCATCCTCCACCACATCGATCTGGAACAGCTCCACCAGCGGCTCGATCAAATCGCGCGCCGAGGTCAAATCCCCCTTCACGTAACCGCCAAGATCCCCCGCAACCTGCGACACGTCAAAATCGCCGAACCCATGATCGGTGAGGATCGCCGCGATCGTATCGGCCAGCGTTGCCGTGCCCAGCCGCCCGTTCAGCCAGTGTCCCGTTCGCCAGTTGCGCCCATCGGCCCAAAGCCCCGTCTCCTGCGGAAAACCCGGATAAGGCCGCGCATCCCAGCTCCAGACAAAAAGCTTCGACAGATCAACCAGCCCCGCCGGTCTCTCCCCATCCGCCCAGTGGCCCAGATGCGCCTCGAGAAAGCGCCGTTGCTGGCTGTCGGCCCTCGCCCCGCTGGAAAAATGCGGCCGTCCGCTCTCGGTCGACTTCGCATCGACGAAAACATTCGGCTGGTTTGCCCCGCGATCCACCGCCCCGCAGCCAAGCTCGGTAAACCAGAAAGGTTTCATCCCGGGCGTCCAGGCGGTCGGCACGACCTGCTCCACCCCGCCGACCCGGTTATAGTGCCGGTTGCCCCACCAGCTTTCGAGATCCTTGAAGCGATAAACCCAAGGCTTGCCATAGGCGCCATCGGTGATCGGCGTGCGGACCCGCATCTGCCGGTCGACCTCGCTGGTGTAATACCAGTCGAACCCCTCGCCCGCCGTCAGCATCCGGGCAAAAGCCGAGGCATCATCGGCACCGGAAAACCCGTCCGGGCTCACCGCCTCCAGATCCTCGTCGCGCCAGTCGGCCAGCGGCATGTAATTGTCGATCCCGACACCCGCCACATCCGGACTCGCCCAGAGCGCATCGAGATGAAAGAACAGATCACCCGACCCATCCGCCGGCTGATGGCCGAAATATTCGCTCCAGTCCGCCCCATAGGATATCGCCGTCGCCGGCCCCAGAATGCCCCGAACCTCACCCGCCAGTGCCACCAGCGCCTCGACAAAGGGAAAAGCGTTCGCCCCATCCCGCAGCACCGTCAGCCCCTTCAGCTCGGAGCCCAGCAGGAAGCCATCCACGCCGCCCGCCTCATCGGCCAGGTCGGCATAATGCCGGATAAACCGCCGATAGCTGTCCGCACGGGTCACAAAGGCCGAAACCTGCGCCCGCGCCGAAGCCGTCTTGTCGGCACTCAGAGGAAAAGCGGTAATCCGCCCGCGCCAGGGATAGGCCGCCTGCTCCGCCCCGCCATAAGGATCGGGCAGTCCGTTGCCGCCGGCGATATCCATCAGCAGAAAGGGATAGAGCGTCACCTTCAACCGGCGCGCCTTCAGATCCCTGATCGCCTCAATCACGCTTCGGTCGTCCGGCGACCCGCCATAGGCCGGCCCGCCGTCATGCCGGCTCACCAGATGCGCCTCGCTTCGATCGAGCCCCGCCACGCGCCAGGCCCGGCTCTCCTGCCGCCGCGAAGCCACCTCCACCCCCGGCAGCACCTTGCATTCTGCGGCCCTGAGGTCCGTGCCGAACCAGGCCACCACCAGCGCCACCTCTTGCAAGTTGGGGCAAAGCGCCTGCAGCTCGTCGATCGAGGCCTGCCAGTCGCTCGCGGCCACCAGCGTGTTGCGGTTCAGCCAGCGCTTCTCGCCCGATTTCGGCTTGTCCGACACCCGCGTCACCGCATAACCATGTTCGGTCGCGCCTGGAATGACCGCCACCGCCCGGATCTGATCTTCCAACTGCCCGACCGGCCGGATCACCTCGAACTGCAAGAGCGGAATGCGATTGCCGAAATCATCGAGCGGCAGCCGCTCGAAGACGACATAGGCCAACCCGCGATAGGCCGGCACCTTGTCCGCCCCTTGCTTGGCCGCCATCAGCGGATCGACCGGCTGGTCCCGCGTGCCGCGATAGACCCGCATCTCGATTTCGGTCAGGTCAAGTTCCCGCCCATCGGCCCAGACGCGGCGCACGCCGGCAACCTCCCCCTCGCAGAGCCCGAACGCCAGATTGGCATAATATTGATAGGTCGTGGTGCGCGTGCCGCCGCTCGACTTGCCGCCGCTGCGCTCCGTCACCGCCTCCTCCTCGAAGCGCGTTGCCCAGATCAGCGTGCCGCCCAGCCTCGCCGTGCCATAAAGCCTGGGGATCGCCGTGCCCTCGCTCGCCCCCGCCAGCCGCGCGGAAGACAGCCGCACTCCGGTGAGCGACGTGGTGCTGGATAGCAGGCTGCGGTCGATCATGCTCCCGACCGCCGCCCCCGCCGCCCGCCCCAAAATGGCGCCGACCGGCCCGAAGACCGAACCCAGGGCAGCGCCTGCCGCCTGCAAAAGGATCGTCGCCATCACAAAACCCTTTCCGGAAATCGATAGATGCCGGCAATCTTGCGCTGCCACCCCGGCACCAGCGCCGAGCGCGTCACCGCCGATTGCTCATAGGCATGAATGAAGGCATCGGGGACCTTGTCCCCCGCCTCCGGCATCCGCGCCAAAATCCCCGCATGTTTGGCGGCCAGATGCGGCCGAAAGCGAAACAAGACCAGATCGCCCGACCGGCTCTCCTCGAAGCACGCGACAGGTAGGAAATGCCGCCCCGCCGCCTGAAGCAACCGCTCCTCCCCCGACCGCTCCGCCCAATCAGGCGCATAGGCCGGTACCGCCTCCGGCTCCTCGCCATACAGTTCCCGCCAGATCCCCCGGATCAGCCCGAGACAATCGCACCCCACCCCCTTCGTCGCCCCCTGATGCCGATAGGGCGTGCCGATCCAGCGCTCGGCAATGCCGAGCACACGTGCATTGACGGACATGTTAGATTCCTCACGAATGTGGAAAGGCCCTCATCCCCCTACCGGGACCTTCTCCCCGTTAACGGGGAGAAGGGGGCACGCCGCCGGCCGCATTCGTTCTTCTCCCCGCCTGCGGGGAGAAGGTGCCGGCAGGCGGATGAGGGGCAACAACCCGCCCTCTCACCCCCGGCTTACCAACCGATAGCTCGCCTGCTGGTCCGGACCGATCAGACCCTTGGTCATGTTGCGATAGATGCCATATTTGAAATAGACCGAAGCCGCATCTGCCGGCACCAGTGCCAGTCCGCTGGCCCTCACCACCGTCTTGCCGTTGACCGCAGCCGTCACGGCACCGTTCGTCGCGTGCCAGGTAAAGGTATAGAGGAACGTGTTACACACGCCTTTGGTGATGGTGACCGGGTATTCGATGAAACTGTCACTGTCGTGATTGTTGAGGCAAATCGAGAACTCGCCGTTCTCATAGCGGTTGTAGACGCTGTCATAGACACCGTTATGCCACTGGCCGAGCGTCTGCTTCGGGCTGAATTCCGCATAGTCGGTCGGGATCTTCAGGTGGAAAGCATAGGTGTGGGTCGAGCCGACAGCATCTTCCGTCGTCACCCGCGCCTCGCAACGCTCGCGAAAGTTCAGGGCATCGCTGCCCTCCGGTCCGTTCCAGTAGTCCCCGGCCTTGACCAGAAAGGTCTCGACGCCGCTCGCCCTGGTATAGCGGCTCGTATCGACCGCCTGGACATAATAGGAATAACCGTTTCCGTCGGGGCAAATGATCTTCATGGCAATCACCTTTCACTGTGTTGTCTGCGGGGGATAGGCAAAGGGACAGGGCGGAGGTGGGGCAAGACAGGAAAGTCCCTCACCGGAGATTGCTCAACAAGGAACAGAGGGCTGCCCTCCTCATCCCCCTGCCGAGACCTTCTCCCCGCACGCGGGGAGAAGGTGCCCGAAGGGCGGATGAGGGGCCCCAAATACTGCAAGGCAGGCGATGAGGGGCCTCTCAAGCCCATCACTCATAGAGCACCCCACCGTCATGCGTGCTTGCGCCACTCACATAGGAATAGGCAAAATCGCTGCCGGGCATATGCGGAAAGCCTTGGAAATTCCGCTGGTTGGCGAATTTTGTTCGGCAGGTCGCAAAACTCTTGTCGCAGCCGACCGTGAGCGTCACCGGATCGCCCGGCGCCGGCGAAACCTCGAGCGGCAGCCAGAGCCGCACGTCCACACGACCACCCACCGCTGCCCCGCTCTCCTCGATCACCAGCCGGCGCCCTCCAAGCGCCCCACCCTCAAAACGCAGATGACCGAGCCGGAAATGCCCCTCGGCAATCCCGTCCAGACCGTCGATCCGCAACCGGTCCGCCGTCACCACGTCGGCAATCTGCCCTGCCCGGCGCCGCCCGCCGGCGCCCAAATCGACCCCGCAGCGGAGATCCCCCAGATCGGCATCGCAACGTCGGTTGTAGATCCGGCCCTGCGGCTGCTGCAGCCGGTGCGCGATACTGCGCAACTCGGCCGAAAACGCCGGTCCAGCCCTTTGCACTTCCCCGATTTCCTGCACCGAAAGCAGGCCATGCTGTGCCTCCGGCTGCTGCCAGTTGACCAGAAACAGCTCGACGCGCGCGCCGTCATAACGGCCGGCGGCGAGATCGCCTTCCGTGATCGCCTCGCTCGAAAACCCGCCCTTGATTTCAGCGGCCGGTGCGGCCAGACCACTTGCCGCATTCGCCTCGCTCGTCGCAAAACCGCTTGCCGGCTCGAAGCGGGTGCCAGAGAACTCCAGGACCTGGTCGTGTTCGGTAAAGCCGAGCACCACTCCATCTGCCCGCGTCACCCGCCAGGCGCGGCAGAGCGTCGTCTCGCCCGTCGCCATATGCGCGGCCAGGTCTTCGGCAAAGGCTCTCATGGGATCACCTCGATCAGCGGAATGGAGGGAATACGTCCGGCCCGGAAGGCGTCGAGATTGATCTCGATCCGGTCGGTGTCGAACCGGACGGCCACGTCATACTCGAAGCCCGCCCGGATCTCAGACCCGGCGCCCGGCACATGCCCTTCTTCGAAGGTCACGATCCCGGTCGTCGCATCCATTGCAAAGCCGCTCGCCTGCTCGACCCCGTCCACCGCAACGCGCAGCGTGCCCCCGACCGGTTTTAAAACCGGCCGCCGCTCCACGCCCGCCCCGTCACCATAGGCTTTCACCAGCGGAAAGGCCTCCGTCACCCCATCGCCCGTCCCGATCCACTGGTCGAGTGGCGACACCGCCTCGCCCGGTCTTGCCGACGAAAAATCCACCGGGTCGCGAAAACGAAACCCGTGCAACTGCCCGCCGCGCGCCTCGAAGAATTCAAGCACCGCATAAAGATCGGCCACCGAGCGCAAAGCCGAGCCGACATCATAGCGGCGCCTGGAAAACCGCCAGCGCCGATTGCGCGCCTCGCGGCCGTTCGACAGCGACACGATATCCGTCTGCCGCCCCGGCCCACCGCTTGACGTCAGCGACAGGCGCAGCGGAAACCGCTGTTCATGAAAGGCCATAGATGCCTCCGTTCGATAGAACTGTGAAATTGTTTTGTGCCAACAAGGCCTTGAGGATAGCGCCTGGAATGGCTCCTCAGCAGGGGACCACGAGGCCGGCGCCAACCTGGACCACGAGCCCGGCGCTAACCTGAGACCGCTGGCCCGGCACCGCCCTCGGATCCCCGGTCCGGCACCAGCGTGTCCCTAGACGAGCATCGTTCGATGCCGGCAGACTTACGGTCAAGCCACGCTATTCTGCAGGTCGCTCTTCCCCCATGCGGCAGGGCTATCGCATATGGGGTACCGGTGGCGGTTCGGGCTCCCTCTTCTCCCCTCAGGGAGAAGTGCCGAGCGCATGCGAGGCGATGAGGGGGCTGTCCGGCACAGCATCAGCGCTTCGCGCGCCCCCTCATCCCCCTGCCGGGACCTTCTCCCCGCTTGGGAGAAGAGGGACCCCACCACGTGCGCTGCTCAAGATCCATATGCGATTGCCCTGCCCCCGTGTGGGGAGCTCTCGACGCAGCCGACAAAGGGAGGCCGCACCCTCACAGCACCACCAAACCCAGCGCCGCGTCCAGAAGCGCCCGCGCATAATCCCCGCGAACTTCCCCGCCTATTGCCTATTGCCTACTGCCTATTCGCTACTCGCTATTCGCCACCGCCCCAGCCTCACATCCCCCGCCGCCCGCGCGTCACCGAGCGCGCCAACATCGCCGTAGTCTGCCCTTCGCTTTTGGCAAAACTCGCCGCATCCGTCGCCGTCACCTGAAAATGGATCACCGTTCCACCGCCGGCACCATCAGTCGCCACGCCGAGCGCCCCGTCGGCGCCGCGCCTCAGCGGCAGAATGGCTTCGGCGCCCGCCTCGCCCATCAGACCGGTCCCGCCCCCCATCGAAAAATAGGTGGGCGATGCGACCACGCCGCCATCGGCAAAGGGCATCACCCGTCCTGGCACGCCACCCTCGGCATAGGCGCTGACGCCTGCGCCAAGACCCGCCCCAAAACTCGCCCCGAGACCCGATCCGAGACTGCCGAGCACCCCGCCCACCGCCTGGCCAAGCAGGTTTTCAAGCGGCTTCAAGCCCGCCGAAAGCGCTATATCGGAAAGCCGCACCGACGGTGCGCAACACCTCCTCCAGCCCCTTGCCACCCGTTACAGCGCCCGCCAAAGCCGAGGTCAGCGCCCGCCCGAAGCGGGCAGACCGTGCCTCAAGATCGTCGAGCACAGCCAAGGCCGCACTGCCATCAAGATCGACGGAAAGCGCCAATGTGTCGTCATCGGTCATCGAGATTTCCTTTCGTTTCGCGCGTAACGTTCCGGCCGCGCCGACCTTGGCTGCCCCTCATTCTGAGGTGATCTTTGACGCTGGCTCAAGAACGCTTCAGGATCAGGCAGGGTGACAAACCCGAACCTTGGCCGGCCCTGCACCGATTGACACTCCAACTCAATCCGTACACATTTGCATACAGTCGACCCAGGAGTGCCATCATGGCCCATGTTCGCCTCACCGAGTTCCGCCAGAATATTGCCACCCACTTCGACGAGGTGATCGCATCGCGCGCGCCCCTCCTCGTCACCCGCCAGGGATCGGAAGCCGTGGTCGTCATGGCCGAGGGCGAATATGAGAGCCTGCAGGAAACCTTGCATCTCCTGTCCACGCCGGCGAATGCTGAACGGCTGCGTGAAAGCCTTGCGCAGCTCCATGCGCAAGAGCTGATCGAGAAAGATCCGACCCTCTGACATGAACCTGCTCTGGACCCGCAATGCCTGGGAAGAGTACGAATACTGGCAAGGGTCCGACCCGGCCATGGTCACAAAAATCAACGAACTGATCCGCGATACGAAAAGATCCCCTTTCCAGGGTCTTGGCAAACCGGAGCCCCTCAAGGGCGATCTCAGCGGCTTCTGGTCACGGCGCATCCTGGGCGAACATCGGCTGGTCTACCGCGTCTCCGGCAAGGGCAGCACGCAGCAGATCGAAATCATCCAGTGCCGGTTTCACTATCAGAAATAGGGCATAACGAACCGGCGCATCGCTTCCGCCACCCTCTCAATCCGGAAACCTCAACATCATCCGCTCCACCTCGGCCCGCGAAATTGCGCCCGGCCGCTGAAAGCCGCCCGCCATGGCGCAAAATTCCGGCAGGCTCAGTCGCCAGAACACCTCCGGTAACAGCCGCAGACGGGCAAGACCCAGCGTCATCGCCGCTTCCCAGGGAAACGGTTTTGGTCCCTGGCTTGCGCCGCCTGCGGCCGTCAAGGGGACGCCGTCGTCTCCTCCCGCGCCAAAGCACCGGCGGCAACACCCGCGACCCCGCCCGTCTGAAAGGTCACCGTCAGCAGTTCGCCAACGATAGCCGCCGCCCCGGCCACGCCGCCCTCGACCGCCATCTCCGCCGCATCGGCGTCCGACACCCGGTTGCCGCCGCCGCGCAACCCGCAGGCGAGAATGCGGATCAGATCCGCACTTTTCAGCCGCCCGGTGGAAAACCGCGCGGCGAGATCACCCAGGCTTTCCGCCCCGAACGCCGTTTCCAGTTCGGAAAGCGCCCCCAGCGTCAAACACAGAATACGCCGCTCGCCGTCGATGACCGTCTCCACCTCGCCGCGATGGCGGTTGGCGCGGTTCACCGTCACCGGCTCGTGCCGGCCTTGATCTCCATAGCCACGCATGACCACCTCACAGCGCCGCAAAGGATACGGCACCGGCCGATTCCAGTGCGATCTCGAAAGTCATTTCGCCATCGTGATTGCCGGCATAATCCAGCGCCGTCACCTGAAACGGCGCCGTCACCGTGCCGAAATCGGGGATGACCACCTGGAATGTCAGGAGCGTTCCGCCAAAGAAGGCCGCCCGCACCAAAGCGTCCGAAGCCTGGTCCTTGAAGAGACCCGATCCGGAAAGCCCGGCACGCCGCACGCCCGCCCCTTCCAAAAGTTCCCGCCAGCGCCCGGCGCTCTCGCTGTCGGTGATATCCACAGACTGGGCGTTGAACGACAGCCGCCGGGCCCTCAGCCCCGCCACCGTCACAAACCCTGCCCCATCCTCGATCTTCAGCAAGAGATCCTTGCCCTTCTGCGCGCCCATGGCGTCTCTCCTTGATGATGTGTGATTGGTTGAAACGCGGTGCAGCTCCACACCTCCCCCTTGAGGGGGGAGGTCGCCGCAAAGCGGCGGGTGGGGGTGACCTTCGCCAGACATCGGACGGCACACCACACGGGATCACCCCACCCCGGACCTGCGGTCCGACCCTCCCCCCTCAAGGGGAGGGTGGATGCGCGCACGCAAGCGTCCCTCACCCTGGGGGGCCAGGCGCCTAAGCTTCAGATTTTCCAAGAGAGGGGCGAAGTTCCACAGGCATAGCCATCGCCGAGCCCCCCACTGGCGAAATCTAAGGCTTGGCCCTGATCGGGCCAATTCCTCAATTTCCCTTTCTCCCCCGCAAAGGGGGAGATGGGCCGAGCCCGCCGCAACACCGCAGCCGTCAAGATTTCACCCTATCGCCGACGCCACAACCGGCCTAGAAGATGCACTCCCGCCGATTGCAAACTCTCCCTTTGAGTCCCCCATGAACATGCCCCGCACTGCCCTCGTCGCCGCGCTTACGGTTTCGCAGATCCTTGGCTGGGGCACGACCTATGAGATGCCGGCCGTCTTCGGGCGAGCCATGGCCGCCGATCTCGGGCTTGCCAACGAAACAGCCTTTGCCGGGCTGACCGTAATGATGCTGGTCATGGCCTTTCTCGGCCCCTGGACCGGCCAGCAGATTGCCCGCCACGGCGCTTCGAAAATCCTCGCCACGGGCTCCGTCCTAATGGCGGCTGGCCTCACCGTGCTTGCGCTCTCCACCGGCCTCGTCCTCTATGCGATCGCCTGGCTCATCCTCGGCGTCGGCGGTTCCTTTGCGCTGACGGTGCCGGCCTTTGCTGCCGTCGTCGAGCGGGAAGGCCGTGATGCCCGCCGCGCCATCGGCATTCTCATGGTCTTCACCGGGCTCTCCTCCGCCGTCTGCTGGCCGCTGCTCACGCTCGCCGGCGAGGCGCTCGGCTGGCGCGGGGCGCTTCTTGCCGCCGCTGCCGTGCAGCTCCTTGTCGTCATGCCCGTGCATCTCGCCATCGGCCGCATCGCGATCACGCGCTCGGACGAGGACCGTGCGGCCGATGCCGTCGAACCGCTTGATCTGACCCGCCGTATGGCGGTGGCCGCCTTCCTGCTGATTGCGCTCTCCAGTTCGCTCTCCAGCCTGATGACCTTCGGCCTGTCGCCGCAGCTCCTGCATATCCTCGAACTCTCCGGCGCCACGCCGGCGCTTGCGCTTGAGCTCGGATCGCTGCGCGCTGTCTTCGGCATCTCCGCCCGCGCCGTCGATCTGGTGCTTGGCAAACGCACCTCGCCGATCACCACCGGCCTTGCCGGCTCCGCCATGCTGACGGCGTCGACGCTGCTCCTGATCGTCTTCTCCGGCACTCCCTCAAGCCTTCTCCTGTTTACAGCGCTTTACGGCTTCGGCTCGGGCGTCAGTGCGCTTGCCCGCGCCACCATGCCCCTGTCCTTCTTCTCCGCCAGCCGCTTCGCCCGCCAGTCGGCCCGCCTCGCATTGCCGCAAAACCTCGCCAATGCAACCGCCCCGGTGCTGATGACGGCTGTCATCGACCGCGCCGGCATCGATGCCGGCCTCGTGCTCGCCACTGCCTTCGCCGCGACGGGCTTTTTCGCGATCCTGGGGCTGGCAATGATCGCGCGGCGCACGAGGCCTATCTGCCCCCTTGCGGGGGAGAGCGGAAAATCGAAGGCTTGAGGTCCGAGCAAGCGGCCTAAACTTCAGATTTTCCAAGAGAGGGGCAAAGTTCCGTGGGCAAATGCCTCACTCCACCACCGCCCGAAAACGCGCCTCGGCCACGAACAGCCCGGCCTTCACATCGCGTCGGCTGATCGTTCGCCGATGGCTGAAATTGACGAGCCGAAACCCGGAGAGCCCGTCCGACAAGCCCTCCGCCACCCGGCGCACATCCGCGACAAGCTCTTCCGCCTCACGCCTGGACTTCGCGCTCCAGGCCTCCAGCACCAGCAGGATCTCCGTGCCCTCCGACTCGCCGGTCGAATAATCCCGCGCCTCGACGGTGCTCAGCACAAGGGCTGGAAAACGCTGCGGCCGCAGCGCGCGGTCGGTCACCCCGTCCGTGCCAAGCTGTGCCACCAGCACCGCATCCGCCTTCACTGCCTGTTGAAGCGCGATTGCCAAGGCATTGACCGCATTCGTCATTGTCCATCTCCTTGCACCCGCTCACGCTCACGCATCACCACAGCGCATCACGCCGCCCCTCATGCAATAGGTCCATCCCTCATCCTGAGGCGCCCGACACATCAGGGCTTCGAAGGACGAGTCCTCGCTCGCCCCCATCATCAATAGCCTGCCACTCCTCCGGCTCCGGCGCGTCCGTCCGCCGGACGGCCTGCGCCGCCAGCCTTTGCGCCAGCGCCCGCCGCAACATCTCGCCCAGCACCAACCCGGTCTCCTCCAGCGCCACAGGCGCATGGCCCCGCCCGCCAGCGCGCCTCATCCCGTCACCTCACGGCAAAGTGCCAGCGCAAACCGCCCCGTCTCGTCCAGATCGCGCAGCGCCATAATCTCAAAGACCCGCGCGCCCTTGCGCAGCCGCTGCCCCGGCGTAAGATCGCCCCGCGCCCGCAAGGTCACCTGATGCGTCACCTCCGACACCAGCCCCGGCCCCTTGACCTCTTCGGCAAATGTCTTCGGCTCGACCAGCGCCCAAACCCGTCCCAGCTCGGCAAAGACGACCTCCGCCCCGCCCTGCCCGTCATCTGTGGCTTGAGGCTCCTCCAGCACCAGCCGCGCCGTCAGCCGGCCGGCATCGACATCCAAAACGGCCATGGTCATAGCCCCCGACGGCAAAACGGCGCGATCAACCGGTCATAACCAGGCGGCACGACCGCCGGCTGGGCATCCGCGGCCACCACGCCCCGGCAGGCAAACATCGCGCCGATATGCAACAGCATCGCCCGCTTCAGCGTGTCGGGCATGTCAGCCCCGCTCTCGCCCCAGCCCGCCACGAACTCCACCTCGATGCCATTCAGCACCCGCCCCGGCGCTGGCACATCGCGCAGCCAAAGCCGCGCCGGCCGCGCCTCGCCGTCAAGCAGGTGCCCGTCGAGATCCACGGCCTGACCGATCCCCTCGCCGTCATAGACCGTCACCTCCGTCACCTGCCGCACCGGCCCCCGCGCAATCGTCAGGATCCCGTCGTCCGGCCAGGCATCAAGGCAAAGCCGAAAATCCCTGGTCGCCAGCACCAGCCCGGTCTCCCGCTCCAGATGCTCGCGCGCGACCGTGATCAGCGAGCCGAGCAGGTCGTCCTCGTCATCCGTATCCAGCCGCAAATGCGCCCTCACCTCGGCAAGCGTCAGCGGCTCCGCCAGCGGCGGAGAAAGGTCGATCATGGTCATGGGAAATCCTTTTGAAAATAATCATTAAACTGGGCAGATCCTGACGGCAGCGGGTGACTGCCTCTTCTCCCCAGCGGGGAGAAGGTGCCCCGAAGGGGCGGATGAGGGGGAGCGAAGCTTGGGCGTAATGCTCGATGCTTTGCCGAACGGCCCCCTCACCTCGCCTCCGCTACCCTCGGCGATCCTCTCCCCGAGGGGAGAGGCGGTCACGCGAGCGGTCGCCCCACCCCGGAGCTGCGCTCCGCCCCTCCCCATCAAGGGGAGGGTCAGCCCCCATCACACCCCGAATTTCACCAGCTTGATCGCCTCGAAATCCTGCACGCCGCCGCCCACGCGCTTCGTCGTGTAAAACAGCACGTAAGGCTTGGCCGAATAGGGATCACGCAGGACCCGCACGCCGACACGGTCGACCACCAGATAGCCGGCGCGGAAATCGCCGAAGGCGATCGCCGTGGCATTCGCCGCAATCTCTGGCATGGCCTCGGATTCGGCGACCGGGAAGCCCATCAGCGAGGCGGGATCGCCGGCGCGCGCCGGCGGCGCCCAGAGATAGTTGCCGTCGGCATCCTTCAGCTTGCGCACCGCGCCTTGGGTGCGGCGGCTCATGACGAAGCTGCCGTTCTGGCGATGCCCCGCCTTCAGCGCATAAACCGCGTTGATCAGCACGTCCGATGCACCACTTGCCGCAAAAGCGCCCGCAGCCCCCGTCGCGATCGTGCCGATCTTGCCCCATTCCCAGGCGTCGTCGGCCACCTGCGTGTAGCTCAGGAAACCCTTGGGACGGTTGACGCCGTCACCCGAGACGAAAGCCTGCCCTTCCTGCTCGGCAAAGGCGATGTCGACTTCGGCCGCAATCCAGGCCTCGATATCGACCGCCGCATCGTCGAGCAGCCCCTGCGTCGCGGCCGGCATGGCATAAAGCTCCATGGTCGGGAAGGCGAGTTCGGAGAGTTCCGGCGTGCCGGTCTGCGGCCGCGCCGCCGTCTCGGCCACCCAGCCGCTCGCAAAACCCGCCGCAGCAAACGGCTTCTTCAGCACTGACCCCGACACCTGCCGCACGGTCGCGAGCGAGCGGATCGGCGAAATGGCGGAGAGCCTCCGGCCAATCTCGCCATCCATCTGCGGCGGCACGAGATAGCCGCCGTCGCCGGAGACACCCGCCGATAGCGCCTTCTGGTCGAGATCGCGCAAGGCCTGGTCGTCGCCGCGCCTAACATAGGCTTCGAAAGCCGCCTTGTGTTCGGCAGACATCGGATCGTCACGCCCCGGCCGCGAGAGCTGCGGCCTCAGCTTCTTCAGCACCAGCTCGTCGAGAAGCCGCCCCTGATCATCGATCGCCTTGTTGATCCGCTCGACCTTGTCACGGGTGACGACATCGCTTGTCAGCTTGTCCTCGATTTCCGCCAGCCGCTGGTCATTGCCCTCCTTGAAGGCCTCGAAAGCGCTCATCAGCTCCTCGAAGGCCGCCGTCACGGTGTCGGGTGCGGCCTTCACCTCGAGTGCCGCGCGCGCCGGCGAATCCGTTTTGCCCGTTCCGGCTGTCCCCGCCCTGTCATCCGTCATCATGTTCTGTCCTTTCGCCTCATTCCTCTGGTCCATCTCGTCATCCTCTGGTGAAATGATTGTTTGCCATCGCCCGTGCCGCCCGGCGCATCAGCCGGACGAGCTCGGTTTCCCTGTCGCGGTAGAACCGCCGATGCTTGACATTGGAGACGCGCGCGGTCGGCAGCATGGGAAAGGTCACCACCGAGATCTCCCAGAGATCCGCCTCCAGGATGCGCCTGACCCCCGCCTTGCGGTCGGCCCTGGTCTTCACCGCGCGAAAGCCGATCGACAACCCATCCAAGGCGCCGGCCTTCATCAGCGCCAGCACCTCGCGGGCGCGCTCCACGTCGGTTGCCAGCTTGCCCTCGACATAGAGGCCCCGCTCGTCCTCGCGCAAAACCGTCCAGCGGCCGATCACCTCGGCTGGATCGTGCTGGAACAGCATGCGCACGCCGCCCGCGCCGCGCTTGTCGATCGAGGCGGCAAAGGCGCCGCGCTCGATCGCGTCGCGGCCGAGATCGACCTCGCCGAACAGGCTGGCATAGCCCGAAAACGTCCCGTCACCGGCGACACCCTTCAGCGTCAGCCCGGTATATCTGAAGCTCGGGGCGCCCAGCCCCTCCCTGCGCTGCATAATGTCTCTCCTCGTGATGATTTTTCTGTTGGGCTTGGAACTGCCCCTCATTCCCCTGCCGGGACCTTCTCCCCGTGAACGGGGACAAGGGGGCACGCCGCCGGCCGTATTCGCCTTCTCCCCGCCTGCGGGGAGAAGGTGCCCGAAGGGCGGATGAGGGGCTCCTCTCTAAGAGAATGAGGGGCTTTTCAGTCAGAAGATGCGCGGCAGTCGCGCGCCCCCTCAAACCCTCTCCCCCGCCCGACCCGTCAGCCGCACCAGAACCCCCAGCCCCCACCAGGCCGTAAATGACGCAAGCGTGGCACCGGCCAGCATGATCTCGGCGGAGGACAATTCCGGCTCGATGCCGAGCTGGGTCGCACCCCACAGCCCCGTCGGCCCGCCGAAGATCAGCCCGCAGGCGACCCCGGTCAGGAAGCGCACCGCCGCTTCGCGGCGATGGCGCGGCAGGAGATAGACCAGCGAAATCGCAGAGCCTGCGACAGCGCCGATCAGACGGGCAGACAAAACGCCGCCGTCATGGCTGAAGTCAGTCATTTGTTCATCTTTCGCTGATAGCTTGGCCTCGCGCCGGCCGGTACGATCCCGCCCAAAAGGCTGCGGCCGGCGCAAACCTTCCCTTAAAATCCCGACAAGCCGATCCCATCACCGGGACGGCTTTGACTTTTTTCCAAATATTCTGAATCCCTTGGTGAGTGAGGCTCACACACAGAGTCTGCTGCTTGATGCACCGCGCGAAGAGGTTCACGCTCCCCGTCAAGACGCCGCGCACCCGCGCCAACTTCTGGCCGGAACCGATCGATGATAGGCTCGCAATGCCTCCAACCGGGTTCGGGAGAGATCGATGGACATCCTATGGTTCTGGCTGTTTTTCGGCCTGCTCCTCATCCATAATGGCGAGGAATACATCTTTGCGAACCGCCTCGCCGACATCGTCGCCGGACTCGGCTTAGACCTTCCCCTCACCCGGTTCCGCATCGCCCTGGTGATCGTCACCCTTGCCGGTCTGGCGCTGATCCCGATCAAACTCGCTGAGCTGCCCGCCGCCGATCCGCTCTTGGCGGGGTCCGCCCTGATCATGCTGGCCAATGTCTTTGTCCCGCATCTCGCAGCCACCCTCGTCCTTCGGCGCTACACCGCCGGCGTCATCAGCGCCGTGTTCCTGATGGCGCCGGGCTGCACAGTGATCCTGCAGGCGGCCCTTGGCGCCGGGCTCAGCCGTCGCGACGTGCTTTTCGCCGCACTCGCCCTTGCCGTTCCCCTGCTCCTGTTCCTGTGGCTGTTCATCGGCTCGGGCCTAAGGCGCAAAGCTTCTTCCGGCCCTCCTGCCACGAAGGGCTGACAGCGCACGCAAGCCATGCCAAAGGCCCGCCGAAGGATGCGCTTTCTGACCCAATGAAGCGTCCTCCGAATTGCGATCACGCTGGCAATCAGGCTTGCGATCACGCCCGCCATCGCTGCGACCCGCCCCGCAAACCCAAAGCCCCGTCACACGCCTTTCATCAAGCCCTGCTCATGTGGCGGCGGGGTATAAAGTCTGGGGTTTTTACATGGTCTATGTCATCGACACGGCACGTGCGCCACGCGGCACGGCTGCGGAAAAGCCGCTGCTGTTTGCCACGCTGATCACACTGACGCTATCCGCCGTCTTCGTCGCCATGCCCGGCGTCGATCTCGCCGTCAGCCGGCTCTTCTATGTCGAGGGCCTCGGCTTTCCGGCGGGCAAGATCGAGGCGCTCAAGACTTTTCGCGCCTTTGGCCAATATTTCCCGCTGGCACTCATCATCGCGCTCGTCGTCGGCCTCGTCCTGAAACTGATCTACCCCTCGCGCCCGTCGCTCTTTCCGCCGCGCTTCACCCTCTATTTCTCCAGCCTCTTCCTGCTCGGCCCGGCGCTCACGGTAAACGGCATCCTGAAGCCGCTCTTCGATCGCCCGCGCCCGCGCAATGTCGTGGATTTCGGCGGTACCGATGCCTTCGTGCATGCCTGGGGCCTCGGCGGCCATTATTTCGACGACCGCTCCTTCGTCTCGGGAGAGGCTGCCGTCGTCGCCTGTCTCATCCCTCTCGCCTTCTTCGTGCCCGTGGTCTGGCGCCGCTCAGTCTTCGTCCTGCTCTGCGTCTATGCTGCGCTGACCGCCCTCAACCGCATCGCCTTCGGCGCGCATTTCCTCTCCGACGTGCTGATCGCATCCGGCCTGATGGCCATGCTCGCCATCGGCCTTGCCCACCTCATCTACGGCCGCCCGGGCGTCCAGTCCTGCGACATCAAACTCGATGCTGCACTCAGCGCCTTCGGCCACCGCCTGCATGGCTGGCGCCGCGAGACCGTCGCCAGCATCGTCAAAGCCGTCACGAACCGCCTGTCATTTTCACCCGCGCTGCCGCAGCCGGCACCGTCGGCAGAGGCCGAGCTGCAGGGCTGAGGCGCGGCCGCATCCGAACCTCTCCCCTCTCTGGGAGAGGTTACACCGCCGCCGGCCGTATTCGACCCTCTCCCCCTTGTGGGAGAGGTTACAAAATCGAAGCGTTAGGCGCGCGCAAGCCGCCTAACCTTCAGATTTTGTTGGTGAGGGGATCGGTTCCGTTGGCACAACCAAATCTCAATACCCGACAGCCTCCCGCTTCTCCTCGTCCGTCAAGAACCCGGCCGCCCCAACTCTCCCCCAGAGCGCATCGCGTTCCGCCGCCAAGCCCGCCACCGTGTCGAGATCCGGCACCAGCTTCAGCCCCTCGCCCGTCAACGCCCCGAGAAAGCGTGAGAGCGCCGCCGCCGTCCGCGTCACCAGCGGCAGCACGGTCAGGCGATAAAAGGCGCGGTTCGCCTCCTGATAGTTCGCATAGGTGTTGTCGCCGGGAATGCCGAGCAGCATGGGCGGCACGCCGAAAGCGAGCGCGATGTCGCGGGCAGCACCATTCTTCGCCTCGACGAAATCCATATCCTTGGGCGAAAGCCCCATCGACTTCCAGTCGAGCCCGCCCTCCAAGAGCAGCGGCCGCCCGGCGCGCATAGGCCCGGAATAGCCCTCGTCGAGTTCCACCTTCAGCCGCTGATACTGATCGGAGGTGAGATTGCCGCCCTCCTTCGGCTGATAGACCAGCGCGCCCGAAGGTCGTGCCGAATTGTCGAGGAGCGCCTTGTTCCAGCGCCCTGCCGCATTGTGCAGGTCGAGCGCCACTTGCGCTGCCGCCAGCGGCGCGAAGCCTAAGTGATCGTCAAGCGGATGAAACAGCTTCAGATGCAGCAGCCCGTCAAGCGCGATGCGCCGCGCGGCCGTGCCGGCGCGATAATCATAGCCCGCCGGCCAGCCGTCGGCCCCCGAGACGACGCTCACCCGGTCGGGCCGCAAAAGATGCAGCTCCGCCGTCGCCCCGGCCCCCGCGCCAACCGCAATCGCCTCGACAAAGGCGTTGCCCGAGAGCAGCAACTGGCCATAGAGCGCTTCGAGAAAATCCGCCCCGGTCATCGCCCCGTTCGGCCGCGAAAGAAGCGACAGCGCCGGATGATCCTCGCGCTCGACCGGCCCCTGATAGGCGAGAGAACCAATGCTGGCGGCGGCCTCCGAGACCAGCCGCACACAGCGATGGGCCACCGGGTTCCTCATGAACCCTTCGCGCGACAGCGCCGCATAACTTCGCCCCGTCCACCGCGCCTCGCCCTCGCCGGCAATCAAGGCCAGAGCCATTCCAGGGCGGGGAGACAGCGCCTTTTCATCAGACGCGCGGGCACGATCCGGGGCTTGCGCCCAGGGCAAACGGAAGGGGAATTTCATCGGATTTTCCTCGTGTAGGACAGGAGTGAAGGATGCGGTCGGCGGGTTCACCGCTCAGCCTCACCCTCAAATATCATCAGAGCAGGCACTCGACCGGGACGCCCACAAGATCAGCTAACCCAGCCTCGACCTCAGGCCTTGGCGGGCTCTGCGCGAAACCGCAGTCCGTCGATCAGCAGCTCGACCATCACCGGTGTCTCGCCCTCCGGCTCACTCCCCTTGACCGAAGCAAGGTTGCCGATCGCGCGCAGCAATTCGTAAGGCTCGATGCCGGCCCGCACCTCGCCGGCCGCGACGGCGGCATTCAGAAGCCCCGCCAAAGCCGGCTCGAAATTCTGGCGAAAATAATCCGGCAGCGCCTGAAAGGCGGGATCCCCGGAATGGAGCGCCTGAGCGAGGCCCCGCTTGGTCGCGATGAAGCGCGTGTATCGTCGCAGCCAGAGCGCCATCGCCTTCTCTGGCGGATGTTCCCCGGCAAGCTCGGCTGCCTCCGCCGTGCAGGCATCGACTTCGCGCTTGAAGACAGCGATCACCAGATCTGCACGGGTCGGGAAGCGCCGATAGAGCGTGCCGACGCCGACACCGGCGCGGCTCGCAATCTCGCGCGTCGGCGCATCGACGCCGCTTTCCGCAAAGATCGCCTTGGCCGCTTCCAGGAGGGAATCCTCGTTGCGGCGGGCGTCGGCGCGCACGCGCGGCGCTCCTGTTTCCACGCCGGGATCTTCGCTCTGTTCGACCACTGCCGCCATTCATCTTCTCCTGCCACGACAAAAAATCTGCAGCGGCCTTGCTAAACGGAACACTGTTCCGTATATCACACATGCATTCGGAACGTCGTTCCGATTAATCTCTTAACCCCATCGCCCGCCAAAATCCAGAGCTCGGAGGCCCTCCATGAACGATCTCGTCACCAAAGCCCGCGCCATCTCGACGCCCGCCCCTCAACCGACCCTCACGATCAACCCGGTGACCCTGCCGGCGCCCGGTCGCGGCCGCCCGCTCGACCTGCGCATCACCGCACCGATCAGCGGAGATCACCTGCCGATCATCCTTTTGTCGCATGGCCACGGCCCATCGCTCTACATTCCGTCCAAGGATGGCTACGGCCCGCTCGTCGATTTCTACGCCGCTCACGGCTTCGTCGTCATCCAGCCGACCCATGCCAATTCCAAGGTCGCCGGTCTTGGCAAGGATACACCCGGCTATCCATTCTTCTGGCAATCACGCCTTGATGACATGACGCTGATCCTCGACAGCCTCTCGGCCATCGAACAGGCCGTCCCCCTGCTCGCCGGTCGGCTCGATGCCAGCCGCGTGGCGGCCGTCGGCCATTCGCTCGGCGGGCAAACCGTCGGCATGCTGCTCGGCGCCGGCCTCACCGATACCGCAGACCCCGCCGTCACCCGCGTCCGCCAGCCAGAGCCGCGCATCAAGGCCGGCGTGCTTCTTGCCGCCCCCGGCCTTGGCGGCGACAGCCTCAGCGATTATGCGCGGGCAAACTACACCACGCTCAACCCCGACTTTTCGACACTCACCACCCGCACCCTCGTCGTTGCCGGCGACGCGGACGACAGCCCGCATCTGACAACGCGCGGCGCCGAATGGCATGTCGACCCCTATCGCCATGCGCCGGGCGCCGAAGCACTGCTCACCCTTTTCGGCGGCAAACACGGCCTCGGCGGCATTGCCGGCTATGATGCCAAGGAAACCGACGACGAGGATCCCGAACGCCTTGCGATCACCCAGCGCCTGACGCTCGCCTATCTGCGAACCGCCCTCGACATCGACGGCAGCAGCTGGCCCGAGGCGATGGCCGCGCTTGAAGCCCATGCCCCAGACGTCGGCCGGGCGGATTTCAAGACCGCCTAGTCGCCAAAATGTCCGCTGCGGCGCAGGGTCCGCGCCGCAGCGGACGGTTCCAGATCAGAGGCGTCGAGCGCTCCATCTGGCCGCACAACCGTTTCTGTGCTAAATTCTCCCAATGACGGCACGCTCGAAAACCAACACAGTCGACAAAAATCTGGGCTCGGCAAAAGCCGATGCTACGTCTTTGTCGCCGTCCGAACGCGCCAAGACCGCGGAGCCGGTGTCCAGCCCACCTGAAATCGAAGACTTTGTTGCCGAACTGCTTGTCACCGACAAAATAATCCTGGACCATCTTGCCAAGTGAGCGAGCCGGCTTGGATCGCATTGCAAGATGTGATCGCCATCAACCGGCGCCTTCTGCTGGACACGGCCGAACAGCATTTCGTACGCGACCGTGCCGCTTTGGAAAGCGCTCTTCACAGGCCGCGCTTCCAAGCCAACTATCTCCAGATTTCTGCCGTATCCTGGCTCGCCAGTTGCCTCATTCAGGCGATCGGCAAGGCCCATGCCTTTGAGCAGGGCAACAAGCGCACGGCCTGGCTTGCGGGACGCTATTTCATCGCCACGAACGGCTATCGCCTGACCTTAACCACAGAAGACCAGGAGATGTTGAAACTGCTCATCGAGGCGCTCATCGTGACCGACGCCGATCCGTCGGGCCTGGCCGGAGAGCTGGACAAACGCATGACACTCGCCTGACTACCGGTCGAGCTTCAGCACCGCTAAGCTCTCACACCCGCGCTCTCACCGCATCCTCCACCCGATAATCCGCCGCAAACCGCTCCTCGCGCAGGGGCTTCACCCGGCGAATGCTCTCCTCATACAGCGGATGCGCCTTGTAGGCGGCAAGCGCTGCCTCGTCCTCGAACTCGCCATAGACGACAAGGTCGATCCCCTGGTGAAAGCCGTCGGTCTTCACATTGGTGCCGATCTCCAGCAGGCCGGCATGCGGAATTTCCGTCAGGATCGACAGCCCCGCCCTGACAGCCTCGAGATTCTCAGGCTTCACGGTGAAGAAGACGATGTGGCGGATCATGGGACACCTGTAAAAACAATATTGCGGTGCGAAAGGCGATAGCACCGCGCAGCCGATGGCTCAATCCGCCAATGGGCCTCACAGTCGATGCCCCTCTTCTCTTCACACCACCAGCGCTGCTCGGATTGCCGCATCGAAGGTCCGGGCGGTCGCTGCAATCTTTGCTGCCCGGTCGCGCCCGTTGACGATCTTGCGCGCGCCTGTCCAGTCGGCCTTCATGCCGCAAAAGAAGTCGGCAAGCCTTGCGCCCGAAAACAGCCCCTCGGTCATGCCCACCACCAGGATCGTCGCCGCGACGTCCAGCCTCAGCGCCAGGTCCGGCTCCGCCACCAGATCAAGCCCGGTGATCCGGCTCATCGTCTGATAATTCTCGCGGTGGGTAATCTGCACCAGGCCACGCCCGTAATAGCTGCGGCCGACAGCGTCCGGTCGCCAATAGGGCGTCGTCACCGTCGGCAGTTTGCCGGCGCGGAATGCCCGCTCCAGCCGCGCCACCGCCTCGTCATTGGTCGCGGCAAAGGTCTCGCGCACCGGCTGCAGCGTCTCGCCGGTTTCATGATGCGCGGTTGCCAGCATATAGGCGAGCCAGCGCGGATCGGACCAGCCGCGGGCGAGAAAGCGCGTCAAAAGCGCCTCGATGCCGGCCACCTGTCCCTCGCTTAAGCGCCCGCCAAAGACGGAATGGCGCACAGCAGCGAAGAAGATCGTGCGATCGATCCGCATGGGAAACCTCGATGTCAGGAGTAAGAATCGGAGAGAACAGGCGAAAGGCGCTGCCGCTCAAAGAGGCCGGCAGCCCGGCCGTTGGCGGCCACCTGGCGTCCATGGCAAGGGCCGGCCCGAAGCCTCTGCCCGCCATTCACCAAATTGTCGAAAATATTTGTGCCGTTTAAAACGATTGAAGAAATTTCAATCGTTTAGAGCGCCTTCTGTTCACATTTACAAAGCCTTAACACTGTGGAACTTTCGCCTCACAGACACGTTTGGGAGCCAGGACTTCCAACATGAGGAGGGAAGACATGCAGACCAATACTTCCATGACGCCCAAGACCGCCGCCCCGCAGACGATCCCGGCCGATGTTCTGGCCCGGCTCGAAAACGAATGGCGCCAGGTCCGGCAGCCGTCCAGCCGCCCGTCCGGCAAGTAATCCACGATCCACCGCCCCCATCATCAGACCGGCGCCCCAGAGGCGCCGGTTTTTTTATAAATTGACACTCGGTTTCACAGGAACTGGCTGGCCTACTCATCCTCGCCGCCGCTGTTATACCGCAGCAAGTTAAAACCTTCAGCATTGGGCGTAACAATGCTAGGCGACAAGGTCACTCCCGCTAACGGCCGGGAGGGGGAGCTGTGCTTAGCGCGGCGTTCTTTGTAGGCATCACTTTCAGCGTCGACGCCGATAAATGCCAACTTTATCGTCCCGGTGACCTCGTTCGACGCTGAAAGCGGCAATACCCCTGTGATCTCAGTCAAAACCCATGTGATCCCTGCGGACGTGACTGCAAGTTTAGCGGAGAAGACGGATTCACCGGAGAAAACCGCATTGTCGTCAAGTTTAATGGTTGCCAGTCGGACACCACCATTGTCATCCGGCGATTTATTATTGCGTTCCTCAACATAAGCGACAGTAGAACTGTACTCCTTCACAAGCCGATCAACACCAATTTTTCCAACAATCGGCACAGCGGATACCGATACACAATCTTGCTTGAGCGCTGTGGGGAGTTCGACAGTGAATAGTTGCCGATAAAGCCTACTAGACGATCCCTCGATGGACAAAGGTAAATTCAAAGACCGGCTTTCGCCGGGAGTGAGAAAGGCTGTGGTTTTTTCGATACTGGGCGAGAACCCCCCAGTATTTTTGGTCTGAACTTTCAAATCCGCTGAAATAGAACCGCCTCTTTGGAGGAATGTCGAAGTCTTGCTGCTCTCTATCAACTCGCAACGCACCTTTTCGATCAGTTGGGCCATAGATATCGGGGTAAACTTTCCCTCGTAATTGCTCACACAACCACTCATCCCCGCGCACAGCGCGAGCACAATCATCTTCCGCATTTCCCTGCCCCCAGAAAAATTCACGAGAACTCAGGATTGCATGAATTAACCATTTATCAACCATGTGAAATTTAGGGTATCCTTACACCCCTCTGATCCTCGGCTCTCCGCCACCCTCCAGCATCAGCGCCGTCAGTGCCCATACCAGCGCATCGAGCCGGTCCGGCGAGCGCCCGCTCGACAGGCCGTCGGGGCCGAAATCACACATCTGATCTTCCAGAGCGGGAAACCGTGCCGCATGCACCACCCGGCCCTGCTCGTAGAGTGCGGCCACCGGCTCGGCGCGCAGAAACTTGCCGCGGGTCGCGCGCACCGTCGTCACCGGCAGCCGCGCCTCGATGCCTTCGAGCACCGCGCGCACCATGTCGCCGCCCTGGTTGATCTCGGCCACCACGCGGTCGGCCTCGAAGCGCCGGAAGGCGGAAACCACCGCCCGGGCCCAGCCTGCCGGCCCCGCCCCCTCCACCGAGCAATCGGCCAGAACCACCGCCTGGCCATTCTCCTTCAGTCCGGCCACCACGATGCCGCAACAGGCCGACGCCCCGCCTGCCGGCGGATCGACCGCGACGACAATCCGTTGCAGCGGTTCTGCAAGTTTTACCACGATCTCGTCCAGCCGCGCCCGCTTCCACAGCGCATCCACCCGGTCCTCGATCAGTTCGCCATCCAGCTCCTGCCGGCCGAGCCTTGTCCCGCCATAGCGCGATGCCAGCGCCCCCAAAAATCCCGGCGCCAGATGCGCCGCATTGGCCGACGTCGCCATCTTCGTCAGCGCCGTCGCCTCATCCGCCATCAGCCGCTTCAACAGCGGCACCGGCCGCGGCGTCGTCGTCACCACCTGGCGCGGATCGTCGCCGAGCCTCAGCGCAAACTGCAGCATGTCGAAGGTCTCGTCGGCATGTTTCCATTTGGCGAGTTCATCGCACCAGGCGAGATGAAACTGCGGCCCGCGCAGGCTTTCCGGATCTTCGGAGGAAAAGATCTGCGCGATCGCCCCGTTCGGCCAGATCAGCCGTCGTCTCGAAATCTCCACCTCGGGCCGCATCCGCCTTGCGATCCGCGAAAGCCCGGAGGCCCCGTCGATCATCACCTCGCGCGCATCGCCCAGCGTTTCCGCCACGAGCGCAATGCGCAGATCCGTCCGACGCCCGGCCTTCATCACCTCGGCCTGCACCCATTCGGCGCCCGCCCGGGTCTTGCCCGATCCGCGCCCGCCCAGGATCAGCCAGTTGCGCCAAATGCCGGAGGGCGGCAATTGCTCGGGCCGCGCCAGAAGCCGCCAGTCGCGGGCGAGAAAGGCAAGATCGGCCGCGTCGAGGCCGCCAAGATCGAAACCGCCGCTCTGTCCGCATACCGGCTGATCCGTCCGCGTCTCACGCGCATGACGTTCGTCCCACCCCTGAACCCCGGCCATCCTCCACGTTTCATGTGAGAACATTCCAGCCGCGGCAGTCCCCTGCTTCACCACCGCCTCAAGCTCGCCCTGAATGCCGCGCATCCCTGCTCCGTGATCCGCAGCGATCCGAAATGTCCCTTTCATCCCCTTCGCCGTTCGATCCCGCGCCAGCCGCCTTAGAGATTTCGGCGTCATCGGCAGTCTCCCCGGCAGGCGTTCGGAATGATGCCAAGGAGCCATGCCCCTTGCTTCATTGCCGCTCCCGTGCCACACTGAACCAAATGGTTCACCAATTGGATGCCCGCCTCGATGCCGCCTTTGCGGCGCTGTCGGATGCCACGCGCCGCGGCGTGCTCGAAGAACTCGGCCGCGCGGAGACCTCGATCACGCGTCTGGCAGACCGCTTCGACATGACGCCGACCGGCATGAAGAAACATGTGGCGCTGCTCGAAGACGCGGGCCTGGTGACGACGGAAAAGCAGGGGCGCGTCCGGATCTGCCGGCTCGATGCCAAGGGGCTGGGCGACGTCGCCGAGTGGATCGCCGCGCGCCGCGCCCTGTGGAATGACCGCTTCAATGCCTTGGACAGCGTATTCGAGACTTTCACCCGCCAGGAGCCCACAGATGAGCAAGCTTGAATCAGCCGGTGCCACCTCCGTCGAGCGCATATCCGACCGCGACCTCGTGGTCACCCGTGTCTTTGCAGCCCCCGTCGAGCGCGTTTTCGACGCCTGGACCAAGCCGGACCTGTTCAAGCTCTGGTGGGCGCCGCAATCCATGGGCGTGCCGCTCCTCGACTGTCAGATGGATGTGCGGGTCGGCGGCGGCTACAGCGTCACCTTCGGCAAGGATCCCGCCGAAGCCATGACCTTCTATGGCACCTATGTCGACGTCGCCTTCCCCTCGCGCCTCGCCTGGACCAATGACGAAAGCGGCGAAACCACCATCACCACGGTCAATTTCTCCGAAGACCCCGCCGGCACCCGCCTGGTCTTGCACGAATCCTATGCAACCAAGGAAGCCCTCGACGAAGCCTGCATCGGCATGGAAGGCGCCATGCCCGAACAATTCCTCCAGCTCGACGCATTGCTCGCCCGCATGGGTGATGCCGACTGAGCAGGCGCGGGTCCGCGCCCCACCTCCCGTCAAGGGGGAGGTCGCCGCGAAGCGGCGGGTGGTGACGGGCCTCGGACGGAATACCTGCCGCGAACCGCAAAACGCCGGCCAAGAACCGCCCCATAGCCCCCCTGCACTGCCAACTGGACAGATCAAGGCATCAGTCAGAGGCCTCACTACGGCCCTTGCCCTCCGGCAGAACCCGCAGCCTCGGCAACCTGCCGCGCCACCGCCGCCTCAACCCTTGCTGCAATCAGCGCCTCGACCTCGGCGCGCAAGACCTCCGGATCGCGCGCCTCCAGCTGCCGCTCCTCGGCATCCAGCCGGTCGCGTTCCAGCTGGCGCAGCAGCGTGTCGATCTTTTCCAGCGTGCGCACGATCAGCGCAATCGCATCGGTCGCGGCCTTCAGATCAGCACGCGCCAGCTTGGCCGTGCCCTCATCACTGCCGTCGAGCAGGCTCTCGGCACTTTCCCGCAGCCGGCGGAACAGCTCGAACTGCGCCCGCATCTCGGTGGTGAATTCGGCAAGCAGACCCTCAAGATCCGCCCCCGCGCCCAAAGCCTTCACCTCGATCACCGGCGGCAGCGCATCCAACCCGTCTTCCGCGTCCAGCATCACGCCCTCCGAAACAAAAAAGGCCCGCTCGCGCGGACCCCTCACCCTCATCTCCAAAGCCTTGCGGGCCTCACCGCCACAGCTCTCCGATCATGCAACAAACCTACCGAACGACCGTCACGGTGTCAAGGATTATTTTCCTATCCATCTTCACTGTCGCGAATTTGCATCCACTCCCGTATAGCTTGCAAAATTCCCCATTCGCGTCATCCTGCGAAATGGGAGTATAGATCATGACAGTCGTTTCTCACCCGGCGCCAGGGACCATCCTGCGTGTCGATCTATCAGAGGGATTCAGGCCTCCAGAGATGGTCAAGCGGCGTCCTGCGATCGTGCTCTCTCCTCCAATTCCGGGTAGGTCGTTTCTCTGCACGATCGTTCCTCTGAGTACGACAGTTCCCCGCCCGGTCTTGCCGCACCATATGCAGATCACACTCGACCCTCCGTTGCCGCACCCCTATTCAAGTCCGGTGATGTGGGGAAAGGGCGACATCGCACTCACGGTCGCCTTTCATCGACTACGCCTCCTGTTCAACGGGCGCGATCAGGGACAACGAGTTTATGATGTTCGGGTTCTCGATCCGGAGACCCTTGAAAGAGTGCGCGACTGTGTTCGGTATGGCCTCGGGCTGCAACGTTGACACCGCAGGCTCAAGCCCCCATATTGATTGCTGTCGCCGGTCGCACCGGCATTTAAGTCCACCCACGGGTGGCCATCTCGGCCGGGTGATCGCAAACCTTCCGGGATGTCAGCAAAACCCCGCCTCTGGCGGGGTTTTGTGTTTGTGCCAACACATCTCCCACATTGATGGGAAGAATGCCGCCTCACCCCGCCTTAGACCTGTTCCGCCCCGCGCTCTTCGCCGCATACAATGCCTCGTCCGCCCGGGTCACCAGTTCCAGCGGGTTGCCCCTATCTGCCTCGCCTGCGCCGGCATAACCGGCCGAGACCGTGACCACGAACAGCCCGTCCGGGCGGGCGGGATGGGGGAGGCCCAGTTCGCGCACGGTGCGCACCAGCCGGTCGGCGAGGAAGGCCCCGCCGGTTTCGACGTCGGCGGAAAAGACGAGGGTGAATTCCTCGCCGCCATAGCGGGCGACGAAACCGTCATGCCGGTCGGCAAAGGCCTTGAGGGTGGCGGCAATCCGGCGCAAGGCCTCGTCGCCCGCAACATGGCCGAGCCGGTCGTTATAGGCCTTGAAGTGGTCGACATCGACCATCAGCAACAGCATGGCGTCGTGGCCTGTGCGCCAGCCGGACAGCACCTCTTCCAGATGTCTTCGGTTGGCAATGCCGGTCAGCGCATCGGTGCGGGTGAGGTCGCGCAGTTCGTCGCCGATCCGCTCCGCCTGGTCCGCACGGTTCTGCGCATCATATTGCGCGACATAGGAGAGGCAGCGCTGCCGCTCGAAATGCCAATTACCGTAAAGCGTGAAGAAGAGGCCGGTAATCGCCTGGACGGTCAGGGGAAAGATCAGGTTCGGGTCGAGGCCCGGCTTGGTGTGGATGACCCACAGGGCGGCCAGGCAGGTGACGAAGGTGAAGATCAGCGCCAGGCGAAAGCGCAGGACCAGCAGCATGTTGCCGAAGAGCAGCACCAGCGGCAGCTCGCCCAGCGTATAGCTCGCATAGGGCGAGGCTGACAAATAGAGAAGAAACAGCGGCAGCAGGCTTGCGACGAACATGCCCTGCAGCAACAGGATCTCGCGGAAGACAGGCGGCAGGCGCGGCACCAGCCAAAAGATCGCCAGCGAGCCCGGCACCAGCACGAAGAGCCGCATGGCCACCGTGAAGGGCTGGATGTCGGCCATCAGATAGAGGCTGGTCAAATTATAGATGTTGTAGACGATCAGGCCGACGATGATGGCGTGGCGCAGATGTGCCGCACACGGCCTTCGCCGAAATCCCGCTCGTAAGCCCGTTCGATCTCGGGTGGCATCCGCAACAGCCAATCCAGCCGCCCGTTTGCCCGTCCCTCTGCACGCATTGTCATTCCTGTCGCCGGCCATCAGGCTCTTCTGGCGGGCGCACCGTGCGACCCACCCGAATGATGCGCCAGACATACAAAGAATTCTCTAATTTAGTTGCTTCGATTCTCGGCAGCTTGCGTTTTGTCAGGTCTGATCAGGGCGGGCGGCAATGCGATCTCGGCGATCGTTCGGGGTGGCGGAACACCGCGATTACGGACGATTTGCGAGGTCAACCCTGCCCTTCTCAACCAAGGCAATCACCCGGGAGAGAACCAGCTCGAAGAAGTCCTTGGGCAGAAGCCCGTAATGCATTCTGGTCGAATCTGAGGGGAGAGGACGCAAATGGGATCCGGGCCAGACAAAGCGATTGGCCTCTCCGAGCCTGATGTAGTTTCCCCCGTCATCCAACCCGCAGGCCTTGCAAATTTCAAGAGGAATTTCGAGCGAGAGGTGTTCTTCGCCAATCTCCGGCGGTGAATGGGTAATGGGGATCAGCGTGACCTTGCCCGTCTTCCGGGAGGACAGGATGATCGCGCAGGGCCGATCCTTTCCCCCTTCCGAAAAGCCCTCCAATTCATCCTTGTGCCAAAGATAGTTGTAGCGAACGACAAGGCCCGGGACTGGTTCCGGCAGGTTCACTCAGACACCACGCCCCATTGAGTGTCTTTTAGGTCTGCCAGCATCTCATCGTCAAAGTCAGCAAAGGAAATCACCTCCCGCTCCTTGCTCTTCAAACGCTGATAATTCTCAAGCTCTTTCGCGCTGAGATATCCGCCAATCACGCGGTCATGCGACGTCACTTCGATCACACCGGCGGAATGAGCCTCGTCCTGATAATGGGCGAAGTTGCGCGAGAACTTGGTCGCGGGAACTTTTATAGGATGCGCCATAACGTAGTCTCCCTCCATGCCAAAATACGTAATTTACGCATTTTTACAAGGGCACAGATGCGAGCGTATCCACGGGCAGAGACGCCTATACTCCCTACTCCCCACTCCCTATTCGCCACTCGCCCCTCCGCGAGCCTCACCCTTCCCGCACCGGCGTATAGCCGGCCTCGCGGATTGCCGCTTCGGCAAGCGCCGCATCGCCTTCGACTACCGCCTTTCGGGCGGCGAGGTCCATGGTGATGGCCTTGCCCGGCAGGGCTTCAGCCAGTGCCTTGGCGACCGTCTTTTCGCAGTGCCCGCAGGTCATGTCGTCGATCTTGAATACCGTGTGTCCGGTCATGCTTGTGTCTTCCTTTTCTGGCGCCCTTGGCACCGTTTCCGATCGGATCCTGCACCTTCCCACAGGGGCAAGGTCAATCCCTGCAACATGTTTCGCCCTTTGTTTTCGGGATGGTCTTTGGCCGCTGTGGCCGGCCTTCGAGATCGGCGAGGATCGGGCAATTCGGCCTGTTATCGCCGTGGCAGCGCTCGGCCAGATGGAAAAGCGTGTCGCGCATCGCCTGCATCTCGGCGATCTTCGTTTCCAGTTCCTCCACATGGGCGAGCGCTAACGCCTTCACCTCGGCGCTTGCCCGTTCCTTGTCGTCCCACAGCTTCAACAGCCGCTCCGTCTCCTCCAGCGAAAAGCCGAGCTTGCGCGAGCGGCGCACGAAACGCAGCCGGTTGACGCTGTCAGCGTCATAAACCCGGTAATTCGACGCAGTGCGCCCCGCCGTCGCAATCAGCCCGATCTCCTCGTAATAGCGGATCATCTTGGCCGAAACCCCGGAAGCGTCAGCGGCTTCACCGATGTTCATCGTCATGGTCGTTCTCCGTTTGCTGACCTCCCCCCTTGCGGGGGAGGACGGAAAATCGAAGATTTAGGCGCGCGAAAGCCGCCTAAACTTCAGATTTTTCCTGGTGGGGGGCAAGGTTCCGTCTGTGCCGACCTTACCGAGCCCCCCTCTTGCAAAATCTGAGGTTTAGCCCTGATCGGGCTAAGCCCTCGATTTTGCGTTCTCCCCCGCAAGGGGGGAGATGGTTTCCGTCACCTTCGCCGCCCTCAGCCGCAGCGCATTGCTCAACACGAAGACGCTCGACAACCCCATGGCGGCCGCGCCCAGCATCGGCGAAAACGTGATGCCGAAGAGCGGATAGAGCAGACCCGCCGCCACCGGGATCAGGGCGACGTTATAGCCGAAGGCCCAGAACAGGTTCTGACGGATATTGCCCATGACCGCGTCCGAAAGCTCGATGGCATGCAGCGCGCCCATCAGGTCGCCGCCGACGAGCACCACATCGGCGCTTTCGATCGCGACATCCGTGCCGGTGCCGATGGCAATTCCGGCATCGGCCGTGGCGAGCGCCGGGGCATCATTGATGCCGTCGCCGACAAAGGCGCCCCGGCCGCCCTTTTCCTGCAAGGCTTTGATCGCGCTTACCTTGCCCTCGGGCAGCACTTCGGCCACCACCTGATCGATGCCGGCCTTTTTCGCCACCGCATGGGCCGTGCGCGCATTGTCACCTGTCACCATCATCAGCTTCAGCCCGCGGGCCTTGAGCGCCGCAATCGCCGTCGCGCTCGTCTCCTTGATCGGATCGGCGACCGCCAGCGCGGCTGCGAGCTTGCCGTCGAGCGCCACATAAAGCGGGCTTGCGCCTTCATCGGCAAGACGGGTGACGGCGGCACGCAAGTCACTCTTTTCGCCCTCACCCATCACCCCGAGCTTCACCATGAAGCGATCCGCGCCCGCCGCAATCCGCCGCCCCTCGACGATCCCGGTCACACCGAAACCGGCCACAGCCTCGACCTGATCGACGGCAGAGAGCGCAATTGCCCGCTCTTCCGCCGCCCGCACGATGGCGTCCGCCAGCGGATGTTCCGAGCGCGCCTCAAGGCTTGCCGTCAGCCGCAGCACGTCGACCTCGCCAAAACCATCAGCCGTGACGATCTCGGTCAGTTCGGGCTTTCCGGCGGTGATTGTCCCGGTCTTGTCCATCACCACCCAATCGATGCCGGCGAGGCTTTGTAATGCGTCGCCCTTGCGGAAGAGCACGCCGAGTTCGGCCGCCCGTCCCGTGCCGACCATGATCGAGGTGGGCGTGGCAAGCCCCATGGCGCAGGGGCAGGCGATGATCAGGACGGCAACCGCCGCGACCAGGCCATGGGTATAGGCAGGCTCAGGCCCGAGCAGCAGCCAGATCAGGAAGGTAACGACGGCAATGCCAATCACCGCCGGCACGAACCAGGCCGTCACCTCGTCCACCAGCCGCTGGATCGGCAGCTTGGCGCCCTGCGCCTCCTGCACCAGCCGAATGATGCGCGACAGCATCATGTCGGCGCCGACGCCCGTTGCCTCGAAGCGGAAGGCGCCCTGGCCATTGACCGTGCCGCCGATGACGGTGGCGCCAACGCCCTTCTCGACCGGGATCGGCTCGCCCGAGATCATCGCCTCATCGACGGCGCTCGCCCCATCGATCACACGGCCATCTACCGGAATACGCTCACCCGGCCTGATCACGACGACATCGCCGACGACAACAGAGGAAAGCGGCACGTCGAGCGTCGTCCCGTCGCGTTCCACCCGGGCGGTCTTGGCCTGCAGACCGGCGAGCTTGCGGATCGCCGCACCGGTGCGGCCCTTGGCACGCGCTTCCAGCAGCCGCCCGAGCAGGATCAGCGACACGATGACGGTCGCCGCCTCGTAATAGACATGGCGGGCATCAACAGGCAAAAGCTGAGGCGCAAAGGTCGTCACCAGCGAATAGAGATAGGCCGCGCCCGTGCCGAGCGCCACCAGCGCATTCATGTCGGGCGACAGGCGCAGGAGCGAGGGCACGCCTTTCATATAGAAGCGCCGTCCAGGCCCGACAAGCACCGCGGTCGCCAGCGCAAACTGCAGCAGATACAGCGTGTTGCCCGGAAACACTTCCATCAGCATATGATGCAGCGGCGGATAGATATGGCCGCCCATTTCCAGGATGAACAGCGGCAGAGTGAGCACCAGTGCCACCAGGAAATCGCGCTGCAGACCGGCAATCTCCTTCTCCCGCCGCGCCTCGCGACTGTCGCCTGCCGTGGCGGCGGTTGCCTTTGCGGCACCGGGTGCGGCGCCCGATACCGCCGCCTGTGCGACATCCGCCGTAGCAGTCGCGCTTACGGCATTGCCCGCCTCTGCTGGCATGCGAGACTCGCCTGCAAGCCGCACGGCATAACCCGCCTTGGCGACGGCGGCGGTCAACGAGGGCAAGGCCGATACCCCACCCAGCGCCGTGACGATCGCCTCGCCCGTCGCCAGATTGACGCTCGCCGTCTCGACGGAAGGCACCGTCTTCAGCGCCTTCTCGACACGCGAGACACAGGAGGCGCAGGTCATGTCCTCGACCTCGAGCAGCAGCGTCTCGGCCTTCGCCTGATAGCCGGCCTTGTCGATCGCGACGAGCAGCGCTGCGGCCGAAAAGTCCTTGCCCGGCTTTACCGACAGCGTCTCTGTGGCGAAATTCACCGCACTCTCTTCGACGCCGGGAACCGTTGCCGCGGCCTTTTCCACCCGTCGCACACAGGATGCGCAGGTCATGCCCTCAACGGGCAAGAGGATGGGTTCAGATATTTTCTTGGCCGCTTCGGGCCGGGACTGCATGTTCATGGCGGTCACCTCCGCCACAATAGATGGACCTTCCCATCATGGGAGGGTCAAGGGGTGGGGGACGATTTTCTTGGGGGTGTGCTTACAGGCTTTATCTATCTTTGCTTTGGGTGGAGATAGGATACGTTTTTCCCGCCGTCGAACCGGCTCCCTGCTATGCGTCGTCGGGCACCATGCCACCGGACCCGGCCTTGCCAGAAAACCTCCGATCCGTTACATGTAACAGACACGTTCTGAGGAGACCGACATGGCAACATCCATTGGAAGGCGGGTACAAAAACGTCGGGATGCGTTGCGACAGCAGGGGTTGCGGCCGGTCCAGATCTGGCTGCCCGATGTACGGAGCCCAGGATTTGCCGAGGAATGCGCACGACAGGCGCGGCTCACAGCAGCAGCCGATCTCAAGGACACCGAACTCTCAGACTTCCTCGATGACGCGCTTGCCGACCTCGACGCACCGGAGACGTCCGAGGACGAGGCGTGAAGCGGGGTGACATCGTCACCGTCGCAATCAGCGGCGACTTCGGCAAACCTCGCCCGGCGGTCATCATCCAGAGCGATCGTTTCCAGGACACGGGCACACTGACGGTTCTGCTCATCACCAGCACGGTGATCGAAGCGCCGCTTCTGCGGGTGCCAATTGCGCCTGATGCCGAGAACGGGCTCTTGAACGCCTCCTTCATCATGATCGACAAGGCTATGTCGGTAAAGCGGGAGCGTATCGGCAAGGTGACAGGCAGGGCGAGCGCCGACATCATGCTGACGGTGACCCGGAACTTGGCAGTGTTTCTCGGCATGGGCTGACGGCGCCGTTTCATTCGAGACGGTGTGACGCAGCAGAAGGTCGTTCATTCGTGCCAATCTGCAGGCCGATGAAAATCGCCGCGGCCTGCAAGCAGCCTCTCGGGCCTTGCCGAGATCAGGGACCGGGCGCAGATTGCCCCTGCGAACCCGCGAGACCAAGGGGGACTGTCGATGCTCATCGGGACCTGCCATTGCGGCAAATCGGGCTTTACGCTCACGGGCGACCCCGGGCCGGCGACCGCCTGCAACTGCACGCTCTGCCGTCGCTATGGCGCGCTCTGGGCCTATGACTACGAGAACGATCGCATTGCCATCACCGGCGCGCCCTCCTCCTATAGACGGGCCGGCCCGGACACGTCCTTTCTCGAAATCTTGTTCTGCCCGACCTGCGCCTGTGTGCTCGCCTGGCGGGCCTTGCGCACGGACGACGACGGCCGGCGGCGGATCGCGGTCAACCTGCGGCTTGCCCCACCAGACGCCGTCGCCGACCTGCCGATCGACCATTTCGACGGCCTGGACACCTTCGAAGACCTCCCCTCCCGCGGCGACTGCGTGCGTGATCTCTGGGCGTGAGCGGGCTTTTCCCAGCATGGGCCTTCTAACGACCAAAGGCCGATCACATCGTGACCGGCCTTCTGCCTTCAAGATCCGTGGCGCGTTACGACGACCTTCTCAGAACTCTTCCCAGCTACCACCGCTTTTGAGTGCGGCATTGCCGTGGAAAGCCTGGGCGACCTTCGCCGTCATCTGACGGGCCGGGGATGGCTGCGGGCGGGAGCGTTGGCTGGCGGCAGCGGGGACGGTCCGGGTCTGAGCACCGGCGGCGCCGATGTTGAACTGACCGAGCAACCGGAACAGTTCTTCTGCCTCGCGGGCCAGGCTGTGGGATGCGGCCGTCGTCTCTTCGACCATGGCGGCATTCTGCTGGGTGCCCTGGTCGATGGTGTTGACCGCCGTGTTGATTTCCTTCAGCCCTGTTGACTGCTCCTTCGATCCCTCGACGATCGCAACGACATTGACGTCGACCTCGATCACCTGGCTCACGATCTCCTGCAGCGCCTTGCCGGTCGTGCCGACCAGCGCCACGCCCTCCTTCACATGGGCATTGGAGGCATTGATCAGTTCCTTGATCTCCTTGGCGGCCTTGGCGGAGCGCTGAGCAAGCTCGCGGACTTCCTGCGCGACGACGGCAAAACCCTTGCCGGCTTCGCCGGCGCGGGCGGCCTCGACCCCTGCGTTCAGCGCGAGCAGGTTGGTCTGGAAGGCGATCTCGTCGATGACGCCGATGATGTTGGAAATTTCCGAGGAGGATTTCTCGATCCGGCTCATAGCCTCGACCGCATTGCCGACGACATTGCCGGAATGTTCGGCATTGTCCTTGGTTTTGCGGACAAGCTCGCCCGCCTCCTGGGCACGGTGGCTGCTGTCGCTGACCGTCGTGGTGATCTCTTCCAAGGCTGCCGCCGTCTCTTCCACCGATGCCGCCTGCTGTTCGGTGCGCTTGGCAAGCTCGCTGGAGGCCGACTGGATCTGCTGCGAGGCCGAAGCAATCTCGCCGGCATTGCCGAGGATCGACTGCAGCGTGTTGCGCAGCTTCGACGACGTCTCGTTGAAATCGATGCGCAGCTTGTCCAGCGTCGGCAGGAAGGGTTTGTCGATCGTCTGCGTCATGTCGCCTTCCGACATGGCGTTGAGCGCATCGGCCAGCGCGTCGACGTTCTGGACACGGGTGGTCACGTCGGTGGCGAATTTCACCACCTTGAAGACGCGGCCGTTCATGTCGAAAATCGGATTGTAGGAGGCCTGGATATGGACCTTGCGCCCCCCTTTGCCGATGCGCATGAATTCGTCGGCGACGAATTCGCCCGCGGCGAGCTTGGTCCAGAACTGCTTGTAGGCATCGCTGCTGATGTAGCCCGGTTCGCAGAACATCTGGTGGTGCTTGCCCTCGATTTCCGAGAGCTGGTAGCCGAGCGTCGTCAGGAAATTCTCGTTGGCGGTGATGATCTCGCCCTTCGGGGTGAATTCGATGACAGCCTGGGCGCGCGAGAGGGCCTCGAGCTTGCCGGCGTCTTCCGCGCTTTTCAATTTGGTTGCGGTGATGTCGGTCGCGAACTTCACCACCTTGTAAGGCTTGCCGCCGCGGAAGACCGGATTGTAAGAGGCCTCGATCCAGATCTCCTTGCCACCTTTACCGATGCGCTTATACTGGCGCTGGTCGAACTCTCCACGGCCAAGCTTGGCCCAGAAGTCTCGGTATTCCTGCGATCCCGCTTCTGCCGGATCCACGAACAGCCGGTGATGCTGCCCGACGATCTCGGACAACTGGTAGCCCAGCGCCTGACAGAAATTTTCGTTCGCCGACAGGATCGTTCCATCGAGTTTGAACTCGATGATCGCCTGCGATTTACTCATCGCTTCCAGCACGGCTTTCGCATCCGCACCGCCAAAACCCAGCATGTGTCTCTCCTACCCGGTTCAGTAAGGGCCCGATGCATCAGACCGCTCATACCCTCAATATTCATGAGGCTCATTTTCGCCGTCGGGAATTTAGAAACGATGAAGATTTTAACAAAATTAGACAAATTTTGCTGTTTTTCTACACTTTTTGATGAGCCTCGTCAATTTTGCGGCAACCTTGGCGCAACCTTCTCTTTTTAGAGATTGCGAATGCGACACACGAGCGAATTGCAACTTAGGTTCAACGACCCCAACGGCCAGGCCGAGATCCACGCCGCCCACAGCTGGCGTGGCGTGTCTGTGCAGTATTCGCGACTGAAGCTGCCGGCCGGCTACGAGTTCGCCTGGCAGGGAGAAGGGCATTATCTTGCTCATCACGATCTTCTCCTGGTCGACGGCGAAATGGAGGTTACGGGTGAGCGTGCCGTCGCAGGTGGAGACTTGCGGGACCGGATGACTTTTGTGCCCGCCGGCCGGGCAATCAAAGGCTGGGCGAAACCGGCCGACCGGATGAATGCATTTACCGTCGTCACCTTCGATACGTCCTCCATGGAAGACGAGGTCCAAGACTCATTTCGTCAGGTCGAATGGCGACCGGACATCTACTTCCGCGACGAGCATCTCGGCGCGACCATGCGAAAGCTCGGCCACGTGATGGGCGACCGTGAAGGTCCGGCTTCACGGCTTTATGCCGAAACCCTGGGCCTGACCGCTGCGCTCGAAATGCTGCGACTGAATGCCGAGAAAGACGCCCCCGTACGGGAACAGGTTGCAGGTCAGCTCTCCAATGGCCAGCGCTCGCTGGTCACAGGCTATATCGAAGCGCATCTGGCTGACGACATCGGTCTTGACGAGCTGGCAAGCCTTTGCGGCTTGAGCCGCTTTCACTTCTCCCGGGCGTTCAAAACGACGTTCGGCAAGACGCCGATCCAGTTTGTCACCGTCCGGCGGATCGAAAGAGCACAGCGGATGCTCGGCGAGACGCGGCTACCGGTGGCGATGATCGCGACCGCATGCGGATTCAGCGGCGCAAGCCAATTCAGCCGCGTCTTCAGAAGCGTCGTAGGCACCACTCCGCTCGTCTTTCGGCGAAGCCTCTGAGGAGAATGCCTCCAACGTCAGCGGATGCTGCTCAGCCCCTGCCCTCGCCCAGCCGCATCGGCCAGTCGACCACATAATCCTCGAGATCCTCGACATCGAGGCCTTCTTCCGAGATGGTCCGGCCTTTCGCCGAGACGCCGGCCTCATGCACGGTGCGCGGATCGCCCGAGACGAGCGGATGCCACCAGTAGAGGTCGCGGCCCTCGTCGATCAGGCGGTAGCCGCAGGTGGGTGGCAGCCACTGGATTTCGCGCAGGCCCTCGAGCGTCAGCTGGATACAGTCGGGCACCGTCTCCTGGCGGTTCTCATAATCCTTGCAGCGACAGGTATCGCCGTCGAGCAGCTTGCAGGCGACCGAGGTGAAGGCGATCTCACCGGTCTCCCAGTCCTCCAGCTTGTTGAGACAACAGAGCCCGCAGCCGTCGCACAGGCTTTCCCATTCAGCATTGCTCATTTCGGCGAGCGTCTTGGTTTTCCAGAAGGGATCGTCTTGCATGCTTTATCCAGGGGCCAGACCGTCGGCGCGTTGTTGGTGTTGCAGCGGTGAAGTTCGGGTTTTGGCCGGCCGCGCTGCCGGGTGGCGTCCGCGCCACGCTTTTGCCAAAACAGTGCCGAAGCACCGATGGCGCTGCAGCCGGGCCGTGATTGTACTTGTTCTTTGGCGGCAAATCGACCATCACTCAGTCAAGACCGACGCCGCCTTCCGACCTGGCCAGTCCTTGAGGCCTTCGGGCGGTCGCGTCAAGCCAGTGGACTTAAGATTCGCGCCGACGCGGTCGGGCGAAAGGGATCGGGAAGGCCTAAGGTGTCCGGGGACGACCAGCCGAACAACGAGCCGCAGAAGGCGCCGAATGCAGGCAAGCCGGCGAAAAAGCCGAAGCTGAAGCGGCATATCTTCCTGCGCATCGACAGCTGGCTCGATTCGACGCTGTGGAATGCCGGATATGATCTGGCCGAGACCTGGGAGGAGATCACCATCTTCTTCCGCCGCTTCCGCGTGCGGGGCTTTAAGAAGCTCGGCTTCGAGATTGCCGGCGAAGCGATGACGCTCGGCACCGCCGGTTTCGTCGTGCTTCTGGCGCTTGCCCAGCCGGCCTTCGAGGAGACGAAGAAAGACTGGCGCAACCACGACAATTTCGCCGTCACCTTTCTCGACCGCTACGGCAATACGATCGGCCATCGCGGCATCATTCATGAAAACTCGGTGCCCGTCGACGAGCTGCCCGACCATCTGGTGAAGGCGGTGCTGGCGACGGAAGACCGGCGCTTCTTCGACCATTTCGGCATCGACTTCTTCGGCCTTGCCCGCGCCATGACGGAAAACGCCAAGGCGGGCTCGGTCGTTCAAGGCGGCTCGACGCTGACGCAGCAGCTGGCAAAGAACCTGTTCCTCACCAACGAACGCTCCATCGAGCGCAAGATCAAGGAAGCCTTCCTGTCGCTGTGGCTGGAGGCGAACCTCTCCAAAAAGGAGATCCTGTCGCTTTATCTCGACCGCGCCTATATGGGCGGCGGCACATTTGGAGCGGCTGCCGCATCGCAATTCTATTTCGGCAAGAACATCACCGAAGTCACGCTGGCGGAAGCGGCGATGCTGGCGGGTCTGTTCAAGGCGCCGGCGAAATATGCGCCGCATGTGAACCTGCCGGCGGCACGCGCGCGCGCCAATGACGTTTTGACCAATATGGTGCAGAGCGGGCTGATGACCGAAGGCCAGGTGGTGGCGGCCAGGCGGAACCCGGCTTCCGTCATCGACCGTGACGAGAAGGAAGCGCCTGACTTCTTCCTCGACTGGGCGTTTGAGGAAGTGCAGCGGCTCGCCGCCAAGTTCAAGGACCATACGCTGGTCGTGCGCACCACCATCGATCTCGGCCTGCAGCAGGCGGCCGACGAGGCTGTCGCGTCTTCGCTGCGCGAATATGGCGAGAGCTATAACGTCAAGCAGGGCGCGCTTGTGATGATCGAGAATGGCGGGGCCGTGCGCGCCATGGTCGGCGGGCGGGACTATGGCGAGAGCCAGTTCAACCGCTCGACCAAGGCGCTCCGCCAGCCCGGCTCGTCGTTCAAGATGTATACCTACGCGCTTGCCATGGAAAACGGCTATACGCCACAAAGCGTCGTCACCGATGGGCCGATCTCCTGGGGCAATTGGAGCCCGCAGAATTACGGCCGCAGTTATGCCGGCCGCATCACGCTCGAAACGGCGCTGGCGAAATCGATCAACACCATTCCCGTGCGCCTTGCCAAGGAAAAGCTCGGCATTGACGCGATCATGGCAACGGCGAAAGCCATGGGCGTCGAGACGCCGCTCAGGAAGGACGTGACCATCCCGCTCGGCACCTCGGAAGTGACCGTGATGGACCAGGCGACGGCCTATGCCGTTTTGCCCGCCGGCGGCTATCAGTCGCGCCGCCACGGGGTTGCGCAGATCATGAATTACAATGGCGATGTGCTCTATGATTTCGAGCGCGATACGCCGCCGCCGGAGCGGATTCTGACGGAAAAGGCCGCCGCCTATATGAACCAGATGATGACCAAGATCCCCTATATCGGTACGGCACGCCGCGCCGCCGTCGACGGGATCTTGACCGGTGGCAAGACCGGCACGACGCAGGCCTATCGTGACGCCTGGTTCGTTGGTTACACCGGCAACTATACGGCTGCTGTCTGGTTCGGCAACGACGACTATACCTCGACCAACAACATGACCGGCGGTTCGCTGCCCGCCATGACCTTCAAGAAGCTGATGGATTACGCCCATCAGGGCATCGACCTGAAGCCGATCATGGGCGTGGATGCGCCGATGCCGGAAAAGGACGCGAAGCCGAAGGTGGCGAGCGCCACCGACGCCGATGCCACGGCGCTGCCGCCGATGGTGCGCCCCCGCTCGCTGTCTGGCCAATCGACCCGGCTGATCCGCGAGCTTGGCCAGCGGCTGCGATCAGCGCCACCGCTCACCCTGCCCGCCTCCCCGAGCGCGCAGGCCGTGATCACGCCGGAAACGACCGGCTCGACGCAGAATTAAGACAATCGCAGGTTTTGTCGGCGGAGACGCGCGCGGGGCTGGATGACGCGGCTGTTGTCGCTGATTCGTGACCGGACGCCCCCTCTTCGGGCCGCCGGCGGCGCGATTGCGCGCGCTGCGTGTCGCAAAGGCACAAGAGGTGATGCGCAAACGTGCGCGGCACGGCAGATTACAAGACATTGTTTACCATGCGCTGCGTGAAAATCCCCGATTTCCCGAGATGGGACAGGTCCTTCACCCCAAATTAAGGGGGTCGCCGGTAGGTTGTGGCCGATTTCGACGTTCAGATATTTTATCCGGTGATTGCATCCATGAAGAGATGGCTCGGTCTTCCCGCAAAACCCCGCATGACTGCGGTGCAATATACGGAATTCCTCGAATCCCGCGCCGCCCTGCGCAACCGCATGCTCCAAGCGGCGGTGGTCAGCGTCCTCGGCTTCTACCTCTGCTGCTTCTTCTTCGATCTCTGGGTTTTGACCGACGTGACCGTGCTGTCGGCAGTCTTGCGCTTCGGCGTCATGGTGCCGATGTCGGGCGGGCTGCTCTTCTATCTGAGCGGCGAACATCCGGTTGAGCACAAGGAGGCTGCGGCGATCCTGGTGGCGCTGGTGGCGCAGGTTTCCTGGTCGATCATCGTGATCTCTAGCCATAACCCGGCCGTGCTTGGTTATTATTACGCGGCCTGTACCTTCCAGATGGCGATCACGATTGCCGCCGCCTCGCCCTTCCGGCCGAGTTTCCATGCCAGCGTCTTCGGTTTCTGTCTCACCTATTCGGTCATCTGGTTACTCGAAGGCGCAACCCCGCTTTATGCCGTGCAGCACCTGTCGGTCTATCTGCCGACTGTCGCGATGACGCTTCTCGTATCCTACCAGCTCGAGGCGGAAGCCATGGCGAACTATCTGCAGCAGCAGGAAAACGAGGTGCTGAAGCGCGAACTCTCCCGCCAGAACAAGGATCTGGCCCGGCTTTCCGTCACCGATCCGCTGACCCGCCTGTCGAACCGGCGCGGCACGGAGATGGAACTGCTGCGGCTGACGACCGAGGCGCAAACCGAGGCCGAGCAGGTCGTGCTCCTGGTCGCCGATGTCGACAACTTCAAGGCCTATAACGACGCCTATGGCCATGGCGCCGGCGACGAATGCCTGAAGCGGGTTGCCCGCGCCATGCGCCGGGCGCTGCCGATCGAGGCGCATTTTGCCCGCCATGGCGGCGAGGAATTCGTGGCGATCCTCTGCGGCAGCGACGCCGAGGCGGCAGCCAGCGTTGCCGAAAGCCTGCGCCGCGCCGTGCGCCAGCTCGGCATCGGCCACGACCACACGAAAGACCGCAACCGCCACGTCACCGTCAGCATCGGCGCCGCCTGCGGCGCGGTGCGCTCAGTTGCCGATTACGAGCGGCTGCTGGAGGCCGCCGACCGGGCGCTTTATGCGGCCAAGGGGGATGGGCGCAACAGCTGGCGGGTGTTTGAGGGGGATGAGGCGGCAAGGGTTGTGGCGTAAGGGTGGGCCTTAGTTCCGCGTCGGGCGACCGTATGCCACTAGCGGCCCCTGCAAGTTGCCGATTTACCTCGAAATTGCGTAGCCCCTATCGATAGGGTGGGATCACGGCAGTGTCACCACAACCTTTCCCTTGGCGCGCCCAGTCTCGACATAGGCCAGGGCATCAGGGGTCTGGGCAAAGGGAAACGTCCTATCCAGGACGGGACGGATGACGCCAGCATCGATCAACTTGGCAATCTCGCCCAGCTGATGCCCTTCTGCGCGCATGAACAGGAAGGAGTAGTCGACACCACGGCTGGTCGCCTTTTTCACGATCCCCCGGCTCAACAGCCGCATCACCAGACGGAGGACGTAGTTCAGCCGCAGAGACCGGGCAAAGGAAACATCAGGCGGACCTGAGATCGAGATCAGCTTTCCGCCTGGTTTCAGCACGTCCACCGACTTTGCCAGCGTCTTTGCATCCTGGCTGTTCAGAACAAGATCGTAACCGGACAGTACCTGTTCAAAGTCCTGTGTCTTGTAGTCGATGACCACATCCGCTCCGAGGCGTTTGACCAGCTCGGCATTCGCCGCACTGGTGGTGGTCGCCACGGTGGCGCCAAGATGCTTGGCAAGCTGAATCGCGAAGGTGCCGAAGCCGCCGGAGCCGGCTTGAATGAACACCTTATGGCCGGGTTTGACCTTGCCCAGCTCGACGAGCGCTTGCCAGGCGGTCAGGCCGACGAGCGGGATCGACGCCGCCTGCTCCATGGTCAGGCTCTCGGGCTTGAGCGCGAGGTCCGCGGCATCAACTGCAATCATTTCTGCAAAGGTGCCTATGCGCAGATCGCGTGGGCGGCCATAGACCTCATCACCTGCCTTGAACTGCCGAACCTTGGCACCGACACGAATGACAGTTCCTGCCAGATCGTGGCCGAGAATGAAGGGCGGGCGATAGGGCAGCAGCAGCTTGAATTCGCCGTCGCGGATTTTGGCATCGAAAAGGTTGATCGCGGTGGCCTGGATGCGCACCAGAACATCATTGGCACCCATTTCGGGATCGGGCATATCCGTCAGACGCAGCAATCCCTTCTTTTTGTATTTCTCGACGACGAAGGCCTTCACGGGTTTTCTCCAATGTGAAACGATGATCACCTCAGGCCGCTTGGGTTGGAAAACCCAGGATTAAGGGCATCCCTTACGACCAGGCCAGCGATCTCAGGCGATGTTGAACTGCTTTCGCAAGATGCGATCGAAGAGCGCACGCGGCAGGAACCGCCGGGCAAACGAGGTCTGCCGGGCAGCGTTGCCGGAGGGGTAACGCAGGCGCGGCGACTTGGCCTCCGCTGCCGCCACGATCGTGCCTGCGACATCATCCGCCGTGTCCCCGGCCGCCATAGCTGCCGCAAAAGCGGCCTGATACCTTTCGAAGGTCTTGCGATAGGCTGCAACAGGGCGGTCACCGCGCGGTGAATTGGTCTCAATGGCGGTTTTCGTGGCCCAGGGCTCGATCACCGCCACCCGGATCCCGAACGGGCGCACCTCGTGGTCGAGCGATTCCGAATAGCCCTCAATCGCATGTTTGCTGGCTGTGTAATAAGCACCGAAAGGCCCCGGGATCAGCCCGACGACCGAACCGATGTTCAAGATCCGACCGTGCCCCTGCTGGCGCATGATCGGAAGAACCGCGTTTGTTACCCTGACCACACCGAGGAAATTGGTGTCGAACAGCGCTTGCACCTGCTCCACCGAACTTTCCTCTGCCGCGCCGGACACGGCGTAACCCGCGTTGTTGACCAGAAGATCGATGTGGCCGAACTCGGCTAGCATCACCGCAACGGCTGCGGCGACGGACGCATCCGAGGTCACGTCGCAGGCGATCATGCGAATGCCCTCGCGCACCTCGCCGGGCACCGCCTTGCGGCTCGTGCCGATGACCCTATAGCCGGCGCGCGCAAGCGCCAGGGCGGCCGCCTTGCCAATGCCACTGGATGCTCCGGTCACGAATGCGGTCTTCTGGTTATGGGCTGCAGAGGTCGCCATGATGCTTTTCTCAGTTTCGGCCGGGCTGGTTTGCAAAGGCCTGAGGGTTGTGGGCTTATAACGATATCGTATTAGCGATACCTAAATTTACATTCGCTGCAGACTTCGCTCGATAGGCCTGAGCCGCGACTGAACGGTTTGGCTCGACGGGTCGCACCCCCAAAGGCGGGCTTAGGGCGATGGGGGCTCGACGCAGACACGCGACTGGCAGGCATCCTGAAACACGGGTCGTCCGGTGTTTTCGGCAAGCGGCCGCTGAAGCGATATGGCATACCTCGCCGGTTGCGAAACGCTCAGCCGAGTGTGCGATACCGTTCACCAGGAAGCGTATTGACGAGGTTGCCGAGCATTGCCTTGCGCGCGCCATCGAGCGCGTCCCACTGGCCGGCATCGTGAAGCGGCGGAATGGTCACGGGTTCGCGACGGTCAAACCCAACCAGGGCCGCATCGACAAGGTCAGCCACTTCCATGACATTGCTCATGGTGTTGACGTCGACACCGACATGATCCCAGATCTCGGTCCGGGTCGTGGCGGGAAGAACTGCCTGGATGTAGACGCCCTGCGGTCCGAGTTCGTGCGCAAGCCCCTGCGACAGAAACAGCACGAAAGCCTTGGTCGCGCCGTAAACAGTCATACCGAATTCCGGGGCCAGACCAACCACCGAACCGATATTGATGATCGCCCCTTCGCCAGCCTTGGCAAGACGCGGCGCAATGGCGTGGGAAAGCCGTACAAGTGCTGTCGCATTGAGCGCCACGAGCTTGGTCATGTTGTCGCTGCTCTGGTCGATGAAGCTTCCGCCAAACGCCGTTCCGGCATTGTTGACGAGGATGCCGATGCGGGCATCGTCCTGCAGCTTGGTCTCGACCTTGGCGAGATCCGTGGTCTGGGTGAGATCGGCAGGGAGGATATCGACCGTCACGCCGGTTTCCTGGCGCAGACGGCTTGCAAGCGCCTCCAAGCGTACCACGTCTCGGGCGACCAGAACGAGGTCGTGTCCGCGCCGGGCGAACCGCTCGGCATAGGTTGCGCCAATGCCCGTGGAGGCACCGGTGATCAGGACTGCCGGAATTTGAACCATTGGATTGCTCTTTTCTGTGAGTGGCCCTATATTCATGATCATTGTCATGAATGACCTTAAATATGATGATCATCATGAATATGTCAACAGCCGTCGCGGAGAATTTTGAAAATGAAAGTCAGCCGAGAACAGATGGTAGAAAATCGGCGCCGGATTCTGGACGTCGCAGGCCGGTTGTTCAAGGACAAGGGCTTCGACGCGGTCAGCGTTGCGGAAGTCATGAAGGCAGCCGGCATGACCCATGGCGGCTTTTACGGACATTTCACCTCAAAAGACGATCTCGTGGCGCAGGCGCTGGCTCACGCGTTTGCCGCCGACAGCGCCGGAAACAGCGATTTCAGCACTTTTGTCCGCTCCTACCTGGCTCCGCGCCACTGCGACAACGCGGCCGAGGGTTGCCCCACTGCGGGTCTCGCTGCCGCCATTCGCCACCAGACACCTGCTGCGCAAGCCGCCATGACAGAGGGTCTGCGCACGCAGATCGCACGCATCGAGAAGGCGCTGCCTGAACAAAACGCGGACGAGGCGCGTCGCGCAGCGATCGGAAGCTGGGCAGCCATGGTTGGGGCGGTCATCCTGGCCAGAGCGGTCGATGATCGTCAACTGGCGGAAGAGGTTCTGGAGCAGACGCGCGCCTGGATCGATAACCGCGTCCGCTAGGGCGCGGGCATGTTCGGTCCCTGATCAAACAATTGCGGCGATCGCAGATGCGAGAGCCCATTGCCTGCAAAATCACAAGCAAACGGTAGCATTCGGGAGGGGCGTGATCGCCGCCGCGTTCCGTTCCTTTGCGCCGACGTCAACACATGACGGAAAGCCCCCTTCATGACACCGCCACCGGCTTCGACCGCATCTTCCTCGCCGTTGCCGGATCGGCCCTGCGGCAGAGCCTTGGCGGCAATCCCTTCATGATCAGTTCGGCGTCGGCCACGACCACACGAAAGACCGCAACCGCCACGTCACCGTCAGCATCGGTGCTGCCTGTGGTCCCGTGCGCACCACCGCCGACTACGAGCGCCTGCTGGAAGCCGCCGACCGGGCGCTTTATGCGGCCAAGGGGGATGGGCGCAACAGCTGGCGGGTGTTTGAGGGGGATGCGGTCGAGAGGGTTGCGGCGTGAGGGGGGCGGCGGCGCCACCGACTGCGCGCCCCCGTCGTCACATCTGACGCCCCCAGATGATACATTTGAGCCCATCGGGTTCAAAGTCGAAACGCGCTTCACCTTCGATCGTCGATGCCAAAGCTTGCCGGATCAGTTTCGAGCCGAAACCCTGCTTCGACGGAGGGTGCACAAGCGGGCCCCCGGCCTCCTTCCACTCGATCTGGAAACCGCTGGAGACATCGGCGAGGGTTTCCCAACGGATCGTGATCACGCCGCTCTCGTTCGACAGAGCTCCGTATTTGACGGCATTGGTGCCCAGCTCGTGAATGGCCATGGCCACCATGACCCCGATACGGCCTGACAGTCTGACATCGTCGCCAGATACATCGATCCTGTCGGATGCAACCCCAAGGGCACCTGTGGTGGTCAGAACGAGTTCCTTGAGGCTGAGCTCCTGCCAGTCATCCCGGACAAGAAGATCATGTGTTCTTGCAAGAGAGGACAGACGGGTGTGAAACGCGCCTAGCGCCGTTGCCGGATCCTCCAGGCTGCGAAATGTCAGCGTGGCGATGGCCTGCACCAACGACAGTGTATTCTTCACCCGGTGGTTCAGTTCCAGAAGCAGGAGCTTTCGGTCATTCTCGCTCTGCTTCAGGTCCTCGATCTCCGTTGCAGTGCCAAACCAGCAGAAGTTTGCATCAGAGACATTCCTGTGCAGGACAGCACGGCTCAGGTGCCACCGGTAGCTCCCGTCTGCCATCCTCAGCCGGTGGTCGCAAGCATAGTCCCGGCCGTCGGCAGCGGCGATGCTCCAGTCATGGTTCGTCCGCTCCAAGTCATCAGGGTGGACGAGATTATGCCAGTCGAACAGGCCTGTAACCGGATCGCGGGCCGGCCAGAATTCCGCAATCCGCCGGTTGTAATAGGTGACCCGCCCGTCGGCATCCGCCGTCCAGACGAGCTGCGGCATCGCGTCGGCCAACTGCTCGAACTGCCTCTGAAGCTGAACACTCAGTTCTTCAAGCTCTCGTTGCTCGGTAACGTCTGTATTCGTTCCGAACCAGGAGTGGATGTTTCCGTGACTGTCACGGATCGGACGAGCGCGCGAAAGGAACCAGCGGAAACTGCCGTCAGCTTTTCGGAGAGGAAAGATATCTTCCCAGTCTTCGCCGGTCGCGAAGCAATGGGCAATGTGCTCGACCACCCGGTCGACGTGATCGGGATGATGCACATCGCGCCATCCCCACCCCTCCATCTGGTCCAAGGTCTTGCCGGTATAGTCGTGCCAACGCGCATTGAACCAGTAGATCCATCCTTCTCGGTTGGCGACCCACGCCAACTGATCGATATTGTTCGCCAGCGCGCGGAACCCGACTTCCGTATCGCCAGACCGATGGTCGGTGATGTCCACATTGACGCCCCGGATAGCGATGATCTGGCCGTCCGCCGTCCGTTCGATGGCTGCCCGGTCGAGGATATGCCGAATGGTCCCGTCCGGTCGTATGATCCGAAATTCATGGGAATACTGTTGAGAATTCTCCAGGAACGCGCTGGTTTCAGCTTCGACACGCAGCCGATCCTCCGGATGTAGCAGGTCGTAGAAACCGAACTCTCCAGTGGGTGGGCGTTCGAGCCCGTAAATCGCCACAAGTCCGGGAGACCACTCCAGCACATCATCGGCGACACGCCACAGATAGGTACCGATACCTTCAAGCATCGGCACGCTGTGTTCTTCAGGCTGGGAAATTATGCCAAGCATGCAACGATGTTCCGAAAATGGGTTCAACAAAATAACGTCTTAAACAGTTATATGCACCAAAATATGGTGCACTGATAGCGCAGGACTCACCCCTCAACTCTACGGCGAGGTGCGCTTGTCTGGTCCTTAGTGGCAGACAATACTTCCAACGGCAACAGTCAGCCGCCCCTCACGACACCGCCACCGGCTTCGACCGCATCCGCATCGCGGTTGCCGGATCCGCCCGCCGGCAGAGCCTGGGCGGCAGGCCTTTCAGGATCAGTTCGGCATCGGCCACCGCCATTGATCCCAGTGCATAGAAGGCGTCGCGGGTGCCGCCGGTGCGGTGGGCGGAGAGGAGGATGTTGGGGGCGTTGCGGACGGGGTCGTCAGCCGGGACGGGTTCTTCCGGGAAGACGTCGGTTGCGACCTTGATATGGCCGGAGGCCGCCGCCTCGATCATGGCGGGGAAATCGACCACGGCGGCGCGGCTCATCAGGAGGAAGGCAGCACCCTGTTTCATCAGGGCGAACTCGCGCGCGCCGATGAAGCCCTCGTTTTCGCTGGTGACGCTGGCGAAAACGCAGACGACCTGGCTTCGCTCCAAGACCTCGTCCAGCGTCGCGGGCTGGCAATCCTCTCGCGTGATGATCTCCTCCGGCAGCCAGGGATCGAAGACGCGGACCGTGTTCTTGAACGGGCGGATCAGATCGCGGAACGCCTGGCCGAGATCGCCGAAGCCGATGAGGCCGACCGGGGCGCCGGCGAAGCGGAAGGTGTCGGTATTGCCTTCGAGGCCGTAAGCTTCGGTGCCGGCGCGAAACGCGCGGTCGGCGACGGTGATGCCGCGGGCGAGATCGAGCGCCATGGCGAGCGCTGCTTCCGCCACCGGCGCGGCGAAGGCGGAGGCCGGCGTGATCACCCAGATGCCGCGCTCGACGCAGGCCTGGTAATCGATATTGGGCAGGAAATTGGATTCGACATTGATGATGGCCTTCAGCTTCGGCGCCCGGTCGAGCCGTTCCTTCGGCATGTCGGTCTGGCCGAAGATCAGCACCGTGTCGGGCAGATAGCACTCGACCAAATCTGCGGGCATTTGGCGGTCTTCACAGACGATCACCTCGCCCAGCGCCTCCAGCCGCGCCCGGACGGCGGGTTCCATGATGAGATCCAGCGTTCTCGGCAGCGGATCGACCAGAATGACAGCGCGGCTCATCGTTTCCTCCCTTGAGAATCGCAGTTGGGTGGAGCTTAGCGCGAAACGGGGATCGGTGGGGAGGATTGGATATGGCTGCGGGTGCGGGGTGGAACTGGATTGCGATTGAGGTGGGTGATACCCCCTCTGCCCTGCCGGGCATCTCCCCCACACATGCAGGGCTATCGCATATGGGACACCCGTGGCGGTTCCGGGTTCCCTCTTCTCCCCTCTGGGAGAAGTGCCGAGCGTATGCGAGGCGATGAGGGGTCTGCTCGGCACAGCTTAGCGCTTCGCGCCCCCCTCATCCGGCCCTGCGGGCCACCTTCTCCCCGCTGGGGAGAAGAGGGAGGCCGCTTCGTGCGCCGCTTAAATCTATATGCAATAGCCCTACCACACGGGGGGAGAGCGGGAGGCGGCCGGGCTTGGCGTCAGGACATGGCGTTCGGGCGGGCAGATGGCCTCGGGCGCAGGCGATGGGGATCGCGGTCGACGCCGCATGGGGGAGCCGCAAAAAGGAGCGGCAGAGGAGCGGCGTCGACTTGGGGCATCAGGCAATGGGGGCGCCGAGCAGATCGATGGCGTGGGCGCTGCAAATGCGGGCAAGAGCCTGCTGCTGTTCCTGGGTTGGCGGCAGTTGCTCGGGCAGACCGTCTGCGGTGGCGGGACGAGCGGCCGCCCGGACCATGTTCTCGAAGGGACCATTGGTGATGGTGAGGCAGCGACCATAATCCGACAGCACGCGGAAACCATGGATGCAATCCTTCGGCAGATGGATGGTGTCGCCTGCGCCCGCTTCGATGACCTCGCCATCCCGCTGGAAGCGGAAGCGGCCTTCGAGGATGAAAAAGGTTTCGCTTTCCTGATGATGCACATGCAACGGCGGGGCGAAGTCCTTGGCCATTCGATGTTCGATGATGGACAGGCCTTCGGCATTGTCCGCCTGCTTGAGGTGGACGAGGAGCTGGGCGGTCATGAACCAGAGGTTTTCGGGGGTCGCGGTCATAAGATTTCCTTTCATGGGTGAAATGGCGCGCACAAGCGCGCGATCGAGGTTGGGACTGTTGTCTTTCTCAGCCAAAATCGGGGTCGTCGCGGCGAGGACCGTGCCTCTTCCACCCGTGATGAACGCGCCCTCGCCCCTTCCCCCTTGGCGGGGTGATCGCCGTCGATGCGGCCGTGCCTTCGGCATGATCGGCAAAGGTGCCGACACGCCGCAGGCAGGCGTCATGGGGGTGCGATCTTGCGATTGAGACGAGGACAAACGCCTTCACCGATTTTCTCCGAAACCAATTTTGATGCGCCCGATGTATCAAAGGGTCCGGAAATGATAAGACCGATCATCGAGCATCATTGTATGAAAGAATGAGCATGAAGTCGCTGGATCCGCTGGAAGGCGTTGCCGCCTTTCTGACTGTCGCCAAACATCTGAGCTTCACCCGCGCGGCGGAAGAGTTGAGGATGTCGCGGGCAACCGTCAGCGCCCAGGTTCAGGTGCTGGAGAGCAAGCTCGGCGTGCGGCTTTTGCATCGCTCGACCCGCAATGTCGTTTTGACCGAGGCGGGCTCGGCCTATGTCCAGTCGCTGACCGGCATCCTGCCGCAGATCCGCGAAGCGGAGCGGGCGGCACTCAGCTATCAGGAGGAGGTTGTCGGCCGGCTGAAGATGACCGTGCCGCCTGAATTTGCGCAGATGCACATGGCGCCGATCATCGCCGAATTCCTCAAGCGCAATCCTTCGGTGTCCATCGACGTCACGTTTTCACACCGGGCGGTCAACCTGATCGAGGAAGGCTATGATCTGGCCATTCGCGGGACCATCGTGCTGGAGCCCAATCTCATCACCCGCCCTCTCGGCGATTCACCGCTCGTCATCTGTGCCGCACCCGAATATCTCGAAAGACATGGCGCCCCGGCCGAGCCCATCGATCTTGCAAACCATGCCTTGCTGCATTTCTCCGGCCTGCGCTGGGGCAATGTCTGGGTGATGAGCAAGGACGGGCAGACGCTGCGCGTGCCGATCGTGCCGCGTTATCTCGCCAATGACGGCCTTACGCTGCGGGATGTGGCTGTGGCCGGGGCCGGCATCACACTGTTGCCCATGTTCGAAATCGGCCGGGAGATCCGGGACGGGCGGCTGGTGCGCGTGCTCGACCAGTGGGAGATCGGCTCGGTGCCCGTTCATGCCGTCTATCCCGCCAACAAGAACATCGCCTCCAAGGTCCGGCGGTTCACCGACTTCCTGGCGAAGAGCCTGCCGAAGGATGCCTATTGCTAGGGCTGGACGGGAAGGACTACGCGGGCACGGCAACGCTCAGAAGGGCGCGATGAGCGGGCGGCGTGATGCGCGGTTGGCCGGAATGTCCGCTTCTGGCTCAAGCCAGTCAATGGCGCGACGCCGATGACGATCTGTTTCGACTGTTGATCTGAACCGGCCATGCGACCTCACATTGCAGCGGGGCTTTTCACATTCTGCCTGCGCAGGAACTCCCGGAACCAGCGCTGCGCGGGATGAACATCGTTGCGCCGGTGCCAGGACATGTCGAACCGGACGGAACCCAGAGGAAGTGGCGGTTCAAATATCGCGAGGTCTCCTGTCGCGTCGGACGCCTCGACGACGCCCCGCATCAAAGTCGCGACGAGATCCGAAGACGCGATCAGTTTCGGGGCCGCGTACATGTGAGGCAGAGTGAGCGCCAGCCGTCGACGGAGCCCCCGTTTTGCGAGCGCGGCGTCCACCACTCCGAACCTGTCACTTTCCAACGAAACGAGCAGGTGGGACATCTGCAGAAAGGCGTCGAGCGTCAGTTCCTGCGAAGCGAGCAAATGGTCCTTCCTGACGATGCACACGAAGGTCTCCTCGAAAAGAGGTTCGCTCAGGATGCGGCCGGCCGGCGTGTGAGGAACGCCAACCGTCAGGTCGACCTCACCTGAATCCAGCAGCGTGACCGCCTCGTCGCGGTGCCCAAGATTGCGAACATGCATGACCATTCCTGGAGCTTCATGCCTCAAGGCGGCCAGCAGCCTGGGGAGCAACACAAATGCCGCATGCTCGGCCAGTCCGATCGAGATGGTTGCCGTCGATTGCGACGGCTCAAATGTCTGGGTGAACTCAAGCGTCTTTTGGATTTGCGACAGCGCATGTCCGATCGGCTCCGCCAGGTCGACCGCACGCGGGGTCGGCTGCAGGCCGTCCGGGCCGCGGATGAAGAGTTCGTCGTTCAGAAGGCTCCGTAGCCGCGACAGGGCCGCGCTCATGGCAGGCTGCGTTCTTCCGATTCGAACGCCAGCGCGTGTGACGCTTCGCTCTGCCATGAGGGCGTCAAAGGCGACAAGAAGGTTGAGGTCTATTCCATGTAAATCCATGGCGTGGATGTTTACTCATATCGAGTATCGATTTCAATGATGGATCGGCGACGTATAGAAACGGTGTCTCACTCACCTGGAGCAAACGAATGAGCACCAACAACCGCCCCGTAGTCAGCGGCATTTCCGAGCAGGACCTGCAGACGCTGATGCGCTTCTATACTGCTTTCGCCGGTCAGCCCGACCTCCTCGACGAATGCGTCACACCCGACTGGCAGGATATTCCGCTGGCGCCGGGCCAGGCGCCTGGACGCGAGGGCATGAAACCTCTGATCGAAGGTTTCGGCGCCGCCTTCGCCGACCTGACAGTCGAGGTTCTGGAGGTCATCGGTGGCCCAGACCGCGCGGCCGTCCGCGCCGTCATCACCGGACGTCACGTTGCGGAATGGTTCGGTGTACCGGCCACCGGCCGCGCGTTTTCCCTCGCCATTCACGAGTTTCACACGATCGAAAACGGCATGCTGACCAAGACCTACCACATGGAGGACTGGATGGGCTGGTTCGCACAGGTCGGCGCGCAGCCGGTTGCATCAGGAGAATGACGATGAGGAGCATTGTCTTGACCGCCTATGGCGAGGCCCCATACCTCACTGAGGTGGCAATGCCGGAACCCGGCACGACCGACGTCCTCGTCCGCGTTGTGGCTGCCTCCCTCAACCCGCTGGATAACAAGCTGCAGGCGGGTTACATGGATGGCTTCTTCCCGCTCACCTTCCCTTCAAAGATGGGGACAGATGTGGCTGGCATCGTCGAGAAGACCGGCTCGCTGATGTCCCGGTGGCGGGTCGGCGACCGCGTGGTCGCGCGACTGGCTCCCACCGCGGGCGGCGCCTTTGCCGAGTTCGCTCTCGTTCCGGAAGACCAGCTCGTTCTCATCCCCGAAGGCATCGACTTCGACCAAGCGGCCGGCATGCCGACGGCTGCGGCAACCGCATGGCAGGCTCTGTTCGAGACCGCGGGTCTGACGGCAGGTCAAACCGTGCTGATCCATGCTGGCGCAGGTGGCGTCGGCAGCTTTGCGATCCAGTTCGCCCATGCCGCCGGTGCACGCGTTGTCGCCACGGCTTCAGGCGATGGCATAGAGATCGCCCGCCGCCTTGGCGCCGACCAGGTCATAGACTACCGTGCGGCAGATTTTGCATCAGCCGTTTCCGATGCTGATGTCGTGCTGGACACCATCGGCGGTGACACACAGCAGAAGTCCTTTGGCGTCCTGCGCCGAGGTGGCAAGCTCATTACCATCGTAAGCCCTCCGGACGAGACCTTGGCAAAGGCACATGGCGTGGAGGCGGCATTCGTCTTCCATGCGTCGGATGGCAAGCGGCTCTCTACGGTGATGAAGGAAATCGCCTCCAAGGGGATGTCGCCTTTGATCGACAGCACCTTCTCTCTCGAAGCTTTCGGTGAAGCCTTCGCACGGCAGGCTTCCGGTCGAGCGCGCGGCAAGATCAGCATTCGCATCTGAGGAGATCGGGCCAGATTGTAAAGATCCGGGTAAATTGCCGACCCCAACACTCAGCGATTCATGCTGATGGTGACGGGTTTGGCACCAATGTACCCATCCTGACGCAAAGGCGTCAGGGCGGGTATCGGGCCAAACCTGCCGTCGCCTGCGCTCGCTCCTCCCCCTCACCCCGCCGCCTTCAGCACCGAGGCCAGCAGGCCGGGGAAACGCGCCTCCAGGTCCTCGACCCTGAGGCTCAGCCGTCGGCCGCGGCCGAGGGGTTCGTTGCGGATGACGCCGGCTTCGCGCAGGACCTTCATCAGGTGGGATTTCGTCGATTTCGGGATCGTGGGATCGGAGAGATGGCATTGCGCCATGTCGAGGGGGCCGGCCGAGAGCTGGCGGACGATGGCGAGGCGTTCGGGGTCGCTCAGGGCAAAGAGAACGTCTGTCAGCCGCAGGTCGTGTCGGTCCGGATGGGGCAGCTCGGGGCTCGGGAGTGTCATGGTTCGAAAATAGTTGAACCATCCAGAAAACTCCAGTAGATCTTTGTTCGAAATTCTTCGAACAATTGGACTTTCTGTGACAGACAAAGCCCCTTCCCTGCCTGCTGACCGGCCCTTCGGCTTCCGCCTGACGCTTGGCGCCATGGCCGTGATGATGGCAGGCGCAAGCGCGCCTTCGCCGTTTTATCCGCTGTTGCAGCAGGAGATCGGGTTTTCCTCGGCGACGCTGACCGGCATTTTCGCCGTTTATACGATCGCCCTTCTGGCGACGCTGTTGTTCTTCGGTTCGCTCTCGGACCATCTTGGCCGGCGGCCGGTGATTTCCGCGGGCTTTGCGCTGATGGCGGCAAGCCTGTTGTTGTTCTGGCATGCGCAGACGGTGTCAGCGCTGATGCTGGCGCGGGTGCTGCAGGGTCTGGCGGCGGGGCTGCTCTTGTCGTCGCTCTCGGCGGCGGTCGTCGATTTCGAGCCGAAGAGCCGGCCGGGCAGCGCCTCGATCTGGAATTCCGTCGTGCCGCTTGCGGGCCTTGCCTTCGGGGCGCTTGCCGCCGGCCTGCTGATGGATCTGACGGAGGGGCCAAAGGCGGAGGTCTTCGGCACGCTGGTTGCCGGCTATGTGCTTTCGGCCCTTGCCATCTGGCTGGTGCCGGAAACGGCACCGCGCCATGCGGGGCTGCTTGCCTCGCTCAAACCACGCATCGGCGTGCCTAAGGCGGCAGCGCCGGCCTTCTGGCGCAGTGCGCCGGCCGTGATTGCCGGCTGGGCGACCGGCGGCCTTTATCTTTCGCTCGGCGCGCCGCTGGTCAGGCATGTCTTCGGGGCGGAAGATCACCTCTCCCAATCCTTCGTCATCTTCCTGCTCTGCGGTTTCGGTGCCCTCGCCTGTTATTTGGCACGGTCCTCTTCGTCGCGCCGGGTGACGCTCTACGGCACCTCGGCGCTGGCGATCGGCACGGCGCTGTCGCTTGCCGCCATCGCCTGGCCGTCGATGCCGGGCTATCTCATCGCGCTGTCGATTGCCGGCACTGGCTTCGGCACCTGTTTTTACGGCGTGCTGCGCTCGATCGTGCCGGTGGTGCGACCGGACGAACGGGGGGAATTGTTTGCCGCGCTCTTCACCCTCTCCTATCTCGCCTTCGGCCTGCCGACGCTGCTGGCCGGCGTCGCCGTCGGCGTCTTCGGGCTGACAGCCACCGTGCTCGGTTACGGCGCGCTGATCGTGGTGTTTTCGGCGGTGGCGGGGTTGCTGCGGAAATTCAGGACGGCTGCGTGAGGAAAGGGCTTCGCCCGCTCACTCGTCCCTTTCGTGGGCGAGCGGGATGCGGCCGGATTTGCCACGACTGTCTGCCCCTCATCCGCCCTTCGGGCACCTTCTCCCCGCAAACGGGGAGAAGGGAAGTAGCCCGCCTCACGCCACCCGCTTCACATGGCCTGCCGAAGGCTGGGCATGGGTGCGGGCCTCGCTCACGGCATGAAACTTGAACTGGCCGACGAGGTTGCGGAGTTTGCTCGCTTCGCTGGACAGGGCGGCCGAGGCGGCGGTGGTTTGTTCGACCATGGCGGCATTCTTCTGGGTTGTCTGATCCATGGAATTGACCGCGACATTGACCTCCGACAAACCCGTCGACTGTTCGCGCGCCGAGGTGGCGATCGCTTCCATGTGTTCGTTGATCAGCGCGATCCGTTCACCGATCCCCTTCAGCGCCGTGCCGGTTTCGCGCACCAGCCGCACCCCGCCCTCGACCTCTGTCGACGACGTGTGGATCAGGCCCTTGATTTCCTTGGCGGCCTGGGCCGAACGCTGGGCCAGTTCACGCACCTCCTGGGCAACCACCGCAAACCCCTTTCCGGCCTCGCCGGCACGGGCTGCTTCCACGCCGGCATTGAGCGCGAGGAGATTGGTCTGGAAGGCGATTTCATCGATGACGCCGATGATGTTGGAGATTTGCCGGGACGAGGTCTCGATGCGCTGCATGGCTTCCTCGGCCTCTGCGACCACGGCTGCCGATTGCGCGGCACTGCGATTGGTCTCCGTCGCGACCGCCCTCGCCTCGATCGTGCGCTTGCTGGAATTGCCGACATTGGTGGTGATTTCGTCGAGGGCGGCCGCGGTCTGTTCAAGCGCTGCGGCCTGCTGTTCCGTGCGGCGGGCGAGATCGCCGGCGCCGGAGGCGATTTCGCGGGAGCCGTCGTCGATCGCGCCGACGCCAGCGGAGATGGCGCTCAGCGTGTCGCCGAGCTGCTTGACCGAGAGGTTGAAATCCTGTCGCAAGGCTTCGAAATCCGGCGCGAAGGGCTGGTCGAGCTGGAAGGAGAGATCACCGGCTGCGAGCCGCCGCAGGCCGTCGGCGAGACCGGCCGTCGCGATTTTCAGCCGCTCTGCTGCATCGGCCTCGGCGCGTTCCTGGGCGGAGATGCGGTCGAGCTCCATCTGGCGGCGCTGTGCGTCCGCCCCCTGCTCCATGGCCTGCTTGTCGATCGCCGCCTGGCGGAAGGTCTCGACCGAGGCCGCCATGGCGCCGATCTCATCGGTGCGGCCTATGCCGGTGCAGTCAAAGCTGGTATCGCCGGCGGCCAGCCGCTTCATGTCGGTGGAGAGGGCGAGGATGGGCCCGGTGACAGCCTTGCGGGTGAGGACGGCAAGACCGAGGCAAAACACGGCGGCGATGACGAAGACGGCCTTGAGCAGGGTGTCGATGATCTCCTCGAGGGTGACGCTGCGCTCAACAGCGGCCTTGGACACCGTGGCGATCTGGTCACCCGCCTGTTCCATCGCGCCTTCGAGGACGGAGAACTGTTGGAGAAAGACCGGCAGGGCCGCAAGCGCTGCAGCTTGATCGCGGCCAGCGATCTCGACGATGCTGGCGGCGCCGTCGATATAGCTTTTCAGCGGCGCATCCAGATCGTCCAGCACCTTTTTCGTCGTGGGATCGCTGACCAGCGTCTTGTTCGTCTTGACGACCTCGAGGAATGAGCTCCGGTGCTCTTCCATATCGGCCATGACGGCATCATGCGCCACGCCGGCAGCCGGATCGGACGACAGGATCGCTGCCAGTACATCTGCCCGCAAGGCATCGTGCATCATGTCGGCCTGCATGTGATTGCGCAAAATCTCCGACGACCGGCCCAGATCAGCGCCGTTGTCGACCAGAACCCGGGTGGACAACATGCCAACCCCGGTTATGCCGCCCGCGAGCAGGAAGATCGCAAAGCTTGTCACCGTCATTTTCCGCTGAATGGATGCCATAACGCGTTTCCTTTGTCTCAATTTGACAAAAGATTATTCGACTACCCTTAAGTAAGGATCAACGGATTAAAGACGGAGGACAAGGTGTCCTTTCAGGTTCTGCGCCCGGTATTGGCTGCCACCTTGCAGAAGGCGCCATCAGGCGCCGCCCTCGTTCGTCGGCCTAAAGCACGAGCCCCTGCGGTAGGGAAATCCAGAGCACCGTCTGCGCCTCGGGCGAATGGCGCGAGAGATGGCCCTTGCCATGGGTGTCCTCGACCAGCACGAAACTGCCGGGTCCGACATGGCGGCGCTCGCCGTCGCTGGTCTCGTAATCGACCGCGCCGTCGAGCCTGACGGTCATAACCGGTTCGGGCACCGTATGCCAGGAGACCTCACGCATGCCGGCCGGAATATGGATGAAGCGGACGCGCGAGGCGGGATAGCTTGCCGTGACGTCGAAAGGTACGGCATCGGGGTGGACGGCAAGTTTGCTCGTCGGAAGTTCGACCTCGTCGAAATGGGAGTGACCGTCGGGCGTGGCATAGATGCGCAGGCATTTCATGGGGCTTGCTCCTTCTCGATTTCAATCTAACAGCTTGGGCCCCTCATCCGCCGTTCGGGCATCTTCTCCCCGCATGCAGGGAGAAGGTCCCGGCAGGGGGGTGAGGGGCAGTGCTATCGGATAGGATGATGGGCAGAGGGTTTGTTCGGGAGGGGCCGTTCCATCTCGGGCCTCCACCTCAACCTCCACCTCAGGCCTCCGCCTTCCGCCCCATTCCATAAAGATAAAGCACCGTCTTGCGCCCATCGGAGAGGGTCCAGGTTTCGTCGGGCTCGCGGTCGGGCACGGGGAAGCTGTTGGAGATGAAAAGGCTGCCGGGTTTCATCTCCGTCGACAGTTTTTGCCAGAGGGCGGCCATGGGTTCAGGCGAGAGGAAGGCGTAGACCACGTCTTCCTTCGAGACATCGGCGCGCCAGAGGTCACCGCGGCGGATGTCGCCCGATCGCGACAGGCGCGACAGAAGGCGGGCGGCGAGGAAGACGGCGGGGGCGTTTTCGATGCCGCGGGCCTGGCGGCCGTCGCCATCGAGCGCGCGCACGACGCCGCCGAGGCCGCAGCCGAGATCGAGGAAGCGGGTCGCCTTACGCTCCGTCATCAGGTCCTTCAGCACGCCTGCGGTTTCATTGTTGGTGAGATAGAGCGGCACGCGGCCGCGCGCGGTGTTGGAAAAGACCAGCGCCAGCACGAGGAAGGCGAGACCGAAGGGCCAGGCGGGCAGATTGCCGGCAAGAAGTGCGCCGGAAAGCGCCAGCGGAAAGAGAAAGGCAATGACCAGCCACCAGACCGCGAGGCCCAGCAAGCGGCAGATCAGGGCGGCAAGCAGCCCCTGAAGCAGGACCGCGCCGAGGATCAGGAGAGTGTGGTCGACACGGGCAGAGACAAGCGCCGTTGCGATCGCCACCAGCGGCATGGCGACGACCTGGGCCAGAAGCGCGCCGAGGATCGGCGTTTTGGAAAAGACGGTCATCGGCGCCCCGCAGTTCTTGATGCGGCCGGACAGTGGCAGGAGGGGACGCGATTCTCAAGGGCTGCCGTCCACCCTCCCCTTGAGGGGGAAGGTTCGGAGCGCAGCTCCGGGGTGGTGTGACCTTTGGGATAAGCTCACCGGATGTCACCCCACCCGCGCGCGCCGCGCGACCTCCCCCCTTGCGAGGGAGGTGGAAGGGCGACTTGCGTGACGATCTCGCCGCTGGCATCGTCGGGGCTGAACAGACCAGAAGGAGCCGGTCTTGGATTTTATGAAGGTTCTGAAATCGCTGGAAGAGTTGCTTTATGAGCTGGTTTCCTGGCTGGTTTTTTACCCGCTGACGCTGTGGCGGGCTGTGACCTCGCCATTGTCGATGATGCGGTACGCCGATCTCGAACTCGCCGACCGGCTGGAGGATCAGTATGACGACGTGATAAGCCCGCCGCTTTTCCTGCTGATTACTCTGTTGCTGGCGCAGGCAGTGTCGACGCTGATGCCGAAAGGGGCAGCCGAGACGGCGGCGGAAGCGGCCCTGACGCAGTCGGATACCAATCTTCTGTTGGCGCGGGGCGTGATCTTCGGCATCTTCCCGCTTGCCATGGCGGTGACGCTTCTGGTGTCGAAGGGTATCCGGATCACCCGCAACACGCTGCGGCCTCCCTTTTTCAGCCAGTGTTACGTGGCCGCCCCCTTCGCCTTTCTGCTTGGCCTTGCGATCGACCTGATGCTGGTCCCCGGTGGCGACAGCCAGACGGCGGGGCTGGCTGGGCTGGGCGGCGCGCTCCTGTGGTATGGACAGGCGCAGGTGCGCTGGTTCAGGCTCGATCTCGGTGTCGGACTGGGGAAAGCGACGGGGCTTTTCGCGTTTGCCTTCACCATCGCGCTGATTGCTGCCCTCTGCGTGGCGCTTGCGGCCGGCTGGGGCCTGCAGCACTGGAGAAGCTGAGGCTCTGGACTCTGACGCTCAATGACCGCGGCGCGATGGCTCAGGCATGATCGCGCTGCCCACCTGGTCTTCGATCAGATGCTGTTCGGTGAGGTCGAAATCGCCGAAGCCGTGGATGGCGGCCTGGGACCAGAGGATGCGGCCGCTCAAGAGCGGCGCGTCGATGGTGGAGATGACATGGCCGTTCATCGCGACATCGAAAGACACGAAGCGATGGCCGCGAATGGCGGTCTCGGCGAGGTTGGCGATATCAATGCGCTTTTGCTGCGCCATGCTGCCGCTCCGGAATTCGCTTGCTCGTGAGCCCCGGCCGCGCGCGGCGGTCGGTTTGTGTAAACCCCCGTATACATCCAGGGGTTTCTTTCGTTCTTGCTCATGTCTGCATGGAAGAAAAGAGCGGCGGTCGACTTTTTCTGGCTCAGGGGGTGATGCGCTGTGGATAGAGGGAGCGAGATGCACGGCTGCCGGTCTTGACGAGGTGCGGTTCGCCCGCGACGCAGACCAGAAGCCGCCCTTACCATGAGCATTCCTCCGGCCTGCCGGCCATCTCCCCCACGAGGGGGAGAAAGGAGTGCGACTGCTCTTCGGGATCAGACCTTCACATATTTGCGCCAGTCGTGCTCTTCCTTGAAGCCGAGGACTTCGCGGATCTTCCTGTTCGACAACGGAGCCTCGAAGCCATCGAGATCGCCGGTGATCGGCGTGTTCGGCGCGTATTTCGCCAGGAATTCACGGGTCGGGATCGTCGCCGTGATCGTGTCGTTCACCGCATTGAAGACCTGGAAACCGAGGCCATCCTTCTTGACGCAGAGATCGACGATCTGGCCGAGATCGCGGGCGTCGATATAGGACCAGGCATTGCGCTTGCGCACCGGCGGATCGGCGAGATAGCCGGGGAAAGCGGCGTAATCTTCCGGCGAGATGACGTTGCCGATCCGCAGCGCATAGACGTCGATGCCGTAGCGCATGGCGAAGGCACGCGCCGTCTTTTCGTTGACGACCTTGGAGAGGCCGTATGAGTCCATCGGGTCGGTGTCGTAGTCTTCGGTGAGCGGAAACGCGTGGTAATCCTTGTCGCCTTCGGCAAAGCAGACGCCATAGGTGGTTTCCGAAGACGCGATGATCACCTTCCGGATGCCGAGTTTGGCGGCGGCCTCGATGACATTGTAGGTCGAGATCGTGTTGGCGGCGAAGGTGGCGTTGTCGGGCTTCATCAGGATGCGCGGGACGGCGGCGAAATGCACGACCGCATCGACCTTCTTCGGGCCGCCGCCTTCCTCATATCCCTCATAGCCGAAGTGGCAGGATAGCGCGTTGAAGACTTCGCCGGGATCGGTGACGTCGGTCAACAGCGTATGGACGCCGGGATGATCGAGCAGGGTCTGGTCGACATTCAGCACCTTGTGGCCCTTGTCCAGAAGATAGGGCACGACGTGGCGCCCCGCCTTGCCGCTGCCGCCGGTGAACACGATGCGCTTGCCCATGGGTTTCCTCCTAGAGATTGGGTTGTCGGATGACCAGATAGCGCGGACTGCGGCTGATGGTAAGGGGGAGAATGGGGAGAAGATGGGGGCAGTGTCCCCTCTGGAACCCGAGCGGCTGCCACCGTGTTTCCCCCGGCACATCAACTCCAGGAGAGACACCTTGAAACTCGAGGACTTTGCAGACAGAGAGCCCAGGTTCATCCTGGAGAACTTCTTTTCCGGCACGTTGCGCGGCTTTGGCGTGACCATCGGGCGGCTCGGCGGTTTCCAGAACCGTTTCACCATCGATGCGCGCGGCCGCTTCGACCCAGCCGCCAATGTGCTGTCACTCACCGAAGATTATTTCTTCGACGACGGCCATTCCGATACGCTCACCTGGACGATCCTCAAGCGCAGCGAAAACCGCTACGAGGGGCGCGAGACGCTGATCGACGGCGTGGCCGAAGGCGAGCAGGCGGGTTCGGCCTTCCGCTGGCAATATTCCCGCGACGTGCCCGCGGCCGACGGCTCGAAGACCCGCTTCGGTTTTGACGACTGGTTCATCCTGCATGACGAGCGCCATATGAGCGTGCATGCGTCGCTGACCAAGCTCGGCGTGGAGGTGGCGACGCTCGAGGCGTTTTACGAGCGGGTGGGGTGACGCTTGCAGCCTGAAGGTTGCGTCAGAATTGTGCTTTTGCGCGCAACGCGCTAAAATCGGTCCGACCGGAGCCGGATGACGATGAGCACGGATAACATCAGTCTCGATTTTCTTGCGCAGCAATCCAAGCTGCAGATCGAGGAGATGCGCCAGCTTCGCAAGGAGATGGCGGACATGATGCGGCTTCTCAACGGCACTTATGATCTCACCCGGCGCGTCGAGCGCCGGGAAACCGAGCTCCGTGACGACATCGAGCTGATGATTAAGATGGAGCTTGGCGGGTCGCTGGCCAATATGCAGACCACCATCGATAACGCGCTGTCCCGCATTGAAGCCAGCATCGGCGACGTGGGCCGCCGCGTGCAGGTGCTGGAAAGCAAGACCTGATGCCGGATCATGCTCTGCCGGCTTGACGCCTTCCCCGCTCCTTCCCATCTCCCCATCGATACAGATGGAGGATGATCATGGGACTGTTCGATGCGTTGCTGGGCCATGGATCGAGCGTCGATCCGGGCGATCTCGCCAAGCGGCTGGATGGCGTGTTGATCGATGGCGAGCAGGTCGGGCTTGCCTTCAAGGTCATCCGTGATGTCTTCGTTTTCACCGACAAGCGGCTGATCCTGATCGACGTGCAGGGCATTACCGGCTCGAAGGTCGATTATACCTCCGTGCCTTACCGGGCGATCACGCGGTTTTCGGTCGAGACAGCCGGGACCTTCGATCTCGACAGCGAGCTGAAGATCTGGGTCTCGGGATCGCATGATCCGGTGACCAAGACGCTGAAGAAGGGCACGGATGTGCGCGGGATTCAGCGGGCGCTGGCGACGGGGGTTTTGCGGTAACACGCCTTACGGGGAAGACAGCCCTTCCCCCTGAGCGCCGCATCTCCTAGAACACCCCCATGCGCCTTCGCTCCGACATCTTCGTTTCCGCCCTCACCCGCCGCGTCTTTGCCGATGGCGGTTATGCTGCCGTCGTCATCAAGGGGTCCGATGCTTCGGGCGCGATCTTTGTGCGGCAGCGGTTCCGCGACGGGCTGGAGACGCTTTATGGGCCGGCGCCGCAGGCTTTCATCGAGGTTGAGGACCGGGACGACCGGTTGTTCGAGGCGCGGCTGTCTCGGGTCGAGCCGGAGATCGTTGAGGCGCTGATCGCGCGCGAGCAAAAATTCGATGGCGATCTCTGGCTGGTCGAGATCGAGAAGGATGCGATCGGCGATTATCTGGAGATTGTCAGTCCTTCAGCCTCTGCTTGAGGCGCTTGAAAGGCCCCTCGAAAACCCTCCCCACAAGGGGGGAGGGGGGGCTTAACCTGGCCGCGCCTTTCGTCCTGAAATTAGGCCTTGCCGCCACGCCCTCTATCGCTTGGTCTACCGCTTGCGGGCGCGCAGCACCTGGCGGGCATGGTCGTCGCCGACGGGTTTGCGGGTGGCGGCGGTGCGGGCGGATCTGGCCAGATCTTCTGCGTTCAGGCTTTCGGCCCCGCGCTCCGGCGCCGGCTGTTCCGTCTCGCCGAAGGTGTAGCGGTCGGCGCGCAGCCAGCTGTCGATGCGGGCTTCGGCCTGGTCCGGGTCGATCGAGGCGAGCAGCGCGCGGGCGCGGGTTTCGCCGGCTTCGCTGCGGGCGAGATGGGGATAGATATGTTCGAGGATAAAGATGCTCTCGTCCTCGGCCATGGCGACGCCCGCCAGGGTCGTTGCGAGCTGGCGGCCGGAGATGTCGAGCAGGATGCGTTCGGCGAGCCAGCGGCTGGAGGTCAGAAGATCCGACAGCGTGGTGGCGAAGGCGCCACCGTCGAGCATCCGGGCAAAGCGGACGAGAAGCGCCGTCTGGACCGGCCCGACCTGCCGGCGGCCGAGGCGGTCGTCGGCTGCCGGTTTCTGCTGGTAGGCGAGCCGCTTGATCGTCTGGCGCAGGAGTTCTTCGCGGGCGCTGCGGGTCTCTGCCTCGTCCGGCTCACGGGCAGAGGCGGTCTGGTTGGCAGCGATGGCGCCGGGCAGATCCGTCATGGCGAGATCGGCCATGGTCTGTTCGAAGCTGGAGGGGCTGCGGGTCGCTGTCTGAACGGCAGCGGCTTCGGGCTGTGCCTCAAGGCCCGCGGCCTTTCCTGTCGCCCGTTCGGGGCGTGGCGGCAGCGCGTGGCGCAGGCTGACCAGGGCGTCGATCACCGTCGGCGACAGCCGCTCGCGCTTGACGATGGCGCGGGCATGATCGGCGCCTTGGGTGCGGGCGATCATGATCAGCATGTCATCGGTGAGAGCCGGCGAGGAGGCGAGAAAGGGGGCGGCAATGGCGATCGGCTGGCTGGCGATGAAGGCGGCGATGGAGAGCGGCAGGTTGGGGCTCTGCGACAGGGCGGCCACGGCATCGCGCCGGGCTTCCATCGAGGAATGCGCATAGAGCGGCTGGAAAAGCTCGGCAAATTGTCGGAGTTCGGACTTGCCGGGAAAGGAGAGCGCCTGGAAACTCGTGACCGTGGCCATCAGAACGACATCCTTGTTCCGCGCGCCGGCCGGCCTCTCAAGCTCCCTGAACTGTTCGCTCACGACTAAGCACTCCAACGCAATACAGATGCGTGTCACTTTAGAACGATTTCGTTAGCAAGCTGTTAACTAACCTATGGCTTCTTGTGGCCTAACGGATGGTCAAGGACGGCGATTCGTTAGATGTTTCCGATATTAGGCATATGCGTGGCCCGGTTTCGCGGGCGGATCCGCGATACGGGACAGGCGTCGGAGAAAGGCGCAGATGACCCCGGTGCATGGCGAAAACCAGGCGACATGAACGGGAATGTGCCGGCCCCCTCAAAGGGGCAGGGTGAGATACTCCTTCATCCCTCTCGATCTTTTTTCATGGAAAAGGAGACGAGCATGGCAGACATCATCAGGATCAAGGACCGGCAGGACGCGGCGCGGCGCAGCCAAGCGCCGATCGCTCACCCCGCCATCGGCACCAAGGCGGAGATCCTCTTCTTCACTGGCATCCGCCACGAACGGCTCGACACCCAGGCGATCTGGCCGCGCGTCGAACTGCCGACGCTTCCGGCGCTTCCCGCACCGAACGGCGGCGATCGCCGGCCGTTTTGAGCGGGCATTAGACTGGTCCGCCTCAAGACCGCGGTTGAGAAGGGCGGAACGATAAAGTCTGTGCCGATAGACTGCGGCCGAAAACTTCTTACGGCCGGCCTACCGGCTCCGCGCCGGATATTGGGGTCGTGTCCGCACGGCCGATGACAGCGCGACGTCCCCATGCTTCCCACGAATTTGCTATAGTCCGCCACCGGAGCGATATCTCTGAATGACCCGTCCGCTCAGCGGCCGGTAAACGGCAGGCATTCGGCGTCGGACAGGAAGGCCTTGGCTTCCGGTTCGGCACTTTTCTGCGCGGCGAGCGCTCGCAAGACGACATAGCCGACGGTGCCGCGATGTTCGACCAAAATGGTTTCGGCGAGCGCTGCAATCGGCGTCTTGCGCAGTTGCGCCACCTGCACCGGGGTTGCGACCAGCATGTCGAGATCGCCGGCAACCGAGGTGCGGTCATTCATCGAATAGACCTCGTTGCCATTCTCGTCGAAGATCGCGACGGACCAGAAATCGACGCCGTCGCCGGCGGCCACCAGGGACAGCGGCTGGCGGGTGATATCGAAATGACAGACGGCAACCTTGAGATAGGGGTCGAGGCTGGCAAGACCGGTCTTGTCGGGACGTTCTCCAAGGGCGTGGAAGACGAAAGGCGCGCCCTCCTTGGTCACCCGCGTATAGGCGTCCTGGCCGGTGAAATGCGGTACGCCGAGAATGATGACGATGTGCAGCAGGACGGCGCCGAACATGCCCGTGACCAGTGCGTACAGGATCTTTTTCATTGGCCGCATCCCGTCTGCTCGACCACCGGCATGTCGAGGCCGGACAGCCCCGTCGAGGCGGCAGCCGGCGTATCGAGAAGCGTCAGCACCAGCTGGAAGGCGCCGGTATCGGGGAGCGCCAGCCAGTTGCCGGGCTGGGCGCTGCGGGAAATGGCGATCTCGAAAGTGCCGTCGCGCTGGCGCAGGATGCGCTGGGAGTTCTTCGCGACCGGCAGATCGGCGCCGGCGGAGAGCGGCACACCGGCACTGTCGGCCGCGTAAAGCGTCCAGAGGCGTGCCACCGGCGTTCGTCCGGAGAGACGGTAGGAACAGGTGCCGGTGAGTGCCAGACCCTTGGAATCGCGCAAGGCGGTGAATTGCAGCCCCTCGGCCGAGCCATAGAGCAGCCGCCCGGCCTTTGCCCGATGCGCCTTGGCATAGGGGTCGGCATCGACCGTCTGGGCCGCCGGGAAAGCCCGCCAGCCGCCGACCTCGATCGCCCCGAAGCCGACCGAGGCGGTCAGCATCGACTGTGCCGACAGGATCGCCCCGCCAAAGGCAGTGAGAAGCGCGATCGCAACGAGGAAGGGGACACGAAACAAGGGTTGCTGGACCTCGGGACAAGGCGGCCGCGCCGCGCGGGTATGAGGTCGAACGGGTATCACTGATTCGGGAGTGAGGGAAGTTTGGGGCGCGTGCGCCGGCAAGAAGGCGGGTGCGCGGTCGCTTACGAGAGGCAGCAGCGCTGGCTGACTGCCCCTCCCCTCCTACACTTTCACTGCCAGGCGCAGGCCGCCCCAGTGGCGTCCGGCGACGAAGATCGGGGCGGAGATGTCCTTCATCAGCACGAACTGGCCGCCGCCCATGTCGCGGCGGTAGGTCTGGACGAGGAAGGGCGCCTTCGAGCGGCCGGCGGCCAGGCCGACGCGATCGTTGAAGATGCGGCGGTTGCGGCAGTTGGCGGTGTTCCACACGGTGTCGCCGGGGCGCTGGGCCTGGGCGAACTTCTTGTTGTGGGTCGGCAGATAGCCGTTTTCATCAATGGCCGCGCAGAAGCCGATGCGATCGGAGATCTGTGTGACCGGTTCCTGGATGGCCGGCAGAACCTGGTCGGTAAACTCGGTGAAGGCCGTCATCATCTGCACCGGGTCGGTGCCCGGGATCGGGCGATAGTTGCGGTCGAAGAGATCGGCCATGCGGATGCGGCCGCTGTCGACCGCCTGCTGGAAGGTGTCGGAGATCTGCCGGGCGACGGAAACGGCGGTGTCGATCCAGCGGCTGTCGGCGGTCTCGATGCCGGCGCTCGCGGTCAGCTGGATCAGGGTTTCGGAAAGTGCCACGACCTTGTCGACGCGGCCCGCGGTCTGTTGCAAGTGGTGGTCGGACTGGCGCACCTCGCCGGCCATGGTGTCGAGCGTGGCGACGAATTCCGAACACTGGCGGTCGACGCGGTCGGTGGTGCCGGCCATGGTGGAGGAGCCGTCGAGAATGCGGGTGATGACCCCTTCCATGGCGCCGAAGGAGGCATGCATCGCCTGGGAGGTTTGGCGCACGTCACGCGCACTTTCCGTCGCTCCCCGACCGGCTTCGGTGAGGCGGATGATCTTCTGGCGGAGCTCGCCCAGCGTCTGCTGGATCGCACCCGTCGCCTGGGAGGTCTGGAGCGCCAGCGCCCGGACTTCGGCTGCAACGACGGCAAAGCCCTTGCCGGCCTCGCCGGCACGGGCCGCCTCGATCGCGGCATTGAGCGCCAAAAGATTGGTCTGGCGGGCGATCGTACCGATCTCCTCGGCGACCTTGTCGACTTCGGCAAGCGAGCGGGAGAATGTGCCGATCTCGGTGCCGATTTCTTCCGAAGCCTCGACCATGGTGTCGATCTTGCCGACGGCCCCTGTCAGCCTCGTTGCGCTGTCGCTCAGCATGCGCCGGGCTTCACCGGCTGTCTGGTCGGTTTCGCGCAGCGAGGTCGCGACATCGCGATTGGTTTCGGCGATCGAAAGCGCGGTGCGGGTGATCTGGTCAAAGGTGGCGGCATGGCGCTTGGATACACCGGCCACATCCTGGATGGCGCCGGCGATATCAACGAGATCGACACCGAGCGTCGAGGCTTCATTGGCCAGACGCTCGATGATGCCGCGCAGGCGAGCGGCGTCGGCTGCGGCATCCGCATGCGACGCGGGTTCGGATGGAATGTCCGACGGGGTTTGCGGCGCAGACGTGGCCGTCCCTTGCCCGGCTTGCGGGTTCGGATCGACAGTCATCGGTGTTGCAGCATTCATTGCAGCATGCATGGCCAGCTCCTCCTCCAATCGGCGAAGTATGCGGGCCTCATGCTTAACGAGTCCTTGCTTCAGCAGCCCCTACATTTCGCTTAGACGAAAGATGCAGAAAAAGGGGCTCAGAGCGCGCCGATGGACTTCAGCTTCTTCAGGACGGCAGCACTCGGCTCGCCGGTTTCGGGCAGCTGGTAATGGCGCTCGAAGCGGCGGATGGCGGCGCGGGTCTGTTCACCGGGCACGCCATCGATGGTGACGTCCTTGTAGGCCATGTTCGACAGGCCGCGCTGGATTTCCATGACGAGGCCGGGATCGAAGCTCGCCTGCTGGATCGGCGGCGGCTGGTCGGCGGCGGGCTTCACATCCTGCGGCGGCACGAGAGCCGTTGCCGGAAGTCTTGCGGGTTCGGCCATCGTGCCGGGAGCCGTGACGGGCCGGCGCGGGGCGGTGACGACACGGGTTTCGGCCGAGCGGATGGCAGCGGCGACGGGATCTTCGGCGGGGCTTGCGATCTCCGGCGCCGGACGCTGGGCGGGCACGGCGGCGGTGACATTGCGGTCGAGCGCAAGGGCTGCGAGCAGTTCCGGGCTGACGAGCCCGTTTGCCTCCATGCCGACGGTCTTCTGGAAGACGGCGATGGCGGTTTCGGTGCGCGGGCCGACCACACCGTCGGGTTCGCCCTGATAGAGGCCACGGCGCAGGAGTTCGGCCTGGACCTTCCGGATGATATCGGCGGTTTCGCTGGCGGCGGCAGGCAGTGCTGCGGGTGTCGCCTGCGGATCGGCAGCCATGCGGGTGGCGCCATCGGCAGGCGCGGCTTCGGCCGTTTCTTCGGTCGACGCCTCCCCTTCCCGCTCGATCTTGAAGGTGGTGACATTGGCCGGATCATGGGCTTTTAGCAGCGGGCTTTTGGGCATGCCGGCAAGAGCGGTAAAATCGGCGGCGTCGCGGGTGCGCAGGAAGGGCGACGGATGCTGGCCGGGCTGATACCAGAGGGCATTGGCGGCGACCGTGCCGAAGACGAGCGAAAACAGGGTGACGCCAGCCACCGAGCGCGGATAGCGCCCGGCGAGCCGCGCAAGCGCGGTGCCGCCGGCGAGAAGCAGCGACAGCGCGTGACGCGCCGGCTTTTTCTTCTCAGGCGATTTTCGCTTCCGCTTTGTCATGCGTCGCTGCTTTCCCGCTTTCCTCGTTCGTCAAAACCGGCTGCGACAGGCGCGGCGGGAATTCGACCATGTTGTTGTCGTCGGCGGCTACGGTGCCGGAACCGTCGGCCGGCAGCGTCACGGTCACGACCGTGCCCTCGCCGCGATGGCTCTCGATCATAAAGGTGCCGCCATGCAGCGCAGTCAAGCCCTTGACCAGCGAAAGCCCCAGGCCTGAGCCTTCGTGATTGCGATTGAGGTCGTCCTGGATCTGGGTGAAGGGACGGCCGAGGAGCGCCATCTTTTCCGGCGCGATGCCGCAGCCGGTGTCGCTGATCGAGACGACGAAATCGGAACCCCGGCGCATGGCATCCAGCGTGACGGCGCCGCCGGCGGGGGTGAACTTGATGGCATTGCCGATCAGGTTGATGACGATCTGGCGAAGCGCCCGGCTGTCGGCGGTGATGTCGCCCAGACCGCGCGGCAGGCGGCTTGAGAGCTTGACGCCCTTGGCCGAGGCCTGCAGCGAGAGCATGCGCTCACATTCCGTCAGCGTCTCGGCGACGTCGAAGCTTTCCAGCATCAGCTCGTAGCGGCCGGCCTCGATCTTCGACATGTCGAGCATGGTGTTGACCACCGAGAGCAGATGGACGCCCGACTGGCGGATCAGCTGGACATATTCGCGCTGGCGGTCGTTTTCGAGCTTGCCGAAATATTCGCCGGCGAGGATGTCGGAAAAGCCGAGAATGGCGTTGAGCGGCGTGCGCATCTCGTGGCTGACGGCGGCGAGGAAGCGGCTCTTCAGCTCGTGGGCGGCATGGGCTTCGTGTTCCTTGACGCGCACGGCATCGCGCATCTGCATTTCGCCTTCGATGTCAAGCATCTGGGCGCGCACTGCAGAGAGCTGGCCATCGGGCCCGCGCACGGCGGTCATGTCGAGGCGGACATTGAGGAACTGGGCCTGATCGAGGCCAAGCACCGGACGATCGAGGCGGAGATCAATGACGACGATATCGGCGCCGAGGCGCAGGTCATCCAGCGCACGGGCAAAGGCCAAACGGTCGGAAACATGGACCTGCTCGACGAAAGGCCGGGCGAGCGGTTCGCGCAGGAAGGACAGGAAGAGATCGCGGTCACGGCCACCGGAGGCGCGCACGACACCGGCGGTATCGAGCGTTAGGAAGAGCCCGGGGCAATAGTCCCAGGGGTCGATCATCGGTTCGGCATCCGCCTCGCGGGCATCTGCACGACCAGCGCCGAAGCGGGTGCCGGCCACCAGTGCGACGGCAGAGATGAGATAGAGGCTGAAGGCCAGCGACACGCCGATCGGCAGGCCGGCGGCGGCGCCGAAGATAAGCGTGAGGCCGGCGGGGAAGAGCATGAGTGCTGCGGCAAAGCCTGCCGTCAGGCGACGCAGGAGGCGGAGTTCGGCAGCGTCGGTCGCACGCGTTCCGGCATGGCGCGCAAGCACGCGCAGCATCAGCGCGTCCATCGCCATCGTCCAAGCATCCGACATTTTACGCAATACAACCACGCCAGAAATCCGCGATGGGTTCATCTCATTTCACTGCCGGACAATAGGCGCCACGCGCTTAAGGAATAGATAAGGCTGGGGCTCGGAAAGGCGCCGATCGGGCCGATCCGACCCGAAACGGGACAGGGATCTGGTCCTTTCCATTCTATGGTTAATGGAGCGTAAGCGCTGATTTCGTTCAATTTTTCACGACAGCGTTAACGCTTGGGGCAGCGAACCCCTCGAAGAAACGGTGGATTGTCGGGCGCTCGCCACACTTATGCTTAACGACGGCCGATAAACTTTGACGGGAAAGGGCGAACAACCGGCGATCGAACGCATTTTAATCAAATTCGTCTCGAAAGCGCGGGGTTTTCGAAAAGCGATTTTGGCGAATCGGGGGCTAGGGTCCAGCCCATTAGTTCGGGACAACCCGACGAAAGTCCGGCAACGACCGGCAACAGGGATATCGGTGACGATCATGTGGTTTCTGATCAAGGGAACTTTCTATTGCTCGGTGGCGCTTGTTGCGCTGTCCTATCTCGGCAGTCCGCCCCGGGAAGAAGGACAGGGCGGCGCGACGCTTCAGATCGGGGACGCGTTTGCGGCGGCGACCGACGCCTATGCCTATGTCTCCTCGATCTGCGTCGAGAAGCCGGATGTCTGCGAAAAGGGCAAGCAGACCTTCCAGGCGCTCGGCCAGCGGGCCCGCGAGGGGGCGCTTGTTGCCTATCAGCTGCTCGACAAGCAGTTCAGCGATGACGGTTCGGCCAAGGTGGCCGAGGAGATGCCTTTGCCGAAAAAGGGCGTGGTGGAGATCGTTAAGCCTCAAGTGGAAACGCCCGTCCATGCGGTTGCCGAGACGGAAGACCCAGTGCGGGAAGCCATCGTGACGGGAACCGTCGTTCCCGACGCCCGGCCAAAACACCTGCCGAAGCCCTATACGCCGCCCAAGCCCTGAGTTTGAGCCGAAACCGGATCCCGCCGAGGAGACGACCCGGTTTCCCACCCGACGAATTGCGGGGCGCCCAACGCCCCTCCCCCTTGCATCCCTTTCCCGATTTCGGGCCGGGATGCCTGTCTGCCTGTCCCTGAACTGAAAACTATCGGCATTTGCCGGGCCGCGAGATTTCGTCTCGCGGCCTTTTTTTCGGTTGGGCAGGGGCGGTCGCAGACGCATTGCAGACTGCAAGACAACGTTTTACACTGTCATTCAGCCCGATCTGGAGTTGCCTGATCATGACGACCAAGCCAACCGAATCCGTCACGCTTCATATGCCATCCGATGTGCTTGCTCAGGTCGAGACCATTGCGGAGGCGACAGAACGTTCCCGCAGCCAGATCATTGTCAGGGCCGTCCGCGCTTATCTCTTGCAAGAAGGTGGCGATATACTGAATGCGATCGAGGGGCGCGCGCAGATCGCTGCTGGTGAATATGAGGATTTTGACGACGTCATTGCCGAGATGGACCAGATCATCGCCGGCAATGTTGCATGATCCACATCCGGCTAGCGCGTGATGCAGCCGCTTATGTCCGACAGGAGAGTGCCTATCTGCGCAAACGCAACCCTGCCGCTGCGCGGAAGTTTGCCCATGCTGTGAAACAGGCCCGCGTCACGCTGCTCGCGTTTCCGGAAGCGGGCAACCGGCTGCACGGCCTGACACACGCGGGCGGGCGCAGCCTTGTTTTCGGTGACTACATCCTCGACTATATTTACGAGCATCCATGGATCGACATCGTGACGATCCGCCACGGACGGATGCATGGTCCGATGCCTGATCTTGATTCCGATCCGGGCCTCGATGACCCTGACACCGACCGGACACGCCGGTGATCTTTCCACACCCAGACGGTTCATTTCCGCTCCGGGCTGGCCTATATGGGGCGGACGGAACAAACGGGTGCGCGAATGACCACACTTGCAGCGATGATCGACGACTTCGGCTTTCTCGACGACTGGGAGGACCGGATGCGTTATGTCATCGAGCTCGGCAAGGCGCTGCCCGATCTTCCCGAGGCCGAGAAGACAGCGGAGAACAAGGTGCAGGGTTGCGCGAGCCAGGTGTGGCTGTCGGTTACCGCCGGCGACGGCGCCGATCCGGTCATGACTTTTCGCGGCGACAGCGACGCGTTCATCGTGCGCGGGCTCGTCGCCATCGTGCTCGAAGCCTATTCCGGCAAGAAGGCCTCTGAGGTCGTTGCCTTCGATGCGCTTGACCTCTTCAAGCAGATCGGACTGCTCGAGCATCTGACCGCCCAGCGCGCCAACGGGTTGCGCTCGATGATTCAGCGCATTCGCGAAGAGGCGGCGCGACGGATGGTGTGACCGGCTCACCTCGACACCAGACTTTTCTGATCCCTTCCTCCCCCTCACCCCATCTCCGGGCGAAAGCCCTCGTCGCCCCAGTGGCGCGGGCGGGATTTTGGCGGCGGCGGGGCGTAGTGGCGGGCGAGTGCCAAGAGGGCTGTGCGCAGCATCAGCTTCGCCGAGCGGGCCGGCCATTGGCGTTCGCGCTCGACCAGTTCCAAGCCCTTGCCGAAGCAGCAGATGTCGAGGGCGACGCCCGAGAGCTCAGGGCCCATGGCCTCGATGGCGCGGTTGACCCGGTTGCGGGCGGCGATGCGGCTGTCGGCCAAGTCGGGGCCTGCGGGGGCCGCACCTTTCACCTTTGTCGACAGGCGTGGCTGCCAGCTGGCCGTGATACGCGGCTGCAGGTTGCCATGGTCGAAATCGGCAGCAAGCCTTTCGCCAGCGGCCATGGCCTCCTGGTTGAGGAAGGGCCGACCATCCTTTTCCTTCAGCCGCAACAGCGGGAAGAGCGGGGACTCGGCCAGATTGCGGCGCGCCGGCTGGCGGCCTTCCGGCGTGACCAGCACCTGCGGCTCCAGCGTGCGGTGCTGATCGGCGAAGGGGTCGCCCGTCTCGTCGCACAGCGCGCGTCGGAGATAGGCAGCGGTCTCCGATGTGGCGCAGAGCTGATCGCCGTCGCGGGTCAGCAGTCCCTCGGCGACGAGGCGGTCGAGCAGTTGCGCGTCGACGTCGACGGGCGGGGGTGACTGCGGCTGCGGCTGCTCCTGCACCTCAGATGGCGAGGGCAGCAGGACCGGGCCTGCAAGCGCCCGGCGCAGGAACAGGCGGATGCGCTTTTGCTGGTGGCGGTCGACGGCGCTGGCGAGTGGGGCGGCAAGCGGCTTCGGCTTCTGCCCTTGCGATGAGGCAGGCAGGCTTGCGACCGCGGAACGGCCCGCGTTGCTGTTTCCTTGGCTGTTCAGATGGTCGCTCGGGGTGTTTGCGTGGTTGCGGGTCATGGGCGGCGTCCTGCCAGCAGATAGACGGCGCTTGCCATGCGCTCGACAATGGTGACGAAACCGTCATAGGCGGCATCGTCGCGGCGGTCTTCGACCATGCGGCAGGCATGGCCGACGGTGGAGCGGTCGCGGCCGAAGGCTTGCGCCACCTCGCCCATGGGCATGGAATAGGCGACGTGGCAGACATACATGGCGACCTGGCGGACATGGCCGGCACTGCGGCGGCGCCCGCCGCTGTCGCTGTCGAGGCCGATGGCCTGCAGCAATTCCTGGGTGAGCTGGCGGACGATCATGCAGAGCAAGCGGCGCTCAGGCGTGAGCGGACGGTCCGTGAGGGCGTCTGCGGCATCGACTTCGTCGAAATCCGCGTTTGGGCGTGTGACCTCGCCCGTGTGTGTAGAGAGGCGTCTTGGCTTGGCATCATGTGGTTCTATTCCGGCGGCTTCGGCGTCCGCCGCAAGGTCGTGTCCGTTTACTGGCCGGAGGCTGACGGTCTGCGAGATCAGGGACTCGATAGGCATAGCGATCTCCGTATAGGATTTTCTTCCTATATAATTAGCAGAGATTTCGGCGAAATAAACCCCATGAATTGAGGGATGGAAGAAAGCTTCGCCTCATCCGTCGATAAAAAGGAATATTTTCCGCCCTTCGTCCACAAAAAAGGCCGAACCCCAGGGTCCGGCCGATCCATGCACCACCTCGAAAGGCGGAAATCTTACTTGCCGCGCTTGCGGCGCTGGCCGAGGCCCATTTCCTTGGCGAGGCGCGAGCGCGCTTCGGCATAGGCAGGGGCGACCATCGGATAATCGGCCGGCAGGCCCCACTTCTCGCGGTATTCTTCCGGAGTCATGTTGTAATGGGTCATCAAGTGGCGCTTCAGCGACTTGAACTTCTGGCCGTCTTCCAGGCAGATCAGATAGTCGTCCTCGATCGACTTGCGGATCGGAACCGGGGGCTTTGGCTTCTCGACCACCACCGGCGCCGGCGTCGGCGAGGAGGTGTTGCTCAGCGCCATGTGCACATCTGCAATCAGATTGGTCAGGTCGGTAACTGGTACCACGTGGTTGCTGACATAGGCCGAGACGATGTCCGCCGTCAGTTCGACCAAAAGCTGCGATCCAGGGCCTTGTTCTACTTCACTCATGTCATTCTCCTGTTCAAGGATCACGCGCGTCCGCCGATACGCGTGTCAAAGATATCAACTTTGTACCTACCGGCCCCAACCAGAACAGGTACAGAACACTCTCAGCCCCCACATATGACCGGATCAAGCCCCAGAATTGCGGTGCAATCCCGATTCGAAACACCATCAGCATATCGTCGCCAATACTTGACCGCCTACAATAGGTAAGCCGAAAATGCGTGAATGGAGCCAGAAAGACAACAGATCAGCTCACTGAGCACTGGATTAGCACCCTGCCGACAAATGTCCACCTGTTATTTCTACTAAATATCATGGGTACAAAGCAGCTTTATTGCTCTGTGCTGCAATTTCTCGCCAGCCACCGCGCCACGATTGTAAAAAGTCAATTGACGTAACTTCTGATCACGGATGAATGTCTATTTACTCATATCATCACGCACCGATACATCTGACAACTTGTATCCGGCCTTGTGGGCAGCACGGGCGAGCAGATGGGCAGCGACAGGCGCCGTCAGGATGAAGAAGACGATGCCGGCCATGGCGCGGCCGAAGGTTGCGAGATCGCCCGAATGGATGCCGACGGCGAGCAGAAGCAGGCCGGAGCCGACGGTGCCGGCCTTGGAGGCGGAGTGCATGCGGGTATAGACGTCCGGAAAGCGGACGAGGCCGATGGCGGCGACCAGCGAGAAGAGCGCGCCGATGACGATCAAGGCGGCGATAGCGAGAGCGAGGACGATCTGGAGCGGTTCGGACATCACCTGCCCTCCTTCTTTGCGCCGGCCGATGCGCGGGCGGCCTTGGCCGGCTTCTTGCCCGCCGGTTTTCCCTCCGCCGAGACCTTGCCGGTCGCGGATGCGCCTTGTGCTGCGGCTTCGCTCACATTGCCCCGGACCAGGATGAAGCGGGCAAAGGCGACGGTGGCGAGGAAACCGACAAGGCCGAGCGCAATGGCGATGTCGACATAGAGCGTATAGCCGGTTCTGAGCGCAGTTACGGCGATGAAACCGATGACAATGCCGACGAGCATGTCGAGCGCGACGACCCGATCCGGCAGCGTCGGGCCGACCACGGCGCGCCAGACGGTGAGCAGGGTGGCAAGCACGAGGACGACGAGTGCGAAGCGTCCGGCGGTTTCGACGATCAGTTCCGGCGTCATTGCGGGAAGGCCTCCATGATCTTCGCCTCGAAACCATCGGCGATATCGCGGCGGGCGGCCTCGACATCGGTGCAATCGACGGCGTGGATGTAGAGCGTGCTGCGGTCGGCCGACACGTCGACCGAAAGCGTGCCTGGTGTCAGCGTGATCAGATTGGCAAGCAGGCTGATCTGGAAATCGCCCTGAACGCGCAGCGGATAAGCGAAAATGCCGGGATGGAGATCAAGCCTCGGCCGCGTGGCCATGACCGCGACGCGCCAGGCGGATTTGGCGAGTTCGACCAGGAAGAGCCAGAGCAGCGACAGGATGCGCAACGTGCGGCTGGTCTCGCCCGATCCCGGGCGATGGCCGCGCAGCAGCGAGAGCGTGAGCAGCGACAGGACGAAGCCGAAGATGAGATTGTGCAGCGAGAAGCTGCCCGAGACGATGGCCCAGACGACGGCCATCAGAATGGCGATTGCGGTCGCGGTCATCGGACATCTCCTTCAGGGAAGACGGAGCGGATATAGGCCGAGGGATCGGCAAGATCAGAGGCCGCCTGCTGGGTGGCAATGATCAGGCGTTCGGGGAAGAGGCCGAAGCCGACGACGAAGGCCGAGAGCAGCACGATGGGTGCAAGCCGCCAGCGGTTTTCGGTGCGGGCGAGCGACAGCGACGGCATGGACACCGGCGGCGGGCCACCGAGCATCGCAGGCGCGTTGCTTGCCGTCTCGACTGCCGGACGCCAGAAGGCAAAGAGGAAGACGCGGCCGAAAGCCATTGTCATCAGGAAGCCGGAAACGAGCACGCTTGCCGCCAGCCACCAGGCGCCGATATCGAGCGAGGCCTTGACCAGGATTGCCTTCGGCCAGAAGCCGGAAAAGGGTGGCAGGCCGCTTGCCGCAAAGAACAGGGCGAGGCACACAGCGGCAAAGACGGGCGCCGAAATCCACAAGCCGCTCAGCCGGTCGAGGCCGAAGCTGCCGCCGAGGCGTCTTATTTCGCCGGAGACGAGGTAAAGGGCCGTCATCAGCAGGATCGAATGGAGCGCGTAGAAGATCGCAGCGCCCACCGCGACGCTGCCGCCGATCGCGATACCGGCCATGATGTTGCCGATGCCGGCGATGACGATGAAGCCGAGGGTGCGGCGGATGTCATTCTGGGCAAGCGCGCCCATGGCGCCGAGGATCATGGTGAGTGCCGCCATGACGGCAATGGCAAAGCTCAAGCCCTCGCGCTCGATCGGCAGCAGCATGACCATGACGCGGAGAAGCGCATAGACGCCGACCTTGGTGAGCAGTCCGGCAAACAGGGCCGACACGACGACACGCGGCGTGTGATAGGAGGCCGGCAGCCAGAAATTGACCGGGAAGGCTGCGGCCTTCATCGAGAAAGCCAGAACGAAGAGTGCCGCAAGCGTCATCAAGGGAGCAGTCGCGGACAGGGCCGGCGCCTTGCGGGCAATATCGGCCATGTTGAGCGTGCCGAAGATCGCATAGAGATAGGCGGTGGCGATCAGGAAGAGGGTCGTGGCGATCAGGTTCAGGACCGCATATTTCAGGGCGCCGTCGATCTGCGGACGTTCCGAGCCGAGGATCAGAAGCCCGAAGGACGAGATCAGCAGGACTTCGAACCAGACATAGAGGTTGAAAAGGTCGCCGGTCAGGAAGGCGCCGGAGACGCCGGCCATCAGCACCATCAGGAGCGGATAGAAACCGTAACGTCGGCCGCTGGTCGAGATATCGACATTGGCGTAAAGCGCGCAGGCAAAAGCAACGATGGCGGCGGCGAGCGCGAGAAGCGCGCCGGTCAGATCGACCGTGATGGCGATGCCGAAGGGCGGGCGCCAGCGGCCCATCATCATGGTGAGCGGGCCGTCGGTCAGCACCCTGGAGAGCAGCAGCATGTCGACCAGCACCAGGAGGGCGAGACCGGCAAGCGCCACCGGCGCATGCCAATCGGTCCGGTGGCGGATCATCATCAATAGCGCGCCGACGCCGAGGCAAAGACCGATCGGCAGGATCGCCAGCCATTGGGCGCTCTCCACCGGCGCGGCGACGAGGGCGGCGGTGAGGTCGACGGCGGTGGTGGCGGGGCTGGCCATCAGGCGGGACCTCCAGGCAATGCGATGGGCGGAATGCGGGTGGCGGCGGCAGGCAAAACAAGGCCCCTCCCAAACCCTCCCCACGAGGGGGAGGGCTTAACCCGGCGGCGCCCTCTCAAGGCTGCGCGGACGGCTTGCCGCGAGGCTTCTCCCCCCTTGTGGGGGAGATGGCCGGCAGGCCAGAGGGGCTTTTGGCGAGCAATGCCAGCCATGGAAATCTCGGTCATCCCCATCCTCAATACCCCATCGGCGGGGCAGGATCGTTGACGGGTTCGGCGACGCGCATCTCGTCGGTGTCATCGGTGCCGAGGTCCTGATAGGCGCGCCAGGTCAAGACCAGGAGGAAGCAGAAGAAGGAGAAGGAAATGACGATGGCGGTCAGGATCAGCGCCTGGGGCAATGGGTTCGCGGTGCCGGCCGGCAGCACCGTCTCACCGGCGGGGATGATCGGCGGGATTGATGGCGTCAGGCGACCGGCGGTGAAGATCAGCATGTTGACGGCATTGCCGAGCAGCACGATGCCGAGCAGGACGCGGATGATGTGTTTGGACATCATCAGATAAAAGGCGGCGGCGAAGAAGATGCCGACGACGAGGGCGAAGACGGGTTCCATCAGGCGTCATCCCTTTCTTCCAGCGCCAACGCGATCGAGGTGAAGGTGCCGACGACGACGAGATAGACGCCGACATCGAAGGAGACGACGGTGGCGAGCGGCACTTCGACGCCAAAGAGCGTCGGGTAGATCCACACACCGGTCATGAAAGGCAGCCCGAGAGGCGCCGAGATGAAGCCTGAGAGCGTGGAGATCAGAAGGCCGCAGCCGGCGATCGACATCGGGTGGAACCAGAGCGCGCGGCGCACGGCCTGGACGCCGAAAGCGATGCCGTAGATGGCAAAGGCAGAGGCGCCGATCAGGCCGCCGATGAAACCGCCGCCGGGCTCGTTGTGGCCGCGCAAGAGGACGAAGATCGAGAAGAGCAGCATCAGCGCGGTCAGGAAGGGCGCAAAGGTGCGGAAGATGAGCGTGTTCATCGCGGGGCCTCCCCAGGTGTAAAGCTGCGGCCAAGGCTTACCCCCCTCTGCCCTGCCGGGCATCTTCCCCACATGGGGGGAGAGCGGAAGGCGGCCAGGGTCGGCGATTTCCGCTGATGGCGTGCAGCATCGGCCGCATCAAAATTGGCGGGCAGGAAGCCAGCCACCACTCTCCCCCCGTGTGGGGGAGATGTCGGCGCAGCCGACAGAGGGGGGTGGGCCGGAGGCCAGCAGAGATCTGCAGGAAGCGACGCGGAGCGGCGGGCTGAAGGCCGAACAAGAACAGAGGCCACCATCACTTGCCCCTCCCCTTCTTCTTGCCCTTCACGGCACCAAATGAGCCGGCCGGTGGGGAGACGACGGAGGCGGTTGGGACCGCCGGGGCAACGCGGATGCGGATGAGCGCCAAAATGGCGAGGCCGGTGATCATGACGACAGAGATTTCGCCGAGCGTATCCACGCCGCGGAAATCGACGATGATGACGTTGACGACATTGGCGCCGTGGGCGATCGCCTTGGAATAGGTGGCGAAGAATTCCGTCAGGGTGGCATCGAAGGGGGCGGATGTGGCGCGGATCAACAGGAGCGCAAAGCCGATGCCGCAGGCGATGGCGGCCGCACCATCCAGCAGGCGGGCAATGAGCGGGCGGTGATCGGTGAGCGAGAGCCTGAGCCGCGTCATGACCAAGGCGAGGATGACGACGGAAAGCGTCTCGACCATGAACTGGGTGAAGGAGAGATCCGGCGCGCCGAAGAGCAGGAAGAGAACGGCGAGCGCAAAGCCCTGGATGCCGAGGCAGACGATGGCGGTGAGGCGATCGCGGGCCGACAGCACGGCGGCAACCCCGATCACCGCGATGGCGAGGAAGGCGGCTTCGGCAAGGCCGAGATCGGACGGCCAGGCGGGGACCGCCGGCAGTTCGCCATAGACGACAGGCGTGACCAGAAGAACGAGCGCGACCAGGATGAAGGTGGTGGTGATATAGACTTCCAGCCGGCCATTGTGGATGACGCGGGTGACCCGCACCGAGAGCGCGACAAGGCCGGCGACGAAATGGTCGAAGCCGCGGTCGGGGCTGAAGCCGAGGCCGACCACCAGCCGGTCGACGGCGGCGCGCAGGCGCTCGAGGCCGAGATAGAGGACGACACCCAGCACAATCGTCAGAACCGAGAGCGCAAGCGGCACGCCGATATGGGGGATGAGGCTGATGGTCACCGCCTGCGGCTCGCCATCGATGGCGCTTGCCATGGGCGAGGTAATGTAGCGGTGGGCGACGCTTGAGAGGATGGCGCCGGCGAGCGACAGGAGGGCGAGCGTGAGCGGACCGAGCCAGAGGAAGATCGGCCCCTCATGGGCATGTTTCGGCGTCTTGCGTTCTTCACCGACGAAGGGTTTCAAGCCGACGGCAAAGGCGATGACGAACATCAGCGCATTGCCGATGACGGCGACAGCCGTGAAGAGAATGGCGCGGGGCGAAGCGCCGGCGAGCGCCGCATAGATCTCTTCTTTGGCGAGGAAGCCGAAGAGAGGCGGAAGGCCGGCCATGGAGATGCCGCCGAGGATGGCTGCGGCAAAGGTGATCGGCATCAGTTTGCGAAGCCCGCCGAGCAGGCGGATGTCGCGGGTGCCGGTTTCATGATCGATGATGCCGGCGACCATGAAGAGGCCGCCCTTGAACAGCGAATGGGCGACGAGATAAAGCACCGCCGCTTCAACCGCATAAGGGGTATCGAAGCCGGTGAGCATGACCAGCAGGCCGAGCGAGGCGACCGTGGTATAGGCGAGCATCAGCTTCAGATCGGTCTGGCGCACCGCGAGCACAGACCCGACCAGCAGGGTGATGCCACCGAAGAAGGGAAGCAAGATCTCCCAGGCGGGCGTGCCGCCCATGACCGGGTTGAGGCGCATCAGGAGATAGACGCCGGCCTTCACCATGGTGGCGGAATGCAGATAGGCCGAGACCGGGGTCGGCGCTTCCATGGCATTGGGTAGCCAGAAGTGGAAGGGGAACTGGGCCGACTTGGTGAAGGCGCCGCCGAGCACGAGCAGAAGGGCCGCCATATAAAAGGGGCTTTCGCGCAGGATGTCGCCGGTCGACAAGAGCAGCGAGAGCTGGCTGATGCCGGTGATGTTCCAGACGAAGATGAGGCCCGCCAGCAGGACAAGGCCGCCGCCGCCGGTCACCACAAGCGCCTGGAGGGCGGCGCGGCGCGAGGCTTCCCGGGTGTGGTCGAAGCCGATCAGCAGGAAGGAGGTGATCGAGGTCAGCTCCCAGAAGACGAAGAGCATCAGGAAACTGTCGGAGACGACGACCCCGAGCATGGCACCCATGAAGAGCAGGATATAGCTGAAGAAGCGGCCCTGCTGTGGATGGCCCTTCATATAGCCACCGGCATAAAGCACGATCAGCGCGCCGATGCCGGTGATCAAAAGCGCGAAGGTGAGCGACAGACCATCAAGCAGCCAGGAGAAGGAGAGATTGAGGCTGGGCACCCAGGCAAATCCGCCGGTCACCCGCTCGCCCGCTGCGATCTCCGGCAGGAAGCCGAGGAAATGGAGGAAAGCGAGCGCGGGAGCCACGGCGAGAACCCAGGCAGCGGCGGCACCGAGGCGCGCCGTGAGCCAGGGCGCCAAAAGGGCTGCCGCGAAGGGCAAGAGCATCGCGATCCAGGTCAGATCGCTCGTCGTCTCAGGCATTCCACATCCCCGTGGGCGTCGGATCGGTGTTCGATCATCAGTCGATACAAGGTGCGACCGTGTTAGGACATGCCAACCTTCGTCTCAAGCAAAAACGGAACACTTCGCCTTCACGGACGCGTCAACCCACGTTTCAGTGAAAAGCAGCCGATGTATTTCAGTTTATCGTGAAAGGGCGCGGGCCCGCCGGCGACAAACGGCAGGAAGGGACAATTGCCGCTCGACATCGGGCACCCTATCTATAGTGCAACGCCGGGCGGGCTGTGCTTGTCTTTCGCCCGGCCGCCCAAGGAGATCATCATGACCGCTTCCACAACTGCCCCGAAGATTGCAAAGTCCGATGCCGAATGGCGCGAGCAGCTGACACCGGAACAATATCGCATCCTGCGCGAACATGGCACCGAGCGCCCCTTTACCGGCCCCTATTGGGATAATTTCCAGAAAGGCCTCTATCGCTGCGCGGCCTGCGACGAGCCGCTCTTCGTCTCGGACACCAAGTTCGACGCCGGCTGCGGCTGGCCGAGCTATTTTGAACCGGTCAAGCCTGACGCCGTGACCGAACACCGCGACACCGCGTTCGGCATGGTGCGCACCGAAATCCGCTGCGCCAATTGCGGCGGGCATCTGGGCCATGTGTTTCCCGACGGCCCGAAGCCTACGGGCTTGCGCTACTGCATCAACGGGCATTCGATGGTGTTCGAGGCGATGGAGTAAGGGCATCACCCTCCCCTTTGTGGGGGAGGGTCGGAGTGGAGCTCCGGGGTGGGGCGACGGGCGGCGGCGCAGGATTTCCCCCMCCCGCCGCTTCGCGGCGACCTCCCCCCTCAAGGGGGAGGTGGACAGTCGGGGCTCGCGTCATGCCCTCGAGCGCGCTTGCGATGCAAGCCGCCAAACCAGCCCACTTTTGGTTGTGGACACCCTGCCCTTTTTCAGAAATCTGCAATCTTTGGCTTTGACGCAGATCGAGACACGCGACACCCCTTACGCGTTCACAACTGGGGGTCATCATGAACAAGACAATTGCAGTCACCGTGGCGCTTGCCGCGGCGCTCTCTTCCTGTGCCAGCAAGCCCAAGGATATCGAGGCGGCCTACGTGTCGTCGACGCTCTATGAAAGCCTGTCCTGCGACCGGCTGCGCGAGGAGGCAACCGCCGTTTCGGCCCGGGCGATTGCCGCAAGCGGCGTGCAGCAGAAGAAGGCGGACAATGACGCGGTCGCCGTCGGCGTCGGGCTCGTGATCTTCTGGCCGGCGCTGTTCTTTGCCAAGGGCGACGGGGCGTCGGCGGCGGAAGTCTCGCGGCTGAAAGGCGAGATGAAGGCGATCGAGACGGCCTCGCTCAAGAACAATTGCGGCATAAGGTTCGAGGATCCGACGGCGCAGCCGGCGAAGAAGAAGTGAGGCGACCACCCTGCCCCTGAGGGGGAGGGTCGGAGCGGACCTACGGGATGGGGTGATGGGCGGCGGCCCGATTGGCGTCGGGTGACATGCGGCGGTGCATTCAATGCCGGTGCAACCCCACCCGCCGCTTTGCGGCGACCTCTCCCCTCAAGGGGGAGGTGGGAGGTTCTCACCGTCCGTCAAATGCCGCCAGCGCCTTTGGCGAGACGCGGGTCCAGATGCCGATGAGGAGCAGAACGCTGAGGACGGCGCCGAGCGCGAAGGGCATGCCGAGGGCCTGGTGGCGCGGCATGATCTCTTCGGCGAGCGTGACGCTCAGGCCTGCCATCAGCACGCCGAGCGGCATGGTGCCAAGCCCGAAGAAGCGGTAGACGCTGTTGATCCGGCCGAGCAGATGCGGCGGGATCATGCGCTGGCGCAGCGAGACCGTGATGATGTTCCAGACCATGCCGATCACGCTAGACAGCATCAAGACGGCCCAAACGAGCGCCGGCACCGGCAAGAGCAGGGCAACCAGGGACCAGAGGATGCAGCCGGCGATGGTGGCGCGCAGGCAGGCGGAGGCGCCGAAGCGGCGGATGATGCGCTCGCCCAAGAGACCGCCCGACAGGCCACCGACGGCAAGACCCGTGAGCAGCAGGCCGTATTCAGCCGAATTGAGGCCCATGACCTCCTGGGCATATAGCACCTGCCCCGTCAGCAGCATGATGTCGATGGCGTTCAGCACACCGAGCCCGAGGGCGAGATCACGCAGCAGCGGGCGAACAAAGAGATAGGCCGCGCCCTCACGGATCTCGGCGATCCAATGGCGCGGTTCCGGGCACTCGGTGCGAAACGTGCCGGGGATGGAGAGGATCAGCAGGCCGGCAAAGGCGAAGGCGAGGCCGTAAAGCCCGAAGGCGAGCGGCAGTGCGAGGCCAATGATCAGACCGGCGAGCGGCGGGCCGATCATCATGTTCATCACGGTTTCCAGGCTGCCCATGCGGCCATTGGCGCTTTCCAGCCGGTCATGGGGAACGATCGACGGCAGCAGGGTGACGGCGGAATTGTCGCGCAGGACTTCGGCGAAGCCGACGATGAGGGCGCCGAGCAGCAGAAGGCCATAAAGCAGATCCAGAGGGAATTCCTGGACCGGGGTTTGCGGCAGCATGCCGGGGGCCAGCATGGCGAGCGAGAGCGCCATCAGGGTGATGAAACGCAGGGCATCCATTGCGATGACCAGGCGGCGGCGATCAAAACGATCGGTGATGACGCCCGAGGGCAGCGCAAAGAGGAACCAGGGCAGCTTCTGCGCCATGCTGACCAGCGCGATGGCCAGGGGATCGCGGGTGATCAGCGAGGCGAGCCAGGGCCAGGCGACGACGCCGATGCCATCGGCGAGATTGGCAAGGCCGCTGGAGAGAAGCAGGCGGTGAAAACGGTGCCCCAGGGCGCCTTCAGAGTGGTTTCGATGCATGTGCGATTCTCCTGGCGCCACGGAGCATCGCCGGCGGCAAGATGCAAGCCCCGGATTCTCATGGGGCGGGGATTGCCAAAGGGTGGGATAACGGAGCGCCCCTCCCCTTGCCCATCCGGCCATTTCACGCTTCTATCGTCTCTGAACGATGGGCGAGTAAGGGACGGACTTATGCGGATGCGGGCCGGTTTTGTCATGATGGTGCTGGTCGGCCTTGCCGGTTGCACAGCGGTTGCCGAAAAGGCGGAGGTCGCGGCCAATCGTTCGTATACGAGTTATGCGCTGGGCAAGCCCTATCAGCAGGTGGCAGGTCTCGGGCAATCGCCGTTGGAACAGCTTGCCGGCAGCGAGGGCGCGAGCTTTGGTCCGGTAATCGGTTCAACCCCGCTTGCGAACGGTCTGGTGATTTATCGACATATGGCGCCGGGGGCGCGGACGGAAACGGGGAGCGATTTCGTCGGACTGGCCGGGCGACAGACGGTCTCGACCCGCAACCGGCTTTCCTATTTCCTCGTCGGCCCCGACGGCATCGTCAAGGACTGGGCAACCGGGTCCGTGCAGGGATCGACCGCCGACTGCATCACCTATATCGGCGGGCTGATCAACCGCTGCACCGATACACGCCAGTTCGACATGGCACTTGCCGTCTATGACAGCCAAGTGCTGACCAAAGACGGGCAGCCGATCAGCGTCTGGGGCGCGCCGGCGATTGCGGGTGTTGCGCCGGCTGCACAGGCCGTCGGCATGCCTGCTGCGGCGTCTCGGCTTCCCAGGACAAAGCCCTGATTTCAGATGGGTTTCGCGCGTGTCTTCAGGCAGAATGTGAAGGTGGCGGGATCAGTGTTCGGATGATTGGACGGCATGTCTTCGCCTGCGAGGCAAGAGCATCACGCCTCACTTTTCGCCATTGATGGCTGGCCATCTCCTGCCATTTTGATGGCGTGGCTCAAAGGTGGCATGCTCCCTTCAGAGGAGCTTGTGCCATGGCAGAACCGCAATTGTCCGTTCGCAGCGCCCGGGCGCGTGATCTCGCGCATCGGCTGGCGCGGCGGGAGAACCGGTCGATTGCCGATATCGTCGAGCGGGCGCTCGAAGCCTATGAGACGCAGAGGACCGGGCGGGAACCGGCGGCCGATTTCTATCGGCGGATTGGCGCCGAGGTCGGGCTCGATTTGGATCTGAACGACGTCATTCGTGCCGATCGCCGCGCGCATGAGGGCCCGGAGCTTTGATATTCCTCGACACCAGTGTTGTTTCGGAGACATTGAAAAAGCAGCCGAGTGAAGCCGTGATTTCGGCTGATCCGGCACGATGCAGAATTGGCCCTGTCGAGCGTGGTCATCGGAGAAATCGCCTACGGAATTGCAAAGATCCGGGACGATGAGCGCGCACCGCGACTGGAGCGAGCGCTTGAAGACTGGCGAGACCGATTTGCCGGCCGCATCCATGGTTTCGATGAAGAGGCCGCCCTGATCTATGGCGTGATCATGAGCGACGCCCGGCGTCGTGGCCGGAGCATGAGCGTGCCGGACGGCATGATCGCGGCGATCGCGAGGACCAAAGGCGCAGCGCTTGCCACCCGCAATGTCGCCGATTTCCAGGACTGCGGGATCGAACTGATCAACCCCTGGACCTTCTAGGGACAGCCAGCGCTTTCCACAGCCCCTCGGCCATCATCCTCTTGCTGCCAACGCCTTCAGGCAGGCCTCGAAACCCGTCAAATCGCTCCAGAGCGCATCGGGTGCGGCTGCATGCACGGCGACCGGACCGCCACGGCGTTCGACGCCGCCGTGGAGCATGAGGTTTTCGATCATCTCGAAATCCTCCAGCATGGTGCCGTCGGGCGCCCGTTTGCGGCCGTCTTCGGCCATGTGGATTTCGCCGGAATAGAAGTCGGCGGTACGTTTGAAGTGGCTCTCAGTGACATTGGTGTAGCAGGCGACCAGTTTGCCGGCGCCGCACATATAGCCGAGTTCGAAGACCGTGCCGGGATCGGCGGCGATGCCGCGGAAGGGGGTGAGATTGGCGATGACGCCATTGGCGCGATTCATGAAGCCCTCGTCGACTTCGGAGATGTTCAACCCGAACTGGTGCTTGGTCGGAGCCGGCGGGATGGCGAGATCTCCAGGGCAGATGGGCTCATAGCCGTAAGAGCGCGTGAGGACTGCCTTGGCATCGAGAATGGCGCGGGCATCGGGCAGAAAGACTTCGGGGCCGGCGAGGTAGAGTTTGAGGGGCGTGGACATGCGGTGGAGATCCTTGGAGGCTTGGGAGAGCCTGATCAGGAGCAGTCGGCGGGCGGGGTTGCAAGGCCGCCGGAGTGCCTCGGCGGGGATGTGCACAGGGTTTGGAGATCAGCGCAGGAGAAGTTCTTCCGCCCAGGCGGCAAACTGCTCCAGCCGCTCCAGCGAACGATCGGCCTCGGCACGGGACATCAGCCGCGCGCCATACTGCACCTCGTCCTTCTGCTCCAAAAGGCCGCGCAGGTTTGCCTCCTGCTTGTCCGGGAGTTCCCTGCCCAAGCTCGCGCGCAGAAGCTTTATGACGCTCTGATGATCTCCCTGATTGATCTCGCCCTTGAACTTCGCCGTCAGTGAATCGGCATAGGCGATGGCACAATGAATAATCGTCGACATGGTCGCATTGCCGAAATCACCCGGATCAGCCAAGGCAGCGCTGTTGCGTGCCTCCTTGAGGAAGCCCCTCGCGATCTTCACTCGCGCCGAGACATAGGCCGCATCCTTCTTTTTGGAGGGTCCGGTTCTAACCACCAGCCCGCCTCCTCGCTTTACCGGTCAGGACCTCCGGGTGATCTCCCGCCAGAACGACGAACTGACCGATTGCCTCCTGCCACCAGGGATCATGGTCACGCTGCAGTCTCCCGACGTCATCGATGGAGAGACCGGTGACACTCGGGTTGAAGCCGAGAGAGCTGGCGGCCGGTCTCAGCCTCTCGCGAAGCATTTCGGCCGGTTTGCCAACGTCTGGTCCGGCAACGACAAGCAGGATATCGAGGTCGCTTTCGACACGATCCACGCCGGTGGCCGCACTGCCAAACAGGCAGAGACTTGCGACTTCTGGCAGGGATCCGGCAGCTTGCCGGACGGCGTCCAGAATATTTTGAAAACGCTGCGTCTCGGCTTCGAACAAAGCTTCGATTGTTGGCGCAAAATAGTGATCGCGGTTAAATCGGTGCAGCCGGGTCGTCCGTGTGCCCTCGGACACCACGAGCCCAAGCTGCTCCAGCGCCAGCAAACCGAGGCGGATGCTGCTTTTGGAAGCGCCCGAGCGGTCAACGATCTCAGATGCGGCCAAGGCGCCGCCGTGGCGGGCGAGCTCCCTCAGTACCACGACATTCGCATCCACCCCGAACACAGCGTTCAGGGGATTGCGAAGAGCGCTCTGGAGTTGCAACCTCGCCATGGCGACCCGATTTCAGCGCAAGTCATTTGATCCGATATTGGATCGACTGATCCGATATTAAACCAAATCGTCGAAAGAGGCAAGCTCGCCTGTGGCCAGCCCCTCCCCCATCGGCTACACCTCTGACCATGTCGACTCAGCCCGTTACCGATCCGCTCTTCTCCGCGCAGGCCCAAGAGAGCCCGCTTTCCGTGCTCAAACGCATCTATGGCTATCCGGCCTTTCGCGGGCGCCAGGCGGAGGTGGTGAGCCATGTCGTGTCGGGTGGTGATGCGGTTGTGCTGTTTCCGACCGGAGCCGGCAAGTCGCTGTGTTTCCAGGTGCCGGCGCTGTGCCGGCCGGGGGTTGGCGTCGTTGTCTCGCCGCTGATCGCGTTGATGCGTGATCAGGTGCAGGCGCTCAAAGGTCTGGGCGTGCGGGCGGCGGCGCTCAATTCGACGCTGTCGAAGGACGAATATGTCGAGATCCGCCGGGCGCTCGATCGCGGCGAACTCGATTTTCTCTATGTGACGCCCGAGCGTACGGTGACGCCGGGGTTTCGCGAGATGATGCAGGGCGTGGAGATTGCGCTCTTTGCCATCGACGAGGCGCATTGCGTGTCGCAATGGGGGCATGATTTCCGGCCGGAATACCGCGAACTCGGCAAGCTCACCGACCTCTATCCGGGCGTGCCGCGTATGGCGCTCACGGCGACCGCCGATCCGCATACGCGGGACGACATCATCGAGCGGCTGGGCTTACACGAGGCGGAGGTGTTCACCACCTCCTTCGACCGGCCAAACATCGCCTACGAGATCGTAGAGCGCGACCAGCCGCGCCAGCAGCTCTTGCGCTTTCTCTCGCGCCATAAGGGATCGAGCGGCATCGTCTATTGCCTGTCGCGCGCCAAGGTGGAAGAGACCGCCGAGTGGCTGGAAACGCAAGGGATTAGAGCGCTTGCCTATCATGCCGGCATGGACCGGGCGGTGCGGGATGCCAATCAGGATGCGTTTCTGAAAGAAGAAGAACTCTGCCTCGTGGCCACCGTCGCCTTCGGCATGGGCATCGACAAGCCGAATGTGCGTTATGTCGCGCATCTCGATCTGCCGGGTTCGGTCGAGGCCTATTACCAGGAGACCGGACGCGCGGGGCGTGACGGGCTGCCGTCGGATGTGTGGATGGCCTATGGCATGGCCGATGTCATCCAGCGCGGGCGGATGATCGACGAAGGCGGGGCCGCCGACGAGATCAAGAGGGTCGAGCGGGCGAAGCTCAATGCGCTCCTCGCCATCTGTGAGACGCCGGGCTGCCGGCGGCAGGCGATCCTCAAGCATTTTGGCGAAGCGCATTCCGGCAACTGCGGCAATTGCGATACCTGCCTGAAACCGGTCGAGACCTGGGAAGGCACGGAAGCCGCGATCAAGGCGCTTGCCGCGGTCTATCGTACCGGCGAGCGGTTTGGCACCGGCCATCTGATCGATGTGCTAATGGGCACCGAGAACGACAAGACCGTCCGCTTCGGGCATGCCGACATGCCGATCTTCGGGGCGGGCAAGGAGATTGCTGCAAAGACCTGGCAATCGGTGTTTCGCCAGTTGCTTGCCGCAGGCTATGTGCGGGTCGACCATACGGCCTTTGGCGCTCTGAAGCTCGAAGAGACGGCGCGGGCCGTGTTCAAGCGTGAAGTGGATGTGCGTTTCCGGAAAGACCGGCCAACGACGGGCAAGGCGGCCCGGGGGGCCAGCGCATCGCGCACCGCCCATGCCAAGGCGGGGCTCGATCAGGCGGATCAGGAGCTGTTCGAGGCCCTGCGCGCCAAACGCATGGAGATCGCCCGGGATCAGGGCGTGCCGCCTTACGTCGTCTTCCCCGACACGACGCTGATTGCGCTTGCCACCGAACGGCCGATGGACGAGGACGAGATGCTCGGCATTTCCGGCATCGGGCAGTCGAAGCTGGAGCGGTATGGCGATGCGTTCCTTGAGGTGATCCTCGCCAATTCTCGGTAAACTCCCCTCACTTCCTATGAGAAATGCTTTTCGCCCCCCTCAACGCGGAGCGCTTGGGGATTGGCGAGAGAACTCGCCGGACAGGCCGACACTCGCTGTCATCGAGCGGCCGCCCTTACAATCCTATCGAAGCGAAAGCCGTACCCCTAATCAATCGTGGGGCTGTGGCATTGCCATCTGCCTTCGCCCGATGTTTTCCCCGCTGGCCCCGGAACAAATGCGCGTTTCGGACGTTTGGGTCGCGTTGAGGACGGGTGCGACGGTTTACCGTCGGGAGGGGCGACAGATGAACTTGCAGACGAGGGAACGACCGCGCGAAGCGCAAGCGTTGGACCTTAAACCCGCTGCGAAGCCCATCCCACGAAGCCCCACGTTTGACGAAACGCTCTCCCTGCTGCGTGAGGGCTACGGTTTCCTGCCGCGCCGCTTTACCGATCTCAATACTTCGATTTTCCGCACCCGGCTGATGCTGCGCGATGTCATCTGTCTGACCGGTCCGGCAGCGGCGAAGCTCGTTTATGACGATGCGCGGCTGACCCGGGTTGGCGCCATGCCGCAGACGGTGCTTCGCCTGTTGCAGGACAAGGGCAGCGTACAGCAGCTGGACGGGCCGGCGCATCGGCACCGCAAGGCGATGTTCGTGCGCATGCTGATGGAGGACAAGGGCGGGCTGGAGCGGCTTGTGGCGATCTTCCGCCGCTGTTTTCTGGAGCGGGTGCCGGACTGGATGCGCTGGGGCGCAGTGCAGCTGGGCTCGGAAATGGACATCATTCTCTTTCGCACCGCCCTTGCCTGGACCCAGGCGCCGCTCGACGCCGATGAGGTGGAGGCCGATGCGGCGCTGATGGCCGAGATGGTGGAGAATGCCGGGCATGTGCGGCCACGCACCTTGTCGACGCTGGTGCGCCGCTCGTCACTGGAACGGCGTCTGAGGGCGAAGTTTCGCGACATCAGGCGGGGACGGCTGGTGCCGATGCCGGATTCGCCGCTGGCCATGCTCGCCGGCTATCGCGACGCGCATGGCGAATTGCTGTCGCCCAGGGTGGCGGCGGTCGAGCTGATCAACCTGCTTCGGCCGATCGTGGCGATCGGGCGTTACATCGTATTTGCCGCCCTGCGCCTGGAGCGGCATCCGCAGTGGCGCGAGATCCTGGCGGAGCCGGATCCCGAGCGGCTGTCCGGTTTCGTCGAGGAAGTGCGGCGGATTTCGCCTTTCTTTCCCTTTGTCGGGGCCGTTGCCCGCGCACCCTTTACCTGGAACGGGCACAGAATCCGGCGCGGACAATGGCTGCTGCTCGATCTCTACGGCAATTGTCATGACGAGGCGGTGTTTCGCGAGCCGGATGCCTTTCGCCCGACACGGGGTCTGAGGCACCACGAGACGGATTACAGCTTCATTCCGCAAGGGGCAGGATCTGCCAGCCGCGGGCATCGCTGCCCCGGCGAGACGGCGACGGTGGAGATCATGAAGGAAGCCGTGCGGCTGCTTGCGGGGACCATCAGCTATAGCGTGCCGGAGCAGGACCTTTCGGTCTCGCTGCTGACCGTGCCGACGGGCCCGAAAGAGGGCTTCATCATGACGGATGTCGCCTGGCGCGAGATGCCGGCCGTCTGACGGATCTCGCCCGGCGGCTCAGGCAGCGGCCGTCCCGGCTCGGTCGCGCCGGCGCCAGTCGGTGGGGCTGAGGCCGGTCACACGCAGGAATTCCCGGTTGAAATTCGATTTGGTGAGAAAGCCCGCCTCGAAGAGGATGCGGGTAATCGGCATCTCCGTTGTCGTGAGCAGCCGGCAGGCTTCGGCGACGCGGAAATTGTTGACGTAGTGCGAGACGCTGATCCTCTGGACGCGGTTGACGGCTTCCGACACGGCGCGGGCGGGCAAGCCAAGGCGGCGAGCGAGACGGGCCAGGTTGAGATCCGGATTGGCCCAGAGGCGTCGCTCGGTCATCAGGCGGTCGAGATCGGCGGCGATGCGGCGGTGATCGTCGTTGGACGGTTTGGCAACGCCCAGCGCGGGATTGGCACCGGACATGGGGGTCGTCAGCTTATCTGTTGCCATCTCCAGCCTCGTGCGCCCGGCCGCATCGTCTGCTGGTTCGCCTGCCTCTCCTCTTCCGTCATGGTCTTCAGCGGCGCCGCCTCTCGTTTCGCCGCTTACCTCCTCGGTGTCCCCCTCGCCCGCCTCCTCTTCGCCGGCTGTGACGGCGCCGAGGCCGAGCAGGAACAGGATCAGCGTCGTTGCGGCCGAGACGACCATCGGCGAGTAGCGACCACCGGACCAGAGCATATCAAGGCTGATGCTGATGTCGGTGAGGGCCGAGGTGATCAGCGCGAGGCCCGTCAGTTGCAGGGCGCGATAGGAGCGCAGCGTGCCGTCCAGGCGGGAGGCGACGAGGCCATCGGGCCCGAGCCGGGCGAGCCAGAGCAGTGCCAGACCATAGCCGAAGAAGCTGGCGATGAGCACGAGATCGACGGGGATGCGCAAGGCAGGGGGAATGCCGAGACCGGCCGGCAGGCGGCTCATGACCAGGATTGCGGCGACGAGGAGCGACGGCAGAAGATGCGGCCAGTCGCCTCGCGCAATGCCCTGACGTTCGCGCGCGAGATCACGGAAAGCGAGATAGGAGAGTGCCGGAATGAGGCTCGCCATGACCGGCAGGACGGCGAGGACCTGCACCATGCCATAGCCCCAACGCAGACCGACCAGCAGGCTCTGGACGATGTGCAGGATGATCAGGGCGAGGAAGAGTCCCTGCGTGCCCCAGGCGTCGCGCCCCTCGCGCAACAGGCGCACCAGGAAGACGGCGAGGAACAGGGCGACAAGAAAAGAGAGCGGGACGAAGAGCATGCGGTTGTTTCGGTATCGGGGTCATTGGTCTTGTCGCGACCATGACCGAAAGCGCGATCGCGGTCGACCCGGATCGTGATCGAGGTCGCAACAGAGGGAGAGGCGCGAGCAGATGGAGGCATCGAAAACGGGTCTGCCGACAGGCGGCGCCCCAGCCAAAAGGAGCCTTCCCATGCGCAAGAGAACCATCATTCTTTCCATCCTCGGCGGTCTCGTCGGGCTCGCCATCATCGACGGCAGTGTGCAGATGATCCGGGCGAGCGACGCGATTTCCGGTCCTGTCGACCTTACCGGCGTCACCCGGCTTTCGGTGACGGGGGCGGCGAGCGACATTTCGATCTCGACAAAGGGAAAAGGCGCGCGCGAGGCGGTGCTTTCCGGCACGCGACACGGCTGGGGCGCGATCTGGCGGTCCGGCTGGTTTGCCGGCGATTGCGCCGGCCAGGCCCGGATGACGCGGGACGGCGATACGCTCAGCGTCGACATGGGCGATCGCGGCGGCTTCTTCGGCTGGAACGACTGGGATGACTGCACCCTGACGCTCAACGCCACGCTTGCGCCCGAAGCCATGGTGTCGATCCGGCAGAATGCGGCCCGCATGCGGCTCGACGGGGATTTTTCCGTCATCGAGGTCGACAGCGATGCCGGCGACTTTGCGCTGGCCGGCCATGCCACGCGGGTCGCGGTCGAAGGAGCGGCACTTCGGGCACGGCTGACCTTCGAGAAGGTGTTGCGCAACGAGGCGGTGCTGGTGTCCGGCAAGATGCTCGATGCCTCCATCCGCTTCCTGGTGCCGACCGCGATCTCCTATGGCGTCGAGGCGGTGGCCTCCTATGTCGACAGCGCATTGGCCAACACGCCGGGTGCTCAGCCTTCGATCACGATCCGGGGCGAAATGGTGCATGCGACGATAAGGTGACGGGGGGCGCTGGGGGGTGTGGTTTTGCCCCTCACCCTGCCCTCTCCCCGCAGGCGGGGGAGAGGGGGAGTGCGGGGCGACGTCGAGGCTTTCTTCCCGCTTGTGGGAGACAGTGCACGAAGGGCGGATGAGGGGCTGCTGTCGATGTCATCCTCCCGCACCTCTGCGTCACGATGATTTCATCGTGATAAGGCAATGACCCGATGGAACTTCTGTCGCCGCGATCTGTTGTTGTCGCGAGAGCCGGTCGGGTGCCGGCACCCCCGTGCTCGTCATGATCCGGCATTCGCCGCAGATGGCGCGCCAGCCGTGTGCAAGCGGTCAGCCTCTGCGATCAAGGGCTTGCCGGGCCGGATCAGCCTTAAACCTCAGGAGACATTCATGCCGCAATCGACCTCGACCAATCGCCGTTTCGTTCTTGCCGAGCGCCCTCAAGGGGAACCGACCGAGGGGACGCTGCGGCTGGAGACGGATGCAGTGCCGGACGTGGGCAACGGGCAGATGCTGCTTCGCACGGTCTTCCTGTCGCTCGATCCTTATATGCGCGGGCGGATGAGCGATGCGCCGTCCTATGCAGCTCCCGTCGAGATTGGCCAGACCATGGTCGGCGGCACGGTTTCGCGGGTCGTCACGTCCAAGCTCGATGGCTTCAGCGAAGGCGACTGGGTGGTCGGTTTCTCCGGCTGGCAGGATTATGCGCTGTCGGATGGAAAGGGCGTGACCAAGCTTGGCGCCAATCCGCCCCACCCGTCCTGGGCCCTCGGTGTCATGGGCATGCCGGGACTGACCGCCTGGGCGGGGCTGACACAGATCGGCAAGCCGAAGGCGGGCGAAACGCTGGTGGTCGGTGGGGCGACGGGGCCTGTGGGCGCGACGGTCGGGCAGATCGGCAAGATCCTCGGCCTTCGGGTCGTCGGCATTGCCGGCGGCGTCGAGAAGTGCAGCCATGCAGTCGACGTGCTCGGCTTCGATGCCTGCGTCGACTACAAGGCCGACGGTTTTGCCGGACAGCTGGCGCTCGCCACACCCGAGGGCATCGACATCTATTTCGAAAATGTCGGCGGCAAGGTGTTTGATGCGGTCGCCCCGCGGCTGAACACGGCAGCCCGCATACCGCTCTGCGGCCTGATCTCGCAATACAACGCGACCTCACTTCCCGATGGGCCTGACCGGCTCGGCTGGCTGATGGGCATGTTCCTGAAGAAGCGCATCACTCTGCGTGGTTTCATCGTCTTTGACGACTTCGGCCATCTTTATCCGGAATTTGCCAAGGAGATGGGCGGTTGGGTCGAAGACGGCCGGATCAAGTATCGCGAGGAGATGATCGACGGGCTCGAAGAAGCGCCACGCGCCTTTATCGGCCTCCTGCGCGGCGAGGCCTTCGGCAAGCGGGTGATCCGCGTCGGCCCCGACGCCTGACATTCAACCAATTTATGAACTCTCAAGAAAGGACGCCAACCTCATGAAGATCCTCATGGTTCTCACCTCGCACGACCAGCTGGGCGACACCGGCAAGAAGACCGGCTTCTGGCTGGAGGAATTCGCCGCCCCCTATTATGTGCTGAAAGATGCCGGTGCCGAGATCACGCTTGCCTCGCCCAAGGGCGGCCAGCCACCGCTCGATCCGAAGAGCGACGAGCCGGATGCACAGACGGAAGCGACCGAACGCTTCAAGGCCGACCAGACGGCGCAGCAACTGCTCGCCTCGACCACGCCGCTTGCCAACATTGACCTGGAAGGCTTCGATGCCGTCTTCTATCCGGGTGGCCATGGTCCGCTCTGGGATCTCGCCGAGGACGCCGACAGCATCCGGCTGATCGAGACCTTTGCCGAAAAGGGCCTACCCGTCGCCGCCGTCTGCCACGCGCCGGGCGTGTTGCGCCATGTGAAGAATTCGGAGGGGCGTCTGCTGGTCGCCGGCCGCAAGGTGACCGGCTTCACCAATTCCGAGGAAGAGGCTGTTGGCCTGACAGAGGTCGTGCCCTTCCTGGTCGAAGACATGCTGAAGGGCCATGGCGGGCTTTACGAGAAGGGTCCCGACTGGGGCGTGCATGTCGTGACCGACGGCAAGCTGGTCACCGGCCAGAACCCGGCCTCTTCGGAAGCAGCGGCCAAGGCTTTGCTGGCGCTGCTGTAAGGTGCTTCAGGCAAACCGCTTCTGATGGGGCGGTTCCATGTGATGACGGCGCGGGTGCTCCCCGCGCCGTCTCTCGTTATCAGAACACCTTGGTGACGGAGACCGCGAAGGTGCGGCCACGGCCGTGATAGTCGAAGACGGATTCGTCGACGAGGGCACCATAGAGCGCCTTGGCGCGCGAGCCCCAGACGGTGGTGTAATCGGTGTCGAACAGGTTCTGGATGCCGAAATTGATGGTCGTTGCCTGTTCGGCGAAGGTGTAGCGACCGCCGAGATTGAAGAGATTGTAGCCTTCGATCTCGTAACCGGCATCATCTTCCAGGCTGAAGATGTGTTCGCCGGTGAGGCGGACGGAAAAGGCCTCGTTGCCCCAGCCGATGTGACCGCCGGCCTTCGACGTGCTCGCCGTGCCGACCGATTCCTGATACCAGCCGTCATCCCCCTTCTTTTCCGACTTCACCCAGTGGCCGAGCAGGCCGACATCGAAGCCGTTGTCGAACTTGTAACCGGCCTCGGCCTCGATGCCGTAGACCCGACGCTTCTCGTCGTTCATCTCGATCGTCAGCGTCGTGCGATTGAGGCTGATCGAGCGGTCGGAGGTGGAGTAATAGGCGGCGGTTGAGAAATTGAACGTGCCGTCGTCATGGCGGAAGCCGACTTCGAAACTATCGGTCTTGATCGCTTCCAGCGCCGAGTTTTCGACGTTGACGCTGTTGGACAGCACATAATGGCCATTGGTCAGGGTATAGGTGCCGACACCATAGTATTTGGCGGGATCCGGCAATTCGAAGCCTTGCGAGAAGTTCGCATAGACCTGCTGGTCCGGGGTGACGTCGTAGGTGGCGCCGGCATTGAACAGCAGCGCGTCATAATCGACCTCCCCGCCCGGGATGGCATCGGCCGAGGTGGCGGCGCCGTTGAGGATCGCCACCTGTTGGGCCGCACCGACGAAGTCGCTGACCTCCGTCTTGGCATACTGGTAACGCAGGCCGCCGCTCACCGTCAGCCGGTCGGTCGCCTCCCAGGCGGCTTCGGCAAAGCCGGCAACCGTCGAGACATCAATGTCGGGGTAGAGGCCGGTAACGCCGATCGTGTCGAAATCCAGACCACCGGACATGACCACCGTGGTGAGGTCGAAGATCGACTGAGTGGCCGAGAAACTGTCGCGGTCGGCATCCACGCCATAGGTCAGCTTCACGGTGTCCGACAGTTCCGAGACCATGGCGGCCTTGAAGCTGTAATAATCGGTCGTCTGCTGGCTGGCGCCGAAATAGGTGCCGGCTTGCGTTCCCGTCGAGGGGAAGGGATTGAAGACGACATCTTCCGTGCGCACCGCCCCCTGCAACAGCAATTGCTGGCCGAGGAAATCGGCGTCAGTGTAGTTCATGGTCAGCATCTTGCGGCGGGTCTGCGGCTCGACGTCGGACTCGTAACCGGAACGGGCCTCGAACAGGCTCGGATTGGAGAGGCCCGACAGATAGGGCCCGTAATAGAGGCCGTAATCGCTGTCCTGGGCGCTGTCGAAATACTGCATGGTCGCATCAAGCCGGCGATCCTCGTCGATCTGGACACCGACCGAGCCCATCACGTCGATGCGCTCGTTGAAGGCGGTCGAGGACTGGGTGATGTCGGGCGTGACCATCTCGCCGAAGCCATCGTAATAAGCGCCGGTGCGGTTGCCGGAGACGGAGAGACGGGCGTCCCAGTTGCCGCTGTTATAGGTGACGGCGCCGGCGGCGTTGCGATCGAAATCCTGGCTGCCCTGGAAGCCGCCGCCCACGCCGACCTGGGTTTCGGCATGAAGGCCGTCGCCGGCGTCCCTGCCGTTCTTGGTGATGATGTTGATGATGCCGCCGGTGGCATTGCCGCCATAGAGGGCGGTGGCGCCTGACAGCACCTCGACGCGGGCGATGTTGAACGGGTCGATGGAATCAAACTGGCGGCTGAGGCCACGGGCGGAGTTGAGCGAAACGCCGTCGATCAGCACGAGGGCCGTGCGGCCGCGCAGGTTCTGGCCATAGGTGGTGCGGGCGCCTTCGCTTGCGGCATCAAAGCTCGGCACGGTTTCGGCAAGGATCTGCTGCAGGTTCTTGCCCTGCAGGGCGGCGGCCTTGATCTCGGCTTCGTTGACCACCTTGATGGTACGGGCGATCTCGGAGATCTTTTCCGGGGCGCGGCTGCCGGTGACGACGATGTCGCCGAGCACGGTTTCGCCGGAGGCTTCGGCGGCTTTTACCGCATCATCACCGGCTGCATCCTGGGCAAGGCCCGCATCGGCTGCCCCGAGAAATGCCGCAACGGTGAGCGCCGTCAGTGCCGCGGTCGAGCGTGCCATTGTCGAGGGTGCCATGGCTGAGGTCCCGCCCAGTCCATGCCCCTGCTGCCCAAAGAATTTCATAGATCCCCTCATCACTCGCAATTTCGCTGCGCCCAAGGCTTGAGCGGAGCGAGGTAAAACATTACTGATGCGGTCATGTTTAAAACATAACGGTGGCACCCGCTTGAATGGAGGCGAACGTGGCTTGGACCAGCGCGAAGTTCCCCGAGGAAAGTTGAGTTGGCATGAGCTTGATCCGCCCCTTGAAATTCGGGTCCGCAGCCCTTTCCGATGCCGAGGCGCGGGCGCTGTGCGGCAGCATTCTGATCGACATGATGGGTGGCCTCAGCGTCGGGCTTGCGGGTGGCGATTTCAGCGGGTCGACGGGGCTTTACTGGCACGATCCGTCGCTGTCGCTGGCGACCCTCTACTTCCCGAAGACGCCGGTTGCCGTCAGTTGCGAAGGCAGCGGCGACCGGGGCGTGGTGCTGTTGCGTTCCGTCGGCCAGTCGATGACCGTGGAGCATGGGCGATCGCGGATCGAGGCGGTGAGCGGCGACGTGGTCTTTATTCCGGCGCAGACCGGATTGCGCATCACCCTTGCCGAAGGCGGGCGCCTCGACTGCGCGCATCTGCCGGAACAGGCCGTTGACCGGCACCGGGCCTCACTCGACGTTCTGATGCTGAAGACCGTGCCTGCCGCCTGCCTGCCCCTGCACATGCTGACCAGCTATGCCGGCTATCTCCTGCAACGCGAGCAGCAGACGGCCGAGGACGCAGCCATGATGGTCAGCCATTTCTACGATTTCCTGCCGCTGCTTTCGCAGGCGCTCGGCGGGACGGTGCACAAACCGGCGCCGGAGGATCGCATGGCGCGGGTACGCGCCCTGATCGAGGAGCGATTGGCCGATGGCAGCTTTTCGATCAATGATGTGGCGCAGGCCGAGGGGATTACTCCGCGGGCCATCCAGAAGCTGTTTTCGCGCGAGGGCACGACCTTTTCCCGGCATGTGCTGGAACGGCGCTTGGAGCGGGCAAAGGCTGTCATGATGGCCTCTGGCGAGCGGCTGTCGATTGCCGAAGTCGCCTATCAATGCGGCTTCAACGACCTCTCCTATTTCAATCGGTCGTTCCGGACCCGCTACCAGATCCGGCCATCGGACCTCAAGCGGCAGGTTCGGCCGGCTGCCTGAGCCGCCGTAGCATGGTGAGCGAGAGCGCGATGCCGAAGATGGAAATCACCGTTGCCAGCGAGAAGAGCCAGGCATAGCCGACGCGGTCGGCGATGATGCCGGCAAGCGATGTGCCGATAATATAGATCACCAGTTCGGCGCAGGCGAGCAAAGTGAAATCGGTGCCGGGCTGGTCGTCGGAGGCGGATTTCATGAAGAAGGAATAGATTGCCACCAGCTCCATGTAGCGGATCAGCGTCTGGAAACCGGAGGCGGCGAGTGCCACCGCCATGCCGGGGGCAAGGCCGAAGGCATTGAGCGAGAAGGCGAGGAAGCAAAGGCTGCGCAGACCGCCGAGCAGGAGCAGCGTCGATGACAGGCCGAGCCGGCGGATGACCACAGCGGCGAGCACGGCGCCCGCAAGCCCGGCGGTTGCCGCAGCCGTGCCGGAGAGATAGCCGATCCAGGCGGTCGGCACCTTGATATCGACGAGATAGGCGCCCTCCATGCCGCGCACCAGGCCTTCGCTGGCGCGGTAGCTCAGCGCAAAGCCGAGGATGAGCCAGGCCTGGGGACGGCGGAAGAAGGCGGCGAGGCTGGGCTTCGCCCGCGTGAGATCGATTTCAGCCCCCTCATTGTCTTCGGCCATGTAGAGGGTGGCGATGAGCGGCAGGAGCGACAGAGCCGCAACGATGAGAATGGTCGGGACCCAGCCGATCTGCTGGACGAGTACCAGAACCAGCGTGCCGCCGATGATGACGCCGAGTGCCACGGCGCCGGCCTGCACGGCATTGCCGACGGCGCGCGCGCCGCCCTTCAGATGACGCACGGCATAACCGTCTGTCGCGATATCCTGCAGCGAGGACAAAAGCGTGATGAAGAGGCCGAGGCCGAAAAGCGGCAAGGCATCGGACGGCGAGAACAAGGCCATGGCAGCGATGGCGAGCGAGACCAGCGCCTGGGTGGGCACGATCCAGCCGCGGCGATGGCCGAGCTTCGGCAGAAGCTTGTGGCGATCGACAAAGGGGGCCACCGCGAATTTCAGCACCAGCGGCAGCATCAACAGCGAGAAGAGGCCGATTGCCGTGCGCGAGGCGCCGGCTTCGCGCATCAGCGGCGGCAGCGCCACAAGCAGCAGATAGGTCGGGATGCCCTGGGCAAGGTAAAGGCCGGCCAGCACGGCATAGAGCCGGGCCATGCCGCGGGATGCCGCCTGACCGGCTGTTTCGACAGCGGCTGGGGAATGCGGGGTCGAGGAGACGGGCAAGGACATGGCGGCTTTCAGGGCGAGGATAAAGCGGAGAGTTCCGCTCTTCTTTAGCCACTCGCCGCCCGTCCCGCTTGGACTGTGGCGAACGAGACCCGGACTGGGGCGAACGTCTGGCGCCGTGACGCCTCAGGTCGAGGATCGCATCGAGGCCGTGGCAATGCCGGCGCCGATCAACAGCGTGCCACCGGCCTTGTTGAACAGGCCGATGGTGCGCGGGCTGCGCACGAGCGTGCGGGCCCTGGAGGCGACAAGCGCGTAGCCGACCGCATTGAGGAAAGCAAGGACCAGAAAGGTCGTTTCGAAGATCACCATCTGGGTGAAGAAATCGGCGTGTTTGTTGAGGAACTGCGGCAGGAAGGCGACGAAGAAGGTGATGCTCTTCGGGTTGAGCGCGGTCACCAGCCAGGCGTGGCCGATCATTCGTGCCGCACTTGCGGCATCCGTGCGGGGTGCGACGTCCAGCGTGCCGCCGGCCCGGAAGAGCTTGATGCCGAGATAGATCAGATAACCGGCGCCGAGAAGTTTCAGCGTCGTGAAGACCGTGGCAGAGGCGGCAAGGATTGCGCCGACGCCCAGCATCGAAAGCGTCATGGCGGTGAAATCACCGAGCGCAACGCCGATCGAGACGGGCAAGGCGCTGCGCCAGCCCTGTCCCAGCGCATAGGACATGACCAAAAGGATGGTCGGGCCGGGGATGACGAGAAGCACCGCAGAGGCGGCGGCGAAGGCGATCCAGGTTTCGAAGGTCATGGGGTTCTCCTGCCAATGAACAGGATCAATCCCGAGGGACGGACGGTTGTAAAGAGGGTTTTCGTTATTTTGGGCGGTCGGTCGCTGTCTACCCTCCCCTTGAGGGGGAGCGTCATCTGCCGGGTGGGGTGATGCCGCTCCCGTCCGGTGCCGTGATCACCCCCACCCGCTGCTTTGCGGCGACCTCCCCCTCAAGGGGGAGGTGGGAGCCTCGAGGGGGAGGTTGGAGCGTCACTCCCCCAGCTTCAGCTCCATCATCGTCAGGTCCAGCCAGCGGCCGAATTTCTTGCCGACTTCATGGTGGGTGCCGACGAGGCGGAAGCCGAGGCTTTTGTGGAGGGCGATCGAGCCGGTGTTACCGGCTTCGATGGCGGCGACCATGACGTGGATGTCCCCTGCCCTCGCCCGCTCTATAAGCGCTGTCATCAGGGCTTTGCCGATGCCGCGGCCGTAAAAATCCTTCTCGACATAGACAGAATGTTCGACCGACTGGCGGAAGCCGTCGAACGGGCGCCAGTCGCCATAGGAGGCGTAGCCGGCGATCCGGCCTTCAGCTTCGGCAACGAGGATCGGAAAGCCTCGCGATTGACGCAGCTCGAACCAGGCGCGGCGGTTGGCGAGGTCGACGAGGGTCTCGTTCCAGATCGCCGTCGTCTCGGCCACCGCGTGATTGTAGATGGCAAGCAGCGCCGGGAGGTCGTCTTCGGTGGCGTCGCGGAGGATGAAATCGGTCATAGGGGCTCGTGCATGTGGGCCGGCGGCGCCGGATGTTCGGGTGGGGAAAGCTATCGGGCGGCTCTCCTTTGCGGGAAAGCTGGCTCGTGCCGATCAGGCCAGAACGGCTTCGCCTTCCATGCGCGAAAACTTGACCGCATGCAATTGCGTCTGCAAAACCGTTTCGCAGTTTTTGCGGACCTGCTTTACACTCAGCCTTGTTTCATCATCAGTTGTTCTTCGGAGATATTTCCATGCCTGCTTTTCTTTTCCCCATGGCGACGCGCTATCTGCTCGTCTCGCTGGCGATCACGGTCGGCCTGACTGCGACTGTGATGGTTCTCACGACCTACGGATACATGCATGACCGGCCTTCAAGCCTCAGCCATATCGTGGTCATGGGGGCCGGAATGTGGGCGGGCACCTATTTCGCCAAGCAGACGGGGCGGCCGGCGGAATGGCGCGAATGCTTCCGGATCGGCGCGGTTTTGACTTTGCTGCAGATTGCACTCTCCGCCGTTCTCACCGTCGGCTTCATGCTGTTGCCGGGGGCCGGCCTGGAGGAGATGACCAACAATCTTTCGCCGGAGCTTTTCGGCCTGCTTGCCGGAATGCTCGTTTTTATCGGCCTTCTCTACTGGGTCGGGACCGCCGCCTTCCTGAGGCTCGGCTCTAAGTCTGCAATCAAGGCGAAGAAGGCCTGACGAGGTTCAGCCTAGGCTGATCGCCGTGAACACCGCCGAATAGTGCACGATGGCGGCGGTGACGACAAAGGCGTGCCAGATGGCGTTCTGGAAGCGGAGGCGCTCCCAGACATGGAAGACGACACCGGCGGAATAGATGCAGCCGCCGATGATGATCAGCGTCAGGGTGACGCCGGGGATGATTTCCGACAGCGGGCCCATGGCGAGCGCGCCGCTCCAGCCCATGGCGAGATAAAGCAGGATCGCGAGCTTGTCGTAGCGGCCGGGATAACGGAATTTCAGCCAGATGCCGGTGATCGCGGTGGCCCAGATGCCGAGAAGAAGCGCCAGGATCAGCGGGCGATCGGCGCCCTGAACCAGAAAGGGCGTGTAGGTGGAGGCGATCAAGATGAAGATCGCCGAATGGTCGAAGCGGCGCAGCCACCACTTCACCTTCGAATGCGGCCACATATTGTAGGTGAAGGAGACGCCGAGCGCGATGATCAGGCCGAGGCCATAGATCCAGCTCGCGGCAATATTGGCATAATCGGAATAGACGGTGGCGTAGAAGATCAGCGCGGTTGCGCCGACCAGCGCGAAGACGACACCGATGCCATGGATGATCCCGTCGGCAACCAGCTCATGCAGGTCATAGGCGCGGCCAAACTTGAAATTCTCGGTGTTCATAACGTCTCTGTGTCTCGTCTGTGCTTTCCGGTGGTGGCGAAGCATATTTTGGAATGATGGCGGAAAAGGCTTCGGGCGACAAGGTGGCCCGCGTTCACGAACGTCCGGCGACGGTAATCATGCTTGCTTGCCTTATGATCCCACGCCGCCTACCAATCCATCGTTAACGCCCCGCGCCTGCCCCTCCTCCCGCCCGCGAGAAAAATCCATGCGCTTCACCATCCTTGCGACCTTTGCCGCCCTCACCACCTATTGCTGGTTCCTGCTAAAGGTGGGCCAGGCACGGGGGAAATTCGGGATCGAGGCACCGAAGACGACGGGCAATGCAGACTTCGAGCGGATCTTTCGCGTGCAGCAGAATACCGTCGAGCAACTGGTGCTGTTTTTGCCGTCGCTGTGGATCTTCGGCTTTTACGTTTCGGACGTGTTCGCCGGACTGCTGGGGCTCGGGTGGACGGCGGCGCGGGCGCTTTATGCGGCGGAATATTATGCCGATGCGAAGAAGCGTGGTCCGGGGGCGGCCCTGACCTTTCTGATCGGGATCGTGCTGCTGGTCGGCGGCACCGTGGGGGCGTTAATCAAGCTGTGAGCCTGCGCGCGAGCGCGGAGGCCGACAGGAGCTGTGGCGATCGGCAATATCTTTGGCAGCCTGCACGAAAGACGACACTTTTGTCGCGGAACTGGGCAATTTTTTGCCATTTCCGGGCATTTGGCGCCGAATCTTAGCACTTGTTAAATGAGAACTGACTAACTTTTTTTTCCAAAGGCCTCTCTGCGGATCGCGTGGAATGCCAGCGGATTTTCCCGTCGCCGGACGGGCCCGGATGGAAGACCATGGTTCAGCACGTGCGGGTCCGCAGTGCTAACCTCTGTCCGAGGACGTCATGACCATTCGTCTCAAACTTCTTGCCTGCATTTCGCTGCTCACCGCAACGATCGTGATCATCTCCGCCTTCTCCTTCTATGCCATGCACCAGCAGTCGCTGCTGGCGAACACGATCGTATCGGATCGCGTTCTGCCCATGGAGCAGCTCAAATCCGTCGCCGACGCCTACGCCGTCAGCATCGTCGATACGGCCCACAAGGTGCGGTCGGGTGCCCTGACCTTCGGCCAGGGCAGCGAGAGCGTGAAGCAGGCTCTGACGATCATCGACGACAAGTGGGCGGCCTATATGGCGACGACACTGACCGAGGAGGAGGCCAGGATCGCCAGCGAATTCGCGCGGACGCGACAGCAGGCCGATGTGGGCGTGAAGACCCTGCAGGCCATTCTCGCGGCATCCGACATGGCGGCACTGACCACCTTCGTCGAAACGACGCTCTACCCGACCATCGATCCGCTGGGCACTGAAATCTCCCGGCTGATCGATCTGCAGATTCGCGTGGCCAAGGAAAATCTCGCAACGGGCAATGCCCTGAAAAACCTGATGACGAGCCTGATGATCGGGCTTTCGACCGTGGCGGCCGGTGTGGCCGGCTTCTCGATCTTCACGGTGATCGCCGGCGTCATCCGGCCCGTCAGCTCAATCACGAAGGCCATGGACCAGTTGGCCCATGGCGAGCTCGACGTGGCGATCTACGGCGAAGGCCGGCGCGACGAGATCGGGGTCATGGCCTCCACCGTCGGCGTGTTCCGCGACAATGCACGCGAGCGGGTACGGCTGGAACGGGAGGCAGAGAAAAACCGCGCCACCGCCGAATGCGAACGGCTGGAGCGCGAGGCACTTGCCGCGCAGGAGGCCGCCGAGGTGCGCTTCGCCGTCGAGAGCATCGGCGACGCGCTGGGACGCCTGTCGGATGGCAAACTGACTCACCGCATCGCGCAGGCCTTCGCGCCGAGGCTCGATCCCGTCCGGATCGACTTCAACACCGCAGTGGAAAAACTCGAGGTGGCGATGCGACGGGTCGGGGAAAACGCCCAGGCGATCGCCGCAGGTTCCGGGCAAATCCATTCCGCTGCAGACGACCTGTCCAAGCGAACCGAACGTCAGGCGGCTTCGGTGGAAGAGACGGCGGCGGCACTCGAACAGATCACCACGACCATCGGCGAAACCAGCCATCGTGCCCAGGAGGCCGGACGGCAGGTGCACGAGACGCGGGCGGCGGCCGAACGCTCCGGCGCGATCGTCGAGCGGGCCGTGTCCGCCATGCAGGAGATCGAGGGCTCGTCGAAGGAGATCACCACGATTATCAGCGTCATCGATGAGATCGCCTTCCAGACGAACCTCCTGGCGCTTAATGCCGGGGTGGAGGCCGCCCGTGCGGGCGAAGCCGGCAAGGGGTTTGCCGTCGTGGCGCAGGAAGTGCGCGAGCTCGCCCAGCGCTCCGGCAGTGCGGCAAAGGAAATCCGCGCGCTGATCGGCAAATCCGGCGACCAGGTGAAGAACGGTGTCGATCTGGTGGTGGCAACCGGGCAGGCGCTGGAGGACATCGTGGCGCGGGTGCAGGCGGTAAGCGTCAATGTGTCCGCCATCGTGGAAGCCTCCGGCGACCAGTCGACAGGACTCAAGGAGATCAACACCGCCGTGGCCATCATGGACCAGGGCACACAGCAGAATGCCGCCATGGTGGAGGAATCGACCGCTGCCAGCCATTCGCTGGCCAAGGAGGCAGAGGCGCTGTTCCAGCTGATCGGACGTTTCGAGATTGGCGGACAGACGACGAGCACCCCGCCGCCACTGCGCCGGGCGGCATAATTGCTGCCGGCAGCCGGTCAACGGACATCCAGGGGCGCCCTGCCCGGTAAACCATTTCACGAGGCCGCTTTCGCGGCCTCGTTGCATTTTGCGGTCAGCCTCCATCGCCTGTCACGGGGAGAAGGGAGAGCTGGCGTTAACTAAATTTATCTTTATATGACAATGTCTTGTTTTAAAATTGGGCATTTTTGGCCGAGCTTTATTAACTCTCTTTTATGTAGCGCCCCCTAAGTTGCAGTTGCGAAACCGGTGAACGAAACCGGGACGCCGGCGCGCGCTACGGATGTACGCGTGGCGGGCCGACGTTGCGATATCGTCTCTATCGCTGACCGCACACGACGCTCCCGGGCAGATGAGCTGCTCTTTGGCCTCCCTCCACATCTTCACCATTCTTCGGACAGGGGCACCCCCGTGAAACACATCTCCATCACAGGAAAATTTCTCACCATCATGGCCGGTTTCGGCCTATTCTCGCTCGGCACGGCGATCTATTCCGGCCAGACAATGTCCAAAATAGATGTCAGTTACAGCACCTTGCTAGAGCAGGAATCGACTGCCGCTCTCTATATGGCGCGGGCCAACCGCAGCCTTCAGACCGCACGCGCCTCTATCGGCGAACTGATGATGGCCCAGTCCGTTGAGGACAACCAGGAGGCGGAGAAGGCGATTAAGGAGGCCGAGACCAATTTCGCGTCCTTCATGGATACGGTCACGACCGCGCTTCCGGCGCGTCGCTCGGCCTTGGAACCCCTGAAGGCAGAAACTTTGGCGGCATTCGCCGCCTGCAACGCGAGCATCGAGGCCGCACGCACCTCAACCACCGCGCAGGAAAACCTGGCCTCACAAGAAATCTTCCTGAAAGGCTGCCAGCCCGCCATCGTTGCGGTGTCGCCGAAGCTTGTGGCGGCGTCCTCCGAGATCATGGACAGTGCGGACAAGGTCAGCGACGACCTCTCGGGCATGGTAAGCACGACAATCACCACCACGCTCACGGCTGTCATAGGCGGTCTGCTGCTGGTGCTGGTGCTCGGCTTCCTGGCCGTGCGCGCCTGGCTGGTCCGGCCGATCCAGGCAATGTCGCAGACGATGACGGTGCTTGCCAATGGCGACCTTTCCGCAACCGTAGACGGCACCGACCGGCGCGACGAGATCGGCGGCATGGCCAAGGCCGTGCAGATCTTCAAGGACAATGGCCTGAAGACCAGGGCGCTGGAGCAGGAGGCTATTGCCAACCGTTCCGCCAGCGAGGCCGAGCGCGCACGCACGGCCGAGGCCGACCGGATCCGGGCCGAGCAGATGGCGCAGGCAACCTCGGGTCTTGCCGAAGGCCTGAAGCATCTCTCGCATGGCGATCTGACCTTCCAGCTGAGCCAGCCATTTGCCAGCGACTTCGAAAGCCTGCGTGCCGACTTCAACGCCGCCGTCACGCAGCTCGGCGATAGCCTTCGCTCGGTTTCGCAGGCGACCGGCTCGATCGACGACGGCGCCCGCGAGATCAGCCAGAGCGCATCCGACCTTTCCAAGCGCACCGAACAACAGGCAGCCTCGCTCGAGGAAACCGCCGCAGCCCTCGACCAGATCACCACCAATGTGTCGAACTCGTCGAAGCGCACGGAGGAGGCACGCAATGTGGCGATCCAGGCGAACCAGTCGGCCCGCCGCTCCGGTGAAGTGGTGTCGAATGCGGTCAACGCCATGCAGCGGATCGAGCAATCGTCGAGCCAGATCTCCAACATCATCGGGGTCATCGACGAAATCGCCTTCCAGACCAACCTGCTCGCCTTGAACGCTGGTGTCGAAGCGGCGCGCGCGGGTGAAGCGGGCAAGGGTTTTGCCGTCGTTGCCCAGGAGGTGCGCGAACTGGCTCAGCGCTCCGCTCAGGCGGCAAAAGAGATCAAGGATCTGATCCGCAACTCGACCGACGAGGTTTCGACCGGCGTCAAGCTGGTGCAGGAGACCGGCGAGGCGCTGAAGGTGATCGAGACCCAGGTTGTGACGATCAACGCCCAATTGGATGCGATTGCCACGTCCGCAAAGGAGCAGTCGGTGGGCTTGGCGGAAGTCAACACGGCCGTCAACCAGATGGACCAGGTGACCCAGCAGAATGCCGCGATGGTGGAGGAATCCACGGCCGCCAGCGCTTCTCTGGCTAGCGAAGTGACGCGGATGCGCGAGATCATTGCCGGGTTCCGGCTTGGTCAGGCGACCACTGTGAGCGTTGCCCAGCCGAGCCGGCCTCAAGCAGTGCGAGCTGAGCAGAAGCCGGTCGCATCCCCTGCCCGCCGGATGATGGCCAAGGTCGCCAGCGCCGTCGGCATGGGTGGCAGCGCTCAGGTGGCCGAAAGCTGGGAAGAGTTCTGAGCCTTCCACCAAACGACCAAACAAGAGAGACCGGGGCCGTGTCTGCCCCGGTCTCTTGCATGTCAGGGTTTGTGATTTCGGCTGTGATCAGCGATTGGCGGCGGACTGGACCGGGATCTGAGGCGGCAGATCCCGCGCATCCTCGGCTGGCGGATTGGCTTCGAGATCGGCGATCAGCGCCTTCATCTCCGCAATCTCCCGCACCTGCGCCTCGATAATGCCATCGGCGAGCTTGCGCACGCGCGGGTCGCGGATATGGGCCCGCTCGCTGGTCATGATGGCGATCGAATGGTGCGGGATCATCGCCTTCATGTAGCTCACATCATAGACCGTTTCCTGGCTGCGCACGAGCCAGAGCGCGCCGGCGAAGACGACGACACTGCCGGCGATGATGGCGGCGTTGAGACGCTGGTTCTTGTACATCGAAGCCATGAAACCCATCATGATCATCGCCATCACCGCGCCCATCAGCAGCGCCATCCACGTTCGCGTCTGGCTATAGGTCACGTGGTCGAGCGCGAAGGTGTTGAGATACATCAGCGCGAACATGACGATGGTGGAGGTGGCGATCATCGCGGCAAAGCGGGTGTAGGACATGGCGGCTGCTCCGTGGTGATGGCTGCAAGCGCGGGGCATACAAGGGTGCGCTCCGCTGGCGGCTTTAGGGCGAACATCGCCAAGGGCGGATTGTTCCATTGGAGGCTGGGCTGGGCAGTAGGCAGCCGCTCTGGTGGGGCGGCGACTTGCCCAAGGTTCTGTATTGCCAAACGCACTACATCTGCGATAATCATTCGGTAAAGGAGACTGCCGATGTCCCGCGCCCAGGACCGCAAAGACTATCCGATTTCCATGCGCCTTCCGGAGGCCGACGTGGCGATGATCGACCGCGCAGCGGCGCTGAAAGGCCGGTCCCGGACGGATTTCGTGCGAGAGGCCGCCGTGCGGGCCGCTGAGGTCGCAGTGATGGAGCAACACCTGATCCGGATGAGCGAAGTCGGGTTTGCGAACTTCATGGAGATACTTGCAGCGCCGGCCGAAGCCGTGCCGGAGATCGTGGAACTGTCCAAACGTCCCGCGCCCTGGGAGACAGGATACAAGCCGAGACCGTGATCGATGGTGGTCTCCGCTCCAGAGCCGCTCAATGCCGGCCGCGATATTTCTTCATTCTCCTGTGGCAAGCCGTTTCTCGACCGTTGGCTGAAAGACCGAGCCCTGAGTAATCAGCAGAAAGGTTTTACAGCCGTTGTCGTCGTGCATGATCAGAGCCGGGTTGTCGGCTATTACGGGCTTGCACCCACCGCTGTCATACCTGCCGTCCTGCCACGATCCGTCCGAACCGGCCAGGCGCCAGATCCCGTCCCCTGCCTGCTGCTCGGACAGCTCGCGGTCGATCAGGCCTATGCCGGGTTTGGGCTCGGGACGGGACTGTTGAAGCATGCCCTTACCCGCTGCGTGTAGGGGGCAGCACTCGTCGGCGGGCGGGCGCTGATGGTCAATGCCATCGATGAAGAGGCGCGTTTGTTCTGGCTGCGGCGCGGGTTTCTGCCGTCGCGCGACGATCCGTTCCGACTGATGCGGCCGATGGCGGATATTGCGGCGTCGCTGGAGATGACGGGGGTGACGGGCTGAACGCAGTGCCGCGCGTCGACAGCGTGATGAGCTTGCCGTATACTGAATCCGAGACACCACGACCATAGGTGACCCGAATGCACCGCCCTTTCCTCCTTGACGATGCCCTTCAGGCACAGCTGAGCGCGCTGGCGAGCCGCAAGCAACGCTCGGAAGATCAGCTGCTTCAGGAAGCGGTGCGGGACTATCTAGAGCGGGAGGATGGGCGCGCCGGGTTTCTGGCCGAGGCCGAGGAGTCGTGGCAGGATTATCAGGCCGGGGGGCTCCACCTGACGGGTGAAGAGGCGCGAGCCTAGCTCAGAAGCTGGGGAACTCCGGACGAGAAGGCACCGCCGGAGTGCCACGACTGATCATCACGAAGCGGGCGGCGAGTGGTGTCCAACGGTGCCGCGTATTTCTCCATCGGCATTCGCCGGAGGTAGCCGAGAGGGCCGGTCGTATTGTGGAGCAGTCCCTGTTCAAACTTGAGGCGTCTCCGTTGATCGGGCGTCCCGTTGAGGGCCGGTCTCACATGCGAGAACTGGTCATCCCCTTTGGCGAGAGGAGTTATGTCGCTCTTTATCGCTATGCAGCAGAAGCAGACCTAGTCTACATTCTAGCCTCCTGGCATCAGCGGGAAGCCGGCTACTGAGCCACCCCAAACGCAAACGAGGGAGCTTCCGCCCCCTCGCCTGTCTCATTTCACGGCCTCTCGGCTCACGCCGTCTGCATGGCACCTGGTCCCGGCACTGCGCCCGGAGGGCACTTGCCGAGGATGATCATGCCCAAGACTTCATCCTTGGTGACATCCTCCGTGCGGGCATGGCCCACGACGCGGCCGTTCTTCATGACGAAGACGCGATCCGCGAGGTCGAAGACGTCGTGGATGTCGTGACTGATCAGGAAGATGCCGATGCCTTCCTTTTTCAGCTGGACGATCAAGTCGCCGACCTGGGCGGTTTCCTGCGGGCCCAAGGCTGCTGTCGGCTCGTCCATGATCAGGATGCGGGCGTCGAACAGGATGGCGCGGGCAATCGCCACCGACTGGCGCTGACCGCCGGAGAGGGCTTTGACCGGCTCCTTGAAGCGCTGGAAGTTGGGGTTCAGGCGACCCATGACTTCGCGGGCCTTGGCTTCCATCGCGACGTCGTCCAGCGTGCCCCAGGGGGTGCGCAGTTCGCGGCCGAGATAGAGGTTGGCGGCGGCGTCGACATTGTCGGCGACGGCGAGCGTCTGGTAGATCGTCTCGATGCCGTATTTCTTGGCATCGCGCGGGTTGCCGATATCGGCGAAGTCGCCGTTGATCAGGATATCGCCGTTGTCGCGCTTGTAGGCGCCCGACAGGATCTTGATCAGGGTCGACTTGCCGGCGCCATTGTGGCCGAGCAGGGCGACGACTTCACCGGGGAAGAGGTCGACCGAGGCATCGTCCACGGCATGGATGCCGCCGAAGGAAATGGAAATGTTGCGCATTTCCACGAGTGGGGTGCGGTTTTCCGACATGAGTTTCAACTCCCCTTACTTCGCACGGGCGCGGTAGACGGTATCGAGCCAGACCGCGATCACGAGCACGATGCCGATGACGATGCTTTGCAGCGGCGTGTCGAGACCGAGCAGGACCATGCCCGAGTTCAGAGATTGCATGACGACGGCGCCGAGCATGGCGCCGGCAATGGTACCAACACCACCGGCAAGCGAGGTGCCGCCGATGACGGCTGCGGCGATGGTGTAGAGCTCGTCGAGCGTGCCCTGCGCATTGGTCGCAGCATTGAGACGGGCGGTCGAGATGGCGGCGGCGATGGCGCAAAGGGCTCCCATCAGCGCGAACATCTTGACGGTGACCCACTTCACCTTGATGCCGGCGAGTTCGGCCGCTTCCGGATTTCCGCCGATGGCGAAGACGTAGCGGCCGAAGCGCGTGCGGTTGGTGATGAAGGCCATGACCATGGCAATGCCGATGGCGATCAGAACCGGGATGGCGATGCCGAGCCCGATCTGCAAGCCGCCTTCCGGCCAGTCAATGCCGTTGGCGGCGGCATATTTCTTGGCGAGGTTGACCGGCATGTAATAGCTGTTGGCGACCCAGACGGCGACGAGAATGGCCAGGCAGCCCGAGGCGACGAGGAAATACTCAGCCCAAAGCGGGCGCAGCGGGAAGCCGAAGCGGCGACGCTGCTTGCGGGTGTTGAGGATCGACAAGACGATCATGACACAGGCAACCGCACCGACGATCCAGCTGGCGGTGACGCCGATCGAACCATCCGCGCCACCACCCATCAGGCGGTAGGTGGTGTCCATGGGAGCGACAGTCGCGCCCGAGGTGACCATCCACGCCGCGCCGCGCCAGACGAGCAAGCCGCCGAGCGTGACGATGAAAGCAGGAACGCCGAGGAAGGCGATGATGGCACCCTGGAAGGCGCCGATGGCGGTGCCGACGGCGATACCGCTGGCCAGCGCGATCACCCACATCAGCGGATGTTCGAAACCGATGATCGGCGGCAGGATGCGGGCCTGCAGGACGCCCATGATCATGCCGACAAAGCCCAGGATGGAGCCGACCGAAAGGTCGATATTGCGGGTGACGATGACCAGCACCATGCCGGTTGCCATGACCGAAACGGACGCCGCCTGGACCGAGAGGTTCCACAGGTTGCGCGAGGTCAGGAACAGGCCGTTCGACAGGAAGTCGAAGCCGATCCAGATGATCGCGAGCGCGATCACCATGCCGAGCAGGCGGGTGTCGATCTCGGTGGCTTGAAAGAAGCGTTTTACCGCTGACATATTGGATGCCCGGGCTGCGGGCGCAGGCGTGGCAAGGCTTTGATCCGCCATACAAGTATCTCCCCAGTCGTTTTTCGGCTTGCGATTTTGCCGGACGCTTCGGCGTCGTGGCAGCGGACGGTCAGGCCCGCCATGCGGATCGAGGCATCTTGTGTTCTTCGGCGAAATACGGCGGGAAAGGCGGCCCCTTAAAGCTGCAGTCCCCGTCGTCGCGCGATGCTCCCGACCAGTCGAAACGCCGCAGCGCAAAGGCTGCGGCGTCCCGGCTCAAGCTCTGTGGTCAGTCACGTTTGGATCAGTTGCAGGCAGCAACCGAACCAGCGGCAACGCCCTGGCATGCTTCTTCCTTGGAGATCCAGCCAGCGTCGATGACGGTGTTCAGGTTTTCCTTGGTGATCGGCAGCGGAGCGATGAAGTAGGAGTTCATTTCGACGCCCTTCGGGCCGCCGGAGAACTTCACGGTGCCTTCGATTTCGTCCATCGACTTGCCAGCGGCCAGTTCGTTGGCGATTTCGCCGGCCTTCTTGCCGAGTTCGCGGCTGTCCTTCCAGACAGACACGGTCTGGGTGCCGAGAGCCACGCGGTTCAGAGCAGCCTTGTCGCCGTCCTGGCCGGAGACCGGAACGGAACCGGCGAGACCCTGGGCTTCGAGCGCTGCCACAACACCGCCGGCCATGCCGTCGTTGGACGATACGACGGCATCGACCTTGTTGTTGTTGGCGGTCAGGAACTGCTCCATGTTCTTCTGGGCAGCTTCCGGCTTCCAGCCGTCCGTGTAGGCTTCACCGACGTTCTTGATCTTGCCGCCGTCGATGGCTTCCTTCAGCACTTCCATCTGACCGGAGTAGAGGAAGTCGGAGTTCGGGTCGGTCGAGGCGCCCTTGATGAAGACGTAGTTGCCTTCCGGCTTCACCTTGAACACTTCGCGAGCCTGCATGCGGCCCACTTCCTTGTTGTCGAAGGTGATGTAGTAGGCATCCGGGTTCTCGATCAGACGGTCGTAACCGACGACCGGGATACCTTCAGCGGTGGCCTTTTCGATGGCCGGGCCGATGGCTTCCGAATCCTGGGCCAGAACGATCAGGGCGTTTGCGCCCTGGGCGATCAGGCTTTCGATGTCGGTGAGCTGCTTGGCGGCAGACGTCTGGGCGTCGGCCGAGATGTACTTGTTGCCAGCGGCTTCAAGGGCTGCCTTGATCGCGGCTTCGTCGGTCTTCCAACGCTCTTCCTGGAAGTTCGACCAGGAGACGCCGACCGTCAGGCCTTCGGCGCTGGCGACGGAATGCAGGCTCACGATGACGGCAGTCGCTGCCATCAGCTTATAAACGGATTTCATTTTTAAACCTCCCGAGGTGATAGCGGACCGACGGAAGACCTCCCCACCGAACGACCCGCTGAAAAACTGCCCTTACCCCATGGACCCCCGTCCAATGGTTTTTCTCGACAGTCGAGAAAATAACTGGCAGAAGATTCTCACGCTGTCAACACGGGCCGGAGGAGGCTTGCCAACACAGTGACCAAATGCTTTGGGAGGAGCATGCGGTGGACCAGACGAAATCGGGCGCAGTGCCCATGAAAGACGGCCAAAGGGCGAGCCCGAGGGCCAGCACCGAAGCTGTGCGTCAGCAAAACAGCGGCCTTGTGCTGCAGGTGCTGAGGCGCGAAGGCCCGCTTGCCCATACCGATCTTTCGAGTGCTACCGGCCTGTCCTCGGCGACCGTCTCGGCAATCACTGCCGAGCTTGAGAAGCAGACCCTGATCGAGCGTCGAGAACTGCCGACGGCTGGCCATCGCGGTCGGCCCCGGGTGCTGTTTGCCAGGCGTCGGGCAGCCGCTCACGTGATTGCGGTGCGCATCTCTTCCCATGCCGTACAGTATTCTCTCGCCGACTATCGCGGCACGATGATCGACCGATTCGAGGAAGCGCGCGACCAGGGGACACAGTCTCCCGCCGCCTTTCTCGCCGCCTTCCGGGCCGCCCTCGACCGTCTGGTCAACCGATCGCGGCTCGCAATCTCCGATATCGCCAGCATCTCGATCAGCAGCAAGGGATTGGCCGACCGCGAGGGGGCAAAACTCCTGTGGTCGCCGATCTTCGGCTATGAGGCGCTCGATTTCGAACAGGCGCTTTCGGATTTTGGCACGGCCCGAATCCACCTCTTCAACGAGAGCCTGCTTGTTACCCATGCCCTGGTGCTCAGGCTGGAAAAATCGCGCCAGCAGCCGGTGCAGTCGCTCGCCACGCTGTCGCTCGGCCATTCGATCGGGCTTGGGGTGGCGCTGCGCGACCCGCAGGGGCATCTGGACGTTCGGGCACCGAACTTCGGCCATATGCTGCATTCCGACGACGGCAAGCGTTGTCGCTGCGGCGCCTATGGCTGTATCGAGGCCTCGGCCGGTTTTTACGGAATCCTGCGAACCGCCTTCGAAGTGCCGCCGGACACAATCCCCGCAAGCTTCGTGCCGCTGTCTGAGATGGAGAAGATTGCGACCCGCGCCCGCCAGGGCCACCGCGCCTCCGAATATGCCTTTCGCCAGGCCGGGCTGGCGCTTGGCCAGGGACTGTCGCGCATGCTGAGCCTGGCCGAGGAGACGATGCCGATCGCCATCACCGGGCCCGGCACGCGCTTCATGGACCTGTTGACCCGGGGGCTCGACGAGGGACTGGCGCAGTCGCAGCATGTGCGGGTGCGCGGCGCCCCCGACATCCTGATCATCACGGAAGAGGAAACGCTGGTGTTCGAGGGCCATGTGGACCGGTCGCTGAGCGAGATCGACATGGTGCTGGGGGGATAGTGACCTGACTGGCAGTTTCGCATCCATGCGGCTCTGAAGGAGAGATCGAATACGAAGGGATAGGGACCCCACCGCCCTCTTGATCCTCGACAGGCCCAGCGTTATCCCGATGTTCCATCCTCTGCGTCGCCCGACGCATCCTTCGCCCTTCAGGAGCCAGCTTTGATCCTGCTTTACATCTACATGGCCGTTGTCGCGGCCCTTCACCTCATTGCCGGTGCCATGGAATATCAGGGCCTGAAGCAGCAAGTTTCCGGCGCGAACGGGTTCATCTGGACCATGGTGACGCTGCTCATGACCACCGTGCTGTTCGTCACCAGCATTGTCACTTGGATCGTCTGGGACGGGTGGACAGCCTTGAAGATGCTTTTCCTGGGTGGGTTGTGGCTGGCGTTGTCCGGGGTTGCCTCGCTGGCGCTGATGATGGCCGGGGGGCGCAAGTGAACTTCATCCTGGCCCTTGTTCGGCTTGTGCTGATCGCGCTGGGGCTGGCGCTCGTCATCGGCTGGCTGAAGAACGAGGAGGCAGATCTGGCGCTGACCCTGCCCTGGACGCTTTATCCGGTGAGCGGCGGACTGGTCACCGCGCGTGCCATCTTCGACTGGGAGGGATCGCATGCGCCACGGGACCTGGTAATCGGGGCGGCGCGGATCGGCGGTTTCTTCGCCATCGTGTGCATTGCGCGCTACGGCTTCCCGCATTCGATCACGGCCGTTGCCGTGGCTTTCGTCGCAACGGCCATGTTGGCGGTCTACCGAAGCGAGGCCTAGGGGTGATGGGGACAAGTGCCCCATCCTTCTGCCGTGCCTTCCTGTTTTCTACTTCCCCTCACGCGCCTTGCGGGCGAATTCGTTGATCGCCGCAAAGGTCTGGTCGAAGCGGTTTTCGGCTTCGGCGTCGCGCTGGAAACGGACGCGCTGGACGAGGATTTCGGCTGGCGTCGGGTCCTTTGCGAACAAGGTCATCAACTCCTCGATGAAATCCTCAAGCGGCAGATAGCCCTCGCGGTTCGACTGGCCAGGAGTGAGTTCGGTCTGGACGGCCGGCGGGGCGAGTTCGATGACCTCGACCTTGCCCGAAAGCGCATCGCGCAGGCTTTGCGTATAGCTGTGGATCGCGGCCTTGGTGGCGGAATAGGTGGGGGTAGCGACCAGCGGCACGAAGGCCAGGCCCGAGGAGACGTTGACGATGGCCGCGTTCGGTTGCGCCTGAAGATGCTCGATCAGGGCATTGGTGAGGCGGATCGGCCCCAGCAGGTTGGTGGTGATCGTCGCTTCGGCGTCGGTCAGATCGCGGGCACGGTCGAGCGGTTCGAAGCGCATGATGCCGGCATTGTTGATGAGAACGTTGATGTCGGGGAAGCGGCTGACGAGTGTTTCGGCAAAGGCGGTGATGGCGGCCGGATCCTCGATGTCGAGGACGAGCGCGTGCATATTGGCCCGCTCGCCGATGGTCGCTTCAAGGCTTTCAAGCCGACGGCCGGCGATGACGACGGTATTGCCGAGGTCGTGGAAACGGTGGGCGAGTGCGGCGCCGATGCCCGAGCCGCCGCCGGTGATGAGGATGGTGTTGCCTGTCATCTGCATGGGGGAAATCCTCTTTGCTGTTGTGCATCCCTCCAATAGACCCCATACTCTCCAATACGAAGTAGGCACCGAAAAGATTTATACATACCCGAAGGAGAGTGTCTGGTGACAAAGGGATCAGCGCGGGAAAACAGAGCCGAACATGCGGCAGGAGCGATGTCTGAGAGCGTCGATCCGGCGGTGGAAGCGCTGGTGCAGGACATCATCGGCAAGGTGGCGGACCGCTGGACCATGCTGATCCTGGAGGCGCTGGAGGAGCATGGTACGCTGCGCTTCACCCAGATCGGGCGGATCGTTTCCGGCATCAGCCAGAAGATGCTGACCCAGACGGTGCGGCGGATGGAGGAGGACGGGCTGGTGAAGCGCACCGTGCATCCGGTCATCCCGCCGCATGTCGATTATACGCTGACCCCGATCGGACACAGCCTGTCGGAAGCCTTTTGCGGGGTGTGGATCTGGGCGGAAAAATACCGGGACGAGATCGAGACGGCACGGCGGGCCTTTGCCGAGGCGAATAGCGGCAAAAGACGTCTGGCTTGATTGCAGGTTTGGTGCGCCCTACCCTCGGTTATAGAGGAGATCGCCATGACTGCTGCCGCTGATCGAGACGCCCGCCACGGGGCAGGTTATGCCGCCTATGTCTTCGACGCCTATGGCACGCTGTTCGACGTGCATTCCGCCGTTCGGCGTCATCAGCAGGCGCTCGGACCCGACCACCAAGCCTTTTCCGATCTCTGGCGCGCCAAACAGCTGGAATATACCTGGGTCAGGAGCCTTGCCGGGCGCTACCGCGATTTTGCCGCGCTGACGGAAGAGGCGCTCGATGTCTGCTTTGCGCGGTTTCCGAAGATCGATCGGAGCGTCAAGGGCGATCTTCTCGATGCCTATCGGCGGCTGGATTGTTTTGCCGAAGTGCCGGCCGTGCTTTCGACGCTCAGGCAGCAAGGGGCGCGCATCGCGATCCTGTCGAACGGGACGCCGGCCATGCTCGACGAGGCGATGGCTGCGGCCGGCATCGGCGCGCTGATCGACGCGGTGTTTTCCGTCGATGTGCTGGCGATCTACAAGACGGCACCGGCGGCCTATGCCCTTGCGACGCAATCGCTGGGGCTTGAGGCCCGGGACATTGCCTTTCAATCCTCCAATCGATGGGATATTGCCGGGGCTAAAGCCTTTGGCTTCACCTGTCACTGGATCAATCGCGCAGGCGCGCCTGACGAATATCCGGAGCTTGCGCCGGACGGCGTGTTTTCAACGCTTCAAGGGCTTTTGGCATGACGCAGCTTGCATGGTCGGCACAGCAATATCTCAAGTTCGAGGACGAGCGGACGCGGCCGGCGCGGGATCTGCTCGCCCGTGTGCCGCTGGACCAGGCGACCTGCGTCATCGATCTCGGCTGCGGGCCGGGCAATTCGACGGAGTTGCTGGTGGAGCGCTTCGGGGCAAAGGCGGTGCGCGGGCTCGACAGTGACGACGACATGCTGGCGAAGGCGCGGGCACGGTTGCCGGAGATCCCCTTCATCAAGGCGGATCTTGCGACGTGGCGCCCGGAAGCGCCGGTCGATCTTCTCTATGCCAATGCGGTGTTTCAGTGGCTTCCCGATCATCTCGATCTCCTGGCGACACTGATGGAGCATCTGTCGCCCGGCGGCGTGCTCGCGGTCCAGATGCCGGATAATCTGGGCGAACCGAGCCATCTGGCGATGGAGCAGACGGGTGCGGAGGGCCCCTGGGCGCCGGCCTTTGCCGGCGGGCGCATCCGTCGGGCACGCCTGCCCGCCCCGGCCAACTATCTGCAGAGGCTGCAAGGGCTCTCATCGCGCGTCGATGTCTGGCACACGATCTACTATCACCCGATGGCGGATGCGAAGGCGATCGTCGACTGGGTCGAGGGCACGGGGCTTCGGCCCTATCTGGCGGCGGTTGCGCCCGACGCGCGGGAGGCCTTTCGCGACGCCTATCTCAAACGCATCGACGCCGCCTATCCGCCGATGGCGGACGGACGGCGGCTGCTGGCGTTTCCACGGTTGTTCGTGGTGGCGGTCAAGGGATAAGACACACTCCTGCAGGATGGATCGTAAACCCTGCAGGAAGTGTTGGCTGGGCGCCGGATCAAGGCTTCGGCGGCACGAATTCTGCCTCGATCAGAATGTCCACATCTTCCCCCAGTGCAGGGACAGAAAATCCAAGTCCCCAATCCGTCCGGTGAACCACGCCGGTGGCGGAAAAGCCGAGGCGGGGCTGCTTGTCCATCGGGTGTTCGGCGACCGAGCCATTGAAATGGACGTCGAGGCTTGCCGGGTGGGTTTCGCCCCGGAAGGTCAGGTCACCGGTGACGGTCGCCTGTCCCTCTCCCGTTACGGTTATCGAGCGGGTTTCGAAGGCAATCGGCTTCGCCGCGAGGAAATCTGCGCCGCTACCGATCTTGCTGTCGAAATCCTCGACGTCCGGGAACGGAAAGTCAGTCTTCACGGACATTGGATCGATGCTGACCTTCAGCACCGAACTCTCCGGCTCCTCGGCGTTCCAGGCAAGCCGCGCCTCGATCCCGGTGAAGCGGGCGGTATAGTGGGAGAGGCCAAAATGGCTGATCTTCCACGTGAGGCTGGTATGGGCAGGATCCGTGACATAGACCCCGGTCGGCGCAGTTGCGTCCTGGGCGGCCAGAACAGTTGGCACCGGGGCGAGGAGAAAAAAAGCAAGAGCGAGCCTATTCATGGGTTTCTCCTTAGGCGGCGAGTTTCAGCCGGCCGGCGAGATCGCCGAAGGCTTTTGGGTTAAGGGACGGGCGCACGGCAAATTCGATCACGGCATCGAAGATTTCCGGCGGCGCGCCCTTCTGCATGGCGCCGAGCATCAGCGCCCGCTCGAGCGGGTTCATCGCCGGGATCATGATGCGCATGAAGGCCATATTCTTTTCCGGCGAGAGCGAGGAGACGATCCTCAGTTCGATCGCCGAGAGCTCGTCGTCGGTGAAGCGGTTCCACAAAGCGGGTGCCGTTACCGTTTCTTCCTCGTGCATATGAGCGAGATCCTCGGCCAGATAGGCGGCGAATGCCAGGTAAAGCCTGCGGCCGGTGGCGCGACGATGCATCGGCCATGCGGTTTCGAGCCCACGGGCGAGCGCTTCCAACTGGCCAAAGGCCTCGCGGTGATCGTCGTGCTGGTGATCGACGGTGTCGGTCGCCACGCCGCGAGCGGCAAGCGGGCCGTGGATATGCTCGTCTTCATGGCTGACATGGGAGGCAGCCAGCATCAGATAGGTGCGCAGCAGTGCGAGGACTTCCTCGGTATCGTCGGCCTGATCGAAGTCGGTAGCGCCGAGGCGAACCAAAAGCTCGGCCCCCGCCTTGCGCAGGCCCTTGTGAACGGCACCGTAGAGATCGTAGCGACCGTTCAGGTCCGGTATTGCGGTGATGGAAGTATGCGTATGCGTCATGATAAATGCCCCTCTCGTTGGCCGCCGAACACTTGCCCGGCGCGAATGGCAGCGGGATAAACCAGGCCTGAACGAGGGGCTTCCTAAATCCATCCTAAGCAAAAGGCGTGATTGCTAAGACTATCCTAAGATCATATCCTGCGCTGGTTTTGAGGGAGACGCGGTCTTGCTTGCATCCGAGGTGGCGCAATTGATCGAGGGTCAGGTGATGATCCTGGTGGCAACGCGGGATGAGAGCCATCGGCCAATGATCGGACGCGGATCCGGCGCACGACACGACCGTGCAACGGGCCTTGTCCATGTGTTGGTGTCGCAGAGCCAGTGGCCACGGACGGTGGCTGAGGCAAGGCACGGGCGAGCGATCGCCACCACCTTCGTGCAGCCGGACACCTACCGCTCCTGCCAGATCAAGGGGATCATCACCGAGAGCGGCCCTGCCGACGAGGCGGCATCTGCCTGGGGTCGGCATTACGTGCAGGAGCAGCTCTCGCTGATGAACCGGCTCGGCGTCACGCGGCTGCAATTGTCGAGCACCCTCAGCGACCGCGATCTCGTGCACATATCCTTCCGGCCGACGGATATCTTTGACCAGACGCCGGGTCCTGGTGCCGGCCGCAGACTGGAGCCAATGGCCGAGGGCGGCGCATGATCGCGCTCACATCGCTTAGGGACAGCTTTGAAGGGGTGATCCCATCCGTCATCGCGACGACAGATGCCGAGGGCACGCCGAACATCTCCTATCTGAGCCATGTGCATATCGTCGGTGACCGCCATGTGGCACTGTCCAACCAGTTCTTTTCCAAGACGACGACCAATGTCGCGGCCAACGGACTTGCGACCGTCATGGTGGTCGACGGGATGACGGGCGCCCAACACATCCTCGACCTGGAATTCGAGCGCTCGGAGACTGAGGGCCCGCTCTTTGACCGTCTCGCCGCCCATCTCGCCATTCTCGAACACGGCATGGCGGGCATCATGCGACTGAAGGCTGCCGACATCTACCGGGTCAAGGACTGCCGCGAGGTGCCGACGCCCTACCCGCTCGAAGCAGCACCCATCATCGAACGACCCGACCTCATCGAGCCGACGGCGCGGCTTTCGCGGATACTGGCTGCAGCCAGCGACACGGAGAGCCTGCTCGACAGCACGCTCGACGGACTTGCCCGGATGTTCAGCATTCGCCATGCCATGGTGCTGGTGCCCGACGACAGCGGCCGGCGGATGATCACGATTGCCAGTTCCGGCTATGACAGTTTCGGCTTCGGTGCGGAAGTCGACTTCGGCGACGGCGTGATCGGGATCGCGGCAGCGACCCGGCAGATCGTGCGGATTACCGATCTCAGTCGCGGGCGGCGCTATGTCGACGCCGTGCGCTCGATGGCCGGTCTCGAGGGCGTGGCCAGCATACCGCTGCCGGCGCTTGACCGGCCCTTCAGCCAGATTGCGCTGCCGATGGTGGTGCATGGGCGGCTGGTGGGACTTCTCTTTGCAGAATCCGAAGAACGCTTCGCCTTTCGCCATCGAGACGAGCAGGCACTGGATCTGATCGCCACGCAGCTGGCCCAGGCGCTGCTACTGGCCGAACAGGAGCGCGAACGGCCGGAGCAAAGGGAAACAAGGCCCGCCACCGTGCCCGTTGGCAGGCCTGTTGCGACCCACTTCCAGCTGCGCTTCTATCCGCGGGACGGGTCACTCTTTCTCGACGATGATTACCTGATCCGCGGCGTCCCGGGCAGGCTGCTGAAGCATCTGGTGGAAGAATATCTGAAGACCGGCAAACGGGAATTCCTGAACCGCGAAATCCGCCGCGAGGGCAGCCTGATGCTGCCTGACATCAAGGACAATCTGGAGACACGACTGATCCTTTTGCGCCGCCGGCTTTCCGAAAAAGGCGGGCCGATCCGGCTGAGCAGCACCGAGCGCGGGCGGCTCAGGCTGGAGGTAGAGGGACAGGCAGACCTCGTCATCGTCGAGGCCTGACGGTGAAGCGCCGCCCGAACCGCGGCGGCGCTTTTGTCTAACCGCGGTTACAGCCAGCCGCGCCGGCGGAAATAGAGGAAGGGCAGGAGCGCCGAGAGCACCATGAAGGCGAGTGCCATCGGGTAGCCGATTTCCCAGCTGAGTTCGGGCATGGACTGAAAGTTCATGCCGTAGATCGAGGCGACCAGCGTTGGCGGCAGAAAGGCGACCGAGGCGACGGTGAAGATCTTGATGATCTGGTTCTGCTCCAGATTGATCAGGCCGAGCGTCGCATCGAGCAGGAAGTTGATCTTGCCCTGCAGGAACTGCGCGTGGTCGCCGAGCGAGGTCGCATCGCGCTGCAGGAGCTTGATGCGCTGACGGGTATCCTTGGCGGCCTTGCGGCCGGGCACTTCGAGCGCGGCATGATAGGCAACGAGGCGGGAGATCGAGACGAGGCTTTCGCGTGTCGCGGTCAACAGATCGCCCTTGCGGCCGATCTGCTCGATCAGGCCTTCGAGGTCACGCGATGACTTTTGCTTGTCAGCCTGTTTTTCCGCCGGTTTGCCATTGGCCTTGCGGGTGCGAAATACTTCGCGGGAGACGCCGTCGATCTCGTTGCCGCAGCGCTCCAGCACATCTGCCATGCGGTCGATGATGGCTTCGAGCAGGCCGAGCATGACCGTTTCGCCGGTCGAGCAGACGAGGCCGTTGCCACGTTTTGCCCGGGCGAGGAAAGCGGCAAAGGGTTTGGGATCGGCATACCGCACGGTGACCAGCGTGTCGCCCTTCAGGATGAAGGTGACCGGGGTCTTGACCGGGTCATCGCCATCGAGACCGGCCAGCGCCGTCATGGTCATGAATTCGGCACCGTCTTCCTGGTAGAGCCGGGCGGAAAGCTCGATCTCCTCCATCTCGTCACGGGTCGGGACGGCGATGGCAAGGCTCGCCTCGACCTTTCTCGTCTCGCCATATTCCGGATTGACGAGGTCGAACCAGACGGGGGCCTTGGCCTTGACGGCCGGGGCGTCGACAGTGAGCACATCCGACGGCACGTCGCTGGCGACGACTGAGGATTCGACAGGGGCCTCGACGGGCGCCGGATCGAAGGGCACGAGGTGATCGGCTTCGCGGGAAAACGAGCGCAGCATGGGCATCTCCTTCGGCGACCGATCAGGCCGCCGCCGCCCTTGCATTCGCCAAGGACTAGAGACGGGCCATCGGCCGGATATGTGACGTCGAACTTCGACTGTCGGGGTTCATCTTTCTGTCCTCTTGTCTGGCGGGTTTTGGGGCCACGCCTCACGCTGATAGATGTGCCTCATCGGCGGAAAAGTCAAGCGGCTGCAGAGGCTTGCCGCGGCTGCGAAGACGGCCGGGCTGGTGTGATCCGAAGGCTTTCGGGAGGTCGGTCGCAATCGCATTTCCAAACAGGTCAAGCAGGGTTGCAGCCCCGCCCTTGTCACCTTGCGCCGAAACATGGCAGAGACCGGCATCATCGTCTTACTCCCGGCTTGCCCGGCAATATTCCGGAGAAATCTTGTGATCAAGATCATGGTCCTTTTGCATGCGGCGCAAGGCCGGGACTGGCAGGCGCCGCCCAAGGGCACCAGCCTGAAGACGCTGTACGAGGCCGAGGTACAGGGTTTCGTCGAGATCCGTGGCGAATTCCAGAAGCGGCAGTTCCGGCTGACCAAGCTCGGTTCCGACACGGTGGAGCGCGACCGGCGCCGGCTGGAGGCGCGACGGCAGACGGGGGACTGAGGCGGGACGGAAAAGCCCCTTCGGCGCCGGGACAGTGACGCCGAAGGAAGCGCGTCGGGTCACACGTTCACATCTGCTCCTGCGGCTTATTGAACCGCAGACGCAGGATCAGGAGCGCGCCGAGGCCGTAGAGCATGGCAACTGAGAGCCAGATGGCGCCGGGCCAGATCGGTCTTGCCAGCAGATAGAGGTTGGAGAAACCGAGCGGGGCAAGGACCGAGGCGAGGCTGACAGTCGATTGCAGCAGGCCCTGGAACTTGCCTTGACCTGCCTCGCTCACCTGGCGGGTGGCAAGCGACTGCAGCGCCGGCACGCCTATTCCGCCGAGGGCCAGAATGGGCATAGAAGCAAATACGACCCAGCCCTCCGATGCGACGGCGAAAAGGCCAAGGGCCGCACAGGCGCTTGCGATGCCGGCAAGGATCGCCGGTCGTTCGCCGAGGCGCTGTGTTGCGGGGCCGGGAAGAAAGGCCTGGGCGAGCGTCTGGCAGGTGCCGTATGCCCCGAGGGATAGGCCGATCCATAGACCGTTCCAGTGAAAGACATCATTGCCCCACAGCGCCCAGCAGGTGCCATAGGCTTCGCCGAGACCGCTGAACAGAAAGAAGATCAGCACCAGTGGCAGCACATCTTTCATGGCGAAGAGCCAGCGGAAGGGACGGAGCGGGTTGAGGGCGCCAGGATCGATGGCCTGGTGGCCTGGCTTGCGGGTCTCCGGCAGGACAAAGAGGCACAGCAGGAGGTTGGCGCCCGTCAGGACGGCTGCGGCCAGGAAGGGAAGCCTGACCCAGTGATCGCCGAGCAGTCCGCCGAGCACGGGGCCGATGATGAAGCCGATGCCGAACATGGCGTTCATCAGGCCGAAGCGCCGGGCGCGCTCGTCCTGCGCGGTCAGGTCGGTGATGTAAGCGGCGGCCACGGAGGTGTTGGCGCTGGTGAGACCCGCCAGAGCCCGGCCAAGAAAGAGCAGCCACAGGCTGGGTGCAAAGGCCAGGAACAGATAGTTGAGCATGGAACCGGCGAGCGAGATCAGCAGCACCGGGCGACGGCCGAGGCTATCGCTGAGCGCGCCCAGAACGGGTGCGAAGAGGAACTGCATAGCGGCATAAAGCGCCATCATGAGGCCGATATAGGGGGTGACGTCGCCGACATGGGTCACGTCTCTCAGCAGCGAAGGCAGGATCGGGAAGATCAGTCCGATGCCGAGGGCATCGAGCACGACAGTCATCAGGATAAGAATAAAAGGTCTGGTCATAGCGTTGGCTCCGGACGTCAGACGGCCACGCGCAGGCGTGCGGTCAGAACGTCGTTCAGGCCCGAGATGTCTCGGGACAGGTTTCAGGGAGTCGCTGATCGAACCACGGATCGTGGTTCGACGTGTGCTTGACCGCATGGACGTGTATTCGTCCACCTGCTTACTCGCGCCATGATCATATCACTGGCGGATCAAGGTAAGCGGTCGCTTTTCGCGATGGGATTTATCTAGATTGAGAGGGGTCGTTTCGTCAAGCGCGTGGCGGGAACGGCGTTTCTCCTGCGGATGGCGGCTTTGCAGGAGTGGCGGGGCGGCCTGCAAGGCCGTATAGAGGGGCGAACCCGGCGCAGGTGCCGGTGGTGGCCAGACATGGCCCGCCGCACGCCTGCCGGTCCGACGCCCGCTGTTTCGGGTGTCGATGCCCCTGCCCTGCCGGATGCCGGCAAAGACGAGAGAGACGACCGATGCGCGCCACCTGGAGCAAACCCGTGATCCTGCATGCGATCGGCGAAGACGGCGAGGACGTCGTGGTCGAGAATTCGCTCGGGGCATCCTGGGCGCTGATCGAGGACTGGCCGGAAGAGGATGGCGAGGCGCTGGACAAGGCGCTCTTGGTGCTGGGCGCCGTTGCCCAGGGCAAGGCCAAGGAAGAAGACGGCCGCAAGGCGCTGATCGCGGCTGCGCTGGAAGCAGGCGTGAAGATCACCGCCTGACGGCGGTGGTGCTTCTCATGATCTGTAGCCTCAAGCCGCCCACGGGGCGTCGAGGACCGGGGCCGGACCCGATGCTCGCGGCTGGCTTTTCCCGCCCGAAGTTTACGGGGTCAGGGTGGTCTCGGTGGGCTGCTCCGGCGGCAGAAGGGCGGCCTCGTTAGTGGTGTCGCCCGTTGTGCCATCGGTCGTGCCATCGGGCGGCAAGGTCGGGTCGATGACCACGTCGGTGCTCGTGTCCGTGGCGCCATCCGTGCCCGGATCGGTGCCGGTGTCGGTTCCGACATCGGTTCCCGGATCAGTCACTGTGCCGGGGTCGGTAACCGTATCGGGGTCCGTTCCCGGGTCGACCGGGTCGACGGTCGGATCGAAGGGAGTGACGGCGGCGAGTTCTTCGCGGATCTGGTCGATCTTGCCGACCGCCGGACCGACACCGAGCAGGTCCTTGGCCCAGGCAAGCGTTGCATCGTCGATCACGGTTCCGGGCTTAGCGGCGGCCTGCAAGGCAGCGCGCAGGGCCTCGTCGTCGAGCGCGACGTCCGTCGGCACGGTATCGACGCCGCCGGCCAGTTCAGAGGCGGCATAGGCCATGGCGTAATCGCGGATGGCAGCCATGCGCGGATCGGTCGAGTTCATATAGGCGTGGTAGTTGCGGTTCAGCGAGTTGAGGCCGGCGAGGTCGGACTTGGCGGGGCCAAGCTCGGGTTTCACTTGCGGAACGGAGGCGAGCGTGGTCACGGCTTCGACCGGCTCCTCGACGAGCGGGGCGGATGCCGGGCGCTTGCCGCGCGTTTGGGAGAGCTGGGTCTTGGTCGTCGTCTTTTGGCTTTTGGCCGCCTTCTGGCTCTTGCCTGTCAGCGTATCCAGGGCTTCGGTCAGGATATTGCTCTTGCGGCTCGTGCCCTGGCTGCTGCCGGATTGACCGCGGTCGGTGCTCTTGGCTTCACGGGTTTCGGATCCGCGATCCTTGCTACCGCCATTGCCCCCACCATTGCCTCCGCCATTGCCGCCACCGTTGCCGCCGCCATTTCCACCACCATTGCCACCACCATTGCCGCCCTTGGCGAATGCGGCGGGAACAGCAATGCCGCCATCACCGGCGAAGGGCACGACAGGTGCCGTCGACAGGGCAACAGTAAGCGTGGCCAGAATGGCGAGACGCTGCGTCTTCATGGTGTTCCTCCGGGCGTATCAGATGGGCACGGGTGTCAAGCCGTCGTTAGGGGAACTGTCGCAGGCAGGCGTGAGCATCGCGTCAAGAGATCCATTCGAATTTTAGCAGATTCTTTGATTGCGTCATGGAGGCAGCTGCGGCTCAGCCGATGACCCGCAGCGTGACGGCGGCGAGAAGTGCATAGCGGCCGAACTTAGCGAGCGTCACCAGCACCAGGAAAGGCAAAAACGGGGCGCGCAGCACACCGGCGACGAGCGTGATGGGATCGCCGATCACGGGCATCCAAGATAAAAGCAGTGACCACAGGCCGAAGCGACGATACCAGCCGGAAGCCTTGTCGAGCGAGGCCGGCGAAACAGGGAACCAGCTTTTTCTGCGAAAGCGTTCGATGAAACGGCCGAGGATATAGTTGACGAGGGAGCCTGCCACATTGCCGATCGTCGCCACCAAGAGAAGCGCGAAAAGCGGATGGCGCTTGGTGGCGATCAGACCAACAAGCAGCGCCTCAGACTGCGCCGGCACAAGCGTCGCGGCGAGGAAGGCTGCGGAAAACAGGCCGAGATAGCTGGCGAGATCGATCAACACGCAGGCTCTCTAGCCTGCGCGGTGGGCGGTGGCAATGTCGCGAGCGGGCAAACGGACAGGTGACGGAAGGGGCGCCGACGCCTTTCGGGCTTTATGCCATCCTGGCAGGAGACGGATCGGCGTCCAAGGGATCGCCGGACACCGACAGCTTCAACTGGCTGGCGGCGACAGCATAACCGCCGGCAGCGCCATCAATGAAATGCATATGCCCCCGCTCCAGCGGCGTCGGCACGAAGCAGGTCATCAGGGCCGATTCCTGGAGATGCAGGCCGTAGCGGCAGATGCCGGCGGCAGCGGCCGTCTCCAGCAAGTTGCGGATGCGCGCGAGTCGTGCCGGGTCGGTGTCGACCGTCATCTTCAGCCCGTCGTCGAACTTGCGGAAATCGGTGTTCATGCGCACGTCGCGGACATAGTCATGGGCATCGAACCGGCCGAACTTGAGGTGGGTTCGGTGGAGAAATGCCGTCAGGTAATATTGCAGGAGAATATAGAGCTTGCGCTGCAGGCGACGGCCCGGAGGTGCCGTGGCGCGGGCTTCGAGGTTGAGCGCTTCCAGCGTCAGGCCAAGGCTCGGGCCTCCATCGGCCACGGGATGGCCCATCTGTGCATCGGCAGAGGCAATGGTGACGATCTCCGCGACGAGGCGGCGGAAGTCGCGGTCCTGGTCGGCCGCGGCCGGCTGGGCGATGATCGAGGCGATGGCGCCGTTGCGGGCAGCGATCGGCTGCCAGCGGCAGGAGAGACCGGAGAGATTGGGCTGGGTTCCGGGCGGCGCCGGATCGACCAGGTAGCGGCCGGCCTTCATTTCCGCCTCGGCCCAATGACTGCCGCCGCCGGAGAACATGGCATAGGTTACGCCTTCGCTGACGGCAAAGCGCGCCAGGCGGACATCCTGGCCATGGGCGCGGATATCTGCGACCGGGACCAGAGCGGTGCGCATCTCGAGGTCATATTCCTCCTCCACCCAGCGGCGCACTGCGGCAAGTGCGGTGCGCGCGGTCTCGCCATCTTCCGGGGGAACGGCGACCAGCGCGCCATCGCCGCCAAAGATGAAGGGCAGATCGTGCTCACCCGTGGCATTGAGGATGGCGGAGATGACGGCGACGCCGGCGAGATTGACCGACTTGTAGCGACCGGCAGCAATGGCGCCGGTGGAATCGACGATATCGGCGACGGCGAGCATCCAGCCATCGGGCAGCGGATGGTAATTGCCGTCATCGATCACGCCTTCGAATTTCTCGAAGGCAGGAATGGTGCGGAAAAAGCTTGACGCGGTGGCCTTGCTCATCTCGGTGTCCTCACGGCGGTCCATGTCGTGGCTTACACCAAAGTCTGAAGAGACGGACCCATGCGATAGGTTCGTGGCATCCGGCTTTGGTATGATTGTCACGATCACAGCGACGACGACTGCATCAAAATAGTTTCGATGACCGTCGGTCACAACCATGTGCGAAAGATTGCCGGGGACGAGACGGATGGCAGCGGCAGCAACAGAAGAGATGAGCGGCCCGCCCAATTGCAGGCGGGCCTGCCGTTAATCAGACGACCCGGCGTGCGGCGTCTTCGACGCTTTCACCAGCACGTTCGCCGTCGCGGTAACCCTGGTCTGCATCGTCATCGGGCGCATGATCGCGCACGGCGTGTGGAGTGGGCGTGGTGATCGCACCATGGTTGGGGTCGTTCACGTCCTGACCCATGCTGCCATTTTCATCGGGCATGCGCTCGCGCGCGCTTTCGACGCGGCGACGGTTGCGCTCCATGTTTGCGGCCTCAATGAGGTCTGTCAGTTCAGTCTCGGACATGCCGGAGAGGTCAATGGGGCTGGTCACGGGGATATCTCCTCGGATTGCGCGCGGCGCGGAATTTTGGCCGGCGGGGTCGAGGAGATAATGCGCGAGGGCGAAAAAGGTGCCCCCGTAGCAAGGAAGGCCGGTGGAGCCATCAGGCCCCATCCGGCACGACACTTTGATCAGGCAGCGCGATGTACGGAATGTGCCGAACTTTTGCCGGACGTCTGCGAGGTCTTGAAGCGGGCGATGAGACCATAAAGCTTCTCTGCGCCTTCGGCGAGCGAGGTCGCGGCTGCGCTGGCTTCCTCGACCGTTGCGGCGCTTTGCTGGGTCACCTTGTCCAGCATGTTGATCGAAGCGTTGATCTCACCGATGCCCGTTGCCTGTTCGCGGGCGGACACCGAGATCGCCTCGACATTGGCATCGATTTCCTGAACCTGTTCCACGATCGAATCCAGTGCGTTGCCGGTCTTGTCGACGAGGGTGACGCCCTGACGTACCGCCTCGGCAGACTTTGCAATCAGGCCCTTAATGTCCTTGGCGGCGCTGGCCGAGCGCTGGGCCAGTTCGCGGACTTCCTGGGCAACGACGGCAAAGCCCTTGCCGGCTTCGCCGGCGCGGGCGGCTTCGACGCCGGCGTTGAGCGCGAGCAGGTTGGTCTGGAAGGCGATCTCATCGATCACGCCGATAATGTTCTCGATTTCCTTGGACGCATTGGCGATGTCGTCCATGGCGGCCGTTGCCTGCTTGACCACGGTGCCGGAGGCTTCCGCATTGGAGCGGGTTTCGCCGACGAGCCGGGTGGTGGCGACCGTGCGGTTGCTGGTGTCCTTGACGGTCGAGTTGATCTGTTCCAGGGCGGCGGCGGTCTCTTCCACGGTCGCGGCCTGGCGCTCGCCATTGGTCGCGATGCCGTTGGAGACGTCCTGGATAACGGCCGCATTGTCGGCGACGGACTGGGCCGACTGGACGATCGCGGCTACGGTTTCGTCAAGCGCCTGGGCGGCCGTGTTGACGTCGAGGCGGGTCTTTTCGAGCACGGCGTCGAGCGCCTCGTTGATGCGCACGGTCAGATCACCTTCCGCCAGCCGCTTGATGGCGGCGCCGATGATCTTGACTGCCTTCATGCGCGGGGTGATGTCGGTTGCGACCTTTATCACCTTGTAGACCTTGCCGCGGGAATTGAAGACCGGGGTATAAGCCGCCTGGATCCAGACCTCGCGGCCACCCTTGCCGTAGCGGACGAAATTCGACGAGATGAATTCGCCGCCGCGCAGGCGCTCCCAGAACTGGGCATATTCACTGGTGGCTGCGTAAGCCGGCTCGCAGAACATGCGGTGATGCTGGCCGACGATCTCCTGGCTGGAATAGCCCATGGCATTCAGGAAATTGTCGTTTGCCTGAACAATGGTACCGTCGATTTCGAATTCGATGATGGCCTGAGACTGATCGATGGCGCGCAGGCGATTGCCCTCGTGCAGCGAGGCGATCTTGGTCGCGGTGATATCGGAGGCCATCTTCAGGATCCGCACGACCCGCCCACCCTGGAAGACCGGATTGTAGGTGGCCTCGATCCAGACATCATCGCCTGCCTTGCTCTGGCGACGGAATTGGCCGCTTTGAAAGCGACCGGCGGCAAGCTCCGACCAGAAGCGCTGATAATCCGGCGAGCTGCGGATCGCGTCTTCGCAGAAGATGCGGTGATGCTTGCCGACGATCTCCGAAAGGTCATAGCCGAGCGCCTTGCAGAAGTTCTCGTTGGCATCGAGGATTGTGCCGTCCGGCTTGAACCAGATCATGGCTTGCGAATTGGAGAGCGCGCGCATGTCGTCGGCGACGCGGGAGGCGTGCAAATAGTCGGTAAGCATGGATTTTTCCCCGAAAAGACCTTTGGGGCATCACACCATGCTTTGATTAAAGCTTCCTAAATTACAACCCCCAGGAGATGCCGACAGCAGCGGATATTTCTGTGGCCGCACTCCCGTCGCCGGGCTTTCTAGCGGCTTTGGGGGGCGATCAGCGATGCCGGCGCATCGCGGTTGCGGACGATGTGCGCACGGCTCGCTCATCGGTCAAGGTGAGGTTGCGCAGCCAACCCCTCCCCCAGGTAGGCATCAGGGAGGGGCTGGCCATGATTATTGCTCAGCGTTCCGGATTGTCGGCATTCGCCATGGGCGACGGGCGGCCGTCTTCGCCGTCTTCGCCCTGACGCTGATCGATGTCTTCCATATCGGCATCGACGAGGTAGGTGTCGGTGCCGCCAAGGCGAGCGGCTTCACGTACGGCATCATGATTGGTCATGTCGATCTGGGCATCCAGCCCCTCTTCGGCTCGTTCAGGGTCTTGCCCGAGCACCGAGAGGTTCTCGTCGCCCTGCCCGCCAAGCAGATCGGCATTGCTGTCGGGCCGCTTGGCATGGGCTTCGCGATAGCCTTCCTCGCCGGCGCCGGCTTCGTGACCGCTTTCGCCGGCCGTATCCTGAAGCTTGCGCACACCGTTTTCACGATGGTTCATCGCGTTGTCGCTCGTCTCGTGATTGCTCATGGGTCTTCCTCCGTTGGGTGCTTATGGTCTTGTTCAGTCAACGAGGCGGAGGGCCGCTTCGTTCCGCCGCCTGGCACTTGCGCCCGCAGCGGAGATCAGTGTGGGCAGGTGCATGGACTTATTGCGCAACGTGTTTCGGCATGCTCTAAAACGAAGCAGGTAAGGGTGGGTCGGCATTCGGAGAGAAACGTCATTGACCTTGGGTCCAAACCTCGTCTTGCGCTGGTTCCGGGCAATCCAGATCGGCGGCGTCCTGCTGCCCCTGATCGGCTGCCTGATCTGGACCTCGCTCTCGTTCAGAGAACAGTGGAACGCGGCGACCGAACATGCGGTCGGTACCGTCGGTCTGGTGCGACAATATTCGCAGCGTCTCGTCGAAACGCAGCTGATCAAGCACCGGGCGGCGCTGAGCCGCGTCGAGGGCGAGAACACAGAGTTTTTGCGGTCTGAATCGTTTCACCGCTTTCTCACGGCCCTGGATTCGGACCGGGCCCTGTCTTACGGCCTCGCCGTCATCGCGCTCGACGGCGAGGTGATCGCCTCGAGCCGCAGCTTCCCCGTTAATGTGCGCTTTGGCCAGCGAGACTATCTCGACGCAGTGCGCGACGGCGCCGGGCTGTTCATCGACCGGATCAAGCTGGAACCAGGCGATCGGGATGCAGTGATCGTGGCGAGCGCCTTTATCACTCCCGGCTTTCGCGGCGCGATCGTCTCCTCCATGCCGGCAGAGAGCAGCCGGACCTTCCTGCGCACCATCGCCGCCTCCGACGGGGAAGCGGCCTCGCTACTGCGCGAGGACGGCAAGCTTCTGGTGCGGCAGATCCCGTCCGACCCGGTGTGGCTGCCGGAGGGTTCGCCGGCCTTGGAGAACATTAAGGATGCCAATGAAGGTGTCTATGAGGCTCTCGCTGTGTCGGACGGCGTGAAACGCATTTATGCCTTCAGCCGTCTGGAGAACCTATCGCTGGTGGCCAATTTCGGCGTGCCGACCGAGCGGATCTTCATGGCAACGGCCATGAGTTCCCTGCCCGTCTGGCTGCTGATGCTGGCGATCAGCGCCTTCACGCTGGTGGCGAGTGGTTTGGCGCGGCGCAGCATTCTTGCGCAGATCGATGCGGAGGTGCGGGCGCTCAGACTGGCAGAGGCCGAAACCCGGGCCCAGCAGCGCTCCGAACTGGTGCGCGAAATGAACCATCGGGTGAAGAACAATCTCGCCATGGTCAGCAGCCTGATCAACCTGCATCAGCGGCAAAAGGGCAAAGTGGACGCGCAGGACCTGCAGATGCGCGTGCGGGCGCTGGCGGAGGTGCACGACCTACTCTACCGATCGAGCCATGGTGAGAGGATCGACCTCGGCATACTTCTGCGCCGGGCCTGTGATCCGGGCACGCTGTTGCCGGAAGAGCGCGGCATCCGCTTCGATTATGTGCTGCCGGAAGGCATTCTCGTGCCGGCGGACCGGGCCTCGCCGCTGGCGCTTGCCGTGCTGGAGCTCGTCACCAATGCGGTCAAACATGCCTTTGTCGATCGCGACAGCGGTACCATCCGCCTCGCGCTGAAAGCTGTCGGCGAGGAGGAGGGCGAAATCACCGTTTCGGACGACGGGGTCGGCATGGCGCAGACCACCACCCGCCGCTCCGGTACCGGCCTGGTCGACGCCTTCGTGCAGCAGGTGGGCGGCGAGATCACGAGGACGGTGGACGGCGGCACGACTTACGTGATCCGGTTTGGTCTGTGAGGGGTAGTCGTCGCGGCGGATCATGCCGGAAATGGCGGCGGTCCGACCAGAGATTGAACGGCAGCCATTGAGCTTGTGGCCGGCTCTGAGGCCAACAAAAAGCCGCCGGGTTGCCCCGACGGCTTTGAAACTCGACTGGACGGATCGATCAGACGAACTGGCTGAGCCCCGGAACCGAGGCCACGACTTCATCCACCACGTCGGCGCCGGCATATTCGCGGGCAACCGCCATGGTTTCCTTGGCGAGGGTGGAGATTTCGCCCATGCCGAGGCCTTGAGACATCAGCTGCTGGCCGAGGCCCATGATGCCGCCGCCGCCGATGGCGCTCATCAGGCCGCCGAGCAGACCGCCGCCGCCTGCACCTTCGCCATTGTGCTTGGCAACCAGTTCGGCCGCACCCGGGATGGCTTCGATCATGCGGGCGACCGGGCCGTCGGCTGCTTCGCGCTGCAGGAAGCCGAGCATCATGCCGAGTGCCGTTTCAGCCTTGTCCGGGGAAATGCCGACATTGTCGGCGATGCGGGTGACGAGTTCGCTCATGGGGTATCCTCCTGCGGGAAATTTGACGTTAACGTCAACGTAATAGAAGTTTCTGTTGAACTCAAGCGCTGCACGACGGCCCGGTGGAAAAATGCCGGGGAGTTCATACCCTGCCCTTTTCGCCTGGTCGCCATTCACTTCGCGGCCGGCGCAGCCCCTATGCGCCTCTACGCCATTGGCAAGATGCAGCATCGGCCGTTTGCCAGCACCAGACCGCTGCGCGAAACTGCGGCAGGACCGGCTTCAGGCTTGGCTTCGGATGGCCACGACGCGCGCGCCTCTGCTTCGTCACCTGCGGCGCCGTCTTCTACCTCGCGCTTGCATTCGCCCAGCCTGCTCATGTTTCGCAATGAGACGCCTGACCGTTGTCGATGTTCCACACAATCCTTATAAGAGCAAGCTCAAGTGTCGATGACATATCCGCACGAGCGATGGGAGACGCATTCGCATGCTGCAAGAAGGTTCGCTTTATCTCGGCACCAGCCGCAATCCGGACGACAGCCTGAACAAGGCGGAATATCTGGCGCTGAAATACGGCAACCGCCACGGCATCATCACAGGCGCCACCGGCACCGGCAAGACGGTGACGCTGCAGGTGCTCGCGGAGAGTTTTTCGGAGGCCGGCGTGCCGGTCTTTGCCTCCGACATCAAGGGCGATCTTTCCGGCATTGCGGCCATGGGCGAGCCGAAGGACTGGATCACCCAACGCGCCCAGCAGATCGGCTTCACCGATTATGCGCCTTCGGAATTTCCTGTCATTTTCTGGGATCTCTATGGCGAGAAGGGCCACCGGGTGCGCACCACGGTTGCCGAGATGGGGCCGCTTCTGCTCTCACGGCTGATGAACGCGACCGAGGCGCAGGAAGGCGCGCTTAACATCGCCTTCAAGATTGCCGACCAGGGCGGCTTGCCGCTTCTCGACATGAAGGATCTGCAGGCGCTTTTGACCTATATGGCGGATCATGCCACCGAGCTTTCGAGCCAGTTCGGCCTGATCTCCAAGGCCTCGATTGCCACGCTGCAGCGCGGATTGTTGATCCTTGAGCAGCAGGGTGCGGAGAATTTCTTCGGCGAGCCGGCGCTGAAGGTTACCGACATCATGCGCACGACCAATGACGGGCGCGGGGCTATCTCTATTCTTGCTGCCGACCGGCTGATGATGAACCCGCGTCTCTACGCGACCTTCCTGCTCTGGCTGCTCTCGGAGCTGTTCGAGGAACTGCCGGAGGTGGGCGATCTCGACAAGCCGAAGCTCGTCTTCTTCTTCGACGAGGCCCACCTTCTCTTCAACGACGCGCCGAAGGTCTTGATCGAGCGGGTCGAGCAGGTGGTGCGGCTCATTCGCTCCAAGGGCGTCGGCGTCTATTTCGTCACGCAGAACCCGCTCGATGTACCGGAAACGGTGCTGGCGCAGCTTGGCAACCGCGTGCAGCATGCGCTCAGGGCCTACACACCGCGCGAACAGAAGGCGGTGAAGACGGCAGCGGATACGTTCCGGCCGAACCCGGCCTTTGATTGCGCAACCGCCATCACCCAGCTTGGCATCGGCGAGGCGCTGGTCTCGACGCTGGAAGCCAAGGGCATTCCCTCGATGGTCGAGCGCACGCTGATCCGCCCGCCTTCGGGCAAGGTCGGGCCGATCGATGATGCCGCCCGGCAGAAGGTGATGAACCTTTCGCCGGTTGCCGGACACTATGATGCCGATCTCGATGCGGAATCGGCCTATGAGATCCTGACGGCGCGGGCGAAGAAGGCGGCGGAGGCGGAAGCTGCCAAGCGTGAGGCCGAGACGGGCGCCAAGGCCGATGATAGTGCGGCCGGCCGCTGGACGCTGCCGGGCTTCGGCGACGAGGCGAAGGAGAGCGACGGGGACCGCCCGACGAAACGCGCCGGCGGCTATCAGCGCGAGACGGTGATCGAGGCGGCGATGAAGAGTGCGGCACGCTCGGTCGCGACCTCCGTCGGACGGGCGCTGGTGCGCGGGATCTTGGGGAGCCTCAGGCGCTGAGGGCTGCGTTCAGGAGGCAGTTGTGCCATCCCGGCACAGCGGATGGCCAAGCGCCAAAAAGTGAAAGATGAAAGCTCATCCTCATGTTTTCAGTTTTGTTCACCTCCGCGCAACTCTTCTTGCGGTAATCTCGGTGGATGAAATTGCACCGGTTGTCGTCGGTGCAGGTGAGGTGGAGCGTGGACAGCAGTCTGGATCAACTCGTTCTGGTGAACAATGCGAAGCGGGCGCTGGATCGCGGCCACTTCGAATTGATCTATCAGCCGGTCTATTCGGTGGACCATCGCGAGGTGGACAGCCTGGAGACGCTGTTGCGCTGGCGCACCCGGCCGAACATGTTGGCGGCGGCGCAGGAATTCCGGGCGATCTTCCGCGATCCGGCGCTCTCCCTGTCGATCCGCGACTTCGTTCTGGAAAAGACCCTGTCGCAGGCGGCGCAGTGGCGTGCCGAGGGGCATGACTTCGGGCGCATCGCCGTCAATACCACCGCCTTCGACCTTTGCTCCGGCGATTTTGCCCTGTGGCTGTCGGAGATGATGGATGCGCATCGCCTAACGCCCGACATGCTGGAAATCGAAGTGCCGGAACCGGCCTTTTACGGTCCACAGGCCAAGCAGGTGGGGCTTGCGCTCGAGGCGCTGCATTATTGCGGATTCTCGCTGGCGCTCGACAATTTCGGCGCCACCCATGCGGGGCTTGCCGCCCTTCGCCAGCATCCGTTCCGGCGGTTGAAGATCGATCACGGCCTGATGCGCAGTGCGCTCACCAATCCGATCGACAAGGCCATCGTCAAAAACGTGATTTCGCTCGGCCATGATCTCGGCCTGATCGTGACCGCCGCCGGCGTCGAAAGCGAGGCGCAGATGGAAACGGCGGTGCAGCTCGGCTTCGACAGCGTACAGGGCTTCTTCGTCTGCTTCCCCAAGGAGGCGGAGATGGTGCCGCGCGTCTGCCAGATCCTCAATCTGCAGGGCCGCTCGGCCTGAGGCTGACCCTTTCGCCCGCGCCGCCAGCATGGCAGGATCGGGCAATGACCCTGTTGATCTACCCCCTCGCCGCCCTTGCCGAAATCGCCGGCTGTTTTGCCTTCTGGGCCTGGCTGAAGCTCGACCGTTCGCCGTTCTGGCTGGCGCCGGGAATTTTGTCGCTTGCCCTTTTTGCATGGCTTCTGACGCTGGTGCCATCCGAGACTGCGGGCCGCGCCTATGCGGCCTATGGCGGGGTCTATATCGCCGCCTCGCTGGTTTGGCTGTGGCTGGTCGAGGGACAGCGGCCTGACAGATTCGACCTCACGGGCGCGGCGATCTGCCTGATCGGGGCGGCGGTCATCCTGTTGCCTGCCCGGGAGTGAGCGTTGGAAAGCCCTGAAAAGGCAGGATGCCGGCTTGCGGAATTTGCCGTAAACTGGTGGCTGATGCGAAGGCCTGCGTGGCCTTCACTCGCAAAACTTTCCGGGGATTGTGGATGCGCAATCGGAGAGGCACAGCGGATGGCTTTCGCGAGGGGCGTGGCTTTAGTCGCGCCGACTGGGAAGCCGTCAGTGACAATCCAGAAATCTCCGAACTGGAAATGAAGGAATTTCGCCGCTTTCGCGAGGTGTTCCGAGCTGGCAGCTTCGATTGACCGAGCTCGCGCAAAGGTCGAGCCTCCGCAGGAACAACCTCCCCCATCACCAGCCCTGCCAGCTCCTGACCAGCATATAGGCGGCAACCGCGACCAGCAGCCAGCCAGCAGCACGGCCGATGGCGATGGTGAGGCCGGGATTTGAGACCAGTGCTTCGCGGCCACGGGCGGCGGCGAGCGCCAGGCCGCCATAGACGATTAGTTGGATGGCCATGGTAAGGGCGCCCATGACGAGGGCCTGGGACCAGAACGGGCCATAGACCGGTTTCATGAATTGCGGATAGACGGCGAGGATAAAGGTCCAGGCTTTCGGGTTGAGCAGGCAGGTGACGAGTCCTTGGCCGAAGATCTTGATCGTGGCGCGGCGCGCTTCGCCTTCCACGTGATCCACGGTGATGCTGCTGCGGGCAAGGCTGATGCCGATCCAGATCATATAGGCGGCGCCGAGGATCAGCATGACGGGGGTCAGGGTCGGGATCAGCGTCGAGAGCGCCGCCACGGCGACCGTGCCGAAAACCGTGTGGCAGGCACCGCCGGCCATCATGCCAAAGGTCGCGGCCAAGCCGGCGCGGCGGCCGCCGGTCAGCGCATTGGCGAGCACAAAGAGCATATCCATGCCGGGCACGACGATGATGCCGGTCAGAAGCAGGGTGAAGAGCCAGAGGTTTTCGGTATAGGTCATGTCAGTTGCCTGTCGTGTGCGGTGGGTCAGTGACCGAGGTTCGCGCCGGTTTTTCAGCGTGTTGGGTCGTGCTATATCGAGTGTCAACTGACAGAGTTGTGTCAGGAGTGACGAGGGTACCCCATGCGCAAGGCCTCCCGGCTGTTCGAAATCATCCAGATCCTGAGACTTGCAGGCCACCCGATAACCGCGCTTCAGATGGCGGAGCGGCTGGAGGTGAGCGAGCGCTCGATCTACCGCGACATTGCAGCACTTCAGGCGATGCGGGTGCCGATCGAGGGCGAACGCGGCATCGGCTATATCCTGCGCCCCGGCTTCCACTTGCCGCCGCTGATGTTTTCAGCGGAAGAGACCGAGGCGATCGTGCTCGGCATGGCGCTCAACAAGCGCACCGGTGACAGGGAACTCGGCGAAGCGTCATCGCGCGTGCTGGACAAGATCGCGGCGGCCGTGCCTGCCCCCTTGCGAGAGGCACTCTCGTCGCGCGCGCTGCATGCGTGGGGAAGCGCGATCCCCTCGGCAGACGCCGTCGATCTCGGCCTTGTGCGCCGGGCGATCCGCGACGAGGAAAAGCTTGCGATCGACTATCGCGACGAGCAGGCGCGCGTGACCCAAAGAACCATCCGGCCGATTGCGCTCATCTATTATTCGGAGGCGGCGGTGATGGTCGGCTGGTGCGAACTGCGCCAGGCGATCCGCAATTTCCGCATCGACCGGACGCTGACCTGCGCGCCGACGGGACAGGGTTTCCGTGGCGAGGGCGATGCGCTCAGGCGGCAATGGATTGCGGGGTGGCAGAGTCCGTAGGAGGGCGTGGCGACGTCATCGGCGGGATGACGGCTATCCGTAATTTTGCACCTCGGCTGCCATCCAGGCGCAGAACTGTCGGACCATGCGCGTTTCCGACCGGCGCTGGTAGCAGTAGGTTCCGATTTCGACCGGCGGGCATCCGGGGACGGCCACCAGGGCGCCCGACTGCGTTTCCCTGGCCGTAAGGATCGGTGGCGCCAGGACCATGCCGAGACCGGCGACGCAGGCATGCAGGGCCGCGTCGTCGGTGTCGAACTCATGGACGAAGGTGAGGTCGGCGATGGAGATTCCGGTCGTTTCACACCAGAGCTTCCAATCCCAATTGCGTGCCGCACAGCGAAGGGCGGGAACCGTCGACAGGGCGAGCGGCCGGCCATCGCCGCGCTTTGCCAAGAGGGTCGGAGAGACGACGGGCCGGCTCACGTCACCACAGAGGGGCTGCCACCCGTCAATCTCCTCTCCGGCGCGGACATAGCGGATGCTGACATCCGCCGCCGGAATGGCGGGAAAGGTCTGGTAGGCGCTGGTCTCCACCAGCACGCGCGCATCGGGGCAGATTGCGCGAAAACGGTCCAGCGACGGAATGAGCCAGCGCAGCGCAAATGACATCGAGGCGAGCACGCTGATTTCGTTTTCATCCCGATGCAGGGCATCGGCGGACCGTTCGATGAGCGCAATCGCTGGAGCGACTTCCTGGTAAAACCGCGTCCCCACCTCGGTCAGGGAGACGGAGTTGTGGCCGCGCCGGAAAAACTGCACGCCAAGCTCGTCTTCCAGCTTCTTGATTTGATGGCTGACTGCGCCTGCTGTCACACCGAGTTCGTCTCCAGCCGCAATCAGGCTGCCGGTGCGAGCGACCGTGCCGAAAACCCGGATGGCGTTCAATGAGACACGGCTTCTGGTCTGCATTAGCTTTCCTCATGCTCCCCGAATTATTGTCGTTTGAACCCAACCGCAAGATTTCGCACAAGGCAAGGCAGAAACCTCTGAAGGTGAAGCAATGTCTGCACACACAGTTTACAGGAACGTCAAAGCGACTGCATGGGCCACCATCGGGACTGCCTTATTTTCCTTGATTTTCGCTTCGGCCAAATTCGCGGACGGAAGCGCCAGCGCCCTGCAGATCCTGTTCCTGCGCTATATCGGCGGACTGGCCACTCTGCTGATGGTCGTCGCGATCCGGCGGGACACGCTGTCGGCCTATCGAAGCCCCAGGCCGTTGTCGCATTTCACGCGGGCCGTCTTCGGCGCTTCGGGTGGCGGCGCGCTGATCTATGCCTCGGCCAATATGCCGATCGTCGACGCGACCGCCATCGGCCTGCTCTACGTCGTGTTCGTCATTCCGCTCGGGGTGGTGATCTTGAAGGAACGGCTTTACCCGCAGCACATCGGCGCTGTCGCCATCTGCTGCTCAGGCGCTGCGGTCGTCATGGCCTCGCGGGGCGCGTTCAGCGAATTTCGTCTGGCTTACCTCTTTCCGGCAGGGATCGGAGTTCTCGGGGCGGCGCTGCTGGCTGTCGAGAGGCTGATGATCAAGATGCTCTCGCATTCTGATCGGGCGATGACGGTACTTCTCCATGTCAACGCGTTCGGCGTGCTACTGATGGGCGTGCCCGCTTTCCTGCAATGGGTCCCTCTGTCTTTCGAAACCGCGCTCTCATGTGTCCTTCTCGGACCACTCGCGGTGACGGCACAATATTGCATCGTCCAGGGCTACCGCCTCGCATCGCTGTCGATCGTCGGCCCGGTCGATTACACTTGGCTGATCTTTGCAGGGCTAATCGGCTTTTTGTTTTTTGGCGAACAACCGACCCTGGGTGTGATTGTGGGATCGGCGATCATTGCCGCTGGCGGCATCATGCTAGCGGTCATCAAGCCGAGAGAAGACGAGCACGAGAGCATCTCGCCGGCTTGAAACATCGGCGAGAACAGATCCGCATGGATCTGTGGAGCCTTCACAGTATCAAACAGGAAACGTCATGCGGCTGACCTATCTGGCCTTCGCCCTGCTGGGCCTCTTTTGGGGATCGAACTTCATTTACATGAAATGGGCGGCGGAGTTCATTACCCCGGCGCTGATCACGCTTCTGCGCGTGTTCTTCGGCTTCCTGCCGCTGGCATTCGCCGCTTGGCGAAAGCGGGTGATCCACCGCGAACAGCTGCGGCATCTGCCGCATTTCCTCGTGATGGCAGTGCTGGCAACGGCATTCTATTATCTGGCGATCGCAGAGGGTACGGCGCGGCTCCCCTCCGGCGTCGCAGGTGTTCTCGGTGGGTCGATTTCGCTCTTCACGACTATCGCCACGCTTCTGTTCCTTCGCACGGAGCGGCCCAATGCACTGATGCTGTCCGGCGTGCTGGTGGGTTTTGCCGGCATAGTGCTGATTGCGCGTCCGTGGGAGGGGGCGCATGGGGAGATCGACATCACAGGCGTGTTCTGGATGCTAGCCGCCACCACTACCCTCGGTCTCTCCTATGTTTATGTTCGCCGCTTCCTGTCGCCCCACAATCTCCCGCCGCTTGCGCTTGCGACATGGCAGACCGGACTTGCCCTCCTAGTGCTGCTCGCCGTCACCGATCGGACCGGCATGGGCGACATCTTGCTTAACCGGCATGCCTTTGCAGGCGTTGCCGTGGGGCTGGGCGTGCTTGGAACAGGCATGGCCTTCCTGATCTATTACCATCTGCTGCAGGAACTGGGCGCGGTCGCAGCTTCGGGCGCGACCTATGTTACGCCAAATATCGCCCTTCTGATCGGCTGGGCCGCCGGAGAAACTATCGGGTTGCTTGAGATCTCTGCAATCGTTCTCGTTGTGGCCAGCATCGCCTTGTTGCAGATCGGTCGGCAGCGCGGTTCAAAGCAGGCTGGATAAGCCGCAGAGGCGAGAGCCAAGCTTCAGCGCTCATCGCAGATCTAAAAAGGGGCAGGCTCTCGCCCACCCCTCGCTTCATTTCAATTCCGGCTTATCACCTCAGGCAACCACCGTCAGCCGGTTTGCCTCCCGGAACGACACGAGGCGGCCGAGCTTTTCGTCCCAGAGGACAAGCTTCACGCAGGCGAGGCTTTCCTTCAGCGTGATGCGGCTGATGGTCTTCAATTCGGGGTGGTCGCGCAGGACTTCCGGCAGACGGTAGAAGGGGATCTTGCTCGACAGGTGATGCACATGGTGCACGCCGATATGGCCTGTCAGCCAGCGCAGGCCCCAGGGCAGGTCGTAATGCGAGGCGCCGTGCAGGGCTGCGTGCTGGAACTGCCATTCCGGCGGGGCAGACCAATGGGTGTCTTCGAACTGGTGCTGGACATAGAAGAGCCAGATGCCGGCAGCACCGGCCAGAAGCACGATCGGCAGATGCACGACGAGGAAGGGCCAGAGGCCGACGGCCCAGATCATCAGGGCGGCGAAGAGCGCCATGCCGAGATTGGTCGCCATGGTCGAGATCCAGGGCAAAGCACCGTCCTTCATCATGCCGATCGGCAGGCGCTGCTTCAGGAGGAAGACCCAGGCCGGGCCCACGCCGAAGAGGATGATCGGGTGACGATACAGGCGGTAGCCGAAGCGACCCCAGGCTGTCAGCGCCTTGTATTCAGCAACCGTCAGCGTGGTGATGTCGCCGACGCCGCGTTCTTCGAGATTGCCGGCCGTGGCGTGGTGCTCGGCATGCGCCCGGCGCCAGTAATCGTAAGGGGTGAAGGTGAGCACGCCTAAGATGCGGCCGGTCCAGTCATCGACGCTGCGACGGGCGAAGAAGGCGCCGTGGCCGCAATCGTGCTGGATGATGAAGAGGCGCAGCAGGAAGCCTGCGGCGGGAACGACGAGCACGAGGCCCGGCCAGAAGGCATAATGATAGCTGACGAGCGCGCCGACCCACAGAAGGGCGAAGGGGACCACGGTGACGGCGAGTTCGAACGTGCTGCGCGCAAGGCGAGGCTTGCGATAGGCATTGACGATCTTCAGCCATATCTTGGCATCGGGAGCATCGGGTTCCGGCGGCTGGTCTTTGGAGTAGTCGAAGGCGGCGCTCATGAGCGGACCTCCGAAGCTGCGATGGCCTTGGAGGTGGGGGCAACGGATGCGCCCTGGCCTTCGGCAAGGGGCATAGGGCTTCCCGAGGAGAGGCCCGTAGCAATGGTCATGGTCGAGTGGCTTTCATCATGGACAAGAGTGTCCGACGGCGAACGGTTCACCGGCGGATGCGTTCCCCTATCAGGTCTGCCGGGGCTTGTCGCCACGGAACTCTGCAGCCGGCGGTGGCGCGGCTGAATGGGGCCGGCGGTAAGCCCCAAGGAAAAGCCGCCATTCTGGCAAAGGACAGCCTCTCGTGACCAGTTCGAAGCAAATCTGGTGACAATCGTCGAGATAACTGGCCTGAGAACGTCAATTTAGGCCCCACGATCCTCAAAAACGAAGATGTTGCGCCGCAGCACACAAAACTGTGGCTGCGGCACCCTGTCGCGACCGACAGTCGGATCAGATCACTCGGCGGCGCGAATCGACTCGAGCATCTTGTTGACGTCCGGGTTGTTCTTTTCCTCGGTTTCCGTCGATGCCCAATAGGTGACGATAGCGAGGCTGTCTTCGGAAATGCCGACAATGCCGACGCCGATGGTGACCGGGCCGTCCTTGTCGGTGCCCTTCCAGGACAACGTCTGATAGGGCATGCCGTTCTGGTCGCCCTTGCTTTCGGTCTGGCTGGCCGGATCGGCGGTTACGCCGTTTTCCTCGAGGAATGTGAAGACGCCCTTGATCACCTCTTCGGTGTCTTCGGCGCCGGCGGCATCGAAGGAGATATAGGTGCCGCCATCCGGCGAGGTGGCCTCGTAACCATAGTCGGTTTCGCTCGGCTTCCAGCTCTCCGGAATGTCGACGGTCGCGACCGGATCATCGGAAGGGAAGTTGAAGGCGCCGGCGAGCGAGGTACCAGCGGTGAGGAGGAGGATTGCCGCGGTGGCAAGGAACTTGTTCATCGGATGTGTCCGTTGGTGAGAGATGGTCCTGCACGGATTGCCTGCGGCCAAGGCCGTCTGCTTTCAGCGCGACAGGTTTCATAGCAGGTGTCGATGAAGAATCGTTGTACTCTTTTTGGAAGAGACTCGCGCCAGAATGACACGGCGTTCTGCTCCGGGAAGGGTTGATAATCCACGCGTTTGGCGCGAAGGAGAGACGAAATCGCGGATGACTGCGCGACCGGACGACACTCCCATACAGGGGAATTTCTGTCGACCCGTCCGGCGGAATGCCCTATGCCTCAGGCATTCGGGCGTCTCCAGAGGCCGCGCGCCGGGTGCTGCGACCGGAAAAATCGGATTTTTGCTTGTCACGCAGGGCTTCAGCCCTTATATTGTCGCCATCGAAGATTGCGAGTGACTTTGTCTACGCGCCTCAAGCGCACGCCAGATTTCCTTCAACGTCGATATACCGCCGGTCGAATGTCTCTCCGGCAAGCCCAACGATTGAAAGGAAATCGTTATGAACACAGGTACCGTAAAGTGGTTCAACAGCACCAAGGGTTTTGGTTTCATCCAGCCGGATGAAGGCTCTGCCGACGTGTTCGTCCACATATCCGCAGTTCAGCGCGCCGGCATGCGCGACCTCGTCGAAGGCCAGAAGATCTCTTACGATCTGGTCCAGGACAAGCGTTCGGGCAAGAGCTCGGCCGACAACCTGCGCGCCGCTTAATAATTTGTCGCTCGCCCCGCTCTTCGTCGTTTTGTCGGCTTGCGGGTAGAGTGACGAGGAAAGGTCGGGTGTTGCCCGGCCTTTTTTGTTTTGTCGATTACCTGCCCGCAGGTTATACGGCAGCCCATTCGTCCCGATCCGATCGGGATCTTCGCCGGGGCTTGGCGCGTTTCTCTGACGCACCCCTCATCCGAAACTCGAGATCATCGGGCCCCAAGCCCGGAAAGGAAACGACCGTGCAAGTTCTCGTTCGTGACAACAATGTCGACCAGGCACTCCGCGTGCTGAAGAAGAAGATGCAGCGCGAAGGCCTGTTCCGCGAAATGAAGGCGCGCAGCGCATTCGAAAAGCCGTCGGAAAAGCGCGTTCGCGAAAAGGCTGAAGCCGTTCGCCGTCAGCGCAAGCTGGCGCGCAAGAAGATGCAGCGCGAAGGCCTGCTGCCGGCGCCGAAGAAGGCTGTCGTCCGCGGCGGCGCTGCTCGCTAAAGACTGCCCAATCTATCCGTGCGCCCCTGGGGCGCGCGGATCGCCCACCCCCGCATTCCGTCCCCACTCTGTCCCGTCGGGGCACATCGTCGAGCCATTGACGCTTCTGGGTCGACACGCACATCGCTGCAGGAAGGACCGGACATGACTGCCACCAAAGACACGTTTTTCAAGCCTGAAAAGGTTTCGCCGCAGGACAAGGCCGCGACCACCGACAGCGTCGCACGCTCGCTGATCGAAGCCGAAGCCGTGGCGCGCGAGAAAAAGACCGAGACGCTGAAGGCGCTGCGCCTCGAGCGCGAAGCGCTGGAAGCCGAAAAGGCACCGGCGCCGAAGAAGCGCGCCGTCAAGAAGGCCTCCGTCAAGCGCGGCTGAGCCGATCTTCCCGAAGACGCGACGCCATCCGGCGCGCCCGTCTCTCCCCTTGTACGTGATATCACCAGACGGGCGGATGCTTTTGCTCCCGCCGTTCTGGTGCATGTTTATGCCTGATTTTCAGGCCGTCTGTTGTCTTCCGAGGACCGTTGCAGCGCCCGCCGGATCGAGCGTGACGAAGACCAGCTCTCCGCTTTGCGGCACGATATCGGCAAGACCGGTGATGTTCACCTGATGGGTGACGAGAATGACGGGGACCGGGCCGGACAGACCGGCCAGCCAGGCGCTGAGCTTCATCGTCTGTTCGCTCCCGTCTTCCGGGGTACCGAAAAAAGAATTGAGGAGCGGCTGCTCGGCAACCGGCCCGAGCGCCAGTCCTTCCGCCGTGTCGAGACACCGGCACCACTGGCTGGAATAGACCCGCGCCGCGGTTACACCGTTCGCACGAAAGAGATCTCCCATCCGGCGCGCCTGCGCCCGGCCGGCATCGGACAGGTTTCGTTGCGTGTCGCAGGCGCCCAACCTGAAGCCCGGCGGATCACCTATTCCCGGGGCCGAAGCGTGGCGAACAAGGACCAGGGCCTGACCGAGACGGAATGCTGCCCAGGGATCAGTGGCCGCGCCCGCCCGGCTTGCAAAGGCGGCGGCGGCGGCGGAGGACATGGCGAGGAACTGGCGTCGCAAAAGCATGTCGGCGTCCTGCCCGGTTGTTTGATTTATACCGAACAGATACGTGCGCAGGACATGCCGTGGATCAAGGCTGCCGACCACGGTTGCGTGATCGGCAAGGCTTGATGATGCGGATCACCGCGCGGCGGCCGTCAGGTTGAAATAGGCACCTTGCGGATCCTGGCAGGCAGCAATCCAGGAGCCGCCGGGGACCTGATGCGGGCCCATCAGCAGCTGGCCGCCGAGTGCTTTGACCTGGTCGATCGCCGCGTCGATGGCGGGCACGATGAAGTAGTAGCCCCAGTAAGGGACGGGCATTTCAGGCCGCTTGGTCATCATGCCGCCAATCGCACGATCACCGCGCTTGAAGGTCTGGTAGATGCCAAGCGCGTCCATGTCGACGGCCATATCTTTTGCCCAGCCGTATCTCGCGACGTAGAAATCCCAGACCTTCTCCCAGTCACCGGCCATGAGCTCGTTCCAGCCGACCGTTCCGGCGCTGCCGGGGGTGGGCCAATTGCCGGTTCCACCCTCCGGCATTTTCGGCGTCATGATGCAGACGACGGCGCCCTGCGGGTCGGCGACGACGGCGAAACGGCCGACATCGGGAATGTCTTCCGCAGGACGGCAGATGGTGCCGCCGTTCGCGGCAGAATCGGCGGCCATTTGGTCGACGTCATCGACAGCGATATAGCCGGTCCAGTGAGGCGGCATGCCGTGCCCCTTCATCTCCTCGCTCAGCGCCATCATGCCAGCAACGCCGGAAGGGAAGCCCGGGATTGCGAGAGTGGTATAGGTGTAGTCCCCCATGTGGATATCGGTCGGCTCCCAGCCGAACAGCGGGCCGTAGAAGGACTTTGCTGCCGCCGGATCGGGGGTGATCAGCTCGTGCCAGATGAATGTGCCATGCATGCGGTTACCCTCTCTATCTTATTGCCAGCGTCAGGCGATGCGCCGGGATGTGCTTGTCATGAAGGTCTTGAAGCTGCCGTCCGGCTGGCGGACGCTGCCGGAAAAGGTCCTGGTGTCGTCATCGATGAAATGGATGACATCACGGAAGATGTCGGTACGAGAGGGATCGTCGAAGCTCGGACCTTCAGCCTCCAGCACCAGGGTCTGGCCGTCGTCCTCCAGCCAACCCTTGTAGATCCAGAGCTTGTCCATCATCGAGCCGATCCAGCTGCCGACGTAATGGCCCAGTCGCGGGTCGTAGCCGAGCGTCATGATCATCGAGGACTGCCCGCCGTCGCCCATATTGCCTTCGCCTTCGGAAATGATCCAGAAGCCGCCGACGGAGCGGACCTTTTCGGTCCATCGCTTGAGGGGATCTTCCGGATCGTAGTCTTCATGGCCGGTCGAGGCGACATAGAGCCATTCGCCGACGAGGCGTTCGAGCACCTTGTGATGCTCTGTGGGTTTTGGAAATTCCATGAGTGCCCCCTCCCCTCAGTGGCAACAACCGGCCGCCGCGGCCGGCTTCTCGACATACTCGTCCTTGCGCTTGACGAAGCTCAGCGTGCCCGTCTCGTTTCGGCCGAACGGGGCGTGGTCGAGGATCATCAGCGTGCCCAAGGCTTCCTCGCCACCGCGGGCATATTGCGAATAGGTGTGGAAGATCTGGCCCTGCTCATCCTTGTAGAAGGCCGAGAGACCGGGCAGTTCGTCATGCGCCTGTTCGCTCGGCGTCTGGCGGAAATTGTAGGTGACCGAGCCGGAGGCCAGCTGCTCCTTGGTGAAGGAAACGTGGAAGTCGAAGTTGAAATCGCTGCCGTTGGACGACACCCAGGGGAAGTGCCAGCTCATGCGGCGCTTGTAAGCCTCGATCTTGTCGAGGGGCGCGCGCGAGACGGTCATGAAGGTGACGTCGTGATTGTTGAGATGCGGCAGCATGCCGTCGATGTGATCGGCGAAGAAGGAGCAGCCAGGGCAGCCGGCATCCCAGTCGGGACCGAACATGAAATGGTTGATCATCAGCTGGCTGCGACCCTCGAAGAGATCGGCCAAGGTCTTTGCGCCCGAGGGTGTCTGGAACCGGTAGTCCTTCTCCACCCGGACCCAGGGAAGCTCAAGGCGCGCGGCATTCACCCGGTCACGCTGGCGGGTTAGTTCCTTTTCAGCCAGCAACAAGGCCTTGCGAGCCTCCAGCCACTCCTCGCGCGAGACGATGCGGGATGGAGCCTGCGCTTTAACAGCATATTCCATTGTTCTGATCCTCCTCTTGACATTTACGTTGATATCAACATATTTAATCCATGTCAAACCTGCCTGTGATTCCCTATTCCACCACCCTTCATGTGAAGGACACCTGCCTTTGCCTGCATGCGCAGCGTGCGGCGCGCGCGCTGGCGCGTCGTTTCGATCTGGCGCTGAAGCCGGCGGGGGTGACCAACCAGCAATTCTCCCTGATGATGGCGCTGAACCGGCCGGAGCCGCCGGGCATGGGTCCTGTTGCGAAGCTCCTGGCCATGGATCGCACCACGTTGACGGCAGCGCTGAAGCCGCTTTCGGCGCGCGGCTGGGTGGCGGTGGAGCCGGATCCGAAGGACAGGCGCGGCAAGCTGCTGCGGCTGACGCTCGAAGGGGCGCAGGCGCTTTCGGGCGCCGTGCCGATCTGGAAGCGGGTGCATGGCGAGATCGAAGCGGGCCTGACGAGCGATCCGCAGGCGCTGCGAACGGGGCTTCTCGAGGTCAGCCTGTAAGCGCCTAAGTTAGGCCCGTTCGGTCGATAGAGGCTCGGGACGCTGCCGCGTGAACCTCTGCTCCAGAACTTCAATCCCCCATTGATCACCCGGCCGCTGCTCGGCAAGGGCGAAGCCATGCGACTCATAAAGGTGGCGGGCGGCGGCGAGGCCGTCGAAGGTCCAGAGATCCGTGCGCGCGAAACCCTGCGCGTCGACGAAGGCGAGCGCCTTTGCCATCAGCCTGCGGCCGAGACCTGCGCCGCGCAGGCTGTCATCAAGGATGAACCAGCGCAGATGGGCAATCGAGGGGCCCCTCCCCTCTGTGCGACTTTTGTCCGGATCGTGACCGAGATCCTCGCCATCGATGGCAATCGAGCCGAGGATGCGGCCGGCGCGCGTGACGGTCCAGACCTGGTTGCCCGGATGATTGAGACGGTTGCAGAAATCGGCCAGCCCGCCGGCCACCACCGCTTCGAAGGCTCGACCGAAGCCGGCGGTGCGGGCGTAGTAGTCGATATGCATCTGCGTGATCCCGGCGATCAGGCCCGAGTGGTAACCGGTCACGATCTCGACGGGGGCTGCGGCGGCGCCCGTCTCCGGCGCCAGCGCCTGCGCATAGAGCTGCAGGCCATCGAGCACGGTCTGGTGGCGCTCCGGCTGCAGCCGGTCGAGCGCGCCCGCCACCTGGCTGCGGGCAAAAGCGTGGATGGCGGCAACACGCTCACTGCCTTTTTGCGTCAGTGTCAGCCGCTTGACGCGCTGATCGGCGGCATCCGGCGTCTCGCGCAGATCACCTGAGAGCACGAGCTTGCGCAACAGCCGGCTGACGCTGGACTTGTCGAGCCGGAGCAGATCACAGAGCGCAGCGGCGGTGATGCCCGGCTGCTGCCCGACCTCGATCAGCGCGTGTACGGATGATGGCGGCAGATCGGTGCCGGCAAAGGCACCGCCCATGAAACCGAGGGTGCGGACGAGTTTCCGCGACTGCGCACGGATATCGTCGATCAGGATGGGCTGGATCGTCATCACGCGGCTCTTTCGTTGCACGATGCAACTATATGCAAGCCCGTCTCCGCTGCAAGCCTTGATGTGCCGATCTGTTGAAGCGAGAGCTCCGGTATGGTACAACCTCTTATGAGGTACGTACCTCAGAATCAGGGAACGAGGGAGGAATTTTCAATGTCAGACGGTTATCAGTGTCATCCGGAACACGTGATCGGGGACGAGACGCAGCTTCGGGCTCTGTTCGAGCCAACGCATGATCTGGCCCTAAGGAAATGTCAGAGCAGGCTCGGTGTTCACGCGCAGGCCTTTATCCGGCGCTCGCCGTTCCTGTGCATCGGCACGCAAACTCCTAAGGGCAAGGCAGATGTCAGCCCGCGCGGCGATCCTCCGGGTTTCGTCGAAATCCTCGATGCGCAGACCATTGCCATTCCTGACCGGCCGGGCAACAACCGGCTCGATACATTGTCCAACATCATCGCCAATCCGGCGGTCGGGCTGCTCTTCGTCATTCCCGGCTTCGACGATACGCTTCGGCTGAACGGCCGGGCAAGGCTCAGCACCGATCCTGCCCTCCTCAACCGCATGCCGGTGAATGGAAAGCTGCCCAAGCTTGCGATCGTGGTTCAGATCGACGAGGTGTTCCTGCATTGCGCCAAGGCGTTTCGCCGCTCGCAATTGTGGGACCCGGCGGCTCGGCAGGAGCGCAGCGAGTTGCCGTCGCTGATGAAGTTCATTCTGGACGACATTGACAGCGCACCCAAGGATGCGGACGAGATGCGCAAGCTCGACGAGGGTCTGGAGCAGGACTATCAGGCGTCGATGTATTGAGGCGCCGGAGCAGATGCCCGTGTCGCCGCCCCTGTCCCCTGCCCCACGCAAAAAAGGCCGGCTGAGTGCCGGCCTTTCGCGGTGGATCATCTCTTCTGTCGACGGTCGGATCAGCGAACCGAAACAGGCACTTCGGTCGAGGTGCGCATGGCGTGGCTGTAGGGGCAGACGATGTGTGCGGCTGCGGCCAGGCGCTCGACCAGTTCGCGATCAAGGCCGGGAACTTCGACGGTAAGCTTCACTTCGATGCCAAAGCCGCCGCCGTCTTCGCGCGGGCCGATGCCGACATCGGCGTGGACCTTCGCGTCCTCAGGGATCTTCACTTTTTCCTTGCCGGCGACGAACTTCAGAGCGCCGAGGAAGCAGGCCGAATAGCCGACGGCAAAGAGCTGCTCGGGATTGGTGCCGGTCGCGCCATCGCCGCCGAGTTCCTTCGGGGTGGTCAGCGTGACATCGAGAACGCCGTTGTCGGTAACTCCGTGGCCGGAGCGGCCGCCGGTTGCATGGGCATGTGCGGTGTAGAGGATTGCCATGGGTGTTCTCCTTGTCTGGGTTTCGATGGATCTTACATAGAGCACAATTGAGTTGCGCGCAATTGATTTTTGCACATTGCATCTCGAAAGGCTTTTCGCCATGGTGAAACCATTATGCCCCTCTGGAGGTTCCTGTGAGATGAACAGCGATCTCGACCTGGAAAAAGAGCTGACGCTCGACAAGCAATTGTGCTTTGCCCTTTACGGGGCGGCGCATGCGTTTACGCGCGCCTACAAGCCGCTGCTCTCGCCGCTCGGCCTCACCTATCCGCAGTATATCGTGATGATGGCGCTGTGGGAGGAGGACGATCTTCCGGTGAAAGGGCTGGGCGAAAAGGTGGGGCTGGATTCGGGCACGCTGTCGCCGCTTCTGAAGCGCCTGGAGCAGGTGGGCTATGTCTCGCGCCGCCGAGATGTGGCAGACGAGCGGCAGGTGTTCATCACGCTCACCGCAGAAGGCCGGGCGCTGAAGGCGCGGGCCGTCGGCGTGCTCCGCGCCATCGGCGGCCAGACCGGCTGCGATATCTCCGAAATCGAAAGCCTGCGCGACAGCCTAAAGCGGCTGAAGACGCAGCTCGAGGTGCTAGACGCCACCTGATTTCCGGTACTCGGCCATAGGAGGTTGTGGACAGCCACAATCTTGCCCGCTCGCGGTCGGCTTTGGTCTGCACAGGCGAAGGTCACTGCTGTGGAGATTGCCGATGAAGCTGCCCCTTCGCCTGAACCTTGCCCTGCCCCTTGCTCTTGCCATCGCTCTGCCGGCTCTGCTGCTACGGCCGCCTGCAGCGTCCTCCGCCGACGACCCTGTCACGGCTGCGGCGCGCCATATGGAACGTCAGCTCGGCGGGCGTCTGGGGCTGATGGTGGTAGACACACAAACCGATCGGCACTGGGCCTACCGCGCCGACGAGCGCTTTGCCATGGCCAGCACCTTCAAGGCACTGGCCTGTGCCGCCCTGCTCGATGCCGGAGAGGCCGTTCAGGGGCGCTCGATGACGATCGACGCGAAGGATCTGCAGACCTATTCGCCGGTAACAGGCAAGAAGGTGGGAACGGCCATGACGGCGGCCGAGCTCTGCGCCGTCACGCTTGCCACCAGCGACAACACCGCCGCCAATCTGGTGCTGGAGGCGCTGGGCGGACCGAAGCGGGTGACCGCCTTCCTGCGCTCTGCCGGGGACATGGTCACGCGTCTCGACCGTACGGAGCCCACACTCAACGAGGCAAAACCGGGCGATCCGCGCGACACGACGACGGCGCAGGCGATGGTCACCACGATCGGTGACCTTTTGCTGGGCGACACGCTGAGCGCCGATGCGCGAGGCCGGCTGACAGCCTGGATGGAAGCCAATGCCGTGGCGGACGGGCTGTTGCGCGCCGGCGTGCCGAAGGATTGGCGGATCGCCGATCGCACCGGCGCCGGTGGACACGGGACGCGCGGCATTGTCGCGGTGATGTGGCCGCCCGGACGCCTGCCGGTGGTGGCGGCGATCTACGTGACGGAGACGGAGGCTTCGATGGCCACACGCGATGCGGCCATTGCCGAGATCGGACGGGTGATTGCAGCCGAGGTGGTGCGATGAGCCGGAAAACGGCGCGCGCGGAGACAACTCTGCGCCTTCTGTTGGCGCTGGTCTGTAGCGCCGCCGTTTTCGCCGACGCGCGTGCGGAAGACGAGGCCGGTGAAACGGAGGGCACGCGTTCGGCCTGGCAGATCAAAAAGTGCGAGGTCTACCGGCAGGCGCTGACCGAGATCCTCGATCATGTGGGGCGCGACGGCGTGTCGGCCTCGTTCCTGGAGCGCAATCGCGAATACATCGACAGCGGCTGCCTCGCCGCCGTCGATGCCTGCCCGCAGACGGACAAGGATGTGGAGATCGCCAACGGACTGACGATCGCGACGATGAATGCGGGGGCCGCAAGCTCGTTCAGCCCGTTCCGCTGCCGGTCCTGACGGGCCGACGACCGCCGCGCCCGTCTCCAGCCGCTGCCGGATCGAATGGAAGACTGGCGCGTTGTGGAACAATGGACAAGACGCGCAATTTCCTCGCCCTGATCAAAGGCAAGCTCTGGCTGTTGCCCCTAATCCTCACGCTGGGATCGGCGATCGTGGCGGTCATTCTGATCCTTTACGGCAACCACTTCGTCAGCTCCGGCGACGGGAACCTCTGGTGGCTCTATAGCGGGGATGCCGAAACCGGGCGGCAATTGCTGAGCAGCCTTCTCTCCGGGCTGATGACCATGACTTCGCTGGTCATCTCGGTCACTTTCGTCATCCTGACGCTCGCCGCCAACCAGCTCGGGCCACGGCTGATCTCGCGGTTCATGGCGGACCGGCAGATCCAGACCGTGCTCGGGCTGTTCATCGGCACCATCCTCTATCTGATCCTGGTGCTGCGCAGCGTCACCGACAAGTTGGGTGAAGAGGGTGTGCCCCATCTCGCGATCACCACCGGCAGCGCGCTCACCGTGCTCTGCCTGCTGGCGCTGTTGTTCTATATCCACAAGGTGGCCCGCTCGATCATCGCCGACAATATGGTGCAGGCGCTCTATTCGGACATGCTGGCGACGATGGACAGCGTCCTGCCGCCGAAGGACACGCCGAAGCGGGAACCGCTGGGCGCCCGCTTTGCCGGCCCCCGCCATTCACTGGCGATCGGGACGGTCGGGCATGTGCAGGTGGTCGGTTATGCCCTGCTGCTCGATCTGGCGGTGCGTGAGGACATTCGCATGACTGTGCATGTGCGGGCGGGGCAATATCTGCTGGCGAAGGGCGATCACGTGACCGTCTTTGCGTCGGAAGCGCCGGAGGACGACACGCTTTCAGCCATCCGGGCTGCCTTCACCATCGGCTCCGAACGCACGCCGGCGCAGGATCTGGAATTCGGCATCCGGCAGCTCACCGAAATTGCCGTGCGCGCGCTTTCGCCGGGGATCAACGACCCGTTCACTGCGCTTGCCGTCATCGACCGGATCAGCGCCATCATCGAAGGCCAGATCGGCCGGGCGGTGCAGCCGACCGAATATCGCGACGATGACGACGATCTGAGACTGATCGTCAGCCGAACCGATCTCAGGCGGCTGATGGATGCCGGCTTTCGACCGATCCGCCAGGCGGGGGCCGACCATCCGGCGATCCTGGCGCGTATGGCGATCCGGCTCGCTGATCTCGCCGTCGCCGACATGCTGGATGCTGAACGGGCGGCCCTTTCTGCCCAGATCGAAGCACTCGCCCAGGCAGGGGAAGCCTGTGCCTGCATTCCGGTGGATCGCGACGAGATCCGCGCGCAGGTCGAGGCGGCGCGCAGCCGGATCTCGGACACCGATCGCCACGCCGATCCGGCTGCTCCCGTTCCACCGTCGAGCAATCGTGTCGAACCGGCCTAGCAGACGGCCTTGCCGGCTGCGGCTCACCTTACGGTCAACTCGCCCTTGCTCCGTCACGGGGCGTGGGGTAGTCGTGGCACATGAAAATTCTCGCCATCTCCGGCAGTGCGCGCGGCAGTTCGACCAATACTGCGATGCTTCAGGCTGTGGCAGAGATCGCCCGGCCCGCGCATGACCTGACCGTGTTTTCCGGTCTTGCAGCGCTCCCCGTGTTTTCGTCCGATCTCGAAACCGCGCGGCTTCCGGATCCGGTTCTGGCGTTTGTCGACATGATCCGCCGAAAACGACGGCCTCATTATCGCGAGCCCCGAATATGTCAGGTCGATCCCGGGCGGCTTGAAGAATGCGATCGACTGGCTGGTGTCGCGTGACGAGATCATCAACAAGCCGGTCGCCTTGATGCATGCGTCCCATCGCGGCGACGACATGCTCGATCAACTGCGGATCGTACTTTCCACGGTCAGCGCAAGGTTTTGCCAGGAGCTGTTTCTCAGGTTCCCTCTGATGAAAATGGCGCCCGACGACATTCAGCGCAAGCTTTGCGAACCGGCAAACCGGGAGAGCGTGTCCGGCTTCCTGGCAGACTTCGCCGCGTTTTCCGCGCGATAATCCTTGTTCGACCTGAGACACGGGGCATGCGTGTCGCCCTCCCCCGCAAACGACAAGACCCCGCCAATGATGGCGGGGTCTTGTGCTCGAAAAGTTCAACTGAGCAGGCGCGTGCCGGGAACGGCTCCGACTACTGCCGGACCACGATCTTGGCCTTGGTCGGCACGCGCTCGTAGAGATCGATGATATCGTGGTTGAGCAGGCGGACGCAGCCCGATGACACGGCCTTGCCGATGGAGTTCCATTCCGGATTGCCGTGCAGGCGGTAGAGCGTGTCCTGGCCATCCTTGAAGATGTAGAGCGCACGGGCGCCGAGCGGGTTCATGAGGCCCGGCTGCATGCCACCATTGCGCGACGAATACTGCTCCAGTTCCGGCTGCCGGGCGATCATTTCGTCCGGCGGGGTCCATTTCGGCCATTTCTGGCGCCACTGGATGACGCCGGCGCCGCTCCAGGCAAAGCCTTCGCGGCCAATGCCGACGCCGTAGCGCATGGCTGTACCACCGGGCTCGACGAGATAGAGGAAGCGGCCGGGGGTGTCGACGACGACCGTGCCCGGGGCTTCGCCCGTGGGGTCCATGACCTGCTGGCGATAGAAGCGCGACGGAATCTTCCAATAGGGGACGGCCGGGATGACAAAGCCGCCGTCATAGATCTCGCCATACATGGCGTCGAGTTCGGGCGTGCGGCCGGCAGGGGCGGCCGGCAGGACCGGGCCGTCGAGGCGAAGCCCCGGAGGCAACGGCCGCGAGGTGGAGCAACTGGCAAGCAGGCTTGCGGCGCCGAGTCCTGTCAGAGACAGCAGAGAGCGGCGCGTCAGTGGATGTGCGGGGGACATATGATCAACGATTTCCTGTGGCAAAGCGGCGGAAATAAGACGCCGGAGGCGGCGCTTTGTTCCGCGATGGTGCGATGCAAACAGGAAAGGAGCGGTTAACGCAACCGCTTGGCCCCTTCACGTTTTGGAGAGAGGGGTACGTCGCAAATGAGTGTCGCTAAATGACAACAATCGGCGTGCGATCAGGCACGCGGTCGAAGAGATCGATGACATCCTGATTGAACATGCGCACGCAGCCGGAGGACGTGGCCTTGCCGACGGACTGCCAGTCCGGCGTTCCGTGGACGCGGTAAAGCGTGTCCTTGCCGTTCTGGAAGATGTAGAGCGCGCGGGCGCCGAGCGGATTGTTGAGGCCGGCGACGAGGCCGCCACGTTCGGCCGAGACCATTTTCAGGCCTGGCTGGCGGTCGACCATCTCGTCTGAGGGTGTCCAGTGCGGCCATTTCGCCTTGCGCTGGATGACGCCCCTGCCCGACCAGGCAAACCCATCCTTGCCAAGGCCGACGCCGTAACGGATCGCCTTGCCCCCCGGTTTGACGAAATAGAGATAATGCGCCTTGGTATCGACGACGATGGTGCCGGGCGCTTCCGCCGTCTCGTAGGAGACCTCGTTGCGCAACAGGCTCGAATCCACCCGGTCGACCGGAATGGCCGGCAGCGTGTGGCCATCATCCGACATCACGCCATACATGACCTTGTGCAGCGGATTGGAGACCGGCAGGCCATAGGTCTGGTGGAACTGGGTCTGGTAGAGATCGCGCTTGCGCGGGGCGGTCTGGTCGGCGGCAGGCGGCGTGCGGGCCGGGTCATACCATACGGGCGCGACTTCATCCTGGAAGACGTCGATGTTCATGCGGCTGGTATCCTGGACGAGGATACAGCCGGACAGGGAGGCCGTCAGCGCCGTGCCGAGACCGAGCGCCAGCGCGCGCCGCGCGATCGAAGACTGCGGCCTTGCGGAGGAAGAGCGGGAAAGCTTGGACATGCGGCACCGATTCAGACTGAGATCTTTGTCGGCACCCTTTCAGGCGCGGCTGGCGCGAAGCTTATGTCGGGGCTGCTCCCGTGCGGGTTTTACGGTTGCCGCGCCGCCTCGATCGTCGTGCGGCATTGCGGCTGCAACTCGGCGCGGTGGTCGATGAGGCAGAGATAGATCCGGCCTTCGCCGCGCTTCACATTGGCGCAGAAGCGCTCGATATCCGGCCGGCAGAGACGCGCGGCCTCCATGAGTTTTGCCCGGCCCTCCGGCGTGAGGGTGAGGCCCTGCTGGGCTTGGGCGGAGGCGGCAAAGGCCAAGAAGAGCGCGAACAGGGCGAAAAACTGTCGGGACATGGGTGGCTCCAGGATTGAATGGAAGAAAGACCGGACGACAAACTTGGGGAGAGTGCCGTCCGGCCTTCGGGCAGCGTTCAGCGGGACACGCTGCCCGTGACAGTGGCAGAGCCACCGTTCGAACCGCTGTAGACCTTGGTGCGGCTGCAGTTCTGGCGGCTGGCGTCACAGGTGACGGTGGTGTTGGCGCTCAGCGAGTTGCCCTGCGGTCCCGTTCGCACGGCACTGCGGGTGCAGACACCGGAGGCGCAACTGCCGGAAGCGGACAAATGCGACGTGCCATAGGGGCTGGTGACGGTGCGATTGCGGCTCCAGGCGGCGGCTTCGGAGACGAAGGCGAGGCTCATCAGGGCGGAAAGCAGAAGGGCGGTCTTGGTCATCGGATCAGTCCTCGTTTCTGTTGCACGACGCGGCGGGTGCGGGGAGCGCCCGGCTGTGGGGGACAGGCGCCGCGTCGTCGAGGATGAGGATGCGGCCGCTATTTTGCCCGCAGATAAACCGAATGTAGCAATTTGTATCAGCGCATCGCGGTGGCTTGATTTCAGCCCGGCCCGCCAGCATGCTTTGCCCATGTCACACCCTGCTCCGACCATTCTGCTCGTCGATGACGACCCCGATATCCGCGAACTGGTCGGGGCGCTGCTGGAGCGCGAAGGCTTTGCGGTAATCCCGGCCGAAAGCGGCGCGGCCATGGATGTGGCCCTTTCGCGTGGAATGCCGGATCTCGTCGTGCTCGATCTCATGCTGCCGGGCGAAGACGGACTGTCGATCTGCCGGCGACTGCGCGCCACCTCGACCGTGCCGATCCTGATGCTAACGGCGAAGAGCGACGAGACCGACCGCGTGGTGGGGCTGGAACTCGGCGCCGACGACTATCTCAGCAAGCCGTTCGGGCCACGCGAACTTCTGGCGCGGGTGCGGGCGCTCCTCCGCCGGGCCAGGCTCAACGAGCAGATGCGCCAGCCAAAGGTTCGGCGCTTCGCCTTCGACCGCTTCATCCTCGACCTCGACGCACGCATCGTCACCCACGAGGGCGAGCCGGCGGGGCTGACCAGCGCGGAATTCGACCTGCTCGCCTGTTTCGTCGAGCATCCGCGCCGCGTTCTGTCGCGTGACCAGATCCTCGACTATGCCCACGGCCGGCAATCCGACCCGCTGGACCGGACGGTGGACATCCTGGTGTCGCGGCTGCGGCGAAAGCTGGAAACGCTCGATCCGCAGAGCCGCCTCATCACCACCGTGCGCAATGGCGGCTATCTGATGACGGCGACCGTTCGGCAGGCGCCGTGATGGAAAGGCTCGGACTTTCGGCACGGCTGATGGCGATTGCGTTCAGCGCGCTTCTGGTTCTGTGGCTGCTGGTGCTTGCAAGCTATTATCGCGGCAATGCGGACATCGAGCCAAACCCGACGCCCGAGCGGCTTGCGGCGCTGACCGAGCTTCTATCACAGGCGGATGGAGCGGGACGCGCCAGACTGATCACGGCGATGGAAGGGCCGCAACTCGCGCTGTCGCTGCAGGCGGCCCCCGAGGCCGGCGGACTGACGGGGGTCGGACGCGACGTGACGGGGCGGCCTGATCTTTCTGCCTATCATGCGGCTCTCGGGCCGGCGCTGCTTTCGATCCAAGTTTCCGAGCCCGAGGGCAATCGTCCGAGGCTGTTGCAGTTTCTCCGGCGCAATCCCTTGCCGCTCGCCTTCGAGATCCGTCTGGAGGACGGCACAGTGTTGAGCGCCGAGGCGCGCATGCCGCCGGGGCTCACGCTTTACGGGCTGCCGGTCGGGCTCGGGGCCGGGCTTCTCGGCACACTGCTGGCACTGGCTGTGCTTCTTCTGGTGCAGAGGGAGATCCAGCCTCTGGTGACGCTGGCGCGGGCTGCTGACCGTATGGAGCCCGGCGGACCGCCGGTACCGCTGCCCCCGACGAGCGGCCGAAATCCGGATGTACGCCGGCTGATCCAGGCCTTCGGGCGATTGCAGGACCGCTTGCAGACCCTGATGAAGACCCGCCTGGCGCTGATCTCCGGCGTGCAGCACGACGTGCGCTCATTCGCGACGCGGCTGAGGCTGCGGGTGGAGGCAATCCCCGACGAGCGCGACCGCAGCCGCGCCGTCAAGGACATCGAGGACATGATCCGGCTCCTGGACGATGCGCTGCTCAGTGCGCGCGGCTCCGAGGGAAGCCTTGATGAGGAACTGATCGACCTCGTCGACTTCCTCAAGTCGGATATCGGCGATCTCAAGCGAAGCGGAACGCCGGTGGATCTGCACAGCCTGCCCGCAGGAGAGGTTCCTGTTCTGGCCGACAGGCTGGCGCTGCGGCGGATGGTCGGCAATCTCGTCGACAATGGCGTCAAATACGGAGAGCGCGCCAAAGTCTCGCTCGGCCGGGACGGACGATGGGCAGTAATTTGTGTCAGCGACGAGGGTCCGGGGATTGCTCCTGAGGACCGGCTCCTGCTGCTTGAACCCTTCACGCGCGGCGAGCCGTCTCGGGCCCGCAAAACGGGCGGTGCCGGCCTTGGGCTCGCGATTGTGAGAGCCCTGACGGAAGCGCAAGGCGGGACGATCGAGATCGGGGATGTCAATCGTTGCGAACAGACGGCGATGGACGGTCAGGAGGCCGCTTCCGGGCGCGGTGCATGCGTATGCATCCGGCTGCCGCTCTTCGAAAACTCGTATGAATAATCACTCATTCAACTCAAGGATGAACAAAAAAAGTCACGTATGTGCGGAAGCCCAGTGGATAGCTTCAGCCTTTGTTAAAGCTCATCCTTAAACATAGGTTCACTGATTCAACCTTAGGGGGCTTTGCATTCCATGCTCAACAACATGAAGATCGGCCAGAAAATCTATCTGGGCTTCGGCCTGGTGCTGCTGGTCCTGTGCGCCATCGCCGCGAGCGGCATTTTTGCCAATATTACCAACAAATCCATGTTCGGCGACTATCGCAGTGCGGCCAAGCAGACCAATGGCGCCAGCGCGGTCCAGGCGAGCATGCTGCAGACGCGCCTGAACTTCCGCAAATATCGCGCCGAGCCGAAGCCTGAGGCGCAGGAAGCGGTGGTAACAGGACTGGAGCAGACGAAGGCAAATATCGATGCCTTGACAGCGCTGACAACAGATCCGGCCGTGAAGACGCAGACCGCGAGCCTGCCGCCGCTGGTGGATACCTATGGCAAGGCCTTTGCGCAGGTGGTCGAGCTGCAGAGCCAGCGCGACACGATAGTCGACGACGTGTTCAACGTTCTCGGTCCGGAGATGTCGGACGAACTCGGCGTTATTGCCAAGCGCCTGGAGGATGACGGCGATCTCGCTTCGGCTGCGATCATCGAGGACGCAAAATATGCCATTGCAACGATGCGCCTCGGCACCAACAAGTTCCTGCTGAAGAACGACAAGTCTTCGCATGACAAGGCGATCGAGGCCGCCAAGGCCGCCGTTGCCAGCCTGCAGCAGGCGATGCAGGTGGTAAAGACCGATGGCGATCGCAAGTCGATCGAGGAGGTTCTGGGCGACTACACCGAATATGAAGCCGGGCTCGAGAAAATCGACGACGTCATTCTCGCCCGCAACGACTTGATCGACAACACGATGAACCCGACCGGGGAAACGCTGTCCAGCACGCTGGAACAGATGAAGGGCGAGTTCAAGAAGACACAGGACACGCTCGGTCCGGAGATCCAGTCGACGATGGAACGCGGCGTGGTCACCGGCATGGCGCTGGGTGCCATCGGCATTCTGCTCGCCGCTACCATCGCCTTCGTCATTGCCCGTGGCATCACCCGTCCGATCGGCGCAATTACCCAGGCCATGGGGTCGCTTGCTGACAACAAGCTCGACACCGAAATTCCCGGCCTCGACCATAGAAGCGAAATCGGCCTGATGGCGAAGGCGGTCGACATCTTCAAGCAGAATGCGATCAAGATCCGCCAGCTGGCGGCGCAGGAAGCGGCGCTGCAGGAAAAGAATGCCGACCTGCAGTCGAACATCGCGACCGTGGTCAATGCCGCTGTCGCCGGCGATTTCTCGCGCCGGATCACCAAGCGCTACGATAATCCCGACCTCGATGCCTTCGCGACCAATGTCAACACGCTGGTGGAATCGGTCGACAAGGGCATTGCGGAAACTGGTCGTGTGATCTCGGCGCTGTCGCAGGGTGATCTGACCGAAAGCATGGAAGGTCATTATCAGGGCGTGTTTGCCGAGCTGCAGAGCAATGTGAACGAAACCATGACCAGCCTACGCCGGCTGATGGAAGAAGTGCGCCAGTCGTCGGATGCGATCAATGGCGGGGCAGACGAAATCCGCGACGCTTCGAACGATCTCTCCAAGCGCACCGAAACCCAGGCCGCTTCGCTGGAAGAGACCTCGTCTGCTCTCGAGGAAATTACGGTTGCGGTGAAGACCTCGACCGAACGGGCACAGGAATCGAGCCGCATGGTGGCCGATGCCCGCCAGTTCGCCGAGCGCTCCTCCGGCGTGGTGGAAGACGCGACCGCCGCCATGAGCCGAATCGAGCAGGCCTCGAACGAGATCACGCAGATCATCAACGTGATCGACGAGATCGCCTTCCAGACCAACCTTCTGGCGCTCAATGCCGGTGTCGAAGCCGCGCGTGCCGGTGAAGCCGGCAAGGGCTTTGCGGTCGTGGCCCAGGAAGTCCGCGAACTGGCCCAGCGCTCGGCGACGGCTGCCAAGGACATCAAGGCGCTGATTAACAAGTCGGGCGAAGAAGTGCAGACCGGCGTTCGTCTCGTCACCACGACCGGCGACGCACTGCGCGAGATCCAGACGCGGGTCATCGGCATTGCCGGCCAGGTCACCTCGATTGCGACGGCTGCCCAGGAACAGTCGACCGGGTTGCACGAGATCAACACGGCGGTGAACCAGATGGACCAGATGACCCAGCAGAATGCCGCCATGGTGGAAGAGGCTGCGGCCAGCACCAACCGTCTGGCGGACGAGACCGCACATCTGAAGGCACTGATCTCGCGCTTCAAGGTGCACAAGGCAGGCATGGCGACGCGCCGCGCGGCTTGAGCGTTTCACCTTAATTCTCTCAAAAGCCAGAAGGCCCCGCTCACGGAATGAGCGGGGCCTTCTTCATTTCGTCGTCAGTCTCAAGCCCGGCCTGTCAGGCCTTTTGCTGGCCGGCCGTCGGAAGGCGGATATTGGGCAGGAGCAAAGCTGCGATCAGGCCGATGACCATCATGCCCGAGGCCGTGAGGAAGAGCGGCACGAAGGCGTCGGAATAGGCATTGGCGACGAGGGCGCGGGTGGCGTCCGGCAGGGTGCTCAGGATTTCCGGCGTCAGGTTGCGGAAGTCCTGGCCACCTGGCAGCGGGATCGCGACATGGGACAGGCTTGTGCCGATGATCGCGCCATAGATCGAAATCGCGATGGCCGCCCCGCCCGTGCGGGTGAGCGTGACCGTGCCGGTGGCGGCGCCGACATCGGCCTTTGAGGCGGCGTTTTGCACGCCGATAACAGGCACCTGCTGGCCGATGCCGACGCCGATGCCTTGCAGCAGCATGACGAGGCCAATGAGCAAGACGGGCGTTCCGGCATGGACAAGTGAGAAGGCGATGAAACTGAGGACGCCCAGCGCTGCGGAGGCAATGCTATAAGGTTTGTAGCGACCGGATTTGGCAATCAGGCGGCCGGAGGTCAGCGAGCCCGCGGCAATGCCGCCGGTCGTTGCGATGAAGAGCAGACCGGCCATGGAGGGCGAGAGGCCGGTGGTAGTCTGCAGGAAGAGCGCGACATAATTGACCGAGCCGATGCCGATGGCGCCGGAGACGATGGAGATGATCAGCAAGAGGTTGATCGTCGGCTTGGAGAAGAGCGAGAGCGGCACGACCGGTTCGGGCGCGCGACGTTCGACCAGCACCCAGCCGATGGCGCAGAGGGCACCGAAGGCGACGATGCCGAGGCTTTGCGGGGCGAGTAGTCCGCCGAACAGCTGTGCGCTGTCGGCCCAGAAGACGACCGAGGCGACGGCACCGGCCAGCAGGATGGCACCGGCATAGTCGATCTTGGGCTTCCGATGCGGCTTGCGATAGGGCAGCAGGAAGGCAAGGCCGGTCAAGACGGCGATACCGATCGGCAGGTTGACGAGGAAGATCGAGCGCCAGCCGAAGAGATCCGACAGCGTGCCGCCGAGAACCGGGCCAACGGCGCCTGAGATCATCAACACGAGGCTGGCATAGCTCTGGTAGCGGGCGCGTTCGCGCGGCTCGAAGAGATCAGCATTGATCGAGAAGATCGAGACCATGATGCCGCCGCCGCCGAGCGCCTGCAGTACGCGAGCGGCGATCAGCGTGTTCATCGAAACGGCAAGACCGCAGACGAGCGAGCCGAGGGTGAAGATGGCGATGGCCGTCATGATCACGTATTTGCGGCCGAAGAGATCGCCCAGCTTGCCATAAAGCGGCATGACGGCAGACGTCGTCAGCAGATAGGCCGAGCCGACCCAGCCGAAGCGTTCGAGATCGCCGAATTCACCGACGATGGTGGGAAGGGCCGTCGAGACGATCTGGTTGTCGAGGGTGGCCATGAACATGGCCGACATCAGGAGCAGATAGACGAAAAGGCGCAGGCGCGGGTCGCTGACCAGAGGCCCCTCCCCGGCTGCGGCGGACCGGGCGGACGCGGCATTGGACGTGCCCGGTGGCGTCGCCTCTCGCGGAGAGGCCGTGGCCGGATGCGGTTCAAGACGGGGAGCCGGGTGTGAGCCGGCGGTGGTATCTACGGGATCGACGACGCGGTTGTCCATGGGATCGGGGGCTCCTGTGTGGCGCCAAAATGTGCCTCTCGCATTTATATGTCAATAGCACATATTTGCGCTTGGCATGCATTTTTGCTTGTTCAGGTCTGCGGAGATGCTAAAGTGGCGCCATGCACAACACAGCTCCTTTGACCGACGCCCCGGAAACCGATCGCCCCGCCGCAGAGGCTGCAGGGGCGGCCAGGGGTCTCGCCCTGGTCGGCCAGGCGATGACACGCATGCGCCTGCTGATCGGCCGGCGCTTTATCGGCCGCATTGCTCTGAAGCGCATGGGAACGGGGCTCGAGCTCTCTGACATTGATGCGATCGGCGTGATCAAGCGGATCGGCAGCCAGCAGGAGGTAACGGTCGGAGCGATTGCCGAGCAGATGCGGATCGATCCGTCGCGCGGCAGCCGGATCGTTGCCGATCTCGTGCGCCAGGGAATGCTGGAACGGGCGGCCTCGCAGGAGGATGGGCGGCGCAGCCTGGTGCGGATCACGGCTGCCGGACGCGGCGTGCTCGACGAGATCGAAGCTATCAAGCGCGAGACAATCATCGAGGCCACCGCCGGCTGGACGGCGGAAGAGATCGAGACTTTTGCCCGGCTTTATGCCCGCTTCACGGAGGGGCTCGAGGCGCAGTTCGACAGGTTCGAACAGGACGAGGCGTGACTTGCGGCTGTCGAGCAATCGCCGCTGATTGAGCGAGATGCAACAACGACCCGGCCGGCATCTCCTCCCCCGAGAAAATGCCGGCCGGTCGTCACGAGGCTGGTTTTCACCGCCGATCCCGTTCCGCCAGGACAGGACCGGTTACACCCCGTGCCGAAGTGGATGTGCTGCTCAGACCGGTTTCGGTCCCTGCAGGGCATTGTAGATGCGGCGAGCCAGCACGGCGGCGATCGGCAATGCGATCACGAGGCCAGCGCCAAAGGCCGATGCAATCTGCCACCCCTGGCGCATGTCGAGCGTCAGCACCGCGATCACCGCCGCGCCCGCAACTGCGCTGGCAACGAGGATGTAAAGAACCGCAGCAAGACGTAGCATGATCCGACCTCCGAACTGTCGCTTCGGTGTTCCGGTGCAGACACTGCCCTGCGGAACCCTTCGAAGACGACAATAGCGCCCTCATCACCAACTTCCTTGATCTGGCGCAAATCGCGACAGTTGCGGGATTAGACAAAAGGCGAAGAGGGGCGCGACCACGATGAAGGGCGGGCCAGAGGTGACCTGCCTTCCCCATCCCGCACGGTTCTGATCAGAATCTGACGCGCAGACCGAGATTGGCGCCGAGCGACTGGCTTCCGCCGCTTTCGACGGAATAAAGGAGCTTGGCATCGGCATTCCAGCCGGACCCATCGGACAGGCCGAGACCGGCGGAGACGGAGCCGAACAAGCCGTTGCCATCAAGCGCTGCGTAACCGAGCTTGACGCCAGCCGAGGGCGTGAGCTCGAGGCCGTTCGACAACTCGATCCCGTGGGAGAGGTCGAGGCCGAGATTGGCGCGCAACTGGCGCTCGTTGAAACCGTCAATGCCGAGAATGCTGCCGGCACCATCCGAGATTTCGTAGGCGTCCACCTTTTCGTCGAAATAGACGAGACGCATGGCTGGCGTCAGGTTCGTATCCGGTCCGACCTGCCATTCGCCGCTGAGCGCAATATCGGCCATCCAGCGGCTCGTGTCGAAATCGCCGGTCCAGTCGCCGGCTTGGATGTTATTGGCGGAGCCGCCATAGCGAAGACTGGTGTCGAGGAAGATGTCGCGGGCGATCTCCATCGAGGCATAGGGGCCGGCGAGCCAGCCGAGGCCGGTCAAACGTTCGTCCTCGTCGGTCGGGTCGGACATGCGGTCGAGATGCAAGGACAGGCCGACGAGGAGGTGATCGGAGACCAGATAATCCGCGCCGAGATTGAGGAGGCCGAAGGTGCCCCAGTCGCCGGCGCCATCGTCGCGGTAGAGTTGGACGCTGCCGTCGAGCCAGATGTTGAAGTCGTCGCCGAGGCCGGCCGCGGGACTGTCCTCGCCTGCGGCGATGCGACGGGCGGATTCGACGGCGGCGAGGCTGGTGGCAAAACCGAAGGTGGCAGCGCCCGAGGCATCGGTGCCATTGGCGGTAACGGTGACCGGTTCGGTCGCCGCCGCCATGCGACGGCGGTCCTTGAGATTGGGCACATGGATCTGGTTGATCAGCAGGCTCTGGCGGGTGCTGACGAAATCGCGCACGGCGCTGTCGACGGCATTGGCGACCTGCTGGTCGTCTGCGGTGAGCGTATAGGTGACGGTGCCGTTGGCGACGCCGATGGCGCTCGAGAGCTTGTAGACGACGCGGGCATTGCCGGTGAAATAGACGCTCGGGGTGAAACGCAGGTAATAGCCGACGGGGGTCGAGGACGAGGTCGAGGCGAGTTCGCCGCGCACGATCTTGGCCGTGCCGGCATTGGCCGGGGAGACACCGACGACATCGGCATCGGTAATGGGCCCGCCGGTTGCCTTGTCGTTGAGGTAGAGGTCGGGCGGAGTGCCACCCTCCGCCACGGTGACGGTGGTATCCTCGACGGTGACAGCGCGTGCGATGACCGAGAGGGTGAAGTTGGCGGAGGCATATTCGCCGCGACTGTCGGTTGCGGTGAGGGTGAAGCCATACGTGCCGAGCGTCGCATCTTCCGACAGCGGACCCGTGAGCGCACCGGTGGAGACGTTGAGCGTGACGCCGTCCGGCAGGCTGCCGGATGTCAGACTGTAAGTGAGGTCGCCTGCGCCGCCCGATGCGGAGATCGAGGCGGTATAGTCCTCCCCGGCCATGGCCTCGTCCAGCGCGCCGCCATCCGGTGAAAAGGCGATGGTTGCAGCGGTGGAGGTGACGGTGATCGATACCGTGGCCGGTGCGGAGGTGCCGGCGGCGTTGGTGGCGGTATAGGTGAAGCTGTCGGTGCCGATATAGCCTGATGTCGGGGTGTAGAGGATGGTCGTGCCCGAGGCTGTGGCCGTGCCGTGGGCCGGGGCGCTGTCGACCGAAACACTTGCCGCCGCACCGCCACTCAAGGAGAGCGTGATGGCATTGTCGCTGGTGCCTTCGGCGACCGTTGCGGAGACATCCGCGGCGACCGGCTCTTCCGGCAGGACGGTCAGCGACAGGTCCGCCTGACCGGTGGCGCCGAGGGCGTCGGTTGCCGTTACCGTCACCGTGAAATCGCCCGCTTCTTCCGGGGTGCCGGAAAAAGTGCCGTCATCAGACAGGGTCAGGCCGTCCGGCAAGCCTGTGGCTGAGAAGCTATAGGGAGCGGTGCCAAGCGTGGCGGAGAGGCTTTCGCTGTAAGAGGAGCCGACCTGGGCCTCAGACAGCGTCGATGGCGCGATGGCGAGCGTCGGGGCGGTGACGGTAATCGTCATGGTGGCCTCGTCGTATCCGCCGTCGTTCGCCACGCGGTGAGTCAGGCTGTCGGTGCCGGAATAGCCGCTTGCGGGCGTGTAGGTGAGCGACGTGCCGGAAAGGGAGGCCGTGCCGCGGCTGGGATCGCTGATAATCTCGGAATGGTCGACGATGCCGGTGGTCGAAAGGGTCACGGCATTGTCTGTGGAGTTGGCGGCAACCGAAACGGTCTGATCCGTTGCAGTCGGCGCGGTCTTGGTGACCGTGACCCTGATCGTAGCGACGTTCGACCCTCCGGAGACGTTATAGGCGACATAGCCGATGCTATCGGAGCCATAAAAGCCCGGCGTGGGGGTGTAGGCGATCGTCAATCCCGACATGGTTGCCGTTCCATTTTCAGGTGGGTAGATGATCGATCCGCTTGTCGGTGAATTGCTCGCAACGATCTGGATCTGGTTGTCAGTCGAATTCTCGGACACCGTCGTATCGAAGGTTCCGGCATAGGGGGGCGGCGGGTTGACCGTTATGCTGACGGTGGCCGCCGCCGAGGTGCTGGCGTCCTTGGTCGCGGTATAGGTGAAGCTGTCGGTGCCGGAATAGTCCGCCGTCGGCGTGTAGCGGAAAATCCCGCCCTCCACCGTGACCGATCCGTGGGACGGCTGGGACGCGACAGCCAGCGTGGCCCCGCTGTCGACCCCAGGACCAATGCTATTGCTGCTGCTATTGGCTTCAACGGTGACATTGAGATCGCTGACTGCCGGAGGGGCTGGCAGGACGATGACCTCCCATGTCCAGGTATAGGTGCGCCATTCCGTTATATCTTCCCCATAGTCAGGGTCATAGCCGCTGAAGAGGTAATTTCGGCGAATCTCCCCTGTGTAGGTTCCCGCCGTGGTGGGCGTGCCTTTGAAGCCAACATGGTAGATACTACCGCCATCGATGTTTTCTGCGGTCATGCCAGGCACAGATCCGGAGATCACAGGGCCGCTGAGCGTGAAATCATAGCCGGGGTTCGGCAGATTGAAGAACTGACGGCTATAAACTCCCACCTGGTATGTCAGCGTTGTATCCGCTGCCGAGGCCCGCTCCAACGGGGAGAAGAGCGCAGCAAAAGACAGGGCCAGCAGAAGGAATGCCTGTTTGAAACGGGGCAGATGCAACATGGCGAAAACCGAAATGGAGGAGGTAATACGCTCAGCCTCTATCCAGCCACGGCGGCCCCTCACAGCGGGCGCGATCGGCCAAAAGTGGGATGGTCGATGCGGATGAAACCAATTGTGGGCACCGACGGTTCGGGCACCCCGTATGCAATCTTCTGTTTTCAAACGAAAAAACCGATCGGAGGCGCCCCGGATTCACCATGAAGATGGATGGCATCCCACCTCGGCTTGTCCTTCAGCTACCCATCAGCCAAATTTGGGCACATCCGGCCATGATGGCGCGGAGGCTTTAGGACATCCGTTCCATGACCATGCCGATGAGACGCCAGGTGCTATCGGGACTCACAAGCCTTGCGCTTGCGCCCGCCTTAGGCCTGTGGCGCCCGGCATCCGCCTCCGCCCAGGCGCTCGCCATGGCGGAATTGCGTGGCGGCTTTGATGCGGCGGAGGCTGGCATTCTCCCCGGCGCTGAGGACGACCAGAGCCGCAAGCTACAGGCGCTTCTCGACGCGGCGGCCAAGGCCGGGCAGCCGGTGTTTCTGCCGGCGGGCACCTATGAGGTCGCCAATCTCCAATTGCCTGAGGGGACGCGGCTTGCGGGCGTGCCGGGGCTGACACGGCTTTCCTATCGCGGCGACGGGCATCTGATCGCGGCGCAGGATGTCAAGCATGTGAGCCTTTCCGGCATCACCTTCGACGGCGCCAATCGCTGGCTTGCCGATTATACCGAGGGGCTTCTGTCGTTTCGCAATGTCGGGTCTGTCGTGATCGAGGATTGCGCGGTGACCGGCAGCCGGAAATACGGGCTGCATCTGGCGCAATGCGGCGGGTGGATCGAGCGCTGCCGGGTGAGCGGGGCCACCCTTTCGGCGATCTGGGCGATCGAAGGCCAGGGCTTTGCGATCCGCGACAACGAGATCCTGGACTGTGGCAATGGCGGCATCCTGGTGCATCGCTGGACCAAGGGCGAGGACGGCACGGTCATTTCCGGCAACCGGGTGGCGCGGATCGGGGCGGCGGAAGGCGGCACCGGGCAGAACGGCAATGGCATCAACCTGTTTCGGGCCGACAATGTGATCATTTCAGGCAACCACATCTCCGACTGCGCCTTTTCGGCGATCCGGGCGAATTCGGCCTCGAATGTCTCGATCACTGGCAACCAGTGTTTTCGCTCGGGCGAAACGGCCATCTATGCCGAGTTCGCCTTCGAAGGGGCCTTGATCGGCGACAATGTGATCGACGGGGCGGCGAACGGCATCTGCGTGGTCAATTTCGACCAGGGCGGCAGGCTGTCGACCGTGTCTGGCAATGTCATCCGCCACCTCGTCGACAAGGGCCCCTACCCTCAGGAGGTCGGCGGCTTCGGCTTCGGGATTTCGGTCGAGGCCGATACGGTGGTCTCTGGCAATGTGATCGAGGATGCAGCGACGGCCGGTATGCAGCTCGGCTGGGGGCCTTATCTGCGAAACCTCGTCGTCTCCGGCAATATCGTGCGCAAGGCACGCACCGGCATGCGGGTGAGCGTGGTCGAGGGGGCGGGACAGGCCGTCATCTCGGGCAATGTTCTGCAGGAGGTGAAGGACGGCGCGATCCTCGGCTATCGCTGGGCGGATCCGGCGACTGGCGAACTGATTTCCGATGGCGGCGGGTTTGCGCATCTGGTGATCTCGGGCAATCGCTCAAGCTGATTTGGCCGTCAGGCGGACAGGCCTGGGGCTTCTAAAGGCCGCATCTTCCTGTCTTCGAACGGCACAGGAGCCGATTGCGTCGTTAACGCGATAAGAACCAATATTAGAATTGCAGGATCTTCGTAAGTGACGATTAAGCGATCCATGGCTTAATGACCGAAATGAACCTTGTGCGGTCGCCATGCTGTTGCAATTGCAGAACACCATCCTCGAGAAGATCGCCACGGGTCAATCGCTGGCGGAGACGATCGACTATCTCTGCCGGGAGGTGGAGGCGCTCGCACAGGACGTCGTCTGTTCTGTGTTGCTGCTCGACGAGGATCACCGCCTGCGCCATCTGGCAGGGCCATCGTTGCCGCTCGAATACACCGATGCCATCGACGGTATCCAGATCGGGCCGGGCGTGGGGTCCTGCGGCACGGCCGCGTTCATCGGCCGGCCGGTGCAGGTCGAGGACATCGAAACCCATCCCTATTGGCAGCCCTACAAGGGGCTGGCACTGCCGCTCGGACTGAAGGCCTGCTGGTCGACACCGATCGTGGCCTCCGGCAAGGTGCTTGGCACGTTTGCCTTCTATTACCGGGTTGCGCGTGGCCCTTCCGACGCCGAGAAGGCGATCGTTCAGGCCTGCGTACACCTCTGCGCCATCGCCATGGAGCGCGACCAGCGCATCGCCGACCGCAAGCGCATGGCAGAGACGGACGGGCTGACCGGCCTGCCAAACCGCAGCCGGTTCAACACCGTGCTTGGCGAAGTCGCGCAGCGGCCGCAGGTCTGGAGCCTGTTGCTGCTCGACCTCGACAATCTGAAGATGGTCAACGATACCTTCGGTCACGGAGCCGGAGACGACCTGATCCGCGTGGTGGCACACCGGATTGCCGAAACGGCGCCTGAGGGCATGGCCTTCCGCCTCGGTGGCGACGAATTCGCCGTGATCATTCCCTGCATCGATACCTTGCGGCCTGCCGATCTCGCCGCAAGGCTGATTGCCCTGATCAAGGAGACGGCCGATTGCGGCGGGCACCTGATCTATCCGGCGGTCACCATGGGCGGTGCGGTGATCGTTGCCGGCGAAGGGCCGGATCAGGTTCGGCAGAACGCCGATTACGCGCTCTATCATGCCAAGGAACGGGCACGCGGGCGCTATGTGCAATACACCCCTGGTCTCGGTACCTCCATCGTCGAGCGATTCCGTGCGGTTCAGGAGGTGGGGCTCGCGCTGCGCGAGGATCGTATCAGCGCGCATTACCAGCCCGTGGTGGAGCTTGCGACCGGACGGATCATGGGCCTGGAATCGCTCTGCCGCATGACGACGCGCGAGGGAGAGATCCTTCCGGCAGCGCGTTTCATGGAGGCGATGAAGGATGCCCATGTCGGCCTGGACATCACCGATCGTATGCTGGAGCGGATCGCATCCGACTGCGGCCGCTGGAATGCGATGGGCCTCGGCTTCTCCCGTGTCGGCTTCAATCTCACGGCGGCCGATTTTTACCGCGGCGGACTGACGCGCAGGCTCACGGAGACATTCGCCCGGCACAATCTCTCTCCCAGCATGATCGTCGCGGAGGTGACGGAATCGGTTTACCTCAGCCAGAAAGACAGCGTTGTCTCGGACGAAATTCATGCGCTGCGCGAGGCAGGCATCAAGGTGGCGCTTGACGATTTCGGCACCGGCTTTGCCTCGCTCACCCATCTACTGACCGTGCCAATCGACATCATCAAGATCGACAAATGCTTCGTCAAGCGGCTTTCGGAAGCGAATACCGGCGCCGTGATTATCCGCGGCCTGCTGGAGATTGCGCGCGGGCTGGGGATTGTCGTGGTGGCCGAGGGGATCGAGGAACGCAGCCAGGCGGAGCAATTGCTGTCGCTCGACTGCGCGTCCGGCCAGGGCTATTTCTTCGCCCGGCCGATGAGCAGCGACGCGATCGAGGCGCTGCTCCGCAAGGACAATCACATCTCTGCCTGGAGCGCCTTCCTGCTGGAAAGCGAGCGGGAACTCCCCCAGGCTGCGGCGGGCTGATTGCCCGTGATTGCGGCTGGCGGCGACGGACTGCCTCCCCGCCCCCGCCCGATCCGTTACTCGCGAATATTCCGGCTGCCGGCGGCCGTGACCAGGCGGATCAGTTCGCGGGCTTCCGGTGGCGAACGCTTTTCGATGCGGCGATAGAGCCGGCAGTCGCGGGTGCGGCTGAGCAGGCCCATATTGACCAGTTCACGGCGGAGCAGCACGTGGTCGCCGAAACCGCTGTGGCGCATGAGCACCGCATTCACGTCCTTTTCGCCGAGATCGACACCCGCCGGCAGATAAGACCACATGACCCAGAGCGCCAGCTGCTGCTGGTTGAGCTTGCCCGGCCAGCGGACAAGCACGTTTGTGCCGGCAAAGCAGCGCGCAGCAAGCTCCACACGGCGAAAATCGACCGGTGGTTCTGGCTCGGTGACGACCGGGCGGGCCAGCCGATCTTCCGCGGCGCGACTGGCCTTGAAATGCTGGTAATTGCGAAAGCCGACCGCGCGGGTCAGCATGTTCAAAAGCTCGACATGGCCGGGCTTGTCCGCCCGCGCCTCCAGTTCGCGCTTCAGGGATTTGGCCAGCGCCGACAGATCGGGCGCGGCATAGGCATGGGTCGTCCTCGACATCTCATCATCTCCAAGTCGTACCCTGGCGCTGGAAGGCAGCCATCAAGGCCGGTGGTCACCGACTTCCGACGGGGCACGGGGAAACGAGCTGACGTCGATGAAGAAGAGAGGCAGGTTTAGCTCCCCTTGTCGGGGCGGTGACGCCTGGGTGAACTGCGGACCCATGGCCCAACCGATAAGGCCAGACGGGAGATCCTGTCAACCGAGCGCTTTCATCAGAGAATTTCATCGGTTGCATCACCCGCCACGGCTTTTCCGGGCGGCTGTGCCGGGATAGCGTCTGGCACAACATCACTTGGCCAAACATCACACGGAGACCGGCATGCTGAAGATCTACGGCGTCTACAAGTCGCGCGCGACGCGCATTCTCTGGCTGGTCGAGGAGCTGGGCGTGCCTTTCGAGCTGGTGCCGGTGCTGCAGGCCTACAAGCTGAAAGACCCGATGGCCGAGGGCGTGAGGCTCAACACCCGCTCGCCGGAATTTCTGGCCATTAATCCGATGGGCAGCATTCCGACCATTGAGGATGACGGGCTGGTATTGAACGAGTCTCTGGCGCAGACGCTGTATGTAGCAAAGAAGCAGGGCGGACCGATGGGCCCGCGCGATCTCCACGAGGAAGCGCAGATGCTGCAATGGTCGCTGTTTGCCGCAACCTCGATCGAGACGGACGCGCTGAAGATCTCGACTGCCAACAATGAAGGCCGCTTGTCCACCGAAGCCGGCCAGCAGGAAGCCAAGGTTCTGGCCCGCATTCTCGCCCGGCCCTTCGGCGTCTTGGAAAAGCATTTCTCGCACAACGACTATGCTGTCGGCGGACGCTTCACGGTGGCCGATATCAACCTTGCCGAGATCGTGCGCTACGCCCAGGCTTACCAGCCACTGTTCGACGCGCATCCGAAGACGGCCGCGTGGCTTGCCCATGTTCAGGCGCGGCCGGGCTTCAAGGCGATGTGGGAGAAGCGGCTGGCCGAGGTGGAGTGACGGGGCTACGCCATCGCCGCTCAGCCCGCAATCTTGCGCGGCCGACCGCCCTTGGCGCCGTTCGCCCGGCTGGCGGCGATCTTGGCAGGTGAGCGGGACTGCCCTCCCCGGCGCTGCGCTTCGAGGAAGGCGCGAGACCCGAAGATGCCGGCCATGAGGCCTTGGATGGTGTAGTCGACATCCAGCCTTTCCCAGTGAAGACCGGTTTCGCCCAGCAATTCGACCTCGGCAATTTCCTCCGACGTCGCCTGTTGGAGGCCTTCGAGCGCTCGGGCCGGCACGAGGAAGGCAGCGCCGTTGGTGAAGTCGACGACGATCCGCTCGGTCTCGCGCTCGAAATGTACCGCAATTGGGATTGGCCGGGCGTCGCGTTCTTCCGCCCAGCAGGTTTTTGCCGCCTGCCATTTGATTTTTCCCGTCATGATCGACAATAACTCATGACGCCGAGTTTCTTCAATTGCCGCAGGCAGCGCGCCCGTTCCCCTCAGTCGCACCCCGGCACATCCTCCAGCCTATACCAGACGGGAATGCCGCGTTCGGTGGCGATGCGGACGTCGTTGTCGGCGCCTTTGGAGGCGCCGGGGAGCCGCAGGACGCCTTCGCAGAGCGCCAGAAGGCGCCCGGCGACGGGGTGGAAGATCTGTTCGTAGAGATCATCGCCGACGGCCTTGCCGCCGGCGGCATGCCAGATGGGCAGCGCCACCCATTCGCCGATCATCGGCACATGGCCAGCCTGAAACAACGCATGGGACGGCGCTTCCAGCACCTTAAGGTTGGCGGCCATCTTTTCCGAGTCATCCCCCGTGCCCGAGCGATAGGGACCGGCAATCAATATCAACATGTCTCACTCCTTTTCGTCCGCCTCATGCGGAAATGTGCACATATCCGCATGATTCTTCTGGAATGTCGAATATAAACCGGTAATATCCGGAAATATCGTGAACAAACCGGCGAAAGCATGCTGACCGAACAAAGACGCAGAGAGATCCTGGAGGTGCTGAAGCGCGACGGGCGGGCGCTGGCGGGGGAACTGGCGCGGCTGTGGGATGTGTCGGAGGATACGATCCGCCGCGACATGCGCGATATGGCGGCGGCGGGGCTGCTGGTCAGGGTGCATGGGGGAGCCTTGCCGGTCGCCGCCCCCCTGCCCGATTTCTCCGCCCGACAGAACCTTTCGACCGAGGAGAAACGGCGGCTGGCGGCCGCCTGCGTCCGGCTGATCAACCCCGGGCAAACGGTGTTTCTCGATGGCGGCACGACGACGGCGGAGATCGCGCGGCAGATCCCCATCGATATGGCGCTGACGGTCGTGACCCATGCGCCGACGATTGCTGCAGAATTCGAGCGTCATGCCCAGGTCGAGGTGATCCTGATCGGCGGGCGGCTCTTTAAGCATTCGATGGTGGCTGTGGGACCGACCGCCCTCTCGGCAATCGGGCGGATCCGGCCCGACACCTTCTTCGTCGGCGCCACTGCCGCGCACCCCACAGAGGGGCTCTCAACCGGGGATTTCGAGGAGGCGGCGATCAAGCGACAGATCGCCAAGCGCAGCACTGCGACTTACTGCCCGTTGACGGCGGAGAAGCTTGGGGCCGTCTCGCCCTTCGGCATCGTGCCGCTTTCCGAGGTCACGGGGCTGATCGTCGGCGCCGAGGCGCCGGAGGATGTTCTCGCCGGTTATCGGGCGGCGGGCGCCGAAATGATCCCGGCGTGAGCGCTCAGCCTCAGCCGAACAGCACGTCCGTCACCCGCACCTGGCCGACTTCGATGCCGTTCCAGTTGCGCATGCCGTGATTGGCAAGCCGCATCAGGGCTGCATGCTCGTCCGTGTCAGCTTCGAAATGCCGGGCAAGAAGGGCAGCGATCATGGCTTCGGCGGCGCGGGTTGCGCCATCCTCGGCCTTGACGGCGAAAGACAGGCCCTTCTCCGGGAGGAGCGCGCAGAAGACGCCTTCGGCGCCGGTCTTGGCGAAGATTTTTCCAGGCGCCACCTGCATCAGCTTGGTGCAGAAACGTTTCGTGCCGGCGACATAGAAGGGCTCGGCCATGCAGGCCTCGATCAAGCGGCGGGCGGCTGCGGCGCGGATGGGGGCAAGGCCCTGCCCCATGCCGAGTTTGGCAAAGCCATAAGCGAGCCCTTTCAAGGGGACGGCATAGGTCGGGATGGAACAGCCGTCGGTGCCGCAATTGTCGGGGCCAAGGACCGCACCGGTCAGGTCCTCCATGATCGCCCGGATCGACTGTTGCAACGGGTGATCATAGGTCGAATAGCCCTTCGGGTCTTCGCCCATATGGGCGCAGGTGCAGATGAAGCCGGAATGCTTGCCGGAGCAGTTGTTGTGGAGTGCCGACGGTTGGTCGAGGCTGCGGGCCTGGGCAATGATGGTCGCCTGGTCGAAGGACCAGTGGGCGCCGCATTCGAGATCGATCTCGCTGCGGCCTGCCGCTTTCAGCATGGCGGCAGCGGTTGCCACATGTTCCGGCTCGCCGGAATGGGAAGCACAGGCAAGCGCCAGCTCACGACTGCCGAAACCAAGGGCGTCAGCTGCGCCGCTTTCCACGAGCGGCAGTGCCTGCATGGCCTTGCAGGCCGAGCGCGGGAAGACGGCCGCGTCGATATCGCCGGCGGAGAAAACCACCTGCCCTTCCGCATCGACGACGACCGCCAGGCCGCGATGACGGCTCTCCACGAGTTGACCGCGCGTGACTTCGACCGTGACCGGATTGTTCATGACCTGCCTCAAATTGCCCTGATTGTCTGATCCTTGTTAAAGCATGCATCGCCAATCTGTTCGAGGTCGGGCTTGAAATTTCTGCTGCGTATCGTCGTCGTCGTCCTGCTGGTCTTCGTTTTGCCGACGCTGGTTTCCGCCGGGCTCTGGGCGACGCGGGAGCATCCGCGCGGCTGGCGCGATGCCGACTGGAGTTCGACGGGCATGCTGAGCGGGGAGGAAGTCAGCCCGGAGGCCGCGATTTATGTCTTCTCGGCGATGACGGGCGGCTTCAAGGGGGCGATCGCAAGCCATGCCTGGATCGTCACCAAGGAGAAGAACGGCGCCTATCGCCGCTATGACAAGGTGGGCTGGGGCACACCGATCCGGGTGAACAATTATCCGGCCGACGCCTTTTGGTATTCGAACAGGCCGCGGCTCGTGGTCGAGATCAAGGGTGCTGATGCCGAGTGGCTGATCCCCAAGGTGGAGGCGGCGATCGAAGCCTATCCTTACCGCCAGCCGGGAGGCTACCGGATCTATCCCGGGCCGAATTCGAACACCTTTGTTGCCCATGTGCTGCGTCAGGTGCCCGAAATCGGCGCTGTTCTGCCTTCGGATGCGGTGGGGCGCGATTATCTCGGCGACGGGACCTTCTACGCGCTCGACGCCGATGGCCGCGACCTGCATGTGAGCCTAGGCGGTCTTGCCGGTTTCTCGGTGGGGGCGCGCAGCGGGCTGGAGGTGAATTTTTTGGGCCTCGTCGCCGGCGTGGATCTCGCCCGGCCAGCCCTCAAGGTGCCGGGCTTCGGGCCAATCGGGTTTTAAGCGCCCAAATCGCGGAATCAAAAGAGCCACCCGCGAGGGTGGCTCCCATGAGCTTTAGTCCTTTGTCTGGACCCGGACGGGGTAACCGCCCGAAGGAAGGCTGGATCAGGCCGAGGGCTGCCCCGTCAAAACCGCACCCTTTCCAAAGTCACACACGCAGACCGAAATCTCATTAGACATTGGATCACCTTCCTTTCGTTACGTTGCCGATAGAGGTAAGGTAGGTGCGTCGGGCAGAAACGGCAAGGCACGAAATATGACGAAGCTCGAAATTATGTTACCGGATGCGATAAGCGGTGCTGTCGAGACGCTGTCGCGTCAGACCGGGCAAAGCCAAGAAGACATCATCACCCGCGCCGTCGTAGCCTATGTCGACGGCCGCGCGCGCTGGCAGGCCGATATGGAGCGGGCACTTGCAGACGTGGACAGTGACCAAGGGCACGACGGTGACGACGTACTGGCGTGGATGGAGCGCTGGGGTGACGAGCCAGGAGCTCCTCCGCCCAGGGCGACCTGAAGCTTCCCATGAAGCTGCGTTTTACGCCTGATGCTGTGCGTGACCTTGAGGAACTGCGAGACTGGCTGATGCCACGCTCGCCGTCCGGCCACAGGCACGTGGTCTCTGCCATCCGAGCGGCCTTGCTGCGCATTCAGGATCAGCCACAGAGTGGCAGACCCACGGCGCGTCCCGATATTCGCGAGGCTATCGAGCCACGCTACGGTTTCATTCTGCCCTATACGGTTCGCGGGAACGTGCTGTGGGTGCTCCGCGTCTACAATGCGCGACGGCATCCTTTGATCTGGACCGATGACAGTTTCGGGTGACGCCAGGAAGCGCGCCAAGACTGCATATTGACCGGCTGGCCGGCGGAGAAGAGACTGCGCCTTAAACGGGAGGAGCACATCATGGACGACCTCATCCGCTGGCGGAGCATGCGGTCCGCGCCGAGGGACGGCAGCCGTATTCTTGTGACCATTCGCGCGTCCGAACAGGGGCCGGGCGCTGTCGATCTCGTCTACTGGTCGGATGGCGACCGGTTTGGCAGCGATGGCTGGCGCTCGTCGGATTCGACGCCGGGCGTGATCATCGAATATGCCGAGCCGGAGCTGAAATGCTGGATGCCGCTGCCCGGCGCCGATCCGGACAGGATGGTTCGGCCACCGGCCTGGGAGGGCGAGGACGAGGCGGAACTGGATGGATCCGGCATCTGAGCGTGTCGTGAGGCAAAGACCGCCCGCCACCTGTTCGGCATGTCCAAGGTCTGGGGAACTTCGGATCGGTCTTGTGGTTTTGCCCGTGCGGGTGCACGGTCGCGTTGAACCTTTCTGCCTGACGGAAGGCCGGCGCAACCGCCAGCTCGCATCATTCATCGCTGGCCGAAGCGCCAGAATTCTCCGGAGACACCATGTTCACCCATGTCATGATCGGCAGCAACGACCTTGCGCGGTCGAAACGTTTTTACGATGCCACCTTTGTGGCGCTGGGCGGCGCGCCGGGCGAGACGGATGCGCGCGGACGGCTGATCTATGTCCACAATGGCGGTCGCCTGATGATCACCACGCCCATCGACGGCCAGCCGGCGACCTCGGCCAATGGCGGCACGATCGGCATTCTGGCGGCGAATGCGGAGCAGGTCCGCGCCTGGCATGCGGCAGGAAAGGCAAATGGCGGAACGTCCATTGAGACCCCGCCCTCGGAGCGACCCAATGGGCAATTCGTCGCCTATCTGCGCGACCCGGATGGCAACAAGCTGACGGTGCGCTCGATGCCGGTCGACAAAGCGTAGGCGACAAGGTTTAGGCGACAGAGTTTAGGGAGGCCGCGCCGCTCCAGGCAGGCTATTTCTTCTTTGCCTGCTTGGCCGTCGCGACCGGCTTGGTCACCAGGTTGAACTCCGCCATCTCTGCCGGGGTCAGGTAGTAGAGCCGGTCCGGCGGTGTTTCCAGCGCGTGGATCCACAGGCCGTCGGCGATACCCATTTCGTCGAGGTGGCGGGCAATGCGGGCCGTCGTGCGCTGGGCGTCCGACATCGCCTCTTCCGGCGAGGGCCTGTTTTCGCCGGCATTGAAGACCTGATGGACGCCGAGAATGGCATTATCCGCCGCTTCGCGCGCCACACCGCCGGCAAAGATCAAGGGGCAGGACGAGGCGCAGAGCGCCCTGGTTGCCACGCGGGTGTTCAGCCCCTTTTCGCGGATCAGCTTCGACATGGCGAGCGCATCCTCGACCGAGCCGCCAGGGGAATTGAGCGAGACGGCCTTCACATATTCGCCGCGCGCTGCAATCTCCTCGGCGAAGCGATCGGCAGCGCCAAGATCGATCGAGCCTTCCGCTTTCAGGACGCCGCCCGGTTGCAGGTCGAAGCGCATGGGCTGGCGCAGCGCCTCTGGCGAGCTTTCCGGCGTAACCGGCGGCGCCTGGGGCACGCCATCCGTCAAGGCCGGCGGCAGAACCGGCGCATCCGTCGTCATCGGATCGTGGCCCGGCAGTGCTGTGTTGGCGAGGCTCAGTTCTCTGACGTCCACGAAGAGGAAGGCGGCGGCTGCGACCAGAAGGCCAAAGAAGGCGCCGCGCATCAGAAGGCCGTCGTCGGCGCTCAGAAACGCATGCTTCAGGCGCGGGAAGAGTGCTTCGGGTCTCACGCGGGCGGCCCTTTGCGCGGCGTCTTCACTGACGTGTCGAGGCTGGTGATGTTGGAGTCCATCCGGTCTCGCTCGTCCTCCGCTTCCGCCGCCTGGAGGGCCTGTTCGACATCGATCCCGTGGCGGCTGAGTGCCCGCTGCACTTCGAGCGCTTCCAGAAGTTCGGCCGCCGTGATCCTCTGGGCAAAGGGCATGCGCTCCTCCTGCCGCCGGATGGCGCCATGCACGACGGCCAGGATGAAGACGAGGACGGCGGGCAAGAGATCGATGGAAATCGCGCCGGCCCAGGCCGGGATGAAATCGGCGGCATAACGCAAGACCGCTTCGGCCGAAGAGAGGGGCACGAAGCGGCGCTCGGCCACCGGCTCGCGCGAAAGGATATCGTCGGCTGCCTGCGACAGCACCTGCGACTGCGCCGTGACCGAGGCGCGGATCGTCTGCATCACCTGGTCCTGGCGGTTTGCCAGATCAGCCGCCTGACCATCGGCGACGGGAGCAATGAAACCGAGCGACAGGTCCTCGGCCGCGCGCTTGACGGAAGGGGCAATCGAGGTCTGTTCCAGCGAGGTGATGACGCCCGAGAGCGCCACGACCTCGGCCGAGAACTCGTCGCTGCGCGGGGCGATCGCGCCCGGTGCCGACACCAGCGTGCGCATGGTGGCCAGGTGGGCCCGGCCCTGATCGAAGAGGGTGGTGACGCGTTCGCGCGAGGCCGTGATGCCGGTTTCCAGCTCGTTCAGCTGGGCGGACATCTGGGTCAGGAGTTGCACGACGCTGCCGGAACCGGTGGTACCCGTCAGCGCACCGTTCTGTCGTTCGTCTTCGGCAAGCCTTGAAAAGCGCTCCGAGGTGCGCTGGATGTCAGGCAGCAGGCTTTGGGCGGCGAGCGCGTTCTGATGCGCCTTGTCGAGGTCGGCGGTGTAATCCTGCACGGTTTCGGCCAGATGCTGCTCCAGCGCCGCGGAACCGGCAAGGGCCGCCGCATTCAGCCAGCTCGACATGGCGATGATCATGGCGCAGCCGAGCGCCATGACGCCGAGCAGCGCACCACGGGCGGCAGCGCCCGTCACATGCGGATAAAAGCGCGCCATATAGGACCAGAAGGCATAGATCGCGACCGAGACCGAAGCCGAATAGATCACGGCGGCAAAGAAAACCGCCATCGCCGAACCGTCGAGAATGCTGCGCACCCCAAGATAGGTATAGACGCCGGAGGCGAGCGCCAGAACGGCCAGCGCAAAACGGGTCATGGTTTCGACGGCTAAGACGCCATCCTGTAAACGATGCGAAGCGCCAAGCGCCATGAAGACCTCCAGCCGATCAGAAGCGTTAACAAGCGCTTAAGAAGGGGGCGGAATCAAGGCTGAGAGGATGCAGCCGAAATTGCCATGCAGCGGCGGCATACTGAACGCGAAGCTATGGAGCCTTGGGGGAAGACTAGGTTAAGTCGTGGAGGTCTTTTCCCAGTGCCGGGCCCAGGAGCCATTCTGTAAACCGCACCTTCAATCCGGAACGCTCCGGCGTGCAGCACATCGGGCCGACAAGGTATCGTTCTGATTTTGGAAACGGGCTGAGACGCACCAGTGGCCAAATCAAGCCATCACTCGACGCCTGTATTCTCAATACTCCGGCCTGAACCGTCACCCTTACCCAGAAATCCGATGGATCGCCCGCGTACTGTCCCGTCGCCCAATCCGATAGCCCATCGGTCAATACGCTACCGAGCAGTCCGTGTCCGTCAGAAAACTCGATGCCTGTCTTGACCCAGCGACTTTCGTCGACCCGGACCATGAGGCCCGCTTGGTCATAGAGGTGCTGGAATTGAGCTTGAACCCGAACCTGTGCTGTGAAGCCGTCAGTTGCCTCGAAGGCATAGAAATGTCCACTATCGCGGACAAATCCGTAGTGTGTCTCGCGCCAGAAATCGGTGTTCGGTCCGGTTACAACACAAAGTTCGTGCTCTGAAACCGAGAGCGTCGGCGGTCTGTTCAGCCAATCACCATTTTTCATGTTTTGCATGGACAACTCCTAAAAGGTCGTGATGGCTACATGATCCGAGTCATCGGTATCCTCACCATAATCTACCCGACAGGCGCCGGGCTCTCCATCAGCCGTTGCGCCTCCACCCTTTGAAAAGCAGCACTGCATGGATGATCGGGATTTCTTTGCCGGATTGAGGCCAGCGGTCCAGCGCTTGCCGAGCGCCGTTACCGGGACGACGCGTAAAACCGGGCTTTCGGCGAAACCAAGTTGTCCATCAAAATATTAGATTTTGTCGCTCAGCCTGACCGAATCTTAAATTCCCCGGCATCAATATGCTCACAGCTCCGGACCTCCAGCGGGTCCCAAACCATGTGCTTGAGGGATCTGGCGTGCGCTACAGAGAAACCGACGAAGTGTTCAAGACGCTGGTATCGGAGCTGCACTCGACGCTGACACCGACCACGATCATGGGGATGACCATCCTTGCCGTTGGGCTGTTTGCCTATGAGAGCCTTGGCAGCACTGTTGTTCTGATGGCCACGATTAGCGGCGCCATTGCTTCCATGGCCAAGATCGCCGTGTCCCTTGCCCATCGGCGCGCGGACGTCACGAGGCGCTCGACGGTTGCGGATGCCGCGCGCTGGGAGAGGCTGCAGGGTCTCTTCATCTTTCTCATTGCGGCCTGTGTGGGGACCATCGCCACTCTTGCCTTCGCCTACCGGGACCTGTCCGTCCACATGCTCGCGGCAGCGCTGACCTTCGGCTACTGCGCCGGGGTGACGGTCCGGATCTCGGTTCGGCCCTGGATCGCCGCGACGACGCTTCTGATTGCAGCCCTGCCGACGACAATGTCGATCCTGCTTTATGGCGACACCGCCCATTTGATACTCGGTCTGTTGAGTGTGATCTTCCTGATGGCGGCGATGCAGAGCATGCTGCATGTCTATCGCACGACCGTCCGGCAAATCCGGCTGTTTCTCGACATGGAGCATCAGGCCCGCCACGATCCGCTGACGGGGCTTTTGAACCGCGCGGCGCTGAGCGAGGCTTATCGGGGCCTTGGCAGGGCTGACGATGTGCTCACCTGCGTGCATTGCTTCGACCTCGATGGTTTCAAGGACATCAACGACCGCTTCGGGCACGCCGTCGGCGACGCCTTGCTCAAGGGGATTGCCGGGCGGCTGCACGACGCCCTTGCCGCGCCTGATATCGCCGTTCGGATCGGCGGCGATGAATTCGTCATCCTGCAACCTGATGTCCGGGATCCGGACCATGCCGACGCTCTGGCGCGCAGGGTCGTTGATCTCTTGCGTGCGCCCTACCCGATTGCCGCAGAAGAGGTCACCATCGGCATCAGCTTCGGCTATACCATGGCGCTTTCCGGCTCTCTGACGCTGGAACAGATGATGGCGACAGCCGATACGGCCTCCTACCGCGCCAAGCGCAACGGCGGCGGCATCGACCGCGAAATCCCAGCAATGCTTGATCTTGGCAGGTTTTCCATCGCCGCGTGAGGACCGCTCGTGACGCTGCTGACTATCACGAGCGTCGCGCGCCTTCACCCCATCTTCAGCACAATCTTGCCGATATGAGCCGAGCTTTCCATCAGCCGGTGTGCCTCGACCACGTCCTCGAACGGCAGAACGGCGTGGATGACCGGGGCGACTTCGCCGCCTTCGATCAGCGGCCAGACTTCCGCCATCAATTCGTCGCGGATGGCCCGCTTCTCCTCCGCTGTGCGCGGGCGCATGGTGGAGCCGGTGACAGTGAGGCGCTTGACCATGATCGGGGCGAGGTTCGCTTTTTCGACGGTCGAGCCGCCGAGGAAGGCGATGATGGAGAGGCAGCCGTCTTTCGCGAGGATCTGCAGGTTGCGGTCGAAATAGGCGGCGCCGATCATGTCGAGGATGACGTCGACGCCCTTGCCGCCGGTTTCTTCTTTAACGATCTCGACGAAATCCTCGGCCTTGTAGTTGATCGCACGCGCTGCGCCCAGATCCATGCAGGCGGCGCATTTTTCCGCCGAGCCTGCGGTCGTGTAGACGGTTGCGCCAAAGGCTTTTGCCAGCTGGATGGCGGTGGTGCCGATGCCGGAGGACCCGCCATGGATGAGCACGGTTTCGCCTTCGGTCAGGCCCGCCATCTGGAAGAGATTGGCCCAGACGGTGAAAAAGGTTTCCGGCAAAGCTGCCGCCTTCACGGCGTCATAGCCCTTGGGGACGCTCAGCGCCTGGGTGGCGGGAACCGTGCAATATTCGGCATAACCGCCGCCATTGGCGAGCGCGCAGACATGGTCGCAGATCTGGAAGTCGGTCACGCCGTCGCCGAGGTCGACCACCTCGCCCGCGATTTCAAGGCCAAGCACGGGGCTTGCATCCTTCGGCGGCGGATAGGTGCCCTGGCGCTGGGCGACATCCGGCCGGTTGACGCCCGCCGCCTCGACCCGGACGAGAATTTCGCCAGGGCGTGGCCGGGGGATCGGGCCCGTCGCAAGCCGCATCACCTCGGGCGCGCCATGGGCGGGGAGATCGACATACCGCATCGTGGCGGGAAGAAACTGGGTCGCTGGACGGGACATCGCGTGGTCGGACATGGGCGCGCACTCCTGGAAGCTTTTGGGAAGATCGGCGGTTGGTCCGGCATAGAGCCTCTGAAATGCGATGAAAAGGAGGCCCTTTGCCGCCCGCGACAAATGGTGGCGACCGGCCTCAGCCGGCGGGCTCGTCCAGGGCGATTTCCATGAAGGTTGCGATCGGGGTCTGTTCGTAACGGCCAAAAGGGCCGCGATCCCGGAAGCCGGCGCGCGCATAAAGGCGGCGCGCCTCGACATTGCGGATGCCGACTTCGAGCAGGACGGCGCGGAGATTGCGCTGCCGGGCGGACTGGAGAATGGCGGTGACGAGCTGGCGGCCGACGCCCTGCCCGGCATGCTCGGGATCGACGATCATGCGCTTGAGTTCACCCGTGCCATCGCCGAGATCGAGGAGGGCAGCGCAGCCGAGGGCTTGCCCAGCCTTGTCGCGGGCGACGAAGAGGGTGATGTCGGGGCGCGACAGGGTGGCGGGGTTCAAGGCTTGCCGGAAGGCGCCGGGATAGAGGCGTGCGGCGATAGCGTCGGACAGCTGCAGCAGGGCCGCGATGGCGGGCTGGTCGGGTGGTTCAACCGAAATGAAAACATCCATGCCGTATCCCGCTCCGATCCATCCGCTTGGTCATCATAGCGGCAGTAACCGGCGGAGCAACGAGGTCCCGCTCACCCATCCCCAAACACCCCGATCACCAGTCCCTCCTCGCTCTCCTTCGCCTGCTTCTTCAGCTCGGCGATCTCGGCGCTGATGCGGTTGACATCGTCGATGACGAGACCTTGCGGGAGTTCGATGACGCCGATCGAGCAGCGCATCAGGGGGAAATCGCGCTCCAGACCCTGGCGGTCCACGCCCTTGATGCGACCGGCCTGGCGGTCGGCTTCGGAATAGAGGGTGACGACATCGTCGTGGAAGTCGGACAGCAGGCGGTCAAGGATCTCGTTCAGTTCCGCGCGGGTCCAGTCGGTTACGCCGATGAAGAAATCGTCGCCGCCGACATGGCCGAGGAAATCGCCTTCCGAGAAGAAATAGCGGCGCAGCAGGGCGGCAAAGAGCGAGATGGCGTGGTCGCCATGGTGGAAGCCGTAGTGATCGTTGAACGGCTTGAAGTGGTCGAAGTCGCAGTAGCAAAAGAACCTGACATCGTCGCCGTCGCGGGCGGTGTCCTGGATGAAATCGCCGATGGCGCGGTTGCCGGGAAGGCCGGTCAGCGGGTTCTGGTCCTGGGCGGTCTTCAGCTGCTTTTCGTTGATGATGCGGATGAGCGAGGCGGCAGAGACGATGCCGGCATAACGCATGTTTTCCGTCAGGATGACGCAGTCGGAACCTTCCATATTGGCGAAGATCGTCATCAGGCGTTCGGCATCGGCATCGAGACCGACAATGGGAGCGCGGTCGACGAATTGCGAGATCGAACGCTCATAGAGCTTGTTCTTCAACAGGTCGCGGCCGAAGGGCTGGTAGATATATTCCTTGAGATGGCGCTCGTTGATGATGCCGCGTGGTTCGCCATTGGCGTTGAGGACAGGAAAGAAGGTCTGGCCGGGATGGCGGCGGAAGAGATCGAAGACGTGCTCGATGTTCTCGTGCTCGTAGACGGTCGGAAGCGTCTCGATCTGGCGGCGAATGAGGATTTCATCGAGCGACTGGCTGGAGCGACGGATCTTGCCGACGTCCTGCAGATGCGGGAAGGCACTCTTCAATTCTGATGTCAGCGTGGTCGGGCGGGCGATGAACCAGCCCTGGACGAGATCGACGCCGAATTCGCGGCAGGCGATGAATTCGCCCTCGGTCTCGATGCCTTCGGCAATGACGCGCACGCCCAGCACATGGCAGAAATTGACGATGTTCTTGACCAGGTGGCGCTTGCGCGGATTGCTGTCGAGGCCCGAAATGAAATGCCGGTCGATCTTCACATAATCGACGGGAAAGTCGCAAAGCAGCTTCATCTCGCCATGTCCAACGCCGAAATCGTCGATGGCGAGCTTGAAGCCGGAGCGGCGCAGGCGCTCGACCAGAGCGGCGAATTCCGGAACGCGGGTGTTGTCGAAGCGCTCGGAGAGTTCGAAGCAGACGGAGGATGGCGGGATCTGTGCCTTGCGCAACTGGTCTAGCAGCGTGTCGACCAGCGCATTGCCCTCCGGGATCAGGCGCACATCGAGATTGAGGAAGAGCGTTGAGCCGGCGCGATCGGGGAGTGTGGCAAATTTCGCGAGCGCGCGGCTCGCCACCATCTGTTCGAGTGCGAGCAGATGGCCCGTCTCGGCCGCCTGATCGAGCAGATCAAGCGGCGAGCCAAAACCCAGCCGGTCATGGCCGCGCAGCAGGCTCTCGTAACCGAAGACGGCGCCGGTGCCGACTTCGACAATGGGCTGGAGGGCATTTTCGACAACCAGTTTGGCCAGTGTCAGCAGTTGATCATTGGCGAACCGGCGCACAACTGCGCCCTCTTCGACCGCCCCCAATGCCATAATCTTCTCCAATATACCTTTGTTTTTTATGGAGAGATCGTGGCGGGCAATCGTCAAGAAAGCCTTTCCCGGATGTGACAGTTCGATGAAGATTGACGGAGGAGAAGCTGGCCAATCGGCAAGCGTCTCGCAGATGGCCGGAGGCGGTGTGGCATCACTTCTGCGCCCAAAGCCCTGCAAAACAAGCCGACCGAGGGCGTGTCTTGGCCGGTTTAAGGACATCTGGCAGGGCCCGATGCGCCTCCATGGCAACGCAGCGTGCCCGACGATTTACCGTTAATCCTCACGCCTGCCGGTGCGCGTTATCCGAACCATGCGGCTGCCAAAATTTTTTATTGATTGATCAGTCAATCAAATTTATTCTGCTGTAAACCAAGGGGAACCGGATGCCGAAAATCGGAATGGAGCCTGTTCGGCGCAAGGCGCTTGTCGATGCCGCGCTGAAGGCGATCGGCCATCATGGTTCGCTGACCGTGACCATGTCCGAGATTGCGCGCGAGGCGGGTGTCTCGGCGGCGCTTGCCCATCACTATTTCGGTTCGAAAGACCAGTTGCTGATCGAGACCATCCGCTCGCTTTTGCGGCAGCTGAGGGCGGATGCCGTCACGGCGCTGGTCGCTGCGGAAACGCCGCGTGCGCGGATTTCGGCACTGATCCGCGTCTCCTTCCAGGCCGACCAGTTCGCCCCTGATGTCGTTGCCGCCTGGCTCGCCTTCTATTCGGAGGCGCAGCGTTCGGAAGAGGTGCGCCGGCTGCTCGTCATCTATGCGCGGCGGCTGCATTCGAACCTGTTGTCCGGTTTGAAGCCGCTGTGCGGGGCAATCGACGCGAGCCGGATTGCCGATGGCGCAGCGGCGATGATTGACGGGCTCTATATCCGGCAATCTCTGAAAGCCGCACCCTTGTCGATTGATGCCTCTGTCGCATTGGTCGAGGATTATGTGGCGGGCCAGCTTGTCACCCACCCTCCCCTTGAGGGGGAGCGTCGGACCGCAGGTCCGGGGTGGGGTGAGCCGTGACGACGACCGTATTGCTAGAGACCAAGATCACCCACACCCGCCGCTTTGCGGCGACCTCCCCCCTCGAGGGGGAGGTGGAGAGAAAACACCCGTCTGGAGACAGGACATGAAAGCCCAACCGCAAGCCTCCCATTACATCGACGGGGAATATGTCGAGGATACCGACGGCACCGTCATCGAGAGCATCTATCCGGCGACCGGCGAGGTGATCGCACGGCTACATGCGGCGACCCCTGCGATCATCGAAAAAGCGATCGCGTCTGCCAAGCGGGCGCAGAAGGAATGGGCCTCCTGGAGCCCCGCTGCCCGTGGGCGCGTCCTGAAAAAGGCGGCCGAAATCATGCGGACACGCAATCGCGAGCTTTCCGAACTCGAGACGCTCGATACCGGCAAGCCGATCCAGGAGACGATCGTGGCCGATCCGACCTCGGGCGCCGACAGTTTCGAATTCTTCGGCGGCATCATCGCGACCGCCATGAACGGCAGCCAGATCCCGCTCGGTGGCGACTGGGCCTATACCAAGCGCGTGCCGCTCGGTGTCGTCGTCGGTATCGGCGCCTGGAACTATCCGCAGCAGATCGCCTGCTGGAAGGGCGCACCGGCGCTCGCCGCCGGCAATGCCATGGTGTTCAAGCCGTCGGAAGTAACACCGCTCGGCGCGCTCAAGATCGCCGAGATCCTGATCGAGGCAGGAGCGCCGAAGGGCGTCTACAATGTCATCCAGGGCGACCGTGAGACCGGGCCGCTGCTCGTCAGCCATCCCGATGTCGCCAAGGTGTCGCTGACCGGCTCCGTGCCGACGGGCCGCAAAGTGGCGGGAGCCGCCGCTTCCCAGCTAAAGCATGTCACCATGGAGCTTGGCGGCAAATCGCCGATCGTCGTCTTCGACGATGCTGATATCGACAGCGCGATTTCGGGCGCCATGCTCGGCAACTTCTATTCGACCGGCCAGGTCTGCTCCAACGGCACGCGCGTCTTCGTGCACAAGGCGATCAAGGAGACGTTCCTCGCGCGGCTGAAGGCCCGCACGGAAGCGATCCTGATCGGCGACCCGCAGGACGAGGCGACGCAGATGGGGCCGATGGTCTCCTATGCGCAGCGCGAAAAAGTTCTCGGCTATATCGAGAAGGGCAAGGCTGAGGGCGCCACGCTGGTGACCGGTGGCGGCATTCCGAACACCGTGTCGGGTGAAGGCTATTTCATCCAGCCGACGGTGTTTGCCGATGTCACCGACGACATGACCATCGCACGCGAGGAGATCTTCGGGCCCGTGATGTGCGTGCTCGATTTCGACGACGAGGCGGAGGTGATCGCGCGCGCGAACGCGACTGAATTCGGTCTGTCGGCCGGCGTGTTTACCGCCGACTTTTCGCGCGCTCATCGCGTGGTCGATCAGTTGGAAGCCGGCACGCTCTGGATCAATACCTATAATCTCTGCCCGGTCGAAATCCCCTTTGGCGGGTCCAAGCAGTCGGGCTTTGGGCGGGAGAATTCCGCAGCGGCGCTGGAGCATTATTCCGAGTTGAAGACGGTTTATGTCGGCATGGGCAAATGCGAGGCGCCCTATTGAGTTTTCACCTCCCCCTTGAGGGGGGAGGTCGCGCGGCACGCGCGGGTGGGGGTGACCGCTATGAGGTTGTCCATCCCTAGGGATCACCCCACCCCGCGACCCTCCCCCTCAAGGGGAGGGTGTTGAGACACCGCCGCCGCGCTTCATCAGATCTCCTCTTCCGGGGACGAGGGCGACAAGGCAAGATTGTTTTGGGGATAGGCATGAGTAGCGCAGATTTCGTCATCATCGGTTCCGGCTCCGCAGGGGCCGCCATGGCTTATCGCCTGTCGGAAGACGGCAAGAACACCGTGATCGTCTTGGAATTCGGCGGATCGGACATCGGGCCCTTCGTGCAGATGCCGGCAGCACTTGCCTATCCGATGAACATGGAGCGCTACAACTGGGGCTACATGACCGAGCCCGAGCCGCACTTAAACAACCGCCGGATGATTGCGCCGCGCGGCAAGGTGATGGGCGGGTCGTCCTCGATCAACGGCATGGTTTATGTGCGCGGCCATGCGGAGGATTTTAATCGCTGGGAGGAGATGGGGGCGAGCGGCTGGGGTTATGCCGACGTCTTGCCCTATTTCAAGCGCCAGGAGACATCGCATGGCGGCGAAGAGGGCTGGCGGGGGACGGACGGGCCGCTGCATGTGCGGCGTGGCGAGGTGAAGAACCCGCTCTACCGCGCCTTTATAGAGGCCGGGCGGCAGGCCGGTTTTCCTGTGACCGAAGACTATAACGGCCGGCAGCAGGAGGGCTTCGGCCTGATGGAGCAGACGAGTTGGCAGGGGCGGCGCTGGTCGACGGCGAATGCTTACCTCAAGCCCGCGCTCAAACGCCCGAATGTGTCGCTGATCCGCTGTTACGCCCGCAAGGTCGTGATGGAAGGCACCCGCGCCGTTGGTGTCGAGGTCGAAATCGGCGGCAGGATCGAGGTTGTCAGGGCGAACCGCGAAGTCATCGTGGCAGCTTCGGCCTTCAACTCGCCGAAGATCCTGATGCTCTCAGGCATCGGGCCCGCTGCGCACCTGCAGGAAATGGGCATTCCCGTCGTGGCAAAGCGTCCAGGGGTCGGGCAGAACCTGCAGGATCACCTGGAATATTACCACCAGTTCAAGTCGAAGCTGCCGATCACGCTGCATTCGAAGAACAACTGGTTCTGGATGGGGGTGGTCGGCGCGCAGTGGCTGTTCTTCAAGAAGGGGCTTGGCACCTCCAACCAGTTCGAGGCGGCGGCCTTCATTCGTTCGGCTGCGGGCGTCAAATGGCCTGACATCCAGTATCATTTCCTGCCGATCGCGATCTCATATGACGGCAAGTCGGCCGTCGGCGGTCACGGCTTCCAGGCCCATGTCGGCTACAACATGTCGAAGTCGCGCGGCTCGGTGACGTTACGCTCGCCTGATGTGAAGGACGCGCCGGTACTGCGTTTCAACTATATGAGCGACCCGGAAGACTGGGTGAAATTCCGCCATGCCGTGCGCGTCACCCGCGAGATTTTTGCCCAGAAGGCGTTTGATCCCTACCGCGAGGCGGAAGTGGCGCCGGGGCCGAATGTGCAGTCGGACGCGGAGATCGACGCCTATCTCGCCGAGCATCTGGAAGGCGCCTATCACCCCTGCGGCACCTGCAAAATGGGTCGTGCGGACGACCCGATGGCGGTCGTTGATCCCACGACCAAGGTGATCGGCGTGGAGGGGTTGCGTGTAGCCGATAGCTCAATCTTCCCGCATGTGACTTATGGCAACCTGAATGGCCCCTCGATCATGACGGGGGAGAAGGCGGCGGATCATATTCTGGGCAGGCAGCCCCTGCCCCGCTCCAATCAGGAACCGTGGATCAATCCGCGCTGGGAGGTTAGCGACCGGTAAGACGGGTCAGCGATAATCGTCTTCGCGCTGGTGGCGGACGGCAAGGATGTTGACATCGCCAGTTGGAGAGAGCTGGTACAGCGCGAGATAGCCGGTGCGACCGAAGGGGATCACGAGTTCCCGGAATTGCTGGCCGTCTTGTTCGATCTTGCGGCCGGTATTTGGGTATTGGGCGAGCCCCATCACGCATTCAACGATCGCATCCAGCGCCCGCTCGGCTGTGGCCGCGTCCCGGTCCAGCAGAAAATCGTAAAGCCTGTTCAGATCCGCCCGTGCCTTGGCATTGTAGCGGATCTTCCGGCTCATTGGTTCAACTCGGCCTTCCTCTTTTCGAGTTTGGCCCTGAGTTCAGCGTGAACCTCTTCGGCGCTGTACCAGACGCCGGTGCGTTCGGCCTCTTCCAGGGAAGCGAGCCCTCTTGCAATAAAGGCCGCCTGTTCGCGCCGATACTCCACCTCCGCCCTTGCCGAGCGATCGATGAGGTCTGCGACGGTCTCGCCTTCGCGCAGCACACGTTCGGCGGCTGCGTGGAATTCCTCGTCGTCGAGGACAGTGGGTTTCGCGGTTTCGGTCATGGACGTCGGCTCCTGCGCGTGGTGCCGATGATAGCGCAGAAAACGGGAGCTGATAAGGCGGGCGTTCAGTGGGGACGGATGCGCGCCAGGATTTCGTCGGCCACCACCGCAGCACAGCGCATTTCGCCCCCGTCGGCAGGACGGGATGCCATGGTCGATCTTTCCATTTGCCATCACGGGGAATGTGCAAGGCGCCTACTGTCGCCGCTCACCCTGCCGTCACCGCTGGCGCAAGACGGTTGCTGCCAGCGAGAAGGGGCTGGAAATGGTTCTCGCGGCCGCATCGAAGACGAAGGCACCCGCGTCCCCCAGTGTTGCGCTTGCGGCCGGCTGGCTCAGCGCGCCGGCAATCTGGCTCACGTCGAAGAAGCGGTTGTGGTTGGTGGCGTCCGCGGATTCCAGCGAGGAAATGTCGACGATGGTGACGCCGGCCTTCTTGGCCGCCGCCGCGACAGCCGGGTTACGGGCATCGAGCGCGCCGACACGCTGGGACCCGGCGCCGAGGATGCTCGAGACCTGCAGAGCGCGGTCGTCGGCCGCAACCAGAAGCAGGATCGGGATCTTCATTCGGCCGATGACGTCGAGCTGGGCGGTGAAGACATCCTCGTCGATATCAGGGGCCGCCATGATGACGCGCAGCCGGTCGAGAACATCGGTGCGGCCCTGGAGCTTCAACTGGCGCAGCGCCTCGACGGTCAACCATCCTCCCATCGAATGGGCGAAGATATCCACCTCACCCTTGCGAGCAGTCACGAGGTCGGCCATCAGGCCGGCCAGTGCATCGCGGGAATAGGTGGCGGCCTCCTTGTCGGCGACATAGGCCGGCAGGGCGGCATGCGAAGGCCAGGAGAAAAGAATGGGGATGCCATCGATGCTGCTGTCGGTCTTCAGCTGGGCCAGGCGATAGAGCGATTCCTGAAAATTGTAGTTGTAGCCGTGAACGAAGACGATGGGCGGGGCCGCATTCGCAGCGCCCACGGCCTGCAGCAGATCGGCGCGTCCGAGCATCTTCTGCGAGAGCACGGCGAAATCGGTACGCGGATCAACCGTCTTACGCTTCGGCCATTCGATATTGGCCGGCTTGTGGTTCGGCGGAATGGAAATGTCGAAACGGGCATAATTGGGCTGAAGCGTCTTTTCAATGCCGAAGACATTCTTGCCCGGCTCCGTGCGGTCGCGCGTCGTGACGCTGTAGAGCGTTTCAACCTGCTTCGGCTGGAAATCGGTCAATGTCACCGAAGACAGGGTTTCCGGCCCGGGCCGCCCAGCGCAGGCTGTCAGCACCTGGCCGACGATCAGACACAGGGCGCCAAGGGAAACCCTGCGGGAAAACGACCGATCGAAAGGGCGACGCTTCATGCAACTTGTCCTCATGCTGTTCGACAGCGCAGGCCGTCGTCATGATGGCCGGAGGGGAGCTATAAAGGGATGGCAGCCGTTCGCCAAGAGCGGGCGGATCCAAGGTTCCCGCTGTGGAACCCTGGAATTACGCTGCCGATACATATCTTCCGGGTTATGATTTCCCGCCACATTATTATTTGCGCGGGACAAGCTGTTCTGTAACCATAACCATTAGGGGAGAAATCGCCGGCTGAGAGGAGCCGGACATCGTCACCGGCCGATCAAGACGTTTCAGCGTCGTCGGGGGTGCGGATGACCGATGTGGCGATTTCATTCCGTCTTTCGATCGTTTCTGGGAGGAGACCATGTTGCGCCATTTCCTGCTTGCCGGCCTGTCCGGGATTGCCCTTTCCGTCAGCGCCTTTACCGCCAATGCGGCAGACGTCACGTTGAAGCTGCACCAGATGCTGCCGCCGCAGGCGACCATCCCGGCCAAGGTTCTGCAGCCCTGGGCCGACAAGATCAAAGCCGAGTCCGGCGGCCGCATTGAGGTCGAGCTCTATCCGGCGATGCAGCTCGGCGGCAAGCCATCCGACCTGGTCGACCAGGTCAAGGACGGCGTTGTCGACCTGACCTGGACGCTGTTCGGTTATACGCCCGGTCGTTTTCCGAAGTCAGAGGCCTTCGAGCTCCCCTTCATGGTGACCACGGCGGAGGCGACTTCGGTTGCCTTTCAGGACTATGCCGACAAACATCTGAAGGACGAACTGGCCGACTATCATGTTCTGGCCGTGCACACACATGGCCCGGGCCTCATTCACACCATTGCCGCCAAGCCGGTCAAATCGCTTGAGGACATGAAGGGGCTGAAGCTGCGCGGCACGTCGAAGGTGGTGAACCAGATGCTGGAGGCCATGGGGGCTTCGGCGGTCGGCATGCCAGTCACGGCCGTGCCGGAAAGCTTGTCGAAAAGCGTCATCGACGGCTCGGTCGTTCCCTGGGAAGTGACGCCGGCGATCAAGATCGCGGAACTGGCGCCGAACCACACCGCCTTTTCCGGCGGCACCGGACTTTACACCGGCACCTTCGTCTTTGCCATGAACAAGGACAGCTATGAGGCCCTGCCCGACGACCTGAAGAAGGTGATCGACGACAATTCCGGCCGCGAACTCGCGCGCCTCTTCGGCAAGGCGATGGACGAGGGCGACGTGCGCGGCAAGGACCTGGCGGACAAGGCCGGCAATACCACCTTCGTGCTGGACGAGACAGAGACGGCACGCTGGAAGGCAGCCGGCGAAGCCGTGACCAAGGCCTGGATCGCCGACATGGACGCCAAGGGCCTTGACGGCACCGGCCTGTATAACGACGCGACAGCGCTGATCGCCGAGTACAGCAAATAACGTAGCCTCCCATTTTGTCCGGGCGCCCAGTCGGGAGCGCCCGGACTTTTTTACATGGACTTTCCAAGGACTCTCTGATGGACCAGCCGGCCTCCCCCGCCTTTCACCGCTTGGAAAAGGCGACTTATGCGCTCGCTAACGGCCTCGTCGCCTTCGGCGGCCTGTGTCTCGTCATCGCCTGCACGCTCACCGCCGCCTCGATCGTGGGCGGCCTTGCGATCCGGCCGCTGCCGGGTGAAATCGAGGTTGTCGAGATCCTGTGTGGTCTAGCGGTCTTTGCCTTCCTGCCCTATTGCCAGCTGAAGCGCGGCCATGTCGGCGTCGACATTCTGATCGCCGCCTTCGGACCGAAGGCGATGAACTGGACCCAACTGATCGGCGACGTGATTATCGCCGGACTGATTAGCCTCGTCACATGGAGGCATGTGGTCGGTACCATGGACAAGTTCGGCAATGGCGAAACGACGCCGATCCTGTTGCTGGAGGTCTGGTGGGGATTTGCCATCGGTGCAGCGTTGCTCATCGCCAACATCTTCGTCTGCCTCTTCGTCATCCTCTCCGACATCCGCGACATTCGCGACCGTCGCACCATCGTCGCATCGCTTGGAGCCCATTAATGAGCAGCGTTGAAATCGGCCTCTGGTCCTTCCCCGTTCTCATTCTGCTCATCTTTCTGCGCGTCCCGATCGGGGCCGCCATGCTTGGCACCGGCGTGGTCGGCACCTTCCTGGTGCTTGGCAAATGGACGCCGATCCTGGCGCAAATGAAGGCGCTCGCCTGGAACACCAATGCGAACTACTCGCTGTCGATCATCCCGCTTTTCCTGCTGATGGGGCAGTTTGCGGCGCGCGGCGGCATGAGCCAGTCACTGTTCAACGCAGCGGCAGCCTTTCTCGGGCATCGCAAGGGGGGTGTCGCTATGGCCGCCGTCGGCGCCTGTGCCGGCTTCGGCTCGATCTGCGGCTCGTCGCTGGCGACAGCCGCGACCATGGCGCAGGTGGCCCTGCCGGAACTGAAGCGCAATGGCTATGCTGGCGGGCTTGCCACCGCGACGCTTGCCGCCGGCGGCACGCTCGGCATCCTGATCCCGCCTTCCGTCGTACTGGTCATCTATGCGATCCTGGCCGAGCAGAACATCGCCAAGCTGTTCCTTGCCGCCTTCGTGCCCGGGATCATCGCGGCCCTGTCCTATCTGACGGTCATCGCCATCTATGTGCGGCTGCGGCCGGAATCTGCGGGCCAGGCGGCGCGCATCCCCTGGGCCAAGCGGGTGCCGGCGCTGATCGCCGTCTGGCCCGTTGTTGCCATCTTTTTCCTGGTCGTCGGCGGCATCTATCTCGGCTGGTTCACCCCGACCCAGGCGGCTGCGATCGGGGCGACCGGTGCCGGTCTCGTCGCCTTCGTCAATGGCGGGCTCGACCGCAGATCGCTCTTCGACTGCTTCAAGGAGACGGCGGTTTCGACGGGGATGATCTTCTTCATCATCCTCGGCGCCTCGGTGTTCAATTCCTTCCTCGCCTTTTCCCGCCTGCCGCAGATGGGCGCGGAATGGGTCACGGCCCAGGGCTTTGCGCCGATGACCGTGCTGATCATCATCCTCATCCTCTACATTGTCTTCGGCTGCATCATGGATTCGCTCTCGATGATCGTGCTCACCATCCCGATCTTCTTTCCGATCGTGACGGCGATGGATTTCGGCATGAGCCCGGAGCATTTCGCCATCTGGTTCGGCATCCTGGTGCTGATGGTGGCCGAGATCGGCATGATCACACCACCCGTAGGCTTGAACCTCTTCATCATCTCGGCGATGGCGCGGGACGTGCCGATCCGCGACACCTACAAGGCAATCGTGCCCTTCGTCAGCGCCGACCTCTTTCGCATCGTGCTTTTAACGGCCTTCCCAATCATCTCGGTGTTTCTGGTGTGAGGAATTTCGGCTGTCGCCGAAGGGCGAAGCGCGATAGGTCTCGGGCCTCGCAACCAGACTCACCAGGCCCATGGAAACCTCGCTCTACTTGCCCGTCAAAACCTTCCTTGAAGAAGCGGGCTATACCGTCAAGGGCGAGATCGGCGGTTGCGATCTCGTTGGCGTAAGCGAGGCGGATCCCTCCGTTTTGGTCGTCTGCGAGCTGAAGCTCAGCTTCAACCTCGAACTCATTCTGCAGGCCGTCGATCGCGCGTCGGTCGCTGACGAGGTGTGGATTGCGGCGCGCGTCTCGGCCAAGGGCCGGGGGCGCGAGAGCGACAGGCGCTACCGCGATCTCTGCCGACGGCTCGGCTTCGGCATGCTTGGGGTTGCCGACAACGGTGAAGTCAGCGTGATCGTCGGCTCGGTCGTGCCAATGCCGAGGACCAATCCGAAGCGGCGGTCGCGCCTGATGCGGGAACACCAGAAGCGCAAGGGCGATCCCGCGATTGGCGGCAGCACGCGCACACCGCTGATGACCGCCTATCGGCAGCAGGCGCTTGGTTGTGCTGCGGTGCTGGCGGGAGGGCCGCTCAAGGTGCGCGAGATCCGGGCGAGCGTTCCCGAGGCGGCCAAGATCTTGCAGGGCAATGTCTATGGCTGGTTCGAGCGGGTGGAGCGGGGCGTCTACGGGCTGACACCGGCGGGGCATGAGGCGCTGGAGCGGTGGCAGCGCTAAGCGGCTGACAGTTAACCCGCCGGCCGAGCGGCACCGGACCGGCCCCGCTCGGCGTCAGAGAACCTTGGTCAGGCGCCGAAGGCACCATCGATCGTGTGCATGGCACCCGTTACGAAGCTCGCCTCCGGGCCTGCAAGCCAGGCAACCATGCCGGCAACCTCTTCCGGCCGGCCATGACGCTTGATCGCCATGAAGCTGTGCATCAGGTCCTTCATCGGCCCGTTTTCCGGATTGGCATCCGTATCGATGGGACCAGGCTGGACGACATTGATGGTGATCCCGCGCGGGCCGAAGTCACGCGCCAGACCGCGTGCAAGGCCCTGCAGTGCCGACTTGCTGACGGCATAGGACGCCATGCCAGGGACCGGCATGCGATCGCCGTTGACGGAGCCCATGACAATGATACGGCCGCCTTCCGGCATCTGGCGTGCCGCTTCCACCGAGGCGTGGTAGGGCGTCTGGATGTTGATCTGGAAGAGCCGGTCGACGGCATCCGGATCCTGGTCCAGCGCATCTCCGAATAGCGCGATGCCGGAATTGACCACCAGAATGTCAAGCGGGCCGCTGTCGCGCACCCGCGTGATCACGGCGTCGCGGTCTGCGCTATCGGTGACGAGTGCCGTGCTCCCGGTCTCTTCGGCAAGTTGCTCGGCGGCTTGCTGCGAGCCCGCATAGGTGAAGGTGACATTTGCCCCATCGGCGGCGAACCGTCGGACGATGGCTGCTCCAATGCCGCGGCTGCCGCCCAGCACCAGCACGGATTTTCCCTGAAAGTTGGACATTTTCGCTCCTTGAGAATTTAAGTAACGACTGCTACATAAACACTCAACAGAGACATTCAAGGATTTTTGTAATAATGATTACAAAAAATGTTCAGCCGCGAGGTCGCCCTCGTCGCTTTGACCCGGAGCAAGGTGTGGCCGTGGCACAGGAGCTGTTCCATGCCCGTGGCTATGACGCTGTCGGCGTGGCCGACATCACGGCAGCCCTCGGCATCAACCCGCCAAGCTTTTATGCGGCCTTCGGCAACAAACTGGAGCTCTATAACCGCGTCCTCACCCGTTATGCTAAAACCGGTGCGATCCCGCTTGGCGACCTGCTGAGATCCGACCGAACAGTGGCCGAATGCCTTGGCGCGCTACTGGAAGACGCTGCGAGGCGCTATGCGCGCAATCCAGAGGCGACCGGGTGCCTGGTGGTCGAGGGTATCCGATCGGACGACACGGATGCGCGGGCGGCGGCTTGCAGCTACCAAAAGGGCGCAGAGGACGTGATCCGATCCTATATTGCCGCGCGGCATCCGGAAAAGGCTGGAGAGCTGGCGGATTTCGTCAGCGCCACCATGTCGGGAATGTCCGCCAAGGCCCGTACAGGTCTTTCCCTCGATCGGCTTTTGGCGATTGCACGGCTTGCCGGACAGGCAATCACTCAGGCCCTGCAGGATCAGGCGTCGGTCAGGTGAACCGGCACATCGGGAGACATCCCTTGCCGCCTGCCGACGCTCCTCCCCTTAAGCCTTCCGCGTGAACAAAATCACCGCGAACAGCAGGACCCCGGCAAAGGTCACCAGCGAGGACACGGCCACGACGGGCTCAAGCGCCGTGCTGCCGGTCAGCATCAGGAAGAGCGACGGGCCCATGACCAGGATGCCGAGCGTATACACCATGTACTGGATCCTGGCGATGCGGCTCGCGGCCTGGGCCGGATTGAGCGCATAATAGATGCCGAAGATCGACATGGTCACCCAGCCGAGCAGGTTGATATGGGCATGTGCGCCTGTGCCTTCGAATTGATGCGTGATCGACATGTAGAGGCCGACACAGATGCCGGCGATCAGAAACAGGATGGCCGTTCGAAAATACCAGATGGACAGTGTAGGCATGATTTCAGTCCCCCTTTTTAGCGTGGCAACTATGCCACCGCCCGCGAAAACTGCAAGGAGCGTGGTTGCGCTCCCAAATCCGGGAAATAAGGGCCCCAACGGAGGCGAGATCCGCCGGTCGCCTTGGGACGCCCCAGCTGCGAGAGGGGACTTTATCGCGCAGATGTCGCACTCCTTAGTGAGATATGCTCTCCAGCCCGAAGCCCGTGAAAGGCGATTTCTGTTTTGCAGCGGCGCTTTCGGGCATACTCCGGCACAGTCAGCAGGAACCCATGTGATGTCCCTTTCCAATGCCGCCGCGTTTGCAGCTTCTCTGGATGCCCAGCTCGCCGAACTCGATCTGAGCGAACGCCTGCGCCTTGTCGCCGGCCTCGAAGGCCGGGCCGTGTTCACCACCTCGCTCGGGATCGAAGACCAGGTGATCACCGCGGCGATCGGGCTGAACGGCCTGCCGGTCGAGGTGTCCACGCTTGAGACCGGGCGGCTGTTCAAGGAAACCGTCGATCTGATCGCCGAGACCGAAGAGCGCTTCGGAATATCCATCAAGCGCTTTTATCCCAAGCCCGACGACATCGACGCCTATGCGGCGAAGTATGGCCTGAACGGTTTCTACGAGAGCGTCGAAGCCCGCCACGCCTGCTGTCATGTGCGCAAGCTGGTTCCCTTGGCAGAGGCGCTCAACGGCGCCCGCTTCTGGGTCACGGGCTTGCGCCGCTCGCAGTCGGGCAATCGGGCTGCCACACCCTTTGCCGAGTATGACGCCGAGCGCGACCTGATCAAAGTCAATCCGCTGGCCGACTGGTCCATCGATGATATAAACGCATATGTCGAGGCCGAGAGCGTGCCGACCAACCCGCTGCACAGCAAAGGCTACCCGTCGATCGGCTGCGAGCCCTGCACGCGCGCGATCAAGCCCGGTGAGCCGGAACGCGCCGGCCGCTGGTGGTGGGAAAACGACGAGAAGCGCGAATGCGGGCTGCATGTGCCGGAGGCTGCGGCCTCGGCGATCCCGACGCCGGCTTGAATAGGAACGAGAATTCACCCCCCTCTGTCACTTCGTGACATCTCCCCCACAAGGGGGAGAGCGGGGTGCCAGCCACCCGCCTTCCCGCCAAGATCTGGCGCCAAAGAAGCGGGTTTCGGTCTCCCCCCTTGTGGGGAGATGCCGGCAGGCAGAGGGGGGTGCCACGAAATGCCATCGCTGATGGCCATCAAGGCAGATAGGCAAATGCACGTACACACATCCGAATTCGATCCGCATTCCAAGGATCCGGTCACCAAGGCGCCGCTTGATCCGCATCTGAAGGCGCTGGAAAACGAGGCGATCTATATCTTCCGCGAAGTGGCGGCCGAGTTTGAAAAGCCGGTCATGCTTTATTCGATCGGCAAGGATTCGTCCGTGCTGCTGCATCTTGCGCGTAAGGCCTTTTTCCCCGGCCGGGTGCCCTTCCCGCTGCTGCATATCGATACCGGTTGGAAATTCCCGGAAATGATCGCGTTTCGCGATGCGACGGCTGAGAAGTTCGATCTCGACCTCATCGTGCACACCAATCCGCGCGGCAGGCAAGAAGGCATCGGCCCGTTCACCCATGGCTCGGCCTATCATACCGACGTGATGAAGACGGAAGCGCTGCGCCAGGCGCTCGATGCCGGCAAGTATGACGCCGCCTTTGGCGGCGCGCGCCGCGACGAAGAAGCCAGCCGCGCCAAGGAGCGCATTTATTCCTTCCGCACGCCCGACCACAAATGGGATCCGCGCAACCAGCGTCCGGAACTCTGGAACATCTATAACGGCATGATTCGCCGCGGCGAAAGCGTGCGCGCCTTCCCGCTGTCGAACTGGACCGAAGTCGACATCTGGCGCTACATTCAGGCCGAAAACATCGAACTGCCGCCGCTCTACTATGCCAAGCGCCAGAAGTATGTGGAGCGCGACGGCATGCTGATGTGGGCAGAAGATCCGCGCTTCGAGCCCCTGCCCGGCGAGCAGATCCAGGAAGGCAACATCCGCTTCCGCACGCTCGGCTGCTGGCCGCTGACCGGCGGCATCCGCTCTAATGCGACCACTCTCGACGAGGTGATCGCCGAACTCGAAATCGCCACCGTCTCCGAACGCCAGGGCCGCGCCATCGACCGCGACCAGGCCGGCTCGATGGAAAAGAAGAAGCGCGAAGGATATTTCTGAGATGACCGCAGCTGCAAACACCGCCCTCGCCACCGAGGCGCCCCACGCCGACGCCGCTCCGGTCACCCGCGATTCGCGCCCGCTGAGACTGATCACCTGCGGCTCCGTCGACGACGGCAAGTCGACGCTGATCGGCCGACTGCTGTGGGACACCAAGGCTGTCAAGGAAGACCAGGCCGCCGCACTCAACCGCGACAGCGGCAGCCAGAACGATCTTGGCCTGCCCGATTTCGCGCTGCTGCTGGATGGCCTTCAGGCCGAACGCGAACAGGGCATCACCATCGATGTCGCCTATCGCTATTTCTCGACGGACCGCCGCTCCTTCATCGTTGCCGATACGCCCGGCCATGAGCAGTATACCCGCAACATGGCGACCGGCGCCTCGAATGCCGATCTCGCCGTGCTTCTGGTTGACGCTCGCGCCGGCCTGCTCGAACAGACCCGTCGTCATGCCACCATCGCCTCGCTGATGGGCATCAAGCAGTTCGTGCTGGCGGTCAATAAGATCGACCTGACAGGCTATGACCGTGCCGGCTTCGAAAAGATCAGCCATGATTTCCGTGAACTGGCCCTGACGCTTGGCGTTCGCCAGGTGACGGCGATCCCGATGTCGGCGCTGAAGGGCGAGAACGTCGTCTATTCGGGTGCGGCCGTGATGCCCTGGTATGACGGGCCGACGCTGGTCGAAACGCTGGAGCTTGCCACGCTGCGCTCCGGTCAGTCGACCGGGTTCCGCCTGCCGGTGCAGCGCGTGTCGCGGCCGGGCGAAAGTTTTCGCGGGTATCAGGGCACGGTTGCCGGCGGTGCCGTGAAGCCTGGCGACAGCGTCGCGATCCTGCCGTCCGGTCAGGTTGCGAACGTCAAGCAGATCGTCACCTTCGATCTGGTGCGCAATGCCGCCGTTTCCGGCGACGCGATCACGCTGGTGCTGGACCGCCAGGTGGACGTGGCGCGTGGCGACATGATCGTTTCGCTCGAAGCCCAACCGCAGATGGGGCTTGCCTTTGACGCACAGCTTGTTGCGCTGCAGCCGGATGGCATCGTGCCGAACAAACGCTATTGGCTGAAGGCGGGATCGCGCCGCCAGCGCGTGCAGGTGGAGCCGGTACAGCAGCTCGAATTGAAGTCGGGCAAGTGGCTTTCCGCCGAGAGCCTGCCGATGAACGGAATCGGCAAGGTGCATCTTGCCTTTGATGAAACGGCAATCTTCGATCCTTACGAACAGAACCGCGGCACGGGCTCGTTCATCCTGATCGACCCCGACACCAACAACACGGTGGCCGGCGGCATGATCACCGCCAAGCGCACGGAGTTTGGCGGGCTGAACGCCCATGAAGGCCGGGTGATCCTGTCGCTGCCGACCGATCTTGCCGAGCAGCTGCTGGCGACCGAGCTACTGTCTGCGCGTCGCGACGAAGTGGAGAGCCGCCGGGTGACCACCTCGGCTGCACGAAAGCTGCTCGACGATCTCGAAGGCTGAGCTTCCAATTCGGATCATGCTGATGGCCCGCCCTCCCGGCGGGCCATTTGCGTTTGAAAAAATGCGAGGAATCGCGATAGTATTACTTGCGTTTTCGCTTATTTACGCCACTCATTGTGGGCAGAGCGGGGACCAGACACAGCATGCGGATGACAGGCAGCGGAAAGAATGACGACCGGAGCCTATTGAGCCTGGCCGATGTGCTTTCGATCAGCGGCATCACCAAGCTTGTGCTGCATGCCTGGGAACGGCGCTATGGCATGGAGCCTGCCGAACGCAGCGAAACGGGGCGGCGCTTCTATACCCGCGACCAGGCAGAGCGACTGAGGCTTTTGAAAGCCTGCAGCGACGCCGGCCACCGGATCGGAACCATCTTCAACCTGCCGCTGGATGATCTGCGCCGGCTCGAAGTCTCGGCTGTCGCCCGGCAGCGGAACGCGCCATTGATCGCGGCTCTTGGCGCGATGAACGGAGACGATTTCCGCGACATGCTGTTGACGCGCGCCGATGCCGAGGGCCCGGAGGGGTTTCTCGACGCGACCATCCTGCCGCTGCTGCGGGATATCGGTGATTTGTGGTCGCAGGGCAGCCTTTCGATTGCCGCCGAACACCTGGCTTCGGTCAAGATTAGGCGGCTGCTGGGTGCGATGATCGACGAGGCGCCCAGCCCGCGCGCCGGGGCTCCCCGGATGATGAGCGCCACCCTCTCCGGTGAGGAGCACGAGATCGGCGCTCTCGCCGCATCGCTTGTCGCGCGCCTGCATGGCTGGGACAGTCTGCATCTCGGGCCCAATCTGCCGCCAGAGGAAGTGGAGGCAGCGGCCATGACCAGGGGCGTGTGCTGCGTCTGCCTGAGTGGGGTGAATGGCAAGCCGGCACGGCTGGAGGCAGAGCTGCGGCAATTGCGCGCCACGCTGCCCGAAGACATAGCGGTGGTGACCGGTGGCCCGGCCTATGCTGCCCTGCCCGCCATCGACGGCGTGCAGTTCCTGCCGCATTTCGATGCTCTTCGAGACTTTCTCGATAGCAAAGGCAAATTGCGGCCCGCACGGCGCCTGTAATTTGCCTCCGGAGAGAAGCAAGAGCTAGCCTCTAGTGTGAGATCTGGGCACCGAAGGTATACAGATCAGCAATCAATTAGCCATTTCTTTATTTCTTGTCGATATTTTCACCACTGCTAACCTAACCCGCCGGCGCTTGCGCAACCTGTCCAACCCGGCCAGCAGAATGGGATGAAAATGGGACTTGCCTCCTTTATGAATGCCAAGACAGCCGCCAAGACCCTGGCTCTGGAAGCCCTGCAGGCGAATGTGATGGTTGCAGATGCGAAACTGAACATCACCTACATGAATCCCGCAGTGATCGAACTGCTCAAAGAGGCCGAAGCCGATCTGAAGAAGGAGCTGCCAAAATTCAGTGTGGCAAGTTTGATCGGCAGCAATATCGACGTCTTTCACAAGAATCCGGCGCATCAGCGCGGCATGCTGGCCGCGCTTCAAAAGCGCCACAGCGCGACAATCACGGTGGGCACGCGCGTGTTCGACCTTCTGGTGACCCCCCTGAAGGAAGGAGCAAAGACCGTCGGTTTCGTCGTCGAATGGGCGGATGCCAAGGCGCGTCTGCTCAATCTCGACTATGCAGCGCAGATCGCGGCCATCAGCCGGTCGCAGGCGATCATCGAATTTGGCGTCGACGGCCGCGTCATGGGCGCGAACGAGAACTTTCTGAAGCTGATGGGTTACAGCCTGAACGAGATTGTCGGCCAGCACCACAGCATGTTCGTGGATAAGGATTACCAGGCTTCGGAAGACTACAAGACCTTCTGGGCAGCCCTGCGCGAAGGCCGTTATCAGGCAGCCGAATTCAAGCGAAGGTGCAAGAACGGCAGTGAGGTGACCATTGCCGCCTCCTACAATCCGATCCTCGATGTCCACGGCAAGGTGGTCAAGGTCGTCAAGTTCGCTACCGATGTGACGGAGCGCGTGAAGACAGTGGGTGCGCTCGGTGACGCCTTGAAGCGCCTCTGCTCCGGTGATTTCGGCTTCCAGCTGACGGATCCCTTCGCGCCGGAATTCGAGTTCCTGCGCCATGATCTCAACCGGTCGGTCACCCAGCTCTGCGACACGTTCAAGGAGATTTCCGCCAGCGTCGAGGTGATCGGCCAGGGAACGCGGGAGATCGGCCAGGGTGTGAGCGACCTGTCGAAGCGCACCGAAAGCCAGGCGGCGAGCCTCGAAGAAACGGCGGCAGCCCTTGAGGAGATCACCGCCAATGTGACGTCATCAGCGCAGCGCGCCCAGGAGGCACGGGAAGTGGCCGGCAATGCCAAGGCCAATGCCGAATCGTCCGGCAATGTGGTTGCCCAGGCGGTCGATGCGATGAGCCGGATCGAAGATTCCTCTTCCAAGATCTCCAATATCATCGGGGTGATCGACGAGATCGCCTTCCAGACCAATTTGCTGGCGCTCAATGCCGGTGTCGAGGCGGCGCGCGCCGGCGAGGCCGGTCGTGGCTTTGCGGTCGTGGCGCAGGAGGTGCGCGAGCTTGCTCAGCGTTCGGCAAAGGCTGCCAAGGAGATCAAGGACCTGATCCAGAATTCTGCGGCCGAGGTTTCGAGCGGCGTAAAGCTGGTGAGCGACACCGGCGGGGCGCTCCGCACGATTTCGAAGCTGATCGTCGACATCAACGACCATGTCGTGGCCATCTCGACCGCCGCGCGCGAGCAGTCGACCGGTCTTTCGGAAGTGAACGGCGCCGTCAACGGCATGGACCAGACCACGCAGCAGAATGCCGCCATGGTCGAGGAAAGCAGCGCCGCTGCGGCAACGCTTGCCAGCGAGGCGATGAAGCTGCGCGGCATGATCGGCCAGTTCAATCTGGGGAGCTCAAACCGTCCTTCGAACGGCTGGAGCAGCCAGCGTCACGAGATGGACCGGGCAGCGTGAGTGTGAGCCGGCCGCCCCGGTTTCCGGCTGTGGACGCGGCACCGCTTTATGCCGGTGCGCCTGACGGCTGCTGTGCCGCGATACGCGCCGTCGACTGGCGCGGAATGAGCTGAAAGCCGAGATCGACCAGGGTGGGCGGCTGCCGCCCACCGCCGGTCGCCCGAATGAGCATGTCGGCGGCACGGTAGCCGATCTCGTAGCGCGGCAGCCTGACCGAGGTGAGCGAGGGATAGGCGACGCCGGCATAATCGAAGTCATTGAAGCCGCAGATGCCGAAGTCCTGCGGGATGCGAAGCCCCTTGCGCTGGCATTCGAACAGCGCTCCGAGCGCCAGATCGTCACTATGGCAGAAGGCGGCATCGGCATCCGGGCAGGCACTCAGCAGGCGTTCGAGCAGATGGGCGCCGAGCCCAACGCTGGTATAGCTGTCGATGGAGAGGACAAGGGCCTGATCGAAGAGGCCTTCTGCCTCCATCACAGCCTTATAGCCCTCCAGACGGCGCAGCGACCGGCTGTCCCAACCGCCACCGAGAAGGCCGATGCGCCGATAGCCTTCGTTGATCAGATGCCGGGTCGCCGCTTCCGCCGCCATGCGGTGATCAATACCGACGGCCATTTCGGCCGGCGTACGGCTGACATCCATGATTTCGACCACCGGACAGGGCGCGCGCTTCAAGAGATCGTCGAGGGCGGGATCATGATGGCGCCCGACATAGATGATGCCGGCCGGATTTTGCGAGAAGAAGAAGCGCAGCTTGCGGGCGTCGTCCTCGCCGTCATTGCCGGGATTGGCATACTGGATGCGCAGGTCGGTTGCGCGCACCCTGTCTTCGATGCCGCGCATGACGGCGATGAAGGCGTAGCTTGTGAGGCCGGGGGTCAACACGCCGATCAGGCCGCTGTCCTTGCTGGCGAGCGCCCGGGCAGCCATATCGGGCACATAGCCCATCTGTTCGACGACCCTGAGGATCGTCTCACGCAAAGCCGGAGAGACCTTTTCAGGATCCCGCAAGGCGCGCGACACAGTAATGGCGCTGACGCCGGCGGCCAGGGCCACATCTGACAGGGTGACTTTTTCCTGGCGGTGACGCCGCCTTTTGGTGCTTGGAATCATGCGTGCCACTTTAGCAAAATCTTCAACCAATGGTAGTTAAAGGAGCAGATGCGTCAACACCGAACATGTCAATTGCACCAATAAAGCTTATTCTTAAATAAACAGCAGTGCAATGTGTTGCGGCAAAAGCGCCGAGGGATCGCAGAAGGCTCTTTGTTGTTCTATACAACTATGAGTGGGATCTACGACTTGGCGTTCTGCGGCGAGCGGATCCCTTTGCCGTCGCGAAAGTCTGTAGCCGGGGTTGCAGTCTGGCACCGACTTTACCCAACCGTATCGCCCTTATCGCACAGCCACAACGAAAAAACCCCGCCGAAGCGGGGTTTTCAAGCTGGTCGGAGTGGAGTGATTCGAACACTCGACCCCCACGTCCCGAACGTGGTGCGCTACCAGACTGCGCTACACTCCGTGACCAGCGGCGCCTCTATAGACCAGCGATTTTACGAGTACAAGCGGGGACGTGACAAAATCGCGACGGAAAGGCGAATTTTTTCTGCCGCTTGAGGAAAGCCTCTGTTTTCCAAGCGTTTGCCGGGTCAGCCTATGGCAGTTCCCCCTGAGACCCGAGCCTTCAAACAGGCGTCGCGTCACATGACCAGGCGCTCGCTTCTCCACAGGCAACGCCTCAAGGATCCCCTGGCGGAACATTTGACGGGGCCTGTCGTTGCGCAGACGCATCAGGCAGAAATTTTGCGGTGTGTGACCATCGCGAACAATTTCCCCTGACGGCTTTTGCCGATAAGGCAGGTGGGGAACGCGCGACCGGCAGCGCACCACAAAGTGTAGCCGGAATATGCTTATTCATGGTGCAAGGGGCAGTAGAGATGATATTCCGCAACATGGTGACGGCAGGCCTTGTGGCTGCCTTCGGACTGGCAGCCGCAGGCTGCACGACGACAGGGGTGGCGAAGAACCTGGTCGAAGCGCGCTGGAACGGCCAGCAGGCCGGCGCCTTCTTCGCCCGGTTCGGACCGCCTGTGTCCGACGCGGCAGCCGGCAATTCGACGCTCTATACCTGGCGCGGCGGCAACAGGACCCGCGTGATCCCGGCGACATACGAAGATCTCGGCGGCGGCAAAAAGGGCAAGTTGCTCACCCCGGCGCGCACCCAGTATCTGCGCTGCGAAGTCCAGCTGACGGTGTCGTCCGACTATGTCATCCGCAGCATCCGCACCGTGGTCGACCGCCCCGGCGTCGATGGCGGCTCCAGCTACTGCGCCGAATTCCTCGCCTCGGAATAAACTCGTCAATCATCAGAGTGACAAAGCCTCCGGTCCATCTGGGCCGGAGGCTTTTTGTTGGCACGAATACAGGCATTGCTGAGGAAGGAAGGGGCCGGCTGCATGCCGGCGACAACCGGTCGGGCTCGCAACGGGAGGACGCCGTGGATGACGCCCTCCCCCGATACGCGAGACTGAAACCGATGCGCTTCTCGACGCTATACCCTGATGGAAGCGTTATGGTTATAGCGATATCAAGGTTAACAACTTCCCTACGCCGGCCGGATTTTGTGGTTAATTTTCCGTGACTTGTGATGGAACATGGATACTGGAGAAAGGAGCGCGGTATCTGGTTCAAGCGCGGATGTACGCCTATCCGAACGCCTGGAAATGCGGGAAAAACTGCGGACATATCCGAATTCCCGCTTGACGATGTTCTTGATATGTTCACATCATCTCACATGACCCAGGCCCTCGACACTCTTGGAAAAGCGCTCCGCCACAACATGCTGGTGGTGGCTACCTGTCGCGACTGCGAGCGCCAAGCCCGCTTCCTCGCCCGCGACCTCGCCACCTTTTATGGCCATGGCCGCGACCCTTTTTCGCTGAAATTTCGCTGCACCGAATGCAACAAGCACAATTGCAAGATCACGCTGATGGACAATCCCTACGACCGCACGCCCGAGACGATTGTGTGGCGGCCGGTGAAGGTGAAGCTGTAGGGCATGTGGGCGACTGAGGGAGGCGTTGCGAGATGAAGGGCGGCTGCGACAGAAGGCTGCTTTGGAAAAATGGAACCGGCTGGGGCGCCAGGAACATAATCCAACTTCATCCACAGCCTTGAATTGCCTCAACATATTGCCATTAAATAGCTTTCCGGTCTAGAGGTGTTCCGGTTTACTGTTCCGGCAAGCTGTTCCGGGAGCTCCTGATGACACGACGATCCAACCTCATTCGACGCGAAGGTGGGACCTACTATGCGCGGATCTACGTGCCTGCTGATCTTGAAGAGCACTTCCCCAGCGAGGACAAAAAAAGGTGTCCCTCCGCACGAAGGACGAAGCCGTCGCAAAGCGCCGGCTGAACTCCGAGCTTGGCAAATGGGATGCGCTATTTGACGAGCTCCGCTCGAGGAGAGAGGTCAGCCTAAACGACAAAGCGGTCGCCGTGTGGGAGCACTACGAGGCGACGCTTCAAAATTACGAGGAAAAGCAGCGGGCTATGCCGACGCCAGAGCAGATCGATGGGGGCTGCAGCAGTTGCATCGCCGAATGGAAATGGGAGAAATCACATCCGACGATTTCGCTGGCATGATCAATGCATACACGGACTACTACCTTATGGTGCAGCCCCGATCCGACGACGCAAATTTGCGCACAAGACGTTTGAACTTTCTGAAGAGAGCGCTGAGTTCCGGCGACGTCAAACCAGCTGCTGCGGCAGCGACAGATTCCTCATCCCGTCATCGGATAATTTTGGACGAGCATTCTGCTGAATACCGGGAGTTATGTAGCTTGCTCATTCGGGCAGAGATAGAAGCTCTACAGCGCACGACCGAGCGCGACAACTGTGACTTTACAGGCGTGCCCAAGGATCCCATTGTGAAGCCCGCTAAGGCGACTGTGCGGGAGGTTGCAGCTCCTGGCGAGGGCATCATGGAGCTATTTGAAGTTTACGCCAAGGAGAACCCCAGGAACATCACTGTCGACACGATCAACCAAGCCCGACGCGATATCGGCATATTTGTCCAGCATGTCGGCGCGACCTACCCTGCGACCAAGATTGACAAGAAAGCCGTACGCGAGTGGAAGGCGCTGTTGATGCTCTATCCGGTGAAGGCGACCGAGACGAAGGCATTCGCTGGCATGAAAATCGCCCAGATCGTCGAGCACAAAAAAACCGTGGGAAAGCCTTTGCTCACCCCTCGCACTGTCAACCGCTACCTGTCGAGCCTCGGCGCCTTCTGTAGCTGGTTGGTGGCACACGGCTACATCGACAGCAATCCGACAGACGGGATGTCGCTCGCCAAGGACAAAAGAAAGAAGGTCTTCCCGTTCACGGTCGAGCAGATGAACGTGCTCTTCAAATCGCCGCTCTTTACTGGCTGCAAGAGCGATGAAGCGTCTCGCTTCTGGAACAAGCCAGGCACCGTGCTTATCCGCGATCACCGCTACTGGGTGCCTCTGATCATGCTCTATTCCGGCGCGCGCCCTGCAGAGATTGCCCAGCTCGCAGTGAAGGACATTCGTCTGGATCAGGAAACCTGGATCATGGACATTACGGAGACGTCAGATGAAGGCGAAGAAGATCTCAAGAGCCTCAAGACACTCGGGTCGCGCCGCGTCGTGCCGATCCATCCAGAATTAGTGCGGCTAGGCTTTCTGGACTACCTGAACGAGGCAAAGAAGGCTGGACACAGCCGCGTGTTTCCATTCGCCACGCGCAATGCACGCGGACAGATGATCGCCGACTTCAGCCGGGAGTTTGGTCGCTATCTTACCAAGATTGGATTGAAGAAAGGCCGCGGCATTTCTCTCTATTCTTTCCGCCACGGCGCCGTTGATGCTCTCAGGCGAGCTGGCTATCTCGATGACGAGTTCAACTTCATTTTTGGCCATGGCAATGGCAATCTCGTCACGCGCGGGTATGGGGTACTAGTTCAAAGCGTGTTGGCACAGCGTGTGGAGCTGTTGAACGCGATTGCATATCCGGGATTGGAGTTGGGGCATCTAATTGTCAGGTGATGGGCAGGCGGCGGAGGCCCCATGAAACTCGTGCGAGCCTCAACGCTAACTGGGCCACCGATCATCAGATCCGACGGCACATGTTTTTGTTCAGCGAAGATTTTCAGGGCATGGCGACCGGCACCCCAATGACCGCAAGCGAAAGCAGTCACTACTGATATTTGTCGCGGGAGATGAACCTCCAGGATGGCTACCGTTAAGAGTGTGCCGGTGGCTCGGGGTCTCGTTAAGTTGGATGCCCATGCAGCCATGATACGGTGCTCTTATATCTAAAAATCGGCTTGCGGATGATTGAAGGGCAGCGGCCAAATTCGGCTATGGCGAGAGCCTGCGATGACAAGATGGCCGACCGCGAACATCAGCCAGTCGTCCTCTCCGAGTTATTCCACGGCATCAACTCTTCGGTCTGGTTCTATCTATGTAGTTTTGACGATGTCATGCAAGTGAGCAAGCGGGTAGGCGGCATTGAGTTTACACGTTTCGATTAGTGAGGCGCTGTGACCTGAGACCCGGCTTCCGGCCTTGAATTACACCTAAGTTGGGGGCATCTGCGCGTGACGTATTGAACCGGCTCGTTGAGCAGTTAGTCTGGGGGATGGGGGATGTGCCCGTAACATTTCCGCCATTGCGCACAAGTGCTGGTTTATCTATCAAGCACTCAACTCAAAGTTCGCCACTCAAATATACGTCTTTGCCATCACGAAGGCGTCGCCTGGGATCACGGATACCGCTCTAAAGAAAGGAGATCCGTAATGAAAACGGTGAGCTTCCATGCCAAGAATAATGCCGACAAGGGCTTTGTAGATATTGTTCGGGCTATGCTCAGATCCGCGTTCACCAGCGTTTACGCAGGACGCAGCCTCTGTTTTAAGCAAATCTCTGCCGAGCGGACCAAATCAACTCTGGCACCGATTTGGGACCTTGCGGAGCCGCTGCTGGTCGGCTTAACATTTGTCATGCTGTATCGCACCAAAACGCTACAGCAACCTGAGCTTGCCGTTCCGTTTGCGCTTTTTGTCATCAGCGGCATCATGGCCTGGCAATCTCTTGTTGATGCCATCACCATACCGATGAAAGTTATCATCTCTTCCCGTGAGCTTTTACTCAACACTCAAGTCCCACCTGAAGCGCTGATGTGGAGCTGCCTGATCAGGGCGCTATACAACCTCTTTTTCAAACTGCTGATCGTCTGGGGTTTTGCAATCAGCTATGGCCACTTCAACCTGATCGGGTTCTGTCTGTCAGCCGTCTATCTGACCGCGGCAGTCTTCCTCACAGCGTCAATTGGCTTTCTCCTTTCACCATTCAACGCCATAGCCGAGGACACGCTACGTGTCGTCAATCTCATTCTCCGGCCGATGATGTTCATCAGCGGGGTCGTATTTCCGGTCACTACTATCGGCACCCTTGAAACAATTAACAGCTACAACTTCCTTTTCATACTGATTGAGAACTTCCGCAGCCTGCTCTTTCTCAATTTTTTTGCCGATGCATTTCGCATCACCATCGTCACAATAGGGCTCATCACGCTCTTTGCCGTCGGATGGTATGTATTTCACACCTCCATGCGCCACGTTTCTGAGAAGGTGTAAAATGAAACCGGTCCTGACGGTCGATCAGTTGTTCAAGAAATACTCGAAACGCCAGACAGAACACAAGGGTGACTCCTTTAAAGATCTGATCCGCGAAATATTTTTGCTACCCGAGCGTTCAACAGAAAACGCGCTGCGAACGGATGAGTTTTGGGCCGTTTCTGACGTCTCCTTCACACTTAATCCGGGAGACGCACTGGCTCTGATCGGCAGGAACGGCAGCGGCAAGTCTACGCTGCTCAAGATGCTCAATGGCGTCATCAGACCTGACGGCGGAAAAGTGCTTGTTGAAGGGAAAATGCAGGCATTGATCAACCTTGGCGCCGGCTTTGAACGTCGCCTAAGCGGGCGGGAAAATGTCTTTCACGCAGCCGCACTAATGGGCCTGTCTCGCAAAGAGACCGTTGAAATCCTCCCCGAGATCCTGGCTTTCGCAGATATTGGCGACTTCATCGATAGCCCAGTGTTCACCTACAGTTCTGGCATGTATGCTCGACTGGGGTTTGCTGTTGCCACCCATCTGCGCCCGGACATCATTCTCATAGACGAGATCCTCGCTGTTGGGGACAATGCCTTTAAAAACAAATGCTTCGCTAAGATGCACGAATTGAAGAACCGTGGCGTAACAATGGTGCTGGTCTCGCACAGCCATGCAGCAATCTCGCAATTCTGCAACAAGGCGCTCTGGCTACACCGAGGAAAGGTAAAGGGGTTCGGGGACTGCGCGCCTATCCTTAAAGACTACCTTAACTTTCTTGAAGAGGAACCGGATGCCGGCTCCGGCGACAAAAAGCCCAAAAATCAGAAAAAATTAGAAACGAACACACTATACGGCGCCATCCATGATGAACTTGAATTCATTGACGACTTACAGTTTCGCATCCTGCAAGACGGAGAAGAAAAAAGTGTGGTCAATGTCAACACGGCAATTACGTTCGAGTACAGATTTGCGCTAAAGGCGACAACTACGAACCTGAACATTTCAGTTAATATATATCGCGAAGACGGCTTGCTGATAACGACGTTAACGACACTAAATCAACAAATGACAGGAAAGCACCATCCAGGGGTCATTGCTCATAAAATCGCCATTGATGACCTAAACATAAACCCGGGAAAATATGTGATCGTCATATCAATCCACGAAGGGCACAGCTATCTCTTCCGAAACATTGTAGGCCGATTCAAAACCATCAATGGCGAGACCTTAACCTGGGGGCTTGTCAACTTCAGCCACACATACAGCGACAGTGAGAACGCGAATGACAACCGAAACTCCGCGAGAACGAGGTCATTCTGAGGGCGTCGCGCCAGAGGCCACGGGAAACACCGCTGCGCAGCCAAAGTGGGACGAGGGGCAGCTGAAACTCCTTTTAAGGGCGCTGTCTTCGGATTCGGCGTCGACAAAGGAACTAAATGGCCAGCACACAAACCTGCTGAAGGCGATCTTCAATACGGACGCCGCCAAAACAGCGCTCTTGGCCGACAACGCACTCTTGGTGGACCTGGCAAAGCGCAATAGCCAGTTGCTGCTGGAGCGAATTCTCCAGGCAAACCTGCCGGACACCACCAGGATAAACCAGCTTTCCACGCGGCTTTCCAAGCTTGGCTCATTCTTTTCACAGTTAAAGTCAGCATCGCAATTCCTGACTTATCCGGACGAGGCTGAAGACAAGATCAAGACAGCAGCGTTCAAGTTGCTGCACGGCAGTGACGACATCATGAACCTGTTTCGTACGATCTTCGAAGTCGATGGCACCGTCAACCTCACCGGTCACACGCTCAAGATCCTTGATTGGCGAGGCTTCTGGATCGCGTTCAATGAGATATTCTGTTCAGAAGACTATTATTTTAGCACCGACGAGAACGAACCACTGATTATCGATGGCGGCGCTAACATCGGCCTTGCAACATATTACTTCAAATGGCTATGTCCCAATGCACGCATTCTCAGCTTCGAGCCGAGCGAGCAGATACAGGCGATCCTGCAACACAATATTGCACAGCTCTCCCCCCATCAAATAAGCGTGTTGGGATATGCCCTATCGAACGAAGAGGGTGTGCTAAACTTTTCTACACCTAGAAGTGATTCTCTTGCTGGCTCTCTATTCGGCGAGAGGCTGTCTGCCGACAGCACCGTCGAACAGGTTCAGGCGAGAAGGCTCCGCGATTGGCTCGAACAAGAACGTAGCATTCAGTTTATAAAACTAGACATCGAAGGCGCGGAACTAGATGTATTGAAAGACATTGAAGATCATCTTCACAAAGTTGAGAACATGTTCGTTGAGTACCACGGTAGCGCGTACGGACCGCAGCACGATCTTGTCGACATACTTGGCTTACTAAGCAGAAATCATTTTCGATTTCACATAACAAAATCCATGGGAACAGAAAAGTACACAGGCCAACGGCCGCTGACGCATCTAAGTGGTCGCTTCTCGCAGACCATATATGCAAAGAAGATTCATGAATTCAAAGCTTAAGACTCCTTCGCTCGCAATTTTCGTGACCAACCCCTCTGGAATGTATTCCGGCGGGCGTTACCACGCCTTGATGTTGGCAGAAGCAGCTGCGGCGATGGGCTGGCAAACGTATTACGTCACCAACTTGTTGCCGATATTCTGGAGCGACTTTATCAATTTTCCGCATCATGCAAGTATACAAGTTGTCGAGCTCGACAAGGCCGATACGCACCTACCGACGGACTTGGATTTTGTTATAATTGCCCCAGGTTCGCGCATATCGGAGTTTTATGAGAACACACTCGAAACGGCCGTCAAGCGTAAATCCCATATCGCGCTGCTCAATTTTGAATCAGAGAACTGGTTCAATCAGTACGCTCCAGTAAAGCGCTCTTCGGACGCATGGGCGCATTGGCGTCGGGTCGCGGCCGCGAGCTCGGTCGTCCTTTCCATAGCTTCCGAAGGAAGCAAGTATGCCGAAGAATATTATAAAGATGTTAGTCCGTCGTGCCGCTTCAGCTTTGCCTATCCGCCCATCAATCAGTACGAAGCAGATCGCGTAGCGGAGCAAAGCGCCCGCTTCCGCATCTTGTTGCTGGCGCGCTTTGAGGGTGGCGAACACAAAGGCAGCCATGCTGTTACGGAATTGATCACCGAACAAATGCTGGGGAGTACCCTGACCATCCTGGTCGGCACCAGCCAGGTCCCGGCGGATATGCACGCCGAAATCACCGAAAAATGCGGAGCCTTGGGCATTCCGCTCGAGTGGAAGTACAAGGTGAGCGATTACGAGAAATTCGAGCTGTATAAGCAGTCGAAGCTTCTTCTTTTCCCATCACTTTTCGAAGGTTACGGCTACCCTCCGATTGAGGCTCGATACTGCGGCTGCCCGGTGGTCGTTTTTGACCTTCCCGTTCTGCGGGAGACCTGTGGAAACGACGTCGCCTACGCAGTTCACGGTGACTGGACTGATTTCAACCGCCTTGTAGCAGAACAGCTCCGAAACCCGAGACCGGTGACGGGTGAGAACCTTACGGAAGTAGCTCTGCTCTCCGTGACATCAAAACAGCTTTCCGAGGCGTTCATGCCCCTGCAGGGGCAAAAGCCCGATTATTCAGTTTACAAGAGGATCTATGGCCGGCCGAAGCGCGTGCGGTGTTCTATGCCCAAGCTTGACATTCTCATTGGGAGGGTCGCGCGCAAATTGCGCAAAGTGATGAGGGCAAGAACTGGAAGGGCTGGGAAAGTTACCTATTTCCCGCGATTTAGGACGCCTGAGCAGCTGGCGAACCACTACTATCGCGCCGCATGGTACCTCCCTTACAAAAAAGAGGTGATCGATCAGGTGAACCTTTTCCGAAGCGGCGGTTTTAAACCGGCCCCGCCCGCGGACCACATGCATGCCGCTGCAGACGAAAAGACCCGCCACTTACGTCTCAAGACCTCGCAATGGCGCTTTCTGTGGGACCTGTTTTCTAGCGACGTAATCTTGGTCTGGGATGGGTCGATATCGTCCCGCTGGCTCGACTTCTTCCGCCATCTGGGCGTCGTCATCGAGAACGTGAACACGAACGATCTGGCGTCCAAGGAATATGGCATCTATCCGGGTATCGCCTGGAGGCACATGCTATCTGAGCCGCAAAAGAAGGCGATCATTGAAGACAGCTACAGGCGATTTAGCCAACTCATCAGCGAGGCGAGTGAACGAGGCGTCAACACTGCCGCTGTCTTTGGCACCGGCCCATCGATCGACGCTACCTATGACTTTGATTTCACTGACGCGTTCACGATCATCTGCAATTCTACTGTGCAAGATGATCGACTAATGGATCACATCAAGCCACGACTTATCACGGCGGGCGATGCCGTGAGCCATTTTGGCGTATCCACCTATGCAGCCAAATTCCGCAGTGATCTGCGTCGCGCCCTCAGTCAGCGTGATCTGCATTACTTCGGAACAGCGACTTTTGGCTATATCCTTGCGCTCCACTATCCGGAAATGGCGGAAAAATTCATCTTCATCGAACAGAGGAACAAGGGGCCGAATTTCGACCTGTTGAAATCCTTCAGTGCTCCGATGCTGGACAGTACCATGAACATCCACATGCTGCCCGTGGCAGCGACGGTGGCGGATGACATCTACATTCTCGGCTGCGACGGCAGGAAACCCGAAGCAGACAACGAAGACTTCTGGGCGCATTCCAAGACCGTTCAGTACCACGATCTGGTCGAGACGGGCCATCTTTGTCATCCGACCTTCGACACCCACCGAAAACAGGGCGCCTATGGTCGGCATGAGGATTCCGTTCGTTCTACTCTGGAGGAGGGTGAACGCCTGCATGGCAAGCGCTACACCTCTTTGAAAACCTCCTACATTCCGGCATTCTCCGAGAGAGAGCTGGATCCGGACTGGTACGAACGCAAGGGATTGTCGCCTCGCAACGGCCGGATTTCCCTCACGCAAATTTCGGAAAACCATGACAGGCCAATTCCGGAAAAGCCTGAGAGCAGTTGCTCGTCGGATTTGGAAACGCTGCTGAAGGTGAGCGGAAAGCGGCTGGATGCCAAGGTTGTACATGTCCGCGGCTGGGTTCTGTCGCCGTACACCGCGGCTAAGCTTTGCATCCACTATGGTAATCAGCAGGAAACCATCATGCGGCGGTTGAAGCGTCCAGACGTGGCCAAGGCGCATCCCATCTATGAGCAGGATGAAGCCGGCTTCGAGACGACACTGTCAGTGAACGAGGGCACTCCGATTCGTGTCACCCTTGAGCACCAGGGCCAGACCTTGGCACTTAAGGTCCTGAGTGTCTAAGTCGACAGCGCCGGCCTCTCATCCTGCGTCTCAAATACGCCCGTCCATCGGCCCAGGCAGTACTGCAACCTCGATTTGCACTGAAAAAGCGAGCCACACTCTGGTGTCCGAGAGGCAGTCTGTTATCAAGCGGTACGGGTGGCACACGCAGAAGAGGTTATTGGAATGATCCGTTTCGGAATTATCGGCTATGGCAAGATGGGTCAGCTGAGAGCTGAAACTTTTGCAGCCGTCGGCGGGGAGATTGCCCTGATCTACGACAACGACCGGATAACGGCAGCGAACTATCCGGTCGCCGCTCACTATTCCGCTATCATCAATTCACCAGAAGTCGATGCGGTTGTCTTGTGCCTGCCCACTGCGTTTAACCAACCGCTGACTTTGGAAGCCTTGAAGGCCGGTAAACACGTCTTTTGCGAAAAGCCCCCCGCATTTACCGCTGCGGAAGTTCAAGAGGTGATCGAGGTTGAGAAGGCCACCGGCAAAAAGCTGATGTACGGTTTTAACCATCGTCACCATGATGCAGTGGTCAAAATCAAGGAGCTGGTCGATAGCGGACGCTACGGCAAAGTGCTTTGGATGCGCGGGCGCTACGGCAAAAGCGTCGACAGCAGCTATCTGGACACCTGGCGGGCAAAAAAGGAGCTTGCCGGCGGCGGCATTCTGCTCGACCAGGGCATTCATATGCTCGACCTCTTCCTTCATCTTGGCGGAAGCTTTGACGAGGTGAACGCGTTCGTCTCCAGCCTCTACTGGCAACTCGATGGCATTGAGGACAATGTCTTTGCGATCATGAAAAACTCCCGGACCGGGATGGTCGCCTCCCTCCATTCAACCATGACGCAGTGGCGCCACCTGTTTTCGCTCGAAGTGTTTCTTGAGGCGGGCTACATGGTTCTCAATGGGCTTAAGACCGGTTCCGGCACCTATGGCGACGAGATCCTGACTGTTGCGAAGAACCGTTCGCAAGCGCCGGCTGCTACCTGGGATGATGAAGAGCGGTTTCACTTTACCGTCGACATGTCGTGGGAGCGCGAAGCCCGAAACTTTTATGATGCCATCAAGCATGACAGGCCTATTGTTGCCGGCAGCACCGCCGATGCCTACAAGGTGATGAACCTGATTGACCGCATCTATGAGAACGATCGCCATGAAGCCGAAAATCTAAACACCGCTTTGCAGACGATCAAAGATTGATTTTCATTCGAGGCCCCTCATGACCGCTATCACGCACGACTGGCTCAACGACTATTTCGACGAATACAAGCGCCTGACATTCGATCAGAAACACTATGGCGAGCTGATCGCCTTTGCCGAACTGGCGCGCACCATCAAGGCGCAATCGCGAAAGATGATGTTTGCCGGCAACGGCGCAAGCGCTGCGATCGCGGCGCACGGATCGGTCGACTTCACCAAGCAGGGCGGCGTTCGCGCGGTCAATTTTAACGAAGCCGACCTCATTACCTGCTTTGCGAATGACTATGGCTATGACAAGTGGATGGCCAAGTCCGTGGAGTTCTATGGGGATGCCGGGGATGCTGTGGTGCTGATCAGTGTCAGCGGCACGTCACCGAGCGTCGTCGAGGCCGCCAAATACGCAAAGGCGAACGGGATGACCGTGGTTACCTTTACCGGCAAGCAGGAAACGAACGCGCTCAAGCAGCTCGGGGACATCAATTTCTGGGTCGACAGCCACGCCTACAACATCGTTGAGTGCATTCACATGATCTGGCTTACCGCGGCCGTCGATATGGTCATAGGCAAAGCCGAATACTCCGTCGTGTAGCCCATGGATAGCCCGCGCGAGACGATGGCAGAGGGCAGCGCGACCAATCCCGCGCGCGGCGCTGGAAAGCTTCTCGGACTGGAGGGCTTGAGGGGTGTGATGGCGTTGATTATTGCGCTCGCGCATTTCGATGCCCGTCTCATGCCGAATATCAGCTTGTTTTCACGACCAGCACTGGCTGTGGAGACATTCTTTGTGCTCAGTGGATTTGTGATCCATTATCGCTATGCCAATGACATCATTAGCGGCAAACTGCGCTACGTCTCGTACGTGAAAAAGCGTTTCGCAAGGCTCGCGCCTTTGCACCTGTTTTGCCTGTCGCTGCTCCTCCTCGTCTATGCTGTCGGTACACTGTCAGTGAACTTTATGGAGCAGAGCACATTCAGTCTTGCGGGCTATCCAGCGCTCAATGACGGCCGGAACTATGGTGACGGCCGCCTGTACTCGCTGCTCACCGATGCTCTCCTCCTCAATGGCATCGGCTTTCATCAGTTCGACGCGACGTGGAATTATCCGAGCTGGAGCGTAAGCAGTGAATTGTTTGTGAGCATTGCACTGGCTGCGCTGTTTCTGCGCCCTCGCCTTCTTGTGCCACTCTGCATCGTTTTCGCAGTGAGCCTGTACGCTTTGCTCTATGTGGACCAGGGGAGCCTGAGTACTCATAGCCGCCCCACCCACATTTATATCGATGTCGGGTTGGCGCGGGCGACAGCAGGTTTCTGCCTCGGAGTGCTGATCTCTGCGTTTCACAAAAGATACAGTGTGCAAAGGTACGAATTTTGTATCCGCGCACTTGAAATTCCAGCATTTGCAATATTGTTCTGCGTGATCTTTTTCGGAAAAACAGGGAAAAGCGACTTCCTCGCGCTCGCGCCTATTGCGGTTCTGGTTTTGAGCGCAAGCATCGAAAGATCTCTGGTTAAGAAAGTCCTTTCACTAAAATTTTTAAGCAATGCCGGAGCTTATTCCTACAGCCTATACCTGTTGCACGTGACAATAATTGCAATATTTTCTTACGTATTGACGTTTTCGGGCGCGGGCATCTCTGTATCAAAATGGCTTGAAGCAGTTGCTCTGATTTTACTTTATTCCGCCATCCTTGTTTTCGCTTCGAAACTCTTAAATGCGCATTTCGAAGCCCCTATGCGAAGGTACTTGTACGCAAGGATAAGAGATTGATCATCACTCGCTTACACTACGGCAAGATAGGGTGGTTCCGCCCCGCAGTGTTGGCGGCGCCGTCCTTTCCAGACAGCCTTTAGGAAAATGTGGCTATGGCATCAAGTTAATAGCCTCGGCAGAACGTCGCGATTTGTGTACGAACGTGTTTAATGCTCATAGAAACTGAAGCACACCTAGAGGGCCACCATGACCGGCAGGCGCATGATGAACTTTCCGGCAATTGAACCTCTCCGTGGTATCTTGTCTTGGTGGGTGGTCACGGCACACCTGCTTGGCACTTCGGGACTTAACTTTGACCGAGGCAACCCGATGTCGTTCATTCGAAATGGAAGCCTTGCAGTTGAAGTTTTTATGATCGTGAGCGGGTTTGTAATTTCCAACCTAGTTATCAACAAGCGCGAACCCTACACGCGGTATATTTTTCGCCGATTTTGGCGGCTGTATCCTGTCCATATAATCGGACTGACCGTCGCCCTGATGTTGTACTATGTCGGCCTCCCAATCTACGGAGTTCTCGATGGTGCGGCATGGAAGTACTGGTTGATTGGCGCAACAATGTTTCATGGTCTCGTTCCCCAAGAGATATTAGTGGACGGCAGCCGGCCATTGCTGCAACCTAATTGGAGTATCTCTGTCGAGTTCCAATTCTACCTTCTGGCACCCACTCTTATTGCCGTGCTTTATCGGCCGACTGCTCTTAAAACCCTCGCTTCAGCCGCCGCAATTGTATCGCTTATGGTTGTCGGCATCGCCCAAAGCCGTAGCTTTGAACTTTTTGGCATAAGCTTCACCTATCCGCACAATTCACACATTTTATACGCTTTCCGCTATTTCATGATCGGTATTGCGAGCTTTTTGGTCGTCCGCCAAATTCCACAAGGATCGCATCGTCTTGAACTCAAATCAGCGACGTGTGTCGGTGTCCTACTTTTCCTGCTGGTGTTCATCTGCACCAAATCGGTAGGAATTGCTGTCTGGGCGGGATTTTGCCCCTTCCTGTTCGTTGACGTGTCCGAAAGCAGCATTTCGTTTAAGGCAGGCCAGATGTCGTATAGTGTATACTTGCTGCACATGATTGTAGTTTCGCTTTTGTCTCGTTTTCTTCCGTTCGATGGATGGTTGCATTTTTTCCTGTTGAGTGCCGCCTCTGTCCCGCTGATTGCCTTGGTTTCGTGGCACTCCTACAGATTTATCGAGAAACCGATGATCGACTTTGCCAGGCAGGTCAGTGACCACAACACTGGTCGTGCAGCCAATTAGCTCTTGCTACATCGGCATTTTTTTATATGAGATTGCAGGTGAAGGTCACGATCCAAGGGGTCTGGTTCGCGAACGGTAGATCCGGGCCGCTAAGGATCCGTTTTGCACGAGACACAGCGTCGATCTGGCCGTGATGCCGCCAGCTTTTGCCTGCACAATCGGTGCATCGTGGCGCGCGACAGGATGCGCGCGGCTTGCCTGTCACAGCATTCTCCCGCATAAGGCAGGAGATATGCATGCCGGCCGGATAGAAGCAGATTCGTTCTGATGAACCGAATATTGAAAAAACTTCGTCGGATGTATCTCACCGCCAGACGCGTTCGGGCCAACACGCAGTTCCGGGACCTGCATTCGGGCCGCCGCTGCGTGATTATCGGCAATGGGCCATCCGTGCGGCTGGATGATCTTGAAGCCCTGGCCGGACGCTACACCACCTTCTGCTGCAACCGGTTCCACATGGCCTATGAAACGACGCCTTTCAGGCCTGACTATACCGTGATGATCGACCCTTATATGATCGGTGATTTCGGCAACGAGATTGCACGACTGGCGAAGACCCCGGTGTTTGCGGGTCACGCGGACATCGATCGGGTTCCGGCCGGCTGCTATTTTCTGCCGCTGCGCGGCGAGACCTTCAAGTTCTCGCCGGATATCAGGCGATTTGTCTCCACGGGCGACAGCGTTATTGCTGCGGCAGTCCAGATTGCAAGCTTCATGGGGATGAAGGAGATTTACCTGTACGGCATCGATCACTCGCTCCACTTCGAAAAGCAGACGGCGCCGGGCTCCGGTCTCGTGCTGGGTGAAGGCAATCATTTCATCAAAGGCTACCGAAGCGGTCGCCCCTGGTGCCCGCCCAATGTCGGCAATATCGAACATGCACTGCGCGCTTGCGACGATGCTCTTCGAACGCAAAACGGCTTTCTGAAAAACGCCACGCGTGGTGGCCATCTGGAAGTGCTCGAGCGCGTGGATTTTGACCAACTTGTGGTGAATTACAATGCAGCAGTCTGAACTCGAACGAAGCGCAAACTGGTTCATCAAGGCTCGTCAGGACGAACGCTATAATCAGTCCTTGCCGGCCGGGATCTGCCCCTTGACACTCGCGCAGGCCTACGCTGTGCAAAACCGCCTGATTGAGTGCCTGGGCCCCGTGGAGGCCTGGAAGCTTGGCGGCGCCACGACCGCGACCCGGCAAATCTTCAACACGCAGGATGTTTATTACGGCCCCGTTTTTGCCGGGCGTGTTTTGCTGGCGCCAACCACTGTTCCGCAAGATCTGCTGGGTGGCCCCAAAGGCGAGGCGGAGGTTGCGTTTCGCTTGTCTGCTGCCGTCGAAGGCGACGCCCTTCCCCAGGATCCCTGGGCACTCGTCGACAGGATCGCCCCGTCAATCGAGCTGCCGGCATCCACCGTCGACGACCTGCCACGACACGGACTGAACGCTCTGATCGCAGACGGCTGCGCCTACGGAGCCCTTGTGCTGGGCGATGCCTTGCCGATCGATGCTGCGGTCAAAGCAAGCATCGACACGCTGTCGATCAGCATTGCACATGGGGACGTGGTCGAAACCGGATCTGCCAACCATATTTTGACCACTCCGATCGGGGCACTGGCGGCATTTGCCAAAACCGCACTCGCCAATGGCGCCACGCTTAGAGCCGGTCAATGGGTGGCGACAGGCGGCTGCACGTCCTGCCTACCCCTGCCAAGCGATCAAAAGATCGAAGTCGATTTTGCAGATCTCGGCGCGTTCTCCTTCGTGGTCTCTCCGCGATGACGATTGCTGAGCTCAATCAGGCGCGCGACTGGCTGAGGTCGGTGATCTCAGGTTCGCGCAAAATCTTTGACGAGGCATCTGCATCGGACGTGGCGATACACGCGAAGGGCCGTCAGGATTTCGTGACGACCATCGACCATTGCCTTCAGGACTACGTCGTCGGCCGGCTCTCCGAAAGGTTCCCGGCGCACCAGGTGCTGGCCGAAGAAGGTGCCAAGTTGCAAGCTTTGGCGGAGGTCGCGTGGATCATCGATCCCCTCGACGGGACCATGAACTTCGTCAACAGCATTCCTCTTTACGGCATTTCCATTGCGATGCTGGTTGATGGCGTCGTGGAAATGGCGACCGTGTGCGACTTCGTGCATGGAGACATTTTTGACGCAGTCAGAAACGGCGGCGCAAGGCTCAATGGCCGAGCGATCAGCTGCGAACCAGACCGTCGTCCGAGCGATTTCATCGCCGTCAGCACCGGCTTTCTTGATCGCCTGATCAGCCGTAGCCCGCAATCGTTTGAGACTTTGCGCCAGTCCGGCAAGATCCGTGTCTTGGGGTCCCAGGCCTTGCAGCTTTGCTATGTTGCCTCCGGAAGGCTGCGCGCCAATCTTTCGGTCGAAGCGAAACTGTGGGACGATGTCGCCGGCGCGCTCGTCGCAAGCGAATCCGGCATGCGGTACAGCAGTCCCGTTTTCGATATCGGCAAGCCGATCAACATAATCGACCCGGACAAACACCTGTTCAGTGTATCCGCCGAACCAGAGTTGCTGGAGCAGCTCGAGGATTTGATGTCCTTACTTTACTAGCCTGTGGAGATGCCGATGCCCAAAACGATAGCCATGATCCCCGCTCGTATGGGAAGCCAGCGCTTGATAAAGAAGAATCTGCGCGAACTCGACGGGGTTCCGCTCATCACTCGGGCAATCCGCAAATGCAAGAGCGCAGCCTGTTTCGATGAGATCTGGGTAAATTCTGAAGACAAGGAATTTGCATCAATCGCCGCACAGGAAGATGTTGGATTTCATAATCGCCCGCAAGAACTGGGAGACAACAACACGACCAGCGAACAATTCGTCACCGAATTCCTGTCCCACCACGACTGCGAGTATATCTTCCAGGTCCACTCGATCACGCCCCTGTTGACCACGGATGAAGTCGTCGCCTTCACCAATGCGTTCGTCACATCTGGCCACGACGTCATGTTGTCGGCAATCCCTGATCAGATCGAAGTTGCCTACAAGGGACAGCCGGTGAACTTCACCTTCGATGAGAAGACCAATTCGCAGGATTTGACACCGGTGCATCGGGTGACCTGGAGTATCACCGGCTGGAAACGCAATGCGTTTCTTGAGGCGGTGGCTAAGGGCAAGTGCGCCACCTATTCCGGCAGCATTGGCTTCTTCCCGGTCAATTCCATGGCAGGCCACGCCATCAAGACCGAAGTCGACCTGAGCATCGCTCAAGCCTATCTCAACGTCATGAAGGCACGATAACCATGCGCGTACTCGTTTCGAATATCATGATGCTACGAGAGCAATCCCGTTTTGAAAAAATACTCGTTGAGAATGGCATAGAACCCTTTTTCCCCGAGGTTTCGCAATTCTTGAAGGAACATGAACTCCTCGAAATTATCGGTGATTTCGATGGCTGGCTTGCTGGCGACGACCAGATTACCGAAGCTGTGCTTGTCAAAGCATTGCCGCGCCTTAAGGTGATTTCCAAATGGGGCACAGGTTTAGATTCCATAGACTTGGAAGCAGCACGAAAGCTCGGCATTCCCGTCTATAATTCTCCCGGCGCCTTCAAGGATGCTGTCGCCGAGGTGGCCATCGCTTTTATGCTCGACCTGACCCGTCATATCGGCGCTGTTGACCGGGCCGTACGGCGTGGTCTATGGCCGAAGCCGAGCGGAACCGGCCTGGTCGGCAAAACGTTGGGTATCATCGGCATGGGTGCGATCGGGCAAGGCATAGCCAAGCGCGCGCTGGGGATGGACATGAATGTCATCGCAAATGATGCGCAAGTTTTGAATCTGGCCGCTCCCCTGGCCTTCATTCAGCAGGTTGAGCTGGAGACATTGCTGCAGAAGGCAGACATCGTCTGCCTGTCCTGCAGCCTCACTTCTGAAAACCACCACATGGTCAACGCTGACAGCATTGAACAGATGAAGGACGGGGCTTATCTCATCAACGTGGCCCGCGGGCCGTTGGTCTGTGAGACGGACCTAATCGACGCGTTGAAATCCGGGAAACTCGGCGGCGCGGGGCTTGATGTGTTCGAGGTCGAACCTTTAGCCAGCGATAGCCCATTGAAGACTTTGGAGAATGTTGTTCTAAGTTCGCACAACGCTAACAATCTGTATTCGGCCACCGAAAGCGTGCATGCCAACACCCTAAGGAATCTTCTCAAAGGGCTGAACATGTTGGAGTGACACCCGCATTCCCGGATAGCGGCAAGGATCCTCACGGCTCCCACCATCGCTTATGATTCTACAAGTCGAAGCGTTTATACTTTTGGTTCATGAGGTTAGCATGCAAGATACTAATACCGCTCTGGTAACAGGAATCACTGGGCAGGATGCAGCGTATCTTGCAGAGATTTTGCTGGACAAAGGATACAAAGTCTTCGGATCTTTTCGTCGAACCACGACACCGAACTTCTGGCGGATCGAAGAACTGGGCATCCGCAATCACCCAAATCTCCACCTCGTCGACATTGATTTGACCGACATGGGATCATGTATTCGTCTGTTGCAGACCAGCGAAGCGATGGAGGTTTATAATCTCGCGGCTCAAAGCTTCGTGGCAGTTTCCTTCAGTCAGCCTGTAACAACGGCTCAAATCACGGCACTTGGCGCGCTGAACTTACTGGAAGCGATCAGGATCGTTGACCCCAAAATTCGCTTTTACCAAGCGAGCACGTCTGAAATGTTCGGTGAGGTTCAGGCTATACCGCAGACTGAAAACACGCCCTTCCATCCGCGCAGTCCTTATGGTGTCGCCAAACTCTACGCACACTGGATTACGATCAACTATCGGGAAAGCTATGGCATCTTTGGCGCGAGCGGAATTTTGTTCAATCACGAATCGCCGCTGCGGGGGTTGGAATTCGTGACGCGAAAAATTACGCATGCGGTCGCTGCCATTCATCTTAAGCAGCAGGAAGTCTTAGAGCTTGGCAATTTGAATGCGAGACGCGACTGGGGTTTTGCGAAAGAATATGTAGAGGGGATGTGGCGCATGCTGCAGGCCGATGAGCCCGACACCTATGTCTTGGCTACAGGTCGCACTGAAACGGTCCGAGACTTCGTCAAAATGGCTTTCAAGACGGCGGGATACAGTCTTCGCTTCGAAGGCAAGGAAGAGGCAGAAGTTGGAATCGACACGGAAACCGGCCGAGTATTGGTTCGGGTCAATCCCAAGTTCTACCGCCCTGCGGAAGTCGACCTTCTGATTGGAAGCGCCGAGAAGGCAAAGCAGAAATTGGGATGGGAGCCGAAGACCACGCTTGAGGAACTGTGCGGCATGATGGTCGAGGCGGATTTGCGGCGTGTCGAAAGAGGGCAAGCTTACTGATGGTACGCTCCAAGAAGGTGCTCATTACCGGAAGTGAAGGCTTTACCGGTTCCTACATGAAAGCCGAAATGGAAGCCGCGGGATATCAAGTGTTCAGCATGGGAGCGCAACCCGCCAGCATCCCGAACTATTGTCGCGCAAATCTCTTGGACAAGGATGCGATCAATACCGTCGTCGCGGCGGTTCGCCCCGATATTGTCTTCCATCTCGCAGCCGTGACCTTTGTCGCAGCTGACGATGCCAATTCGATGTATAATGTTAATGTATTGGGCACACGAAATTTGCTAGCAGCGTTGGCCGGTGCTCCCCAACGGCCAGAACGCGTTCTGTTGGCCAGCAGCGCTAACGTCTACGGGACACCGGACACGTCCGTGCTGACGGAAACAACACCTCCAGCACCGGCCAGCGACTATGCGGTCAGCAAGCTGGCGATGGAGTATATGGCCAGCCTATGGATGGATCGTCTTCCGGTCACCATTACCCGGCCATTCAATTACACAGGCGTGGGGCAAGACGCGAAATTCCTGATTCCAAAGATCGTTGCGCATTTTAAATGCGGGGCGGATTTCATCGAACTGGGCAATCTGGATATTTGGCGGGACTTCAGTGACGTGCGTTCCGTCGTGCAGAGCTACCGGAAACTTGTTGAGGCCGATGCAGTTGGCGAAGTCGTCAACATCTGTTCGAGCAAAGAGTATAGCCTACGCGATGTAATCGACATGTGCTCCAAGATAACTGGGCATCATCTTCGCATCGAGGTAAACCCAAAATTCGTTCGCAAAAAAGAAGTACCGCGGCTTTTGGGCGATGCGAGCCGATTGCGCCGGCTCATCGGCGATTGGGAAAGTCTTCCGCTAGAAACGACACTGCGCTGGATGCTTGGTACGCAATGAAGACGATCTTATCCATTGATCCCATCCGTTTCCCCTTGACCGGAATTGGCCGTTACACATTTGAACTTGGCCGGCATTTGCAGCAATCAACAGAGATCTCAGATCTCCGCTTTCTCTCTGGGTTCCGCTTTACGGCAGATCTGCCGGTGCCTTCCAATACATCGGATGGGAATCACAGGTTAAAGCGCTGGGTGCAGAAGAGCGACATCGCCCGCAGGCTCGCCAGCTTCGGTCTCAATACGCTCAAGAGCAGAGCATTGCGCGGACATGAGGATTTTCTGTATCACGGCCCGAACTACTACTTGCCGCAATTTGGCGGCCGCCGGGTTGTGACTTTTCACGATCTGTCGCCATTCCGGTTTCCAGACTGCAATGAGCCCCAAACCATCCGCATCTTACAAAATGCGATGAAGCAGAGCGCAAGGGTCGCGGACGTCATCATCACCGATGCCGAATTCAACCGGCAAGAAACCGCTAGCTTCTTTTCCTGGCCGTTAGAAAAGGTTCACGCAGTACCGTTGGCATGCAGCCCGGAATTTGCTCCACGTTCGGAGAGCGAAATACGCGAAACATTGGCAAAGTACGACCTTCATGCCGGTGGCTACAGCCTCTTTGTCGGAACGATAGAACCACGCAAGAATCTTCTTGTTTTGCTGGCAGCATATTCCCGCCTGCCGGACGCAGTGCGCCGCCGATGGCCTCTGGTGCTCAGCGGTTACAAGGGCTGGCGCAATGAAACAATACAGCAGCAAATCCGTGACGCCGAACTACAGGGTTGGGCGCGCTACCTCGGCTTCCTACCGGCACAAGACTTACCGCTCCTTTATTCCGGGGCGCGGCTGTTCACATTTCCCTCGAAATATGAGGGCTTCGGATTGCCAATACTTGAAGCAATGGCATCTGGCGTACCTGTCGTCTGTTCCAACAGTTCATCATTGCCCGAGGTTGCCGGCGATGCCGCCCTTACTTGTGATCCAGCTGCGGTCGAAATATTGACTGATCATATTTATCGTGGCCTGGAAGATGAGCAGTGGCGGGAGCAAGCGATCGCCAAAGGCTTCGTTCAGGTCTCCACCTTTAGCTGGCAACGGTGCGCTGAAAAGACGCTGAAAGCTTACGAGGCGGCTCTCGCCGTTTAGAAGAATGCTAGGACCGAGGCAGATGATTGTTTACACGCAGCGGTCCGAGGGCACGATTAAGGAGTGAGTGGAACCACCACTAGCATCTGCCAAGCAACTGCGAATAAGTTTGGCAATAACGCTGCACCATCGTCGCGGCGCGCAGTTCGCATCGGTAACGCCTGAATGCACCTGTCCCGTGATCAATGCGGTATGTATCATTATTGATGTACATCATCATCACCTCTGCCAACGCCCCCGCATCTTCAGGAGGCACCACAATTCCCGTTTCGCCATGCCTGTTAACGAAGCTTGTCCCCGTTCCAATCTCGCAGCTGATCATCGGCTTGCCAAACATCGCCGCCTCGACCAGCGACAGCCCGTAGGCCTCCGACCGCATATGAGACGGAAACACAAAGGCTGTACAAAGCTCGAGCAATGCCGCCTTGTCGAGGTCACTGACGGCGCCGAGGAAATGCACATTGGTAAGCCCCGCACATATCGCTTGCGCCTTCAGTTGCCCTTCCATGGGCCCCTCCCCCGCAATCAGGATGTCGGCATCCACCTTCGCCGCCTCAATCAGCGTGTGCAGGCCCTTGTAATAGCGAAGCACGCCAACAAACAGGAAGAAGGGCTGGGGAAAGCGTGACCTCCAGTGATCCTTGAGCTCCTGCGCTGCGCGAGGGTAATCCGCCTCGTCGAGGCCGATCGGGATGACGTCTGTCTTGTCGCGATATCGCTGCAGCACCTCGCTGCTCTGCAGGTAGTTCGGCGAGGTCGCAACAATCCGCGTCACGCTCGACAGGAAGCGATGCATCAACGGCTTGTAGAGCTGCAACAGAAGCTTCTGCTTCACGATGTCGGAATGATAGGTGACGATAGTGGGCTTTGCCGGCGGATGCAGGAGATGCAGCAGATCCATGAACGGCCAGGGAAAGTGGTAGTGCACGACATCGGCTTTTGCGCTCAGGTCTTTGAACATTGAAAAAGCCTCGCGCGAAAAGCCGGTGGAGGCGAATTCGAGATCGAGTTTCGCTTTGTACGCCATGTGACCGTCGAACTCGACGGTGTTGGCAGCCGGATCGCGGCTTAGCGACAGCACATCGGACTGGATACCGTGCGCCAATGCCCCTTTTGCGATTGCGTGGATTGTCCGCTCAACACCGCCGAATGTATCCGGATGATAGGTCTTGAAGACATGAAGAACGCGCATTTCAATATCCTCGAATTCAATCCGCCTGTGGCGCCATCTGCCCGGTCAATGCCTCCATTCTCTGGAAGCAGCAGCTAGCCGCGTCCGAACTCGTCGGACACCCGGACGATATCATCTTCGCCGAGATAAGACCCAGTCTGCACCTCGATCATCTCCAGCATGATCTTGCCGGGGTTATAGAGCCGGTGCAGATCGCCTTGCGGGATGTAGACGGATTCATTTTCGCGCACGAACATCACCTGCTCGCCGACAGTCAGTTCGGCCGTGCCCTTAACGCAGATCCAGTGTTCCGAGCGGTGGAAGTGCGACCAGATCCAGGGCCTTCTGCATGAGCGTTTTTTCAAGGATCAGCTAGATGAGCTGTTTCCTCGCGCTGGAGCGCGACAAGAGTCAAGCCGCGTGCCTTTGCCGCCAGCCATGAAAGCAGGACTATGTATTTGTGTCATAACACTCTCTCCGCGGGTCAACGGCTTGAGGTTGTATGGGCACAGCCTAGGATTGGCAAACCAGTTGTGACTCATCAGTCAGGTTCAGATGTGGACAAGCCCACTCACGTCTATCGAGCAAGGTATGTTGAGCATTAAAACGCTGTCGCTAAATGGCCGCCCCTCACGCAGGACCGATCATCGGCTTCTAAGCAGGCCGCAGGCAACGAAGGCTGCCGGAGTTGTTCTATTTTAGAATGGTTCAGTTCCAGCCCGCGCACCGAGGGCCGCTTCAGGTAAGACTCTGGTAAACCAAGGCCATCAGGCTCGTTGCAAGTATTTCTCGAAGGGTTCCGTGGACCCAACGTGCTTTAGGTTGCCGAAAACCGCAATAATCCACACAAAGCCACGCCGACCGAAAATTAGAACCTAATAACTTGTTAATATACAAAGCCTCTGCCTACTGCCCCCTCACACACCCATCTCCCTCCTTACCTTCCTCTGAAGACCAGCCAGCGCGCGCTCTACCACCCGTGTCAGCTCCTCATACGCAACCATCGTGCCGTATGCACCTGAGCCGGCGCGCACTCTGAATGGCATCTTGGTTCCCTACCTGCGGTGCAGCTTCCTGATCGTTGGCATCTCCAGAGCACGTAGCTCTTCTCTGGCATCCTCGCGGATCTGAAGTCCCACCACGCCAGCGTTCAAGAACCTTTCTCTCCTGTATTCCTCGGCCTTGCGTTTCACTGCGGTCGATACTGGGCGAGCAGCGCTCGGACGGACGATTGCGAAGGTAGGCTTCATGAACTGGAAGAAGCCCTTCTGCAGGCGTGCGGTCCCCAATGCCTCCAGATCAGTAAATTGCTCTAGTCCGATTTCGCGGCATCCTTCTCGTCCGAGCGTCACCTCGATCCGAACGCGCTTCTTTTCATCTGCGAGCTTGTCCCTCGTCCCGGCTGCTTTGTTCTGCTTATCGAAAACCTTGTTTTGAATGCGCCAGAAGGCTCGAGAATCGTCGCATTCACCGAGGTAGTATGTCGAGCCATATAGAGGCACACGATCCGTGCCGGGCGCCATCCGGTTACCTATGTCCATACTGTCGTCACTCTCGTTTCGACCGACGGTGTAATCGGTTTTCTTGATCCCTCCGGGCATGAACCGCGGCCACATCAGGTTCGCTTTCAGTACCCGCGTCGTTGGAAAGAAATGCCGAATTAGAACGCCATGCAACCGAGCACGTGCTGCCTCGCTCGGTTTGTTAGCGTAGAAGTCGATGCTAATCTCAATCCCGGCTACGCTTGGAGCCGTCGTCAAGCCATACTTGTTGCCGATCGCCTCAATCACTTTCCGAACCATTTCGAGATCTGGTTCCTGAACCCGTAGCTTGTATCGTGTCGCGGTTTTGCCCTCACCGAGATCGAGAGCTTCAGGAAATTCCTTCCGGGCAGTTACGTTCTCAACGAGGTCGTTCAAGTGCCAATACTGTGCGCGGTGGGTCAGTTCAATTTCGACATCAACGCAATCGATCCCAGCGGCGCACTGGTAGCTGCCGAGCTCTATCTGAGGGGTGAGAGTCGTCCGGTTCGCCAAGCGCGCCTGTGAGCGCCTGTGAGGGCCTGAGGGGCTCCTCAATGTAAGTCAGGCCCACCGGATCCTTGTCGCCTTTGGCCCGGTATAGAGTGATCTGATGCAACATGTGCTGCCTGCCTAGTTCATGCACGGTGGTGTGCTGCCCTATTCTGATTCCGGTTTATGTCCAAGGGCTTCGGATAAGTGCCGGCCGATTGCACTGTCGCGATCATGGCGCCCAAAGAGGCGTATCCAGATGTGAAGCGAGAAAATTCCGACTTCCTGCGCAGTTCAACGGACTGACCGCTATAACTGTCCTTGTGACCAATTAGAGACCGCCATGACGAGCACCAAGACCTCGATTGACCTCGCTCACCTCTCGGCTGGAGTGGGAGCGTCGTTGGAGAGCCGAGGCCTACAGCATGGTGCTGGGCCCTAGAACTTCTCGAGAGGCTAATATGTCCGAACACTTGTCCCGAACATGAACTGCGCCAACTTCTGCCTGCCGTATCCGGATGAGCTCGCCAAGGAATTGGGCGCCACCGGTTTCGTCATGTCGATCCGCCGCCTGTTTGAACTGCTTGCAAGGGAGGCTGACGACAAGGATCCCGTGAAGGCTGCTCTCTTGCGCCAGGCGGCACAGCATTATCCCGACACGTATCCTGACGGAGAGATCATCATCCGCAACAGCCTGACGAACATTGTCGCAGAGGAAGATGATTGGGACGATCTGACTGACAGCCAGAAGATCCACCGTGGCAACGTCAACGCTGCTATCGCGAACGTGGATCGCATCCGCTACGAACTCGAGATGATGATCGACAGCTACGACGACACCGAGGAACTGACCCGCCTGCGACGCGAGCTCGCAACAATCGCAGTCTGACTGGCCGTTGAGCCGATCGCGAGATCGATCGGCTCATCCTCACACAGGAGGCTCTGTTCACCGGCACCACGATATGGATCAGCTGCTGGCTGTATAGAGCCCCCTTCGCCGCTACGACCGTGTCTCGGTGACGCTGTCGGTGCCCGGCAGATGAAGTGCGCAACCAGGTTGTGGAAGCCGCTTTTCCGGTCACTGCACAGCAGCGGAAGACATGACGATTAGGACCATGCGAATATGTTTTTGGCGTTGGCTTTTCAGGTTTCCCAACTGCCAAGTGACGCCTCCCGGGGGATCGGCGGCGATGACCCCATCACAAGCCCAAAGAGCTGAGGACTGTGCGGCCGGCAGCACGCCGTTAAGTCCGCCTTCTCTCGATCCGCGACCTTTACACTTTCAGGAAAAATCGAAAAACTGCCTCTTCTGTCGAGATAGTGTAAAGTTTCGTCAATGTTTAGCCGGAAAAGGCCCACTGCTATTCCTCAGGACCTTTACGCGAACCTTGCATCGAATAGCTATTTTCTCCCCAATTCAGCGTCTGACGTTTACATAAACTTGCGCCCAACCGCACCGATGTAAAATTTTTCACGTTTCGGATTGTCCAGAAGTCCTGAACTGTGGATGCTCGATTGATGAGAATAGGATCACCAATCTGCTCCGGCCACAAAAGGCATCCCCTTGCCTCCACGCACCCCTTCCTAAGACTTCGCTTTCACGGCTGACCGACATCCCGCTGTGACCACGGATTTGGGTCCACGTTAACGCACGGCGGGTTCCGACCAAGCCGCCCCCCCCAAATCCCTTCCACCTGGCTCCAGCAGCCAGAAACCTGTGGAAAGTAAGTTGCCGCTTATTCGACAGCACAACCTATCGTGCACCATAAAAGAGCTCGCCCGCCAACAGGAGAACCCGCGTAACACTTTCTCAAAAGAAGCCGTCGTTGATCATTTACGCCGCAAGCACCCCGGCTGCCCCGATTTTGCCGTTTCGTTCTTCTCTGAAGAGATTGCCCGTAAGGAATGGCAAGGCGCCACGCTTGGTAAAGCCGTCGGCGTCACGATGCAGAGTTGTCTCCGTCACCAAATGACCGACTACGAGACCTTGCTGCTGAACGGGATGGACCGTGAGGAAGCGCGCGCTCGTGTACAGCCCCGTATCGATGCGATGCTGAAGGTCTGGAGAAAGAAGCCCAAGAGCAAAAATAAGTAGGCTAAGGAGACCGGTGTCGATGTCTAATCCTGAGGCACGTCTCGCACTCGCGCATTTGATAGCTGATCGTATCTTAGAACTTGGGATCGATCGCCTGGAATTCATGAAGCTGACCGGCTTCACCACGGCGTCTTCATTCGGCTCATACCTTGCCGGTTATTCGAAGCTGCATCTCTGGCAGGTTCCGCTTGTCGCAAAGGCCCTGGATCTCGATGAACGAAAGATCCTGATGATGTGTCTAGCCCAGGACAACAACGATTGGTGCATGGACCTGTTTCGGCGCCACATATGCCTGTGAGCAGGCCGCGGCAGAACCAGTCTGACCGGCTAAGCTCCCCTACTGGGACATCAGCTATCCCAATCTGCAGACGCTATAAATCATGTATCGAGACGCAAGCAGGAACGAAAACATGATCGAGTCTTCAATCACTGAATACCTCAACAATCGGCATAGTGCCGTCGCACAGAGCGATAGCCCCGGAGGCTTTCTCGGGACCCGCCTCTTCCAGCTTATCTTGTTCGGAGACGCGAAGCTGCCGCTGGATCGCGTTGAGAAAACCGCAGTGCTGCTGGACTGCAACAAGCATGAGCTGTTCCGGATGGCGATGCGCCAGTTCTACGATGAGCAGACGATTTCAACGTTCCAGAAAATGCTCGGTTGCTCTATTTCTGACGAAGAGCAGCAGTGGCTCGACGTCATTCATTCGGCGAGCGACGGGCCCGTGGTGAAACCCAGCGCCATCGCTCGACGCCTTGCGAGGGCATTGGCCAAGCCGCCAACTGAGGCATAATTCTTACGAGGGTCAGGACGGCCGATCCCTGGTATCGCGGCCGTTCCCCCCTGGGCCATCCTCAGACGGAAGCTGAACACTGAGCGAAAGAGCTCGCATCAGATGCGTACAGACCACGGAGCTTGGTACGATGGATGAAGAGGACAAACAAGCGAAGGCGAAGACCATACGGCGAGCACGTCCCGGGATGACGCTGGACCCAGAGGCTCTCGTGGCGCGCGAGTACGAGCGCCACCGCGTCTTAATGAACCGTTTGAGGCAGTCCGAGGCAGATGACCAACAATATTCGGACTCTGTCGATGTGTAGGGGGCTGTCGGCGTCTATTCCGCTATCTCGGTAGCAGTGATTCCGAGTGTGCTTCAGTGCAGAGAAACAAAATAGCGCCCCACAAGAAGAGACGGGCCGTAGCGGGCCCCTCTCGAGTGTAAGATACCTAGCTGACCGCGAGCATCAGTCGTGCGGCGTAACAGTCACATGCTTGTCGTCGAAAAGGACCTTGATGGCTGCCTCGTGGTTCTGCAGAACGACCACATCCTTCTAGAGGCCCGGCTCGGCCTGGACGCTGACGGTCGTGTTGCCATTGCCATCGAGAGTGGCCTGCACGTACGTGGCGACAGTTGCATCGGGCTGCTCGCCAAGCAGGCTGTCGAGAAGCGCCGTCACGTCGAGCACATCACCTTCTTCCGAGCTGAAGTCCGTGATGACATCGGCAACGTCGAGATCGTCGAGTGCTGTCTCATCGAAGACGAAGGTGTCAGCACCGGCGCTGCCGGTCGTTACCACCTCGCCCATGCCGCCATGCAGCGTCAGGCCCTCAGACTCCGATCCGAAGATCGTGTCGAAACCGACTTCGACGAAGTTGCCGGTCGAACCATCCTCGAAGGTGAATTCACCCTCGGCGAAGATCGTCTGGCCGTCTTCCGAACCGCCCGTCTGGTCAGTCGTCAACGAGATGCTGGTGACGCCGTTGTTGAAGAGGCTCGACAGCTCGCGCTCGTCGCTGACAACGTTGTTGTTGGTATCGACCCAGACCTAGAGCTTGGAGAAGGCATCGTCTTCAACGTCAATCTTGCCATCGGAATTGCTGTCCAGCGAGGCGAGAGCCGCCACGCCGCTGGCAAACTTGCCCCCGTTAAAGTCCGGCGTGAAGATTTCCGAGCCATTGTCTGTCAGGCCGTTGCCGTCGACGTCATAGGCAAGGATTCCATCGTCGCTGGTCCAAGCGATCTCATCCGCCTTGCCATCGGCATTGATGTCGAAGGTGACACCATTGTCGATCGACGAGAAAGCGAAGCCGTTGTGGTCGAGGTCGAGGATGATGGGGTCTGCGGCGGCAATTGGCGTGAGCGTATCTTCCGGACCACCGACAGTTACCTTGACTCCCTTTACAGATGATGCACCGACTAAGGTGTACGCCGTCACGAAACCGTTGCCATCAGCATTCACCTTCACCAGCAGGTCGCTACCGGAGATGATGACCTTCACTACGCCGCTCAAACTCAACGAAGCTTGCGGCCGCGCTATCCCTTATGATCGACGGAGCTTCACCGCGGGGATCGAGTCGCATGACCGACAACCGGCACCCCGCCTTTATCACCTGCAGGTTCCAACGCTTATGGTGCGCCGTTCTATCGGTCGCGTCGACTGATGACGGGTGCCAGCCATGCAGGTGCAAGAAGCGCCAAAGGTTCCGGGGATGACACGCCTAGACTTTCGCCGCTAGCGATCGGCAACGATTTATCTTAAGGACACGCACAACGAGTTTTCCGGGTTCAGCGTGGGTCAAATCACCAATGTTTTTGAAGAGAACATGCGATATTGCCGGCGTCATCCTGGCGTTCATGATTTTCGCCTTACCAATGGCTGTTGTGGCACTTGCCGTCCGCGTGACGTCTCAGGGGCCCGCACTTTACTGGTCGCAACGGGTGGGCCGCGGCAATCGCCTTTTCTCCATGCCGAAATTTCGCACGATGCGGACTGACGCACCCGTTGTCGCGACACATCTTCTGGGTGACGCTGCACGGCATCTGACACCTGTCGGCAGCTTTCTTCGCAAAACCAGCCTGGACGAACTTCCACAACTCTGGTGCATCCTAACAGGAGACATGAGTTTCGTTGGGCCTCGTCCGGCGCTTTTCAATCAGGATGACCTTATCGCGGCGCGGACCGCACACAATGTGCACACGCTTGTGCCGGGGCTCACGGGCTGGGCTCAGGTGAATGGACGAGACGAGCTGGCGATCCCGGACAAAGTCGTGCTCGATGTTGAATACCTGCAGCGTCAGAGCTTCCTTTTCGATTTGCGTATTCTCGGCCTGACCGCCATAAAAGTCGTGCGTGCCGCTGGCGTCCACCACTAGTGAGTTGAATGGCAGGATCATGCTAGCTTCCAATTGGGTAAACCAGGCTCTGGTCAAGCGCATCAGAGAGAACATCATCAAAACGCCCCGCTTCTGGAAACGGGTGCTATTGATCGCATTCGACTTCATAGCGCTTATGTTTGCGCTCTGGGCCAGCTACGCAATCCGGCTGGCGGACTGGACGCCTGCAATCAGCATTGAACGCCTGACGCTCGCAACCTTCGCACCTTTGGTGGCAATCCCGATATTTATTCGGTTGGGCCTGTATCGCTCGGTAATCCGTTACCTGCCGGACGCCGCGATCTGGACTATCATCAGAGCAATGCTGATTGCGACAATGAGCTGGGTCATCATCATCTTCCTGATGGAGATGGCCGGTCAGGGCATTGTCCCCCGCTCAGTCCCTTTCCTCTATTTCATCTTGGGAACACTCCTTGTCGGCAGTATGCGATTTGCCGCGAAATGGATCCTCATGTCGGGGACAGGGTTGCGCCGCAACGAACAGCCGATCTTTATCTATGGCGCGGGCCCAACCGCCGCTCAACTCGCACGCGCCCTCAGAGGCCACGGCAATCGCTACGTGATGGGATTGATCGATGACGACCCAACAAATCACGGGCGGGACATCGCCGGTTACCGGGTCTATCCGGCCCGCGACCTGCCCTCGTTGATCGATCGCTACGGTATCAAGGAAATCGTTCTCAGCATGTCGTCCATCCCAATGGACAAACGACAGGCGGTGCTCGGGCGCGTGACAGGCCTCGGCGTGAAAGTGCTGAGCCTACCCGATATCTCGGACCTGGTCGACGGTCGCTACATCGTGAGCCAGATCCGGGAAATAGAGATCGACGAACTGCTCGGTCGGTCCTTTGTGCCGGCCGATCCTGAATTGCTCGACCAGGCACTCGCCGGCAAGATCGTTATGGTGACGGGCGCTGGCGGATCTATTGGCTCAGAACTTTGTCGCCTCATCATTCGCAGGAAGCCAGAAAAGCTCATCTTATTCGAAGCGAGCGAGTTCGCGCTTTACCGGATTGAACAGGAAATACTGGCGACAGGTGACTTCCCGATCATTCCTCTGCTCGGCTCTGTGACAGATGCCAGGACAGTCGAGCGGGCCATCCGAGCCCACGAAGTCCAGGTTGTCTATCATGCCGCGGCACACAAGCATGTCCCGCTCGTCGAAGCGAATGCGCTCGAAGGAATTCGCAACAATGTTTTCGGCACATTGACAGTTGCAACCATCGCCGCGCGCCAAAATGTCGAAAGCTTCGTGCTGATATCATCGGATAAGGCGGTACGGCCGACTAATGTGATGGGTGCAACAAAGCGCTGGGCTGAACTCGTCGTCCGACAGATCGCTATTGAGGTGCGGGAGAGGCCGGAGAAGCATAGCTTCTGCGCGGTGCGCTTTGGCAATGTGATCGGTTCAAACGGCTCGGTTGTGCCGCTTTTTAAAGAGCAAATTGCCAAAGGCGGGCCGGTGACCATCACTGATCCGGACATGACCCGTTACTTCATGGCAATCCCTGAAGCCGCCGAGTTGATTGTCCAGGCCGGGGCTCTTTCGACGGGTGGAGATGTTTTCCTGCTCGACATGGGCGAGCCGGTGCGTATCGGCGACCTTGCGGAGAACATGATCCGACTGGCCGGCTTCAATATCCGAGACGAAAGAAATCCGGAGAGGGGGATAGCCATCGAGGTGATCGGGAAGCGTCCGGGAGAAAAACTCTTCGAGGAGCTATTCTACGACCGCAAAAATGCACAATCGACCCGCCACCCGAAAATCATGCGCGCCGACTCTTCCGCGATTGTAAACTACGATATCTCAGCTTGGCTGCAAAAACTCGAGCATGCTATCGCGGCGGAGGACGAGGCAGAGGCGAGGACACTCCTGTTCGCACTGATTTCGGAAGACGAAGTTCTCGATCGAAACCTCGGCCCTGGCTAGAAGCATCCTTCTGAAGGGTTCGTCTTCGGAACGAAGTCCAGCAAACTGCGGACCTGTGGTTCCGCCTCGGCATGACTGCGAATAAAGCGGGCGGCCACAGCAGCGATGGCTCAATGATGAACGGATCAGACATATGGGATTGACCCTGGTGACCGGTGCCTCGGGATTTGTCGGTTCCCATCTTGTCGAGGAGATGAGGCGACGTGGTCTGCCGGTTCGCGGTATCACCAGGGGAGCCAAGCCGGACCTGTTGAACATACCATCCTACGGGGCCGACATGAATTGGAGCGACTGCCTCGATACCGTCGACACCGTGGTTCATCTCGCGGCACGCGTTCATGTCATGCAAGAAACCGCATCTGATCCGCTTTCGATGTTTCGAGAGGCCAATGTCACGGCCACGATCAACCTCGCACGCCAGGCAGCGGAAGCGGGCGTACGTCGCTTCATCTTCGTCAGCTCCATCAAAGTGAACGGCGAATTCACTGCGCCCGGCCGGCCCTTTACGGCAGCCCACCCGCCTAACCCACAGGGCCCTTACGGCGTATCGAAAGCCGAGGCTGAAGCGGCACTGATGGCTTTAGGGCACGAAACCGGCATGGAGATCACCATTATCCGCCCTCCGCTCGTGTACGGCCCACGCGTTCGTGGAAACTTCCGGAGTCTGGCAAAGTGGGCTTCATACGGACTGCCGTCTCTCTTCGCAGCAGTGAATAACAAGCGGTCACTCGTACACGTCTCCAACCTGTGCGACCTGCTGATCAAAGTGATTGATCATCCAAGCGCCGCTTATCGAATTTTCTTGATCAGCGATGACCGAGATTATTCGACCCATGAACTGCTCGAGACGCTGGCGGTCAAATCTGGACGTCGATCGTACAGCGTCCGCGTCCCACCGAGATTGCTCAAATTAATCGGGAGGATAAGCGGTCGTCCCGAATCCGTTGAGAGGCTAATGCAAAGCCTCCAGGTCGACATTCGGGAGACAAGTCAGACTTTGAATTGGGTCCCCTCTGATGCCTCGCGCCTGGATTTTTACTGAAGCGCGAAATGCACTTCCTGCGCCGGGTTTATCTTACCTGACGGTCTTTCCCATATGACGGACCTCGTCAGGCGATTAACAGATACTCAGCTCTGGAGCGGCACCAGGCAGAGCTGATTCACGTTAGGCAGCCCAACGAACGAGGTTGGTCAAGACAATCGCTAATTCAGAATGTCTGCACCGAGAAAGCGTTCCGTTAGCGCCCATAGCACACAGCTTAACACAATGAAAACAAACGAAAGAATGACTGTGGCTGGGGCGCCAGGATTCGAACCTGGGAATGCCGGTACCAAAAACCGGTGCCTTACCGCTTGGCGACGCCCCAACAGATTGCGGGTGCATGAGGTCGCGCCGCAAATCGACGCCTGATTAGCAAAGCGGGAGCCGAGCGGCAACAGGTCTTGTCGTCCGGGAAAGCGTTTTTTGCGGAACGATCACGGGGCCACCCCGTTTGCCTTGCATCCCCAAGCGCAACAGAGACGAAAGGACATCTCATGCCTTCCATCACATCCGCACGTATTCTCATCCTTGCCACCCATGGCTACGAGCGCTCGGAGCTGCGCGTGCCGCTCGAGCAGCTGCGCGCACGCGGCGCCAAGGTTCTCATTGCCTCCCTGGAGAAGGCGCCGATCAAGAGCTGGGATGAAGACAACTGGGGCGATACTGTCGATGTCGACCTGATGCTCGATCAGGTGTCTGTCGATGACTTCGATGCGATCGTGCTGCCGGGCGGGCAGATCAATCCCGACCTCCTGCGTAAGGAGCGCAAGGCGGTGGATCTCATCTCCTCCTTCGTCAAATCCGGCAAGACAGTGGCCGCCGTCTGCCATGCGCCGTGGCTGCTGATCGAGGCCGGCGCCGTCAAGGGCCGCAAGGCGACCTCGTTCAGCTCGATCAAGACCGATATGATCAATGCCGGGGCCGACTGGCGCGACGAGGCCGTGGTCACCGATCAGGGCATCGTCACCTCGCGCAATCCGGGCGACCTCGATGCCTTTGTGGCGAAGATCGTCGAGGAGGTGGAGGAAGGCCGCCATCAGCGCCGCGCGGCCTGACCGGTTCGCTCGCATTCCGGCGGGCCGCCTACAAGGCTCGCGGCTGGTTTATGATTTTGAGGCCCGGCGATCTCCGCCGGGCCTTTCTTCGTTTCGGCTCCACTGACGACATGCGCGTGTGAGGTTTGGCAGCCAGGCGGACCGACCGGGAGAGGTTCTTCCCTCCCCGCCGGAGGACGGGGCGACAGGACAGAGAGAGAGAGAGAGAGAGAGAGAGAGAGAGAGAGAGAGAGAGTGGCCCGAACGCGCCTACGACGGGGCTATTCAGCCCCATATAGGCGCCGGGCCGAGGTCTGCTGCCCCTTCCCGAGCGCCGACTTCATGGTTCGACCCCGCGAACGCCCCGCCTCCGGCACTCTCTCGCGCAGTGCCACGTCCGCCCATGGGCGTCATTGCACCACCGGTCAACCGGGGATCGCCGGCACGTCGCGGCGCAGGTCCGGCTCATCGTGGATGAAGGTAATCTGGAGGGTCGCCATACGTTCGGCGTCCGGATTGCCCCCCTGGTTCTGCGGTGGGTCGATGGCAATGCCGGCCTCGCAGAGAGCCTGCGCAAATGACGAAAAGGCGCCGGACGGCAGGATCAGGCGAATGGTGTTCATCACGTTGGAAAACATCCTGGTGTCGTCGATCCAGCCGCCGAGCCGGTTCACCGTGTCGAAGACAAGCTGGGTCGCAAGCCTGCGGTCCACCCGCGTGACCGCCGTCATCATGATCAGGGCGCGCATGGCCTCACCTCCGCTTCGTCCAACCAGTGTGGCGCGCCTGGCGGTGACAAATCAAGCCTGTTGTGGAATAGGCTTTCAGGCAATCGAATGACGGACGGCGGGCATGAAAAAACAGCGGCAGCGCGGCGGGCAGCAAAAGCGGCGGGTGGCACCGGCAGCGGCGAGCACGTCTATCGCTGGCTCAACCACAGAGAGAATGCCTGCAGCGGGCGGAGAAGCAGCGGGTGGGGTTGCCGGGGCTGCGGCAGGCGAAAGTGCCGCGCGGGCCCGCTTCCGGGCGGGCATTGCCACGCGCGGCTTCAAGCTGGCGCTGGCGCTTTTCCTCGCCGGCGTGCTTCCGGTGGCGCTCTCCCTTTCCATTCCGCATGATTTTGCCTTCTTCGAACTGGGCTTCCTGTTCACCCTGTCGATCTATGATCTGGTGCTGGCCATGCTTGGCCTCTCCGTCGTCGTCGCGATGTCTGCGCGCGGCCGCGAGATCGGCTGGATCGCCTTTGCCTTTCTCGTCGTCCTTCTGCCGATGCTGATCTTGTTCGACACGGTCTTCCCGGTCATCCTGCAGAGCCCGCTCGGCGACGAGCTGTTTCTGATCGCGCCGGTCGCTGTGGTGCTGTCGGGTCTGGCGCTGTGGCTGCCGGCGCGGTTTCGGGTTTTCGGGGCAGCCGTGGCTGCCGCGGTGGTGGCGCTGTCGCTGTCGCTGTTCATCGGGCTCGACGATTTCGGCATCGGGATCAAGGAATTCACACTCACCGCCGTTCTGGGCGCGCTTTGGATCCTCCTGTCGCCCGGCCTGCTGTTGCGGCCGTTTCGCGGGGCCTGGCTGATCATTCCGGCCCGGATCATCGGCTCCTGGCTGGTGGTGATCGCGATCATCGTGACGGTGTCGCTTTATGTGCCGCTCTCGCCGCAGCAACAGCCGCCGCTCGGCGACCCCACCGCACCCGATGTGATGATGCCGGGGATCGGCTCGCTCGACAGCCCGAGCCTGCCGCCGCTCGATCCGGCCATCGAGGAGGGCCTGGAAGAGGCCCCCGGCGGCGACGGATCCGATCTGTTTTTGCCGCGCGAGGAAGACCCGAAACCGTGAGTTGACCGCTGCCGTTTGATATCGACGCCTCCCGGTCGAGCGGGTACACAAGGGGCTGGTCCTTCTTCTGATTCCGGTGTCGCCTGCATGATCGTCCGCTACGACCGTCCCGTGTCCCGCTCCGCCTTCCTTGCGCGACGGCTGGGCGTGTTTGCGCTGGTGATGCTTTTGGTCGTCGTCCTGGCGCATCGATTCGGTCTGGTCAAAACGCCCGATTTCATTGCCCTGGTGCTGGTGGCGGCGCTGCCGGCGGCGCTTGCCGTGCCGCTGGCGTTAATCGGGCTTGCCCGGCTCTGGCAGATCGGCGCGCTCGGGGGCATCGCCTCGGTGCAGGCGCTTGTCTATGCGGCCCTGCCGCTCGCGCTGCCGGGTTATGGCTTTTACCTCTACGACAACCGGCCGAAGCTGACAGAGGTTTCCACGGACCTCACCGACCGACCCGCCTGGGTATCGGTGCCGGATGCCAATCAGCAGTTCCTGCCAAGGCCGTCGCTTCCGGTGGCGGCGAATGTGATGCAGACCGAGCATTATCCCGGCCTCAACGGGCGGCGTTACGAAGGGGCGATCGACCGCGTTTACGAGGCGGTGCGCAAGGTGGCCGCGGCCAACCGATTGGTGGTGACCGCGAGCCGCGGCGAGGACTATGCCCTGCCGGATCTGCAATTGCGCCCGGCCGAAGACGGCCAGACCACCACGCCGCCCTCTGCCGCAACCGGCACGCCGCCGGCCGAGGAAGCGCTGCCGGAAAGCGGCCCACTGCCGATGCGGCGGCCGGATGCCATCGCAGCCCTGATCGGCGCCGCCGAGGCCGCTGACGGCGAACCGGAAGGCGAGGCGCGGCTGCAGCTTTCCACCCGCACCTTCGTGCTCGGCCTTCCCTTTGATGCCGTCGTCAGGCTGAAGGAAGAAGCAGAAATGACGCTGGTCGACATTCGCGTTGCCTCGCGCTTCGGGCCACACGACCTCGGCTTCAGCGACGAGATCGCGGAGGATTTCCTGCATGCGCTGGATGCGGAGCTTCTGGGGATTTCGGGGAATTGAGGCTCGGCACGACGTGTTGGCGTCAGCGACGCTTGGAATACGGCAGGTGATCCGTGACCTACTTGAAAGGCTTGAGTGCGCTTTCGATGAAGTGGGCAAGGAGCCCTGGATGAGGGTCTTGGGTAATAGCCTGCTCCACCATCATAGCCCAGACGATCTGACTTTTATCGGGCGCCACTGCGATGACAAAGCCATTCAGGTGAGCCAGCATGCGGCCAGCTGCCCAGGCGGTGCGCTTGTTGCCCTGCTCGAACGCATGGGCACGGCCAAGTCCATAAATTAGCTCGGCCACGAGCATCGCCACGGACGCATCGCCCGTATAAGCGAAAAAGTTCCGTGGGCGGGCAACTGCAGACTCAAGTGATCCGCGATCGCGGAGAAGATGCCGCTCGGTTGAGCCTGTCAGTATGCTACGATTGAGGGCAACGACCTGATCGGTTTCGATCCAGCGCGGCACCAACATCAGCGGGAGAGGTATTCCATGATCCACTTGTCGCTCACCAGGAGATCCTGGGCGAACTTATGAGGATCGATGTCCCCTTCGATGGGGGCGGCCTGCACCATCTTCGACGGCGTGGGCTTCGGCTTTTCCCCCCGGGTAAGTGCCGAAGCTGCGGCGGTCTTCGCAGAATAGTTAAAGCGCCCGGACACACCATCACGGCTAGTTCGGGTTCCCTTCCCCGTCCTCGTCACCCTAACCGGCCTGCTCTTACGCTTCTCTGCCATCACGCATCTCCTGCCCTAAACATAGCGTGCCGCCTGGCGGCTGACTAGACCACCATGCGGATCGTAGCTTGTAAAGGTTATCTCTTCACCCCGAGTGGACGTGATCTCACTCCTCACCGTCACCACTCACCGAGGTCGGCGTTGCTAAGGGCAACGGTTAGGCAGGCCGATATTCACCCAAAAGCCGCGGCGGACCATCCGTCGCGATCAAGCCTTTTTCCACCAGATCTTCCAGATGGGCGAAGACGGATAATGCTGCCGCCCCATGCAGGCGGGGGTCGGTGGAGGCATAGATGGTCTTGACCATATCGGGTATCAGCCGGTCGCCTTGCCGGATCCGCGCCAGCACCGCTTGCTCGCGCATCAGGCGGTGGGTGCGCAGCGCCCGGACGAACCCTTGAGGCTCGGTGACCGGGCCGCCATGGCCGGGGAGATAGAGGCGGTCGTCGCGCGCGAGCAACCGGTCGAGCGAGGCCATGTAGTCGCTCATGGCGCCATCCGGGGGCGCGACGATCGAGGTGGCCCAGGCCATGACATGATCGGCGGAAAAGAGGATGCCGGTGTCTTCGAGCGCAAAAGCTGAGTGATTGGCGGTGTGGCCCGGCGTGTGCACGGCGGTGAGGCGCCAGCCGTCTCCCTCGACCGTCTGCCCGTCCGCGAGGGCCAGGTCGGGGATGAAATCGGTGTCCGAGCTTTCGGCGAAGGGGTTCACCTCGCCTTCGAACAAGGGGCGCGACGGGCGGTGCGGGCCTTCGGCAACGATAATGGCCCCGGTCCGTTCCTTCAGGCGGCGGGCGAGCGGGGAATGGTCGCGGTGGGTGTGGCTGACGGCAATATGGGTCACCTCGCGCCCTTCGAGCGCTGTCATCAGTGCCTCGAAATGCGCATCGTTTTCCGGGCCTGGATCGATGACGCAGACGGATTTTTCACCGATAATGTAGGTATTGGTGCCGTGAAAGGTGAAGGGGCTCGGATTGGGCGCGGTCAGGCGCTGGACGCCTTCGGCCACAGGCACCGCCACCCCATGCTGCGGGTCGAAGGTGGTGACGAAATGCGGCGCCGCTTGGACGTCACCCCTGCTCATTTGTATTCGATCTCGATGAAGCTCATCGGCGCACTGCCACCATTGATGACATTGTGCTCGATACCGGCATCGCGGCGATAGGCTTCGCCGGCCTTTGATGTTACGCGGCGTTCGCCCGAGGCATTCTCGATGAGGAAATGGCAATCGGTGAGCGGCACGACGACATAGCCCAGTCCATGGGTGTGGTGGCCGGTCGCGGCACCGGGTTCGAAATCCCAGCGGGTGATGCGCGTGACGGCATCATCGAGGATCACGGTCGGGATGGCGGGCGGGCGGGCGGAATAGCCGGGCATTGACGTCTCCGGGTGGGGATGGAGGGGCGTACGGTGTCCGGACGTTAGCTCCTGGCTGCCCATGGGGCAATCGCTGCATGGCAAAAGCGGGTGGCAGCCGCAGCCTGCGGTGGGCAAGCCGCGGGTGCATACGGATCGACCTCTCCGGGTTAGGTCTCAGCGAATGACCGGTGTTAATGCAGATGCCTCAACTTGTCGGGATTGCGCATGACATAGATGGCGCTGATGGCGCCATCTTCGATCTGCAGCGCCGTCGTCTGCAACTCGCCGTCCGCCTCGAGGGTCAGGAAACCCGGCAGGCCATTGATCAGGCCCACACGCAAGAGGGCTGATCCTGCGGGCCAGATCTTCTCCGAGAGATAGGTATGGACCTTCATCACGGCGGCATGGCCGAGGATCGGGGCGATGGCGGCCTTTCGCTTGCCACCGCCATCGGAATGCAGGCCGACATCGGATGCGAGCATGGCGGAAAGCGCCGTCATGTCGCCGCTGCGCGAGGCCTTGAAGAAAGCCTCTGCCATTTCCAGCCCGCGCTTGGCGTCAACGGTATAGCGGGTCCGCTCTTCCCGAACGTTCCGGCGTGCCCTTGCTGCCAGCTGGCGGCAGGCGGCGACGTCGCGGTCGAGGGTCTCGGCGATCTCCTCGAAGGGCTGGCCGAAGACATCATGGAGCAGAAGCGCTGCCCGCTCCAGGGGCGACAGCCGCTCCAGCGCCAGCATCAGCGGCAGGGTCACATCCTCTGGCTCGTCTTCGTCTTCGACCACGGGTTCCGGCAGCCAGGGGCCGATATAGGTCTCGCGCTTCAGCCGGGCCGATTTCAGCTGGTCGAGGCACAGCCTTGTGACGACGCGGCCCAGAAAGGCCTCGGGCTCGCGGATCTCGCCGCGGTCGGCCCTCATCCAGCGGATGAAGGCCTCCTGCAGCATGTCTTCGGCATCCGCGACCGAGCCCAGCATGCGATAGGCGAGCCGCATCAGCTTCTGCCTCAGGGGATCGAAACTCGCTGCCGCATCTGTGTGCTCGGAGGATAACATCAGGCAGCCACTCCCTGGGCGCGGGTGGCAGGCGTTTCCAACCAGAGGCCGAAGCCGACGGCAAGCCTGTTCCAGCCGTTGATGACATTGATCATCAGCGTCAGCTTCACTTGCTCCTCCTCGGTAAAGGCCGCCTGCAGATCGCGGCGCGCCGCCTCTTGCGGATGGCCGGTGGCAAGTGTGGTGAGGGCTTCGGTCCAGGCGAGGGCCGCCCGTTCGCGCTCCGTATAACACGGCGCCTCACGCCAGGCCGAGAGGAGATAGATGCGTTGCTCCGTCTCGCCCTTGGCGCGCGCTTCCGCCGTGTGCATGTTGATGCAATTGGCGCAGGCATTGATCTGGGACGCGCGGATCTTGACGAGCTCGATGAGACCAGGTTCGAGGCTTGCGGCGACGTCGTTCGAGACGGCCATCCACTTCTTCATCAGCGTGGGGGAGGCTGCGAAAGGATCGAGTGTTGCGGTCATGATGTCGGTTCCTTTTGTTGAGTACGAGATCATGACGAGCGGGGGGTGGTCAATGTGACATGGGTCGAGGAATTTTTCGGCTCATTTCATGTCCGCCCAGGTAAGAAGCGTGAGCTCTCCAGCGATTGTATCGTTCGTTTTGGCGAAACGGCGGGAAAGGCGAAGGCCTCATCGCGGGGCGTTAACCCTCGTCTCAATTTAGGGGATTGTTTGATAAGGATATACAGATGCTGCTGCAGATCGCCTACAGTCCCGACCGGAAATACTTCGAAGGGACACCCATGAAAAAACTTCTGATAGCCTCGGTTTTCGCGATCTCCATGCCGTTCGGCGCCTCTGCCGCTGAACTCATCTTCCCCAGCGATGCGCCGGTTGCGTCCATCACTATTCCCGACAGCTGGGGACCGAAGGAAACCGAGACCGGCGTTGATGCCACGTCCGAAGACGGGGCCGTCTATTTCTCGATCGATGTGGCAGACGCCGCGTCTTCGGACAAGACAACCGATATTGCCATCGACTTTCTGACCAAGAACGGCGTGAAGATCGATCCTCAGTCGGTGAAAGAGTCTGGCGAGACCGACGTCAACGGCCTCAAGATTTCCTCGCTCGACTACGAGGGGACGGACGAGAGCGGTCCGGTCGATGTGTCCCTTGGCTTTGCCGCGGCGGGCGACAAGGTTCTGATCTTCACCTATTGGGGTTCGAAGGATACCCAGGCCCAGCACCAGAAGGAACTGGGTGACATGTTGGCCTCGTTGAAGCCTGCGAGCTGAGGCTGAAGACAGGAAGCTTTCGCGCACCTTAGGCTGATTGCAAACCCGTCGACTTTTCGGCGGGTTTCTCTTTGCGCGCGCGAGCGGACATCAGGGACGGGATGTCTGGCGTCTAAGAGTTTCCGGAGGCAGCAATCCTGCCCCGTAAGGGGCACCTTACTCGTCGGCGTCAAAGCTTTCATCTTCGGCGCTCAAGCACATGTCGGCACCCTCTTCGAGATCGCCCGCACTCAGCCCGTCGAAAAAGGCCACACTGCTGCCGATCATCTGGTTGGCGGCATCCTTGCCACCATTGAGTTCCTCGGACTTCTGACGAAACGTCTCGGCGGCGGTCTTGTACTCGTTCTCGTCAGCGGCGTTGATGACGCCGTTTTGGAGCGCAAGGCCGATGATCACCACGCAGACAGAGGGAGACGCATGATCCGGCAGCTTATCTTCCTCGGCCAGCACTGGGGCGGAAAGCGCTGCGGCAAGCAGGAGGGCGTAGAGCGGCAATCTTGGCACGTCGGAAATCCTATGGCGGGTGGAGACAGGTCCAGTCGCAAGGACCTGCCATGTGTGCCGTTTACAAAGCGTGAAATGATGAGGCCATCGTGCTGTATCCAGGATGGCGCCTGTGACGGGTTGAGGCTCTCGGGCTGGTAGCGCGCGGTGAGGCAAACTCAGCCGCCTCTCCTCACCCCCTAGCCTTGATCGCCGCCTGGGCCGCCGACAATCTCGCAATCGGCACGCGAAACGGTGAACACGACACATAATCCAACCCGACATCCTCGCAGAAGTGGATCGAGGTCGGGTCGCCGCCGTGTTCGCCGCAGATGCCGAGTTTCATATCGGGGCGCGTCTTGCGGCCACGTTCGGCGGCGATGCGGATGAGTTCGCCGACACCGTCGAAATCCAAGGACACGAAGGGGTCCTGGATGATGATGCCCTTCTTCTGGTAGGTCGGGATGAAGCGGGCGGCGTCGTCGCGGGACATGCCGAAGGTGGTTTGCGTCAGGTCATTGGTACCGAAGGAGAAGAATTCGGCGGCTTCGGCGATGATATGGGCGCGGATCGCAGCGCGGGGCAGCTCGATCATCGTGCCGACGAGATAGGAGATTTCGAGTTCGGCTTCGCCCATGACTTCGGTCGCGACCCGGTCGATGACGGCTTTCACGTAATCCAGTTCGGAGCGCAGGCCGACGAGCGGCACCATGATTTCGGGAACGACGGCAGCGCCGGTTTCACGCGCTGCGGCAACGGCGGCCTCGAAGATGGCGCGGGCCTGCATTTCGGCGATCTCGGGATAAGAGATGGCAAGGCGGCAGCCGCGATGGCCGAGCATGGGGTTGAACTCGTGGAGCGCATCAATGCGGCGGCGCATGAAGCCGGGTTCCAGGCCCATGGCGTTCGCCACTTCCTCGATTTCCTCGTCGGACTTCGGCAGGAATTCATGCAGCGGCGGGTCGAGCATGCGGATCGTCACCGGCAGGCCATGCATGATGGTGAAGAGCTCGGTGAAATCGGAGCGCTGCATGGGCAAGAGCTTGTCGAGCGCTGCGCGACGGCCGGCCTCGTCTTCGGCGAGGATCATTTCGCGCATCACATGGATGCGCTCGCCCTCGAAGAACATGTGTTCGGTGCGGCAAAGGCCGATGCCCTCTGCGCCGAAAGAGCGGGCGGCGCGGGCATCGCCCGGCGTGTCGGCATTGGTGCGCACGGTCATGCGGCGGGTCGCGTCTGCCCAGACCATCAGCTGGGCGAAATCCCCCGACAGTTCCGGCTGCAGCATGGGCACCTCGCCCTTCAGCACCTGGCCGGAGGAGCCATCGATGGTGACAATGTCGCCCTTGGTCAGCGTCACTCCCATGCCGATGAGCTTTTCGTTGCGCAGATCAACGCGCATGGTGCCGGCACCCGAGACGCAAGGGATGCCCATGCCCCGGGCGACGACCGCCGCATGGCTGGTCATGCCGCCTCGGGTCGTCAGGATGCCCTGGGCGGCATGCATGCCGTGGATGTCTTCGGGGCTGGTTTCGACGCGGACGAGAATGACCTTTCGGCCCTCGGCTTCGGCATCGACGGCCTCTTCCGCCGTGAAGACGATGGCGCCTGTGGCAGCGCCCGGCGAGGCGGGAAGGCCGGAGCCGATGACGTGGCGGGTGACGCGCGGGTCGATGGTCGGGTGCAGCAACTGGTCGAGCGAGGACGGCTCGATGCGCATCACCGCTTCCTGCTCGCTGATCAGGCCTTCCGACACCATGTCGACGGCGATCTTCATCGCGGCCTTGGTGGTGCGTTTTCCAGAGCGGGCCTGCAGCATCCACAGCTTGCCGCGCTCGATGGTGAATTCGAGATCCTGCATGTCGCGGTAATGAGCTTCGAGGCGGGTGCAAATTGCCTGGAATTCGGCAAAGGCCTCCGGCATCAGCTTTTCGAGCGAGGGCTTGTCGGAACCACTGTCGATGCGGGCGGCTTCGGTGATCGATTGCGGCGTGCGGATACCGGCCACGACGTCTTCGCCCTGCGCATTGACGAGGAATTCGCCGTAGAGTTCCTTTGCGCCCGTCGAGGGATTACGGGTGAAGGCGACGCCGGTGGCCGAGGTCGAGCCGAGATTGCCGAAGACCATGGTCTGGACAGTGACCGCCGTGCCCCATTCGCCGGGAATGTTATGGAGCATCCGGTAAGTCTGGGCGCGGGGGTTCATCCAGCTCGAGAAGACGGCACCGATTGCGCCCCAAAGCTGGACATGCGGGTCCTGCGGAAAGGGCTGGCCGAGCTCGTTTTCGAGCAGATCCTTGTAGAGCGAGACGACATGCTGCAGCTCGACGGCAGAGAGATCGGTGTCGAGTTCGTGGCCAAGGCGGCCCTTCTCGTCCTCGAAGATTTCCTCGAAGATTTCGTGGTCGAGCCCCATGACGACATCGCCATACATCTGGATGAAGCGGCGATAGCTGTCCCAGGCGAAGCGGGCATCACGGGAATGGTGGCCGAGCGCCTCGACGGTGTGGTCATTGAGGCCGAGATTGAGCACCGTGTCCATCATGCCGGGCATGGAGGTGCGCGCGCCGGAGCGGACAGAGAGGAGAAGCGGCTGGCTGGTGTCGCCGAAGGCACGGCCGGTTGCGGCTTCGATGCCTGCGATACCGGAGAGAACCTGGGCTTTCAGGTCGTCGCGAAGGGTCTTGCCGCTCTTGTAATAGATGCCACAGGCGTCTGACACGATCGTAAGGCCGGGCGGAACCGGCAGGCCAAGCGCCGCCATTTCGGCGAGATTGGCCCCCTTCCCTCCCAGCTGGTCGATCTCGGTCCTACTCCCCTCGGCCTTTCCTCCGCCGAAGGTGTAAACCCACTTGCGCATTGCCCTCTCCACCCAAACAGGCTTTATTTTCCACCGTTTACAGCAAATGTGACGGATTGGAAACGTCACAGGTCCAAGTTTATGCTGCAATGCATCATAATTGCAGCAGAGAGAGGCAATCCTGCTCGCGGGGACGGAAGCGGATGATGAAACGGCAGCCCGGATCAGAAGACGGGGGCTGCGGCATGCGCCGTTTGTGCATGCTGTCACGCGGGGCCTTCGGGTCGGGTATCCATCGCAATTGTTACAAGTCATCACGCAATGCGATAAACGGTCACTTAAAATGACCAGAGAAATCGCTTCAAGATGATGCACTGCGGCCAAGACTTTGGTAGTGGGCTTGCACGAGTATTGTAATCCGGATTCGCAAATGCCCCTGACAAGCCCGGTCTCCCTGACGCAGATCCCGCAGAATACCCTGTATAAAAAGGGTGATGTCTTCGTTCTCTTCGGTGAATTGTTTGGTCGCGGCTATGTGACTGGCCTTCTCGACCAGGCCAAAAAGGCCGGCATGGAGATCATCGGGATCACCGTTGGTCGCCGTGACGAGAACAACAAGCTTCGCCCGCTTAACGAAGAAGAACTGGCGCAGGCGGAGGCCAATCTCGGCGGCCGGATCATCAATGTGCCCGCCATGGCCGGCTTCGACCTCGATGCGCCGGAAGGCGAACCGACGCCGACCGACCTCCTCGGCGCGCTGACGCTGGAAAACTGGGAAACCGAAAAGCTCGACTGGGCGCATATCGAAAAGTGCCGCGAGATCGGCGTGAAGCGCTTTCAGGATGCCGTTGCCAAGATCATGGCCGAGCTTGAAGGCATGATCGCCGACGGCAAGAACGTCCACTTCGCCCACACCATGGCTGGCGGCATTCCCAAGGCCAAGGTGTTCCTGGTGCTCGCCAACCGCATCTACAAGGGTCGTGGCGCGCGTCACATGTCCTCGCAGGTGCTCTTGGAAAGCGATCTTGGCAAACTGATCCTGCAGAATTTTGATGAAGTCTCGGCCAACACCTTCCGCCACCTGATCGAAGGCAGTGCCGCGATCCGCGCCCGCATCGAAAACAGCGGTGGCCAGGTGCGTTACTCGGCCTATGGCTACCACGGCACCGGCATCCTGATCGGCGACGAATACCGCTGGCAGACCTATACGAACTACACCCAGGGCTATGCCAAGATGAAGCTCGAGGCGATTGCCGAAGAGGCTTTTGCATCCGGCATCAAGGCGACTGTGTTCAACTGCCCTGAGATCCGCACCAATTCGTCCGACGTCTTTGCCGGCATCGAACTGCCGCTTCTGCCGCTCTTGAAGGCGCTGAAGAAGGAAAACGGCGGCGCGCGGGCTGAGAAGATCTGGGCTGACTGCCAGGCGCTTTTGGTCGATGGTGCCACCATCGACGACGTTCTCCAGAAGATCGCCGATTTCCAGGTGAGCGCGGTGATGGAGCCGTTCTACGACTTCAACAAGTGGCCGATGCCCAACAGCCAGGGCCAGTCCGACATCACCATCGGCACCTCGACCGAGATCGCCCAGATGCACAAGGACGGCAAGGCGCTGATCTCAGACTATCTGAGCGTGCTCGTGGTCGAAGCGACCGGCGCGCTGATTTTCGGGGAGGTGGCGAACCCTTCGGCGCCGGTGCTGTGGCTGAACCATGATGTGGTGGCGCGGCAGATAAATTCGGCGGGCTGAGCGCTAGCGAATAGGCAGTCGCCAATTGAGGGATGCCGGGAGCTTGCTTCCGGCGTTTTCGTTTTCACGACCCCCTTCGTCATCCTCGGGCTTGTCCCGAGGATCTACTGCCGCTGCTATTTGCTCGACGTTCACGGCCCCTCCCGCACGCCTCCCATGCATGGCCACCCTCGACAGATCCTCGGCACAAGGCCGAGGATGACAGCGTGTCTGGGCCGGCGGATGGGCGATTGGCAACGGGTCGAATGTCGCGTTACGGCTTCCGGCATTTCTTCTTTGGCGCGGCGCCATTCCCCGGGTCGTCATCCTCGGGCTTGTCCCGAGGATCGACTGCCGTCGCTATTGGTTCGACGTTTAGAACCTTCCCTTAGGCGTCCCATTCATCGCCACCCTTGGCAGATCCTCGGCACAAGGCCGAGGATGACGGCGCGTATGGGGCATGTCTCGGTGCCCGCCATATGCCTCGGCGAGCAGCGCCAACGAATGACCTTGTCCGGTGGCGAACCGATCGACGTCTCGCATGGCTGGACTTGTTGGGCGAATGCTGGCACGTCCCTGACGAGTTGTCTGACAAGTCGAGTCGCCCTGATGCATATCCCCCCGCAGTTTCGCGTCTATATCGCCTTCTTCCTCTTCGCCATGTCGACCGGCTCGCTGTTTTCGCGGCTGCCGGACCTGCAGGCGCATCTTGGGGTCAACAAGGCGCAACTGGGGATGACGCTGATCGGCATGGCGATCGGATCGCTGATTTCGCTGACCCTCTCCTCGCCGCTGATCGTCCGGCTCGGCACGCGCACGACGCTGGCCATCTCTTTGCTCGGCGTGATGGCGCTGCTCTCGACCATTCCGCTTCTGCCCAATGCCCCCCTGGTCTTTGCCACGCTCTTTGTCATGGGGCTCTTGGCCGGTGCGCTGGAAATCTGTCTCAATGTGGAGATCGGCCGGATCGAGGCGCAGATCGGCTTTGGCATCATGAACCGGGCGCATGGCTGCTGGAGCCTCGGCTTTTTCGTGACCGCCATCACTGCCTCCCTGGTGCGCCAGGCAGAGATCAGCATGCAGACGCATATGCATGTGCTGCTCGCGGTGATGTTCGTGATCGCCGCCGTGACGATCGCCGGAATGAAGAATGCGCCGCATCTCGTGCATGCCGGCCCGGCGCAAGATCAACCGCATTTCGCCCTGCCGACGCTGGGTCTCCTTCCGCTCTGCATCATCGGCACCTCGGCCTTCCTGATCGAGGGTGCCGGCATCGACTGGTCGACGATCTACATGAACGAGGTGTTCGAGGTCTCGCCCTTCATTTCCGGCTCGGGCCTCACCCTGTTCGGCTTCTTCATGGCGCTGGCCCGCCTCACCGTCGATCCGGTGGTCGACCGGCATGGGGCACGTCTCGTCGGGCGCGTTCTGCTGACGGTGGCGGCACTCGGGATCGCGCTGGTGTGGCTGGCGCCACATCCGTATCTCGCCCTGCTCGGCTTTGCCCTGATGGGGGCCGGCTGCAGCGCGGTCTATCCGATGGCGGTGACGGCCGCCGCCCAGCGGACGGACAGGCCGGCGGTCGTCAATGTGGCGGCGATCGGCCAGATGGCCTTCGTCGTCTTCTTCCTCGGCCCGCCGCTCCTCGGCTTCGTCGCGGAAGCTTTCGGCATCCGCAACGCCTATCTCGTCTGCCTGCCGCTCATTCTGGGGTCGATTTTTGCGAGCTCGGCCCTGCCGGTCAGGGTGGAGAAGGGACCGGCGTCCGCCTGATGCGGCGTCTTCAATTCGCCAGTGCGACCAGTTCGTCGGGCGTGGGATCACCGAAGAATTTGACGCCAAGCTTGGCGTCGGAGACTTTCAGCACAACATGTTTGCCGTCGGCTGTGAAGATCACGACCAGCCAGCTCGCCTCGCAAAAGCCCGCTTCGCAGGCGCGAAATTTCTGCCGCCGCTCCCCGGCAATCACGACTTCTTCCGAGGCGAGCGCGACATAATGCGGCTCGCGCACCAGAGCGCGCACCCAGAAGGGAAGCCCCGGCTTGCCCTTGATCATCTCCAGCAGACTGTCGCGATGCGCTGCAGAGGCTTCGAGAACTTTTGGCAGGAAGTTTCCGGAGAGGGAGGTGTCGGGGGATTGGGCGTGGGCAAGATTGATGCTGCACACCAGCAACGCGGAGACCAGTCGCTTTCTCATCAGGCCGCTATTTCGCCGATCAACGCGCCGGCCGGGATTCCCCAGGCACGACTGATCTTGCGGATCTGGTCAAGATTGATCTCGCGCCGTCCGTTCAGAAGGTCCGCCGCTCGCGACTTGGAACCGAGAACCCCCACAAGATCCGCACGCGTATAGTTGTTTGCTGCCATCACGGCCTTAATCACCTCCACCGGAGCCGCCTTTGGCATTGGGTATTGACGATCTTCATATTCTTCGATCAGCAGCGCCAAAGCATCGAAATGTGCGGCCTGCGGTGTGCCCTCTGCCGGTTCATTATCGAAATATGGACGGATCGCGATGAGCGCCTCGCGATATTCGGCTTCGTTGGCCAATGTCCGGATGGTGCTGATGTTCATTACAATTCCTCAAAGCTTGGCAACATCGATCCCATCGTATTCCTTGTGGGTGCCAACGAACAGAATGAAGACGCGCCCGGTTCTGAAACCAACCAACGCCACGATCCTGAACTTGTTGCCACCGACATCGAAAACGATCTTACCGTCCGTCACATAGTCCGCCGAATTGAACGTCGCCCTTACGTCCGCGAAAGTATGCCAGCGAGCCGCTTCTACCCTGGTATGCCACTCCAGCATTGCGGCACGTGCAGACACACGCACCCCGGTCGGAAGGCGTTCACAGAATTCAAGTAACGCGGATCGGGCGATAACGCGCATGCACAACCCTAACACGTTCCCAATCTGGGAACAAGGCGGTAGATTTTAAACCTGATCCCTTTCCCGCAACGCCTCCGCCGTCTGCAGGTCGACGGAGACGAGCTGGGAAACGCCCTGTTCGGCCATGGTGACGCCGAAGAGACGGTTCATGCGGGCCATGGTGATGGGGTTGTGGGTGATGATGACGAAGCGGGTCTCGGTGGAGGCGGCCATTTCGTCCATCAGGTTGCAATAGCGTTCGACATTGTGGTCGTCTAGCGGTGCGTCGACTTCGTCGAGCACGCAGATCGGCGCGGGGTTGGTGAGAAAGACGGCGAAGATCAGCGCCATGGCGGTGAGCGCCTGTTCACCGCCTGACAGCAGCGTCATGGTCTGCGGCTTCTTGCCCGGCGGGCGGGCGAGGATTTCGAGGCCGGCTTCGAGCGGGTCGTCGCTTTCGATCAGCTGCAGTTCGGCCGTGCCGCCATTGAACAGGTGGGTGAAGAGGCGCTGGAACTGGGCGTTGACCACATCGAAGGCGGCGAGCAGGCGTTCGCGGCCTTCGCGATTGAGGCTCTGAATCGCGCCGCGCAGCTTGCGGATCGCATCAATGATGTCGTCGCGCTCCTTGATCAGCGCTGCAAGCTTCTCCGACAGTTCCTTCTGCTCTTCTTCGGCACGCAGGTTCACGGCGCCGAGCCTTTCGCGCTCCATCTTCAGCCGGTCGACATTGCGCTCGACCTCGCGCAGGTCGCCGATCTGTGAGGGGTCCTTCAGGCCTGTCAGGCGGAAGGCTTCGTGCGGGGGCACGTTGAGGGCTTCGGCGATGCGGGCTTCGGCATCGACGCGCCATTCGCGAGCGGAGACGAGGCGCTCTTCGGCACGGCCGCGTTTTTCTCTGGACTCGGCGAGTTCGGCGAGCGCGGCGGCCGCCTTCTGGTCGGCCTCGCGCTGGCGGGTTTCGGCTTCGATCAAACGGTCTGCGGCGTCGCGGCGGTCCTTCTCGGCCTTGTCGAGGGCGGTCATCAGGTTGCGGCGCTTGTCCTCGAACTCGTCGGGTGCCATTTCGAGATCGGTGATCTCCTCCCGTGCTTCGACCTCGCGCTCGCGCAGGGTCGCGATGTGTTCTTCGGCAGACTTGGCGCGGTTCTGCCAGTTCTGCTTTTCCTGGCGGATCGAGAGAATGCGGCGGCGGCGCATCTCGTCCTCGCGAGCAAGGCCTTCGAAACGGGCGCGAGCTTCGGCGAGCAGGCCACGGTCGCGGGCGACGACGGATTCGGCATCGCGCAGACGAGCGTCGAGGGCGGAGAGATCAGGCGTCTCCTCCATCTCGATGCGGGCAGTCTCTTCCTGCTCAACGATTTCCTCGATCTGCCCCTTCAGGCCATTCACCGCCTCCTCGATCACCTCGCGGCGGCGGATGAGATCGCCCGAGGCGCGTTCGGCCCGGGCAAGGGCATCGCGGGCTTCGGCGAGCGCACGGACCGTCAGGCGGCTGCGGTCACGGGCGTCGGTCAGACGCGCCTCTTCCGTGCGGATGGCATCGGCGGCCTCGTTCAAGCGATCCTCGGCCTCGACCATCTGGTCGCGGGCCTCTTCGGTCTCGATCTCGATTTCGGCGAGGCGGTTCTTCTGGGCAAGGCGAAGCGCTGCGGCACTCGGGGCATCGGCGCCCGTGACGTGGCCGTCCCAGCGATAGACGGCGCCGTCGCGGGTGACCAGACGCTGGCCAGGGGCGAGGCTTGCCATCAGGTGGAGCGCATCCGCTTCCTCGACCACGCCAATCTGGCGGAGCGCGCGGGTGAGCGCTGGGGGTGCACGGACATGGGCGATCAGCGGTTTTGCGCCTGACGGCAGCGCCGGGTCCCCTGCTCCGTCGCCATTGCCATGCCAGTGGGCGGGGGCCGTGAGATCGAGGGCGCTATCGAGGTCGTCGCCGAGGGCGGCACCGAGTGCGGTCTCGAAGCCACGATCGACGGAGAGTTCATCGGCGACCGGCGGGAAGTCGCCCGTCGAGGTGGAGGCGAGGATGCGGGCGATGGTGCGGGCTTCGGTCTCCAGACCGTTGACGCGGGCGCGGGCTGCTTCGAGCGGCTGGCGCAGATGGCTTTCGGTGCGGCGGGCCTCATTGAGCGCCGCCTCGGCCTCCATGGCAGCACTTTCAGCATCGGCGACGGCCTGTTCGGCGATCTCGACCATTTCGCGCTTTTCGTCCGGATCGGGGAGAGCGGCGATCCGGTCGGAGATGTCGGAGAGTTCGCGGGAAGCGTCGGAGACCTGACGCTCCAGCCTTGCGCGACGCTCGGCAAGATCGCGGATCGCGCGGTCCAGCTGGTTACGGCCGGCGGCGGCCTCGGCGCGTTCGGCAGTCAGCCGGGTGAAGTCGCGTTCGCTGTCGGCAAGGGTTGCGGCAGCCGCGTCGAAGATCTCCTTGGCCTCTTCGGCGAAGCGGCCGGCATCGGCGAGAGTTTCCTCGAGTTCGGCCTCCTCTTCCGCCAGCCGCTGGATGACCTCGACATTCTCAGAGACCAGGCGCTCCTCGCGGCGGATGTCCTCGTCGAGCTGGGCCAAGCGCCGGGTGAGTTCGTCGCGGCGGCGCAGGATGCGGCTTGCTTCCTCGTCGAGCTGGCTGCGGGCGATCTGCAGGCGCTGGAGCGCTGCGGCACATTTCGCCTCCTCCTCCCGCAGCTCCGGCATTTTCAGGCTGGCAATGGCCTGGAGCTTGGCCGCCTCCATTTGGTGGTTCGCCTTTTCGGCGACGATCGACATCGCCTGGTTCAGCGCACTTTCGGCCTCGCCCTCGGCCTGTTTGGCCTGCGACCAGCGGATGTGCAAGAGCATGGCCTCATGGGCGCGGATGTCGGCCGACAGCTGCTTGAAGCGGTTGGCCTGGCGGGCCTGGCGTTTCAGGCTCTCGATCTGGTTTTCGAGCTGGGCGGTGATGTCTTCCAGCCGCTCCAGATTGGTCTCGGCGGCGCGCAGCCTGAGTTCCGCCTCGTGGCGGCGGGAATGCAGGCCGGAAATGCCGGCGGCTTCTTCCAGCAATTGACGGCGGGCCTGCGGCTTCGCCTGGATCAGTTCGCCGATGCGGCCCTGGCCGACCATCGAGGGCGAACGCGCGCCGGTCGAGGCATCGGCAAAGAGAAGCTGTACGTCCTTGGCGCGGGCTTCCTTGCCATTGATGCGGTAGACGGAGCCGGCGCCGCGCTCGATGCGGCGGGTGACCTGGATCTCGTCGGCATCGTTGAAGGCGGCCGGTGCCGTGCGGTCGGAATTGTCGAGATAGAGGCCGACTTCCGCCGTGTTGCGGGCCGGACGGTTGCCGGAGCCGGAGAAGATGACGTCGTCCATGCCGGACGCGCGCATGTTCTTGTAGGAGTTTTCGCCCATGACCCAGCGAAGCGCCTCGACAAGGTTCGACTTGCCGCAGCCGTTGGGGCCGACAATGCCGGTCAGGCCGCGCTCGATGACGAATTCGGAGGGTTCGACAAAGGACTTGAAGCCGAGGAGACGCAGGCGGTTGAATTTCATGCCTCAATCCCCTGCTGGGGCGCATGAAAAACGGGCGCATGGGTTTCCCCGGCGCCCGTCGTCAGAACGGAGCGTCGATTAGAGCAGGCTGTCGATGAGGGCCGACATGGAGTCAACCGACATGTCCCCCGAATAGGCCTTGCCATTGATCAGGAAGGTTGGCGTCGAGTTGACGCCGAATTCCTGTGCACCGCGGTCGCGGACTGCCGTCACATCACCGGCAAGCTTCGCGTTCGTCAAGCAGGCGTCGAAGGTCTCCTGTGTAAAACCGCCGAGTTTCGACAGTTGCAGCATGGCGGCACGTACATCGCCGTTGTCAGGGGCTGCCCAGGCACGCTGCTGCTTCAGGAACATGCCGACGAAGGGGAAGAACTTGTCTTCGGTCGTGCAGCGCGCGAGCATGAAGGCGGCGAGCGATGCCGTGTCCTGCGGGAAGGGGAATTCGCGCAGCACGAAGTAAGCCTTGCCGCTGTCGACATACTTGGTCTTGATCGCGTCGAAGGTGGTTTCGTGGAAGTGCGCGCAATGCGGGCAGGTCATCGACATGTATTCGATGATCTTGACCGGCGCGTTCGGGTCGCCGAGCGTCATTTCCTTGAGCGGGCCCGGCTTCAGGGCGGCTTCCATGTCGACATCGCGATCGGATTTCGGCATTTCCACTGCGGTGGTCGAGGCCGTGGTCTCGTTGCTGACCGCCGGCACCGGCTGTTCGGCACTGGCCGACTTTTCATCGCTGCAGGCCGACAGGGCGGCAAGCGCGCCAGCCATGGCAATGCCGCTCAGCAGGCGGCGCTTGGTGATCGTGAGTTCAGACATCGACATCGGTCTCTTACCTGTTGGAATGACGGTTATTCTGGGCTCAACCGTTATAACGCCAGATTGCGGCAAACAAGGCGGGGGCCGGGCAGAAAAATCAAAGTTCCGTGACCTTTTGCACGAACTGCACGCTCGGTTCAGGACCTAGATCGAGGTCCCGGGAGCGGCCCCCACCAAGATGCGACAGCGCGTGGCCGGCTCTTGCCCTTGCTGCACTGCAGCTTTACAGATGTGACACAGGCGTGGTTTCGGCGGGGAAGGCCCCAAACTTGGCCGTTGAGGGCCCGTTTCTCTGCTTCATACTTCGGTTCAACTCATCGTAAATGCCGTTCATCCGTCCGCTGCAAAGAGTTGCCGTCATGATTTTTTCATCCCCTAGTTTCAGCAAGCTCTTTTTTTCTTCGCTTCCCATCGCCGGCATGCTGGTCGCGTGCGGCTTGTCGCTCTGCGCTGTTGATGCCCTTGCCCAGTCTTCGCAGAATGTCGTGCCGCGCCCTGCAGGGCAGTCGCTGGAGACGATCGAGGCCGAACGCAAGGCGCTGTTTGCCCGGATGATGGCGCAGCCCGACGATCTGGATACGGCGTTTCAATATGCCGCTTTGTCATCGCAGGCAGGCGACCTCGAAGGTGCCGTCTCGACCTTGGAACGCATGCTGATCTATGCGCCCGGCCTGCCGCGCCTGCAGTTGGAGCTCGGTGTGCTCTATTACCGGCTCGGGGCCTATGAGACCGCGCGGCAATATTTCGAAGGGGCACAGTCTGCCGGCAACGTGCCACCCGAGGTGACGGCCAAGGTCGAGGAATATCTGTCGGCGATCGACAAGCGGGCAGCGCCGACATCGCTCACCGGGATGGTGCGCGCCGGCATCCGCTATCAGAGCAATGCCAATGCCGGTCCCGGCAACTCGACCGTGACGCTGAACGGCCTGCCCTATACGCTCGACAGCCTGGCTGTCGCGGGCGAAGACTTCAACGCCTTCCTCACCAGTTCCGTCCGCTATCGCCACGAGCTGGATGAACAGGGTATCGCGATCGAGGCGGGACTTTCCGGCTACACCGCCGGCTACCGGGATCGCGACACGCTTAACACGGGTGCGCTCGAAGCCTTTGTCGGCCCGACCTTTGATCTGGCGCGCTTCGGTCTCGATGATCGCACGCTGTCGGTGTTCCTGCTGTCGAGCGGCGTGTTGATCGAGGGCGACCGTTATCTCGCCTCGATCGGGGCTTCGACCGTGTTCAACTGGCAGGTCACCCCAAGCGACGGCATCGGCGCGCAGGTCGAATATCGCTACGAGGACTATAACAACACGAAGTCGCGCAAGACTGCGGAATACCAGACCGGCGACCGCTTCGACGGCCAGCTTTCCTATTCGCGTCAGGTGACCGAAGATTTCAACCTCTCAGCGCGGTTGCTTGCCACCCGCAGAAGCGCCGAAGCGGATTATCTTTCGTCGACGGAAGTGGGCCTCGGCCTTGGCAGCGCCTGGCGCTTCGCCTCGCCGGTGGGCGAGGGGCCGGCCTGGGTTCTGGCGCTCGACAGCGGCCTCTCCCGGCGCAATTATGACGGCCCGGATGCCATGATCAATGCGGACGAGAGCCAGCAGGACACCGAATTCAGCGTCAACCTGCGGCAGATTATACCGTTCAACGAACACGTGGCGCTGGTGGCGGAGGCAGGCTACCGCAAGGTCTGGTCGAACTACGACATCAAGACTTTCGATAATATCAGTGTGTCCCTTGGCATCCAGTCGAGCTTCTAGGAGATGACCATGAACCGCATCCTGTCGAGCTCCGCGCTTCTCGCCGCCTCTGTCGCCGTGGTCGTTTCGGGCGCCTCTTTGAGCCATGCCGAAACCAATGTTGCCGGCGTCACCGCTGCGGTGAACCCAACCGCCTCGGTCGTCGAGGGCAGCGGCAAACGCAAGCTGATCTCGCTTGGCGACCCGGTGGTGCGCAATCAGCGCATCGAGACCGGACCGCAGGGCCTCGTGCAGATCCTGCTGGCCGACGGCACCTCGTTTACCGTCGGGCCGAACTCCTCCATCGTCATCGACAGCTTCGTCTATGATCCGGAAACGCAAACGGCATCGCTCGCCGCCACCATGACCAAGGGGGCGTTGCGCTTCATCGGCGGCAAGGCCTCGAAGGCGAGCGGCGATGTGACGATCAATACCCCGATCGGCACGGCCGGCATTCGTGGCGCCGTGGTCGACATCAATCTCGACGGCAAGACCGCCGACGGCCAGGTCATCCCGCCGCATGTCTCGCTGGTCTTCGGCAAGCAGGTGGAACTGAACAGCCGCGGCAGTTCGGAGCGCGTGTTCCGTCCGGGCTTCTCCATCGTTGCCGGCGATGGCGGCAACAGCGTCAAGCGCACGCCGCCGCTCTGGGTGAGCAGCCTGCAGCAATATCTCGCCGGCCGGCCCGGCCAGACCGGCGGCGCGCAGACCGTGCCGAGCGACAACAGCGTGCGCAATAGCCAGGTGGCAAACAACAATTCGCAACAGCCGCCGGCGAAAAACAGCATTCCGGTTCCGCAGCCCCGGCCGTTGCCGGTGACATCGCCGGAGCAGATTGCTGCGGAGGCAACGCGGGATACGACGCGGCCGGAGGCGACGACGGGCGAAACAGTCGCTGTTCTGGTGCCCAGTGGCGGTGTCGGATCCTCCGGCAAGACCAACACCAGTTACGCTACCATTAAGACCAATGCTGATGGCACGACCACCGGGACATATGGATCCGACAGTTTTACGCTGCCGACTCTCGCATCAACGGCAATTCTCACCTCTCAGACCGTCACCGGCACGGCAAACGGGACTGCCGTAAGTGGAACCGTGTACACGGGCAGCAACGGCTTTGTGGCTTACATGCTGACGACGGGCACCGGAGGTACCGGCAACCCATTCTATGTCATCGGGGGCACCGCTGCGAGTGCCACGAATGCTTTGGCCAGCGGCGAGATCCTCCATTATGTGCTGGAGCCCGACGCGCTGAACCAGGGGATGGTGAACATCGACGGGACGACCATTCCCTTTACCGGCGGCTATGCGACTGCTTCGGCCGTGTCCAGCGACCTTCTTGTTGCCGGCGTCTCCAGCACGACTGGCGTCATAGGGCGTGCGATGCAAGCTTCCCTGCTGATCGACGGCACCGGAGCAAGCCAGACAAGCGCCATCAACGTCACGGCTGGCAACATCGAACTGCTGACCGGTGGCGGCTATGGATTGGTGGGGTCAACCGCAGGTTCCGGTAAAGATACAGGTAGCTCCTCAGTCGAACACGGACAAGGCGTCACGACGACCATCGGCACAAAGAGCGGAGCCGATCAGTTTTACGGATCCGACGGCGAGTACCTGATCGTCGGCACGGGCAGCCTTCCGACCGTCGAGTTCGGCGACGATGACGGAGAGTTCGAAGGTTACGACTATGTTCACGTCGCCAGCCGCGACGATACGGCCACCACAACGGCCAGCCGCACCTTCAGCGGAACGCTCAATGGTTTTTCGTCCTGGGTGCTCACGGAGTACGGAACGGATACCATCAAGTCCGGCCGGGTTTCCCTGACCTTTGACGCGGCCGCGGGGACCTTTTACGGTGGGATCACCTCCCCCGGTGGCACATACTATGCTGACTTCTACGATGAAGATGACCGGACGTACTTGAGCGACCAACTGATCGCGGCAACCAGCTCGAAGGATGGCACTTACATGGTCTCCTCGGCAGCTGTGCCGGCGAAAATCTTCGACAACAATACATCTGCGGAAATTTGCAGCAGTTGTGAATTCATGACCTGGGGCTGGTGGGGCCGTAACTCCTATGGAGAAGTCGAGTACAAGGTCCACCTAGGCAACTGGATCATTGGTGACACTCCCAACAACAGCAATGTGCCGATCTCAGGGACAGCGACCTATGCCGGCCATGCAGTCGGCACGGTGCTGTCGGGTGGCTCGCAGTATATCGCGACCGGCGACATGTCCTCGACAATGAACTTCGGCACACGCACCGGCAGCGTTCAGATCTCGAATTTCGACAGCAGGACCTTCACGACGGCAGTCACATTCGGCTCCAGCACGGCTACTTTCAGCGGCACCGGGACAACCGGAACCGTTTCGAGCAGCGTCACCGGGGCTTTCGCCTCGAACGGGACTGATTACGTGAAGGGCATCATGGGCAGCTTCACCGCTGAGGACGGCACCTGGTCGTCGACCGGCATCTTCGCCGGCAGCCGATAAGGCGGGCTGTGGCGGGGGCGCGGCAGGATCAGGGTCGACCAAGCTCGCGGCGGCTGTCGTCGTCGCAGCGGCGCAGGCTTGGGGTGATGCTGATCGGGGCCGCGGCGCTGACCGGGTTCATCACCTTTCATGCCATCTTTGCCGATCAGGCTTTCCGGCTGACCGCGCTCGTCTTCGACGGCTACCAGCAGATCAAGCCGCGTGAGGCGACTGATCCGCCGGTTGTGGTGATCGACATCGACGAGGCGTCGATCGCCAAGCTTGGCCAGTGGCCCTGGTCGCGCAGCGTCGTGGGCGACATGGTGACACAGGCGAGCGCGCTCGGGGCTGCCGCCATCGGCTTGGACATCGTATTTTCCGAGCCGGACAGAACTGCGCCGGCGCGGCTGATCGAAAGTATGCGGCGCCAGGGTGTGGCTCTCGACATTGCAGCCACCTCGCTTCCCGATCCGGACCTCGCGCTTGCCGAGGCGACACGCAGCCATGCGGTGGCGCTCGGCATTGCGCTCACCAATGAGTCCCAGGCTCCGGTCCCTGCCCCCAAGGCCGGTTTTTCCTTTCTGGGCGAAGACCCGGCCAAGGCGCTTTCCGGCTATTCCGGCGCCTTGTCCAACCTTCCTGAACTCAGCGACGCGGCTTCGGCGATCGGTTACTTCTCGTTCCCGCCGTCGGCCGATAACATCATCCGCAGCTTTCCGCTGGTCTCGACGGCGCAGGGCAAGCTCTATCCGGCGCTCTCCATCGAGACCCTGCGCATCGCCCAGCAGGCCGGTTCCTTCATCGTGCGTTCGGCAACCAGCGGCGGGCGGCTCGCCATGACGGATCTGCGGGTCGGCGCGCTGGAAGTGCCCGTCGGTCCGGGCGGGGAGATGTGGATCTATTATTCCGGCCTGCCGGCGATGCCGGTCATTTCCGCCGCCGATCTCATCGATCCGACAAAGGCCGAGACCCTTGCCGCGCAGGTTGCGGGACGCATACTCCTCATCGGCACCAGTGCGGTCGGCTTGCGCGATCTCGTCGCGACGCCCATCGATCCCGCCATGCCGGGGGTGAAGGTGCATGCGGAGATCATCGACCAGATCGCCAGCGGGGTCTTCCTGCAGCGGCCAGACTGGATCATCGGGGCGGAACGCGGGCTAGCGGTCGTGGCGGGGCTGTTGCTGCTTGTGGTCCTGGCGCTCGGGTCGCCGGCGATGGCGGTGCTGTCCGCAGTGCTCCTGTCTGCGATGATCGGCGCCATCTCTTGGTTCGCCTTTTCGAAGTCGCTGGTCCTGTTTGATCCGCTATTACCACTCGGCGGGCTTGCCTCGGTGCTGCTGACCGCCCTTCCCCTCCTCTTGATGCTGACGCATCGCGAGAAGCGCTTCGTGCGCGAAAGTTTTGGCCGCTACCTCTCGCCGACGCTGGTCGAGCGGCTGTCGGAAAACCCGGAAGGGCTGAAGCTCGGGGGTGAAGACCGGGAGTTGACCATCCTGTTTTCCGATATTCGCGGTTTCACCACGCTGTCGGAGAGCCTGACGCCGACCGAACTCACCGCACTCCTCAACCGCTTCCTGACGCCGATGACGGATGTGCTTCTGGAGCGCGAAGCGACGATCGATAAATATATCGGCGATGCGATCATGGCCTTCTGGAATGCGCCGCTCGACATCGCCGACCATCCGGCCAAAGCCTGCGGCTCGGCGCTCGCAATGGTCGAGGCGCTCGACGCGATGAACCGCGAGCGCGGCACGGCGCTCAAGATCGGCATTGGCCTCAACACCGGCATGGCCTGCGTCGGCAATCTCGGCTCCGACCAGCGCTTCAGCTATTCCTGCCTTGGCGACAGCGTCAACCTCGCCTCGCGCGTCGAGGGAATGACCAAGCTTTATGACGTGACCATCCTGGTGACGGAAGAGGTCAGCCGGCAATCGCCGGGCTTCGTCTTCGCCGAAGTCGACCGCGTACGGGTCGTTGGACGCCGCGGAGCGGTTCGGCTCTATACGCTGCTCGGCCGCGATGGCGATCCGGCTTTGGCCGAAACGGCACCCCTCGTTACGCGCCACGAAGCCTTCATCGACGCCTGGCAGGCGGGAGACTTTGCCGAATGCCGACGGATGATCGAGGATTTTGTGGGCGAACCCAAGAACCCGCTGTCTGGCACCCATGCTCTCTATTGCGAGCGGCTGGCCGCCCTGCCGGAGACGGCGCCGGAAGATTGGGACGGCGTGTTTACGGCGAAGAGCAAGTAGGGCTGCGTCGCTGTTGTCAAAAGGGGGTTCGTAGCGCCCTGCCCTATTCGTGCAGTGATTGAACCACGCGGTTGGCGCTGGTGAGCCGCTCGGCAAGCGTCGTGGCGCAAAGGCGGTGGACAAGCAGCGCCAGTTGCGGATCGGCCTTTTCCATGTGGCGCAATTGCTGGCGCACAAGGCGATAGACGGTCGAGGGCACTTCGGCGACGACATCGGCCGTGCGGAGGCCGCCCCGATAGATGGCGATTTCACCCAGCACCACGCCGGGGGTCACGGTGCGCAGCCGCAGGCGGCGGCCGTTCGGCAGGCGGGCCTCGACCTTGGCGCGGCCCTTCCACAGCAGGAACAGATCATCGCCAGCCTCGCCGGCGCGGATGAACCGGTCACCGGGCTGAAGCTCGATCTTTTCCATCGCCGCCACAAGATCCTGCAGACGCGCATTGGGACCGATGGTGCGGGCGAGATAGTCCTCGACATCGTTCCAGCTCGCCTCGCGGGGCAGGCCTGCGAGAAGCCGCTCCTCGCAGCGTTCCAGAGCGTGGTCGAGATCGCGTTCGACCCGGACGCTCGGATCATCGACGACGTCAAGGCCGTTGCGCCTCAGTGCCGTCTCCACCTTGGCGTTCATGCCGGAGACGAGCAAGGTTACCTTGCTCGCCACCAGCATGTTGCGGATCTTGACGAAGGCGGCACAGGCGGCGGCATCCATGCCGCTCACACGGCGGAAATCGAGGATGACGAAGCGGAGCGACAGCTTCGTGCGGTCGTTGAGGCGCCGGCGTACGGCGCCGATGATCTGCTCGACCGTGCCGAAAAAGAGAAATTCCTGCAGCTCAAGAACCTGGACCTGCTCGCCTTCCAGCGCGAGAACCGCATTCTCTGCGATCGGCCGGTCGACACTCGAGCGCCGTTCACGGCCCGAACTGTCCGCCCGGATGACCGAGAGGCTGGCATAGTTGTAAACGAAGGTGACGATCGAGAGTGCAAGGCCGAGCGCCATGCCGCCGATGAAGCCGAAGGCGATCATGCCTACGGGAATGGCGAGAACGACGAGCCATTCGCTGACCGGCAATTGCCGACGCGCGCCCCAGAGCCAGTCATGGATCAGTTCGACGCCGAGGGTCAGCATCAGGCCGGCAGCGATGAAATTTGGCATGGCGGCGGCGAGCTGTCCGGCAAAGGGCAGCATCGCCAAGAGCACGACGGCGGTTGCGATGCCGACCGAACGATTGTGCGCTCCCATACGGTTGGCGAGCAAGGTCATGCTGAGGCCGCTGAAGCCAGGGGCGCCGCCCAGACCACCCGCCAGCAGGTTGGCGATGCCGGCAATGCGCAGTTCCGCATCCGCGTCGATCTCGCGGCGTGTCGCGACTTCGAGGCCGCTGGTGTTCAGCAGCACGCCGACCATGCTGAGCAGCGCCACCGAGGCAATGGCCGGCAGTGCGTGGGCGACCACGCCCCAATCGGCGCCGGAGACGATGCCGAGCGGCGACGGCAATTGCAGGCCTGAGGTCGGCGGCATGGATGGCAACCATTGCATCAACCGTGCCTCTTCCGAGGTCACGCCGATGAATGCCAGCATGGCGTAGAATAAGAGGGCGCCCACCAGCATGACGAGCGGGGCCGTCACGGGATTGGCGGAGTTCTTCAACGCCAACGTCAGCACAATGGCGAAGATCAGCGCGATGTAGAGGTTGGCGAGCGCCTGGTGGCCGAGCGGCTGGATGAGGAGATCGGACAGGGAGCGATCGCCGACGATCATCATCACAGCACCCTGGATGAGCAGGAAACCGGAGCCGGCAAGGAAACCGGCGACCACGGAAAACGGCATGAAGCGGACGAGCTTGCCGAAACGGCACACGCCGAAAATCCAGAAGATTGCCCCCGTGAGCACGGCGCTGGTTCCGAGAATGGCGAAGGCGGTGTGGATCAGGAGAGCTTCCGTACCTTCCATGAGCGCCGGTGCCGCCATGGCGGTGGAAATGGCTGTGGCGAGAATGGCGATGCTTGCCTCCTGCACCTGACCGACGCTCGACGGGTAGCGGCTGCGCAGACCGATGAGCAGCGCGATGACGATGCAGGAGAGCAGGATGACGGCGACGCCCATGCCGAAGCCGGCGGCCAGTGGTCCTGTGAAAATGAGGGCAGCGAAGGCGATGCTGGTGCCGAGACCGTCGATGCCGGCGATTGCGGCAAAGAGCAAGGGCGCGGCCGCGGTCGCAAACCGCCCCTTCGGGACGAACCGAGGCGCCACGACATCCGGCCCCGGCACAAGGGCGTCGGCGGGAAGTTCCGGCTCGAATTTCGTGGTGCTGACGTTCACCGTGGCCATTCCTGCAAGCGGGCGGTCCGTGCGCTAGTGGGGCGAGGAGTTCGATCGGATTGGTAGCCCCGGCCCCGTGGCCCGACAACGGGCCTGCCCCCTATCCGCCCAAACTTGGCCGATGGTGAAAGCGGAAGGGGAAAGCCCTTTGCGTGAAGCGGCCAAGGTCATTCGTGCAGCGCCTGGATCACGCGGTTGACGATGGTCAGTCGCTCCGAAAGCGTCGTTGCGCACAGCAGATGCACGAGCACGGCGAGCTGCGGATCCGACTGTTCGAGCTGAAGAAGGTCTGCCCTTGCGAGGCGGTAGGCAATGGAGGGCAGTTCGGCCACCACGTCGGCTGTGCGGGGCCCCTCCCGGTAAAGGGCGATTTCACCCAGCACCACGCCCGGCATCACCGTGCGCAGATGCAAGGTCCGGCCATTCGGCAGACGGGCTTCGATCTTGGCGCGGCCCTTCCAGAGAAGAAACAGATCATCGCCGCTTTCGCCGGCGCGGATAATCCGGTCACCGGCGGCGAAGTCGATGCGCTGCATGACCGCGACGAGATCATGGATCCGCTCGTTAGGCCCGATCGTCCGTGCCAGGCAATCCTCGACATCCTGCCAGGCTTCCTCGCGCGGCAGTGATCCAAGCAGATGCTGCTCGCAACGCTCCAGGGCCTGATCGAGGTTGTCCATCAGCCATACGGCCGGATCGTCATCGAGGTCCACACCGTTGCGGCGGAGCGTGTTTTCGATCTCGGCCGACAGACCGCAGAGGACGAGGACAGCACCGCTGCCGGCAACAAGATTGCGAGTCTTGAGGAATGTCACGGCGGCGGCCGCGTCCATGCCGCTCACGCGGCGGAAATCGATGATGACGTGGCCGAGTTTCGGTCGCGCCTGGTCGCGCAGGCGCCGGCGAATGCGGTCCATCACATATTCGGCGGTCCCGAAAAAGAGGAACTCCTGCAGTTCGAGCAGTTGAACCCGCTCGCCCTCGCGGTCGAGCAGTTCGTTTTCCGCGATCGGGCGGTCGACGCTCGATCGGCGTTCGCGGTTCGAGGTTTCGGCGCGAATGACGGAGAGGCTAGCGTAGTTGTAGACGAAGGTCACCACGGACAAAGCAAGGCCAAGGCCCATGCCGCAGAGGAAGCCGAAACAGACCATTCCGAGCGGAATGGCAAGCACGGTCAGCCACTCGCTGACCGACAGTTTCCGCCGCGCTTTCCACAACCAGTCCCGCAGCAATTCGAAGCCGAGCGTCATCATCAGGCCGGCTGCGATGAAGATCGGCATGATGCCGGCAAGCTGGCTGGCGAAGGGCAGCATGACGACGAGAACCGCCGCAGTGGCCAGTCCGACGAGCCGGGTGCGTGCGCCCATGCGGTTCGCGAGCATGGTCATCGACAGGCTGGAAAAGCCGGGCGGTCCACCCAGCAGTCCGACGGCAATATTGGCGAGGCCGGCGGTGCGCATTTCCCGGTCCGCATCGATCTCGCGGCGGGTGGCGACTTCGAGGCCGCTGGTGTTGAGCAGAAGGCCGATCATGCTGAGCAGCACGACCGAGGCGATGGCTGGTAGGGTTTGTGCAACGGCCAGCCAATCCGCACCGGACAGGGTTTCGAGCGGCGATGGCAGGTTCAGGCCCTGGGCTGTCGGCATGGCGGGAAGCCAATGCAGGAGCCGGGCCTGCTCGACCGGTATGCCGAGGCTTGCGATAAGGCTGTAGAAAAGCAGACCGCCCAAGAGCATGACGATGGGGCCTGTGGCCGGATGGGAGAAGCGGTCGAGGCTTAACAGCAGGATCGCGGCAAACAAAAGCGCGACGATCAGATTGCCGGCCACCGGCAGGCCTTGCGGCTGGACCAGGCCCGCAATGCCTCCCTCGCCGAGCACCATCATGCCCGCGCCCTGGACCATCAGCGCGCCCGAGCCGGCCAGGAAGCCGGCAATGACCGAATAGGGCAGGAAGCGTATCAACCTGCCGAAGCGAAAGGCGCCGAAAAACCAGAAGAGAATGCCGGTGACAAGGCCGCTGACCGCCAGGACGGCGAAAGCGGTGAGGATCTTCGTCTCGACCGGAGCGTCCGCCATGGCCGAGGTTATTCCGGCGATCGCGGTCGCAAGGATGGCCACGCTCGGTTTGCGGACCTGACCAATGCTCGCCGGATGGGAGCTGAACAAGGCCATGGCGAGCACCAGCACGAGGCTGGACAGCAGGATGAGCCCAACGCCCATGCCGAAGCCTGCGGCAAGCGATCCGGTGAAGATCAGGGCTGAAAAGGCGATACTGGTGCTGAGCCCATCCATGCCGGCAACAAGGGCAAAGAAGAGAGAGGCCGAGAGGTTACTTAAACGATCCGACGGGGCGGAGGATGGGCGTGTGGCGGATATGGGGTGCTGCGGCGCGTCCGGGGCGGCCGGGGCGTTGCCGATCAGGGGCTCTGACGCCGCGTCGAGTGAGGGTCCAGGCTGGCTTGTCGGCGTGTTAAGGGTCACCTAGGCATCCCAAACAGGAAGCGCCCCACAAGCGGGGCTTATCCCTAGTGGTAAACCTCACATATGATCGGCAGCAACGGCGACGGGCTGATCAGCCCAGAAAAGGTCGCTGCAGTGCAGCATTTTCGTTTTCCCTTGAAAAGCAATCGATTGCGCTGATTTTCAAGGCTGAGAAAGACCTAACCCTCGCCTCAGCGCGGGCCGCTCGGACCCTTGGAGCGGGACAAAACGGCCGTGCCGAGGCGCTCGATCGCGCGGCGGAGGCTGTCGCTTTCGATCCCCTCCATCAGGCTGTCCAGATGCCTTGCCTTCTCGCCCTGCAACTTCTTCGGGATCGGGCGACGCAGGGCGGCATTGGAGACCGGTTTCTGCACGATGCGGATCTGGCCGATGGCGGGATAGCCGAAAAAGCCATTGATGCGGGCGATCAGTTCGCCCTGGGCGTGGGAGAGGAAAAGCGCGCGGGCGCCTTCGCAGGCGATGGTGAGCACGCCGGGACGGTGGCCACCGTCTTCGGCAAGATCGCCGCGCCGGGGCCAGGCAATCTTTTCCGGCCGGGTGCAATCGGCAAAACTCTCGCCGACGATATCCTCCCAGGACCCGAGCAGCGCCGTATTGATGCCGGCACGACGCGCCAGCACCGGATCGACGATGCCATTCGCAATCTCGGAGATCTGGTTGGCACCCTTGCGGGTGAAACTGCGGCTTTCCATGGTCAACCCTCTATGCCTACCTTGCGTTGGCGGTCCCCGGTAGCATCCACCGACACCACCGATTTGTTGGAACCGAGAGTACTCGCAACGATCACCGTGGCGATCCACAGAAACACCGCATCATAGATATCATGACCGAAGATGAAATTGGTCATGCCACCGATCGCATAGGTCTGGACCAGGCAAAAGGCGATGAATAGGCGGGGGCCGTACAGCGCGTCGCGCGGCGCCCGAAGGGCGATGACGAAGGGCGAGACCAGCAGGGTCACAAGGACGACGAGACCGAGGATGCCGTTGTCGACGAGAGCGGTCAGGAAGCCGTTGTGGAAATGCGAATAGCTGTATCCGGCGGCGGTGATCAGCGCCCGACGGTTCTGGAGGCCGTGGCCATTCAGCAGGCCAGACTGGATCAGGTCGAAAGCTTTCGTCCACAGATCCAGCCGCACGGTATAGGACGCGCTCCAAACGACCTCTTTGCTGCCGGATACAAGGTCCGAGACCTCGTCGAACCGACTGTCACTGCCGGAGACATAAAATCCGATCAAAGCGACGGCGAAAACGACGCCAACGGCCCCCAGACACTCGGCGCGGCTTGCACGCTTGCTGAGGAGAAAGACACCAAAGACCAAGGCAGCGACGAGCGGCGCCGGCATCAGCCCCTTAGTCTGGGAGAGGAAGACGCAGAGATAGCCAGCCACGAAGCCGAGGGCGCCAACCAGGCGCCAACGACGGTCGGCATCCAGCAAGCAGGGCAGCGACAGCATGCTCAGCAGCGCGCAGATCAAGGCAAAGGGAATGGCGTTACCGCCGCCGCCTTCGGCCCGGGTATGAAGAACAAAACTCTCGTACAAGGCGAGCGGCAACACCAGCAAAGCACCGATGGCAGCTGCGCGCGATAGCGTGAGGAGCAGGTCTTCGCGGCGGCTGACGGCGAGCCGCTGCAACAGAAATATCGGGGCAAGAAACAGCAGTTGCGGCGCAAACTTGCGAAATTCGGCAAGCTGCGAGTCGAAGTTTTTGCCAAAATGCAGCAGGAAAAACAGGGCGTTGGTACCAATATATAAGAGTAGGACCGCGCTGAAGATAAGGAGTTGAGGATCACGACGCAGCGGCAGCCGGCCAATCAGGAGGTAGATCAAAGCCCAACCAGCAGTCATTACCAGGAGCGCGGTGACCACGGAACCGCCCAGCGCTGCCAGCCCGAAAACAGCGAAGAGGGCTGCAATATTGTTTTCAGCCATCGATCTGTCGAATACACGCATAGAAGAGAAGGTCCTCGTTCGCGCGAAGAGGTAGACGGAAACGGAATGCATCACAAGACGAAGCCCGATGCCCGGACATTGTTGTCCTGGTATGACCGCCACCACCGCGAGTTGCCCTGGCGCATTTCGCCGGCTGCCGCAAAACGTGGAGTCACACCCGATCCCTATCACATTTGGATGTCGGAGGTAATGCTGCAGCAGACGACAGTTGCGGCGGTGAAGGCGTATTTTGCCAAGTTTATCAGTCGCTGGCCGACGGTGACGGACTTAGCGCAGGCGCCAAGTGAAGACGTGATGGCTGCCTGGGCTGGCCTTGGCTATTATGCGCGTGCGCGCAACCTGAAGAAATGTGCGGAAGCCGTCGCCTTCAGTTTTGGAGGGGAATTTCCTGACACGGAAGATGGCCTGCGGGCGCTGCCCGGTATCGGCGACTACACCTCGGCGGCAGTCGCGGCGATTGCTTTCAACCGTCCGTCTGCGGTCATGGACGGCAATGTCGAACGGGTGATCTCACGGCTCTACGCGATCGACGCGCCGCTTCCGGGTTCCAAGCCGCAGATGAAGGCGCGCGTGGCCGAACTCACGCCGAGCGACCGGCCGGGCGATTTTGCCCAGGCGATGATGGATCTGGGAGCGACGATCTGCACGCCGAAGCGACCGGCCTGCGCGCTCTGTCCGTTCAATGACGCGTGCATCGCCCTTGCCTCCGACGAGCCGGAGCGTTTTCCGGTGAAGGCTGCGAAAAAGGCAAAGCCGGTGCGCCTGGGGGCGGCCTTCATTGCGGTTGATCGCGAAGGGCGGCTCTTGTTGCGCAAGCGGGTGGAGAGCGGGCTCTTGGGCGGCATGACGGAGGTGCCGACAACGGACTGGACCTCACGTCAGGACGGCGAGACCGGCGTGGTGGCTGCCCCCTTCCCCGCCGATTGGCAGACGGCCGGGGTCGTCTCCCATGTCTTCACCCATTTCGAGCTGAGGCTCTCGATCTTCCGGGCCGGACCGATCGATCCACCCGAAGGTGATCACGGTTTCTGGGTTCCCGTTGCGGAACTTGATGGGGAAGCGCTGCCGACTGTCATGAAGAAGGCAATTGTGGCGGCTATTCCGACAGCCTTTCCAACTCCTAAGGGATAAAACATGACCGAGATTCGCCACATCGTCTTCGACATCGGCAAGGTGCTCATCCACTACGATCCGAACCTGCCGTTTCAGCGGATCATTCCCGATCCGGACGAGCGGGCGGCCTTCTTCGCGACCGTCTGCACCCATGACTGGAACATCGAGCAGGACCGTGGCCGCAGCTGGGAAGAGGCGGAAGCGCTGTTGATCGACGAGTTTCCGGAGCAGGAAGACAATATCCGCGCCTTCCGCAAATACTGGCCCGAAATGGTGCCGCATGCTTATGAGGACAGCGTGGCTGTGATGACAGGGCTGATCGAGGCCGGCCAAGACGTGACTATGCTGACCAACTTCGCCGCCGATACCTTTTCCGAAGCGCGCAAGATGTATCCGTTCCTCAACGCGCCGCGCGGGGTCACCGTGTCAGGCGAAATCGGCCTGATCAAGCCTGATGTCGCCATCTATCAGCGGCATGCCAAGGATTTCGCACTGGAGCCGGCACAGACCGTGTTCATCGATGACAGTTTTCCCAATGTCGAAGGTGCACGTGCCGCCGGCTGGCAGGCGGTGCATTTCACCGGCGCCGAACAGCTGAAGGCGGATCTGCGGGAACTGGGCGTGGAAGCCTGACGGCAGCGCTGAGAAAAATAGGCGCGGGTGGAGTTGGCGGACCCCGACCCGCGCCAGTTCGGTCGCGAGCGACCGAAGACTTTACGGGCGGTGTCGATCGACTGACGTTACGTCCGCGTTTGTGTGAACCGGTCGTACGGCCACCGCCTTGCCCGAAACTGGTCTCTGTGACTAGATACGGTAAACTGGTCACAACCGCGACAGTCTTCCATTGCAGCTGCCGTCTCGTCCATCTTTCCCCTTGCCCTTCCGTTGTTCCTTTTCGGAGAATCCATGGTTTTCGATCCCGTTTCTGCCGCCCGCACGTTCCACGAGGCGATCAATGCGCTCGACTTCGAGACGATCGACGGCTTCTTTGCCGACGACGCCGTCTATGGCTCGGTAAAAGTGGGGCAACTGTCCGGCAAGGCCGAGATCATGGAAGCGTTCCGGCGCTATTTCGACACCTATCCGGACCAGGTGGCCGTGGATGAGCTGACGGAAGCGGTCTCGCCGATGGCGGCGCGGGCCGTGTGGCGGCTGAAGGCGACGCATGCCGAGACAGGCGAGCCGCTCATCCGTTTTGGCGAGGAGACGATTACCTTCAACGATCAGGGCCAGATCATTTCGGTCGATGTGACCGACTATAAGGTGTGATTGATTGGCGACGGCAAAACGCCCGCTTGATTTGCGGGCGTCCGGCCACTGAAAGAAAGCACAGAGGCCTCACTTCGTTATGCTCGGGCTCGTCCCGGCTATCCGCAACGCATTGAATTCGTTCAACCTCAGCAGATCCTCGGCACAAGGCCGAGGATGACGTTGCGGTTGCGACAGGCGCTCAGCCGAGCTTGCCCATGCCAGCGCGGACGATGGCGCGGAGGTCATCGATCGGCTTCAGCGCGCCCTTCTCCTCGAAGTGCCAGAAGGTCCAGCCGTTGCAGGCATCGAGCCCTTGCACCTTGGCGCCAAGGCGATGGATGGAGCCGGCCTCGCCGCCCGAGACCAGCGTGCCGTCGGCGCGGATGATCGCGGAGTGGCGGCGCTTGGCATCGGTCAGCACCTGGCCGGGCTTGACCAGGCCGCTTTCGACCAGCGTGTTGAAGGCGACGCGGGCTTCGCCCTTCTTGCCGGTCAAGACGGTCAGCTCGACCTTACCCAAAGGCTCAACAGCAGCGATGCGGGCCGAGGCTGCATCGATGTATTCCTGTTCGCGCTCGATGCCGACGAAGTGACGACCCAGGCGCTTGGCCACAGCACCGGTCGTGCCGGAGCCGAAGAAGGGATCGAGCACGATGTCGCCCGGCTTGGTGGAGGCCATGATGACGCGGGCAAGCAGGGCTTCCGGCTTCTGGGTCGGATGGACCTTCTTGCCGTCGTCACCCTTCAGCCGCTCGCCGCCCGAGCAGATCGGGAAGAGCCAGTCAGAGCGCATCTGCACGTCGTCGTTCGACGCCTTCATCGCATCGTAATTGAAGGTGTAGCCCTTGGCCTTCGGATCGGGCGAGGCCCAGATCATCGTCTCATGGGCGTTCTGGAAACGGCGGCCCTTGAAATTCGGCATCGGGTTGGTCTTGCGCCAGACGATGTCGTTGAGGATCCAGAAATTCATGTCCTGGAGCGTCGCGCCAACGCGGAAAATGTTGTGATAGCTGCCGATGACCCAGATCGTGCCCGTCGGCTTCAGAACGCGACGGCAGGCGAGCAGCCAGGCGCGGGTGAAGGCGTCATAGGCTTCGAACGAGGCGAACTGGTCCCATTCGTCGTCGCAGGCGTCGACAAGCGACTGGTCCGGGCGATGGAGGGCACCGCCGAGCTGCAGGTTATACGGCGGATCGGCAAAGATGACGTCGACGGATTTGTCGGGAAGGGCCTCGAGAGCGGAAACGCAATCGCCCTTGATGATGCTGTCGACCCAGGCGAGCGGGTCGGACGAACGGCGGAGTTCGGCAATCGGAAATACAGAAGCCATTGGTTACTCACTCTTACGCTGACGCAGCACGGGAACACGAGGCTTATGGTTACCGAAGTTGGTTACTGAAGCGTGAAGAGGGGGAGAGATTTTGTGCGGGGGTGGGATGGGGGGCCGCTGAACATCGGGGAAAGTGGTGGCGCCGCTTGCAAGCAACCTTTGCTTGAACCACTCTTTGTGTGGTCACAAGAACCGAAGACAGCAGAACCGCTTGCCCCAAAGCTCTTCTCGACCACCCATGACTGAAGGCGCCGCGCAGGCTATCGCGCGGGAGGCTGGATCGCCCCGAGCACACGCAAACCCAGCTGAAGTGCCCTTGGCTTTCCGAGAGCGCACCGAGCCAGAGATGTTGGACCTAGAGGAAGAAATGCGACCGAGATCGAGTGGCCGTCGCTTTTGGGCAGTGTGGCTGACGTTGTCGCTTATGATTGCCCTGCTCCTGCTCTGGCTGCTTGTCTAGTTTCAGATAAGCACCAGATAGGCCGGATATGGAGAAACCTCTCGAAGGCGGAGCGAAACGAACTTGGCGCGCATCCTCCCTAGACTGACTGATGCCTGCAGACAGAGAAAGACCAGAGCATGAGTTTCGGAAAGAGCTGATCCAGAGCGCGGAAGAAGCGCTTGCTATTGCCGAGGGCCGTACAGAGCCTGCCAAGGTGAAGGCGCTGCAGGATGCCTTGATCGAGGCCGAACAGTCCGGGGAACCGCAGCCGTTCGATTTCGGTGCGTTCAAAGCACGTAAACGAGCCGAGTTCGAAAGCAAAGATTGATACCGAGGCGCCGCCGCGCGCGCTCTCTTCTCCCCGGCGGGGAGAAGTGCCGAGCGTATGCGAGGCGATGAGGGGGCTGCGCGGCAAAGCTTTAGCGCTTCGCGCCCCTTCATCCGGCCCTGCGGGCCACCTTCTCCCCGTGGGGGAGAAGAGGAGCCTCAGCGCCCCGCATCCCAGGCCTTGACCACCGCCTTTTTCGCCTGATCCCGCCACACACGCGTCAGGTTCGCGCGAACCCATTCGAGGTCGACCCTGTCGGGACGGGCCAGCACCAGAGGATGCGGGCGATGGTGATCGGTGGTGAAGAAGGTGTCGGGGTCCATCTCGATCAGGTGATCGCGTTCCTCGAAGGGCACCTTGAAGACCGGGCAGTCATGGGTCGGGTTCCAGAACAGCACGGCCTTGCCGTTGACCTTGAAGGAGGGCTGCCCCCAGGAGGTGGTTTCCTCCGTCGTCGGCAAAGCGAGGATGATCTGGCGCAGGGTGTCGAGTGTGATCATGGGGCTGCCTCCGGGGGGTAAGTCTGCCAGAGGTTGGGGGACGTGTCATCTCATCTGCTGTGGAGGCCCCTCATCCCCGGCGCAACGAGTTGCGCCTGACCCTTCGGGCACCGTCTCCCCGCCAAGCGGGGAGAAGGAGATCCCGCCACCCTCAAGGCGCGACCCGGACACCCAGATAACCACCATCGGCGACGCTGTCGCAGAGCCCCGACCATTCGCAGCCGGAACAGGCCGCGCGGATCTCGCCCGTGGCGAAGGTGGTTCGCAAATGCTGCAGCAGGGCGGGTGACGGTGTGATGCGGGCGCCGGGCGGCAGCGGGTGGCCGATGAGGCCGGCGACGGCGTCAGCCGCTGCCTGGTCGCGCTCCACCACGCTTTGTCCATGGCAATGGGCCTCGGGGTCTGAAGTCAGCGGTGCGCAGATGTCGTCCGGCCCTGCCACCAGTTCGATGTCCTCGCCGGCCGAAAGGCGGGCGGCAATGACCTCGTAATTCGTGACGAAAGCGGGAGAATAGCCCTTGCCCACATAGGTCAGCATACAGAGGAGATGGTGGGCGCGCAGCCGGACGGTCATGGGATCTTCTTTGGTCCAGACGCGCAGGATTTGCGCAGCTTGATCTTACGGGCGAGCACGTTCAGCAGAGACGCGGCAGGCACCAATTGCATACGGCGCGGAAGATGACGGCTCCGTCGTGCGGAGCCAAGTCTTTTTTGGACGGAGCGCCTCCGCTGACCGCCCCCTTCCACCAAATCCCCACCTCATCCATGCCTGGTCCGGCTATCCTCCGGCGCCTCCTCCCGCTCAGTCAGGCCGTAGTCACGCAGGACGTGGGCAACGCGCAGGCGGTAATCGGCGAAAATGCCGCCGCGGCCGGCGCCTTGGGCGGCGCAGTGGTCAGGGGTTTCGCGCCAGCGGCGCACCGCTTCCTCATCGCGCCAGAAGGAAAGCGAGAGCAGTTTGCCGCGCGTCGTCAGGCTTTCGAACCGCTCGACGGAGACGAAACCGTCGATCTCTTCCAGCCGGGCACGCAGTTCGCCGGCGAGATCGAGATAGCGGTGACGCTCGCCGATGAAGGGGACGACCTCGAAGATGACGGCGATCATGGCTGGACCCTTGATGACGGCAGGTCGGACACGTTCTTCAGGAAGAGACGGTCCTCCTCCAGGATGAACCGGGCATTCTTCGCAAAATCGTAATTGGCTCGCCCGAGCGGATCGGCGGCAAGCCTTGCCCGATAGGCCTCATAGGCTGCCAGATTTTCGATGTTGTAAATGCCGTAAGCGGTCGTCGCAGACCCCTCATGCGGGGCGAAATAGCCCACGAGATCGGCGCCGCAGCGGGGGATCGCCTCGCCCCAATTGCGGGCATAGGCGGCGAAATCCTCGCGGCCGAAGGGATCGATGCGATAGCGGATGATGCAGGTGATCATGAAAGCCTCCTCGTTGATGGCGAGGTGGGTTTGCCATGATCGAGAGGTCTGATGCTTCGATGAGGATCGAAGTCTCATCGATTATCGATGCCGGTAACAGTTCGACCGGGATCGAAGCATCCGCTACACTGGCGGTGCAGAATAGTTAGATGCGAAGGAGAAGACGCCATGGCGGAAGGACCTGATATCGCGCGCATCGCCGCACTGATCGGCGACCCGGCGCGCTCGAACATGCTGCTGGCGCTGATTGGCGGCCGGGCCCTGACGGCGACGGAGCTTGCAGGGGCGGCGGGGGTGACGCTGCAGACGGCGAGTTCGCATCTGTCGAAGCTCGAAGACGGCGGCCTTCTCACCCAGCGCAAGCAGGGGCGGCACCGCTATTTCGCGCTCGCCGATCTGCATGTCGGGGCGATGATCGAGAGCCTGATGAGCTTTTCGGCGACGCGCGGTCATCTTCGCCACCGAACCGGGCCGAAGGAGCCGGAACTGCGCAAGGCGCGGATCTGCTACGATCATCTCGCCGGTGATTATGGCGTGCGCATGCTGGACAGCCTGATTGCCCGAGGCGCGATCAAGGCCGAGGACGAAGCGCTGACCCTGACCGCGGAGGGCGAGCGCCTGCTGGGAGCACAGGGCTTGGATATCGGCAGCCTCCGGGCCAGGCGACGTCCGCTCTGCCGGGCCTGCCTCGACTGGAGCGAGCGGCGGACACATCTCGCGGGCACGCTTGGCGCGGCGCTTCTTTCGCATTTTCTCGACAAAGGTCAGGCGCGCCGCGTCGACGACAGCCGCATCATCCGCTTTTCACCCGAGGGCGAGCGGCAGTTTCTGGCGCAGTTCCCCCTGCCCGGCTGAAAGCTCCATAGGCAAGTGTCGGAACTTGAAAAGAAACCGACCGTACGGTATGTATTGGAGGATCCCAATCCGGAGCGCCCTCATGAATCCTGTTCTTGTCTCCTATGGCGCGCTTGCTGTCGCGATCGTGTTCGAAGTCATCGGCACGACGCTGCTGCAGAAATCGGCCCAGTTCACCAAGCTTCTGCCGACCGTCGGGATGGTGGTCTTCTATGTGGCGTCCTTCTATCTCCTGTCGCAGGCGCTCAAGCAGCTGCCGCTCGGCATTGCCTATGCCATGTGGAGCGGTCTCGGCATCGTGCTGACGGCGCTGGTCAGCGTCTTCGTCTTCAAGCAAAGCCTCGATCTTGCAGCCTTTGCCGGCATGGGGCTGATCATTGCCGGCGTGATTGTCATGAACACGCTATCGGGCACGGTGTCGCATTGATGGTCCGGGCCAGTTCCCCCGAAGAGGCGCCCCTCTCCGCTCATCACCGCAAGAAGCAGCCGGAACAGGTGCGCCGGGCGCTGCTCGACTGCGCTGCCCGGATCGCCGCCGAAGAAGGGGCCGCCGCCATTACCATCCAGGCGGTGGCGGATCGGGCGGGGGTGACCAAGGGCGGACTGCTGCATCATTTCGACAGCAAGCAGGCGCTGCTGGCGGCCGTCTTTGCCGATCTGCTCGACCAGCTCGACCAGGAAATCGATCGCTCGATGGCAGCGGATGCAAAGGCCGAAGGACGCTTCACCCGCGCCTATGTGCGGGCCTGCTTTGCCGACCGACCGCTCGGGGCGCGGAGCCTCTGGGCGGCACTTGCGGTGTCGATCGTCTCCGAGCCGGGCCTGAGAGCCCTCTGGTCCGGCTGGCTCGACGCACGTCAGGCTCGGCATCACGATACCGATGGAGACCCGATCTATACCATCGTGCGGCTGGCGGCCGACGGTGTGTGGCTGGCGGATGTGCTGGAGAAGGCGGACGGGTTGAGGCGTTATCCGCAGGCGCTCGAGGCAAGGCTTCTGGCACTGGCGGGCGGCTAGATCCGCACTTCAGATCCCGGTCAGTGCGCAATTGCAGGCTCTGATGTCCCACAGCACACCAGCCCTGCAGCGAGCGTGATTGTTCTCCGCTTCCCGATCGTGTAGGGAGCGGCCATCCCTCACCGCCACCACGGATCATCCCATGAGCAGTTTCGAGCTTACCCTTTTCGATTGCGACGGCGTTCTCGTCGATTCCGAGATCATTGCCGCCAAGGTGGAATCGAAGCTTCTGACGGAGGCAGGCTATCCGATTTCGGTCGAGGAGATGGGCGAGCGCTTTGCCGGGATGACCTGGAAGAACATTCTTCTGTCGATCGAGAAGGAAGTCGAGATTCCGCTGTCGGCAAGCCTGATCGACAAGTCGGAGCAGTTGCTCGACCAGCGGCTCGCGCGTGAGGTGAAGGCGATTGACGGCGTGGCCTTTGCGCTTTCACGCATCAAGGGGCCGCGCTGCATCTGTTCGAATTCGTCCTCGCATCGGCTGGACATGATGCTCACCAAGGTGGGGCTGAAGGAGCATTTTGCCCCGCATATCTATTCGGCCAAGGATCTCGGCGCCGATCGCGTCAAGCCGAAGCCTGACATCTTCCTGCATGGCGCCAAGCAGTTCAACGTCAGCCCGTCGCGTTGCGTCGTCGTCGAGGATTCCGTGCATGGCGTGCATGCAGCACGCGAGGCCGGCATGCGGGTGATCGGCTTTACCGGCGCCTCGCATACCTATCCGTCGCATGCCGACAAGCTGACGGATGCAGGCGCAGAAACAGTAATTGCTCGGATGAGCGATCTACCGGGCGTGATTGCCGCCATGGAAGAGTGGGAAGGCGCTTTCTGAGGCAAGCTTCGAAGCTCAGGTCCGGATCGTGAGGGCGCCGGGCACGATTTCTGCGACGAAACCGCCGCGAATGGGGCTTTCGCCATCGACTTCGACCGGAAAGCGGTTCGGATCCTGTGGGCGGAGCTCGATGCGCCGCCCGCGGTGGAAGCTGAGCAGCGGATGGCCGACATGGCCGGCGGAATAGAGGCTCTTCAGTAAACCGAGCAGGCCAATCACCGTTTCCTCGCGCATGACAGCGATGTTGAACAGACCGTCTGCGAGGTCGGCCTGCGGGGTGACATGCATGCCGCCTCCAAACCAGGCGCCATTGGCAATTGCCGCGATCGCCAGCCGTCCTTCATGCACCCGCATACCGTCGACCAAAATGTCGAAGGCATAAGGGCGGTATTTCAGGATGGCGAGGACCGAGAAGACGAGGAAACGCAGGGGCCCGCCCAGGATCTTGGCCCGTCCTGGGGCATTGACCGCATCGACGATCTCCCCGGATATGCCAACGCTTGCGATATTGGCGAAGTAGCGGCGCTGCTCGCGTCCCTCGGCATCGCGCGCCAGAAGCAATCCGGCATCGATCTTGCGGGGGACCGCTTCGGCGATGCGGAGGGCAATTTCAGCCGGATCCTTTGGCAGGTCGAAATTGCGGACGAAATCGCAGCCGGTGCCGATCGGTAAGAAGGCGAGCGGCGTGTTCGGTCGGGCGGAGGTCAGAACGCCATGGACGACGTCGCTGATGGTGCCGTCGCCGCCGGCGACGATGATCAGGTCGCATCCGCGCTCGGCCTCTACCCGCGCCAGACGGATTGCGTCGCCGCTGGAGCGGCTTTCATGCACTTCAAGGCCAGGAAATTGGGCTGCGAAGGCCCCATGCGCGGCATGCCAGGCCTTGCCATGCTTGCGGCCGCCGGCGACCGGGTTCCTGATGATGATAACCTTCAACGCCTCTGCTCCCCCACCGCCGGTGCTCACCGGCGGCCATGCCCTGTACGCGACAGCTTACTCGCCGCCGCGCGTCAGCACAGTATAGATCGGGGAAGTTACTTTTTCTTTTTGGCCGTATCGAAGCCGATATAGACTCGGGTCAGGTTGGAGACATTGCCCGGGACCGTGACCTGACGGCTGTAGACGAACTGGTTCGGCTGGTTCACGTCGGCAAGCGAGACGGAATACTGCTCGACTTCGGAATAGACTTCCTCATCGCCGTCGACGACCGTGACGCGGATCGGCACGTTGAACGAGCCGGCCTTGCCCTGCGGCCCGGCAATCGTCCGGCCCTGAACCAATGCGTTGATGGTGAGCGTGGTGTCCGTGCGGGCGCAAGAGCGCGTCGTGTCGGCAAGAGAAACCTGGAGGGCGACGTCCTTCGGATCCTCGCTCTTAGCCTTGGCATAGGTGCGGTAAAAGGCCGTGCCGTCACGCATTGCGATCTGCGGGCAGAAGCCCTGGACGACGGGCTGAACGGACCCGTTCTCGCTGACCTGCATCGCAGGCTGGGCGGCAGGCTGAGCTGCGGTTTCTGGAGAAGAAAGACCGAGGCCGGATCCCATGCTGCCGGCATTACAGCCACCCAGCACCATCATCAGTGAAACGACTACGACACCACGCGACACGTTTACAGACACGAGATTCACCTTCCGCATGCTCGGCCGAAAAGCCGGAAAACAGTCAAACTTGAGGCTTTTCAGGACCCTTGCGGATGGTCTATACCAGCGGCCACGACAAAAATCGATTGGGTAGCCGGCAATTTGATTCAATTTTCAATCCGCCTGCACAGCCCCTCCCCCACGCTCTCGACACCGGTCGTGGCCGACACTGCCGGGCTTGCGAAATTCATACCTCCGGTCTGGCGCAAAATGGCAAACCTCTTTATCGAAAACGCCATAAATTTGCGGTCGTCAAAGATCCGGACAACTCACATCCAAGGATAAGCATCGTGGAATATATCTCGACCCGCGGAGAGGCCCCGAGCCTCGGCTTTTGTGACGCGCTTCTCGCAGGGCTCGCCCGCGACGGCGGCCTCTACGTGCCGCGCGAATGGCCGCAGATGTCGAAAAAGGCGATCCGTGGCTTGCGCGGCAAGAGCTATGAGGATGTGGCCTACGAGGTACTTCTGCCGTTTACCAATGGCGAGATCGAGCCCACCACCTTCCGCGCGATGATCGACGAGGCCTATGCGACCTTCAAGCATCCGGCGGTCGCGCCGCTCGTCCAGACCGGGCCGAATTCCTTCGTGCTTGAGCTCTTCCACGGCACGACGCTCGCCTTCAAGGACGTGGCGATGCAGTTGCTCGCCCGCCTGATGGACCATGTGCTGGAAAAGCGCGGCGAGCGCGCCACCATCGTTGGCGCGACCTCGGGCGATACCGGGGGGGCGGCGATCGACGCCTTTGCCGGCCGTGCGCGCACCGACATCTTCATCCTCTTCCCGCATGGCAAGGTCTCGCCGGTGCAGCAGCGCCAGATGACCTCCTGCAAAGAGGAAAATGTTCACGCCATCGCTGTCGAGGGCAATTTCGACGATTGCCAGAACCTGGTGAAGGCGATGTTCAACGACGTCGCCTTCCGCGATCGGGTGAAGCTTTCGGGTGTCAACTCGATCAACTGGGCCCGCATCATGGCGCAGGTGGTCTATTACTTCACGTCTGCCGTCGCACTCGGTGCGCCCGATCGGAATATCTCGTTCACCGTACCCACCGGCAATTTCGGCGACATCTTCGCCGGATACGTGGCGAAGAAGATGGGCCTACCGATCGACAAGCTCGTGATCGCCACCAATGACAACGACATTCTTTCGCGCACGATGAAGACCGGGCGCTACGAGATGAAGGGCGTCATGGCGACGACATCGCCGTCCATGGACATCCAGATATCCTCCAACTTCGAACGGCTGCTGTTTGAATCCTACGGCCGCGATGCCGCCTCCATCCGTTCCGCGATGGAAGGCTTGAAGCAGTCGGGCTCGTTCGAGATCCAGCCGGAGGCGCTCAAAGCCATCCGCCGCGAGTTCCGCGCCGGCCGCGCGACGCAGAAGGAGGTGGCCAAGACGATCCAGGCCGTGCTCGCCGATACCGGCTATCTGCTCGATCCGCATACGGCCGTCGGGGTGCATGTGGCAAAGAAATTCGAGAAGCCGCAAAGCCCGATGGTGGTGCTCGCCACTGCCCATCCGGCAAAATTCCCAGCGGCAGTAAAATCCGCCTGCGGTATTGACCCCGCGCTTCCGACATGGCTTGCTGATCTGATGGACAGGGAGGAGCGCTTCGAAATCCTGCCCGCGGAACTTAAGGCCGTCGAAAGCTTTGTCGGCACACATGCCCGTGCGGACAGTTGAGAAACGCAGAAAGACGGACCATGAATGTTGAGTGCACCCGGCTTGCCTCGGGTTTGACTGTAGTCACCGAGAACATGCCGCATCTGGAAAGCGTGGCGCTTGGCACCTGGATCAAGTCCGGGTCGCGCAACGAGACGGAAGCGGAGCATGGGATTGCCCATCTCCTGGAACACATGGCTTTCAAGGGGACGCAGAGACGCAGCGCCCGTCAGATCGCCGAGGAGATCGAGAATGTGGGGGGCGAACTCAATGCCGCCACCTCGACCGAAACGACCTCTTATTATGCCCGCGTGCTGAAGGACAATGTGCCGCTGGCCGTCGACATTCTCGCCGACATCCTGACGGACTCGGTGTTCGATGAAGAAGAGCTGGAGCGCGAAAAACACGTTATCCTGCAGGAAATTGGTGCCGCCGACGACACGCCGGATGACGTCGTCTTCGACCGCTTCTCCGAGCGCGCCTTCCAGGACCAGACGATCGGCCGCAGCATTCTCGGCACGCCCGAAACGGTGCAGTCCTTCTCCAGCGACCAGATCCGCGCCTATCTCTCGCGCAATTACACGACCGACCGGATGTTCGTCGTGGCGGCCGGTGCCGTCGATCACGACGCCTTCGTCAAACAGGTCGAGGAGCGCTTTGCCTCGCTTCCGACCCAGCCTTCTGCCGCACCCGTTATGGATGTCGCCCGCTATACCGGCGGCGAAGCCCGCGAAGAGCGTGACCTGATGGACACGCAAGTCCTGCTGGGCTTCGAGGGCAAGGCCTATCACATGCGCGACTTCTACTGTTCGCAGATCCTTGCCAATATCCTCGGCGGCGGCATGTCATCGCGCCTCTTCCAGGAAGTGCGCGAGATTCGCGGCCTGTGCTACTCCGTCTATGCCTTCCATTGGGGCTTTTCCGATACCGGCATCTTCGGCATTCATGCCGCAACCGGCGGTGACAACCTGCCGGAACTGGTGCCCGTCATCATCGACGAATTGCGCAAGGCGTCGCAGCATATCGACGAACAGGAAATCGAGCGGTCGCGGGCACAGATCCGGGCGCAGCTTTTGATGGGCCAGGAAAGCCCTGCCGCCCGCGCCGGCCAGATCGCCCGGCAGATGATGCTCTATGGCCGCACCATTCCAAACCAGGAGATGATGGAGCGGCTGGCCGGCATCACCACGCAGCGCCTGACCGATCTTGCCGGACGGCTGTTCTTCGACACGGCGCCCACGCTTTCTGCCATCGGACCCGTGGAAAAGCTGGTCTCGCTCGACGAGATTGCCGGTGCGCTCAGCATCCAGCCGAAGGGCGCCCGCAAGGCTGCCGGCTGAACGCGACCACACATGAAACCATCCGGCGGGGACGCCGCCGGATCTCTCTGGGGGTTCCAGGATGACGCGCTCTGTCTTTCGGTTTCTGTCGCGGCAGGCGGAGCTACCGGAACTCGTGAGCGAGCGACATCTCCTGCGCCTCGCCCGCTACCGAGACTTCGAGCCCTGGCATGCGCTCAGACGCGACAGCCGCGCCTTCCTGCAGCCCTGGGAGCCGACCTGGCGGCCGGACGAACTGACCGAACGCGCCTTTCGGCAACGCGTGCTGCGCAACGAGCAGGAATATCATTCGGGCATGGCCGTGCCGCTTTTCCTGTTCGAACGGGAGAGCGGAGAGCTGCTCGGCGGACTGACCATCGGCCTGATCCGGCGCGGCGCATCTCAGGCCTGCATGATCGGATACTGGATGGGGCAAAAACATGCGGGCAAGGGCCATATGTTTGCCGCACTTCAACTGGCTATTCCCTACATCTTCGGGCCGCTCGAGTTGCACCGCATTGAAGCAGCCTGTATTCCCGACAACGTCAACAGCGTAAACCTGCTGGAAAAGGCGGGATTTGAGCGAGAAGGTCTTTTGCGCGAATATCTGAAAATCAACGGAGAGTGGCGCGATCACGTGCTGTTTTCGAAGATCGCCCCGGCACGGGGACGGAACGGCAAAGCAGGTTCATGACTGAGACCCATATCGCTCCACGCACAGCCCGACGCCTGCTGCTCCTCGTGCATGTCGTCTTGTCGGCACTGTTTCTGGGGCTCGCATCACCGGCCGTCGCCGTCGAGCCGGTCAAGATCGCCCGTGACGACACGGCGCTCGATCTGACCGCGACCACCGAGATCTAYACCAACCAAGGTCCGGCCTTCCAGGTTTCCACTGCCGCCGGCGCCGACGGTATCCGCCGGCGCATCGAGGTGCGTTCGGACTCGGACGACCACCAGGGCGACTGGGCCGTGTTCGCGCTCGCCAATGTCTCGGAAGAGCAGCTGGAACGCGTGATCGTCGCCCCGCATTTCCGCCTTTCGGGGTCGAAGATGTTCTGGCCCGACCTCGGCTCGCAGCGCATCATGGCGATCACGCCGTCGGAAGGCTTTGCGCTCGACCGCGTGCCGAGCGCCGATGCCGACGTTTTCCGCATTACATTGAACCCCGGCACCGTCATCACGTTCGTGGCGGAACTCGCCTCGCCCAACCTACCGCAGATCTATCTGTGGGAACCGGATGTCTACAAAGACACGGTCAATGCGTTCACGCTCTATCGCGGCATCGTGCTCGGCATTGCCGGCCTGCTCGCGGTGTTCCTCACCATCCTTTTCGTCGTCAAGGGCACATCCATGCTGCCGGCGGCTGCGGCACTAGCCTGGGCGGTGCTTGCCTATATCTGCGTCGATTTCGGCTTTCTCGAAAAGCTGATCTCGATCACCTCGTCCGACGTGCGAATATGGCGCGCCGGGGCGGAAGTCGCGCTTGCCTCCTCGCTCGTCATCTTCCTCTTCACCTATCTCAATCTCAATCGCTGGCATGTGCATCTTGGCTATGCGACGCTTGCCTGGGTGCTCGGTCTCGCCGCCCTGTTCGGTGTTGCCATCGTCGACCCCTCGATTGCCGCCGGGATCGCGCGCATGTCCTTTGCGCTGACCGGCGTCGTTGGCATTGGCCTCATCATCTATCTCGGCTTCAACCGCTATGACCGCGCAGTGCTGCTGGTGCCGACCTGGGTGCTGATCCTGGTCTGGCTTTTCGGCGGCTGGATGACGGTTACCGGGCAGTTGTCGAACGATATCATCCAGCCGGCACTCGGCGGCGGGCTCGTTCTGATCGTGCTTCTGATCGGCTTCACCGTCATGCAGCATGCCTTTGCCGGCGGCGCCTATCAGCAGGGGCTGTTTTCCGACCTCGAGCGCCAGTCGCTGGCGCTGACGGGATCGGGCGATACCGTCTGGGACTGGGACGTGGCACGCGACCGTGTTGTCACCAGCCCCGATGTTTCGGTGCGTCTCGGCCTGTCGCCCGGCACCATGCATGGGCCGGCGCGCAACTGGCTGCCGCGTCTGCATCCCGATGATCGCGACCGGTTTCGCGCCACGCTCGACGTGCTGCTGGAACATCGCAAAGGGCGACTTTCCCACGAATTCCGCATCCGCGCCGAGGACGGGCATTTCCACTGGCTGAAGATCCGCGCCCGGCCGGTGCTCGGCTCCAATGGCGAAGTCATCCGCTGCGTCGGCACGATCATCGATGTGACCGAGCAGAAGAACTCCATCGACCGGCTTCTGGTCGATGCCATGCATGACAACCTGACGGGCCTGCCGAACCGCGAGGTCTTCCTCGACCGTCTACAGGCGATCCTGTCGCTCGCCTCGACCTCCGACAGCGTGCGCCCGACCGTGCTTGCGATCGATATCGACCGCTATAAGCAGGTCAACGATGCGCTCGGCATTGCCGCCGGCGACAACATCCTGATTGCCATCACCCGACGTCTGCGCCGGCTCTTGAAGCCACAGGACACGCTGGCGCGCCTCTCCGGCGACGAGTTCGGGCTGATCCTGGTCTCGGAAAAGGACCCGGGCAAGATTGCCGATTTCGCCGACGCCGTTTCCAAGGCGATCATGGTGCCGCTCAACTTCGCCAATCGCGAGATCAGCCTGACGGCTTCGATCGGGCTTGTGTCCTGGGTGGACCAGCAGGAAAGCGCGACGAGCCTGCTTGCCGATGCGGAGCTTGCCATGTACCGGGCGAAACGCACCGGCGGCAACCGGGTCGAGCCTTTCCGTCCCGCCTTCCGCACCGTCAGCACCGACCGGCTGCAGCTCGAGACGGACCTGCGCCGCGCCATCGAGCGCAAGGAGCTGTCGATGGCCTACCAGCCGATCGTCCGGCTTTCGAACGGCGAGATTGCCGGTTTCGAGGCGCTGATGCGCTGGGACCATCCGAAGCGCGGCAATATTCCGCCGACGGAGTTCATACCGATCGCCGAAATGTCCGATCTCATCGAGCCGCTCGGCATGTTCGCGCTGGAACGCGCCTCGACCGACCTGATGGACTGGGAGCGCCAGACGGGAGAACTGCCGCTGTTCGTCTCGGTCAACCTGTCTTCCGCGCAGCTCATCTCCAGCGAGATCTACAACGACGTGCGCGCGATGCTGACCAAGACCCAGTGCGATCCGAAGCGGATCAAGCTGGAGCTGACCGAAAGCGTCGTGATGGAGAACCCGGAACAGGCGCGCCTGATGCTGCAAAAGCTGAAGGATACGGGCATCAGTCTGGCGCTCGATGATTTCGGCACCGGCTATTCCTCGCTTGCCTATCTCACCCGTTTCCCCTTCGACACGATCAAGCTCGACAAGGCGCTGGTCTGCGACCAGTCCGACAAGCGCGCCGTGCTGTTGCGCTCCGTCGTTGCCATGGCGCGCGGGCTGGACATGCAGGTGGTGGCCGAGGGCATCCAGACCGACCAGGACGCTGCCGATCTCGCGATGATGGGCTGCGAATTCGGCCAGAGCTATCTCTTCGGCCCGCCGCTCGGATCGGAATCGGTGCTGAGGCTGCTCAAGGAGCGGTTCCCGCTTATGAAACGGGCGTAAGGGTCAGGACTTCACGCTGTTCTATCATCAGGTCCGCTGAAACGCGACGTGAAGGCCAAGCCCGACGAGAACTGCGCCCCCTGCCCTTTGCAGATTGCGCTGCAGGGACGAGACGCGCGCCAGGCGCCGGGTGATGGTGCTGGCCGCCATCACGAAGGCGATATCGGCGACCGTGAACATCATGTTGACCAGTGTTCCCAGGATGACAATTGCAGCCAGACGGGGAAGCTTGCGGCCGCGTCGATGAATTGCGGCAGGAAAGCGAGGAAGAAGATTGCGGTCTTTGGATTGAGCACTTCGACCAGCATGCTTTCGACGAAGGCACGGCCCCCCGCTTTTGGCGCGGGCAGAGTCTCGCTGACCGTACCCGCCGACCGGGCGGCGCGAAACATCTTGAAACCGAGATAGATCAGATAGGCAGCCCCTGCCAGCTTCACGACCAGATAAAGCGTCGGCACGAGGTGAAAGAGGATCGACAGGCCAGCGGCTGCTACCAGCACATGGACGTAGCAGCCGACATGAATTCCGAGCGTTGCCATCAGGCCGGCCCGACGATCCGCCGCCAAAGTGCGGGCCGCGACATAGAGCATTGCGGGGCCGGGGATGAAGGCGAAGACGGCGGTGGTGACGAAGAAGGCAAGGAGGATGTCGGTGGATGGCACGGGATGGTTCTCACGGAGGTCTGCCACAATGGCCGAACAAGGGAAACACTGACGGTTCACGGTAACGAGCGCAAGCAGGGACGTCTAACCTATCTTACGAAACACTGTCCATAAATGGCGCAACGCGTGAGACGGCTTTGCGTCACCAGCAGCCTTGTCCACGAACCCCGCAAATGTTATATAAATGTTCTACATCGGGGCCAATTATATGACGTCACGTAAAACGCAGTCCGCAGGTGGCTTTTCCACTCGATCCAAGCTGAAGAAGGCGGGGGGATCTTTAGTCCTAACTGTTCCAGCCGCTGCACGCAGCATGCTGGGATTGAGCGAAGGTCAAGAGATGATCGTTTCGGTCGTTGGGCAGCAAGTTATTGCGGAGCCGGTCGTGGTGGCTTCAAAAACCATCACGGTTCGTAAACCGAGATATACGCTGGATGAGTTGCTGGAAGGTTATGAAGCAGAAGTGCCACTGTCGTTAGAGGAGCGAGAGTGGATGGATGCGCCTCCCGTAGGAAATGAGACTTGGTAAGGCCGAACGTTCCCACTGCCGGCGAAATTTGGTGGCTCGACATGCATCCGTCGGCAGGAAAAGAGCAGCGTGGCCGGCATGCCGGCCTGATCATATCCGCTTTCAGATTTAACATGATGACGGGCTTCGCGTTCATTGCACCGATCACCACAGTTGGGACAGCCTCGCGGTTCAACGGGTTTGCGGTACCACTGATCGGCACCGGAACCAGTGTGACAGGTGTCATCCAGGTGGATCAGGTCAAGTCGATGGACTGGCGCAACAGAAATGCCGAGAAGTCTAAAGATCGGATCCCCGACGACCTCATGGCTGAAGTTCTCGAACGCTTTGCACCAATCTTCGGTCTTTTCTTCATCGGGCAAAACGAAGGCGAATAGCCGAGCGTCTGTCGCTCGTGAGGAGGGCCGCGCCTCTCACGCGTGCCCCGCATCCATCGACAGCATGGCCGGGTTGATGCCCATCAGCGCCAGCGCGCGTTCATATTTGTTGTCGAGGCTGCGGTCGAAGATCAGGTCTTCGGTGGCGGCGCAGTTGAGCCAGCCGTTCTGGGCGATTTCCTCTTCGAGCTGGCCCGGACCCCAGCCGGCATAGCCGAGCAGCATGGTGGCATGGCGCGGGCCGCGCCCGTCGGAAATGGCGCGGACGATATCGAGCGTGGCGGTGAGCGAAATGTCGTCGCTGACTGGAATGGAGCTATCGGAGAGATAATCGTCGGAATGCAGCACGAAGCCGCGGTTCTGTTCGACCGGGCCGCCGCATTGGATGGGGAAATGGCGGGCGTGATCGGGCAGCATGATCGCGTCGTTGCGATCGATCAATTCGAGATGCAGCAGGAGGTCGGCGAAGGTCACCGATTGCGAGCGGTTGATGATGAAACCCATGGCGCCGGCATCGGAATGGGCGCAGATATAGACGACCGCGCGGGCAAAATTGCCGTCTGCCATGCCCGGCATGGCGATCAGCAACTGACCGTCCAGAAAGCCGCGCTCTCTCAAGGATGTCTTCGACGACAATGCCATGCCTGCCTCCTCGGTCTGCCTTGCGGCCATCGATGTGATGCGTGGTTCAGGTTGGTCCCTCACCCAAGATGGGGCAGAAGGCGGTTGTGATCAACCCAAAATGATTGCGGTCGCTGAAGCGTGACTGGCATCGCCCCCTCCGATCGCCTAGAGAAATGGGCATGATCCACCGTCTGCGCACCTCTCCCCTTCCCCCCCGACACGCCTTTCAGCGGGCCTTGCTCGCCCTGGTGACGGGTCTTGTTGTCCTGGCGCCGCTCTGTCTCGCTGCTTTTACCGGCGTCGCACAGGCCGCCAGCAGCGACTGGGCGGTGAATGAAGGCGGGCGCATGCGCCTTGTGCTTTTACCGGCGAAGGACGACGGGAGCCGCGAGGGGGTTTTGCTGGTCGAGCCGAAGACGGGCTGGATCACCTATTGGAAAGAGCCGGGTGATGTCGGCATTCCGCCGTCGATCACGCCTGCGCCCGGATCCAGCTTCACCGTCGCGCGTGTCGACTTCCCCGTGCCGACGCTTTTGTCCACAGGCGACATGCAGGATGTCGGCTATGACCACCCGGTGGCGCTGCCGCTGTCGCTTGCCAATGCAGGCGGCGACACGCCGTTCAAGATCTCTGCCTTTGTCGGCGTGTGCCAGAACATCTGCATTCCCTTTCAGGCAGATCTGACGGTCGATCCCGCTTCTCAAGTGGGGAGCGATCCGCAGGAGGTGGCGCTGGTCGAAGACGCCAAACGGCAATTGCCGCCCGGGCCGAGCGCGGACTTTCAGGTGACGGGCCATTTCATGCAACCAGATCTGAAGAGCCTTTCGGTGTCGCTGCGGCTGCCTTCCGGCGCCCCTGCCCCGCAGGTCATCGTCAGCGGGCCGGTTGGGCATGTTTATCTTGAGGGCACAGCCTCTGCAGGGGCCAAGGGCGAGACGCTCGTCACGGTGCCGATCGGCAAGCTGCCGAAGGGATATACGATGGCCGGCAAGCGCTGGGGCATTCTCGTGATGGCCGGTGACCGCGCCATGGAAACCACGCTTGCCTTTGATTGACCCGCTTCTATATTCGGCCGCGACGACGACCGGCACGCGGCCGGCGCGGTGAACAACGGGGATGAATTCGATGACCATTGCAATTGGCGACACGCTGCCCAAGGCGACCTTCAAGGAAAAGACGGCGGAGGGTGCCGTCGAGATCAGCACCGACGAGCTGTTTGCCGGCAAGAAGGTCGTTCTCTTCGCCGTGCCGGGCGCCTTTACGCCCACCTGCACACTCAACCACCTGCCCGGCTATCTCGAAAACCGCGATGCGCTGAAGGAACGTGGCGTCGACGACATCGCCGTCGTTTCCGTCAATGACTGGCATGTGATGGGCGCCTGGGCGCAGCATTCGGGCGGCATGGGCAAGATCCACTTCCTCGCCGACTGGGATGCCTCCTTCACCAAGGCCATGGGTCTCGACATGGACCTGTCGGCCGGCGCGCTCGGCGTACGCTCGAAGCGTTATTCGATGCTGGTCGAGGACGGCGTGGTGAAGAGCCTCAACATCGAGGAAAGCCCCGGCCAGGCGACCGTTTCGTCTGCGGCCACGATGATCGAGCAGCTTTAATTCGTTTGGATTGCCGGGAGGTTCGGGGGTTTGGTACCTGTTATCCCCCTCTGGCCTGCCGGCCATCTCCCCCTCAAGGGGGGAGATTGGACCTCGCGAACCGGTTGCCGGGCGGGTAAGTTCTGACCCGAAGAGCTGACGTGGAAACCGACCGGTACCCCGTATGCGATCTCCCCCATTGAGGGGGAGATGCCTGGCAAGGCAGAGGGGGGTATCGTGAGCCCCGAGAGATGCTACTTGCTGGCTTTGCCGTCTCATGGGCAGAAGCGAAAAATGGCTTCGCTGCCCGGGCCCGCACTGCAAGGGCATCACCCTTTCCGACATCCTCTCAAGCTCTCCGGCGCTCCTCTCGTGCACAGCCAAGCCGCCACCTTGATTTCGCCACAATCTGGGCGTCCTTGATCTTCTGTAATGTTATTACATAATCACGGAAAGCCGATGGACGAACCTGCCATTCTTCCCAGCCTGCTCGCCCGCTCGGCACTGGCCCGCCTGTGTTTCGTCCTCCTGCTGATCGCGCTGATCTGGGCCGGCATCCAATGGGCAGTCGCCCTCCCATGAGCCTGATCCGCATCGACAATCTGACGCTGACCTATCAGCGACACCCGGCCGTTCATCATCTCTCCGGCGTGATCAAACAAGGAAGCCTCACGGCGATCGCCGGACCGAACGGGGCTGGCAAGTCCACGTTATTAAAGGCAATCATGGGCGAAATCCGCCCTGCCGAGGGCCGCATCCAGCATGCCCTCACCCCGCGGGATTTCGGCTATCTGCCGCAGGCGGCCGAGATCAACCGGCGCTTTCCGATCAGCGTGCTCGATACGGTGATGCTCGGTGCCTGGCGGCGCGTGGGCGCCTTCGGACGCATCGGGAAAGCGGAAATGGACAAGGCGCGTGAGGCGCTTTTAACCGTCGGTCTCGAAGGCTTCGAGCGGCGCGAGATCGGCTCGCTCTCGGCTGGACAGTTCCAGCGGGTGCTGTTTGCACGGCTTCTGCTGCAGGATGCGCAGGTGATCCTGCTCGACGAACCGTTTACCGCGATCGACGCGCGCACCACCCGCGACCTGATCGATCTCGTCGCCGGCTGGCATGGGGCGGGCCGCACTGTGATTGCGGTGCTGCATGATCTCGATCAGGTGCGCAACCATTTTCCCGAGACCTTGCTCTTGGCCCGCGAGTTGATCGACTGGGGGGCAACGGAAGAGGTGCTGACGCCAGCCAATCTGCTGTCAATGCGGCGCATGGCCGAACGCTGGGACGAGGATGCCGAGGTCTGCGAACCTGCCGACACGACCGGGAGGACGGCGGCATGAGCGTGTTCGATCTCTTGATTGCGCCCTTTGCCGATTACGGCTTCATGCGCCGCGCCCTGATGGCCGCCATCTGCCTCGGCTTCAGTGCCGGGCCAATCGGCGTGTTCCTGCTGCTTCGCCGGATGAGCCTGATGGGGGACGCGATGAGCCATGCAGTGCTGCCGGGGGCTGCCATCGGCTATCTCGTCGCCGGTTCGCTGTCGCTCACCGCCATGGGCATTGGCGGGCTGGTTGCGGGTCTGTCGGTCGCGGTGCTCTCCGGCCTCGTCAGCCGCTCGACCGTGCTGCAGGAGGATGCGAGTTTTGCCAGCTTCTATCTGGCGTCGCTCGCACTCGGCGTGCTGATCGTGTCGCTGCGCGGCTCGAATATCGACCTGCTGCATGTGCTGTTCGGCACCATCCTTGCCATCGACGCCCCGGCGCTGACGCTGATCGGTGCGATCAGCACGCTGACGCTGATTGCCTTGGCGCTGATCTACCGGCCGCTGGTGCTGGAATGCCTCGACCCCGGCTTTCTGCGCGCGGTCGGCGGCCGTGGCTCGCTCTACCACTTCGCCTTCCTGCTGCTCGTCGTGATCAACCTCGTCGCCAGCTTCCAGGCATTGGGCACGCTGATGGCAGTCGGACTGATGATGCTGCCGGCGGCGATTGCACAGCTCTGGGCGCGTACGCTGCCGGGTATGATGGCAGTCTCGGCCGTGACGGCGATCGTCTCCAGCTATATCGGCCTGATTGCCTCCTTCCATTTCGAACTCGCCTCCGGTCCGACGATCATCCTGACGGCAGCCTGTCTTTACGGGATCTCGATCCTCATTGCCCCGATGGGCATTGCCCGCCGCTTCTTCCCCCGGCCGCATCTCAAGGCTTGAGAGCGCGGCACCACACCGCCTGAACTCCAAGGAGTGTCTCATGATCCGCAAGCTCACCCTCCTCTCCGCCCTTCCCTTGATCGCGTCACTTTACGGTTCCACGGCGCTCGCCGGCGAACCGGTCAAGGTGGTCGCCTCCTTCACCGTGCTTGCCGATGTGGTGGCGCAGGTGGGTGGCGATCATGTCGCCGTCTCCAGCCTGGTCGGGCCCAATGGCGACCCGCATGAATTCGAGCCATCTCCATCAGACGCCAAGGCGCTGAAGGCCGCCAAGGTGACCTTCATCAGTGGCGAAGGGCTGGAAGGCTGGATGGAACGGCTGATTTCGGCTTCGGGCTATGAGGGCAAACCGGTGGTCGCTTCCGAGGGGATTGCGCTGCGCAGCATGGATGAGGACGGCAAGACCGTGACCGATCCGCATGTGTGGAACAGCCCCGTCAACGTGAAGGTCTGGGTCGACAATATCGAGGCAGCATTAGCAAAGGCCGACCCTGATGATGCTTCGGATTTCGCGGCCAATGCCAAGACCTACAAGGCGAAGCTTGATGCCATGGACGCCTATGCGCATGAGAAATTCGACGCGATCCCGCAAGCCAGCCGCAAGATCCTGACCAGCCATGACGCCTTCGGCTATCTCGGAAGGGACTATGGCGTGACATTCCTGTCACCGCTCGGACTTTCGACCGAAACCGAAGCCTCCGCCGCCGAGATCGCCCAGCTGATCGAGCAGATCAAAACAGAGCATGTGAAGACCTACTTCCTGGAGAACTCCAACGATCCGCGCCTAGTCGAGCAGATCGCCGGTGCGACCGGGGCGCAGTCGGGCGGTGAGCTTTATGTCGAGTCGCTGTCGGAGAAGGACGGCCCGGCGTCGACCTATGAGCAGATGTTCCGCTACAATGTCGACCAGCTTTCGGCCGCCATGGCAAAGTCGAGCTGATCGCAAGCCCTGCGACACATTGTCAGTAAGCCCTCCCCTTCGCGGGAGGGCTTTTTCGTCAATGGGCGAGGTCGAAGACCAGGATGCCTGCCAGGCCTCCATCGGTCGCATGCACGATGCGCTCGCCGACGGCGACATGCTGCGGGTGCTTCAGATAGTAGTCGCGGACCAGTTCATCCTCGAAGGTGACGATGAAGCCGTCATTGTAGCCGCCGCTCAGGCCCTCGGGCGAGACATTCGGCCCGAACTTCACCTCGAGCATGCCGGGCACGACATCCTTCAGCTCCGCAATCGCGGCATAGATCGCCTGCTTCTCGGCCTCCTGGACAGCGGCCTTGAAGCGCAGGAACACGCAGTGCTGGATCATGGATGTCTCCCGTGTGTTTCGTTTTGAGGCGAGCATAGGGGGAATGGGGGGATTGGCAAGGGTGCATCCGGGCAAGGCTCCGTTGCAAAACCAGCAGTTGCTGCCCATCATACTTCGTCACCGACTTCAGTGATAATTAGTTGTCATTTGACAACCGGTTCGTTCACCTTTATTTTGAGGAGGCGTTGTTGAGGCGCAGGCATCCGAACAAGGAGATCGAAGACGCCCTGCGGTACGCGGAATCACAGGGCTGGAGGATCGAGATCGGCGGCAGCCACGCCTGGGGACGGATCTACTGCCCCTACGACGACAAGACCTGCCGTTGTGGCGAGTTCTGTATCACGAGCGTCTGGAGCACGCCGGCTAATCCCACCAACCATGCACGGGCGCTCCGCCGCGTGGTGGATCGTTGCAGCCGGCGCCGGGACGAACGAAACGACTGAGGTTTTCCGAGATGACCGAATACGCCTTTGTCCTGAAGTACCGGCTCTCTCATGGGACGACCGGTGAGGCCGCTGTTGAGGCTCTGGGGGCGGCTGGCTGCACCGATGCGCTTGTGGGCATCGGCATTGCCGGGCGGCTCGCGCTTGAGTTCGATCGTGAAGCGGAGGACGCGCCGAGTGCGATCGCTAGCGCCATCGACGATACCGCACGCGCCCTGCCCCAAGCGGAGCTCATCGAAATCGGGCCCGATCTGGTCGGACTCACCGAAATTGCTGAACTGCTTGATGTCAGCCGGCAGAACATGCGCAAGCTGATGGTCGGCGCTCCCGGCTCGCCTTTACCCGCGCATGACAGTAGCACGACCCTGTGGCATCTCGCGGATGTGCTTGACTGGCTGGTCGCCGTCAAAGGCTACCGGATCGACCCAGAACTGCGCGAGACTGCACGTGCGGCGCGGAGCATCAATCTGGACCGACTGATTTTCCGCCACGCCAGCACTCTTGTCACCGCCTGAGCCCATCGTCACTTCACCAGCAGCGACTTACCGAAATTTGAGGTCTTGAACGGCTCCATGCCCTTGCGGGCGAGTTCGTCGGCGCGTTCGTTTTCCGGGTGGCCGGCATGGCCCTTGACCCAGTGCCACTTGACCTTGTGGCGCTGGTTGGCGGCATCGAGCGCCTGCCAGATTTCGCCGTTCTTGACCGGCTTCTTGTCGGCGGTCTTCCAACCGTTTTTCTTCCAGCCGAAGATCCACTTCGAGATGCCGTCCATCACATATTTGCTGTCGGTGTAGAGATCGACTTCGCAGGCATCCTTCAAGGCATTAAGCGCGCTGATGGCGGCGAGCAGTTCCATGCGGTTGTTGGTGGTGTTGGCTTCGCCGCCGCAGAGTTCCTTTTCGACGTCGCCATAGCGCAGCACCGCCCCCCAGCCGCCGGGGCCGGGATTGCCCGAGCAGGCGCCGTCGGTGAAGATGTCGACATGTTTCATGAAATCAGTCCGTATTCGGAGGCATTGGTGACGGCGCGGTGGAAGCGCAGTTTCTTCAGATATTCGAGCGGGTCCTTCTTCACCACCAGCGCGCCTTCCGGCGTTGTCAGCCAGTCATAGAGGCGGGTGAGGAAGAAGCGCAGGGCCGAGCCGCGGCAGAGTACGGGCAGGCTTGCGATCTCGTTCGCCGAGAGCGGACGCACCGAGAGATAGCCCTCGATCATCGCCTTGCCCTTGGTGATGTTGTAGGAGCCGTCCTTTTCGAAGCACCAGGCATTGAGGCAGATCGAGAGATCGTAGACGAGGAAGTCGTTGCAGGCGAAATAGAAGTCGATCAGGCCTGAAAGGTCGTCCCCGAGGAAGAAGACGTTGTCGGGGAAGAGGTCGGCATGGATGACGCCTGAGGGCAATTCCTTCGGCCAGTGGGCGGCGAGGAAATCGAGCTCGGCACCGATTTCGTCTTCCAGCCCGATCTCGACCTCATCGGCACGCGCCTCGGACTTTGCCCAGAGCGTCTGCCAGCCTTCAAGTGACAGCGCGTTGGGGCGAGTGAGTTCAAAGCCTTCACCGGCGACATGCATGCCGGCGAGAGCCTTGCCGACTTCACGGCAGTGCTGAGCCTCGGGCTTGCGCAGCCACATGCCTTCCAGAAAGGAGATGAGGGCAGCCGGCCTGCCGGAGAGTTCGCCGAGTAGAGCGCCATCCTTGCGCGGCAAAGGCAGCGGGCAGGACAGACCGCGTTCCGACAGATGATGCATCAGGCCGAGGAAGAAGGGCAGATCGCCCCGGTCGACACGCTTTTCGTAGAGCGTCAGGATCAGCGGCTGCTTCGTCGTGTGCAGCAGGAAATTGGTGTTCTCGACGCCTTCGGCGATGCCCTTGTAGGACAGAAGCTCGCCGGCATCATATTGGGCGAGGAAGGCCTTCAGGTCATGCTCGTTGATATCTGTATAGACTGCCACAGCTTCAGGTTCCGTGCCGCTTTGAGGATGAACCAAGTCCTATAACGGGTGGAACGCGCATGCCAGCCCCGCAGCGACACGGGGCACAGGAAATGGGGATAGGCGAGATGTCGCGATCACGCGGAGAGCGCATAGCCCCGGATATTGTTCGGGTTCTGGTCGTCCTTCATCTGCCGCTCCGCCGCCTGGGCAAGGAATCCAGAGCGTGTCAATCCATGCGCCTCAGCGTGCGAGTCGATGGCGCGCAGAAGGTCTTCCGCGATGGTAATGTTAACGCGGACTGCCTTCTTTGCCGGGCTTCGGAGCGGGATAAGAACGGCCACGGCATCGCTGTTTTCAGGATCAGACATGATCGCCTCTAGTGAAGACGGTTCCGGAATGGCCTCGCCATCCTCAATCATGCCTTCAACATGAAATGCCAGCGCTTCTTCGGCCATGCGCCGGGCGTCATCCAGATCCGTGCCGGCCGTTGCCACACCCGGGAAATCGGGAAAGGACACGCCATAATCGCTATCCGGGTCCTTATGGATTAGGCCAATGAAATTGTGCATGTGATCATCTCAGCTTCAGAGCGGACTGTTTTTCGACGTTCTTCAGTGTGCCGATCGGCAAGTCTCTTTTGGGATGCGGAACAGTGACGCGGCCAGGCTTCTTGTCATGTTTGAACTGAACATGGCTGCCCTTGGTGGAAACCTCGTACCACCCATCAGCCCTCAAAGCGGCAATGACGTCCGAGCTCCTCATGCGTCAGTTATACACACCCTATGCGCATAACTCAAGAAATTCCCCTCCCGTCTCTGCCCTGAACTTTACGCTTCCCTAATTGAGTTGCGGTAGCTTCATCTGAAACGATGATGGGACGGAAGCATGGACCTGCCGGAAAGCGCCTCCATGGCGCATGCCTTCACCGCTGCGATGAGTGTCGCCCTCATCATCGTGGATGGCCGTGGCGACATTCAGTTCGCCAATCCCGCCTTCTGCTCCCTGTTCGGCTATGAAGCCGATGAGATACGGGGGCGGCCGGTCACGATCATCATTCCTGAGCGTATGCGCGGTGCCCATACGGTCGGCATGTCCAATGTTGCGGCGGGGGCCAAGCCGGGTCTTGGCGGCAAGCCTGTCGAGGTCTCGGCGATCAAGAGCGATGGCACGGAGTTTCCCATCGAGATCACACTCTCCACCTGGAAGACCGAAAAGGGCTTTTGGGCGGGAGCCGCGATCAAGGACATTTCCGAGCGACGGGAGCGGGATGCAAAGCTGATGCGCCTTGCCTCTCACGACACGCTGACGGGACTGCAGAACCGGCACGAATTCATGAGCACGCTGGCACAGAAGCTCTCGTCGGGCATGGCCTGCAGTCTCTTTCTAATGGATCTCGACGGCTTCAAGGAAGTCAATGATACCCATGGCCATGTTGTCGGCGACAGTCTTCTGCAGGCGGTCGCCGTGCGCATTCCCTATTTGGTCGGAGACAGGGCGTCTGTCGGCCGGCTTGGCGGCGACGAGTTCGCCATCTGCTATGCCAATAACGGCGATCCGATGCTGGCCCAGAAAGAAGCCGCCGCCATTCTCGATGCCTTTCGCAAGCCGTTCAGCCTCGGCGGTCTGGATCTGGAACTGGGTGCCAGTATCGGGATCGCGATTGCGCCGCGGCATGGCAACGATGCCGACGAACTTCTGGCATCGGCCGATTTCGCACTTTATTGCGCCAAGGCCGCCGGAGGGCGGGCCTATCGCTTCTTCGAGCCGTCCATGCGCTCAGAGAGCCAGGCCAGACGCGCCACGCGCGACGACTTGCGGCGCGCCCTGCGGTCAGGTGAACTGGAGCTCTACTACCAGCCGCAAGTGGAACTCTCTACACGCCGTATCGTCGGCTTCGAGGCGCTGATCCGCTGGAACCATCCGACCCACGGGCTACTCCTGCCCGGCCGCTTCCTGCCGTCGCTGGAGCAGAGTTCCGTCGCGACCGAAATCGGCTGGTGGACCCTGGACGAAGCCTGCCGCATGGCCGCTCTCCTCAACGAGGGCGGCGAGGTCTGCAAGGTCGCCGTCAATCTCTTCGCCCAGCAATTTCGCGCGCCCAATCTGCGCGATCGTGTGGTGGAAGCGGTGACCCGGCATGGTCTTGCTCCGGCTTGCCTGGAACTTGAGGTGACCGAAGAGATCACGCTCAACGACAACGAAGCAAGTTTGCAAACGTTAAACGGAATCCGCGATATCGGCGTCGGCGTGGCCTTCGATGACTTCGGGACCGGCTATGCATCGCTATCGTCGCTGCAGCGCTTTCCCTTGAAGACGCTGAAAATCGACAAGGCCTTTATCCGGGACATCCAGACCTCGGCTTCCGATGCCGCCATCACGCGCGCACTCGTGGCGATGAGCCGCGAGATGGGGCTCGACACTGTGGCAGAGGGTATCGAAACCGAGGCCCAGGCGGCGGTGTTGCTCGCCATGGGATGCGATCAGGGCCAGGGCTATCTCTTCGGTCGGCCCATGCCGGCGCAAGATGCGCTTGAATTCTTCCGACAGGTGCAGGTGCGTTCGAACTCCGCACTGTCACCAACACTCTTGGTCGCGCAGGCTTCAAGCCGCAGCCGGTAACCACTGACTTTTACAGAACTGGCTGTCGAGGAGCGATAGCGAAAGGCAGCAAGGGGATGGCAGAGGCCAGCATTCCTATCGGAAGAATGCAGAATGGAGGCCCAAACCCACCAGCATCAATATCACTACCCAAGGACCAGTAATCATCACGCGGCGAAGCCACGGGCTGGACTTCCATACCGCTAAACTCGCTTTTCTAATCCGCGAATCTGCCTCACCAAGGGTCTCTCCAGGCTTTTCGAAGGGAACTGTGTTCCGGCTCACCTTTACGAAAAACAGGATGCCTGCCAGCCAGGCAGCAACGAATCCCGCCATCATCACGAGCAGATAAGACATGGCGAACAGTCGCGACCATTGACCCATGACGTTCAACTCCCGAAGGCCGATAGCTCGCCGCAGATCAGCCGTTGACCCAAGCCATATCCTCTCTCGTCAGTTCGACCTCGCGCAGTTCGCGGTTGACGAGGAAGTGCTCGTTTTCTTCGGCCGTGATCGCCAGTTCCACCTTGGCGTCAAAACGCTGGCGGAAGGCTTCGATGATTTCGTCGACGATGACTTCCGGGGCCGAGGCGCCGGCGGAGATGCCGAGTGTGCCGATGACGCCGACATCGTCCCAATCGATTTCAGAGGCGCGCTGGACGAGCATGGAGCGGGTGGCCCCGGCCCTCAGCGCCACTTCGACAAGACGCTTGGAGTTGGAGGAGTTGGGAGCGCCGACGACGATGAACAGGTCGCAGCCGGGCGCTGCCTGCTTGACGGCTTCCTGACGGTTGGTGGTGGCGTAGCAGATGCTGTCAGCCGAGGGGGCGGTCAGATTGGGGAAGCGCTCTATCAGCTTGGCGATCACACCGGCCGTGTCATCGACCGACAGCGTCGTCTGGGTCACGAAGCCGAGATTGTCGGGGTCTGCGGGGGTGTAGGCCGCGGCGTCTTCGACGGTTTCGACCAGCGAGACCGAGCCTTCCGGCAACTGGCCCATGGTGCCGATCACTTCCGGATGGCCGTTGTGGCCGATCAGGATGACGTGGCGGCCGAGGCGCTGGTGGCGCATGGCCTGCTTGTGGACCTTGGAGACAAGCGGACAGGTGGCGTCGAGATAGAAGAGATTGCGGCTCGTCGCATCCTCGGGCACCGATTTCGGCACGCCATGGGCGGAAAAGACCACCGGCTGCTGGCGGTGCTCGACCGGGATTTCGTCCAGTTCCTCGACGAAAATCGCGCCCTTGGCCTCCAACCCTTCCACGACATATCTGTTGTGAACGATCTCGTGGCGCACATAAACCGGAGCCCCGTAGCGCTTGAGCGCCAGAACGACGATCTGGATCGCGCGGTCGACGCCGGCGCAGAAGCCGCGCGGGCCGCAAAGCCTGATCGTCAGAGGAGGACGGTTTATGTGCATATTCATCGGGTTCAGCCAGCAATCAGGACAGCAACAAGAGCGAGCGCCGCGGGCAGAGCCTGAATGACAAAGATCTTCCGCGAGGCCGTCGCTCCACCATATAGGCCGGCAACCAGCACGCAGCCAAGGAAAAACACCTGGATTTGATAGCCGACGGCGAGATCGGGATGCAGCAGGCCCCAGACCAGGCCTGCGGCGAGGAAGCCGTTATAGAGGCCCTGGTTCGCCGCCATCACCTTGGTCGATTCCGCCTGCTCCGGCTTCAGGCCGAAGGCGCGACGACCGGTCGGCGTGGTCCAGAGGAACATTTCCAGGACGAGAATATAAATGTGCTCGAGCGCAACAAGCGCCACCAGTGTCGAAGCCAGATATGACATTCAGTTTCCCCCAAAGACAGCCGCGATTCCGGCTGCATGTGGAGCGTGTTTAACCGAAATTGCCCGGTGCCTCTACGCCGTTTTGCGCCGGAAGAACCCGGCAATGGTGACGGCGGCAAGCGCAAATGCCAGGCCATACCAGGTGATAGCATATTGCAGGTGACTGTTGGGCAGATCCACCTGAGTGACGCCCCCTTTCGGTAGGCCACCGGGAACAGGCGTTGCATCGGCATCGAGGAAGAAGGGCAGGACACGGTCTTCCGGCAGGCCGGTGGAGGCTGCCATGCGGGTCAGATCCTTCCAATAGAAGATATTGGTACCTTCGTTGTTATCAGGCACGAGCGACGATGGTTTCTCGTTGAGGCGTGCCCGGGCAAGGCCGGTCACTGTCTGCTCGCCCTCGATCAGGCTCTCCGACCGAGTCTTGGCATCCTTGCGGTCATAGGGGACGAAGCCCCTGTTGACGAAAAGGTAGCGGCCATCAGCCAGTTCTAGCGGGGTATAGAGATAGAAGCCAGCTTCACCGTCGAAGGTGGCCAGGAAGTGACGCTCCTTGTCGTGCAGGAAGTGGCCGGTGGCCGTGGCGTGGCGGTAGTCGATCTCTTCGCCGGCAGCAAGGCGCGCCTCGATCTCGGAGACACCGACGGCGGTAGCGTGGCTGCGCTCATCGATCGATGCAAGCAGGCTTTCCTTCCAGTGCAGGCGATTGACCTGCCAAGTGCCGAGCGACAGCAGGATCGCCATGGCAACCGGCACCAGCACGAGCCCCGCCCAGAAGCGCCAGCCCCGTCTCGTCTTGACCACTGCGCTTGTCTCGTCAACCACGGTCGATGACCCCGGGGGCGGCGTTGTGGCGGTATTGCAGGGCGATCAGCAAGGCCTTGAGCGTGCGCATCAGCCAGAGCGTCAGGCCGACGCCAAGAGGTGCGAAAACCAGGATGTGCAGCCAGACAGAGGGCTGGTAGGTGAGCTCGACCCAGACAGCGAAACCGACCACCAGAAGGTCAGCCAGCAGGATGACGAAGATCGCCGGGCCATCGCCAGCATCGATGAAGGAATAGTCGAGCCCGCAGGAGGCGCAGCGCTGCTTCGGCTTGGTCAGGCCGTCGAAGAGCTTGCCATTGCCGCAGCGCGGGCAGGACGCGGAGAGTGCCGCCTTCATCGGGTCGACAGGTGCATATTGTGCCTTGTCGTCGGTCATTTCAGTCCCTCCTTCGGGATATTTCAGCCTTAGGCCAACCCTTAGTGCAGGCCGGTGTTCCATCCCAGTGCCCGTGAGGTCGCAGGGCGCGCCGCAGGCGAAGGGAGAGGAACGAAAAAGGGCGGCTTGCGCCGCCCTTTAAAGCTTTTGCCCGTTATCAGCCGGCGTGCAGCGGTGCACCCCAATCGCCCCAGATGTAGATGGCGAAGAAGAGGAAGAGCCAGACGACGTCGACGAAGTGCCAGTACCAGGCAGCAGCCTCGAAGCCGAAATGCTGCTGCGGCGTGAAGTGACCGGCCAGCGCCCGGAACAGGCAGACGATCAGGAAGATCGTGCCGATCAGAACGTGGAAACCATGGAAGCCGGTCGCCATGAAGAAGGTCGCGCCATAGATCGAATTCTTGAAGTCGAACGGCGAGTGCATGTACTCGTAGGCCTGGACCGACGAGAACAGGATGCCGAGCAGGACCGTCAGAACGAGGCCGGAGACGACGCCCTTGCGGTCGTTGTGCAGCAGCGCATGGTGGGCCCAGGTGACGCAGGTGCCGGAGAGCAGCAGGATCACGGTGTTGTAGAGCGGCAGGTGCCAGGGATCGACAACCTCGATGCCCTTCGGCGGCCAGGTGCCACCGGTGAACTCGACGCGGCTCGCCTGGATCGCTTCATTGGCGAAGAGGCTGGCGTCGAAGAAGGCCCAGAACCAGGCGACGAAGAACATCACTTCCGAGGCGATGAACATGATCATGCCATAGCGCAGGTGAAGCGAAACGACGCGGGTATGGGCGCCGGCATGGGCTTCCTTGATCGTGTCTGCCCACCAGGCGAACATGGTGAAGAGCGTGATCGCGAGACCAATGAAGAACAGCCACGGATGCGCGAGTTCGAGACCGAACAGCTTGAACGAGCCGCCATGCAGATAGCGCATGTAGCCGACGCCGCCGAAGGTCAGGAGGAAGGCACCGATCGAGGCCAGGATCGGCCAGGGGCTCGGATCGATGATGTGGTAGTCGTGGTTCTTCTGGTGCGCTTCGGCCATTTCAGCAATCCCCGAATGTCAATTTCATTACGAGACCCGGCTTACCGGACCCCTCTCACAGTTTCGGCTGTTCCTTGCCCTCTCCCGCTTCCAGCGCTGCCACGGGCTTGTCGTCCTCGCGCGGATAGAAGGTGTAGGAAAGGGTTATCGTTCCGATGTCCTTGGTCTCTTCCGCATCAACGATGGCGGGGTCAACGAAGAAGACAACAGGCATTTCCAGTGTTTCGCCCGGCTGCAACGTGGTCTTGGTGAAGCAGAAGCACTGGACCTTGTTGAAATAGGCGCCGGCTTCGCCCGGAGAGACGTTGAACACGGCCTCGCCGGTAACCGGTTCGGCTGAATGATTGGTCGCGACGTAACGGATCTCGACGGTCTCGCCAATCTTCGGCGTGACCTTCTTGTCGATCGGCTTGAAATCCCAGTTCAGGCCGTTCGAGACATTGGCGTCGAAGGTGACGTTGATCGTCTTGTCCAGCACCACGTCGGACATTTGTTCGACGCGCTGCGTGGTACCACCGTAACCAGTGACCTTGCAGAACATCTGGTAGAGCGGGACGGCGGCATAGCTCATGCCGACCATGGCGCCGACAAACACCACACAGGCCGTTGCCACGCCGAAATCGCGGCGGCTGGCGCGGCGTTCGGTGGTCTTCGGGGTCTGGTTCAGCGGTGCGATGGTCATGTGTGTCAGCCCATCTTGCTGATCTTGATGATCTTGATGATCGTCACGACGTAGAAGATCACCACGAGAAGGGCGAGGACAACGCCGAGCGCGATGTTGCGGCCGCGGCGGGACTTCTTCTGGACGTCATTGAGCTCGATGGTTTCCATCAGGCGGCACCTCCGAGGGACAGGATTACGGGCGCGACATAGAGATCGACCATAAGGGCCGAGAAGATCGCAAAAAGATAGAAGATCGAATAGCCGAAAAGCTTCTTCGCCGGCACCATCTTCTCATCGCCGTCGGGCATACGCCAGACGGCGATGGAACAGTGGATGAAGACGGCGCCGAGCAGGGCGGCGACCAGGCCGTAGCCGATCGAGGAGAGACCGGTAAAGGTCGGCAGCACGCCGGTGATTGCGGTCAGAACGGCATAGACGGTGATCTGGCGCTTGGTCGAACCGACGCCGGCGACATTCGGCATCATCGGCACGCCGACGGCGCCGTATTCCTTCATCTTGAACAGCGCCAGCGCCCAGAAATGGGCAGGCGTCCAGAGGAAGATGATCATGAAGAGGATGAAGCTGTCGAGCGACACGCCGCCGGTGACGCAGGCCCAGCCGACCATGGGCGGGAAGGCGCCGGCCGCACCGCCGATGACGATGTTCTGCGGGGTCGAGCGCTTGAGCCACATCGTGTAGACGACGGCGTAGAAGAAGATGGTGAAGGCGAGCAGGCCAGCGGCAAACCAGTTGACGGCAAGGCCGAGGATGCTGACCGAAAAGACCGAGAGCACGAGGCCGAAGGCCAAGGCTTCATGCGGGGTGACACGGCCAGCCGGAACCGGACGGGTTGCCGTGCGCGACATGATGGCGTCGATATCGGCATCGTACCACATGTTGAGTGCGCCCGAAGCCCCTGCCCCGACCGCGATGCAGAGGATGGCGATAAAGCCGATGACCGGATTGATGGAGCCCGGCGCCAGCACGAGGCCGGCAAGCGCCGTAAAGACGACGAGCGACATGACGCGCGGCTTCAGAAGCGCGAAGAAATCGCGCGGGCCGGCTTCGGATAGGCGGATTTCGCCCTCGATGCCGAATACGTCGCGATTGTCGATGACTGTCATTCTGTTGCTTTCCGTCTTCCGACTGATCTTTCGGGCGCCGCAATCCCTTTGACTGCGGCGCCCGACTGTCTGGTGGCCTCGAAGATCTGCTTACTTGATCTTCGGGAGCTGTTCCCACTGGTGGTACGGCGGCGGCGAAGACAGCTGCCATTCCAGGGTGGTTGCACCCTCGCCCCACGGATTGTCACCTGCGACGCGCTTCTTGGCGAAGGCTTCGAAGACTCCGTAGAGGAAGACGAGCACTGCGAAGGCCGAGATGTAGGAGCCGATCGACGAGACATAGTTCCAGCCGGCGAATGCGTCCGGATAGTCGATGTAGCGGCGCGGCATGCCGGCGAGGCCGAGGAAGTGCTGCGGGAAGAAGACCATGTTGACGCCGACGAACATGATCCAGAAGTGCAGCTTGCCGACGAACTCGTTGTACATGTAGCCGGTCATCTTCGGGAACCAGTAGTACCAGCCGGCAAAGATGGCGAAGACGGCGCCGAGCGACAGAACGTAGTGGAAGTGAGCCACGACGTAATAGGTGTCATGCAGCGAGCGGTCGAGGCCGGCATTGGCGAGCTGAACGCCCGTGACGCCGCCGACGGTGAAGAGAAAGATGAAGCCGATCGCCCAGACCATCGGGGTCTTGAAGGTCAGCGAGCCACCCCACATCGTCGCGATCCAGGAGAAGATCTTGATGCCGGTCGGCACCGCGATGACCATGGTTGCGAAGAGGAAGTAACGCTGGGCGGCGAGCGACAGGCCGACCGTGTACATGTGGTGTGCCCACACGACGAAGCCGACGGCGCCGATGCCGACCATGGCGTAGGCCATGCCGAGGTAGCCGAAGACCGGCTTCTTCGAGAAGGTCGAGATGATGTGGCTGACGATGCCGAAGCCAGGCAGGATCAGGATGTACACTTCCGGGTGACCGAAGAACCAGAACAGGTGCTGGTATAGGATCGGGTCACCGCCGCCTTCCGGCGCGAAGAAGGTCGTGCCGAAGTTGCGGTCGGTCAGCAACATGGTGATGCCGCCGGCGAGAACGGGGAGCGACAGGAGCAGCAGGAAGGCCGTGACCAGAACGGCCCAGGCGAACAGCGGCATCTTGTGGATCGTCATGCCCGGAGCGCGCATGTTGAGGATGGTGGTGATGAAGTTGATCGCACCGAGGATCGAGGACGCACCCGAGACGTGGAGCGCGAAGATCGCCAGGTCGACCGCAGGTCCCGGCTGGCCGGATGTTGAGAGCGGCGGATACATGGTCCAGCCGCCACCGACGCCGTGGGCGCCTGCCGGGCCTTCGACGAACATCGACAGCACGAGCAGGAGGAAGGCCGGGACGATCAGCCAGAAGGAGATGTTGTTGAGGCGCGGGAAGGCCATGTCCGGAGCGCCGATCATGATCGGGATCATCCAGTTGGCGAAACCGCCAATCAGCGCCGGCATGACCATGAAGAAGATCATGATGAGCGCGTGCGCCGTCGTGAAGACATTATACATGTGCTTGCCGGCATCGATGGCGGAATCGCCTTGGGCGCCGTAGACCATGGAGGCCAGACCGTGGAAGATCTGGATGCCGGGCTCCTGGAGCTCCATGCGCATGGCAACCGACAAAGCACCACCGATGATACCCGCAATGATCGCGAAGATCAGGTAGAGCGTGCCGATGTCCTTGTGGTTGGTCGAAAACAACCAGCGAGCAGCAAAGCCCGGCTTATGGTCTTGATGCGCATCGTGCGCGTGGTCGTCGTGGGCAACAGAGCCGGCCATTGTCCTCACTCCTCTCAGTTCGTGATGTTTTCGGCGCTCTGGACGGTGGCCGGAGCCCCGTCGACAGCAGCCATCAGCGCCTTGTTGGCGCCAGCAAGGTCAGATGCCGCAGCCGAGAGCCAGGTCGAATACTGCTCCTCGGACACGACACGAATGGCGATCGGCATGAAGGAGTGATCCTTGCCGCACAACTCCGAACACTGACCGTAATAGAGGCCTTCGCGCTCGGCCTTGAACCAGGTCTCGTTCAGACGGCCAGGAATGGCGTCGATCTTGATACCGAAGGCGGGCATGGCGAAAGCGTGGATAACGTCGGTCGGGGCAGCCGTGACCAGCATGCGGACCGTCTTGCCGACGGGAACAACGACTTCGTTGTCGACGGCGAGGAGACGCGGGTAACGGGCGACATCTTCCTTGCCGGCTGCAGCGCGGTCGGCATCCTTCAGCATGTAGCTGTCGAAGGATACGGCCTGTTCGCCCTGGTATTCATAGGACCAGAGCCACTGGGTGGCGGTCGCCTTGACCGTCAGGTCAGGGTTTTCCGGCATCTTCAGCTGATAGGTCAAGAGGTTGAAAGACGGGATCGCGATTGCGAAGAGTATGAGAACCGGCGCCACGGTCCAGACGATTTCGATCGCCGTGTTGTGGCTGGTCTTGGACGGAACAGGGTTCGCGGCTGCGCGGAACTTCACCACGACCAGGATCAGAAGAACAAGGACGAAGATGGTGATCGGCACGATGAACCAGAGCGTGTATTGCTCAAACCAACGGTTCATTTCCATGACCGGGGTCGCTGCATCCTGCAGACCCATCTGCCACGGCCTCGGCTGATCGGCGAAGCTGGCAGAAGCGAAAAGCAGACAGACCAGAGCGGTCAAGGCTGCATAGGTTCTCTTCATCACGGTTGGTCTCCCACAAGCGCTTGATCCACATCAAACCATAGCGCAAAAATCATGCTAGTGTCGCCGTTTAAAATCACAGATCAGCCGCATTCGCAATACGCTGCGGCGAAAGCCGGTGCGGCATTTTGCTCTTCATCAATTGCGAGAGCGCTGGAACCACAGGCTTTTCCCCAACGGGTGGTGAAAGCAGCGCCAAATCCCCGCCAGAGGCACATGCCAAGTCCCAATTATGCCGTAGTCGGCCGTAAAACAGGCGTCGGGGCTTTGCATTTCCCCACCCGGACGACAAGAATGTCCGGGATGATTCGTTTTCCAGAGGTATTCATGGGTCTTCCTAGACGTGTCTGGTCCGGCCTTGCCGCATCCGCCGTATTGATCGGCGCGCTGGCCGGTCCGGCGCAGAGCCAGCAAACCCAGCAGCAGCAGCCGGGTTCCGTCCGGTCCAATCACGGGGCGTGGTCGGTGATCTGCGACAAGCCGGCAGGCGCCACGGCCGAACAATGCGCGTTGATGCAGAACGTGATTGCCGAAGACCGGCCTGAAGTGGGCCTCTCCGTCGTCGTTCTGAAGACCGCCGACCGCAAGGCGCGCATCCTGCGCATTCTGGCGCCGCTCGGCGTTCTCCTGAAAGACGGCATGGAGCTGTTCGTCGACGGCAATAATATCGGCCGCGCCTATTTCACCCGCTGCTTCTCCGAGGGCTGCTATGTCGAGGTCGAGATCGACGAGGAGCTGATGAAGATCCTGCGCGCCGGCAAGGCCGCAGTGTTCGCGCTGCGTGAGTCGGCCGATCAGGACCGCGTCGGCATCCCGATCGAACTCGCCGGCTTCGGCGAGGGCTATGACACGCTGCCGTGATCCTCGCCTGATCGTGACCCACTGATCCTTCGGGGCAAGTCCAACGGGCTTGCCCCTTTCTTATTGTCCCCCTACATGCAGAGGCACGTTCCAAGGAGACCCGCATGACCCAGGACCTTCTCTCCCTCTTCGACTGCGACGAGACCACGCTGACCCAGCGCGTTGCCGATGCGCTCAGAGGCGCTGACGACGGAGAGCTGTTTGTCGAGCATGCGCAGGCGGAATCGCTGACCTTCGACAATGGACGCTTGAAAGGCGGCTCATTTAATACAGACCAGGGTTTTGGTCTTCGCGCAGTCGCCGGTGAAGCGGTCGGTTATGCCCATGCGGGCGAACTGTCGCTTTCGGCGCTCTCCCGCGCAGCAGATGCCGTCGGTGCCGTGATGCACGGCCATTCCGGCTCCTATGCCGCCGCCCCGCAGCGGACGAATTCCAAGCTTTACGGCGACGGCAACCCGATCGGCTCGCCGACCTTCGAAGAAAAGGTGAAGCTGCTCTCCGAGATCGACGCCTATCTGCGTGACAAGGACCCGAAGGTGCGGCAGGTGACGGCAACGGTTGGCGCGAGCTGGCAGGTGGTCGAGATCCTGCGCGCGGATGGTCACCGGGTGCGTGACATCAGGCCGATGACCCGGATCAACATCTCCGTCATCACAGGCGAAGGCGACCGCCAGGAAAGCGGCTCCTTCGGCACCGGCGGGCGCATGGGTTTCAACGACTTCCTGACGCAAGAGAGCTGGCAGCGGGGCGCCGACGAGGCGCTGCGCCAGGCGCTGGTCAATCTCGAGGCGCAGGAAGCGCCGGCCGGCACCATGGACGTGGTCCTCGACAATGGCTGGCCGGGCGTGATGCTGCATGAGGCCGTGGGCCACGGGCTGGAAGGCGACTTCAACCGCAAGAAAACCTCGGCCTTTGCCGGCCTGATGGGCGAAATGGTCGCCGCCCCCGGCGTCACCGTCGTCGACGACGGGACGATCAATGACCGGCGCGGCTCGATCACCATCGATGACGAGGGCACGCCATCGGCCTATAACGTTCTGATCGAGAACGGAAAACTTGTCGGCTATATGCAGGACCGGCAGAATGCCCGCCTGATGGGCATGAAGGCGACCGGCAATGGGCGTCGCCAGGGTTATGCGCACCAGCCGATGCCGCGCATGACCAATACCTACATGCTCTCGGGCGACAAGACGCCGGAAGAGATCATCTCCTCCGTCAAGAAGGGCATTTACGCCGTCTCCTTCGGCGGCGGTCAGGTGGACATCACCTCGGGCAAATTCGTCTTCGGCTGCACCGAAGCCTATCTGATCGAGAACGGCAAGATCGGCGCGCCGGTGAAGGGTGCCATGCTGATCGGCAACGGGCCGGACGCCATGAAGCGCATCACCATGATCGGCAACGATACCAAGCTCGACACCGGGATCGGCAATTGCGGCAAGGCGGGCCAGTGGGTGCCGGTCGGCGTCGGCCAGCCGCACCTCCGGATGGACCAGATCACGGTGGGCGGGACCAAGGCTTGATCGGAAACGCGCTGGTTCCTGAACTCGGCGTCAGCGACTGGCGGGCGAGCCGCGCCTTCTATCTCGAGCTGATCGGCTTCGACGTCTCCTATGAGCGGCCGGACGAAGGCTTCAGCTATCTGGTGCTCGGGCAGGCGCAATTGATGATCGACCAGATCGGGCTTGGGCGCACGTTCAGAATCGAAGATGCACCGATCGAGCGGCCCTTCGGGCGTGGGCTAAACCTGCAGATCCGGGTGCCGAGCGTCAATGACATCCTCACCCGCCTCGCTGCGGCAGGGGTGCCGGTTTATCTGCCGCTCGAAGAGAAGTGGTATCGCCGGGATGAGCATGAGGTCGGCAATCGGCAATTCGTCGTGGCGGATCCGGATGGGTATCTGCTGAGGCTTTTCGAGGATCTTGGTCGGCGGGATGTTGCGACTGGGGGGTGACCACATCTATTGCACGACCGATTGGCAAGGCTTTGCGCCTGTGCGAGACTAGCTTCATTGAAATTGGTGGGAGCATCCATGGCAAGCAGACGCCTCCACATTACGCTCAATGAAGACCTCGCCGCCCATGTCGACCGGAAGGTTCAGGCCGAAACGGGCTATGAGACGGCAGAGGCCTATGTCGGGGATCTGATCCGCCAGGATATGGAGGCCGATGATGCCACCGCCGAGTTCGTTCGCGACTTACTGTCCGATGCGGTCAAGGACGGCGAGGACAGCTACAGGGCGGTCGAACCAAGCGATGTCATCCGGCGCAATTCCCTAGGCTAACATGAGCCGGTACCTGTTCCACCCAATCGCAGATGCGGAGCAGGACGAGATCTTTCGCTCCACCCGCAAATGGTGGGGCCAAAGGCAAGCGGAAACCTAATCTACGAACTGCATGCACATCTCGAACTCATGGCGGGTTCTCAAGGTCTCTGGAGAGCGCTGCCCAACCGCTTGGGCATCCTGATCCGCAGCGAGGTCGTGATCTACGTTTCGCGTTACCAGCGACACTACATCTTCTTTCGAGAACTGACGAGCGACGCCATAGGCATCTTGAGGCTCATCGACGTGCGACGCGACATGCCGAAAAAGCTGCGCGCCGACCTCGCGCGGATCGCGGGTGAAGCGATCGAATGATCATCCCCGCGCTGGCATCAGCACGCAGTCGTAGCGCTGGCGCACCAACTTGTCGCAGACGGTGCGGGCTTCGTCCTTGGTGTCGAAACCGGTGAAGCGGGCGCGGTAGAAGGTGGTGCCGTTGCGGGTCACCATCTCGGTATAGGTGTCGAGCGTCTTCAAAGGGCCGCCGACCTTATCGCGGGCGTCGGAAAGGAGTTCCATGGCGGCCTGGGCCGAGGTGGCGGCTGCGATCTGGATCTGCCACTTGCGCTCGCCGGTGATCGAGGAAGCGGTCGCCTGCTGGGCCCCCTGCCCGACCACGGAAGCACCGGCGCCAACATTGGCGCGCGGCGTTGCGCGCGGGATGGCGGCGGTCAGCGGCTGTTCGGCCGGAGCGAGATCGCCTTCGGCATAGGCTGCTGCGATTTCGCCGGTGCCGACACCGGTCGCACCCGCCATGCCCTGGACGGCGGCCATGGCCGACTGGCGCGAGGCGGGAACCGGGATGGCGTCGCCCAAGCGCGCGAGATCTATCTGCACGCCGGTCGTGCGGCTGGCAACGAGTTGGGTTCCCGTCGAGGCCTTCTTGATATTGGCGTCGATCAGCTTTCCCATCAGGCGGTCGCGGCTGGCGGCGGTGCGGCCGCCCATGACAACGCCGATGACGCGACGGCCATTGCTTTCGACTGCGCTGACGAGGTTGAAGCCCGAAGCATTCGTATAGCCGGTCTTGATGCCGTCCATGCCCTTGTAGCGATACATCAGGTTGTTGTGACCATTGATGGTGCGGCCACGGAAGGCGAAGCTCTTGGTGGAGAAGAGTTCGTAATCCTTGGGAAAGTCGCGGATCAGGGCGACGCCGAGGGTCGACATGTCGCGGGCGGTCGTAAATTGCTGGTCGTTGGGCAGGCCGGACGCGTTGAAGAAAGTGGTGTTGAGCATTCCCAGTGAACGCGCTTTGCGCGTCATCAGCGCGGCAAAGCCTTCTTCCGATCCGCCGAGCTTTTCGCCGACGGCGGTTGCTACGTCATTGGCCGAGAGCACTATCATCGCAAGGACCGCTTCCTTGACGGTGATCGAGTCACCCGCCTTGACGCGCAGCTTCGTCGGCGGGCGGGCGGAGGCATATTTCGAGAAGGGAACGGGGCTGTCCCAAGAGAGCTTGCCGGCATGGATCGCGTCGAGGACCATGTAGATGGTCATCATCTTGGTGAGCGAGGCCGGATGGTTCAGCTCATCGGGGTTTTCGGAAGCAAGAACCTCACCGGTGCGCGCATCGAGCAGAAGCTGGGCACTGCCGGCATTGGCCGAGGTCGAGAGAGACAGGATCGCCACGCAAAACGAAAACGCGATCAATAACTTCTTCATGAAAACTCCAAATGCCGCCTGGATTTCGATGATGGATCAGGCTTGCATGATTCTCTCGACGCGCCGTCCCGGGTGCTGCGCTTAGGGCAAGAATGGGGCGACAATCAGCCGGTCAGGATCAAATGCAACCAATGATCCACAGAAGGTGCCTCGATCGTGGTTAGCAGGAGGTTAATTTTGTGGGCGAGTTCTGCCACAGGCGCCCTGCCCCATGCTCTATCTGCCCGAGCCTCCCCGAAGCTTACCTGCGAAGGGCAACGCCGCCCGTGCCCTCCTCTGACAGGGCATCCGCCGGATTGACCAGCTGGCAGCGTTTCATCGACAGGCAGCCGCAACCAATGCAGCCATCGAGATCGTGGCGCAGACGCTGGAGCACGCGGATGCGTGCGTCCAGCCGCTCCGCCCAACCGGTCGCGATGCGGCGCCAGTCGGCCGGCGTCGGGGTTCGACCATCCGGGAGCCGATCGAGGGCCTCCGCCACGTCCGACAGGGGAAGCCCAACCTCTTGCGCCGCCCGGATGAGAGCGAGGCGCCGCAGCACATCGCGACCGTAACGCCGCTGGTTCCCGCCGGTGCGGTCGGCGGTAATGAGACCCTTGCGCTCGTAGAAATGAATGGCCGAAACGGCAAGGCCGCTGCGGCGCGCGACGTTGCCGACACTCAGCAGTGAATTTTCTTTCGCCATGGCTCTTTACCTCAACTTAGGTTGAGGTTGTAGCATCGGAATCCGAACTGACCAAGTCCCTCATTGCAAGGATGTTTCATGCCCGAGACTGCAGTTATTCCTGTCGATGCCGCTCGATCCGGCACCGGTTCTTCGCCTTCGAACCCGACGTTGGCAGAGGCCCTGCCCGACGGCCGCTGGCTCGACCTCTTGGCTCCCCGTCATGCGGCCACCACCGTGATGCTGTGCATGGGGGTGGCACTCTTTGCCTTCAACGGCTTTCTCGTCACCACCGTGATGCCGAGTGCCATTGCCGAGATCGGCGGTGGCAATCTGATCGCTTGGTCGGTGTCGCTCTATCTGATCGGCTCGATCGTCTCGGGCGCAAGCGCCGCAGGGCTGAAGAGCCGTTTCGGCGCAAGACTTGTGATGCTGGCAGCGACCCTCCTGTTTCTCGGCGGCACGCTCGCGGCCGCCCTTGCGACCTCAATGCCGCAGGTGCTGCTGGGCAGAATGGCACAAGGGCTTGGCGAAGGCATTGTTGCTGCTCTCTGCTACGCGCTCATTCCCGCACTTTACCCGGTGCGGCTGGTTCCCAAGGTTTTCGGTGCCGAAGCCATGGTCTGGGCGGTCGCCTCGTTCGGCGGTCCCTTCGCCGCCGGCTGGATCACAGAGACCCTGTCCTGGCGCGCTGCCTTTCTGGTCAATATTCCGCTCGGGCTGATCTTCCTCCTGCTGGCGGTGAAAACGGCCACGCCCAGAGAAAAATCCGACACCGGCGGCCGGATTCCGCTCGCGCCGCTCCTTCTGCTCGCCGCCGGACTGTTGGTGCTGCTGTCCGCGGGTTCGGTGGCTGATCTCGGAGGTTCGGCACTGACTGTGATCGTGGGACTGCTGCTTATAGGGACTAGCGTGATCCGGGACCGCAAGGCGCCGCACCGGCTGATGCCGCAGGGCGCGTTCGGGTTCGGGTCGACCGTCGGTGCCGGCCTCTGGGTCGTGCTCTTGATGCCCGTGGCGCAGGCGACCAGCGCCGTCTACATCGTTTTCGGACTGCAGCATGTGTTCGGCTACGGCCCGACGGCTGCGGGCGGATTCGGCGCGGTGATGGCGATGAGTTGGAGCGTGGTCGCCGTGCTGATCGCCAACCTTTCCTCCCCCTCGGCGCGACGGCGGGCTATCCAGGGTGGCCCGGTGCTGCAATGTGCCGGCATGATCCTTGTCGCTCTTGGGATGACGAAACACTTGCTACCCGTGCTGGTGCTCGGCCAGATCTTTGTCGGGGCCGCCTTCGGCTCGAGCTGGTCCTATCTCAACCAAATGCTAATGGCATCCAGCCCGACCACAGAACGGGACAAGACCTCCGGCCTGCTGCCCACCCTGCAATCGGCCGGTTATGCCATCGGCGCGGCACTGGCGGGCCTTACGGCCAACAGTCTCGGCTTTGCCGGAAGTGCGGACCCAGACCGTCTGGGCTCGGTGCTTTCGGCGACGTTCATGGTGCCAATTTTCTGGACCGTTCCGGCCATCATCCTGGCGCGCCGCGCGGTCCGAAAGGCGGTCGATCCTTGGGGTCCCTCCCCTGCTCCGATTTGAGACAGGCCCATTGAACGAAGCTTAAGGACTTCGCCGTTAGGTTGACCTCGATTTGGAATGGGTGCAGGCGGGGATGATGGCGGGACAGCTGAAGCAGAGGATCAAGCGGGCGGTGATTTCCGCAGGCCTGGAGGTTTCCTTCGGCCTGTCGCGTCTCGGGATCTCCAAGGCGGCACGCGGACGCGGGGTCGTCTTTACGCTGCATCATGTCCGGCCAGCAGAAACAGCCGAATTCCAGCCGAACCGGCATCTCGATGTGACGCCGGAGTTTCTCGATTCGGCGATCACGGCGCTCAAGCGGGACGGTTACCGCTTCATCCGGCTTGACGATATGCCGGCGGCACTTGCGGAGCCGGAGCCCGCCCAACCCTTTGCCGTCTTTACGCTGGACGACGGGTTTCGCGACAACGCCGTCCATGCCCTTCCCGTTTTTGAGCGACATGGGGTGCCGTTCACCATCTTCGTCTGCAAGGGACTGTCGGAGCGCAGCCATAGCATGTGGTGGGAGACGGCCGCCGCGCTGATTGCCAAGCAGAAGCGGCTGACACTCTGCTTGCCTGCCTGCAGGATTGATATGGATTGCGGTACGGTTGGAGCCAAGCAGGCGGCCTTCGATGCCGTGGTTGGCGCGGTGTTTGCCGGCGACGAAGCCAAGGCGGTCGCCCATCTCGACGCTGCCGCCCAGGCCGCCGGCATCAATCCGCATGCGCTGGTGGCGGAAACGGTGATGGACCACGGGGAATTGGAGGCACTCGTCCGCCATCCCCTCGTCTCCTACGGCGCCCATACGGTCAGCCATCGCGGGCTCGGCGCCCTGAGCGATACGGAGATCCTGGCCGAACTGAATGACAGCGCCGATTATGTCGCCTCGATCACCGGGATGCGCCCGGTGACCTTCGCTTATCCCTATGGCGATGCGCGCAGTGCTTCGCCACGCACGGCGGGTTATGCGCAATGGGCGGGCTTCAAGCTCGCCGTCACAACCCGGCCGGGCACCCTCACCGAAGCCTTGCTCGATGCGCCGCAGCTTCTGCCGCGCATCTCGCTCAACGGGCTCTACCAGAAGCCGCGCTATGTGCAGGCGCTGGCCTCCGGCATTCCCTCGCGTCTCAAGAAGGGCTGAAGGCGCCGCTTCCCGAGCCCAACTTACGGGTACATCCGCACCTTCGACCAGCCGTCGCCCTCGCGGCGGAATTCGATGCGGTCGTGCAGGCGGAATTTGCCGTCGTGCCAGAATTCAATCGACTTCGGGATGATGCGGAAGCCGGACCAATGGGACGGGCGCGGCACGTTTCCGAGCGCATATTTCGCCGTATATTCGGCCACCGCCTTCTCCAGCGCGAAGCGGCCTTCGAGCGGGCGCGACTGTTTCGAGGCCCAGGCGCCAATGCGGCTGCCGAGCGGGCGCGACTGGTAATATTCGTCGGCCTCGGCGTCCGATACCACCTCGACGTCCCCGCGCAGGCGGATCTGGCGGCGCAGCGATTTCCAATGAAAACACATTGCCGCCTTTTTCTGGCCGAGAATTTCCTGTCCCTTTTGGCTCTCAAAATTCGTGTAGAAAACGAAGCCGCGAGAATCATACCCTTTGAGAAGCACCATACGCACATTCGGAAGACCATCCGCATCCACGGTGGCCAGCGCTACCGCATTGGGATCATTGATCTCCGAAGCTTCTGCGTCCTTCAGCCAGGTGGCGAACAAGGCAAAGGGCTCGCTCTCTTCGGTAAAGTCACCAGTTGTTAACCCGACTTCTGACATATTGTCTCAATTGCTCCTGATCTGCATACTGGCCGTCGGCGCGAAGCACCGCATGGAAGGGCCCTTGGAAGACATAGCAAAGTCGGTTGAGCGTACAAAGGGTAGCTGCATGCGCAAAACCTCGATGATCTTCGTCATCGCTGCGACACTTCCGCTCGGCGGCTGCTTCGGCAGCAGCATGGACCTGTTTGGTGCAGACAGCGTCGACAGCTCGATCTCGACATCGACCGTCTCCAAAAAGGGTAATCCCTCCAGCCATTCGGACGAACTTACCGTGCAGAGCGCGGTCTCCTCCGTCGACCTCGAAAAGACCGATGGCAAGCCGCTCCCCTGGGCCAATGCCACGACAGGCAGTGCCGGTGTCGTCACGGCCATCCAGGAAGAGAAGGGCCAGGGCTTCATCTGCCGCAACTTCTCCACCACGCGACACTCCTATGAAGGCATCGCCTATTTCTCCGGCAAGACCTGCACATCGGGTAGCGGCAACTGGGAACTTATGAGCTTCGATCGTCGTTCGTAAACGGCGATCCTCTGTAGGGTCGCATTTGAAAGGTTTGCTTAAGCAAGCCGAAAGAATAGCCCCGCACGCACCTGCCTCCTGTAACTTTCGATTAGAGAATTTCGTGCGACGGTTTCGGCCTATTGTTTGCCGCTACCGCCATGTCTGCGGGGTGGTTACCGAATTTTCGCGGACCAAGGCGCCATGAACGGGCCTCTCCGCATTCGATAATTGGTGTCATCAATGCGTGACTTCTATTCGATCCTGGGCGTGAAGCGCGATGCGGGTGCGGACGAGATCAAGGCCGCGTGGCGCACGAAGGCGAAATCCGTGCATCCGGACCAGAACCGGGATGATCCCACTGCGCATAACCGCTTTGCCGAAATGGGCCGCGCCTATGAGGTGCTGAAGGACCCGGCCAAGCGCAGCCGCTATGACCAGCAGCGTTCAAAGGTCGAGGCACTCGAGCGCGAGCAGACCATCATGCAGCAGCGCAACGCCGCCCGCGAGGCCGCCGAAAAGGCGAAGATCGCCAAGGCAAATGCCGAGCGCATTCTGGCTGAACTGGCTCAGGCCGAGGCGGAAAAGGCGAAGGCCGAAGCCGCTGCCGCCGCCAAGGCCGAGGCGGCAAAGGCTGCCAAGCAGGCCAAATCCGCAAAGCCAGATCCGAAGGCCGAGGCCGCAAAGACCAAGGCCGAGGGCAGCACTGCCGACAATGGCGCAAAGCCAGCAGCGGAAGGCCCGTCTGTCGAAGCCGGCAAGTCCCAGACGGCTGGGGCCGGCGGGGCGAGTGCGAAATCCGAAGGGCCGGAGGACATCGTTTCCCGCATCTTCGGCGACAGCCCGGAGGCTGCGGTGGCTGCCGAACAGCTGAAGCGCGACCAGGAGGCGGCCGACCTCAATGACGGCATCCCGTTGCGCACATCAAGTTCGCCGCTCCTTGCCCCGATCGAATTGTTCAGCTCTCTCGTGCGGCGCCTGCGCGGCACCCCTCCTCCGCCACCACCGGAAAAGGCACCCGATGTCTTTGCCGAGGCGATCGTTGCGATCTCCGACCTGCTCGAACAGAAGGCTGTGCCCGTCACCCTCACCGACGGACGGGAGGTACGTGTGCCGCTCAGCGGCGCCACCGAAGGCCATGTGGTCAAGCTGAAAGGCCAGGGTCTCAAGTTCCAGGGCCTCCTCAGAGGCGACCTTGCCGTCACGATCCGGATCCTGCGCAGCGAACGCTTTGTCGTCGACGGCCATGACATCAAGACGGTCCTGCCGATCACGCTTGAAAATGCCGTGCTCGGTTGCGAGACCGAGGTCGAGGGTCCAGAGGGCATGGTCAAGGTGACCGTGCCGCCATGGTCGAATTCCGACCAGGTGATCCGCGTGGATGCGCTGGGACTGCCGGATGGCGATGGCGGACGCGGCGAGCTCGTGGTGGAGCTGCGCGTCATGCTCTGGGAAAAGCCCGACGAGAAGGTGACGGATCTGATGCGCCTGATGCGCGAAGGGCTTTACCTCTGAGCATAATCCCTGTGGGCGCCGATAAGGGCGCCTGCAGCCACTCTCGCCGAATTCATTCGAAGTTTCAAAGATACAGCCGTTGTCGCCCCGATCACGGCCGGTGTTCCGCTTCAAACTTGAACGACGGAACGGCCTATGCCATAGGCAACTCCACTTGACAGTTTAGGGGATCCATCATGGTTCAAGGTTCAGGCCTCATGGCCGGCAAGCGCGGCGTCATCATGGGCGTTGCCAACAATCGCTCCATCGCCTGGGGCATTGCCAAGGCCTGCCGTGAACAGGGCGCAGAGATTGCGCTGACCTGGCAGGGCGATGCGCTGAAGAAGCGCGTCGAGCCGCTGGCTGTGGAACTCGATGCCTTCCTCGCCGGCGATTGCGACGTGACCAATCTCGACAGCATCGATGCGGTGTTTGCCAATCTTGAGGCGAAGTGGGGCAAGATCGACTTCGTCGTCCACGCGATCGCCTTTTCCGACAAGGACGAGCTGACCGGCCGCTATATCGACACGACGCGCGACAACTTCGCCCGGACGATGGATATCTCGGTCTATTCCTTCACGGCGGTTGCGGCGCGCGCCGAGAAGATCATGAATGATGGCGGCTCGCTTCTGACGCTCACCTATTACGGCGCCGAAAAGGTCATGCCGCATTACAACGTGATGGGCGTTGCGAAGGCTGCCCTGGAAGCGTCCGTGCGTTACCTCGCCGTCGACATGGGCGGTCGCGGCATTCGGGTCAACGCGATTTCTGCCGGCCCGATCAAGACGCTTGCCGCCTCCGGCATCGGCGATTTCCGCTATATCCTGAAATGGAACGAGCTGAACTCGCCGCTGAAGCGCAATGTCACGACGGACGAGGTCGGCTCTTCGGGCATGTATCTGCTTTCCGACCTGTCGAGCGGCGTCTCCGGCGAAGTGCATCACGTTGACTGTGGCTATCACACGGTTGGCATGAAGGCCGTGGACGCGCCCGACATCTCCGTCGCCAAGGACTGAAACCGGGGTCTGAAGCCGTGCTCATCTACATGATCCGTCACGGCCAGACCGACTGGAACGCCGAAGGGCGGATGCAGGGGCAGAAGGATATCGGCCTCAACGATATCGGCCGCGCCCAGGCGAGGGAAAACGGGCGCAGGCTCGGGCAGATCCTCGGTGATACCGCCCGCGGCTACGATTTCGTCTCCTCTCCCCTCTTGCGTACGCGCGACACCATGGAACGGGTGCGCAGCGCCATGGGCCTGCCGGCAGAGGGCTACCGCATCGACGACCGCTTGAAGGAACTCTCCTTCGGAGACTGGGAAGGGTCGACCTTGGCCGAACTCGCTCAAGTCTGGCCCGAGCGGGTGGCGGAGCGGGCGCGGCAGAAATGGAGCTTCATCCCGCCCGGCGACGATGCGGAGAGCTACGAAATCCTGTCCTGGCGGATCGGCGCCTGGCTGACATCCGTGGAACGACCAACGGTCTGCGTCAGCCACGGCGGTGTGATCCGCAGCTGCTTCCGGCTGATCGGAAATGTCGATGAGGACGAGGCCTGCGAGATGAACATCCCGCAGAATAGGATCTTGAAGATCGAAGGCGCCACGGCGTCATCCGCCGCCACAATCGGCTGGATCTGACGGGTCGTCAGGCTCGCGCTTGATTACTGCACGACCTCAAGATCGTCGATGACGCGTTTGCCGTCCACTTCCGTGTAGAAGACGATAACCTTCTGGCCTTTTTCCAGCCCCTCGAAATTGAACTCATCGGGAACCGTATAGGTCTTGCCGTCATCGAGCATCAGGCTCATGGCGTCGACGTTGACGGCTGCGATCGTTGCCTCGACGTCGTGACTGCCGGCATAGGCGGCAATCGGGGACAGGAGGCTGGCTGTACCAAGAAGCAGGGAGATCAGGATACGCATACGAACCACCTTCGACCAAATCAATGCTGAAAACGAGTACAAGATAGGCCTCCGGAATATGGCAAAATTTGCCCCACGACGTGTTCTTTCGGTGGGATTGTGGAGAGGAACGCAGCTGTGATCAAGCCATGGCACAAGTTTATCCCGCTCCTTTGGTCAAGCTGCACTGCAGCAATCGCAAGGCCAAGACCTAACTTCTTCGTGCGCCCCAATACTACTGCGCGCAAAACGTGAGGCACCTTCGAAATTCTAAATTAACCGCCGTCGCATAGGGTTACCCGAGGTAGGGTTTAAGGGTTGGTGGCGTTGCGTAACTTGAAGGCGGGGACAAAATCCGACGGCAAATGGGGCAACGGCATCTATTTGCTGGCAGGCGGAGCCTTCATTGGCGCACTCATAATCGCCGCGGGCTTCATGATCGACCGCGACACCGCCGCCCATGAGCGCAAACGCGTCGAGCACATGGTACAGGACGGGCTGGAGCATGCGGGCGCGGCCATCCGCCATCGGCTCGACAGCGACATTCGGCTCGCCATGGAAATGGCTGATGACATCGGGGACGATCCGATGCTGTCCCCGATGGAATTCAATCGCACTGTCGCCAAGCAGATGGCGGAAAACCCTCACTATCGTGCGATCCGGCTGCAACCGCTCAATGAACCCGACCGCATGGCCTTCGATCCGAAGATCGACAGCGACGGCCGCTCCCTGTCGATCGACATTCCCGTGCCCCCGATGTCTTGGCAGAAGTCTCGCCAGTGGCAGTCGCTGCGAATCGAAATCGATTCCGTAGATTTCCTGCAGGCCGTACAGATCCGCAACGAGGACACCGAGATCGGTCACGCCGAGGGCAGTGGATTGAAGATTGCCGTGGCACAGGTGGCCCCCACCGGCTCCGTCGATGTCATTTCGGGCGATCCGGACCTTTTGAACGACACACCTCTGACCATGCGGATCGATATCGACGACCTGTCGCTCGTCGTCTTCGCGATGCCGGAGGAAGGCTGGGATGGGGCGATGAACCGGCTCCTGCCGAGCCGCCTGCTTCTGACGTCCGGCATTTCAGCCATGATGATCTCGATCCTACTCGCCATCGTGCTGTTGCGGGAACGCAATCTCAACATCCAGCGGCTGCGCGCCCGCGAGGAGCGCTTGCTGGAACTGTCGCAGCGTTTCCAGCTGGCGCTGGAGACCTCGAATATTGGGATATGGGAGATTGACGAAACTACCCATTCGCTTCTCTGGGACAAGCGCACCGCCGGTCTGCATGGCCTGCCGGAAAGTCTGGACGAGGAAGAAGACCGGCTGGCCGACTGGTATGGTGCCATTCAGCCGGAGGATCTCTGCCGGGCCGAACAGCTCTATTTCGACAGCGTCATTGCCCGCACCACCGACAGCTGGGACATCGTCTACCGCCTGCCGCTTGCCGACGACAGCTTCCGCTACCTGCGCTCGGTGGGTGCGCGCGCGCTCGACGGTCGCATTACCGGGATCGTCTGTGACATCACCACCGATACCCTGCTGACGCAGTCGCTGAGCCGGGCCAAGGAAAACAGCGACATCAAGAATGCCGAGCTTGAACTGGCGCTTGAGGAATTGTCGAGCCGCGAACACCAGCTGGCCGAGGCGTCGCGCCGACTGGACCTGGCGCTCGGATCTTACAATTGCGGCACCTGGGAAGGTGACCCGGTTACCAAGACTGCCGTCTGGGACGAACGCATGCACCAGCTTTACGGCCTGCCCTACAGCGACAAGCCGGTGCCGGAGCATGTCTGGCTGTCGCGCCTCCATCCGGATGAGCGCGGCGAGATCCAGCTGGCCGCCAAGCGCGCCTCGACCCTCGATCACGTGCTCAACACGACGCAGAAGGTCGTTCTGCCGAACAACGAGATCCGATACATCCGCTCCGTCGGCCAGCCGCATATCGGGCGCGACGGGCGCAAGAAAATGATCGGCATTGCCTTCGACGTAACGGCCGACGCCCTGCTCGCCGAGCAGATGCGGGCCGCCAAGGCGGAAGCCGACATGCGCAACATCGAGCTGGAACTGGCCAAGAACCGCATCGAGTTCAATGCGCTGCACGACCCGCTGACGTCGCTTGCCAATCGCCGCAAGCTCGATCTGGAGCTCGATGGCTTGAGCCGGGGCCATGCCACTCAGCGCGCCAAGTTCGCGATCCTGCATCTCGACCTCGACCGTTTCAAGGAGATCAACGACACGCTGGGCCACGCCGCCGGCGATGCCATGCTGGTGCATGCCGCCGAAATCCTGCGCCGCCATGTGCCGCGCGGCGATCTGGTGGCGCGCATCGGTGGTGACGAATTTGTTGTTCTGGCACGCCGTTCGACGACCATGGAGGAGCTTGCCAATCTCTCCAGCCAGATCATCGAGGCGATGCGTCATCCGATCGATTTCGAAGGCTTCGACTGCCGCTGCGGTGTGTCGATCGGCATTGCCCAGGCTTCCGGCCTGATGCCAGATGCGCGCAAGGTTCTGATCAATGCCGACATCGCGCTCTACCAGGCCAAGGAAAAGGGCCGGAATTGCTACGAATTCTTCACGCCTGATCTGCAGGCCAACATCGTTGCCAAGAAGCGCATGGCCGACGACATGCTGGCCGGGCTGGAGCGCGACGAATTCATCGTCTGGTACCAGCCGCAGTTCGAGGCCGGCAGCATGCAGCTCTGCGGGGCCGAGGCGCTGGTTCGCTGGCGCCATCCCGATCGCGGTGTTCTGGCCTCAGGCAACTTCCTCAAGGTCGCCGAAGATCTGAACGTCATGGCCCGCATCGACCAGCTGGTCCTGCAGACGGCGCTCAAGGACCAGATGCGTTGGACGGCGATGGGCATGGCCGTGCCGAGAATCTCGGTCAACGTCTCGTCGAAGCGACTGCATGACGAGAACCTGATCGAGCAGTTGCAGGGGCTTGCGATCACGCCGGGTTCGATCTGTTTCGAGCTGGTGGAGTCGATTTTCCTGGATGAAAGCGACACCAAGGCGTCGGAAAATATCGAGAAGATCAAGACGCTCGGCATCGACATCGAAATCGACGACTTCGGCACCGGTCACACCTCGATCGTCTCGCTTTTGAAGCTCAAACCCAAGCGGCTGAAGATCGACCGCCAGTTGGTCATGCCGATCACGGTGCAGCCGCAGGAACGCAGCCTGGTGCGCAACATCGTGGAAATCGCCCGCTCGCTCGGCATCGAGACGGTGGCCGAAGGCGTCGAGACGCATGAGCATGCCGGCATGCTCAGGCAACTCGGCTGCGACTATCTGCAGGGTTATGCCTTTGCAAAGCCGTTGTCGTTTGACGACTTCACCCGCTTTGTAAACCGCCTGCCGCAGCAGAAGGCCTCGTAACTGCTGGCATCGGTGCCCGTCTTCTCCGCTTAGACACTGCGTCTTGGCGTTTTCGGCTCCGTGCCGCGTGAAAGCGCTTCACAGACTTCGACCATTTGCTCTATGAGAGTTGCCATCCAAGGCAAGCCCCGCTTGGAGACGTTCCGGCGGGGGGAAATGAGTGGTTCGTCAGCCCATGTCGCACAATACCTTCGGTCACCTCTTCCGCGTCACCACCTGGGGCGAAAGCCATGGGCCGGCGCTCGGCGCGGTCGTCGATGGCTGCCCTCCGGGCGTCCGTTTCGCGCAGGAGGACCTGCAGGTCTTCATGGACAAGCGCAAACCCGGTCAGTCGCGTTTCGTGACGCAGCGGCGCGAGGACGACATCGTCAAGGTGCTGTCGGGGGTCATGCCGCAGGAAGACGGCACGATGATCACGACCGGCACGCCTGTGTCGCTGTTCATCGAGAACACCGACCAGCGCTCCAAGGATTACGGTGATATCGCCAAGCGCTACCGCCCCGGCCATGCCGACTATACCTATGATCTCAAATACGGGATCCGCGACTATCGCGGTGGCGGGCGTTCGTCTGCCCGCGAGACGGCTGCCCGTGTTGCGGCCGGTGCGCTTGCCAGGCTTGCCATGCCCGGCGTCACCATTCGCGGCGCCCTCGTGCAGATCGGCACGCACAAGATCAACCGCGACAACTGGGACTGGGCCCAGGTCGACCAGAACCCGTTCTTCTGCCCCGACGCTGCGATGGTTCCGGTCTTTGAGGACTATCTTGACGGCATTCGCAAAGCCGGCTCTTCCGTCGGCGCTGTCATCGAGGTGGTCGCGGAAGGCGTGCCAGCGGGAATCGGCGCGCCGGTCTATGGCAAGCTGGACCAGGACATTGCGTCCGGTCTGATGTCGATCAACGCGGTCAAGGGCGTCGAGATCGGCAACGGCTTCGAGGCGGCCGAGATTACCGGCGAGGAGAATGCCGACGAGATGCGAATTGGGGCCGACGGCAAGCCCGTTTTCCTGTCGAACCACGCCGGCGGCATTCTGGGTGGCATTTCGACGGGAGAGCCGATCGTGGCGCGGTTTGCGATCAAGCCGACGTCCTCGATCCTCACCGAAAAGCGCTCCATCGATGCCGATGGCAATGAGGTCGATGTGCGCACCAAAGGCCGTCACGACCCCTGTGTCGGTATTCGCGCCGTTCCTGTCGGCGAGGCGATGCTCGCCTGCATCATTCTCGACCATATCCTAAGAGACCGCGGCCAGAACAACCGCACAAGGTGAGGACCCCGCATGAGCTATGACCAGAAACGTGTCGTCGAAGCCCTTCGCGCCTTCGAGGCGGGCGAAATCGTGGTGGTCATGGATGATGACGGACGCGAGAACGAAGGCGATCTGATCGTCGCCGCCGTTCATTGCACCGCCGAAAAGATGGCCTTCATCGTGCGTCATACTTCGGGCATCGTCTGTGCTCCCATGCCGAAGGAAGAGGCCAAGCGGCTGAACCTTTCAGCCATGGTCGCGGAAAACGACAGCGCACACACGACAGCGTTTACCGTCTCCGTCGACTTCAAGCACGGCACGTCGACGGGCATTTCGGCCGATGACCGGACGCTCACGGTCCGCAATCTCGCCAACCCCAATGTCGGGGCTTCCGACTTTGTCCGTCCCGGCCACATCTTTCCGCTGGTGTCGCGCGAGGGTGGTGTGTTGATGCGGTCCGGCCACACGGAAGCGGCCGTCGACCTCTGCACTATGGCCGGGCTTCCGCCAATCGGCGTGATCTCGGAACTGGTCAATGACGATGGTACCGTGATGCGCGGGCCGCAGGTGGCGGCCTTTGCCGAGCAGCACAGACTGAAGCAGGTTTCCGTCGCCGATCTCATCGCCTATCGCCAGCGCAAGGAAACGCTGATCGAACTCAGGTCGAAGTTCGAAATCCAGACGCCCTATGGTCCTGCCAAGGCCTATGCCTATTCCCTGCCCTGGGATCCGATGCAGCATCTGGCCGTCGTCTTCGGCGATATTCGCGATGGCGAGGACATTCCGGTGCGCCTGCATCTCGAAGATGTCGGCCGCGACGTGTTCGGGGCGGAGCGGCAGATCGATGGCGTCATGAAGCGGATCGCTGAAAAGGGCCGCGGCGTTGTGGTCTACCTGCGCGAAGGTTCGGTCGGCGTCGGCGCTTCGACCACGGCCCGCAGCGGCAAACATGATCGCGAGGCGCATAGCGAAGCGCAGGCGCGTGAGAGCGAATGGCTGGAAGTCGGGCTCGGTGCGCAGATCCTCAAAGATCTCGGCGTCAACTCGATCCGGCTGATGGCTTCGCGCGAGCGGCATTATGTCGGACTTGAGGGGTTTGGCATTCAGATCTCGGGGACGGAGATCGTCTGAGGGCCTTCGGTTCCTTCTTGATCCGTTGATGCGCATGCGGCGGCTTGCAGTTGCCTGATCACCCTACCCCGCACCTGCGGTCCGACCCACCCCCTCAAGGGCAGGCTGGCGTGTGGCGCTTTTCCGTCACAGCAAACGTCCCCGCCGGCGGAAGCCACCCAGTTCCTCCTCGAGGCAGGGCTATCGCATATTGGGTATCGGTGGCTGTTCCGGACTCCTTCTTCTCCCCTCGGGGAGAAGTGCCGCGCGCATGCGAGGCGATGAGGGGGCTGTCCGGCACAGCTTCAGCGCTTACGAGGCAATCATGTCGCCTGTGCCTTGTCAGAAGATGATGCGGGTGCTGGCGCTCAGCCAGTAGCTGCCCCCTTCCTGGCTGGAGGCATTGAACATCAGCTGACCTTCAAGCGGCCCCGACTTCGTTTCAAGACCGATGCCACCGCGCAGCCAGTTCTGCTCTACCGGTGCACCGGGCAGATCGAAGCTGGAGAAGCCGATGATTTCGCCCGTGGTATCGGGTGCCTGATCCTCGAAGCGGTGGGCGATCTCGCCGCGGCCGATGAGGCTTACGGTCGCCGTGAGGTCATGACGCCCGTCCAGCCCAAGGCGAATGGTGTTGGACGAACCATCCACGGCGTCGAAACGGGCGGGAAAGCTGCCGCCGGTCTCCGTATAGCCATCGGTCTTCGTCGACAGGTGGGTGAAGCTGGCATAGGGCGTGAAGGCAAGCTCCCGAAGGCTGAAGGAATCGAGCCAGTCGAGACGGGCGCGAAAGCCGAGCGTTCGGGTGTCGGTTTCGCCACTGGAGGCATCGGCGCCGGTCCCGTTCAGATAGGCGCGGCGCATCGAGAGCTCGCCGATGCTGGCAAAGCCGGTCAGTGTCGCATAGACGCTGGGCGCGACCGCCATGCTGACCTCGGGCAGGACATAGCTGCCCTGGACACGGCTATAGCCGTCGAGATCGAGATCTGCTTTGGAATAGGATGTGCCGAGCGCGAGGCGCAGGGTGAGGTCGTCGGTCGACGCATAGGCAAAGCCGATTTCGCCGGTTGCCGTCGACCCAGTTCCGAATTCATTGCGCACCGCACCCAGATCCCCCGTCGCCCAGAGGGATCGCTGCCCGGCCGACAGCCGATGAAACATGGGTGAGGAATTTGCACCGTTCATGGCGAGATCGGCGACCTGCTGCGGCACGAAGAAGTGGCGTGGCAGGCCATCAAAGCTCTGCATATAGTCTTCGACAGCCACAATACCCGCGGAGGGGGTGGACGGATCGGTGGAGGCGCCACGCGCGATATAGGCCTTGCCGTCGCGAAGCGTGCCGGCGATGATCGTGCCATCGGCGGAGACGGCTGAGGCATCGTTCGTCACGTCCGTTGCGAGCGTGACACCGCTCCCGCGCAGCCAGTCGTCGACCGAGATCAACCCGGTCGCGTCCGACCAGCGAAAGCCGGAGGATGTGGCGTCGCTGCGGCCCGAGCGGCCGACGACAACCGATCCATCATCATTGACCGCAAGGGCCTCGGAATAGGTACCGCCGAGGGTTCCGAGATCCTGAATCGTCGCCGTACCGACCACGTAGCGGAAGGCGTGGGTCCCGGTCGCGGCATCCGATTGGCCCACGATCACCGAACCGTCTGCATTGGCTGCGACTGCGTTGGACTCGTCGCCGCCGGCGAGAACACCGATGGCGTTGGCCGCACTATCGTCCACCCAATACGCGGCAATCGCAAAACCACCGGCATCCTGAGCATTGCCGACGATAACGTGCCCGTCGCGGCTGATCCCGTTGGCGAAGGAATTGCTCCCGCCGAGCGTGCCGAGTTCCTGCATGCTTCCGGAAAGCGCTTGAGCATCATAGGTCCAGCGAAAGGCGCGATAACCACTGCTGGTATTGCCCCATCCGGCCACCACATTGCCGTCTCCGCTGACGCCGGTGGCACGCGAGACCGTGCCGCCCGGCAGGAAGCCCAAGAGATCAAACTGGCCCGAGGTGGCATTCGCCCGGTAGGCTTGGGTTGGATTGCCGCCGGATAGAATGCCGACATAGATGCTTCCATCGGAACTCACATCGCCGATGGAGAGCGAGTACCAGCCCGTTTCCGGCTGGATATCCTCGTTGCCGAGGCCGTCGGTCCAGATCAAACCATTGGACACGTATCCGCCGGGACCGCTCGGCGGCGTGAAGTAGGTCAGGAAATTGCCAACCACGATGCTGCCGTCCGCGCTCATGGCCGACGGCTGAACCGTCGAGCCAGGGACGCTGGCGATCCACTCATAACCATAATCTGCCGCGTCGGCATGGCTCATCCAAAAAGCAGAGCTTCCGACAAGAAGCAGAAGACATGGCAGCGGGCCGGGGTGGGTCAAAAAGCGCATGAAACCGTCTATCGCAAATCCATGAGACCGCCGGCCTTCGGGCTTCTGGCGGTGGTTATGCGAAAGAACTGTGTGAGTTGGGACTAATGCACAACTCCAAAGGTTGCATGCAATTTTTTGACGGCAGCGGAGGATGCGCGCCTGGTGAACGTCAGGTCACCTTGTTTCCATGATGCACGGGATGTGCGCGATGACCTTGCCTGGGCCAGGGTGCATTCCTAAAATCCGACCTGGTTTTCGGGTCTGGGGAACTTCACCATGTGGGACTTTTCCATCGGGCGGGCGATCGGCATTCTGGCCGGCACGCTGCCCTTCATTGCGCTGCGCATCGTCATCTATTTCACCATCACGCTTGCCTATGTGCTTGGAACCGGCGGTTCGGCCGGCATCGGTTATGGTGTCGGTACGGTGTTCGGCAGCGGCGAAGACTATGCCGTCTGGGGCGGGATCATTGGCTTCGGCCTCGTCTCCTTTGCGGTCTACTGGATCCGTGAATGGCTGCTCTACATGGTGAAAGCCGCCCACATTGCGGTGATGGTCGAACTTTACGAGGGGCGCAGCCTGATGGCCGACGGCAAGGGGCAGATCGCCCATGGTCGAGCGGTCGTCGAAGCCCGTTTCGCGGAGGCGAACCTGCTCTTCGTGCTCGACCAGCTGATCAAAGGCGTGATCCGGGCTATCACCGGGATCGTCGGCGGCATCGGCATGGTGATCCCCGGGCTCGACGGCGTTGCACGGTTTATCAATACGGTGATCCGGCTGTCGCTCACCTATGTCGATGAAATCATCCTTGCCCACAACATTCGCAGCAGCAGCGACAATCCCTGGGAAACCGGCCGACAGGGACTGGTTCTTTATGCGCAGAATGGCGGAAGGATGGTGAAGAACGCCGTTTGGCTGGCGATCTTCCTGTGGCTTCTCACCGCCGTGATCTTCGTGCTTTTGATCGGGCCGGCTCTGGGGCTGGTCTATGTGTTTCCGGGTGCCGCCAGCGGCTTCGGGATCGCGATTGCCGTGGTCGGGGCGCTGGCACTCAAGGCCGCCGTCCTCGAACCCTTCGCCATCGCGGCACTGATGCAGGTCTATTTCCAGACGATCGAAGGCCAGCAACCGGATCCCACCTGGGATGCCAAGCTCGCTTCCATGTCACGCAAGTTCCAGGATCTGAAGGACAGGGCGCTGACGGGTGCCAGCCGGGCGGCCTAGGCCAGGGCGTATCCTCAGCGGTCGCTCACACCACCTTGCGTGCCATGCCCACGGAGCGTGGCGCCGTTTCGTCGAAACCAAACTGGGCGTAGAGTTTGTTGGCCGGCACGTCGGCGATCAGGCTGACATAGGCTGTCTTGGGCAGGGTGGCAATAAACTCGGAAAGTGCCGCCATGATCCATTTCGCAAGCCCCCTGCCCTGGTGCTCCGGCAGGATGGCGATGTCGGTGACCTGAAAGAAGCAGCCGCCATCGCCGATGATGCGGCCCATGCCGACCGTCTCGTTATCGAGCATCAGGCTGACGCCGAAGATCGAGTTCGGCAGGCCCTTTTCTGCGGCTTCCCGGGAAAAGGGGCTGAGGCCGGCTTCGCGCCGCAGACGCATATAGTCGTCGACGGCGGGCACGCGGAGTTCGATGCGGTAGGCGCTGTTGTCGATCACGTCGAAGCTTTCTGTCCATGGTGTGGTTTGTCAGCCCAGCCAGCCGTCCTGGAGGCGGACGCTGTCCATTCCGGCGAAACGGGCGATGCGCTGCAATTCGGCTTCCAGCTTCTCCAGCCGCCCGGCGCTCGGCTTCACGCCCGGCTCCAGCCAGAGGCGGCGGACGGCGAGTTCGCCAGTCTTGCGCTCCGCCTTCATGTCGATGCGGCCGATCAGGCGGTCGCCCTCCAGCAGCGGGAAGACATAGTAGCCATATTGCCGCTTCGGCTCGGGCACGAAAACCTCGATGCGATAGAAGAAGCCGAACAGGCGCTCGGTCCTGTTCCGGTCGCGGATCAAGGGATCGAAGGGCGAGAGGACGCGGACACGGCCGGGTGGTTCAGGCGCGTCCATCAGGCCAGCGATCTGTCCGGCGAAGGCGAAGGAGGATCGTTGTTTGCCGTCTACAGTGCCGATCAGCACTTCCTCCAGTTCGTCGCGATGGGAGGTCACCCAGGCCTTGGCTTCGTCGGGCGTGATGATGTCGAAAAAGGCGGCAATCTCGCCTGACGTGGCAAAGCCGAGGCGGATGAGTGCGGCCCGGCAGGCCCAGTCGACGAAGGTGTCGTGATCGACCTCTCGAGTCTGATGCTCCTGCGGGATGACCCGCTCGGCCAGATCATAAACCTTCTGGAACCCTTCGCGGCGGGCAATCGACAGCTTGCCGGTGTGCCAGAGGAATTCGAGCGCCGTCTTCGAGGGATGCCAGTTCCACCAGCCGCCGGATTTATGGTCTTCGCCCTTCACATCACGAGCCATGACGGGGCCATGGTCGCGAATGCGAGCATAGGTTTCCTCAAAGGCCTTGTCGAAGCCTTCGCCTTGCCATTTTGCCCAGTTCTCCATGATCTTCGCCTCGCGGCGGACAAAGCGATGCTTCCAATAGGGAAAGAACTCGGACGGGATCACCGATGCATCATGAGTCCAATGCTCAAACAGAGACCGGTCCTTCTCCGCCAGATGCGCCAGATCAGCCTGTCTGTACGTCTGGTTGCGCGAAAAGAGGATCTGGTGATGGGCCCGCTCGACCCACTGGATGCTGTCGACCTGGACAAAGCCAAGGTCGTGGATCAGCTGGTAAAGCCCTTGACGGGACAGCGCCTTCGTCGGCGAGCGCGACAGGCCCTGCCGTTCGAGGAAGATCTTTCGGGCAAGCGGATTGGGGATCGGAATCGTCATGCCAGGAGGCTAGGGCATGTTCGTGGTTTGTTCAATGGGTGCTTGCAATATGGGTCTTACCGGCTTGCGCTAACCCACCCCCTCTCTGAAGCTGGCTCCTCCGCCTAGGACGGTCTATAGAGACCGGATCAGTCGGAGACCCCTCGCCTTGCACATAAATTTCGATCAGACCGAACTGCGTTACGGCGACCGTTTAGCCCTGAAGCCGTTGTCGCTGGAGCTTCACGAGGCTCGCATCGGCGTGATCGGGCTCAACGGCTCGGGCAAGACGAGTTTCGCCCGGCTAATTGCGGGACTGGCCAAGCCGTCCTGCGGAAGCGTCACGCTCGATGGCCTGGATACCGTCAACGACGAGAAGGCGGCGCGCGCCAAGACAGGGTTCATCTTTCAGAACCCGGGCAACCAGGTCATCCTGCCTCTTATCCGCGAGGATGTGGCGCTCGGGCCGAAATCGCGGGGGCTTGAGGGTCCGGAGGTCGACCGGCTGGTCGAGGAGACACTCGCCCGGTTCGGCATTCGCGATCTGGCGGAGCGGCGGCCGCATGAACTCTCCGGCGGTGAGTTGCAGCTGGCGGCACTCGCCGCCGTCTGCATCAATCGGCCCGATGTCGTGATCTTTGACGAGCCGACCAACCAGCTCGACCTCAGGAACCGCGCCCGGGTGAAGGCGGCGATCGAGGGGCTTGCCGAGCAGGCCGTTGTCATCAGCCACGATCTCGATCTGGTCGCGGACTTTTCAAGGGTGCTGGTCTTCCATGAGGGGGCGCTTGTCTTCGATGCGAGCGGAGACGCGGCCATTGCCCGCTACCGGGAGATCGCCGGATGCTGACAAGCCTGCATGTGGAGGGCACGAGCCTCTTACATCGCATTCCCGTGAAGCCGAAGCTTTTCGGGCTGATGATCTTCGGGCTGGGGCTCTATTTCGTGACTGCGCCACTCGTGCTCGCAGCGGCCGCGGCCCTCACCGCCTTCCTCTATGTCTCCACCGGCATCGGGCTATCGGAGGGCTTCAAGCGGCTGAGGCCTGTGCTGCTCACCATCGCGTTTCTTGCAGCCGTCAACCTTCTCCTGCTTTCGCCGCTCGAAGCGCTTGTCACGACGCTCCGGCTGCTTGCGATCCTCTTTCTCGCAGCCGCTGTGACGGCCTCCACGACTATTGCCGACTTCATGAGCGCCGTCACCGATCTCGCCCGTCCGCTGGAGCGGATGGGGCTTTTGAAGGCGGCCGATCTCGGTCTCGCTTTCGGTCTCGTCTTGCGTTTCGTGCCCGAAATTGCCGCCCGATACGAGGCGCTCAAGGAGGCGCATGCGGCGCGCGGCATTCCGGTCAGGCTGTCGCGCATGCTCGGGCCGCTGATCATTTCGACGTTGAAGGATGCCGATCGCATTGCCGAGGCAATTGACGCGCGGGGCATTAGAGGCCACTAAACCCTTCGAAATCGACAGGGGACCCTTTCATGACCACCAGAGACATCGTCCTTTCCGCCCTCTTCACTGCCATCATCATCGTGCTCGGCTTCATTCCGCCCGTGCCGATCCCGCTCATTCCAGTGCCGATCACGGCACAGTCCATGGGCGTGATGCTCGCAGGCTGCATCATTGGCGCCAAGCGGGGTGCCGCCGCCTATGCGCTGTTGGTCGTGCTCGTCGCGGTCGGACTTCCGGTTCTGTCGGGGGGCCGTGGTGGCCTCAACGTGCTGATGGGACCGACCGGCGGCTATATCTTCGGCTGGATCATCGGCGCTTTCGTGACCGGCATGCTGGCTGAAAAGCTGGTTCGCGAGGGACAATCGGCAGCCAAGCAGATGACCGGGTTCTTCATCGCCTCTGTTATCGGCGGCATCGGCGTCGTCTATCTCTGCGGCATGCCGTGGCTGTCCGTCGTTGCCGGCACGCCCTTCGACAAGGTCGTGCTCGGCTCGCTCGCCTTCATCCCGGGCGACCTGGTGAAGGCCGCGATTGCCACGCTCGCCGCTCGCGCGGTCATCGTCGGCTATCCGCTGCTGCCGGCGCGGACCTGATGCGTTCAGGGTCGCGCTTCGGCGCGACCTTCACCGCAGATAGCGATAGAGCCAGTCCCGCACATCCTCCGGTAAAGCGGCGGGTTCGCCGGTCTCCCGGTCGCGGGCTGTCCACGTAACGTCAATTTCGGCAACGGTGTGCTCGTCGCGCTCCATCTCCACCTCGAAGCCGACCGATTTTCCGCCGATCTTGTCGACACGCACAACCATGCGGACCTGATCCTCCAGGCGCAACGGCAAATGCAGGCGCAGTTCCAGCTTGGTCGGGCTGTAGCGAGGCTCGTCTTCCAGTGGCGGACGGTAGCGCCAGAAATGGCGGATTGCGGCCTCGGCATGGGTGACATAGGCCGCCGCCTGCATTTCGCCCGTATCGGCGATGTCGCGGTAGGGGATGGTGATCTCCATCACCTCGACCCGGTCAATCTCATCCATGCAAGGTCCCGTCTTTTCCGTGCGTTAGCAGCATCTAACGGCATCGTGGCCTGCTCCACAAGACGTGTCCCAAAAAGGTGCTTAAGCCAGACGCGAATAGGACAGCGACACGGCTGGGTAAAACCGCATTGCGAGGTGGAAGATGACGGCATGCCGCCTTATGTTCACCGCGACCAAGGATGGCCCCGATGACAACACGTCTCTACGAGAACCCACTCTTTCTGGAGCACAACACGCCGCCGGGGCATCCCGAACGGGCCGACCGGCTGCGTTCACTCAACATTGCGCTCGAACATCCGAATTTCGCCAAGTTGGAGCGGATCCAGGCGGTTCAGGCGAATGAAGATGCGGTGACGCTGGCGCATCCGGAGGCGCACCTGTTCGCCGTGATGCGTGAGATCCCCGAAGAAGAGGGCGAGATCAACCAGATCGAGGCCGATACCTATGCCTCGCCGAAGAGCCTGCAGGTGGCACTGACGGCGATCGGTGGCGCGATGGCAGCGGTTGACGACGTGATGAGCGGCAAGGCTGACAATGCCTTCGTCGCGGGCCGTCCGCCGGGGCACCATGCCGAGAAGTCAAAAGCGATGGGGTTCTGCCTGTTCAATACGGTGGCCATTGCGGCCCGTCATGCGCAGAAAACCTATGGCGTCGAGAGGGTCGCGATCGTCGACTGGGACGTGCATCACGGCAATGGCACGCAAGACATCTTCTGGGACGATCCGTCTGTGCTGTTCTGCTCGACGCATCAGATGCCGCTCTACCCCGGCACCGGCGCCAAGGACGAGACGGGCAAACATCGCAACATCGTCAATGCGCCGCTCTCGCCCAATGTCGGCTCCGATCATTTCCGCGAGGCGTTCAAGAGCCGGGTACTGCCAGCACTTCATGACTTCTCGCCCGACCTGATCCTGATCTCGGCCGGCTTCGACGCGCATCACCGCGATCCGCTCGCTCAGATCAATCTGGTCGGCGAGGATTTCGACTGGGCGACGGGGCGGCTTCTCGAAGTTGCCGATCGCTTCTCCAAGAACCGGGTCGTCAGCCTGCTCGAAGGCGGCTATGATCTCGAAGGGCTCGCCGAATCGGCCGGCCTGCACATCGCCAGACTGATGAAGGGTTGAGTATGTCCGACGCTGCCGTTTCCGCCGATCTTACCGGCATTTCCTTCGAAAAGGCCGTGGCCGAACTCGAAAGCATCGTCGCACGGCTGGAACGCGGCGATGTGGCGCTCGACGAATCCATCGCGATCTACGAACGCGGCGAGATGCTGAAGAAGCATTGCGAGACCTTGCTCTCGGCTGCCGAAAACCGGATCGAGAAGATCAGGCTTGATCGTGCCGGCAAGCCCACCGGCACCGAGCCGCTCGACGGGGCGTGAGGCGCCGTCTCTCGACCATAGCGGGAAAATTTGCTAGGGTTTGGCCATGGATAAGGACCTGGTCATTGCCAAGCTGCGGGAGCATCGCGACGAGCTGGTCGCGGTAGGGGCTGAACACGTCTCGCTTTTCGGATCCGTTGCCCGCGGAGAGTCAACGCCTCAGTCAGATCTCGATATCCTGGTAAAGCTTTCTGAGCCGGTAATCGAGTCTGGCTTGGGATACTTCAGTGCCTTGGCGATCCTACAAGAGAAAATCACAGCGATTACCGGTTACGAATGTGTGGACGTGATTGCCGAGCCAATCGAAAGAGACAGCGTTCGGCGATCCATAGAGCGAGATCGGCGCATTGCCTTCTAAGCGTCCTTTGACACGGATGAGAGACATCGTGGAAAACGGTGTTGCCACTCTGGAATATACCGGAGGGCTTGATTTTGATGGCTATCGGAAAAGCAAGATTACACGTGATGCCACCGAGAGGTGCCTTTCCAGAATCTCGGAAGCAGGTGTCAAACTTGGTCAACTGGCTGAAGAACTATTTCCCAACCACGACTGGCTGGCGATCAGAAATCTCGGAAATGTGCTCCGGCACAATTACCCCGGCGTGCTCGATTCTGTTATCTGGACCACTGTGACGCTCCGGCTGCCGCCTTTGCTCGCGGACCTCAACGCCTTCTTGTCGCAATACCCTCATGACCAAGAAGTGCTTTGAGCGCTGGTCAGTCCGCACACGGTAACACATTTTTGCTTCCGCCGGCTGCGAACGCTCATTCTGCTACCGCATTCAAAATCTGAACGCAGCGTCACGCCTCCGCACAGGCCTGACGACTGGCCTCCTGCTCCAGGCCATCCTACATTCAACGCATCCAACATGCGGAGACCGCCCATGTCCTTCTTCCCCGGAAACGACCCCGTCCCTGGCGACGGTTTTGCCTGTGATGCGATCGAGCATCTGATCATTCCGCGCTCCAGTGATATCGGCGGGTTTTCCGTGCGCCGCGCGCTGCCGTCGGTGAAGCGCCGGCTGGTCGGGCCGTTCATCTTCTTCGACCGGATGGGGCCGGCGGTGCTGAAAGCCGATGAGGCGATGGATGTGCGGCCGCATCCGCATATCGGGCTTTCCACCGTCACCTATCTGTTCGACGGCGAGATCAAGCATCGCGACAGCCTGGGTACCGAACTGGTGATTGCGCCTGGCGACATCAACCTGATGACGGCAGGGCGAGGCATCGTGCATTCGGAGCGCACGCCGGAAAACCTGCGCGGGCATCCGCTCGCCATGTCGGGCTTACAGACCTGGATCGCGCTTCCCGACCAGATGGAGGAGATCGATCCGGCCTTTGCCCATACCGCCAAGGCGGAGCTGCCGACCTTCCAGAGCGGTGGCGCCTCCGGCCGCGTGGTGATCGGCGCGCTCGATGGGCTGCGCTCGCCGGTGAAGACGTTTTCGGAGACGCTTTATGTCGATCTCCGTCTGGAAGCGGGTGCGAAGTTCCCCTTCGACGCGACGCAGGAAGAGCGCGCGCTCTACATTCTCTCCGGGGAGATCGAGATTGCAGGCGACCGTTTCGGGCCGGATCAATTGCTCGTTTTCCGGCCAGGCGACGCGATCACGCTGATCGGCGGTGCGGCCGGTTGCCACGTGATGCTGTTCGGGGGAGCGGCGATGGGATCGCAGAAACACATCTGGTGGAACTTCGTTTCGTCGTCCAAGGAACGTATCGAACAGGCCAAGGAAGAGTGGCGCACCGGGCGTTTCGACATCGTTCCGGGGGACGAAGAGGAATTCGTACCTTTGCCCGAGGGGAGATGATGTCTATATAGGTGTTCAGTGCCGACTATTTGCCCCGACCGGTTTGGGATGCTATCGCGCACCCAGAACGAGTTTGAGAAGGCTTACGCCCCGTGACATCCCTGCCCGATACGCCGCTCCTCGATCAGGTCAAGTTTCCCGCCGACCTGAAGGCGATCGAAGACAAAGAGCTGCCGCAACTGGCGCGCGAAGTGCGCGACGAGATGATCGATGCCGTGTCGAAGACCGGCGGACATCTGGGTGCCGGCCTTGGGGTGGTCGAGCTGACGATTGCCATTCACAAGGTGTTCAACACGCCGCATGACCGGCTGATCTTCGACGTCGGCCACCAGTGTTATCCGCACAAGATCCTGACCGGCCGGCGCGACCGTATTCGGACGCTCCGCCAGGAGGACGGTCTTTCCGGCTTCACCAAGCGCGCCGAGAGCGAATACGATCCCTTCGGTGCGGCCCATTCCTCGACCTCGATTTCGGCCGGCCTCGGCATGGCGGTGGCGGCCGAGCTTTCCAAGACTGATCGGAACGTGATCGCCGTGATCGGTGACGGTGCGATGTCGGCTGGCATGGCCTACGAGGCGCTGAACAATGCCGGTGCGCTAGACGCCCGCCTCATCGTCATCCTCAACGACAACGACATGTCGATTGCGCCGCCGACCGGCGCCATGAGCGCCTATCTTGCCCGTCTTGCTTCTGGCCGGACCTATATGGGTTTCCGCGACTTCGGCAAGAAACTGACCGCCTATCTCGGCAAGACCGTCGACCGCGCGATCACGCGGGCGGTCGAGCACGCGCGCGGTTATGTCACCGGCGGCACGATGTTCGAGGAGCTCGGCTTCTATCATATCGGGCCGATCGACGGGCATTCCTTTGAGCACCTGCTGCCTGTGCTGCGCAATGTTCGCGACAATGCGAAGGGGCCTGTGCTGATCCATGTGGTGACGCAGAAGGGCAAGGGCTATCCTCCGGCGGAGGCTGCGGCCGACAAATATCACGGCGTCAACAAGTTCGACGTGATCACCGGCACCCAGGCAAAAGCCAAGCCGAATGCACCGGCCTATACAGCCGTCTTTGCCGATGCGCTGGTCGAGGAAGCGCGTCACGACGAGAAGATCGTCGGCATTACCGCCGCGATGCCGAACGGCACCGGGCTCGACAAGCTGCAGACGCTCTTTCCCGAACGCACCTTCGATGTCGGGATTGCTGAACAGCATGCGGTGACCTTTGCGGCCGGCCTTGCGGCCGAAGGGTTCAAGCCATTCTGCGCGCTCTATTCGACCTTCCTGCAGCGCGGCTATGACCAGGTGGTGCATGATGTCGGCATCCAGGGCTTGCCCGTGCGCTTTCCGATCGACCGCGCCGGTTTCGTCGGCGCCGATGGCGCGACGCATGCCGGCTCCTTCGACACCGGCTTCCTCGCATCGCTTCCCGGCTTCGTCGTCATGGCGGCGGCCGACGAGGCGGAGCTGAAGCACATGGTGCGCACGGCGGCTGCCTATGACGAAGGCCCGATTTCGTTCCGCTATCCGCGTGGCGAAGGAGTCGGTGTTCCCATGCCGGAGCGGGGCGATATCCTCGAAATTGGTCGGGGACGTGTTGTCAAGCAGGGCTCGAAGGTGGCGCTCCTCTCCTTCGGCACTCGGCTTGCCGACTGTCTGCTTGCGGCCGAAGACCTTGATGCCGCGGGCCTCTCGACCACGGTTGCCGACGCCCGTTTCGCCAAACCGCTCGACCACGACCTGATCCGCCAGCTCGCCCGCCACCACAAGGTGGTGGTGACGGTGGAAGAAGGCGCCGTCGGCGGCTTCGGCAGCCAAGTCGTGCATTTCCTCGTCAACGAAGGTCTGCTCGACAACGGGCTGAAGGTCCGCTCGCTGGTGCTGCCCGACGTCTGGATGGATCAGGCTAAGCCCGAGGTCATGTATGCCAAGGCCGGGCTCGATGCGGCAGGGATCCTGAAGACAGTGTTTGCAGCGCTCGGGCAGGACGTGCCGGATGTGATTGCGGCGGGGTGAGGCTACCTCGCGCGGCGAGATTGAAGTGTACGCCGAAACGGCGTACACTTGTGGCGACACCGAGAGGTCGCCGATATGAGCACAGCCAAGGACATCAGCCAGACGAGGGAAGACCGTGCGACGGAACGAATGCACTTTCGCACGAAACCGCATGTCAAGCAGGCGATCCAGCGGGCCGCTGCGATCAGCGGGGTCGATGAAACGGCTTTTGCGATGAATGCGGCCTATGCCTCGGCGCTCGCGACGATCGAAGCCCATGAACGGACACTTCTGCAACCGATCGATCACGAAGCTTTCTTCGATGCACTCGACAGCCCGCGCTCCCCGACCGACGCTTTGCGAAAAGCCTTCGCCAGCCACAAGTCGCGCGTCATCAGCAGATGAGCCACGAGGGGCACTCGGTCATCATCGAGTTGCTCGATCCCGAGCGCCATGATCGGGATCAGTTCTCCTGCGGCGTCGAAACGGTCGATAACTATTTTCGCAAGACCGCGAACAAACTCGCCAAGGCCGGCAATGCACGCATCTACGTCATGACCTCTGAGACCGGCGATGTGGTTGGTTTCTATGCTCTCAATGCGCATTCTGTCGACTTCACGGAACTGCCGTCCCGCTTTGCCCGGACCCGCCCATCCCATGGCGCGATCCCGGCCGCTTTCATTTCCATGATCGGCGTAGACAAGCGATATGGTGGACAAGGATATGGCGGCGATCTGCTCGCCGACGCACTGCTGCGGATCGTGCAGGCAGCGGAGCGGATCGGTATCGCCGTTGTTATGCTCGATGTGCTGGACGACGGCGACCCGGACCTCGTCGCGCGTCGAAAGACGCTGTACCAGCGCTACGGTTTCGAGGCGCTGCCGTCCAATCCGCTCAGGCTGTTCATGTCGGTTGCAGTCATACGCGAGATGCTGACGACCCTGTGACAGCTGCCCTCTCTGGACTTCCCCTCCCCACCTCGCTAGACCGGAGCCCTATCAGCGGGCGCTGACATGCGCCTCGGAGGCTTCATGCAGACGGCACACACCACGGATATCGCGCCCGACTTCGCGCCCGACTGGGCGGCGATCGCGGTTGTCATCCTTGGGGTCACCGCCTTTGCCGTCGGCCAGGGACTGACCTATCCGTTGATTTCGCTGATCCTTGAAAGCCGCGGCGTCTCGTCCAGCATGGCGGGCTTGAACGCCTCGGTCTTTGCGCTGGGCCTCGCCTCGTCGACGCTGCTGATTGGCACACTCACTCAAGTCGTGCGCGGCGATCGACTGATCGTCGCCTCGCTGCTGGGCGTTTCGATCTGCCTTGCCACCTTCTCCGCCTTCGACAGTATCGCGGTCTGGTTCGTCGCCCGCTTCCTGCTCGGTTTCTGCACCAGCATTATCTACACGGTCTCGGAAGCCTGGCTGAACACCGCCTGTCCCGACCGCCTGCGCGGTCGCGTGTCCGGCGCCTATAGTGCGGGCATGTGTGCAGGGTTCGCCGCCGGGCCGCTCGCCATACCGCTTGTCGGCATCGAGGATGGCTTTGCCTTTGCCATGACGGCGGCCTATGTGACGCTCGTCGCCTTCGCCTCCGTCATGCTCGGGCGGTATGCGAAAACCAAGCCGGAAGCGTCCGAGACCGGCGGTCTCATCACCTTCGTCAAACTCGCGCCGGTCCTCACGCTGATGGTCGTTGCCTTCGGTTTTTCTGATATCGCGGCAATCTCGATGATCCCGCTCTATTTTGTCGAGCGCGGCTATAGCCAGAGTTTCGCGGCTTTCGTCGTCACCATGGTGGCGCTGCCGACGGCGCTTTCCCAGCCGTTCGTGGGCTTTCTGCTGGACCGGCTCTCGCGGCCGGTCATCGCGGTCTCGGGCTCGCTGATTGCCGCTGTGGCTTTCCTGATCCTGCCGCTCATGACGTCTCAGCTTGCGCTCCTGGTCACCATCTCCATTCTGGGGGCCGCCAGCTTCTCGCTTTATACGGCAGCCTTGACCTTGCTCGGCGAACGCTTTCGCGGTGGTCTTCTGGTCTCCGGCAGCGCCGTCTTTGCGCTGGCTTACGCGATTGGCAGTGCGGCCGGCTCCGGCTCCACGGGGCTCACCATGGATATGATCTCGGTCGATGCGGGGCCGGTTTTCGTTGGTGTGCTGATGCTGGGTGTAACCGGCTTCTTCGCCGTCAACCTGATGCGCGGACGTGGGAGGGGTGCTTGACCTCCATGCTCGAAACCTCGCCGCCCGAGATATTCGACTGTCAGGCCTGTGGGGCCTGCTGTGCCTATTCTGCCGATTGGCCGCGCTTTTCCCTCGAAAGCGACGAGGAGATCGCTGCCATACCCGAGGCGATGATCGCCAAGGACGAGAGCGGCATGAGGTTCGAAGACGGGCGCTGTGCGGCGCTCACCGGCGAGGTCGGTAAACATGTCGGCTGTGCGGTCTATCTGGTGCGGCCGCATGTCTGCCGCACCTGCATGCCTGGTGACGAGGAGTGCAAGATCGCGCGGGCCGAATTCGGCTTCAGCCTGGAAGGTCTTCCGGAGCCCGAGATCTACGAGGCGTAAGCCTCAGGGGACGGTGATGGTCACCTGATCCGCCGGCAATTCGCCGCCGATTTCCGCCGTCTGGCTCTTCTTGTCGTAGACGCAGATCGAGCTCACCGTGGCATCGGCCCCAACTGCCTTCCCGGTGAGAATGGCCATGCCGTAGCTCTCGGTGCCGAAGGGATCGACAACGACCTTCGGCTCTTCAATGCGGCCCTCCGCAAGCGCCGTGCATTTGGCTGCTACATCCTTGGCGAACTCGTCCCAGGCATCGTCAGACGAAGCGGAGGCCGTTGAAGACAGGGGGAGAACGAACAGCGCTGCAGCGGAAACGAGGCGGGCAAATGAGGTCATGGAACACCTTGGCGTCGATTGGCGGGGTTTCGAAGATCGGTTGGAAACGGCCTGCCTGCAAGTCCAAAAACGGAAGACATTTCTTTCCTCCCCACTCCGATTTTTGGAAGGGCAAAGGTTGCCTCGCCCTTCAAGCGCACCTATGTTCCCGTCACCTGCCAAAACGCAATCCATTGCCCAAAGGAGATATCACCATGGCCTTCGAATTGCCCGCCCTGCCCTATGCTTACGACTCGCTGGCACCTTACATGTCGGCAGAAACCCTCGAGTTTCACCATGACAAGCATCACCAGGCCTATGTGACCAACGGCAACAACCTCCTGAAGGATTCGGGTCTCGAAGGCCTATCGCTCGAAGAGATCGTCAAGCAGTCCTATGGCAAGAATGCCGGCCTGTTCAACAATGCCGGCCAGCACTACAACCACCTGCATTTCTGGAACTGGCTAAAGAAGGACGGCGGCGGCAACAAGCTGCCCGGCAAGCTGCAGGCAGCCGTCGACAGCGATCTGGGTGGCTATGACAAGTTCAAGGCCGATTTCATCGCCGCGGGCACGACCCAGTTCGGCTCCGGCTGGGCCTGGCTCTCCGTCAAGGACGGTAAGCTGGAAATCTCCAAGACGCCGAATGGCGAAAGCCCGCTGATCCATGGCGCATCGCCGATCCTCGGCGTCGACGTGTGGGAGCACTCCTACTACATCGACTATCGCAATGCCCGTCCGAAGTATCTCGAAGCCTTCGTCGACAACCTGATCAACTGGGACTACGTGCTGGAACTTTACGAAGGCGCGACCAAGTAAGCGTCTGACAGACCCGTCTCGTCGTACGCCCGGTGCCGCAAGGTGCCGGGCGTTTTTCGTTTGCGGCTGCGGCAGAATGGTGGGTCCGGCCGATGGAACCATCGCCGTGCCACCACGTTTGTTCGCCAAGACCCAGTCAAAAATGAAAGGAACGTCCCATGGCGACTTCGAACCTGCAGGCAGAACTGCGCGAGCTGCGCGAACAGATGAATGACCTGAAGACGGTGATCAGCCGCGAGACGAGCCGGGGCACCAGCCGCATCCGCCATCGTGCCGTTGATGCATTCGACGGTGCTGCAGACACCGCAAGCGCTATGGCAGGCTATGCGCGTGATGGCGCCGATGCCGTTGCCGGCGTCGTTCGCCGCCATCCGGGCGCGACGTCTGCTGGCCTGATCACTCTCGGCATCCTCGGCGGTCTGATCGGTTATCTCGTGGCCAATTCCGCTCCGGCCGCGCGCGACAATCGCTGGCGCTGGAACTGAGGCCCGCTATGGTCAAGGTGACCTATCACGTCGTCGAGCATGACGAAGGTTATGCCTACAGGCTTGGCGACGTCTATTCCGAGCCGTACCCGACCCATGCCGAGGCGCTTTCGGCAGCCCGGCAGGCAGCTGGCGCCCAGCAGCTCGCTGATGGCGATACCGAGATCAGCTGGCAGGACGCGGACGGCAATTGGCACAACGAACATGCGGACGGTGCGGACCGGCCCATGACGGACGTGGTCGACGATGTTGACGACGCCCGGTAAAGCCTGCCTAGCAGGCTAAGGGGAAAGCCCGTGGCACCGCCACGGGCTTTCTTCGTTTTCGCCCCTCTGGAATGGCTCAGGCGGCGCGACGCATCTGCGTGCGATCTGCCTCAATCCTGAAGCGCTCGATCATCACCCGCAACGCTGCAGCTTCCTGTGCCAATCGGCTTGCCTCGTTGCTCTGGTCGTCTGAGACCCGCGCATTTTGCTGGGTTGCCGTATCGAGCGTGTCGACAGCACCCGCAATGTCGCGCAAGCCATTGGACTGATCCTGCGAGAAGTCGGCGATGGCATCCATGTGGTCGTTGATCGTCTGGATGAGGCTGCCGATTTCAACCAGCGTTTCGCCGGTTCCATGCACCAGCTTCACTCCGTTTTCGACCTGGGCGGTCGAATTCTGGATCAAGGTCTTGATCTCCTTGGCGGCATTTGCCGAGCGCTGTGCCAGTTCCCGGACTTCCTGGGCGACAACGGCAAATCCCTTGCCGGCCTCGCCTGCACGAGCGGCCTCGACACCGGCATTGAGCGCCAGAAGATTGGTCTGGAAGGCAATCTCATCGATCACGCCGATGATGTTGGAGATCTGCTGCGCGCTCTCCTCGATGCGGTGCATCGCCTGTTCGGCTTCCGTCACAACCTTGCCGGAATTCAGCGCGCTCTGGTTTGCCTTTTTCGCTACCTCGCGGGCGTCGGTGACCCGCTTGTTCGCTGCGTGCACGGTCGCGTTGATCTCCTTCAGCGACGCAGAGGTCTGTTCCAGGGATGCAGCCTGGCTTTCAGTCCGCCGTGCGAGTTCATTTGCCCCCGCTGCGATCGTGCCGCTGCCGTTGTCGATCACGCCAGCCGCCCCCTGGATGGCGGACATGGTGCCGGCCAGTTCACGAACGGATGCGTTGAAGTCGTGCCGCAATGCCTCGAAGCTGGCGTCGAAGGGTTCCTCGATCTGGAAAGCGAGATCGCCGGAGGCAAGGCGGCGCAGGCCTGATGCCAATCCAGCCGTGGCGACCTGCAACTTCTCTGCTGCCTCTTCCTCGGCACGACGCTCGACGTCGCGACGGTGTTGCTCTGCACGCTGACGGTTGTGTTCAGTCTCCGTTTCCAGAGACCGTGTACGACGCAGATTGTCACGGAAGACTTCCAGCGCACGGCCCAGCGTTCCCAGTTCGTCGCGCCGGTCATTCGTACCGACATCGATGTCGAGATTGCCTTCGGACAGGCTCTGGGTCGCACGGGCAAGCTTGCGCAGCGGATTGACTGCGGTCACGCGCAGCATCAGGACCACGAGCGCGATCATCACGGCAAGCGCGCCGGCCCCAATGGCGACCCGCTTCCAGGCATTGGCACGCCAGGCAGCGAGTTCCGGAGCGAGGTCGACTTCGGCGCTATAGACACCGACGACTTCTCCCGGCTGGATGTTCATCTTGGCGGTATGACAGGCGGCGCATTTCTCGTTGCTCGCACTGCCCTGGCCGAGAATGACCGGGCGGGTCATACGGAAGCGCTCGCCTTCGAGGCTGTTCAGCCGCTCGAGCGTTGCGATCGCCTGTTCATCGATGCGGTCGCGCGGTCCTTCAAATTCCGTCTCGCCCTGAGCCTTCTGGAAATCGATGACCTTGGGGCCCATGACCAGCCACAGCTTCACGCTGCCACCGGAGTTGGAAAACTGCTCCATGGTGCCGTCGAGCGTTGCGATGGCCGGATCGTCTTCAGCCACTTCCTTACGGTTGAGCATCGCTTGGGTGTGGACGGATTCCAACATGTCCAGTGCCGCATCGCCGCGTTTTGCGGCCTTATCGGTGAGGGTCAGGCTTTCCGCGGAGATTTCGTAAGCGCCAGTGCCGGCCTGGATGGCGGCCACTGCGATGCCAATTCCCAACACCATCTGGAGCGAGAGCGGCAGTTTCGTATATGATCTGAACATGGAACGTCCGTTGGATGCCCCCGCATTCGGTGGGCGATGTTAACGGTAACACCTTCCTCGACAGGCGTTAATATTTGGTTCCGGATGGCAAAATCTAGCCATGCAAATCTTAGAGGATCGTTAATCTAGATTTACTTTTGCCGCTAAAGACGTGGGGCGCCTTCGGACGCCCCACGTCCGGTTGCATTGATCAGAACTCCGTCCAGTCCTGCTGAACGGGTGCCGGTGCCGCCTGGGCTGCCTTGCCGCCGCCGAAGGCACGGCCGAGCTTGCCGGCAAGTGCCCGGGCCGGTGATGGTGCAGCGGCATGGGTGGCGGATGCCGGCTTGGGCGCCGAGCGCGCCGGCATTGCGGCGGACTGCGGGGTGGTGCGGCTGCCGCCTGCGTGGACGGCGTTTCTGGCCGGGGCAGCAGTTGCCGAGGGGCCGGACTGGCCAAGCCTGAACTGCGCCAGGAGCGTGTTGAGCGAATCCGCTTCTGCCGCCAGCGTGTGGGAGGCGGCCGTCTGCTGTTCGACCATGGCAGCATTCTGCTGGGTGCCCTGATCCATGGCCGTGACGGCAAGATTGATTTCCTGAAGACCCGTCGACTGTTCGCGGGCGGCCGTGACGATCGCCTGGACATGGTGGCTGATTTCCTGCACGGCCGAGACGATCTTCTCAAGCTCCGTGCCGGTCTCGCCGACCAGGGCCACGCCATTGCCGACCTGGGCGGTGGAATTGGCAATCAGCGACTTGATCTCGCGGGCGGCATTGGCGGAACGCTGGGCAAGCTCGCGCACTTCCTGGGCCACGACGGCAAAGCCTTTTCCGGCTTCACCGGCACGGGCGGCCTCGACACCGGCATTGAGCGCCAGCAGGTTGGTCTGGAAGGCAATGTCCTCGATCACGCCGATGATGTTGGAGATCGACTGGGAAGACTGCTCGATGCCCGACATGGCGGCAACGGCGGAGCGGACGACTTCGCCGGAACGCTCGGCGCCGGCGCGTGTGCGCTCGACCAACTGGCCGACATCCTCGGCGCGCTGGGCGGTGTCCTTGACGGTGGTGGTGACTTCTTCGACGGCCGCGGCAGTCTGCTCGACAGAGGCCGCCTGCTGTTCGGTGCGCTTGGCGAGATCGTCTGCCGAGGCGCGAATCTCGGCAGCACCCGCATTGATCGCCTTGGCATTGTCGCCGACGGTCCGGAGTGCCGCCTGGAGCTTGTCGACGGAGTCGTTGAAATTGCCGCGCAGGCTGTCGAGCCTCGGCGCGAAGGCACGCTCAAGCCGGAAGGCAAGGTCGCCATTGGCAAGGGCCGTCAGGCCCTGTTCCAGTTCACCCATGGCGAAACGGATCTCTTCCGCTTCGCTTGCTTTTTCCGCTTCCGTCTTTTGGCGTTCGGCCTCAGCCTGCTCGCGCATTGCACGGCGCTCATCCGCCATGCGGGCGCTTTCGATCGCAGCGTCCTTGAAGACGAGCACGGCCTTGGCCATTCGGCCGACTTCATCGCCGCGGTCAACGGCCGGAACCTCGACCTTGTGATCGCCGGCCGCAAGACGGCCCATGGCATCGGTCATTCCGGTGATCGGGGTGACGATCGAGCGGGCGAGCAGCCAGATGAGGCCAACGGCGAAGACGCCGGCAACGGCCGCACCGAGAATGAGCGCCAGTTCAAGCGCATAATGGGCATTGTCGAGCTTGGCGCGGATCTCCGCCGTTCGATCGGCGAGAAGCGCCTTGATCTCACCACCGGCTGCACGGAACTCATCCAGTTCGCCCGTGCCCACCGTCTTGTCGATCGCTGCAATCTCGGCGGCTGCCAGCGTGCCGGCCTTGCGGGCGGCAATCTGCGGATCGGCGACATTGGTGGCATAGGCGCCGGCAGCGCTGCGCATCGCCTCGATCTTGCCGCTGACGGCCGTGTCGCCGGTGGCCAATGTGGCAGCCTCGGTAAGGGAGGTCTCCAGCGCGTTACGCTCGGTCGTCACTGCGGCAAGCGTTGTATCGCTGCCGAGCAGCAGATAGCCGCGCTCGTTTGCGGCCTGTTCGGCCATGGCAGTCTTTGCGCTATCGATGAGGTTCACGATACGCTGGGCGCGGTCCTGATCGATGAGCGCCATCTTGGCGGTATAAGCCTGCAGAAAGACGACGACCGAAGCCAGAAAGCAGCCGGCCATGATGGTGCAGAAGGTGAGGATCAGCTTCTTGCTGAGAGACAGGTTGTTGAGCGACATGAACTTCGACTTTCGGGCATGGCTTTAGGCCTTGCGAACGCGCAGGCGTTGCAATGCGGCGGGCGAGGCCTTCAAGCCATCGCCGCTGGAGCGGTTGCATGATCCAATCCGGGTTTTGCGCAGCCGTCATGGCGCGTTCAGGGGGAAGCCGAATCCATCCGATCGCGGCAATCCTGTCGAAAACGGTTTTACAACCCGTTACCAAATCATGGCTGATTGCCCATGGTCCAGTCTTTGCTGGAGACAAGCATGAGGATATCGAGATCCCGCTCGGGCACGAAGTCCTTAGCGCGCATTTCGAATGTCGCAGGACCGGTCTTCTTGATGCCTTCGCCGCAGAAGCTGATGATGTTGTTGGGATTGCCTTTGTCCACGGTCAGGTGGAAGTCCTCAATCGGCCCGAACCAGTTGTTGCCGGTTGTCAGAATGTAGGAGAGCCACTGCTCGAAATAGTAGAGACCGGTGTCGAAGTTCTGCGACTTTTCCAGCTTGATCGCCGCTTTGAGAAAGTCGTCATCGAGGCAGTAGCGTTTGCGATAATCGTCGATCTGGTCCGACGGCTTGCCGTCGTAAAGAAACACCAGACCCGTCGTCCCACCGACACTCGGCCGGTAGGAATGTTCGACCTCGACTTCCTTCCCGGCCGGGAAGGTGGTTTCCCACCAGTAGACCGTGTCCAGTTCCCACACGGGCACATATTCCGGTTTTTCGGCACCGTAATCCATGTTGACGATCAGCCCCTTGACCAGCCAGTCGTTGGCAACCGTCTCATCGAGTGCTGCGACCGCCTCCCGGGTTTTCGTCGAAAGCGGCTGCAGCGGTATGCCCTTCGACTTCACTTCCTCGGTGAAATCGATGCCCTGCACGAGGACCCGTTGCTGCAGGTTCGGCTTGATGGTCTCGCCGTCCTGCACGACGGAGAAGCCCATGAAATTGTCGCTCTGCTCGTCCGGCACCGCCGCCATGGTTTCGACCGGGCCGCCGATCTTCGGCATGGGGAAGGCAACTATCGTGGTGACCGGCGTATCACCGGTGTTTCGATAGGTGTATTTCACGTCGACACGTTCGGGCGAGATATACAGATCCTCCCGCGCCATGGTGATCTGTTCCGTATGGGTGAAGCTTAGACCACCGGCGCTGAGCACGGCCATGGTGTCATTGGCAAATGCGCCTGCCGATGCAAGGCTCTGCAGCGCCAAAGCCAGTCCTGCGGTCATGATCCTTCTCTTCATGCGCGTCTTCCTTATTCAATCCGCCCCTTGGAACATCGCCAAACTAGAGAGCGCCTTTGGCCGCGGTCAATGCCGGTTTGCGACCAAGGCTGGGTAAAAGGATCGCCAGGCTGTCCGCTTCAGTGCGGCTAATCCGCTGACCTGCAGCAGCAAAACGCCCCCGACCTCTCAGCCGGGGGCGCGTAGACGAGGAGCGTAGCAATCGCTGTCTCAGCTCAGAATTCGCTCCATTCCTGCTTGAGTGCCAGATTGCCTTGGACCATGCCCGATGCACGACGGGCCGGTTCTGCAACGGGACGCGCAGCGGTGGGCTGGCGGGTCTGGTTGGACGGGGCGGACGTCGGCTGTCCCGAAATCTTGAACTGGCCGACGAGCGAACGCAGACGGGTTGCTTCCTGGGCGAGAGCGGCGGAGGCTGCCGTCGACTGCTCGACCATTGCGGCGTTTTGCTGCGTCGTCTGGTCCATCTGGTTGACGGCGGAATTGACTTCGGCAAGGCCAGTCGACTGTTCGCGTGCCGAACCGGCGATCGCCTCCATCAGCGTATTGATCTGGACGACATAGTCGCCAATTGCCTTCAAGGCCGTTCCGGTTTCGCCAACAAGAGCCACACCGGAGCTCACCTGGGCACCGGAGGCCGTGATCAACGACTTGATCTCTTTGGCAGCCTGGGCCGAGCGCTGGGCAAGTTCCCGGACTTCCTGAGCAACGACGGCAAAGCCCTTGCCCGCTTCACCGGCGCGGGCCGCTTCGACCCCGGCGTTCAGCGCCAGCAGGTTCGTCTGGAAAGCGATCTCGTCGATCACACCAATGATGTTGGAGATCTGCTGCGAGCTGTCCTCGATGCGGCGCATGGCTTCGACGGCCTGCGAGACGACTTCAACCGAGCGGGCGGCGTTCTGATTGGCGAGGACAGCGACGCTGCGGGCCTCTTCGGTGCGCTGGGACGAGTTGCGCACATTGACGGTGATCTCGTCGAGGGCGGCGGCAGTTTCCTCGAGCGCTGCGGCTTGCTGCTCCGTGCGCTTCGAAAGATCCGTGGCTCCGGCAGAGATCTCGCGAGTGCCGCTGTCCATGCTGGACACGCTGTCCAGAACAGAGCCAATAGTCATTGCGAGCTGCTTCAGCGAAGCGTTGAAGTTCCGGCGCAAGGGCTCGTAATCTTCCGCGAAGGTTTCCGTCAGTTGGAAGGAGATGTCGCCTTCGGCCAGGCGTTGCAGGCCATTGCCCAGCGTCTCGGTGGCGAAACGCAGCTTCTCGGCTTCTTCCTGAACGCGGCGCTGGTTTGCGAGGCGCGTTTCTTCGGTCTGGCCGCGGGCGGCGGCAGCTTCTTCTTCGAGCTTTTTGTTGGCGATCGCGTTCTGGCGGAAGACCTCGACGGCAGCGGCCATTTGACCGACTTCATCCCCGCGGCCGACGCCCGGGACGCCAATGCTGGTGTCGCCGTCTGCCAACACCCGCATGGAGCCAGCAATGCGGACGAGCGGAGCAACGAGGCTCTTTTGCAGCAGGACGAGCAGAAGGACGACGGCGGCGATCATGGATGCCGCGCCCATGAGAATGGTCGTGCGTGCGCCATTGGCAGCCTCGACGGCAGCGTCGGATCGCTGCGACAGGAGGGCCGCCTCGTCACCGGCGATTTCAGCCGCCTTGGCGCGGATACCATCCATCCACTTCTTACCGGCACCGCCGATTTCCATGGCGCGTGCCTGTTCGACGGTGGTCGGATCCTTCATCAGCGCGATTTCCTTCACGGCGACTTCTTCCGCCCAACCCGTCACCAGAGCGTCCAGCTCATTGAGCCGCTTCTGCTGGGTCGCGTTATCGGAGGTCAAGCGAACGACCTGGTCGAAAGCCTTCTTATAGTTTTCTGTTCCCGCCTCGTAGGGCGCCAGGAAGCCTTCGTCGCCGGCGAGGAGGTAGCCGCGGATGCCGGTCTCCCGGTCGACCATCGCTGCCACCATATCGTCGACGCCCTGCAGGACTTCATAGGTGTGAACCGTCCAGCCATTGGCCGTTTGCTGGAAAGACAAAGACGACCAACTCAGGGTGTTGACGACGACGCTGATCACGATGACCAAGGCGAAGGCGCAGATCATCTTTGCGATGGTGCGCATATTGTTGAGTAATTGCATAGCCTCTCCTCCGGGCAGTTTGAATATGCACCAAGACCCAGCCGTCGAATGCCTCGATGACTGCGGACCTGTTCAGTGGGCAGCGACAGCGCTGCCCTATGTTGTACACGGATGAAAAATTGCCGGCTCAAGACGCCGGGATGTATGGCCACGGACTGTCATCATGAGTGCTGTGGCGAGTGAGTCTCCTCATAATCGAGGAGCCTGTTAGCGCTACCTTGCAGGGTAGTCGTAAAAATATCGCTAAATTTAGGTAGGTCGGTGCAACTTATTGGATACTATAATTGACAATTGAAAGGTCGAGGGCACCACTTGTTTGCGCTCAAGGGGAAAAAAGCGAAGCCCTCCGGGCCCGAATCCGGAGGGCTTCAGTCTGTCTGCGGCCTGGAGGGGACGAGGACGCGCAGGGCTTGGGTCGGTCGACGATCGCTTGGGAGGAGGAGATTGCATCGGCCGACATTTGAATATTAGCTTCTATGGATTAAAGGATTCCTAATGAAACCTGGAATGGTCGCCGAAATGCAGCTCGCGCAGACAGCGTTGGTCGCAATCAAGCGTTCCGGTCGGTCCGTGCGTTAGAAAAACACTTGCGCCGCAGCCCCGCACCGATCATTGACGGGGAATGACAGATTTACCCGAACCCCAGCGCCTCGACCAGCTTCTGGTCGCCCTCGACCTTTTTGCCAGCCGCTCACGCGCGCGTGATGCGATCCAGCGCGGCACGGTGAAGGTGGATGGCAAAGTCGTGACCAAGCCCAGCCTTGTCTTTGCCGCGACCCACCAATTCACCATTGACGATCCGGCGCAGGATTACGTCTCGCGCGCGGCGCTGAAGCTCGTTGCGGGGCTTGATCATTTTGGCCTGTCGCCGGAAGGCTGCGAGTGCCTTGATGTCGGCGCCTCGACCGGCGGCTTTACCGAAGTGCTGCTGAAGCGTGGGGCAGCACATGTGACCTCGGTCGATGTCGGCCATGGCCAGTTCCATCCCCGCCTCGCCGCCGATCCCCGCGTCACCAATATCGAAGGGCTGAATGCGCGCTATATGGAGGCCGAGGACATTGACGACCGACCGATCGACTTCGTCGTCTCCGACGTCTCCTTCATCTCGCTGAAGCTGGCGCTGGTGCCGGCACTGGACCTTGCCGAGCCGGGTGCGCATTGCCTGCTGCTGGTCAAGCCGCAATTCGAGGCGGGGCGCGAGGCGATCAGCAAGGCAGGCTTGCTGAAGGAGCCGGAGACGGCACCGCTGGTGGCGGCCGAGCTGGAGCGCTGGCTTACCGAAGACATGGGCTGGACGAGCCTCGGGCTCATCCCCTCCCCCATTTCCGGCGGTGACGGCAACGAGGAGTTTCTGCTCGCCGGGGTGAAGCCTGAAGATGCAGACAGAGGCGCGGATGATGACGATGATCTTGGCGAGGAGCTCGACGAAGACCTCGGCGATGACCTCGATGATGAAGGGGACGACGCATGAGCGCCGAAAGCGTCACGATCTCCAGCCTTGGCGCCAAGGGTGACGGGATCGCCCACGGCGCCGACGGCCCGGTCTTCGTCCCTTTTGCGCTGCCGGGTGAAACGGTCGCCATCGCGCGGGTGAAGAACGAGGGCACGATCATGTCGATTGCCAGCCCCTCCCCCGAACGCGTTGAGCCGCCCTGCAAGCATTTCGGTCCGGATGGGGTCGGTGGCGTCTGTGGCGGCTGTTCGCTGCAGCATCTGGCCAAGCCCGCCTATAACGCCTTCAAGCGGCAGGTTCTGATCGATGCCTTGAAGTCGAAAGGAATCGAGGCGCCGGTCGGCGAGATCTTCGAGGCGCATCCGCACCAGCGGCGCCGCCTCGTCTTTACTGCCCGCCGCCGCGAACAGGGTCTCGTCATGGGCTTCATGCAGGCGGAGACACATCATGTCGTTCCCGTCGAGGAATGTCCCATCGCGTCGGACGGGCTGATCTCCCGGCTCGACGCGATCAAGATCATCGCCAATGCCTGTGGCGCCGAGCACTTCCGCATCACCGTCACCGAGACGACCACCGGTCTCGACATTTCGCTCGACGGGTTGCGGGGCGGCCTCGGTGATCAGGAGCGGCGCGCGGTGACGAATGCGGTGATCAAGCTGAAGGGCATTGCGCGCGTTTCGGCCAATGGCGAGATCGTCATCGAGCCGCACAAGCCGCTGCTCGATTTCGGCGGCGCGCGTGTCGTGCTGCCGCCCGGAGGCTTCACGCAGGCGACGCATGAGGCGGAGGAGCACATGGCGGCGCTTGCGATTGCCCATATCGGCAAGGCGAAGAAGGTTGCGGACCTTTTTTCCGGCGTCGGGACTTTTGCGCTGCGGCTGGCGCGGACGTCCTCCGTGCTCGCGGTCGAATCCGACGAGAAGGCGGTCAAGTCGCTCGATTTCGCCGCGCGCAATACGCAAGGGCTGAAGCCTGTCTCCGTCGAGCGCCGTGACCTGTTTCGCCGACCGCTGATGACGTCGGAGTTCAAGGCTTTCGACGCCGTGGTCTTCGACCCGCCCCGGGCTGGGGCGGAGGTGCAGTGTGCGGAACTTGCGAAGTCGCAGGTCAAGAAGATCGTTGCCATCAGCTGCAATCCGCTGACGCTGGCGCGCGATCTTTCGATCCTCATTGCCGGCGGCTACCGGATCAATACCGTCACGCCGATCGACCAGTTCCTCTGGTCACCGCATGTCGAAGCGGTGGCGACGCTCACCAAGGGCTGAGGCGGCTCAGGCTGAGGCAGCTCAGTAGGTGTAGAGCGTGCCCGAGCCGGTAACGTTGGCGCAGCGGCATTTGCCGCCGACCCGGCCAGGCTTGGACGGGCACTGTGCCTGTCCCGTGCCGCCAATGCTGCCGGACTGATCGATGACGCAGACATAGCGCTGCGGCCGGACATAAGACTGATTGGGACGTTTGGACCCGCTCTGGAGAACGTCATTGTCGTCGTTGCTGTCGACGAAGACGATGCTGGCCCTAGGAGATTGCCCGTTGAAAGCCGGCAGAGCGCCGGCATGAGCGGAGACGGCGGCCATTATCAGGCCGATTGCGACACAGAACACACGCAACATGAAAACCTCGAAAAACCGGACAGGACCGTGGGAAACGTCCAATGCGGACGTTGGTTGCCGACCCTAAGACGAAAAGCCTGAACAGAGGCTGAATTTTATCATCTACCGGAAGAGACGAAAACGGCGCCACATAGGCGCCGTTGCCAGGTTCGGTTCTATGGGATCAGGCTGCGCGACGGGTCGACCCCGACGCTGCGCGCTCGTCAATGCGGAACTGGGCAAGGAGCGCGGTCAGCGCGGCCGCTTCCTGGGCGAGGCCGTGGCTTGCAGCCGTCTGTTCCTCGACCATGGCGGCGTTCTGCTGCGTGCCCTGGTCCATGGTATTGACGGCGGTATTAATCTCCTGAAGGCCGGTTGACTGTTCGCGCGAGGCGGTGACGATGGCGTTGACGTGGCCATTGATCTCCTGAACCTCTCGCACAATCACTTCGAGCGCCTTGCCGGTCTCGTTGACCAGATCCACGCCATGCTTGACCTGATCGCCGGAGGCGCTGATCAACGCCTTGATCTCCTTGGCGGCCGTGGCAGAACGCTGGGCCAGTTCACGGACTTCCTGAGCGACGACCGCAAAACCCTTGCCGGCTTCGCCGGCACGCGCGGCTTCAACGCCGGCATTGAGCGCGAGGAGGTTGGTCTGGAAGGCGATCTCGTCGATGACGCCGATGATGTTGGAGATTTCACCCGATGACTTCTCGATGCCCTGCATGGCATCGACGGCCTTTTCGACGATGTCGCCGGAGCGTTCCGCGCCAGCACGGGCGCGAGTTACCAGCTGGCCAACCTCTTCGGCACGACGGGCGCTGTCCTTGACGGTGGTGGTGATTTCTTCGAGGGCTGCCGCCGTTTCTTCGACCGATGCTGCCTGCTGCTCCGTGCGCCGGGCGAGATTGTCGGCCGAGGACCGAATTTCGGAGGCGCCGCTGTCGATCGCGCGGGCATTGCGGCCAACGGTTGCGAGCGCATCATGCAGCTTTTCGACGGAGGCGTTGAAGTCGACCCGCAGACGGTCGAGGTCGCCGGCAAACGGTGTTTCGATGCGCATGACAAGATCGCCATTGGCGAGGCGACCGAGGCCGTCGGCCAGCGAGTGAACGGCAAAGGAGAGCTGCTCGGCCTCGCGGGCCTTTGCGGCTTCGCGTTCGCGGCGCTCCTGTTCGGTCATGGTGCGGGTTTCATCCGCCTCGCGGGCAAGGCGCCCACGCTCGATGATGTTGTCGCGGAAGACGGCAACGGCGGCGGCCATCTCGCCGATCTCATCCTTGCGGGCTGTGCCGGGGATTTCCGCCGACACGTCGCCACCGGCAAGCTTGCCCATGACGCCGGTCATATCGACCACCGGGCGAACAACGAGGCGCGAGAGCAGCATGGCGAGAATGCCGATCATGGCAATGACGCCGACCAGCGTCGCGACGGCGGCGGCCATGCGGAACTTGCCAATGGCGGCAAAGGCCATGTCGCGGTCAATCTGGACACCGAGATACCAGTCATCACGCGGAAGGCCTTTTATCGGCAGGAAGCTGACCAGAACCGGCGTATCGGCAAAGGCCGTCTCCGTGATGCCGGATCCGACGGAGGGCGTGTTTGTCGGGAAGGCGTCCTTCAGCGTCTTGGTGACGAGATTGCCGTCGTGATGGACGAGGATCGTGCCGTCCTGCTTGACGAGAAAGGCCGAGCCCTTGCCACCCATGTCGACAGAGTTGACCATATCGACGAGGGACTTCAGCGAGAAGTCCGAGGCGGCGACACCGTAGAGCTTGCCGTCCTTCTTGACGGGGATGGCGGCGCTGATGATCAGGTTGCCGGTAGAGGCATCGGCATAGGGATCGGTTAGCACCATCTTGTCGGCCTTGACGGCATCCTGGTACCACGGGCGCTTGCGTGGGTCATAACCTTCCGGCAGCGGCTGGTCGGGAACTGTGGTGAAGACACCCTGCTCGTCTCCGACATAAGTGGACATGAATTCGCGCAGGAGGACCGGGTTATCGAACGCTGCCTTGATGGCGTTGGCATCGGGGGCCTTGGCGGCCGCGTTGCCGGCGAGTTCGGTCAGCATTACACGGGCGCCGAGCCAGTTGGCGATGCTCTGCGAGGCCTGCAGACCGGAGCTTTCGATTTCGCTCTTGACGGCAGCACTCGTCGCATTGCGCTGAAGGCTATCGATGTAGACGGAGAAACCAGACAGAGCAGCCACCACCACGAGGGAGGCGACGACGAGGATCTTGGTCATCAGATTGGGGCTGTTCTTCACGAGCGTCATCCTGCAAAACTTGGGGGCACGAACCGGGGCAAAACCGGCCGGCGGAGGCATCTCATTCTGGGGCCAACCCCATCATGGCGGTCAGGCACTGAACCAGCGCTATCCTTTGAGCATTAGCCCCCAGTGATTAACGGGTATTTAAGCGATGGCTTTAAAAGATGTATGCGGATCAAACGGTTGCGAAAGATACCTCTTCGTCGGTCGTGAAGTTTGGGGCGCGGGAAACGGCGGGGGGGTTACTCCCACACCAGGAGACCTCGTATGCGACGCGTAGACAAACTGAAGGCCGGCAAGTTTCCAGTGGATGTCGATCTTGTTCAGGCGTTCGTGGGCCGGCAGTTTCCGCAGTATCGGAACCTCGCGGTCCGAGAGGTCGCCAGCGACGGCTGGGACAACTGGACCTTTCGGCTGGGTGACAGGCTGAAGGTTCGCCTGCCGACGGCCGAGGGTTATGCCGGACAGGCGATGAAGGAGTTTCGCTGGCTGCCGGTTCTGGCCCCCTTGCTGCCGGTTGCCGTGCCCATGCCGGTGGCGCTCGGGGAGCCCGAGGCGGACTATCCCTGGCACTGGACGATCTACGAGTGGATGACGGGCGAGCCGGTGCGGCGGGACAATGTCTTGGACCTCACCACCCTTGCCCTCGACATGGCCAGCTTTCTCAAGGTGTTGCATCGGATCGATGTCGAAGGCGGCCCAATTGCGGGCGCCCACAACTTCTTCCGGGGCGACGATGTGGTCGGCTTTTACGGAGCCGAAGCGCGGCAGGCGTTCGATCAGCTGGGCGACAGGATCGACACGGCAACGGCGCTTGCCGTGCTTGATGCGGCTGAGGCCGCCCCGTTTGCCGGGCCGCCCTGCTGGCTGCACGGCGACATCGCTGTCGGCAATCTGCTGGTGACGGGTGGCAAGCTTTCCGGCGTCATCGATTTCGGCTCCTGCGGCGTCGGCGATCCGGCCTGCGACCTCGTCATCACGTGGCTGTTCTTCGAGGGAGAGAGCCGTGCGGTGTTTCGCAAGGCCGTTGCGGCCGACCCCGGCACCTGGGCCCGCGCCCGCGCCTGGGCCCTGTGGAAGGCGGCCCTAGTTCTCGCCTCCGGTGCGCCTACGCATCCGGAGGAGTTTTCACCGGTTGAGGTTATCGCCGTAGTTCTCGACGATCACCGGGCGAGTGTCGACTGAGCCAAAGACGCGCTTTCGAGATTGAGCCGCGTCCTTCAACGCCCCTTCATAAAAGCCTCGAAAGCGGCCCGCGCTTCGGCGCTCTTCAGCTGGGCGACGAAGTGGACGAGTTCTTCCTGCATGCGGGTGCGCACCTCATCGGCGCTGCCCTTGACGAGCGCACGGGCGATCTTCATCGCCGCCGGGGGCTTGGACGCGAGCGACGCGGCGAGTTTCAGAGTTTCGGCTTCGACCTGATCCGGGGTCACCACCTTCCAGATGAGACCGGCCTCGCGGGCCTGTTCGGCGGAAAAACCCTCGCTGGCGGCGAGCATGGCAAAGGCGCGCTGGTGGCCGATGATGCGTGGGGCAATCAAGCTGGAGGCGGCTTCCGGGACGAGCGCCAGATCGACGAAGGGCGTCTTGAACAGGCTGCGGTCGGAGGCAACCGTCAGGTCGCAATGCATGTGCAGCGTCGTGCCAATGCCGATCGCGAGGCCATCGACGCCCGAGACCAGGGGCTTTGTGACTTCGGTCAGGGTCTTCAAGAGACCGAAGGCGGCGGGTTCGCCGACGGCGCCGGCCATGGCGAAGCCGAGGAAATCGGCCATGTCATTGCCGGCGGAGAAGCAACCTTCGGTGCCGAGGAAGACCATGGCGCGGATGGTCTCGTCAGCCTCGCCCTCCAGCAGACCGGCTGTCAGCTTCTGATACATGGCTTGGGTGATGGCGTTCTTCTTGTCCGGGCGGTTGAAGCGCAGGACGAGGACGCCGGGATGGGCGTCCGGGCGGGTGATCTGGATGTGGTCGGTCATCTCGGCTTCCTCGGGTGGTCCCCACCCTCCCCTTGAGGGGGAGGGTCGGAGCGCAGCTCCGGGGTGGGGTGAATAACAACATATGTTGGCTTTGGCAGGGTCACCCCCMCCCGCCGCTTTACGGCGACCTCCCCCCTCAAGGGGGAGGTGGGAGCTTAAGCAAACAGCGCGCGCGCCGCTTCCAGGCTCGCCGCACCATTGACCACACAATCCTTCAGCGCCGCCGTCTCGGCGATCAGGTTCTCGGCGGCGAAGCGGCAGAGCGCGAGGCGGTTGTCGCGGCCATGGTCCTCGTCGGCGAGCGCACCCTTGGCGAGGTAGACGCCGGTCAGAGCGAGACCGAAGAGGCGCTGGTAGGGCGTTGCACCGGCTAATGCTGCCGACGCGTTGCCGGCGGCCAGTTGCGAGAGCAGCCATTCGGTGGTGTCTTCGAGATCCGAAAGGCTCGCATCGAGGCGGGCGGCGGTTTCGCCGAAACCGTCGAGATTGGAGCTGCGCACCGCGTTCACGACCTGCTTCAGCTCGGTGATGTAGCCGCGCACATGATTGCCGTTCGACAGCGGCAGCTTGCGGGTGACGAGGTCGGCGGCCTGGATGCCGTTGGTGCCCTCGTAGATCGGGGCGATGCGGCTGTCGCGCCAGTAGCGGGCAGCACCGGTTTCCTCGATGAAGCCCATGCCGCCATGGGTCTGGATGCCGAGCGAGGCGACGTCGACGCCGGCGTCGGTGGCGAAGGACTTGGCGATCGGGGTGAGCAAGGCTGCGCGCTCGGCCCAATGGCGGGCTTCGTCACCGTCTGCGTGATGGCTCATGTCGGTGGCGTGGGCGCAGACATAGCAGATGGCGCGAGAGCCTTGCGTCAGCGCCTTCATCGTCACCAGCATGCGGGCGACATCGGGATGCTCGATGATCGGCGACATGCCCTGCCCGGTCCAGCCGGGGGCTTTGCCCTGCGTGCGGTCCTTGGCGTATTGCACGGCCTTCTGGGTGGCGGCTTCGCAGATGGCGACGCCCTGCATGCCGACCGCGAGGCGGGCATTGTTCATCATGGTGAACATGCAGGCGAGGCCCTTGTTCTCCTCGCCGATCAACCAGCCGATGGCACCGGCCTCATCACCATACTTGCCGTCGCCATAGATCATGGTGCAGGTCGGCGAGCCGTGGATGCCGAGCTTGTGCTCCAGTGAATGGCAATGGAGGTCGTTGCGGGCGCCGATCGATCCATCGTCGTTGACGATGTATTTCGGCACGAGGAAGAGCGAGATGCCGCGCGTGCCGGCGGGGGCATCGGGCAGACGCGCGAGGACGAGATGGATGATGTTCTCGGTCACCTCGTGTTCGCCCCAGGTGATGTAGATCTTCTGGCCGAAAATGCGGTAGGTGCCATCGTCGCGGCGCTCGGCACGCGACTTCATGACGCCGAGGTCGGAACCGGCATGGGGCTCCGTCAGGTTCATGGTGCCGGTCCATTTGCCCGAGACCATCTTCGGCAGGTACTTCGCCTTCAACTCGTCGGAGCCGTGGGCGGTGACGGCGTCGACCGCACCCATGGTGAGCGTCGGGCCGAGGGCGAAGCCCATGGAGCCGGAATTCCACATTTCGAGTGCGGCGACATTCAGCATATGGGGAAGCCCCTGCCCGCCGAAATCTTCGGATGCCGTCAGCGAATTCCAGCCCCCCTCGGCCCAGGCACGGTAAAGCGTGTCCCAGCCATCGGGAACGATAACCTTGCCGTCGACCATGCGGGCGCCCTGCGTGTCGCCGATCTCGGCGAGCGGTGCGACCTCGTCGGAGGCAAAGCGGCCGGCTTCCGTCAGGATTGCGTCGACGAGGTCGTCGCTGAGGTCACCCAGCCTGCCGTCATCGATGGCCTTCGAGAGGCCTGCGACGTGCTTGAGGGTGAACGCGATCTCTTCTACGGGCGCCTTGTACATGACGTGCTCCTCCAACTGGCGTATGCTCGTGGCCACGCCTAATCTCCACCCAGGAGGCGCGGCTCATTCTCTCAAATGGCTAATTGATTTTTACGTAAACGTCAATTCGTTTGGAGACGTCAGTGTGCCCCATCCACTCCTGGCCTGCGCCTCCGGGCGAAGGTGGATGAGGGCATAGACACACTTGCGTGAGTGAGCACCGCCGCACTGTTCTTGATGGCTCTGGAGTAAAGGGCAAAGGCAAAGCAGTCCAAGCATGTGTCGAGACAATTCTCTCAGAACGGGCCGACCGCCCGTCCACGCATACGTCGCACAGGGTGGTTTCGAACCGAGAATCGTCACATGACTGTTACCCAGGCTGGCTAGTCGGGGGTGGACTTCAACCCAAAGGAGGCTCTGCCATGACCGAGACCAACACCAATCATCTCTCCTGGGACGAATGGGACGAGCTGCACAATCCACCGCCGGCCGTGACCGATTTCGATCGCGTCGTCGAACGCGCCGTGTCCCGCCGTGGTTTCCTCGGTGGCGTTCTGGCTCTTGGGTCGGCTGCGGCTGCCATGGGCACGCTCGGCAATCTGATGAGCTCGACCTCTGCCCAGGCGCAGGAGGCCGGCTCGCGCTTCCCGTTCAAGCCGGTGCCTGTTTCCACCGACAACACCGTGCATGTGCCGGAAGGCTATCGCTGGGAGCCGCTTGCCAAGTGGGGCCAGCCGCTGTTTTCCACCGCCTCCGACATCGACCCGGTGAATGGTGTGTCGCTGGAGAATTCCGACAAGGTGTTCGGCGAAAACACCGACGGCATGGAGCTGTTCGTGATCGGCAGCGCCCAGGTGATTGCCGTCAACCATGAATATGTGAACAACGAGACCAACCTGCCCCACAATGAAAAGGGCATGCCGAAGAGCCTTGATGACGTGAAGGTCCTGCAGCACATGCAGGGTGTGACCGTCATGGAAGTGGCCGAGGGTGAGAGCGGCTGGCAGATCGTCGTCGACAGCAAGTACAACCGCCGCATCCACCACAACACGCCAATGAAGCTGTCCGGCCCGGCTGCCGGCTCTGACCTCGTCAAGACGGCTGCCGATCCCAATGGTGTCGACTGTCTCGGGACCTTCAATAATTGCGGCGCCGGCAAGACGCCGTGGGGCACCTACCTCACCTGCGAAGAAAACTTCAACGGCTACTTCGGCACCACCAATGCCGAGTTCAAGATGCCCGACGACTACAAGCGCTACGGCATCGTGGCCGAAACCCGCTATGGCTACGAGAAGTTCGACGAGCGCTTCGACGTCGCGAAGAATCCGAACGAGCCGCGGCGCGCCGGTTACGTCGTCGAGATTGATCCGTCGGACGCCTCCTCCACGCCGATCAAGCGCACGGCACTCGGTCGCATCAAGCATGAAAACGCTGCGGTGGTCGTGGCCCGTGACGGTCGCGTGGTTGTCTATATGGGTGACGACGAGCGTGGCGAGTTCCTCTACAAATATGTCTCCAACGGCATCTATGTGCCGGGTGGCGACACCTCCAAGCTGCTGGATGAAGGCACGCTTTATGTCGCCAAGTTCTCCGACGAAGGCACCGGCGAATGGCTGGCACTGACGGAAGAGACAACTGGCATGAAGATGGACGAGATCTGCGTCTTCACCCGCCAGGCGGCTTCCAAGGTCGGCGCCACGACCATGGACCGCCCGGAATGGGTCGCCACCAATCCGGTTGCCATCGAGGCCTATTGCTGCCTGACCAACAACAGCAATCGCGCTGTTCTCAAAGACGGCAAGATGAAGACCAATGCCGGCGGCGACGTGCTGGAGCTCAACGCCGTCAACCCGCGCGAGGCCAATGAATACGGTCAGATCGTCCGCTGGTATCCTGAGAACGACGATCATGCCGATGGCAAGTTCAAGTGGGACCTGTTCCTGATGGCCGGCAACCCGGTCGTGCACAAGGACACCCCCTATGCCGGCTCGTCGAACATCAACGAAGGCAACATGTTCAACTCGCCTGACGGCATGATGTTTGATTCGACCGGTCTTCTGTGGATCCAGACGGACGGCGAAGATTCGAACGAAGGCGATTTTGCCGGCCAGGGCAACAACCAGATGCTGGCGGGCGACCCGGTCACGGGCCGCATCGAACGCTTCCTCACGGCACCGAAGGGTGCCGAAGTCACCGGCCAGACCTGGTCGGCCGACAAGCGGACCCATTTCGTCGGTATCCAGCATCCCGACGCGCCGTTTCCGGATGGTGAAGGCAAGCTGCCGCGTTCGACGATCGTTGCGATCAAGAAGGACGACAACGCCCGGATTGGCTGACGTCGGAATGGTGGCGGGGTGGTCTGACCGCCCTACCCCATGCTTGAACGACAAGCACAGCAAACGAAAAGGCCGCCAACCGGTTTCCGGTGGCGGCCTTTTTTATGGCTGGGCGTTTCGATCTCTGCTCAGGCGGCGAGGCGCTGGGCGTTGAGCGGGATCTCAACGTCGATCTCAAGGATCGAGACGTCGCCGTCGCGGTCCATCTTGATCTCGACCTTGTCGCGGTCGAACTCGACATGCTTGGCGATCACGGCGAGGATTTCCTCACGCAGGACGGCCACCAGATCGCTTTCCAGCGACGCCCGTTCATGGGCGAGCAGGACCTGCAGTCGCTCGCGCGCCATCGGGGCGGAACGCTGCTTGCGGAACAGGGAGAAAATGCTCATGCGGCCCTCCGCGCGAAGATCTTGTCGAGGAGGCCACGCTTCTCGCCAGGAATGGTGATCGGAACGGTCTCGCCGGCGAGACGACGGGCGGCGTCGAAATAGGCGAGAGCCGGCGCGCTGCGGGCATCAGCCAGCGTCACCGGAGCGCCAATGTTGGAGGCGCGCAGCACGTCCATGCTTTCCGGGATGATGCCGAGCAGCGGGATGGAAAGGATCTCCAGCACGTCGTCGACCTTCAGCATGTCACCACGCTGGGCGCGGGCGGCGTCGTAGCGGGTCAGCAGCAGATGCTTTTCCATGCGCTCGCCGCGCTCGGCCTTGAGCGTCTTGGAATCGAGCAGTCCGATGATCCGGTCCGAATCGCGGACCGAAGAGACTTCCGGGTTGGTGACGACGACGGCCATGTCGGCATGACGCATGGCGAGTGTTGCACCGCGTTCGATGCCGGCCGGGCTGTCGCAGATGATCCAGTCGAAATACTTCTTCAGCTCGTTGATCACCTGCTCGACGCCTTCGGCGGTCAGGTTGTCCTTGTCGCGGGTCTGCGAGGCGGGCAGCAGGAAGAGCGTATCGAGCCGCTTGTCGCGGATCAGCGCCTGCGGCAGCTTGGCATCGCCCTGGATCACGTTGACCAGATCGTAAACGACGCGGCGCTCGGCGCCCATCACCAGATCGAGATTGCGAAGGCCGACGTCGAAATCGACAACGACGACCTTTTCATTGCGCTGCGCGAGCGCTGCACCCAGAGCGGCCGTCGACGTGGTCTTGCCGACCCCGCCCTTGCCGGATGTCACGACTATAACCTTGCCCATGTGGTTCTCCTGTCTATCCCCGCTCACGTTCACGTCATTCTTTCTGTCATGATCGCATCCCCCTCCAGCCAAAGCTGAACTGGATGCCCTTTCAGTTCCGGATCCATATCGTCGGTCATCGCGTAGACGCCGTCGATTGCCACCAGTTCGGATTCGAACTTACGACAGAAGATCCTTGCGTCGGCATTGCCAACGCAACCGGCGAGCGCCCTGCCGCGCAACGCGCCGTAAATATGAACAGAGCCGCCCGCGATCACTTCGGCTCCGGATTGCACCGAACCGATGACCGTCACGTCGCCCTGGGTGTAGATCACCGACTGGCCCGACCGCACCGTTTCCCGCACGATCAACGACGGCGCCGAGACCTGGGCTTGCTGCACTACCACCTGCGGCGGGGTCTTCTCCACCGGCGGGTTCGCCGTTGCTTCCGTCCTTTTTCCGCTCACCGATTCCGGCGTCTCGGAGCGCGGCACCTCGTAATCGGCCGCCGGTTTGCCACCCTTCAGCATCGGCGGCATGCCCGGCTCGACCAGCGAGGGACGTCCGCCTTCAATGCCCATGATCGAGACATTGCGGCTGCCAAGTTCGGCGATCAGCGCCTTCATCTGTGGCCGGTCGATTTCCAGGTCCGACACGTCGAGCACGACGGGACGGCCGAGGAAGAAGCCAGCGGAGCGTGCCGCGAGATCATCGAGCCGGACGAGCCAATCGTCGAACGGCAGATCCGGCGTCAGAACGACGGCCAGGAAGGATCTGCCCTTGATGCGGATGGAGCGTGGTTCGGTTAGCACTTTGGTCATCTACGTAAACAAATCGTTGACGTAACAGGTAGCGCTGATTTGGTTAACAAATGGTTAATGCGGCCATTGCGGCGTTAGGAAAGTCTCGGAAAGAACACGAAAAAACCGCCCGCAGCGACGCGCTGCGAGCGGCTTGAGATGGCGATCACATTCCCTGACAAGGGATCAGTAGTAAGGCGAGACGCACTGCTGGCGCGGGCCGTTATACGGCTGGAAGGTATTCGAATAGCTGTCGTAGGAACGATAGCGGTTCTGGCACCACTGGTAGTGGTTCGCACTCAGGTTGCCCGAGACGCGCGGGACGGCGCGCGGCTGATTGGCGATGGCGCCACCGATGATGGCACCGGCCGCAAAGGCTGCGAGCGGATACCAGTAGCCATTGTGATAACGGTAGCCGGCGCGGCGTTCACGATAGCCGCGATGACCGCGCCAGTAGCGGCGGGCCTCGTAACGGTCACGGTCACGACGGAACTGAACCGAGGTGACATCCGAGCTTGCAGCGACAGGCGCATCCGGACGGATCACCTGAGCCTGGGCCGGGATAACGCCGGTTAGCGCAATCACCGAGGCCAGGACTGCAGCGGCGGCGTTTTTGAAGACAGTCTTCATGGTGTTTTCTCCCTGTCTGCGTTTGAGACAAGCCTGGCCGTGTGACGACCAGCGCCGATCTTGAACATAGGTTAACGGCGCCAGCCTGAACCCAGGATTAATGGAAAATTCTGGCTTCGCGCACCGCGTGTACCGGGCCGTGGGCGGCTTCGGGACGCAAGTGCCCGTCAACGGGCAAGACAGGGCAATGTTCCACCGGACACTTGATCGTGACCGGCGAAATTTCGAGATCTTGGTTCAGCCCTCAGAAATAGGGTGAGTAGCACTGCTGACGCGGGCCGTGATACGGCTGGAAGGTGTTGCTGCGCCAGTTGTAGGACCGATAGCGGTCGGCGCACCAGCTGTAGTGGCGCGGATGGAAACCGACGGGGCGGATGATCCGATGCGGCAGGATGGGCCGATCGACGATGACGCCGGCACGCATCGACGCTGCGGAGAACCAGTGGCCTCGGTGATAGACGTAGCCCGGTCGATAGGGCCGATAGCCGTGATGCGTCGTGACGGTGATGCGCTGGTAGCGCTCATAGCGTTCGTAGACGACGACATCGACGCCTGCCCTCGCCGGTGCGCTTTCGGCGACAAGGCCGGTCAGCGTCACGCAAACAGCGGCCATGAAGGTCCAGATCTTGCTCATGCAATTCCCCTCCCCTTGTCGAGCCTCCGCCGCACCGCCGGACCCTCATGGTCTGGTTCGATGCCGGCCCCGGCTGATCGCCGGGCGCGGGAAGCGTCAATGATGGAAGGCTAATGCGTCAGGGGCCATGGAACAAGCCCCTGAAACACGGGGCAAACGGTGGCGTGAGCGGGCGAAGAGAGGACGCCCGCTTAAGGATCGCTCAAGCCTCGATCTCGATGTCGCCCTTCGGCCGCGAACAGCAGGCGAGGATGTAGCCTTCATCGATCTCGTCGTCGAGAATGCCGCCATTGTGGTCCATCTCGACCTCGCCGGACAATTTCATTACCTTGCAGGTGCCGCAGAGGCCGGATTCGCAGGCAGCGCCAATGCGCACACCGGCCGCGCGGGCGGCCTGGAGAACAGTGTGACCGGGGGCGCAGAGGCCGTCCTTGCCGGACATGGCGAACTTAACCTTGGTCGGCTGTTCGCCATCCGCATGATCGGCGACCACCACCAGGGGCTCCGCCTTGATCGGCTGGAAGGCCTCTTCATGATAGTTCTTCATGTCGAAGCCGGCGCCTTCGAGCGCCTCACGCACGGTCGCCATGAAGGGCGCCGGGCCGCAGCAGAAGACGGTGCGCTCGAGGAAGTCGGGCGCCAGAAGCGCGATTTTCGCCTTGTCGATGCGGCCCTTGAGGCCCGACCAGAGTTGGCCGCGGCCCAACTGCTCGATGATGAAGCCGAGCTGGAAGTTCGGCATGTCACGGGCTTTGGCCTCCAGCTCCCAACGGAAGATGATGTCGTCGGGCGAACGGGCGCAGTTCAAAAAGGTAATGTCGCTGTCAGGTGCCCGGTCGCTCAGGTCGCGGGTCATCGACATCATCGGCGTGATGCCGGATCCCGCCGAGACGAAGAGGTATTTCTTGCCCGGATGGCGGGCATAGGAGAAATCGCCGAGCGGCCCAAAGGCCTTCAGCGCCATGCCGGGCTTCAGGTTGTCGAACATCCAGCGGGTGCCGATGCTTTCGGCCTGCGCCTTCACGGTGACTGCGACCGTATAGGGGCGCGAGGGGCTGGAGGAGAGCGTGTAGGTGCGCATCACCGGTTCGGGCGCGGCCGGAATTTCGAGCGTGACGAACTGGCCGGGCTGGTAACGGAACCAGAGACCCGGCTTGTTCGGCTTGAAGGTGAAGGTCATCACGTCCGGCGCTTCCGGCGTGACGGCAACGCATTCGAGCAGATGCTCCCGGTCGGACCAGGGATGCATCTCATCGACGTGACGGTATGGGTTGACCGCGATGTTCATCTTTATGCCACCGCCGACAGACGGGCCTTGTCGCCCTGCAACCGCTCGATCATGAAGTTCGAATACCATTCGACGAACTGCATGACGCCGCCTTCGTGATCGACCGAATAGGGACCGGGCTCGTAGGCCGGCGAGCGGATGCCGAAGGCATTTTCCTCGACGATCGAGCGGTCCTGGTCATTGGTCATCGTCCAGACATGGGTGAGTTCGTCGAGGTCGTAGTCGACGCCTTCGACGGCATCCTTGTGAACCAGCCAGGTGGTGGTGACGGCCGTTTCTTCGGCCGAGATCGGAAGCACCCGGAAGGAGATCGCATGGTCGCCGAGGATGTGGTTCCAGGTGGTTGGATAATGGAAGAGCAGCATAGTGCCGATATGGCTGATCTGCACGTCGCCGGAGAGCGGCTTCTTCACCGCGCGCCTGCCGGACATGGTGTAGCTTTCGGCATCCTGGATCAGCGGCATGCGGGCGACGCGGAACTGGCCTGACGGGTCCATCTTGAACTCGGACGGCAGGCCGGCGGCCTCGCAGCGCGCCCAGTGTTCGGCGATGAACGGATCATCCTTGGCACCCTGGACGCCGGTTGCCGTGGGGGCTTCCGGATAGGTGCGGCAGAGCTCCGGGTGGTTGCCGGCGCAGTGGTAGCATTCGCGGTTGTTTTCCCAGACGAGCTTCCAGTTGCCCTTTTCGATGATCGTCGTCTTGTGGGCGACCTTGGTTTCCGACAGGCGGTGCGGCGCCATGTAGGGCTCGATGGAGGCGCGGACCGGGGCGAAATCCGGGGCTTCGTTGGCGAGGCAGATGAAGATGTAGCCGGCGACGCTCTGGCAATGAACGGTCTTCAGGCCGAAATCGGCCTTATCGAAATTCTCGCCCATCTGCCGGGCGAAGACCAGCGAGCCGTCAAGATCGTATGTCCACTGGTGATAGGGACAGACGAGCTTGGCAGATGCGCCCTTGTCCTGGGTGCAGACGCGGTGGCCGCGATGGCGGCAGGTGTTGTGGAAGGCGCGGATGACCTGATCCTTGCCGCGCACGATCACGACCGGATAATCGCCGACCTGGACGGTGAAATAGTTGCCGGCGCGCGGGATCTCGCAATCATGGCCCATGAAGAGCCAGTCGCGATACCAGATCGTCTCCATGTCGAGCTTGAAGTAGTCCTGATCGATGTAGAATGGCTGTTCAAGGCTGAAGCCTTCGCGGCGGTTCTTCAGCTGGCGCAATGCCGTGGTCTGCAGGTCCATGTCGTCCTCGTTTTGCTTGATCGGCGGATGAGGAGCGCAGCAGGGTACCGCCCCTTGGGATGGGCAGGACACGGCTATCCCCGGCCGCCCGCCGCGACCTTGATATCAGTTTCCCGAGGCTGGTTTCCGGGCTCTGGAGTGGTCCATTTTGGACCGCGCCGGCGCCTTCCCAGGGTCTCCCCCAGTGGCTTTGTGCCGAAGCGCATTCTCCACCACCGTTGCGGGGGCAGCGCCGGATTTTGACCGGCTTCCCGATTTCCCGCCCTCCCTAGCTGGGCGGCACCTCGAGCTTGGCTTCATCTAATCACAAGGCCTGAGATGGCGCTGCACTGCGGAACGACACGGCAGAAATCGTTTGCGACATATCCAGCGATCGCTCCCCGCCGGGTAAAATCGGAAATTGTCGTTATATTCCGGCAAACTGGAGCAACGGATAAGATGTGCCGCCAAGGGCGATGGCGCAAATGAGCGAGTGGAGGAAGATTTCGAGATTTGCGGTGCGGCAAGCCTCGCGAAACCTCTGTACCGCAGAATACCATCAAATGATGATTAACCATGCTGCGGTAAGCTCAAGACTTGAAGCCGGGCACCGTCAGAGCGTCAAAATGCAGAAACTGAGATATTTCGCGGCATCAAAGACCGACAAGACGGTATCCCCCGTCAAGGCGGCCCATACCGAGTTTCTGCGGACCGGGCGCATCTCGCGGCACCGTGACGACTGGGTGCCGGAGCAGCGGCGTTACCTCACCTATGAGGAAGTGGCGGAGCGGACAGGCAAGCGGCTGGAAGCGGCAGCCGATACGACGCATACGCGCATCAACTCCTTTCACCGGTCAATTCAGTTTCCCAAGATCATCTTCCACCGCACACTGACCGACAGCCCGCATCTGGGCTACTGTCACGTGACGGCGGCGCGGACGAATTTTGCTCAATATGCCGATGTGCGCTGGGCCTTCTACATCGCCAATTTCTTTGCCGAAATCGGTGAGAAGGAAGCGTTCTTCGAGCGGATCCGGCAGAACTATTCGCGGATGTATTTTGCCGTGGCTCTGAAGCCCGAAGCAGAAGCGAAGGCCATGACCATCGACCGCTCGATCCGCGACAACGGGCTGCTCTTTCGCACGCATGATCCGAAGGAAGCGCTGCGCAACGTGCTGATGCTCGGTGCGCGGGATGCGGAGCTTCGAAAGATCATCGCAAAGCTCTGACCGAGCCCTGCCTGATCAGGCCCCGAAGCCGCCAACCGGCTTTTTCTTGTAGAGCAGCCAGTCCTTGGAAACGTAATCGGAGGCACCGTAGACGGTGACGGTGTCGCCGCCGGCTGCCTTGGAGGTGGCAAGGGCCTTTTCCGCGAAGTTGGTGAAGTCGAAGGCGTTGGGTGCCTGCTCGGAGAAGCAGATGCCGAAGGACATCGACAGCTGCCCCATGCTGCGGCCGCCATTCGAGCCGACAAAGGCGCTGGCCTTCAGCTTGCCACGCACGAGGTCGACGACGCGGCTGATTTCGTCCTGATCCGAGGTGTAGAGCAGGAGGCCGAACCGGCCGCCGTCAAAGCGGCAGGCGAGATCGCCGCCACCGGAGACGGCTTCAAGCACCTTGCCAACCTGCATCAACAGGCGCTCGGCGACAGTCGGGCCCATCTGTTCCTGGATGCGGGCGTAATCGTCGATTTCGCCAATGGCGACACCGCAGAGAGCCGGCATTTCCGGATTGGCATAGATCTTGGCCACGGCCTTGTTGAAGGCGCGGCGGCTGGCGAGGCGCGTCAGCGGATCGACAAATTTTGCAGCTTCCGCTTCCTCTGCCTCACGCTGCATGTCTGCGAGCGATGCGGTCTTGTCGACGACGGCGCGCACGACATTGCTGTTCTGGTGGGCACGCTTTTCGGTCGCGGCCTTCAGCATCTTGATGGACTGGCCAAGCGGCGTGCCTTCGAGATCGGCTTCGGTGAGAATGGTGCGCGAGGCGTGGCCGATGACACGGCCGTAGTCAGTGAGCGAGATCTTCTCTTCGTTGAGCAGCGAGATGAAATTGCTCATCTCGGCGCGGACCTGACCGTTCTGGCGGCTCAGCAGCCCATCTTCGTGCTGATGCGGCAGATATTTGCGGCCGAGTTCGTCCAGCGCTTCCTGGGTCTTGACCTTGCCGAGGGCGATGAAGTCGCGAACGAGTTCCGGATTGCTGCCCGAATAAGCCTCGTAGACCAGTTCGTAATTGCGTGGCAGGCCGTCGATGCCCATCTGGTGCATTGCGGTCGCCACACGAAGCGCGATGCTGGCCGCTGGGTTCTTCATCTGCTGCATCTGATACGTCCCGGTCTTGAGGCAGTCTGTGTTCGTTGAAAACAGAATAAGCAGAAGACTTCTTTCTTTCGGTTACACCGGTAGGTAAAATTTGAACGATCACGTTCCCCCCTGAAAATATAGGGTGCGACCTCTGCCAAGTCTGGTTTCGAAAATTGAGGTTTGATCCCGTCCCCCCGTCCGGGCTATGGACGGACTTTCCAACTAGCAAGGCGGGCGCATGGCACGCGTGATTTCCATCGACGATGAAGGCGGAGCGAACGTAGCGATTGACGCTGCAATCGCGGTGCTCGACGCCCGTCGCCCCGTCGCCATTCCGACCGAGACCGTTTATGGCCTTGCCGCTGACGCAACCGACCCTGCGGCCATCACCTCGATCTATGAGACCAAAGGGCGACCGCGCTTCAATCCGCTGATCTGCCATATGGCGGATCTGGCGATGGCAGAGCGTCATGCCGTGTTCGACCCGATCTCGCGGAAGCTGGCGGAAGTGTTCTGGCCCGGGCCGCTGACGCTGGTGCTGCCGCTCTCGGAAACCTCCAACATTCATGCGCTGGCGACCGCCGGGCTGGACAGCGTCGGCATTCGGGTGCCGCTCGGTTTCCCGGCAAAGCTGATCGGCGCTTTTGGCAGGCCGCTGGCCGCGCCGAGCGCCAACTCGTCCGGACTGGTGAGCCCGACGACGGCGGCCCATGTCGACGCCGATCTCGGCGCGAAGATCGACGTCATCGTCGATGGCGGCCCATGCCCCGTCGGGGTGGAATCGACGATCCTGAAGGTGGAGGACGGCCGCATCCGGCTGCTGAGGCCGGGGGGCGTTCCCGTCGAAGCGATCGAGGCTGCAACCGGACTTTCGGTCGAGCGGCTCAAGGCGTCAGGGACAGCTGCGATCGAGGCGCCGGGGATGATGGCGTCCCATTATGCGCCGCGGGCGCCCGTGCGGCTCAACGCGAGCGAAGTTCATGCCGACGAAGCGCTGGTTGCTTTCGGGCATGAGCCGGTCGCAGGAGCAGAGAAAGCCAGGGCGGTGCTGAACCTCAGCCAATCGGGTGACCTTGCGGAAGCGGCGAGCAATCTTTTCGCCTATCTGAAACAGGCCGACGCGACAGGAGCATCCGGCATTGCGGTCATGCCGATCCCCGAGCAGGGTCTTGGCGAGGCGATCAATGACCGGCTGGTGCGGGCGGCGGCGCCACGCGGCGCGGAAGGAGAAGAGGCATGAACGTTTCGACCACCTCTTTCGGCGGGAGCCAGGAAGGCCTGCTTCGAGCCTTCATCGATATCGTTGGCGAGGCCCATGCCCTGGTGCTTGAGGCCGACATCAAGCCCTATCTCACGGAAAACCGTGGGCTCTACCACGGGTCTTCGCCGCTGGTGCTGAAACCGGCATCGACAGCAGAAGTCTCAGCGATCCTGAAACTGGCATCCGAGACCGGTACGGCGATCGTTCCGGTGAGCGGCGGCACCGGCCTCGTCGGCGGCCAAGTTCCGCGCGAGGGCGGGCAGGATGTGCTGCTCTCGCTCGAACGGATGAACAAGATCCGGGAGGTAGACCCGGTTGCCGACGTGATCATCGCCGACGGTGGCGCGATCCTTGCGGATGTACAAAAGGCGGCGGAGGCGCATGGCCGGCTGTTTCCGCTGTCGCTCGGCTCCGAGGGTTCCTGCCGGATCGGCGGCAATCTGGCGACGAATGCCGGCGGGACGGCCGTGCTCGCCTATGGCAACATGCGCCAGCTCTGCCTCGGCCTCGAAGTGGTTCTGCCGACGGGCGAGATCTGGGACGGCCTCAGGCGCCTCAAGAAGGATAATAGCGGCTATGACCTGCGGGACCTGTTCATCGGGGCGGAGGGAACGCTCGGCGTGATCACCGGGGCGGTCCTGAAGATGTATCCGCGGCCGCGCGGGCGGCAGGTAGCCTATGCCGGCCTTTCCTCGCCCGACGCTGCTCTCGCGCTCTTCGAATTGGCGTCGCAGCGTTGCGGCTCGGCGCTGACCGGCTTCGAGCTGATGCCGCGGATCGGCATCGAGTTCACGACGAAACATATTCCGGGCGTGCGCGATCCGCTGGCCTCCGTCCATGCCTGGTATGCGCTTATCGACATTTCCACCTCCGATACGGCCGAGGCTGCCGATCTGATGATACAGGCGCTGCTGACCGAAGCATTCGAACACGGTCTCGTCTCGGACGCGGCGATTGCCAGTTCGCTTGCACAGCAGGATGCGTTCTGGCACCTGCGCGAAAGCATGTCGGACGCGCAGAAGCCGGAGGGTGGGTCGATCAAGCACGACGTCTCCGTGCCGATCTCGCGCATCCCCGCGTTTCTTGCGGAGGCCGATGCCGCCGTGCATGCGCTGATCCCGGATGCCCGCATCTGCGCCTTCGGACATCTGGGCGACGGCAATATCCATTACAACATCAGCCAGCCCGTTGGCGCCGACAAAGCCGCTTTCATCGCCCGCTGGCGCGAGGTGAATGGCGTGGTGCATGCCGTCGTGCACCGCCACAACGGCTCGATCTCGGCGGAACATGGTGTCGGGCAGCTGAAGCGGGACGAACTGGCCGCCAGCCGGCCGGCCATCGAGACCGAGCTGATGCGACGGATCAAACAGGCTTTCGACCCGGCGGGGATCATGAACCCCGGCAAGGTGATCGGGTAAGGCCATGGGCGGCTCCCCTCGCCTTTCGCTCAGGATCGATCTTGCCAATGGTGCGCGGCTCGGGCCCGGCAAGGCGCAACTGCTGGCGCTGATCGTCGAACACGGTTCGATCCGGGCGGCGGGGGCGGCCATGGGCATGTCCTATCGGCGGGCCTGGCTGCTCGCCGACGAAATCAACCGCATGTTTCTGGAGCCGTCGATCGTGACCCGCCACGGCGGGAAGAGTGGCGGCGGGGCCGGGCTGACGGCCTTCGGGGAGCGACTGCTTGAAACCTGCCGGAGGATGGAGGAGGAGAGCCGCCGCGCGCTTCAGGCGGATCTGGATTGGCTGGAAGGCGTACAGGCACCCGATTTTACCGAGACGTCCGGAAAGGCTGCGCAAGACGAAGAGGCGTGAGCCTTCACTGCGCGACTTTACCGCCGGCGGAACAGTCCCTCTGATGCGATCGACACCGTCTTGAACAGCAGGCTGACCGGCATGCCCTGTGTCAGGGCCAGCTGAGACACAGAACGGCGGGTGAGTTCGGCCACCAGACGCTCGCCGTTGCAGTCGACGCTCAGGGTCACAGCGCCCTGCCCGCTGTCCGAGATATCAGCGACCACTCCTGACAGCCTGTTGAGCGCCGACAATCCTTCGGCAGCACCCTTCGTAACGACGATATCCGACACCGGCACGAAGACGCGGATGCGGGCGCCAATCTCGACTTGAGCACGCCTCAGCACGATCGGGCCGGCCGTGGCCAAGGCTTCGGTCAGGCCATCCCGGTCATCGTGTCCGGTAACGGTCGCCTCGATAAAATTACCGGCCGGCAGGTCGCCTGTGCCACGCGCGATCGTTGCCAACATGGCATCGGGTCGGCCGATGGCGGTTGCCTTGCCGCGTTCGAAGGTGACGACGCCGGTCGCCAGCCGCGCCACCTCGTCAAGCGAATGGCTGACATAGAGGATCGGCACGCCGACATCGTCGCGGATGCGCTCGATATAGGGCAGGATCTGGGTTTTCAAATCCTGGTCGAGGGCCGAGAGCGGCTCGTCCATCAAGAGCAGTTTGGGGCTTGCCATCAAGGCGCGGCCGAGCGCCACGCGTTGCTTCTCTCCGCCGGAAAGATGGGCGGGGCGGCGGTCTAGCAAAGAGGAGATGCCGAGCAGATCGGTCACGCGGACGAGATCTTCGCGACGCTCGCCCTTGGGCAAACGCCTTTCGCCGTAGCGCAGGTTCTGCGATACGCTCATATGCGGAAAGAGGCGACCTTCCTGGAAGACATAACCGATCCGGCGTTCATGCGGGGGCAAGAAGACGCCGAGCCCGGTATCGCTCCAGGGCTCTCCGTCGAAGATCACGCGGCCCTCTGTGGGGCGGATCAGGCCGGCGACGATGTTGACGAGAGTCGTCTTGCCGGAGCCGGAGGGACCGAAGAGCGCGGTGAGGCCGCGGCCGATGGCGAGGTTCGCGTCGAGGGTGAAGGCACCCTGCTGGTGGCGGATCGCGAGTTCCAGCATCAGGCCGCTCCGACGCGGGCGGCGATGCGCCGGGAGAGGAATTCGGAGGCGATGAGGGCCCCGAGCGAAAGGGCGATGGAGATCAGCGTGAGGCGCATGGCCGCAACCTCGCCGCCGGGCACCTGGGTATAGGTGTAGATCGCCGAAGCGAGCGTCTGGGTTTCGCCGGGGATGTTGGAGACGAAGGTGATGGTCGCACCGAATTCGCCCATGGATTTGGCGAAGGCCAGGATGGCGCCGGCGGCGACACCGGGCAGGATCAGCGGGAGTGTCACGGTGAGAAAGACATGGGCGGGGCTCGCACCCAGCGTCGAGGCGGCCGCTTCCAGTTTCCGGTCCACGGCATCCAGTGACAGGCGAATGGAGCGGACGAGTAGCGGGAAGCCCATCACGGCGGCGGCAAGGGCCGCCCCTGTCCAGCGGAAGGAGAAGACCAGGCCGAACGTCGATTCGAGAAATGCGCCGACAGTCCCACGACGGCCGAAGGTGATCAGCAGCAGGTAACCCGTCACCACCGGCGGCAGGATCAACGGCAGGTGGACCAGGCCGTTCAGCAGCGTCTTGCCCCAGAAATCCCTGCGCGACAGCAGCCAGGCAATGCCAAGCCCGAGCGGCAGCGAAAAGGTGACGGCGACCGCCGCGACCTTCAGGCTGAGCCACATGGCGGTCCATTCTTCAGCCGTCAGGTTCAATCAGGACATCCCGGATGCTTTGGCTCGATCGAGCTTCAATTGGTCTTGGCGAGCACGGAGAAGCCGGCTTCGGTGAAAATGGCATGGGCCTTTGGCCCCTGCAAGTAAGCGAGGAAGGCTGCGGCTTGCGCGTTCTTACCATCGGTCGTCAGCGCTGCCGGATAGACGATGGCCGGGTGGCTTGCTTCCGGAAAGCGATCGATGATCTTCACCCCCGGATCGACCCTCGCATCCGTCTCGTAGACGATGCCGAGAGGGGCTTCTCCGCGCGAGACGAGCAGCAAAGCGGCGCGGACATTTTCCGCCTGGGCGACCTTGTCCTTGACGCTCTCCCAGACGCCGAGCGTTTCGAGCGCCGCCTTGCCATAGGTGCCGGCGGGCACGGCATCGACATTGGCCATGGCGAGGCGGCCATCGCCGAGAAGGCTCGCCAGCGGAAAGTCGTCGGCGATGGTTGCCGTTACGGTCGCATCCTTCGGCGCGACGAGCACGATACGGTTGCCGAGCAGGTTGATGCGGGTGTCGGGCTTGATGCGGCCGGCCTTGCCGAGATGATCCATCCATTTGAGATCAGCGGAGATGAAGACGTCTGCGGGCGCGCCCTCCTCGATCTGCTTGGCAAGCGCCGAACTGCCGGCAAAGGACAGGCGGATCTCGTTGCCGGTTTCGGCCTTCCAGTCGGAGGCGATCTGCTCGACGCTTTCCTTGAGACTTGCGGCGGCGAAGACTGTAACGGGATCAGCGGCTTCTGCACGGCCTGCCGCGATGGCGCCAGGCAGGAGTTGGGCCACCACCGCGCCAAGAGCGAGGACGGCAAGCGTTGTGAATCTACGCATCAGAAATCCCTATCGATATATTTCTTCGGATATATCGATAGCCAAAAGGAAAGCCGTCTGCAAGGTGCCGGCGGCTTTCGGATTCATCAGTATTTGAGCTGAGCGATGCTGAGAAGCAGGTCGGCCGAGATGCTGGCGCTGCCGCCGGACAGGATCGAGACCGCCGTGGTGTCGTAATTGCCGTTTTCTGTGTCATACATGGCAGTATAGCGCTCAATTAGGCGCTGCAGCTTCTTCGGGTCCTGAAGGTCGGACAACTCAAGCTGCGAATTGATGACCTTGGCCTGCGCGTCGACATCCATGTTGGAAAAATCATCGGTATAACCGAAGATGGTCCGGAAGACTTCCGTCAAAGCGTCATCGGCAATGATCTCATAAGCGTCGGTGATCGTGGGTGCTGTGCGTTCGAAATAAAGAGCGAGACGCACAGCTTCACTGCTCTCGCCTTCGTTCTCTTCCAGTGTCTGGCGCATATAGAGATTGACTGTCTCAAGCGTCTCGCCGCGCTGCTGGACTGTGCCCAAGGTCTCGCGGGTCAGCTTGCCCTCGCTGTCAAAGTTGAAGGATGCAACCAGTTCGGCCCATTTGTTGCTGGACTGCTGATTGACGAAGCTCTTCGGATCGGACAGGTCGGAAGCGAATATCTGCTTGAGGAAATCGTCGCTCACCGTCTCATCCAGGCCGTAGGCGCCGATCACTACGTCGATGATGCCGCGGTCGGACAACAGGTCATCGACCGTCTCCACGCCCTGGATGTTTTCCTGGTAATAGGTCGCCGCCTTGGTGGCGGTTTCCTTGGTTGTCTTCAGTTCGGTCCCCTCCAGAAAACGGGACTTGTTGATGATGTAGTCTTTGGCGACCATCGTCGCGACAAATGTGCTCTGGGCCTGAAGCGGGGCGTCGATGTCGCCGTTGCTGTCGAAGTTGAAGAGTTTCGACATTTCGATCAGGCGTTCATCCCTGGATTTGTTGGCGTAGCTCTCCGGATCGGTGAAGTCGCTGGTCAGCGCCTTGCGCAGTTCCGTGTTGCTGAACTCGCTGGATTCGAATCCAAAGGTCCGCTGCAATATCAGCTTCAACGAAGCGTTGTTCAGAATGTCATCGACCTTGCTGACCTTGGCCATGCCGGCCTTGTATGTCTCGATGAGGGCCGTCTTCTTCTCTTGGTCGGCGTCATCGTAATAGGTCGCGAAATTGCTGTTGGTCGTGGCGAGCTGCGTGCTGGACTGAGCTGTCGAATCGGCCTTGACCGCACCTGTGGTGTCGAAGTTGAACTTTTGCGCCAGCGCGACCCAGGCATCGCCGCCATTGGTGAGGGCGTAATTGTCCGACGCGGTGAGATCGCTGGTGACGATGCTCTTGAACACCGATGACGTGACCGTGCTGTCGAGCTGGAAAGCCGTCTTTACATAGTTGAACAGGCGGCTGTCGGAGGTGATGTCGGTGACGGAGTCGACGCTGCCGATCTTGGAGGCGTAGTATGCCTTCTCGCGCTCCAGATAATAATTGCTGACATAGGTCTGCTCCTCGTCGACATAGAGGGAGATCGTCGCCTCCTTCTGTGTATCCGTCTGTGCCTTGGTGTCGGAAAGGCTGCCATCGCTGTTGAAATTGAAGGCCTTGGCCAGTTTCAGGAAGCCGGCAGCGTCCTGGCTCTTGTTCTTCACCAGCTGGTTCACATAGCTGTTGCTGTCGCTCACATCGCTCGTAAGAACCTTCAGGATGTGATCCTTGCTGTAATAGGTGCCGTCGATGCCATAAGCGTTCAAGGCGTAATTCAGCAGTCGTGATGTCCCGACCAGGCTCTGGGCGCTGGTAATCGTATCGATCCGTTGATCGTAGTAGTTGCTTTCCGCCTCAAGCGAATCGCTTTCGGCAGCGAGTGCCGATTCGTATTGCTCCAGCATCTTCGTCTGCTGCGCATCCGTCTGGCCGTCAGCGGTCTCTTCGGTAAACTGGAAGGCGGCGGCGAAATTGCGGTAGCGGTCGTCGCTCAGCTGATTGGCGAAGCTCTTCTCGTCGTTCAGATCGCTTTCCAGCACCTTCTTCATGAAAGCCTTGGCGTAGGTCATCTCTTCGAGACCATGGGCCTTCATCGCATAGGAATAGAGCTGATAGTCATCGAGGAACTCGTCGACCGAGGTGACCTTGTCGATGTTGTCCTTGAAGTACTGGGTCTGGCGCGCGACGGTGCTGTCCGAGGCCACGCGATCGAGGCTTCCCTTCAGGTCACGGGTGACCAGATTGTAGCTCAGAAAGGTGGAAACCATTGGGCATTCCTTGGCAAAGATACAGACAGCGCGAATCGCATTATGCGCCTCAATCCTTGCCTGGAGCTTTATGAAATCCTGAAGAAGCGGATCGAAGTGGCGATTTCCGCTCCGCGGAGCGGCCCTGGTTTCGGGCCTATCGCGCTCCGTCTGTTTCTCCCTGAAACAAGGCGGCCCAAAATTCACTTTTTCGAAACCCTGCCCGATATGACAAAACTAACCATTTGAGACCGCAAGGTTTTTTTTACCGCGATTTTTAAGCTGTCTCGAAGGGGGCGTGGCTATCTTGGCGTCATAGAGGACGCAAAGTCCCGAACAGACGAGCACATGACGTGCTCTCGGGTAAAACAAGGGTAGCATGAAGATGACGAACACCGTTTTGAAGCCTGCATGGGCCGGCGCCACCTTGCGACTGGACCCTGCACGGTTCCCTCAGCAGGTCACCTACGCTTTGCGCGGAGCCTCTGGAGACGTGACGATCACCATCGACGAACGCGGCGCCGTGCTGCGCAAGATCCTGGCCGGCAGCGGCCTTCCGCTTTCCTTCGCTCTTCCTGCCCGCGCCTTCAAAGGCGTGGCGGCTCGTGCCATCGATCATGGTGACGGCGAAGTCACGGTGACGCTGGAACTGCATCACGATGATCCGGAACTGTGCATCCCGCTTCTGGTCGCCCACGACCTTTGCGACATCGCCGCCGACTGGCGTGGCTGGTCGGATGCCTTCCGCATTCCGATGCTGATGGTCGAGGCCGATGGCGTTGCCCGGCCGCTCGAAGAGCATATCGGCGAGGTTCGCACCAAGGAGACGCAGCCGCGCCGCCGTCACTCCTATTTCGCCGAGCGCCGCCCACGCTTCCTGGTGCGCCGCACGACTGGCAAGCTGGGTGTAACCATGAAGATTTCCGGAAAGGAAATCATCGCCCGCAACTGATTGTGTCTCTCTTTGAGACGAAAAAGGCCCGGAAGGTGACTTTCGGGCCTTTTGATTTTGAGGAAGGTTCAGGCCGAGCGTGCCGATACTGGCCAATCGACCTCGATCGTTACATGCGACAGTTCGCGCAGACGTGCGAGCTTATGACGGTAATGGGCGGGCGACTTCGGCTCATCGGCCGTCAAGGAAACAATCGCGCCATGATGGCCAGGGCCCAGCTGCCAGACATGCAGATCGACAATGGCGGCGCCCTCGCCCTCGATAATATCGCGGATCTCGTCCGGCAGGTGTTCCTCCCGTGGCACGTAGTCGAGCAAGATGGCACCGGACTGGCGCAAAAGCCCGAAGGACCAACGACCGATGATCACCATGCCGACGAGGCCGATTGCGGGATCAAGCCAGAGCCATTGATACAAACTGCCGAAGATGAGCGCGACGATCGCCAACACCGAGGTGACCGCATCGGCCACGACGTGGATATAGGCCGCGCGCAGATTGGTGTCATGGCCATGATGGGCGTGATGATTGCCTAGGTGGTCGTGATGATGGCCGCCGCCATTGAGCAGGACGGCGCAGACCAGGTTCACCCCGAGTCCAATAGACGCGACCAGGATCGCCTCGCTGAAGTTGATCGGCACGGGCGCTGTCAGCCGCATCAGGCTTTCCCAGCCGATCAGAAGGGCGACGACGGCCAGAACGATGGCGCTGGCGAAGGCCGCGAGATCCCCCACCTTGCCTGTTCCGAAGGTAAAGCGGCCGTTATCGACATTGCGCCGTGCGAAACGATAGGCGAGGGCTGCAATGAGGATTGCGCCGGCATGGGTTGCCATATGCCAGCCGTCGGCGAGAAGCGCCATTGAGCCGAACAGGATACCGGCGGCGATTTCGATGACCATCATCGTCGCCGTGATCGCAATGACGATCCAAGTGCGCCGGGCGTTGCGGTCATGGTCTGCGCCGAGAAAGATGTGGGAATGGCGATTGGGCAGACGTTCGCCCGCCGGCGGCGGATGCGAGTGGGGATGAGCGTGCCCATGACCATGCCCGTAATCGTGATCGTGATCGCGATCGTGATCGTGATCGTGATCGTGCGAATGGGGATGGTGATGATCGTGTCCAGTCATTTGAGGTAACTCCTGACGACGTCGATGAGGTCTTGCGCATTTCCGGCCCGCTCGGGATCCGGCTCACGGTCGGGATCAACGAGATGCTCGCGAATATGATCTTCGATCAATTCTGCCGTCAGTCCCGACATGGCCCCGCGAATCGAGGCGAGTTGGTTGAGGATCTGGGCGCACGGCGCCTGCGCTAGAAGCGCGGTTTCGACGGCTTCGAGCTGGCCCTTCATCCGACGGATACGGGCAATCAGCTTGGCCTGATGCTTTTGCGTGTGACTCATAGCATAGGGGGGTACCCTATTTTATACGCGAATACAATCGCCCTTGCGGCTGTTGCGCCACGGAGTCAGGCGAAGGGCAGCGCCAGGATGAGACCGGCAAAAATAATCAGGCCCACGCAGTTGTTCGACTTGAACAGAGCCAGGCACTGGGCGCCGTCGTCGATATCGAGCACCTTGATCTGCCAGGCCAGCAGACCTCCGGCGACCAGCAGCCCGAGAATCGACGGCCAGGCGGCACCGGCAACAACAAAAGCCACGAGCAGCAGGATGAGCGTCAGTCCATAAAGGCCGACCAACCAGATCTTCGTGTCATCGCCGAACAGGCGGGCGGTGGACCGCACACCCACCAGCGCGTCGTCCTCCTTGTCCTGATGGGCATAGATGGTGTCGTAACCGATGGTCCAGGCAACGGCGCCGGCATAGACGAGGACGGCGGCGAGCGAGAGATTGCCATGCAGCCCCGCCCAGCCCATCAGCCCGCCCCAGGAGAAGGCCAGGCCGAGGAAGAATTGCGGCCAGTCGGTGAAGCGCTTGGCGAAAGGGTAAATCGCGACGATTGCGAGCGAGAGGATGCCGAGCACGATCGAAAACGTGTTGAAGCAGAGCAGAACGGCGAGACCGACCAGGGCCTGCAGGACCATGAAGATCTTGGCATTTTTCCGCGTGATGCGACCGGAGGGCAGCGGCCGCGAGCGGGTGCGCGCCACCTTGTCGTCAATCTCGTGGTCGACGAGGTCGTTATAGGTGCAGCCGGCGCCGCGCATGGCGACCGAGCCGATGAAGAACAGCACAAGGTGAAACGCGAAGAGGCCGAGGTTCAGCCGGCCTTCTGCGGCAAGCGCATTGGCGGCGAGTGCCGAGGACCAGAAGCAGGGCCACATCAACAATTGCCAGCCGATCGGCCGATCCCAGCGGGCGAGCTGGGCATGCGGCCAGAGCCATCGCGGCAGAACGCGATAAACGAAATTGTCGGAGGGCGCGTCGATGACGCGGTCGGTGATGGGATCGGCTGTGCTCATATCCCAACTGATAGAGCATGGGCGCGGTCAAGAAAACCGCCCCCTGGCCGTGCCGCGCGGAAATCCGATGCGGCCCTGTGTCAGTCGAAGCTGACGCCGAACTTGTAGCTGGCCGAGACGCCGAACATCAGCTGGTTGCGGGTGCCCTCTTCCCGGACCAGGCTCGAATCGGCGGCGGGGCCGGCAAGGTGCTTGTATTCGGTGAAGGCGCTCATCGAGAGCTTATCGGTCGCGTCCCAGGTAACCGCACCGCCCGCCCCATAAGAGGTGATGCCGCCATCGGGATCATACTGGCTGAGGCCTGAAGCGGCGGATTCGGCGGCGTTGACGCCGTAATAGGCCTGGGTGTAGCCGCTCGTCGCATAGGTCATGCGCGGGCCGGCCGACACGCGCAGGCCGGGGGCGATATCGGTGAAGGCATCGACGGCGATATCGGCGACCAGTCCGTCATGGGCGCGGATGCCCTGGCGCAGCTCAGCGCGGGCGCGCAGGTAATCGGTGACATAGAGGTCGGCAAAGCCGCCGAGTTCACCGCCCCATTTGACTTCAGACAGGCCTTTCAGCGCATCGTCCGTGCCGGCGTCGCGCCCGGGCACGAATTTGCCGACGACACCGGCGCGCAGGACGTCCGCGTCATAGATCGCAAAGCTCGGATTATCGTTGCGCGAGGAAAAACGCGGCGTGCCACCCCGGCCAACGGAGATGATGGGCTGGAAGAAGAGCTTGCGGTTCTTGGAGCCTTCGAACGTGGGGGCGGAAATGCCGGCGCCGCCGAGCGTCACGTACCAGTTGCCGGAAAAGAAGCCATCGGCCAAAGCCGGCGAGGCGGTGAGCGCTACGGACGCTAAGAGAAGTGAAGCGAAACGCGCCTTGTGCATGATGACCCTCAGAAGTTACGCGAAACCACAGACTGGCAGGGCGCGGGCCTTGCTTTCGTTCAATATCGCGTAAATCTGTTACAACACCTTTAACCACGATGCCCGCCGCGAGCGTGGTCGACACATCGCGAACGGTGATGGATCGATCTCGCAAGCTGCTGATCGCGCGAAGAAAATCATAACTTTTGCAGCTCCGCGGGTACGATTGCGGGATTTTCCGTGCCTCATACCAGTTTGTCCTTGACCTCTCCGGCGCCCGCGCCTTTGCTGCATAGCAATGAGAACAGGAGACCAGTCATGGCCGTCGATACATCCGCCCGCACCCCCACATTCACCTATGTCGATGGCGACTGGTTTGCCGGCAATCCGCCGCTGATCGGACCCGTCTCGCATGCGATGTGGCTGGGCTCGACGGTGTTCGACGGGGCGCGCTGGTTCGATGGCATCGCGCCTGATCTCGACCTGCATTGCGAGCGCGTCAACCGCTCGGCGGTCAATATGGGGCTGAAGCCGGTGGTGGAGGCGAAGGAAATCGAACGGCTGGCCTGGGAAGGGATTGGCAAGTTCGACGGCCGGACGGCGATCTATATCAAGCCGATGTATTGGGCCGAACATGGCCAGATGGGATCGGTGGTCGCGGCTGATCCGGAGTCGACGCGGTTCGCGCTTTGCCTGTTCGAAGCGCCAATGCACACTGCCAAGCCCTCGTCGCTGACGGTTTCGCCCTTCCGCCGACCATCGCCGGAAACGGCGATGACCGAGGCGAAGACCGGCAGCCTCTATCCGAATTCCGGGCGCATGATCATAGAGGCCCGGTCACGCGGCTTCGACAATGCTCTGGTGCGCGACCTGAACGGCAATGTGGTGGAAACGGCTTCTTCCAACGTCTTCATGGTGAAGGACGGTGTGGTTTTCACGCCCGCCGCCAACCGCACCTTCCTTGCCGGCATCACCCGTGCCCGGATCATCGGCCTGCTGCGCGGCGCCGGTTTCGACGTGCGCGAGGCGACGCTGTCGGTCGAGGACTTCATGAATGCCGACGAAATCTTCCAGACCGGCAATTATTCCAAGGTGGTGCCGGTGACGCGGCTCGATGATGCGCAGTTCCAGGAGGGGCCGGTGACGCGCAAGGCGCTCGACCTTTATATGGACTGGGCGAAATCCAGCCATGGGACGGATGGCTGATCGGGTCAGAAGCTCTTGGTCGAGGGCGGTTCCGTGCGGTCCTTCAGCCGGACGAAGCGGAAGCCGCGGGCCTTCAAGTCGAGGATGCCCTTGACCACGCCTTCGCCGGCCTCATGGGTCGGCTGGTTGATGTGCGAAATGATCACGTCGCCATCTTTCGCGCGGTGATATTGCCGCGCGACTCCCGCAGCGCCTAAAAGCGAGCCGCTGTCGCCATTGATCGAGTAACCCGCGACGCGGTACCCGAGCGACTGGATCTCTGCGATCGCGCTCGGGGTGTATTTGGCCGTTGCGCCACGAAACCAGACGGGGTGTTCGCCGCCGGCAGCAACGATAGCCTCTGCCCCGCCCTCCACCTCTGCGGCAACTGCTTCGGAGGAGCCGGCTGTCTTGATGCCGAAGACGGTCATCGGAACGTCGATGGCAGGCACATGGTTTTCGCCGTGGTCCTCGATTTCGAAGAGATCGGGATTGGCGCGCATGACGGCGAAGGCGGCGGCATTGTGCTTCAGCCAGCGAGCCGTGACGAAGACGGTGGAGGGGATGCGGTTTTCGACCAGCGTGTCGAGGATGCGATCATCGACCTTGCCCATGCAGGCATCAAAGGTGAGCGCCACCGCCGGCCCTTCGCCCTTCACCTGCGCGATGGTGAGCTTGGGCTCGGTGAGGCGCGGCTTGGGAGACGCTGTCGAGGGCTTGGCCGGGGTCGGAGCTGCCGCACCAATCGAGGCCGCGCAGAAGAGAGCGAGGCTTAAAAACCTCAAGGGGGTCATCATCGTCATTCTCGTCTGCCTATCGTCCTGTCCTGCCGTCTGCAGCAAGCTGCACGGAACACTTGGCTTGAAGTCCCGCCGGGGCGGCTTTATCTCTGAAACCACACAGGCAGGCAATCTGCCTTGAATTGATAAAGCGAGAAAACCTTGTCCGTTTTTAGAAATCTGCCCGCAGCCCCCACTGTCGCCAAGAAGCCCGTCTCCGATACCCGCCATGGGATCACCAGAACAGACGACTATGCCTGGCTGCGCGCCGACAACTGGCAGCAGATGTTCAAGGATACCTCGATCCTCGACCCCGAGATCCGCGCCTATCTGGAGGCGGAAAACACCTATATGGACGCGGCGATGGCCGATACGGCCAAGCTGCAGACGACGCTCTTTGCCGAAATGAAAGGTCGCATCAAGGAAGACGATTCGTCGATCCCGATGAAGGACGGTCCTTTCGCCTATGGCTCGGCCTTCGTCACCGGCGGCGAGCAGCCGCGTTATTTCCGCATCCCGCGTGACGGCGACCCGAAGAACGAGGGCCTGCGCGAGCTGCTGCTCGACGGCGACAAGGAAGCTGAGGGCAAAGACTATTTCCGCCTCGCCGGCATCGACCACACGACCGACCATGCCTTCGGCATCTGGGGTTATGACGACAAGGGCTCGGAATATTTCACGCTTCGGGTGCGCGATCTCTCGACCAAGCAGGATCTCGACGACGTGCTTGAAAACACCGCCGGTGGCGGCGTGTGGGCGCCCGACGGCAAGAGCTTCTTCTATACCCTGCAGGACGAGAACCACCGGCCGTCCAAGGTGTTTCACCACATCATCGGTCAGCCGCAGTCGTCGGATCGCCTTGTCTACGAGGAGACGGATCCTGGCTTTTTCATGGGCGTCGGCGGCTCGCTGCTGGACGATGTCATCTATATCGACATCCATGACCATGAGACCTCGGAATATCGTCTGCTCTCGACCAAGGACCTGATGGCAGAACCCGTCCTAGTCGCCGAGCGCGAAGAGGGTGTGGAATATTCGATGACCGAGGGCGGTGACGTCTTCTACATCCTGACCAATGCCGATGGCGCCAAGGACTTCAAGATCGTCGAGGCACCGGTTTCGGCACCGGGCAAGGCCAACTGGAAAGAGCTGGTGCCGCATGAGCCGGGCCGGCTGATCCTCAACCACATGGCCTTTGCCCGCCATCTCGTCTGGCTGGAGCGCCGCGAAGGCCTGCCCGTGATCATGATCCGCGACCGCAGATCAGGCGAGGAGCATTCGATCGCCTTTGCCGAGGAAGCCTATTCGCTGGGGCTGCAGGGGGCTGCCGAATACGACACCGATGTCATCCGCTTCTCCTATTCGTCGATGACCACACCCTCGCAGCTCTTCGACTACAACATGGCGACGCGCGAGCGCACGCTGCTCAAGACCCAGGAAGTGCCGTCGGGACATAACCCTGAGGACTACATTACCCGCCGGGTCTTTGCCGAAGCGTATGACGGCGAGAAGGTGCCGGTCACGCTGCTCTACCGCCGCGATACGAAGCTCGACGGCTCCGCCCCCTGCCTGCTCTATGGCTACGGCGCCTATGGCATTACCATCCCCGCCGGCTTCAACACCAATTGCCTGTCGCTCGCCGATCGCGGCTTCGTCTATGCGATCGCCCATATCCGCGGTGGCAAGGATAAGGGCTTCTCCTGGTATGAAGACGGCAAGATGGAAAAGAAGGTCAATACCTTCAAGGATTTCATCTCGGCTGCCGACCACCTGGTGAAAGAGCAGTTCACCTCCTACGACCGGATCATCGCCGAAGGCGGGTCTGCCGGCGGCATGCTGATGGGCGCGGTTGCCAATATGGCACCGGAAAAATTCGCCGGCATCATCGCCGCCGTGCCGTTTGTCGACGTGCTGAACACTATGCTCGACGACACCCTGCCCCTCACCCCGCCGGAATGGCCGGAATGGGGCAATCCGATCGAGTCAGAAGAGGAATATCGCTGGATCGCGGCCTATAGCCCCTACGACAATGTCGAGGCCAAGGCCTATCCGCCGATCATCGCGCTTTCGGGCCTCACCGACCCGCGCGTGACCTATTGGGAACCGACCAAGTGGATCGCGAAGCTGCGGGACGCGGCGCCCGAGGCTGGGCCCTTCCTCTTGAAAACCAACATGGCCGCCGGCCATGGCGGTAAATCGGGACGTTTCCAGCGGCTGGAAGAGATCGCGTTTGAATATGCCTATGCGATTAAGGTGGCGGGGAAGATGTAGCGCCTTCCAGCTTTCTCGGCCATAGTTTCATACGGGCTTGTCACAACCGCATCGGCGGCACTGGGCAATCCCGTTTTTCGCTGTGATTCGCCGCACTACTTTTTGCCCCGCATTTCCGCAAGGCCCAATCCTCGTGACGCAGCGCGGGACGCAAGCCTCGCGCAAGGTTGAAAAGTTAACAAAAGGTTAATTCTTTAACCGAGGTCTCCGCCATGAGGATCGAAAGCGGTCTCAGCAGCTATTCCTACCAAAGCCGTCATGTGCCGGGCACGGCGACTGTTGACGACGCTTCGTCGGAAACTGCGGCGACGTCTTCGGCACGGGCGACTGGCGCCAGCACCTTTTCGAGCACATTGCTGTCGAACCAGCTGGCTTCGGCGCTGTGGACGGTGGAAGGTGGCCGGAAGTCCGTCGTGTCGCTGAACAGCGCCCAGAGCGCCTACGAAGTGGGTGAGGCCACGCGGCTGCAAATGGTCGAAGCAGCCTACCGCGAATATGAAGACCCGACGGTCTACGACGAATTCTAAGGTTGCGATGCGGAGATAAAGGCCGGCCGGCATGATGCCGCGCCGGCCTTTTTCTGTCTTGCTCAGAGGCGTATCAGCGATGGGTGTGACCCGGATGGTCATCGGCATCGTGGTTATGGGCGTGGCTGTGCCCCTGATCTGCGGCAGAGCCGCAGCAGCTCGCACTCAGGGTCAGGGGCTCGCCCTCTTTCCACTCTGCATAACTCTGCGAGAGAATCTGGACCGACGAATAGAGAAACAGCCCCGCCATGATGGCCGCCACGATCAGGTCCGGCCAGGCGGTCGCCGTTCCCCAGACGCCGAGAGCTGCGATCATGACGATGACATTGCCGATCGCATCATTGCGCGAGCAGAGCCAGACGGAGCGGACATTGGCATCACCGTCCTTGTAACTCATCAGCAGCAGGACACTGGCGAGGTTTGCCGCGAGCGCCAGGAAACCGATGACTCCCATGATCGGCGCTTCCGGCACGCCTTGGTAAAAGACGCGGTAGAGCGTCGAGCCGAAGACCCAGAGCCCCATCAGGAAGAGGCTTCCGCCCTTGGCGGCGGCGGCGATGCTACGGGTCTTTAAGGACGCGCCGATGACGGCGAGCGAGATGCCATAGGTGACGGCATCGGCGAAGAAATCCAGCGCGTCTGCCTGCAGCGCCTGGGAGCGGGCGAGCTGACCGGCCGTCATTTCGACTATGAACATGGCAGCATTGATAGCGATTACCGTCCACAGACGCCGCTTGTAGGTGTCGGACATGCCGTCGAAGGGGGCATGGTCATGGCCGCAGGAAGCACTCATTCGTCTTGATCCTTCACGTCTTGATCTGGTCACGAAGCAGTCTTACGATCTCTAGTGACTAGAGGTTCAAGAGGAAATTTCGCGATGTATGCGATTGGAGACCTTTCGCGGCGGACCGGGGTTAAGGTGCCGACCATCCGCTATTACGAGCAGATGGGCCTGATTTCCGCGCCCGACCGCACCGAGGGCAACCAGCGGCGTTACGAGAAGGCCGATCTCGAGCGGCTTGCCTTCATCCGCCATGCGCGTGACCTCGGCTTTCCGATCGAGGCGATCCGCGAGTTGTTGACGCTCAGCCGGCATCCGGAAGAGCCCTGCGGGGCTGCCGACCGGATCGCCCGGGAGCAGCTGGACGAGGTGCGGGAGAAGATCGCCAAGCTGAAGAAGCTTGAGGAGGAGTTGTCGCGCATCGTCTCCCATTGCGGAAACCATACGATCGGCGACTGCTATGTGATTCAGGCGCTGGCCGACCACGGGCTTTGCGAACACGAGCACTGAAGGATAAGCGTCATGCCGGTGATCCGACAGAATGAGGCACCGCTGGAGACGTGGAGCGGCACGGGTGTGAATGCCGGGCTCGGCCCTTACGAGGCTCGTCTGCTCTCCGATGCCGGCGGCCTAACGCAGTTTGGCGCCTTCGTCGAGACTTTGATGCCAGGCGCCATGTCCTCGCACAAACACTGGCACGAGCAGGAGGACGAGTTCGTCTATGTGCTCTCAGGCCGCGTGACGCTGAACGAAGGGGAGGCGCTGACCGAGATGTTGCCGGGGGATGCGGCGACCTTCAAGGCGGGCGTCGCGGTGGGGCATCGGCTGGAGAACAGATCGGATCAGCCGGTGATCTATCTGGTGGTGGGTACGCGCTCGCCGGATGATGTGGTGCACTATACGGACAAGGATCTGCTTTTGACCAAGGTGGGGTTCGAGAAACGGCTGACGACGAAGGCGGGGGTGAGGGTCGAGCGGTGAGCGGTGTGATCAGGCTGCCGACTTGATCTCGAATTCGAAGTGAATTCGGTCATACGGAAATATCACCCCACCACCGTCAGCCTTGTCGATGACGCCGCTTTTCAACAGCGTCTCAAGATCGGCATGAACGGCTTTGAAATCCCGGCCTATCCGGCGCGCAACCTCACGCATCGGCATCGCCCCCTGCCCTGTCATCGCCGTCACAATCTCCAACCGCTTGGGGGTCAGCACCTTGTGCATCATCTCCCAGGACGGAAAGCTGAGGCTAAACTCGCCAACCGTGTTATCCCCCGCTTCCGCTGCCTTCAGAAGGTCAGCGACGGTCGCCATTGTCTGGTCGAGACTCTCGATCTTCACCTTCAGGGTTGTCATACAACCATCCTTTCACATCACTCAGAAAATCTGCGGTCAGAGCGTCTGTGCCAGTAAAAGCATAGGCCGCCTCTGTTGACCCGAAGTGTCTGCGGTCTCCCTTACCGGCTTCGTTCTCGTAGCGCAGAACGCATACCCCGTTGGCGATCAATGCGAGGCTGTATTTGAAGGCGTGGATGCTTCCGCGAACAGATGTTGGCACCCGCCAAATCACGATCTCAACGAAAACGTCGGATCTAACAAAGCTGCGCAACCTGCGGACCAGTGTCGCCTTTGCCATCACATTCTCACAGCGGTTGATGGAGTTTACTCCATCAACAACACTAGGGAAAGCCCCCGTTGACAATCGATTAAAACAGGCGCATCAAACGCGCCATGATCGACATCCGCGCAAACATCACCTGCACGTATTTTTGGGCCTACCGGTAACCGGCGGCCCGACAAGATCATATTGTCAACAGGCCGCCGTCAGGCGGCCTTGTTGTTTTCCAGACGACTTTCCCCCTGACGGCGCAGAGCAAGCAAAAGGGAAAGTAACATGACCGAAGACACCGACATCACCCTGCCCCGCCCGCCCGTGATCGCCATTCGTCACGCAAAGCCGCGCGACCTGCCGGACCTGAACGCGATGATCGCGGCGCTGGCCCAGCATCATGGCGATGCCTCAGCGATGACGCCGGAGAAGCTGGAACGCGATCTGTTCGGCCCGATGCCGTGGATCCAGGCGCTGGTCGCCGATGACGGCCAGGGCCTGATCGGATACGCCATTCTGGTGCCGCTCTACAGAGCGCAGGAAGGCAAGCGCGGCATGGATCTACACCACCTCTTCGTGCGCGACGGCCAGCGCGGCAATGGCATCGGCCAACATCTGGTCGATCGGGCCCGCGAGATCGCCCGTCAAGCCGGTTGTGACTTCCTGTCGGTTTCGGCTGCCACCGGCAATGTCGCCGCGCACCGCTTCTACGAGAACATGGATTTCGTGCCGCGCCCGGTCACCGGGATGCGCTACCTGCATGCGTTGAACTAAGCACTCTTTTGCGCTCGGGACGGAGACTGGACATGACACGCATTGCCATTGCCCTGCAGAACGACTTCGCCGATTGGGAGCCCGCACTTTTGATGGCGGCGGCCCGCTATTATCTGAACTGCGACGTCGTGACCGCCTCGCCGGATGGCGCGTCCGTCGTCTCGATGGGCGGGCTGAAGGTGACGCCCGATATCGGCTATGATGCAATCGACGCCGAGACGTTCGACGCACTGGTCATTCCGGGAGGTTCTGCCTGGGAAAAGGGTATCGCTTACGACTTCACGGCGCTTGCGACGGCATTCCACGACAAGGGCAAGGTTCTCGGCGGGATCTGTGCGGCGGCCAGTGCGCTTGCCGCAACCGGGGTGCTGAACACCGTCGCCCATACCGGCAACGCGCTCGCCTCGCATCAGCGATACCCTGGCTATCAAGGGGCTGCGCATTATCGCGACCAGGCGCCTGCCGTGCGCGACGGCGGTATTGTCACGGCTGCGGGATCGTCGCCCGATACATTTGCGATCGAGGTGTTGAAGGCGCTTGACCTCTACGGACCGGAGGCCGAAGCCGAGCTTTCCACCTTTGCGGCCGAGCATCGCGGGTGACGATGCCGGGCTTACCGGTCGTTCGTCAGTGACGGACCGGCGGATTTTCCGACCATTTCTGCAGGGTCGTCTTGATCAGGATGAGCGCTGCCTGCTGGGCGTGGTCGCGCTCGCGCGGATCAACGATCGCCGAGAGCCGCTTCTCGAAGGCGCGCACCGTCTGGTCCACCCATTGGTGCAGCGCGGGATCGGGGTAGTTATCGAGCAGCGAGCGTAGCGCACTCTCCATCCGCCGGCGTTCAATGCTCATGGCCCCTCCGAAGGCATTTCGAGGTGGGCAGGATGCCGGATGAGCCTTGCGCGATGCTGGCCAAGGCGAAGGCGGTGCTTATTGCACCGCCGGCACGGCCTTCAGATAGGCAGCGATCGCTTCCCGATCGGAAGCCGGAAGCTGCGCCATGTTCTTCTGCACCTCCACCATTGTCCCGCCGACACTGTCGAAGTCCGGGGTAAAGCCGGTCTCCAGATAGGCGGCGATGTCGCCTGCGCTCCAAGAGCCGATGCTCTTCGAGCCCGGGGTGATGTTCGGGATCGTGCCCTTTCCTTCCGGATTGGGACCGCCGGCCAGCCATTGGCCGGACTTGAAGCCGCCGAGCGCATCGCGCGGCGTATGGCACTCTCCACAATGTCCTGGGCCTTCGACGAGATACTGGCCGCGCTTCACCAGGTCCGAGGCGTCTGTCAGTTCGACACGGGGTGCCGCGCTGAAATAGAGGAATTTCCAGCCGCCGAGCGCGAGGCGCTGATTGAAGGGGAAGCCAAGCTCGTGGGCAGGAGCCACCTTGTCGCTTGCCGGCAGGGTCTTGAGGAAACCGTAGAGATCATTGACGTCCTGAGGCGTCATTCGGGCATAGGAGCCATAGGGGAAGGATGGATAAAGGTGCTCGCCACTCCGTCCAACGCCCCGCGTCATGGCATCGCCGAATTCGGCGAGCGTCCAGGCGCCGATGCCCACGTCCGGATCGCTTGAGATGTTCGGGGGGTGGAAGGTGCCGAAATCGCTTTTGATCGGCGCGCCGCCGGGGAGGACCAGTCGGGCATCCCCTTCTGCTCCCGCCGGCGCATGGCAGCTGGCGCAGCCGCCGGCAAAGAAGACTTCCCGGCCATGGGCGAGATCGGGATCGCCGAGATTGGCCCAGACGGACGCATCCTGCCTCTCGGGCGCCGTCACCCAGAGAAATGCGCCGAAACCGGCAACACCCAAAACGGCCAAGCCGCCGAGACCCTTCAGCCAAATCGATGCCATCAGGCCCTCCTTGAAAGTGGATAGGCTTCAACGAGCCCAAATCGATGTCGGGCGCCCCAAGAGCGCCCGACTGGAGGGATCAGTTCTTCTTCAGGCGATAGGTCTGGTGACAGTCACCACAGGTGGCGCCGATGGCCTGGAGAGCGGCGCCGACGGCTGCCTGGTCGGCCGGCATCGCGGCGAGCTGGGCTTCGGCGACCGATGTGAGCTTGGCCGACTTCGCCTTGAAGTCATCCATGTTTTCCCAGATCTTCGGGCTTGCTTCCGTATCGAGACCGGTTTCGCTGCCGGCGGGGAAATGCTCCGGGAAGGTCTTTCCGACTTCGACCAAGTTGGTCAGGGCGGTCTTGACGGCTTCGGCGTCATAGGGCTTCTCGCCCTTGGCGATCGCACCCAGCGCGCCGGCCGAAGCTCCTGCCTTCTTCATCAGTTCCTGACGGACGGTCTGCGGTTCTCCGGCTGCGATTGCAGCGGAGACGCCAAGACAGATCGCCACGGTGGCGGACAGGACGACTTTCAGATTCATGAGGCTGTTCTCCCTTGGGGTCGACCGGCGCACCGGCGATCGTTTTCCGTAACGCCTGATGTTTGCCGCCTGCGAGGCAGGGACAAAAGTCACAATGGAGTGAAGCGGGGCCGAAGGGGCAACATTCTGGGAAGGCTGACAAATCACTGATCGATCGGCGCCAGTCTCTTGTCATTGAGAACTTACACCGAGAGCCAGCCTACGGCTCGGTTCGCGACCGAGACCCGTAATCTCGATGCGGTCGTCATAGATTTCGAGGACGGCAAAGGCGTTGCTGTCAGCCGTATCGACCATGCCGCAGAAATTGACGAAATGCGCCGCATCGAGGGTCGCGTAGTTGCCCTTGTGCTGATGGCCGCAGAGATAGGCAAGGGCCGCCGGTGAAGAGGCGACGAGCTCGGCCAGCCGCTCGCTGTCCCAAAGATTGTGGTCGGATGGCGGGTGGATGGGATAGTGGCCGAGGAGGATAACGGGCTCGCCTGCGGCGGCCGCATCGGCCAAACGATCCCGGATCCAGCCTTCCTGGGTGGCACTGATGCCGGCATTCCAGTCTTGGGCGTTGGGGGCGCCGGCTGCCCTCAATCGGGTGACGCGTGCTTCCGCTTCGATGTGGCGAGGATCTTCCGGCGCGCTGGAGAACAGGGAAATCTCGTTCCCTTCGATGATCAGGATGCGCAGGCCCTTGAGGCGATACTCGTAATAGGGTGCCGGCATGCCGAGCGTTGCATGGATATCCGCCAGACGATCCGCCGAGACGGAGAAATCGTGGTTGCCGGGCAGGAGAATGCGCGGATGGCGGCTTTGACCAAGGATCTCGAGGACGGGTTCGAAGCTTTCGAAGTCCCGGTCGATGAGATCTCCCAGCACGACGATGGCGTCGAGCGGCAGCGTGTCAAAATGTTCGATCGCCTGTTTCAACCTTGCCGGCACTTCGCGAAAATGCCGATCGAGATCAAGATCCGGCTCGCGGTCGGCATATTGCGGGTCGGCGATGATGCCGAGGCTGAGGCGAAGCCGCTCTTGTGTCATGATGGGGTCCCTTGCAGCGCCGACAGCGAAAAGTCGGCGATTGCGCGCCGGGTAAACCCTTGCTGTGACAGGGACATGACGGATGGCGCCGCCCGGATGTCACTCCGGCAAATTCGGCTGCATCTTCGATTGCGGGACGATGCCGCCGAACAAGGTCATGCCGATCAGGGTGAGCGGAACGGCGAGCATGGCGCCGACGGGTCCCCACAGCCAGGTCCAGAAGACAATGGCAACGAAGAGCATGAAGGCATTCATTTCCAGGCGTCGCCCCATGGCGGCGGGGATGAGCAGGTTTTCCAGAAGGCCATCGACAATGAAGAAGACCACGGAAGGCAGAAGACCGATCAGCAGGGAATCATGCGCCAGCACACCCGCTATGGCCATGGCGAGCGTCACGGAGGCAATGCCGAGGAAGGGAATGAAGCTGAGGAGGAAGGCGGCGACGGCCCAGAGCACGGGACTGCCGAGGCCACCGACCCAGGCGATCATGCCGGCGACCACGCCGAAGAGGGCATAGACCACCAGGGCCGTCGCAAAATAGTGACCAAGCGCTGCTTCCACCTCGTTGAACAGGCGAATGGCTTTCAGCCTGCGCCCCCGGCTGGAAAAGGCGCGGATCAGCCCGCGCCTCAGGGCCAGACGCGACGAGAGGAAGAGAACGAGGGAGGCCATGAAGATGAAGATCTGCAGGAGTGCTGGGGTCACACCTGTCGCCAGTGTGGACAGGATTGTGCCGGAGTTTTCCAGCATCGCCTCTGGCGACACAGGCCCCCTGGACAAAGCGTCGATCGGACGACGAAGCCAGGAGACCCCGTGCAGGTAATCAATGACCTGCTCCAGCATTTTCGGCCCGTTCTCAATCAGCATGTTGATCGGCCCGGCAATCGTGATGGCCAAGAGACCGAGGATGCCGATGAAGACACTGGAGAGAATGATGGCCGTGAGCGTTGGCGGCACGCCCAGCCTGCCCATGCGATCCGCGGCCAGGCCCAGGATCAGACCAACGACGATGGCCATGGTCAGAGGGATCAGCACGAACGAGGCGAGATGCAGGGCGATCAGCGCGAAGATGACGAAGAGCCCGATCACCGACCAGGAGACGGTGTAGTCGAGGCCAGTCTTGGCATGACGGGGCGGCCGGTGGCGACTCTGCTTCGGCTCGACCTGCAGGTTCACGGGCCGCTCCTTGAGGCTGGTGCGGCTTGGATGTCGGTTCTTGGCATGGCGATCGTTTCCTGTCGAGACAGGAACAACGCCGATGGAACATCTTCCGTTCCGTCGGCGTCGTGATCCTCTACCCCTCGAACGGCCTCAGTTCTGAGGCGGAACGAGCGTAATGCCGATCCCCCAGGGATCAAGCAGGCGATAGCCATCCGCAGTGCGATCCGCCTTGACCTCCTGAGCATCCAGCGAGGCAAGAATGCCAGCCAGCATCTGCTGGTCGTTGACGATCAGCGCATAGTCGTTGAGCCCGGTCATGGCGCCGGTGCGGGCGGCGGCATTTCGGCTGTTCCAGACATTGGCCGCGACGTGGTGGTGATAGGCGCCGGAGGCGAAGAAGCTGGCGCCCGGATAACTGGCCATCTTCTTCAGGCCGAGCACGCCTTCGTAGAAACGGTCCGCTTCTGGCACATTGCCGACCTGCAGATGGATATGGCCGATGGCGGCATCGGGGGGCATTCCGGACCATGGGGTCTTTGGCGCGCTGTCGTAGAGCGCCTGCAGGTCGAGCCGGTCGGTTGCCATCTCGACGGTTCCGTCGGGATGGTAGGTCCATTCGGCCGGGCTGCGGTCCCGATAGACTTCGATGCCGTTGCCTTCCGGGTCGGTGAGGTAGATCGCTTCGCTGACCAGATGGTCACTGGCGCCATCGAAGCGGACGCCGAGTTGGGCAGAATGGAAGAGCCAATGCGCCAGTTCTTCGCGGCTGGGCATGAGGAACGCATTGTGGAAGAGGCCAGCCGCATTACGCGGCGCGTGGGCCGCATCACCTCGGGTGGTGAGCGTCAGCAAGGGCTTGCCCCCAGCGCCGAGCACGACGCCGCTCGCACTTTCCTCGAGAGGCTGCAGGCCGAGGACCTGCTGATAATAGGGGCTGAGTAGGTCGAGATCGGCGACGACGAGATGCGCCTGGCCAACATGGACGGGGCGGCTGAGGGCAAAGCTTTCGGCGGTGGATGCAAGGGCAGCGGTCATCTCGGTTCTCCTGGTGGCATGTGATGCCTTGCATCCAATATGGCGCGGGAGGATCGTTCACAAAAGGCGCCAGATGGTCGATAGCTCGTTCGACAAATGTTGACGAAACTACGCTGTTCCTCAGCTTGATCCTGATCAATGCGCGAGAGTGGCGCGCGCCGCATGATCTCACCATCAAAGGAAACGCCCGGCAAGGGCACAAGGATGGAGAGCAAGATGTACAAGAAGATCGTCGTTCCAGTCGATCCGGCCGCGCTCGACAAGGCAGAGAAGATCCTGTCCAAGGCGAGCTCGCTGCTCGACGATGGCGGCGAGATCGTGCTCTTGAGCGTAGTCGAGGACATTCCCGGCTATCTGGCGATCGACATGCCCGTCGATCTCATCGAAGGCGCCATTCAGGACGCCAAGACCAAGCTGGTGGGACTGAAGGACAAGGCAACCGTCAGCGCCCGCGTCGAGATCCGCTCCGGTGCACCGGCCCGTGAGATCCTTGCTTCGGCCCAGGAGCATGATGCCGACCTCATCATCGTCGGCTCGCATGTTCCTGACATCTCCAACTACTTCATTGGGGCCACGGCCGACCGGCTGGTGCGTCACTCGAAGATCTCCGTTCTGGTCGATCGTTGAGGAGAATGTGATGCAACAGCCCGCACAGGCCATGGACACTGCCCATTTCGAGCGCATGCTCAAAGCCCGCAAGGCGGAGATCGAAAGCCGCCTGACGAAGATCGACACCGATCTTAGCCAGCTCAAAAGCGCCGACAGCGCTGAACGGGCGGTCGAATCCGAAAACGACGAAGTGCTGGAGGAATTCGGCCAGGTGGGCGAAGGCGAGTTGCGCGGCATCGACGCCGCCTTGGACCGCATCCATGCCGGGACCTTCGGGACCTGCGTCAGTTGCGGCGAGCCGATCTCGGTCGAACGCCTGCATGCCGTGCCGCATACGCCCTTTTGCAAGGATTGTGCAGCGGCGCATTGAAGAAGAGTTTGCCTACGAGGGGCAACGGGACAGGTCGGAGTGATAAGCTCCGGCCTGTCTTTTTCGTCGGGGCGCAGAGAGGCGTTACTTCTTGCGCATGGCCTCGGCAAGGGCCGCACCCAGGCCGCCCATGGCCGGCTGTTCCGGTTTCGGCGGACGGGCGTTCGAGTGCCTCATGGCATTCGCATTGCCCTTGGCATCGCCGCGCATCGAAGGCTGTTGCGCCTCGCCGCCGTCTTTCCGCATGGTGAGCGCGATGCGCTTGCGCTTGACGTCGACCTCGACGACGCGAACCTTCACGACATCGCCGGCCTTCACCACCTCATGCGGATCCTTGACGAAACGATCGGCAAGCTGGGAGACGTGGACGAGGCCATCCTGATGCACGCCGATATCGACAAAGGCGCCGAAGGCGGCAACATTGGTCACGGTCCCTTCCAGCGTCATGCCGATCTTGAGATCGGTGATCTCGTCGACGCCTTCGGCAAAGGTCGCCGTCTTGAAGGACGGGCGCGGGTCGCGGCCGGGCTTTTCCAGTTCAGCGAGAATGTCCTTCACCGTCGGCAGGCCGAACTGTTCGTCGATGAAGCGCTTGGGATCGAGGCTCTTCAAGGTCGCGCTATCGCCCATCAGCGAGCGCAGGTCGCGACCACAGGCGGCGACGATCTTCTTCGCCACGCCATAAGCTTCCGGGTGGACCGAGGAGGCGTCGAGCGGCTCCTTGCCGTTCGGGATGCGCAGGAAGCCGGCGCATTGTTCGAAGGTGCGGGCGCCGAGGCGCGGGACTTTCAGGAGGTCCTTGCGGCTGCCGAAGGGGCCGGTCTCGTCGCGATGGGCGACGATCGCTTCCGCCGTCGTCTTGCCGAGGCCGGAGACGCGGGCGAGCAGCGGGGCAGAGGCCGTGTTCACATCGACGCCGACGGCATTCACCGCGTCTTCAACGACAGCGTCCAGCGAGCGGCCGAGGCGGCCCTGGTCAACGTCATGCTGATACTGGCCGACACCGATCGACTTCGGCTCGATCTTAACGAGTTCGGCGAGCGGATCCTGCAGGCGGCGGGCAATCGAGACAGCGCCACGCAGCGAGACGTCGAGATTGGGGAATTCCTTGGCCGCCGTTTCCGAGGCGGAATAGACGGAGGCCCCGGCTTCGGAGACGATGACCTTGGTGGGCTTCGGCGCGGTGGACGGGAACTGGGCGAGCATATCGGCCACCAGCTTTTCCGTCTCGCGGCTGCCGGTACCATTGCCGATCGAGATCAGTTCGACCTTGTGCTTGCGGATGAGCGAGGCGAGTTCGGCCTGGGTGCCCCGGATGTCGTTCTTCGGCGGGAAGGGATAAACGGTCGTCGTTTCCACCACCTTGCCCGTGCCATCGACGACGGCAACCTTGACGCCGGTGCGGATGCCGGGATCGAGGCCCATGGTCGGGCGGGAGCCTGCGGGAGCGGCGAGCAGCAGGTCCTTGAGGTTGCGGGCGAAGACATGGATGGCCTCTTCCTCGGCCCGCTCGCGCAATTCACGCATGAGGTCGAGCGAGAGGGAGACCGAGAGTTTGACGCGCCAGGTCCAGCCGGCGACATCGAGGAGCCATTGGTCTGCAGGGCCTTTGCCGGCGATCTGATATGCGTTGGCGATCATGCGCTGGCTGGTCTTGACCGGGGACGTGTCGTCGCGATCGACTTCGATCGAGAGCGACAGGAACTCCTCGTTCCAGCCGCGCAGCATGGCAAGCGCGCGGTGACCGGGCACCGTTGCCCAGCGCTCGAAATGGTCGAAGTAATCGGAGAATTTTGCGCCCGCCTCGGCCTTGCCGTCAACGAGCTTGGAATAAAGGATCGCGCGATCCTTCATGTCGTTGCGCAGGCGGCCGATGAGATCGGCGTTTTCCGAGATCTGCTCGGCGATGATGTCGCGGGCACCTTCGAGGGCGGCCTTCACGTCGAGGACTTCCTCGGTGATATAGGCTGCGGCGAGCGTCTGCGGATCGCTGGTGCGGTCGGCGAGGATGGCGTCGGCCAGTGGCTGGAGGCCCTTTTCGCGGGCGATCTCTGCGCGGGTGCGGCGCTTGGGCTTGTAGGGCAGATAGAGGTCTTCGAGTTCGGCCTTGGTGGTGACAGACGCGATCTTGCGGGCAAGCTCGTCGGTCATCTTGCCCTGGCCGTCGATGCTTTCGAAGATCGACTTGCGGCGGGCGGCAAGCTCGCGCAGATAAATCAGCCGTTCGGCGAGATTGCGCAGCTGCGTATCATCGAGGCCGCCGGTCACTTCCTTGCGGTAGCGGGCGATGAAGGGGACCGTTGCGCCTTCATCGAGCAGGCCAACGGCCGATATGACCTGGTCGGGCCGGGCGTTGATCTCGGTGGCAATGAGGGCGGCAATGCTCTTGATGTCGTCGGCCATGGGTCTTCCGTCTGTCGTTTGGACGCGGACCATAGCGGGCGAATGCGGCAAGGCAACGGGCATGCTGCCCACTTCACAGGAAAGCAGGGCATCTCATGGTCAATTCGGCTTGACCTTTCTCCCCTTCCCCCTTAACCGCCGGGCATTCCCTTGTGGCACTGGAGGCTGGTGATGAAGGTTCTGTTGATCGGGTCGGGTGGACGCGAACATGCGCTGGCCTGGAAGATTGCCCAGTCACCGCTGCTGACCAAGCTCTATGCCGCCCCCGGCAATCCCGGAATCGCCGAAGAGGCCGAGCTTGCTACCCTCGACACGGATGATCACGGCGCGGTTGTTGCCTTCTGCAAGGACAAGGGTATCGACTTCGTCGTCGTCGGCCCGGAAGCGCCGCTGGTCGCCGGCATTGCCGATCGTCTTCGCGAAGCCGGTATCGCCGTCTTTGGTCCGTCTGCCGCCGCTGCCCAGCTCGAAGGCTCCAAGGGTTTCACCAAGGATGTCTGCGCCCGCTTCGACATTCCGACCGGGGCGTACCAGCGCTTCAACAATGCGCCAAAGGCCAAGGCCTATGTGCGCGAACAGGGTGCTCCGATCGTCATCAAGGCCGATGGCCTTGCAGCCGGCAAGGGTGTGACGGTTGCGATGACGCTTGACGAGGCGCTGGCAGCGATTGACGACTGTTTTGAGGGTGCGTTTGGGGCTGCCGGTGCGGAAGTCGTGGTCGAAGCCTTTCTTGATGGCGAAGAAGCGAGCTTCTTCTGCCTCTCCGACGGCAAGTCCCTTCTGCCGCTTGCGACGGCTCAGGACCACAAGCGCGTTGGCGATGGCGATACCGGCCCGAACACCGGCGGCATGGGCGCCTATTCGCCGGCACCGGTCATGACGGCAGAAATGGTCGAGCGGACGATGAAGGAGATCATTGAGCCGACCATGCGCGGCATGGCCGAGATGGGCCATCCCTTCCAGGGCGTGTTTTTTGCCGGCCTGATGATCACCGCCAAGGGCCCCGAACTGATCGAATACAATGTGCGCTTCGGCGATCCGGAATGCCAGGTGCTGATGATGCGGCTGAAGAGCGATCTATTGCCGATCCTCTATGCTTCCGCGACCGGCACGCTGGACCAGGTGACGGCCGAATGGAGCGAGGATCCGGCGCTGACCGTGGTTCTGGCGTCCAAGGGCTATCCCGGTGCTTACGAGAAAGCGACGCCGATCGCAGCTCTTCCGCAAGCGGGGGACGGGGCCAAGGTGTTTCACGCGGGTACGGCCCTCAAGAACGGGCAACTGGTCGCGACCGGCGGTCGTGTGCTGAACGCCACGGCGCGTGGCGAAACGGTCGCCGAAGCCCAGGCTTCGGCTTACCGGCTGGTCGATGCCGTCGATTGGCCGAACGGCTTTTGCCGCCGGGACATCGGCTGGCGGGCAATTGCGCGCGAAAAGCCTTGAAAGCCGGGGCTTAAGGCGGAAATCCGCGCATTCGTTCAAATTTTACCAAAGCTCCTGACCGGATCGAAAGAAAGCTGCGCTAGGCTTTTCCCAACAATCGGGGAAAAGACATCATGCGCCGCATCCTTCGTACATCCATGATCCTGGCTGCAGTGGCTGGTGCAACGCCGGCCCTCGCCTCCTCCATCGACCTCGTCAGCGGCCTCGCGACGAACGGCTCAAGCGTGGTCCAGGTTACCTGTGCGCATTGCCCGGCCCTCCAGCCGAAGATCTCCCGAAACCAGTATCAGGTTCCGAGCGTGGCGTCGGGCGATCAGTCTGCCGAGGTGGTGGACGTGAACGGCCAGAAGAAGCTGAAGCGCGTGGAAAGCTGGCTCGGCGGCTCGCCTGTTGTGTTCATGACATCCGCCGAGGGCTGGGCGACCAAAGGCTCTGTCATCGTTGCCAGTGCCCCGGCCCCGGACGGGGTGGACCCCAGCGCCACCACGGCAGCGGTTGCCAATGTTTCGCTTCCCGACGGCCCGGTGCAGATCAACCAGGCAGGCTTCGAGCTTCGGCTGAAGTAACGACATCTCCCGCAGCGCCTTACGATCCGGGTTCTGCGGCACATCGTGGTGACACACGGATATAGCGCCCGGTCCAGTCCCGGCGCTATGTCGTTTTCCCCTATTTATTGCGGGTAATTTTTCACGGGCGAATATTCTTAACCGCTTAAAGTCATATCAATCTTTCGCGATGACTCTGGGCCTGAATATGACCGGCCATGAGGGCCGCTGCTCCCCCCTTGTTCCCGGATCTCAACCGACCCGTTCGGTTCGACGAAAGCTTGGCTGACCATGAAAAATCTCCGTATTTCCCTCCAACTGTTCGTGCTCATCGGCGGCATGATGGCGGCTTTCGCCACGGCCACCTATTTTGAAGTGCGATCGGCGACCGCCACGATTTACCAGCAACGCTACGAATTGCTGCGGACCCAGGTGGAGTCGGCGCTTTCCATCCTCCAGGATTTCAACGACCGGGCCGTCGCCGGCGAGTTTTCCGTCGATGAAGCGAAGACCCGCGCCTATACGCTGCTCAACAAGATGAAGTTCGAGCCGGACGGCTATTTCTTCGGCTACGACTATGATGTCGTGATGGTCTTCCATCCCACGTCCAAGGATGTCGGCAAGAGCAACAAGGGCAAGGCGGACGGAAACGGATTCGCCTATCGCGACGAAATGGTGCGCCTCGGTCAGACCGGCGGCGGATTCGTCGAATTCATTGGTCCGAAGCCGGGCAAGGATCCGGAAGATCGCACCTATCCCAAGGCTGCCTATGCCAAGGCCTTCGAGCCCTGGAAGATCGTGGTCGCCACCGGCCTTTACACCGACGACCTGAAGGCGGAAATCCGGGCCAGCATCATCAAAACCGTCAGCGTCTCGCTTGGCATTTTCGTTGCGGCTCTGTTTGCTGCCTATTTCGTGGTGCGCGGCATCACCCGCCCACTCAACGCCATTCATGATGCGCTGGAAGCGGTGGCGGACGAAAACGTCTCGATCGCCATCCCGCACACGGATATGAGCAATGAAGTCGGCATGATGGCCAAGGCGACGCAGAGCCTGCAGGAGAAGATCCGCGAACGCCACGCGCTTGCTGCCCGCCAGGAAGAACAGCAGCGCGAACTGGATGGCGAGCGCCAGCAGAATTCGGACATGCAGCTCGCAGAAGCGCGCCAGCAGGCCCATGTCGTGGCCACGATCGGTGCATCGCTTGCCAATCTGGCTGACGGTGACCTGACCGTGCGTTGCGCCGATCTCGGCCCGAAATATGCCGGCCTGCGCGACAACTTCAACGAGGCGCTGGCGCGTCTCGAAGAGGCCATGGCCAGGGTCAACCTCAAGGGCAACGACATTGCCGTGTCGAAGGAAGAGATCCGCCGCGCCTCCGGCGAGCTTGCCACCCGCACAGAGCGCCAGGCCGCGAACCTTGAGGAAACCTCGGCGGCGCTCGACGAACTGACCGTTGCAGTTCGTCACACGGCAGAGGGTGCCCGCGAAGCAGCGAGCCGTGTTGGAGCTGTCAGCGGCGAGGCGAAGCAGAGCGACGAGATCGTGACACGCGCCATCAATGCAATGAGCGGTATCGAGCAGTCGTCGGCCGAGATCACCAAGATCATCGGCGTGATCGACGAAATCGCCTTCCAGACCAACCTTCTGGCATTGAATGCCGGCGTCGAGGCGGCACGCGCCGGCGAAAGCGGCAAGGGCTTTGCAGTCGTTGCCCAGGAAGTGCGCGAGCTTGCACAGCGCTCGGCAGCTGCCGCCAAGGAGATCAAGGACCAGATCGCCCGCTCGTCCGCCCAGGTTGAACAGGGCGTGCAGCTGGTTGGCCAGACCGGCGAGGCGCTGAAGCGCATCTCCGACCAGATCGCCAGCGCCAACGACATCGTGTCGAAGATTTCGCACAGCGCCCAGGAACAGGACACCACCCTGCGCTCGATCTCGTCCTCGATGAACCAGCTCGATCAGGCGACCCAGCAGAATGCTGCAATGGCCGAAGAGACCACGGCATCTGCCGAAGTTCTTGCCAATGACACGGGTGATCTTCTGAACCTGATCCGCAGCTTCAAGACCGGTCAGCAGACGGCGCATGCTGCCACGCACCAGCCGATGCGCAAGGCTGGCTGAGGCTAACATCTTTCCAGGTCGTATCGAAACCGCCGGCCATCGCCGGCGGTTTTTTGTTATCCGCCGCACCGCTTGCAGCTTTTTGTGACGTGGGCGGCGGAAAGGCTTGACGTGAAGGCAATTGATCGTTGCTAAATCATTGTTTCCTAATATCAAAATACCTTATATTATTTTTATTTAAGTAAAATTTTACGAGAGAAGGACCAGTGTGTCCTCCACACCGGTGGCTGCATGAAGCGCGCCCGGGCGACAGGGGAACGGTCGCCACTTCGGAAGGATACCGACCGGACAATTCCTTTCGGAGGAGGCTCCATTGAAGAACCTAAAGATTTCCAGACAACTCTTTCTCCTGATCTGTGGATTGATGCTCGCCTTCGGCATGGCGACCTATTTCCAGATCAAGAGCACGTCCAATGCAATTTTTGCCGAACGCTACGACCTGCTGCGCAGCCAGGTGGACTCCGCGATCTCGATCCTCAAGGGATACGACGCACGGGTGAAGGCGGGCGAAATGAGCATGGAAGATGCTAGAGCCCAGGCGTTCAAGACCATGTCGACGGTGGCCTATGAGCCGAACGGCTACATGTTCGGTTTCGACTACGATGTCACCATGCTGTTTCATCCGGTTGCCGCGCAGGTCGGCCTCAACCAGAAGGGACAGCCGGACAAGAACGGCAAGATGTTCCGCGAGGAGATGATCGAGAAGGCGCGCAATGGCGGCGGCATCACCGAATATTCGTGGACCAAGCCAAACGACCAGAGCGGTGCAGTGTTTCTGAAGGCGGCCTATAGCAAAGCCTTCGAGCCCTGGCAGGTGGTGGTCGGAACCGGTGTCTACATCGACGATCTTCAGGAGAAGATCAACGCGATGATCTGGAAGGCCGTGGTGATCGGCGGCAGCGTCGTCGTCTTCGGACTGCTGGCCGCCTTTATCATCATCCGTGGCATCAGCCGTCCCCTGACGGCCATCCACGGCGCGCTGACCGCCGTGGCGGAAGAGAATGTTGCGATCGCCATTCCCCATACGGAAATGGGCAACGAGGTGGGCATGATGGCGAAAGCGACCCTTGCCCTTCAGGAGAAGGTCCGTGAACGCCAGGCTCTGGCGCGCCGCCAGGCCGAGCAGCAGCAGCAGATCGACCAGGAGCGCCAGCACAATCTCGACACGCAGCAGAGCGATGTCGCCGAACAGGCCCGCGTGGTATCGCAGATCGGCAAAGCGCTGGAAGCCATGGCGCAAGGGGACCTGACCACACGCTGTGGAGACCTTGGCCCTCGCTACAGTGTCTTGCGCGACAACTTCAACGAGGCGCTCGATCATCTGGAAACGGCTCTGGCGCGGGTGAGCGCCAAGGGCGTCGAGATCGCCGGTTCAAAGGAAGAGATCCGTCGCGCCTCGCACACGTTGTCGCAGCGCACCGAGCATCAAGCGGCCAATCTGGAAGAGACTTCGGCAGCCCTCGACGAGCTGACTGTCGCCGTGCGCCAAACCGCTGAAGGCGCGCAGGAGGCAGCCCAGCGCGTGCAGACGATCTCGTCGGAAGCAGCGCGCTCCGACGCGGTCGTTGCCGAAGCGATCGGCGCCATGGGCTGCATCGAACAATCGTCTGCCGAGATTACCAAGATCATCGGCGTGATCGATGAGATCGCCTTCCAAACCAACCTTTTGGCGCTGAATGCAGGCGTCGAGGCTGCCCGCGCGGGCGAAAGCGGCAAGGGCTTTGCCGTCGTCGCCCAGGAAGTGCGTGAACTCGCCCAGCGTTCGGCTGCCGCCGCAAAGGAAATCAAGGACCAGATCTCCCGCTCGTCCGGTCAGGTGCGCAACGGCGTGCAGCTCGTCGGCGAGGCCGGCGCCGCACTCAAGCGGATCTCCGACCAGATCCAGTCGGCGAGCAACATCGTGACCAAGATCGCCCATTCGGCGACGGAGCAGGACACGACTCTGCGCTCGATCTCGTCTTCGATGAACCAGCTGGACGCCGCGACCCAGCAGAATGCGGCGATGGCAGAAGAGACCACCGCTTCGGCCGAGGTTCTGGCCGGCGACACCGAGGAACTGTTGAACCTGATGCGCAGCTTCCGCACCCGGGCAGAGCAGACCTATGCCACACCGATGCGCAAGGCGGGCTGACGCCTTGCCGCATCGATGATCAAGGCCGTCGGAGCGATCCGGCGGCCTCTTTCGTTTCAGCTCAGGTATTGGACCCGTTCGGCGAGAAGGTGCAGCTCGTGGTTGGAGAAGACCTCGATGCCGGCCTGCCGCATCAAGGCTGCGGTCACGCCGAAGCCGGGCTGGCGGGTGCCGGAAAAGGAGCCATCATAGATGAAGCCGGGCTGGCGGGTGCCGGAAAAGGAGCCATCATAGATGAAGCCGGAGCCGCAGGAGGGGCTGCCATCGATCAAGAGTGCGAAGCGACAGCCTTGCTCCCCGGCAAAGGCCACGGCCCTCTTCCCACCATCGATGAACTCCGCCGTCACATCGCATCCGGTGAGCTCCAGAACGCGGGCGCGACCGGCGAGCACGTCCTCGCCATTCATGCCGCCCTCGATTTCGGCGGGTGGACGCGGCGTCGGCAGACCACCGGCCTGTTCCGGACAGAAGCCGACGAGCCGGCCCTCGCTTTTCCAGCGCTCGATCATGGGATCATTCAGCGGCTTGCCTTTGCCATCATAGCGGACCGGGCGACCGAGCAGACAGGCGCTGATGAGGATTTTGGGGGGCATAGGATCAGTCATCCAACAGGCGCGAGACGCCGGCTCGCTCGTGGAGAATACTAATGATTTCGACCATGCCATCCTCCAACACGACATAGAAAATCAGATGCGAGCCTGACCGGCGACGACGGTAGCCCGACCGCACCGATGCCTCTTCTTTGCCCGCAAACGGATGGGTTCCGGCAATCATGGCCAAGATCTGCTTGAGGTACCGCTCCGCCTGAACCTCGGACCAACGATCCCGCGGGTAGTCACCGATCTCAAGAAAGTCCCGGCGTGCAGCAGGGCTGAGCCGGATCTCAGCCACGGCTATTCCATCTTTCGCGAACAACCGCCATGAGGTCTTCCGGATCGAAGGGCACGGACGGCCCACTGTTCTCGCCCTCGATCAGCGCATTGCGCAGCCATTCGACCCGGGCCTGCTCTTCCTTCAGAAGCTGCAGGCCGGCCTCGACCACCTCTTGCGCCGAGTTGAATTGACCGCTTTCGACCTGGGCATCAATGAAGCGGTCATAGGGTTCAGCAATGGTGACCTGAACGGGTTTGTTCATGGGGATGGGTCCGGGTCTCTTCAGGTCTAGGATAACACAAGAAACCAAGGTCAGAAAATCGGTGACTGAAAACAAAAGACCCCGCCAAAGCGGGGTCTCACATCATCAACCCGTGATCTTGGAGAAGTCCGCGACGGTTGCGGTCGCCTCGCGGATGGCCTTCAAGAGCGCCAGGCGGTTGGCGCGGATCGCGGCGTCCTCGTCGTTGACCAGGACATCCTCGAAGAATGTGTCGACCGGGCCGCGCAGCGTCGAGAGCGCCTGCATGGCGGAGCGGAAGTCTTCGGATGCGACGGCTTCGGCAGCCGACTTCGACGCCGACTGGATGGCGGCGAAGAGTGCCTTTTCGGCGTCGAGCTTCAGCAGGGCTTCCGAGACGCCATCGGCGACGACGGTGCCCTTCTTCTCTTCGGCGGCCAGCAGCTGGGTGGCGCGCTTGGTGCCGGCCAAGAGGTTCAGGCCGTCTTCCGAGGTGATGAAGGCGGTCAAGGCTTCGGCCTTGCGGGCGACCATCAGCAGGTCGTCGGCCTCAGGCGTCAGCACGGCATCGATGATGTCGTGGCGAGCGCCCTGGTCGCGCAGGTAGACTTTTAGGCGGTCGTGGAAGAAGGAGAGGAGGTCCGCATCCTTGGCAATCGTGGCGATCGGCAGGCGGATGCCCTTCTCCAAAATCATCCGAACCACGCCCAGCGCCGCACGGCGCAGCGCGTAGGGGTCCTTCGAACCGGTAGGCTTTTCGTCGATCGCCCAAAAGCCCACAAGTGTGTCGAGCTTGTCGGCGAGCGCGATGGTCAGGCCGACCTTGTCTTCCGGCAGCCGGTCGGACGGGCCGTTCGGCTTCCAGTGGTCTTCGATCGCGGCAGCGACGGAGGTGTTTTCACCCTGCAGAAGCGCGTATTTGCGGCCCATGGCGCCCTGGAGTTCGGGGAATTCGCCGACGGCTTCGGTGCGCAGATCGGCTTTCGCGAGCACCACGGCGCGGTCGACGACAGCGGCATCCGCGCCGACCATCGGAGCCAGCACCTTGGCCAGTTCGCGGATGCGCGTCACGCGCTCACCCTGTGTTCCGAGCTTGGCGTGGAAGGTGACGTTGAGCGCATCGAGCTTGGCCATGCGCTGGTCGAGCGGCTTCTTCAGGTCCAGGTCGAATTTGGCGGCGGAGGCCTGCAGCGTGTCGAGGTCCGGCAGGTCGCCCTGGTCGCGCTTCCAGAAATGCAGCGCATCCGACAGGCGGGCGCGCACGACCTTGCCATTGCCATGCATGATCTCGCGGCCGCCATCGGTGGCCTGGATGTTGGAGATCAGGATGAAATGGTTGGAGAGCTTGTCGGTCTCACCCTGCGGGCGCACGACAAAGCACTTCTGATTGGTCTTGATGGTGAGGCGGATGATCTCGGCCGGGATCGAGAGGTAGTCCTCTTCAAACGTGCCGAGCAGGACCTGCGGCCATTCGACGAGGCCGGAGACTTCTTCCAGCAGGCCCTCGTCCTCGACCAGTTCCAGGCCGTTGGCAAAGGCGATGTCGCGGGCGTCGTGCAGGATCATGTCCTTGCGGCGCTCGGCATCGAGGATGACCTTGGCGCGTTCCAGGTTGGTGACGTAGTCATCGAAGCGCTTGACCGTGATGGCATCAGGCGCGTGGAAGCGATGGCCATAGGTGACGTTGGAAGCCACGATTCCGTCGATCTCGAAGGGGATGACCTGAACTTCGTCATGCTCAGGGCCGAAGGTGCAGACGATGGACTGCAGCGGGCGCACCCAACGCAGGCTTTCCATGCCCTTGCCCTCGATGCCGCCATAGCCCGAGCCCTTGGGCATGGAGGCAAAGCCGGAGCGCATCGATTTGGGCCAAGGGAAGGCCCTGATGATGCCGGGCATGACATCGGCGATGATCTCTTCCGCCGCACGGCCGGGCTTTTCCAGATAGGCAACGTAGAAGTCGCCCTTTTTCGGATCGGTCTTGACGATGGCCTGATCGATCGAAGTGAGACCCGCCCCACGCAGGAAGCCGTCAATCGCACCTTGCGGTGCGGAGACGCTCGGACCCTTCTTCTCTTCCTTGATATCGGCCGAGCGGGCGGTGAGGCCGCGGATATCGAGCGTCAGGCGCCGCGGCGTCCAATATTCGCGCGCGCCCTCATAGGTCAGACCGGCATCGACGAGCGCATCGGTGACCATCTTCTTCAGATCGCCAGCCGCCTTGCGCTGCATGCGCGCGGGGATTTCTTCGGAGCGGAGTTCGAGCAGGAGATCGGGCATCGGGTCTGACTTTTTGAGCTGTTGCAAAGGGCTGCGGGGGGCTTAGCAAGCCGCGCGGCAAAAGTCATCCATGCTTCGGTGTAAATTGGCGGGTGGATCCGGCCGCGGACATATCTGTGCGGACGGGAATGGCCGCGAGTTCATCAGCCTTCGCCGCCGCTTCGGTCTTGAGGTCGTAGCTCGTCTGCAGGTTCATCCAGAATTGTGGCGACATGTCGAAATAACGAGCAAGACGCAGCGCGGTATCTGATGTCAACGATGTTTGCTCGCTGACCAGGCGTTCTATGCGGGTGCGCGGCACGTTCAAATGCCGTGCAAGCGCGCCAGCACTCAAGCCCATGGGCTCCAGAAACTCGTCCCGCAGAATTTCGCCGGGATGGACGGGCGGCAGCACAATGGTCACGACATGTCTCCTTCTCAGTAATAGTCGACGATCTCGACATGATCTGCGCCATTGTCGGACCAGATGAAGCGTAGGTCACCCCCACCCGCGCGTTCCGCGCGACCTCCCCCTCAAGGGGGAGGTGGGTGGCGCGGCGCTGGCGTTTCAGCCACCCTCCCCTTGAGGGGGAGGGTCGGAGCGAAGCTCCGGGGTGGGGTGATCCGGTGTTGACTGAGGAGGTTTCTCTTGGACGAGTGCCGTTGCCTGGTACTGAGCCCTCCGGATGGGGCCATCTTCAGGGTACAGTTCAAGGAATATCTCACGCTCACGGACCGCAGCATAGATCGCATCCAGGACAGCTTCGAGTTCTGTCAGAATTTCGGCATTCCAGAAGCGGATCACCTTGTATCCCTGTTTCTCCAAGAAGGCCGTTCGCGCCGCATCTCGTTTAAGCCCCTCGTCCGTGGCATGCTGGGAACCGTCGAGTTCAATGACCAACCCAATCTGGTGGCAGGCAAAGTCCGCGAAGTACTGACCGATCGGGACCTGACGGCGAAAGTGGCTGCCATCAATCGGAATGCGCCAGAGATGCCGCCAGAGTTTTCGTTCGGCATCCGTGCTCGTCGATCGCAGACGTCTGGCATTGGCGCGGCGAAAGCCATCCATAGAGGTGGTAGGTCTGGGCATGTTTCTGGCTCCCCAACCATAACCTACCCATGGAACGTCAAATCTCAGCGCGTTGCAACTCTCGGCATTGAGGGGAAATTGGAGAGTTTGGCCGGGTTCACCCCCACCCGCCGCTTCACGGCGACCTCCCCCCTCAAGGGGGAGGTGGGTGTTACCACCCTCCCCCGCCGCCGCCGCCACCGCCGCCGCCGGAGGAACCTCCGGAAAAGCCCGAGGACGAGGAAGACGATGAGCTGGAAGGCGGAGGTGTCGGGATGGTGGAGGCGATGGTCGAAGCCATGGAAGAGGAGAAGCCGCCGATGCGGCCACCGAAGCCGCCGGGGTTGTTGCCGTGGTACCAGGCGGGGTTGTACGCGCTCGCTGCGGCGCCAGCTGCGGCAGAAGCGAGCCAGGTTTCGAAGGTTTGCGACCAGGGCTTTTCGAGACCGAGGGCCACGGCATAAGGCAGGAGCTTTTCGAAGTGGCTGGGCGACATCTTTGGCGCACCGGCCATGTTCATCCGGTCCTTTTCGGCGAGCGTCAGATAGATCTTCAAGCCCTCGATACCGTCCATCAGCTTGCGGCCGAGCGGGGTGGGCGCCCCCATGAGGAAGAAGAAGAGGAAGTTGACAAGCAGGATGCCGCCGAAGGCAAGGAGCAGCGGGATCTGGTGGGTCTGCTCCAGATCCATCCACATGGAGAGCAGCATCAGCGCCATGGTGGAGAAGGCGACGAAGCCGATGACGGCGAGTGCGAGAATCGAAAAGATCTTGGTGAAGAGCGAGCGGCCACGCTGGAACATCTTGACGAGGCCGACGGTGAAGCTGCCGAAGAAGATGGAGAAGAAGGTGGGCACCAGCATCAATGCATAGACATCGTCGTCCAGCGTGCCGAAGATGAACAAGGCGATGATGAAGACGACGGACATGCCGATGCCGAAGCTGATATAGCCGGCATTGCCCTTGTAATACTTGTCGCGGTGTTCCTTCTCGATGGCCGAGCGGAAGGCGGAGCCGACCGTCTGGACCCTCTTGCCGTTTTCCTTGTCGATGACGAGTTCGTTGCCCGCCGACGGGATTTCCTTGAGGAGCAAGGCCTGGCCGGATTCGAGCGTGCCTTCGACCGGCTTCTTCGTGCGGCGAATGGTGATGCCGCTGTCGAGATCGTCGAGTTCGACATAGCCTTTGACGGCGAGATCGAGAGCCGAGGCCGACAAAGCGGTCCAGCCGCCACCGGAAAAGCCCTTGTTGTCGATGTAGTTAACCAGCGCCGGGGAAATGCCGTCAGGCGCATCCCAGCGCGGCACGATCACGCCCTTTGCCGGATCACGACCGACGGCCAACCAGGAGCGCAGATAGTAGAGCGAGACGACGATGAAGCCGCCGAAGGCGATGATAAAGTTCAGGTTGTCGCGCAGGAACCACCAGAAACCTTCTTTAGCGGAGGGTGCAGAGACAAGGCCTTTGGCGAAAGCAAGGACAATGGTCAAGCCTTCCTGTGATCCGAGCGGCGCGGTCGTTTCGAATTCCAGCCCGTTGGAGCCCGGGATCGCACGTGCGTTTTTGTCCGTCGACCCCATGGGCCCGGTATAGACGGTGGTCTTTGTCGGCACGGCATCACCTGGCAGGCTCACGGTGGCACTCGCCTGTTCGATCGGGAACATCCAGCCATTGCCGGTCACGTTCCAGTAGAGTTCGTCGTGGTCGTCGAAATAGCGGATCTGGCGCCCGGTGCGATAGGTGATCGCATAGGTGTATTCGCCGGGCTCCAGGAAGACGTCGGCGGACCCGGTATAGATGCGGACGCCGCCCGCAACGCTTTCGGTGTGGTAGTCTTCCGGCTCGCCGTCCCGCTCGACAGACAGCAGCTCGAAATCGACCTGATGGCGGAAGCCCTTCTCGTCGACGGCGTAGAGCGGGAAGTCGCGGAAGATGCCGCGCTTGATGTCATCGCCTTCGGCATTGACGATGATCGTTTCCGTCACTTCGATCGAAGCGTCGGCGGCGACCGTGATGTCGGCGTGATAGTCGCGGATCACCTCCTCGGCCTGCGCACCGCACGCCATCCAGATGAGGAGAAGGAAAGCGGAGCACAGACGAAGGAGTGTCGTCATTTCTTGTCGTTCCTGACGAGGTCGACGCCGAGGGAGGCGAGCGCATCCCAGTAGCCGGGATAGGTCTTGGCCACGCAGCCGGGGTCGAGAATGGTGATGTCGCGGATCTTCAGGCCGGCAAGCGCAAAGCTCATGGCGATGCGGTGATCGGCATAGGTGTCGATTGAAGCTGGCAGCGACTGGCCGACAAGCGATGGATCGGAGAAGACGAGCAGGTCGTCGCCCTCTTCTTTCGCCAGGCCTTCGCGAATGTTGTTGAGGCCGGTCGAGACGGCGCGGATGCGATCGCATTCCTTGACACGCAGGTTCTCGATGCCGACGAAACGCACCGGCGTCTCGTTGAAGGCGGCAAGCACCGCGATCGTCGGGATCGCGTCCTGCATCTGACTGCCGTCGATCACGTCGGGCATATGCGGGAACTGGGCGATCACGTCATAGGCCTTGGCATCCGGCTGGGTGAAAGCGTCCGACGGCGTGCCGATATCGATCCGGCCCTTGGTCAGGACTTCCGCCCCCCAGAGATAGGTGGCGGCAGAAGCATCCGGTTCGATCTGGAAATCGGTCGCGGTGTAACCGGTGGGCTGGATGACCCAGGACGAGGGTGTCGTCTGCTCGACCTTGGCACCGAAGGCGCGCATGGCCGACATCGTCAGGTCGATGTAACCACGGGCGCCGATATCGGCACCGGCAAGCTCGATGGTGAACGGCTCGGAACCGCAGGCGGCTGCCATCTGAAGAGCCGAAACGTATTGGCTCGATAGGCCGGCATCGATGACGACGTGGTTCTTCTTGAAGGCGCCATTGGCGTCGATCGCAACCGGCGGACAGCCCGAGGGTGCGGCGATGGCAACACCGAGGGACTGAAGAGCCTCGACCAGCGGCTTGATCGGGCGCTTGCGCATGTGCTCGTCGCCATCGACGACATACCGACCCTTGCCCAAAGCCAGTGCAGCGGTGAGGAAGCGGGTCGCTGTGCCGGCATTGCCAAGGAAGAGCGGGGCTTCCGGCGCCTTCAGCTCGCCTGAGCTGGTGACGACGAAGGTGGTGGCATCCGGCTCCTCGACGGTGACCCCCATCTGGCGCAGCGCTTCGGCCATGTAGCGCGTGTCGTCACTTTTCAGCGCGCCGGTGAGCCGGCTCGTGCCCTTGGCAAGGCCGGCGAGCAGCAGCGCGCGATTGGTGATGGACTTCGAACCCGGAGGGCTCACCTTGCCGGTCAGGGCATGGGTGGGCGGAAGGATGGTCACACTGTCAGTCGTCATGGATCCCAGTCTCAATGCATCGTCCGGCGAAGGGCGTCAGAACTTGACCGTCGGTACCGCACGGTCGGCCTCGTTGGCAATCTCGAAATAAGGTTTCTTCGAGAAGCCGAACTGACCGGCGACGAGGTTCGAGGGGAAGCTCTCGACCTTCACGTTCAAATCGCGGGCAGCGCCATTGTAGTAGCGGCGCGACATCTGGATTTCACCCTCGACTGTTTCGAGCGACTTCTGCAGTTCGAGAAAATTCTGGTTTGCCTTCAGGTCCGGATAGGCTTCGGAGAGCGCGATCACCTTGCCAAGGGCTGCTCCCAGCAATCCTTCGGCCTGAGCGCGGCCTGCGACATCGCCTGCCGGCACGGCCTGCGCCTTGTTGCGCAGTTCGACAACGCTTTCGAGCGTGCCTTTTTCGTGACCGGCATACCCCTTCACTGTCTCGATCAGATTGGGGATGAGATCGGCGCGGCGCTTCAACTGAACATCGATGCCGGACCAGGCTTCCTCGGCCATCTGCCGGGCCTTGACGAGGCCGTTGTAGACGAAGACGAGATAGGCGGCGATGGCGGCGATGATGGCAAGTGTCGTGAACATGATGCGGAGGCTCCCCAGCTGAATTGGCGGCACGTTAGCCTTTTGTTTTTGCAAAGTCATGATGGAAGACGCAGGTGAGCGCACTTGGCCGCCGTTTCCACCGAATGCCAGCAGGTCGCTCAAATTGCAGCGAAGTTCTTCCGCCTCATTTAATTCGGATAATCTAATGTAGATATCCGAGCAGCTTTCAAGCGGGACCTGCATATGCAGCCGATGACGTGGAACGACCTGCCTGTCTGGGCCTTGCTGGCCGATCGCGACATACTTCGCGCAGCAACCCCTGAACGTCGACTGGCGGACGTGCTCAACGAAGTGAGCGGTGTGATCACCACGATCGCTCCTTTGGACCTTGCGCCTGCCTCGGCCATCTATCTGGTCGACAGTCAGCATGACCGGCATCGCCTGTTTCACCAATGCGCCGCCGACGAGTTCGCTCTGCCGATCGACATCTGTCCGGAAGACGGCATGCCGCCCTCCGTAACCGGGCGATCGAAATCCGCGATTTACTGCCTGGCGATCCACCATCCTTCGGGCCAGCGCATGGGATCCGTGTTTTTCTTCGGCCGCACGGCCAAGCGGATGAGCCAGGAGAAACTCGCCATCCTGCGTCTGCTGACGGAAGAGATCGCGACGATCATCACGCACCGGAATGGCGGCACCGGGACGCTCATCGACATGGTCGAACTCTCGACCGACGAAATCTATGTCTTCGATCCACAAAGCCTGCAGATCACCCGGGCCAATGCCACGGCCAGCGTCCGCACCGGCTATTCCGCCCAGGCGCTCTCCACGATGACCCCGGCGGAGTTGAAGGCCGGGATTTCCGAGGCGGATTACCGGGCGCGGCTCGTGCCCTTGCTGCTGGGGCGCACCCAGAAGATCTGCTTCGACACGATCCAAAGGCGGCGGAACGGCACCGTTTATCCCGTCAAGGTGCAGGTCTGGCGGATCAAAGGCGAGGAGACGGATATCTTCGCCGAAGTGGCGATCGCCACCGCCGATCAGCGCAAGGCCTTCGGCCTTTTGGAACAAGTGTTCGACGCAATCCCCGGCGGCATCGGGGTTTTCGACAACCGGTCGCGGCTGTTGATGGCGAACCGCAGGCTCTATGACCTGATGAACATCCCGCCGGAGCTTTTTCCGCCGGGATCCTCCTTCGAGGACATCCTGCGCTACAATGCCTGCCGGGGCGAATGGGGCGATGGCGACCACGAGGCGATGGTGCGCGAGCGCGTCGAACAGGCGGAACTCGGGCTGCCCTATAGCTTCGAGCGCGAGCGGACGAGCGGCAAGGTGCTCGCAGTCCGCTCCGAGCCGCTGTCGAATGGCGGTTACGTCCTCAGTTACTCCGACATCACCGTGCGCAAGCGGGCGGAGAAGGACCTGATCCGCAATCGCGATGAGCTGGAAAGAACGGTGCGGCAGCGCACGGCGGAGATTGCCGCACAGGCGGCGGCGCTCGAAGAGGCGCTGCAGCAGGAAAAGAACATCAACGCCATGCAGCGGCAGTTCGTCGCCATGACCAGCCATGAATTCCGTACGCCGCTTGCGATCATCGACGGCGCCGCCCAACGGCTTTTGCGAAAGAAGGGCGGCATCGACACCGCCTTCCTGGGTGAAAAGACGCAGCAGATCCGCTCCGCCGTCGCACGCATGGTCGAACTGATGGAGAGCTTTCTTTCGGCAGGCCGGATGGAAACCGGCAAGGCGGAGCTTTCGCTGGTCGACTGCGCGCTGCACAAGCTGGTCGAACAGGCGATCAAGCGACAGAAGCTTTCCTCGCATCACCACCGTTTCGAAACGGATATCGACGCCTTGCCGCCGATGATCCGCTGCGACGCGCTTGGCATCTCGCAGGTGATCACCAACCTGTTGTCGAACGCGATCAAATATGCGCCTCGCGCCCCCGACATCCTGATCCGAGGCTGGGAAGAGGAAGGCTTTGTCTTCCTCTCCGTCAAGGACGAAGGCGTCGGCATCGATGCCGAAGACATCGGCAAACTCTTCCAGCCCTATTTCCGCGCCCGCACCTCGACCGGCATTGCCGGCACCGGCATCGGACTGTCGCTCGTCAAGCAGATCGTCACGCTGCATGACGGCGACATCTTCGTCGAGAGCGAGCGCGGCAAGGGCACAACATTCACCTTGGTGCTGCCGGTCAAGGGACCGGCACAAGCCAGCGAGACCGAGGCGGCAGCGGAGGTTCATGCCGCGTGATCCCTGACGGGGAGAAAAGGAGGACAGCATGATCACGGTACTGTGCGTCGAGGACGAAAGAGACGTCCGTGAACTGATCGTCGAAGAGCTGGAAGATGCGGGCATCCGCGTTCTGCAGGCGGAAAACGGCAAGGAAGGTCTGGACAAGATCCTGAGAGACCGGCCAGACATCGTGATTTCAGACATCACCATGCCGGAAATGGACGGGATCTCGATGCTCGGCGAGTTGCAGATCAACCATCCACAATTCTCCAACATGCCCTTCGTCTTCCTGACGGCGCTGGCGGACCGGGAGAAAATGATCGAAGGCCTGGGCGCGGGTGCTGAAAGCTACCTCACCAAACCGATCGACTTCGACGTGCTGATGGCCAAGATCCACGGGCTGGTCGTCCGGATCGAGAACCGGGTGGCGGCGGGGTTGGAGTTTTAAGGGATAGGACGAAGTCCAATCAGATCGCGGGGACGACAGCGCTGATTTGAAGAAGGCGTGGCCGCACACTTCACGGCATCTCCTCTTGCCATTTGGGCGCGTAGACAGCGCCGCCGGACTTGATACGCCAGTCCTCAAACCTTTGCCGCCATGGGCCTTCTGCATCAAGCGCGATCGCGAGAGGCAGGTACCTCTCTAAGTGCGCAACCGACATCGGGCTAGAGAGAGGCTGCGGGAGATCCTCTCCTTCCTGCATGAGTTGCTGCAAGAGGAGCACGTGCCGACGAATATGATCTTGTTCACGGGACTGTATTCGCAAAAGCAAAGGCCAACATACAGCGAATGCGATGCCGGTGCAGCCGATGGCCCAGCTCACCACCTGTGTGCGCCCCAGGAGCAAGCCAGCCTGTGTGGCCAGCAAAGCCGCCAAGGCCCCAAAGAGCACGAAGCTTGTGCAGATGACGATCAAAAGCATTCCAGCCTGCCGATGCGAGAGATGCTGTTCCGAGAGGTTGGGATGCAGAGTTTTGATCCAGTTGCCTGTAATTGCCGCTGCTCCGAAGAGGCTCAGCAGTTCCATCAGCCAGTAGCCTCCACAGTAGGCTGCCGCAATCGAAAGGCATAACGGCACAGCAACGACGATCCTAACAGCCGGTGATCCGAACAACCGAATGCGTCCCCGTTGCTGGTATTCAAGCTGAACATCGCTTGCAAAACAGCCAGACCCCTTGCGCTGCAACTCGTCTAGAGAAAGGAATTTGAGCGTGCCCCGTTGTCCTCGCAAGCTTCCCAAGACGGCTTTGGTCGCCTGCGGAATTGCAGCCATTCGCCTTCTCGACAGCTTCAGCCTCGTGCCAATGAAAGAAACCTCGCCCTCCCGCTCCGCGACGCGGGCCAATCCAGCTATCGCCAGCGAATAGGCCGAGGCCTTGATCCCAGACAGATAGGGACTTTGGGAGTTCTGGTGCGCGAGATAACCCACTAGCCCGGGAGACAAACGGGTGATCAGGAACATGTGGGGCCGATCAAGGTCCATGTCCTTAAATCGGGTCAGTCGCCACCACGTGTAGAGACTGACGAAAATCATGACGACGATCATTGCGCCATTGAGCATGGCAGACGTCAGCAACCAGAGCCCGGATGACATGCGAGCCCACAATCACTTCTCGTTGTAGACCGTGCAGAACAACCGCAAACCGGATTTCGCCCGGGTGAAAACCGTGTAGGAGGCGATCGCGAAGCCCTTGCCCGACCAGTATTTCTTATTTTCCTCAAGGTTGTTCCAGCCGTCGATCACCCAGCCGATGTTTTTGCTGTTGACGGTGTAGTGCAGCCGGACCAGAGCGCTCTCGACGCCTAGACCTTTCTTGCCGCTGTCCTTGCAATCCATCTTGGTGACAATCATGCCGCTGCTACCAAGCTTGTCTGCGTATTTGAACACGACGCTGCCCGACATCCAGTCAGACGTCTCCGCTTGCGCGGCGCCCGCTGCCCCCAGCAAGAGTGTAACCATGACGCAAGAAGCAACGGACCGAGCGATATTCATGAATTCCCCCAATTCAATAAGCTGAGGGAATGTTACCGAAACCTAAACTCAATTCAAGGTTGAACCACCATATCTCTGAAAGTTTTCGAGGCGACTTAAGCCGCCCGACCGAAGTTCGCGCCACCCGCATCGGTCAGCAGAAACGCCTCGCCGCAGCTCTTGGCCAGCGCGCGGACGCGACCGATATAGGCCTGGCGTTCGGTGACCGAGATGACGCCGCGGGCGTCGAGCAGGTTGAAGATGTGAGAGGACTTGATGCACTGGTCATAGGCCGGGAAGACGCATTTGTGCAGGCGCTGGTTTTCACTATCTGAGGGGGCGCCGGCGGCGAGAAGCGCCTGGCATTCCTTTTCGGCATCGATGAAATGGCGATGCAGCATCTCGGTGTTGGCGAATTCGAAGTTGTGGCGGGAATATTCCTGCTCGGCCTGCAGGAAGACGTCGCCGTAAGAAATCTTCTCTTCGCCTTCGCGGCCGTTGAAGTTCAGGTCGTAGACGTTGTCGACGCCCTGGACATACATGGCGAGACGCTCAAGGCCGTAGGTCAGTTCGCCCGCAACCGGCGAGCAGTCGATGCCGCAGACGGCCTGAAAGTAGGTGAACTGCGAGACTTCCATGCCGTCGCACCAGCATTCCCAGCCGAGGCCCCAGGCGCCGAGCGTTGGGCTTTCCCAGTCGTCTTCTACGAAGCGGATATCATGCAACAGCGGGTCCAGCCCGATCGCCTTCAGCGAGCCGAGATAGAGTTCCTGCAGGTTGGACGGGTTGGGCTTCAGGATGACCTGATACTGGTAGTAGTGCTGCAGGCGGTTCGGGTTTTCGCCGTAGCGGCCGTCGGAGGGACGGCGTGAGGGCTGGACGTAAGCAGCGCGCCAGGGCTTGGGGCCGAGCGCGCGGAGCGTCGTCGCCGGATGGAAGGTGCCGGCGCCGACTTCCATATCGTAGGGCTGCAACACCGCACAGCCCTTGTCCGCCCAATAGGCATGCAGCGTCAGGATCAGCGCCTGAAAGGAGCGCTTGGGGTCCATGTGCGGGGCAAGGGGCGTGTTCATCGGGCTATCCATCGGCAGGGGCTGACATTTGTTGCCCGTCTGGTGCCACGAGCCGAGGGAAGGGTCAAGCACCCGCGATCCCGTCTGTCCTTCGCCGGGCCTGGGTGACACAGGCAAAGCTTTCGCCGCAGGCTCACGGCTCAGTGGTCGAGATCCGACACCTGATGCAGCTTGCCGACCAGCGAGAAGGCAACGCCGTCAACAGCAAAGTCGATCTTAGCCTGGCCCTTGAACAGATCGGAGACGATGCGTTCGGTCAGCCGAGACCCAAAACCTCGCCGGCTGGGTTCCGACACGGCCGGGCCATGGCTTTCGCGCCAGTCGAAGGTGAAGTCGTCGCCGAGTTGATGCGACCAGGATATTTCGACGCGACCATGCGGCACGGACAGGGCACCGTATTTGGTGGCGTTGGTTGCCAGCTCATGGACGGCGAGTGACAGCCCGAGCGCCTGTTGGGCCGAAAGATAAACCCGCGGGCCGCGCATCTGGATACGATCGCGGCCGTCCCTGTGCGGGGCAAGTGCTGCATCCGTGATGGCGGTGATCTCAGCGGCTGTCACGCTCATGCCTGTCAGCAGATCCTGAGCCTTGGCGAGTGTCTGGATGCGCGCGCTGATGGTGGTGCTGGCTTCTGCGAGAGAGGAGGCACCGCGCAGGCTCTGGCTGATGATGGCCTGGACCATGGCCAGCGTGTTCTTCATACGATGCGCGAGTTCGCGGTTGAGCAGCTTCAGCTCGTCTTCATACTGCCCGCGCTCGGCGAGGTGCTTCTGCGCTTCCCGATAGGCAGCTTCGAGCGCGTTGCGATCGGTCACAGCCTGCGTGGTCTCGGTAACCGTGTTCAGCAGGCCGGCGATCGTTCCATCGTCATCATAAAGCGGGCTGTAGGAAAAGGTGAAATAGGTCTGCTCTTCGTAGCCATTGCGGGTCAGCACGAGCGGCAGGTTTTCCTGCCACGTACCCTTGCCCGACAAAGCGCTCTCGACGAAGGGCAGGACGTCGTTCCAGACGTCGGCCCACAGCTCGCGGAAGGGAGTACCCATCGCGCGCTCTACGCGTTTGCCCAACATGGGAAGGTAGGCATCGTTATGAAACTGCAGGAGGTCAGGGCCCCACCAGAACGACATGGGCTGCCGAGTGGACATCACGGTTCGCACAATGGATTTCAGCGAGAAGGTCCACCCCTCGACGGGACCAAGGGACGTGGCAGCCCAATCAGTGGTGTTCAACTGCCGCGCGACGTCGCACCGAATGCCCAGGAATTCATCTTGGTTTTTCATCAAACTCCCGCGTCACGCTGTATGACAACGACAAGAAAGCGCCTGTCCGAAAATTGTTCCGTCGCTCCACCAAAAAACCGGAAGCTCAATTTGCGGCAGAACGAAGTCAGTCATCCTCTTCGCGGCGTGGACGGTATTCCCCGGTTTCCGGGTCCTGCACCAGAGTGCCGATGGCATCGGTTTCGCGCTCCTTTTCCCGAGCGCGAGAGCGGGCCGCAAGCTTTTCCGCGTCGCTGACGAACTTCCGGTAGAGCAGCCAGCTGCCGCCCACCAGGATCACAAGAAATATCAGCTGCGCCATGTCCCCTCGCCCGTCAGCCCCTGCACGTTAGCACGATCAAAGACCGTAGCGGCCCCATAGTGCCTTTTCTTCGAGCGTCTCGGCAAGACCGGCGACGGCCTGTGCAGCGATTTGATCGACCGAACCAAAGGTGCCGATCCCCGGGGCCCGACGACCGAAGAGACCCTTCGGGGCGCCGACGAGTTCGAGCCTTGCATCCTTGCCGTAACGCGACTTGATCTCTTCGCGCAGGCCGCCGAGCCGGTCGACGAGGCCGAGTTCGAGCCCCTTGCGGCCCGTCCAGAACAGGCCGGAGAACACGGTCGGGTCATCGGCAAGCAAAGTGCCGCGACGCGCCTTGACCATGCCGATGAAGATGTCGTGGATCTCCAGCTGCAGGGTCTTCAGATATTCGATGTCGCTCTGCTTTTCCGGCTGGAAGGGATCGAGGATCACCTTGTTTTCGCCGGCCGTATAGACGCGGCGTTCGACGCCGATCTTCTTCAGGAGTTCCGGGAAGCCAAAACCGCCAGAGACAACACCAATCGAGCCGACGATGGAGGTGGCATCCGCGATGATCTCGTCACCGGCAATGGCGATCATGTAGCCACCGGAGGCTGCAACATCCTCGACAAAGACAAGCACGCGCTTGTTCTTCTCTTCGGCCAGCGCGCGGACGCGGTCATAGATCATGCGCGACTGAACGGGCGAGCCACCCGGCGAGTTAATGGAAAGCGCCACGGCCGGGCTGTCCTTCATGGCGAAGGCTTTTTCCAGCTGGCCGGCGATCGACGCGAGGTTCAGCGCCGGGCGAAAGCGCGAGCCACCGCTCATGATCGGCCCGTGCAGCCTGACGACCGGAATGACGATACCCTTCTTGCGGAAGCGCTTGGGAACCAGCCGTTTCAGAAAGTCTGCCATGGTCGCGTCTTAACTCCTCACGATCTTACTCTGACCGGAGATGTAAGGAGCCGCAGGCCGAACACAATGGTTTGGCTAAAAATCAGTGTTTTCAACGCAAGCGGCGATAGCCGATGCGTCCGTTGTTGAGGTCGTCGACGAAGGGCGCGAACGCATGCGCGTCCGGTCGGTCGTGCATCAGAAGCGGCGCCCTCAGCTGCAGGCGGGCGCGCGAGCCCTTGATGGCGGTTACGAGGATGCGGGTTGCATTTTCGCCGGCCCGGGGATGGATTGCGGTGATCTCAATCCCGCCAAACCGCCGGCCACAGGCGGCGATGATGTCGGCGATCGATTGCGGGCGTGCGATCAGGGACAGCTGGCCGCCGGGGATCGTGATGGCACCGGCCGTGCGTATCCAGCTTTCGAAGAGGTCGTTCGTCATGGCATGGGCCTCCGCTTTCAGGACATCCGGGGTCTTTCGATCGCCGGGGTCGTTGAAGGGCGGGTTCATGATGACGTGGTGGAAGCTGTCGTCGGCGAGGCCTGTGGCGACACGGGGGCGGCCAGTCAGCGTGACATCGGCTTCTATGACCTCGGCCCTTTCTGCAATCTCCGCGTTCTGCGGCAAGGCCAGGCTCTTTCGCGCGAAGGCAGCCATGTCGGGTGAGCGTTCCACCAGAACGACGGACGCCTTCGGCAGCCGGGCGGCGACCGCGAGGCCAGCTGCGCCTGCACCGGCGCCAAGGTCGGCGATGCGGACGGGCCTGTCATCGACCACAAGGGCTGCGAGCAACATGGCATCCATGCCGGCCCGGTGGCCGCGTCCCACAGGCTGCACCAGATGAAAGGCGCCGCGGTGAAAGGCGTCGATCGTTTCGTCAGTCATCGAAGAATGCACCGGCTCCATGGCGGGCCTCAGGCGTCGCGGTCACGCAGCTCGGCCCCGAGACCGGCATCGGTGAGGATGCGTCGGGCCTGATCGACATAGTCGCCATCGACGAGCAGACGCCGCTGCAGCATGCCGAGCGAACCTTCGAGGATGCTCATCGACTGGTCGGCGATCATCACGCCAATGCCGGCATCGCGCATCAGGCTTTCGGCAAAGGACAGGAGAACGACGTCGTTGCTTCGGATGATTTCATGCATTTTATTGCGAAAACTCCTGGGTTTGGCCCGGCGGGACAATTCGCCCCTTGCCGTGCAGGCCTCGGCTTTTTATGGTCGGGCACCAAAATGAACAGGAGTCCGGTGCGTTGGGCGTAGTCATACCGCTTGAGGAAAACAAAAACAAACAGGCATCCGTCAAGCCTCTGGTGGACCTGACCAAAAGTGGAATGGAGCGCGTCAACCAGCTGATCCTGTCGAAGGCCGGCTCCGATGTGCAGATGATTCCGGAGGTGGCGAACCACCTGATTTCATCCGGCGGAAAGCGTTTGCGCCCCATGCTGACGCTCGCGACGGCCGCCATGTTCGGCTATGAGGGCGACCATCACATCAAGCTCGCGACCTCCGTCGAGTTCATGCACACGGCGACGCTTCTGCACGACGACGTGGTGGACGAAAGCGATCTTCGTCGCGGGAAATCGACGGCCCGTACCATCTGGGGCAATCAGGCGAGCGTGCTTGTCGGTGACTTCCTGCTCGGCCAGGCCTTTCGCATGATGGTGGAAGTCGGGTCGCTGGAAGCACTCGACGTTCTCTCCACGGCGGCCTGCGTGATTGCCGAGGGTGAAGTCCTGCAGCTCTCCGTCGCCAAGAACATGGAGACGACGGAAGACGATTATCTTGCGGTCATTCGCGCCAAGACTGCTGCGCTCTTTGCGGCCGCTGCCGAAGTCGGCCCGATCGTCGCTGGGACCGACCGGGCGACCCGCAGTGCGCTCAAGTCCTATGGCATGAATCTCGGCCTTGCCTTCCAGCTGGTCGACGACGTGCTGGATTACGGTGGCAAGGCTGCCGAAACCGGCAAGAATGTCGGCGACGATTTCCGCGAGGGCAAGATCACGCTGCCGGTCATCCTCTCCTATCGCCGGGGGACCGCTGCCGAACGCGACTTTTGGAAAGCCTCCATCGAAGGGGGCGAAAACGACGATACCAGGCTGGAGAAGGCGCTCGGCCTCATCGGGAAATACGGAGCCCTCACCGACACAATCCAGCGGGCTCAGCATTACGGCACCATTGCGCGCGATGCGCTGGCGCCGCTGCCGAACTCGCCGTGGAAAGACGCGCTGAACGACGTGATCGATTTCTGCATCTCGCGCGTCAATTGACGCGAGAGCTGTGGATCGCCTTGCGAGGCTGCTTCAAAAAAGCCATTCTGTGCGTGAATCATCGCGTGTCGTCCGTGTGGGCGAGAATGCTTGTCATCGGTTCCTGAAAGGCTCGTTCATGCGGCAAAGTCCCGCCCTTCGCATCCTCGCCGGCACTGCGCTGGCGCTGCTCCTCGGCGTCTCCTTCGCGCAATCGGCCTCATCTTCCAAGCCCGCTGCGCCGGATGCGACCGAAAGCTTCGACTACGGTACCGTGGACTCCTTTGCCGGCGCCTTCCTTGCCGCGCGCACCGCCGAGGCCGATCGCGACTACAAGAACGCCATCCAGTTCTACAAGAAGGCTCTGGATTTTTCGCCGAACGAGCTCGAGCTGCAGCAGCGCCTGATGATTGCGCTGTTCATGGACGGTGATTTCGATGAAGGCGCCAAGCTCGCCAAGCTCCTGGAAAAGGATCCGGCAGTCGAACGGGTGACGTCGGTTGCCTTGAGCTTCCAGGCCATCCGCGACGGCCATTACGAAAGAGCGCTGAAGACACTGAAATACGAGGGGCCGAACGACCTCGACCGGTTGATGAACGAATTGCTGATCGCCTGGACCAAGGTGGGTCAGGGCAAGGGCAAGGAAGCCCTGAAGCAGTTGCAGGATCTGAAAGGTCCGAGCTGGTACGGCATCTTCAAGAGCTACAATATCGGCGCAATCGCCAGTGTCACCGGCGACGTGGACACGGCGCGCAAGGCGCTGAGCGAAACGGTCACGGACCGCAATGGCGGGGCGACAGCGCCTGACACGTTCGCCCGCGCGGTCATGGCACTTGCCACGCTCGAGGCCAATGCCGGCAACAAGCAGAAGGCGCTTGATGCGCTGTCGGCCGGCGACGAGCTGATCACCAATTTCGCCCCGTTCAAGGCACTTCGTGATGAAATCGAGGCCGGCCGCAAGCCGAAGCCGACTGTTGAGACGGCGGCGCAAGGTGCGGCCGGTGTTCTCTTCTCCATCGGTGGCGCGCTCAACCGCGACGGTGCGGAAGATACCGTGATGCTTTATCTGCAGTTCTCCCGCGCTCTGGACGCGAAGGCTGCGGATACGCTGATCCTGCTCGGCGGCATTGCCGAAAAGGCAGAACAGGCCGACAAGGCCATCGAATTCTACCGCCAGGTGCCGGAAACCTCGCCGATGCGGCGGGTCTCCGAGCTGCAGCTCGGCCTGACGCTGGCTGAGACGGGCAAGGTTGAAGAGGCGCGCAAACATCTGCAGACGCTGATTGCCTCGGATCCGAAGGACATCCGCAGCTACCTCGCCTATGGCAGCGTGCTCTCCGACGCCAAGGATTATGCGGCGATGGCGGAGAATTACGACAAGGCCGTGGAGATGATCGGGCCCGCCCCGAACCGCAATCACTGGTCGGTCTTCTTCCAACGCGGCATCGCCTATGAGCGGCTGAAGAAGTGGGACAAGGCGGAGCCGGACTTCAACAAGGCATTAGAGCTCAATCCGGACCAGCCGCAGGTGTTGAACTATCTCGGCTATTCGTGGGTCGACATGAACCGGAACCTGGACAAGGGTCTGGACATGATCAAGAAGGCCGTAGAGCTGCGCCCCGACGACGGCTACATCGTCGATTCTCTTGGCTGGGCCTATTACCGCCTCGGCCGCTTCGACGAGGCTGTGACTGAGCTGGAACGGGCGATCGAGCTGAAGGCCGGTGACGCGACGATCAACGATCATCTTGGCGACGCCTACTGGCGCGTGGGCCGCAAGCTCGAAGCCACTTTCCAGTGGAAGCGGGCGCTGGCTTCAGAGCCGGAAGAAGCTGAAATCCCGAAGATCCAGGCGAAGATCGAAAAGGGTCTGCCGCCGATCGAATCGGATGCGGCGAAGGTGAATGCCGAACCGGCCGCCGAGCCGAAGAAAGACGACAAGAAGACCTGATGCCGATGACGGCTGCCGAGGTCATAGCGCCGGGGCGCGTCGAGGAGACGGCTCCGGCCAAGATTAATCTCGCTCTGCATGTGACCGGTCAGCGTGCCGATGGCTATCACTTGATCGACAGTCTTGTGACCTTCGCCGAGGATGGGGACGAGCTGAGCTTCGTGTCGGCCGAGACCGACAGCCTGACGCTTGCCGGGCGCTTCGGCTCGGTGCTGGCCTTCGATCCGGCCGGACAGGACGGCAATTTGGTGCTGCGCGCCCGCGACCTGCTCAGGGCAGCCCTCGACGAGACCGGGCAGCCCCATGGACCCGTTGCGATCACTCTCGACAAGAACCTGCCGATCGCCTCGGGGATCGGCGGCGGCTCGGCGGATGCGGCGGCCACGCTGCGCGGCTTGATGCGGCTGTGGCAGGCCAAGCTTTCCGAGGACAGACTTCAGGCCATCGCGCTCAAACTCGGTGCGGATTTGCCGATGTGCCTGATGTCGAGGCCGCTTCGGGCCCGAGGCATCGGTGAAGAGCTGGAGCCGATCACCCTTCCCTCCTTTCCGATCGTGCTGGTCAATCCGATGAAAGCCGTCTCCACGCCGGAGATTTTTCGGCGGCTGGCGCGTCGTGACAATGCTGCGATTGGCATGCTGCCGCGCGAGGGCGACGCTACCGGCTGGCTGGTGGGCCTTGCCGGCCTGCGAAACGATCTGCAGCCACCGGCGGAGGCGCTGGTGCCGGAGATTGCCGAGGCCTGTGACTATCTTCGCCAGAGCCTTGCCGGCTTCGTGCGCATGTCAGGTTCCGGCGCCACCTGTTTCGGTCTTTATGAAAGCGAGGCCTTTGCGCTGAGGGCAGCCCTTGCCCTGTCCAACTATCGGCCGGACTGGTATGTCTTGCTCACCCACACGATCGCCGGAGAACCGTCATGAGCCGGATCGACGAAAGCCGCCCCTTCATCCCGGTCGGCATCGCCGTGCTGACCGTGTCCGACACGCGCACAACCGCTGATGACCGCTCCGGCGATACGCTCGTGGCGCGGATCGCGGAGGCCGGTCACCGGCTCGCGGCACGGGCAATCGTGAAAGACGACAAGGCAGCGATCTTCGAACAGGTGCAGGGTTGGACGACAGACCCCGAGATCGATGTTGTCATCACCACCGGGGGCACGGGATTTACCGGCCGCGACGTAACGCCAGAGGCGCTGGAGCCGCTGTTCGAGAAGAAGATGGACGGTTTTTCGGAAGTCTTCCACCGCATCTCCTATGACAAGATCGGCACGTCGACGATCCAGTCGCGCGCGACCGGCGGGGTGGCGAATGCCACCTTCATCTTCGTGTTGCCCGGCTCACCCGGCGCCTGCAAGGATGCCTGGGACGGGATCATCAAGCTGCAGCTCGACTATCGTCACCTACCCTGCAATTTCGTAGAGATCATGCCGCGGCTCGACGAGCATCTGAAGCGGGGAGGCTGAGGCCTGGCTATTAGCGGCGGGCTTCGCGCGCGACCCGGGATGGGATGATTTCGCTCGCCAGACGCCGCGCCTTGTGACCCCGCGCGAGCTGCAACAGATCCGTCTGCGAATCGACGATAGCCAATGCCTGGCGCTTGGGGATCAGCAGCCCCGTTTCGAGTGGCGCGCTGCGACGCGTAATGCGGCGGTAGAACGGCAGGCGATAGAGCCGGGCTTCGGAAAAGCGCGCCGGGACGCCGTGGAGGGCCATATACTCAGCCACCTCGTCGATCCAGCCGGCGCCCAGGCGGGCACCCGGCTCGACCAGAAGCAGCCATTCGCCGCGAGCCTTCGCCAGCACGTCCTTCATGTCCCATTGCTGATAAAAGCGGCAGCCGGCGGCATCTGCGACGGTCGAAGAGCCGTCCTGCGAACCATGGTCGAGGACGATCACATCGCTCACCAGACCCTCGACCGCACCAGCCACCAGCACGGACAGCGTCTGTGCGAGTTCCGGTTCCTGATCGTGGCATTCCATGACGACTGTCAGCATTGCCTACATCTATCGCATTGCACAAAGTTTTGCCACTGAGAGATTCATGAAGTTTGTTCTTGCATTGTTCTCATTTGTGGCTTAGGAATAAAGTCATTGAGCGGGCCACCGAAGCCTGCGAGGAGCAAACATGAACGAGCTGTCTCTTGTGAGCCAGGCTGCCTTTCAGCCCGGCAATACGGCAGATATTGCCGATGCAGTCATGGGCGCCTCCGGCCTGCGGATCGAGATCGACCGCCGGCGCGGACGGGCAGCGGGTATGAACCCGTCCGGCAGGTTCGAAAAGCTCGAACGGGTGGCCTTCGATGACGGCTGGCAGATGCTGGAGGAGATGCCGCCGTTCAAGACGGAAGTGCAGGTCGAAAAGCCGCGCACTGTCATCACCCGCAACGATTCGCCTGATATTCCCTTCGACCGCTCGATTAATCCCTATCGCGGCTGCGAGCATGGCTGCATCTATTGTTTTGCCAGGCCCACCCACAGCTATATGGGCCTGTCTGCCGGCCTCGATTTCGAGGCGAAGCTGTTTGCCAAGCCAGATGCGCCGCGTCTCCTGGAGCGCGAACTGTCGAAGCCAGGCTACAAGGTGAAACCGATCGCGATCGGCACCAATACCGACCCCTACCAGCCGATCGAGCGGGAATGGCGGATCATGCGCCAGATCCTCGAGATCCTCGACAAGGCCAACCACCCGGTGGTGATCGTCACCAAGTCGGCGCTCATCCTGCGCGACATCGATATCCTGAAGTCGATGGCCGAACGGGGCCTGGTGAAGGTCGGGATTTCCGTGACCACGCTCGACCGGAAGCTTGCCCGGACCATGGAGCCGCGCGCATCGACGCCGCCCAAGCGGCTGGAAGCGATCAAGACGCTGTCGGAAGCCGGTATTCCCGTGGCGATCATGATGGCCCCTGTCATTCCGGCGCTGAACGATCATGAGATCGAACGCATCCTCGACAGCGGCAAGGCTGCTGGTGCCTCAGAGGCGAGCTATGTGCTTTTGCGGCTGCCGCTCGAGGTGAGCCCGCTGTTTCGCGACTGGCTGCTGCAGCATTATCCGGACCGCTATCGCCACGTGATGTCGCTGGTGCGCTCCATGCGCGACGGCAAGGATTATGACGCGGAGTTCGGCAAGCGGATGAAGGGGGCCGGTCCCTATGCCTGGCAGATCAGCCGGCGCTTCGAAATGGCAACGAAGCGGCTTGGTCTGATGCGCCGCAGCCTCCATCTTCGCGAGGATCTTTTCCTGTCGCCCAACAGCGATGGGGTCCAGCTTTCGCTGCTCTGACAGCGGATGTGTTTTTGAATTCCGGTGCTGTTGTCCGCCGCCTCGCACCGGATGTAGTCCCTGGTAAGCCGCCCCCAAGGTCGTCAAACGCCGAGGGGACCGGGGACTTGCAGGAGGTCGGGTGCGCGTGCGATTTCTGCCGCATGAAAACGCGCACGCCACCCGATTCTCCTGGCCTTTTTCCTGACCTGCCGCTCGTCCCGGATTTCTCGTTGGAGAGCCGTGCGAAGCGGCGGGGGAGCTGGCCGGTTGCCGGCACCGACGAGGCGGGCCGTGGCCCTCTCGCAGGCCCTGTCGTTGCCGCCGCCGTCATTCTCGATCCCAAGCGCATCCCTGATGGCCTCAACGATTCCAAGAAACTGTCCGCCCGGCAGCGCGAGGCACTTTACGAGGAAATCATCGCGACGGCGACAGTCTCGATTGCTTCATCTTCGCCGCGCCGGATCGATGTGATCGACATCCGCAAGGCGAGCCTTGACGCCATGCGCCGCGCGGTCGCTGGGCTCTGTCTCGAGGCAAGACACGTGCTGACAGACGGTCGCGACGTGCCGCCGGGACTCGACTGCTCGGGCGAAGCCGTGGTTAAGGGTGATGCCCGCTCGGTTTCCATTGCCGCTGCCTCTATCCTTGCAAAGGTCATGCGCGACAGAATGATGGTGCGGGCCGGCCTTGTTTATCCCGACTACGGTTTCGATCTGCATGCAGGCTATGGCACCGATCGGCATCGCAGCGCGATCGTGGCGCATGGTCCCTGCCCACTGCACCGGATGAGTTTCCGCCCGCTCAGGCCGGCGCTGGAGTCAAATCTCGCGCTGTGATGGAAACGTGCCCTCGGTCCGCCTAGCGCCCGCAGATTTCGAAAAGGGCCGAGCCGGCGATCGCTGCCCCCTCCAGGGGTAGTTCAGTCACATCCTTGCCCACAGCGACAGTCAGCCTCTTACTCGCCGTCAGCAAGCCAAGGAGGTTTGCCCCTGCGGGAAGGTCTGCCTCGAGAATGAAAAGGTCGTCCATCTCCAGCCGCGTACCGGTCGATTTGACAGATATGGTCTGTTTTCCGGCTTTCAGCGTCACGTCATAAAGTGCGCCATCTTTCGGCTGCTTCGGCTCATAGGGGTAGACGAGGTGGATGGGGCTGCCACTCTGCTCGCAGGCGAAAGACAAAAGGACGTGGTCGCTTTCAGCGACGCCATAGACGAGCTGTGCTGCGCCATCGCCACTCCAACCATGCCAGGCCAGTTTCTCCTCACCCGAGGCCGGCCAGGTCGATATCAGGCTCCCGAGTGCTGCTACGGAAAAGGACAGAAAGAGTGTGCGTAATGTCATGCCGATCACTCCAAACGAAAAACGCCCCAATCGCTGAGGATCGGGGCGTTTGAAAGCTACGGCGCAATCGACGCCGCCCGAACTCAGTTCAGGCGCGACTTTACCTCACCGACAGAAGCCTTGAACAGCGCCTGCTGGACGCTTTCGTCGGCCTTCTTTGCCAGAACCTTCTCGGCAGCAGCGATGGCGAGATCAACGGCTGCAGAACGCACGGCGTTGACGGCTTCCGTCTCGGCCTGCTTGATCTTCTGCTCGGAGAGCGCGTTGCGGCGCGCGATGAACTCTTCGGTCTTCTGCTTGGCTTCAGCAGCCAGTGCGGTCGCTTCGCGCTCGGCTGCTGCGACAATGCCTGCTGCTTCGGCCTCGGCTTCCTTGCGCTTGCGCTGATATTCGGCCAGCAGGTGCTGGGCCTCTTCGCGCAGCCGCTTGGCCTCGGCCAGTTCAGCGGTTATCTTGTCGGCGCGTTCGTCCAGCGACTTGGCGATGATGCCAGGCACCTTGAGGTAGACGATCAGGGCCAGGAAAAGAACGAGGCCGACAAAGGCGTAGAATGTTGCGTCGAAATGCATGTTGCTTACGCTCCCTGCTTGGCGACGCCGGACACGGCGGCCTTGATGTCAGCAGCGGTCGCCTTGGAACCGATCAGTTCCTCGACGATCGAACCAACGGTGTCGATGGCGATCGTGTCGACTTCAGCGAATGCCTTTGCCTTGATTTCGGCGATGCGCGTTTCGGCAGCGGCGATCTTGGCGTTCAGGTCGGCTTCGACCTTGGCGCGTTCGGCGTCAGCCTTTGCCTTGGCTTCGTCGCGGGCGACGGAAGCGATCTGGCCGGCTTTCGCCTTGGCTGCGCTCAGTTCGCGCTCGTATGTTTCAATGGCGGCATCGGCCTCAGACTTAAGGCGAGCTGCCTCGTCGAGGTCCTGCGCGATGCGGTCGTGGCGATTCTCGAGAATGCTGCCGACACGCGGTACGATGACCTTCTGCATGAGCATGTAGAAGAGGCCGAAGGTGATGACCAGCCACAGCAGCTGCGAGGCAAAGGTGGTGGTATCGAACGGCGGGAACACACCGGTGGCATGCTCCTCATGGGCAACGCCGGTCTCGGTGTTAATCTGGCCCTCTGCCGGCGCTTCTTCGGCATAGGCGGGGGTCACGAACATGCTCACCTCCAGGTGTATTCAAATGCACAGGATCACGGCTGCCCTGCGGCGCGCCGTGATCCCAGACTCAAAGCCGGTATTAGACGGCGAAGAGGAGCAGGAGAGCGATGAGCAGCGAGAAGATGCCCAGAGCTTCCGTGACGGCGAAGCCGAATACCAGACGGCCGAACTGGCTGTCAGCGGCAGACGGGTTGCGCAGAGCGCCCGACAGGTAGTTGCCGAAGATGTTGCCGAGGCCGAGAGCCGTGCCGGCCATGCCAAAGCAAGCCAGACCTGCGCCGATGTACTTTGCTGCTTCCGCTTCCATGAATGAACTCCTTCGAGATGGTTGTTTGCGGCTGTTGACTGGCGCGACAGCGCCGATGTCGGTGATCCTTAGTGCCCGCCGGGGTGTATTGCGTCGTTGAGGTACATGCAAGTCAGCACCGCAAAAACGTAAGCCTGGAGGAAGGCGACGAGGAACTCGAGACCCGTCAGGGCGACGGTCATGAGAAGGGGCAGGATCGCACCACCGATGCCGAGAGCGCCAAGTGCGCTGAGCGAGGTGACGAAGCCTGCGAAAACCTTGAGCGTGATGTGTCCGGCCAGCATGTTGGCGAAGAGACGCACGGAGAGCGAGATCGGACGCGACAGGAACGAAATGACTTCGATCATGATGACCAGCGGCAGAAGCGCCCCGGGAACACCGCTCGGCACGAAGATCTGCAGGAAGTGGAAGCCATGCTTATAGAAGCCGTAGACCACCACGGTGCCAATGACGAAGAGCGCAAGCGCAAAAGTCACGACGATCTGACTGGTGATCGTGAAGAAGTAGGGCATCATGCCGAGCAGGTTCGCCGTCAGGATGAACATGAACAGCGAGAAGACCATGGGGAAGAACTTCATCCCGTGACTTCCTGCCCCTTCTCGGAGCATCGAGGCGATGAACTCGTAGGACATCTCGGCGACCGACTGCATGCGCGTCGGGATCAGGCCGCGATTGGCCGTGGAGAAATAGAGGAAACCGGCGGCAACGGCGACCGTTGCGACCATGAAGAGCGATGCGTTGGTGAACGAAAAATCAATTCCGCCAATTTCGATCGGCACAATCTTCTGAACCAGGAACTGATGAGTAGGATCGTTCGACACGTTCTGCTCTTTCGCTTTTGCCGCCAGAGGCGGGCACTTCCGTCCTGCAATGACCGTTAAAGGTCTTCGCCCTTATCTTTCAAATCCATTCTGCGGTCGGCGGGATGTGGCGAGGCCACCATTCCGACAGTCCGCATGACGTTCAACACGCCGGCACAGAAACCGAGGAGCAGCATCACGATCATGCCCCAGGGACCCGTGCCCACAAAGTGGTCAAAAAGATAGCCCAGGATCGCACCAACGATGACGGCCGAGATGAATTCACTCGAGATCTTCATCGCCATACCGTAGCCCTTGCGGGTTTCCTCGGCGCGGATCTCGTCGCGTTCTTCGGTCTTGTCCGCGACACCCCGCTGTGCGAGTTCCGCAGCCAATCGTCGACGACGTTCGTCCAGACTTTCTTCCCGGTTATCCGTCATGATCCTCTACGCCCGCTCCGTCTTCGATGGGCCGTTTGCGCCCGAATTGAATGCAGAAACGGCCGGAGACAAACCCTTGTGGCCCGCTTTGAAGTCGGGCGCACCATAATTTTGAGACCCCGCATAGTCAAGGCATAGAAGGGGCAAGTTACACCACAAATTAACCGAAAAAAATCATAGACTTAAGTGTAAGGTCGCGTTTCCTGCCGGATGACAAGAGACAAATCGAGCCACTTGGTCGCGGCAGCTGGCGGGAATCCGTGGAGAGGCAAGAGACGGAGTCGCTTAGCGAGCGGCCCCTAAGGCCGGCTCAACGTCGCTTGCATTTCCTGTGAGGAACAAGGAAGCTGAGGCTCTCAGCGGTGGCGAGGTGAAGCATGGCACGGTTCTTCATGCGTATCGTGATCAGCCTTGTGCTGGGCTGGTGGATCGGCGTGGAGATCGGCTTGACTTTCTGGCCGGAGAGCAATCTCGGCCCCTTGATCCCGATCCTATTCGCCGTTCCTGTCACCTATCTCCTATCATTCCTGATCGTGCCGGTGTTCACCGGCTGGCTATCCCGACTGCGATAGCCTCAGCTCCAGCCGCCGCCATAGGTGCGATAGAAGATGTGCTTGCCGATTTTTTCCACCCGCTTCATCGTGGGCGCCCAGTTCGGCCGGACATAGGTGGCGTGATAGTGGGTGGCCGAGCCGACGTCCTTGAACCAAATCTTGCCGGCGGTCACGGCCATGGCGATCTCCTTGGCGATCTTCCAGTGGCGCGGCGACGTCACCAGATCCGGGATGCGGTCGCAGGCGAAGGAGAACTGGCAGCGATTGCGGAGGTCTTCATTCTGGTACACGACGCCGCAGATCGAATTGGGGTAGTAGGGATTGCGGACCCGGTTGAGAATGACCTGGGCGACCGCTGCCTGGCCTTTCACCGATTCTCCGCGCGCCTCGAAATAGATCCCTTCGGCCAGGCACTTCTGTTCCTTGGTGGAGAAGACGGTCGCCGGGAGCGGGGTCGCCGCCCAGGCATGGTCCTGCGGACCGATATCGGGAATGAAGCGGCCGGCACCCTCATCCTTGTCGGCGAGGATCGAATCGAAGGGTGAGACGCTGGCATAGTCGGGGGCCGGCGGCGCGTAGGCGGTCGCCAGCACATCCGGTGTCGTGTTCGTGACGAGATCTGCGATCATGGCGGGCATGGCCGCATCGGCGGGCCGGGCTTCGCGCTTGAAATAGAAGCTTGCAAGCTCCACCGGCTTTGCCTTGCGATCCTCACGCGAAAAGGCGGCAGGTCCGTTAACCCTGGGATCGAGAAGAAAGCTTGTCCGCTGAAGGATCGATCCGGCCGAGAAGGCACGCGGCGGCAACATGGGCTCGACCGCGACCACCCTGCCCTTCTTCAGATCACGCGTCACGCGCATCTCGTCCGGCAGAGCATCGGGATCGGCCTTGCCGCCATCGAAGGCAATGCGGCGACCGTCGGGAAGCACCAGGCCGGTTCCCGCCTGCAGGCTTTCGGACTGTTCGCCGGGGAAGGACAGGCTCGCGGCGTGGATCGAACCGGCGGGCGACGCCGTCAGGACCATGCGCCAGTTGCTGGCACCACGGTCGAGACCGGCCAGCATACCGGCCATATCGGCCTGAGCGGCAACGGTTGGGAAGATCAGCCAGGATGCGAGGCCGAACACCAGGGGAGAGGCCCAGGTCTCCATGCGAGACAGGGCCTTCTTCGAAGGACGCAACGAGAGACGCAAGGCCAAACTCCAACACTACGCGGAAGCGACGGGGACTACATTAGCAAACTATCTCTCGTTAACCTTGATGGATGGTTAACGCGGGGCGCGGGCGGGGCGGAAGAGCATCCTCCAGACGCAAAAAGCCGGCGGGTCGCCCCGACGGCTTACTATCTTTTGCTGAACGAAGACCGATCAGATGATCACGTGCGAGCCCAGTTCCACCACACGGTTGGCCGGGAGGCGGAAATAGTCGGACGGGTCGGCGGCGAGGTCGGCAAGGGCAATGTAGAGGCGGTCCTGCCAATGGGGCATGCCCATAGATTTGCCGGGCACAAGCTTGCGGCGTCCGAGGTAGAAGGAGGTCGACATGATGTCGAACTTCAGTCCGCCGCGGCGCAGGCTGGCCAGGGTCTTCGACACGTTCTGGGTCTCCATGAAGCCGAAGCGGATTTCGACACGTGAGAACCGTTCCGACAGTTCCTCGACCTCGAATCGCTGTTCATCCGTGACGCGCGGACGGCCAAGAGTGCGGATCGTCAGGATGATGTTGCGCTCGTGGATGACGTGGTTGTGCTTGAGATTGTGCATCAGCGCCGCCGGCGCCCGGGTGGGGTCGCTGGTCAGGAAGATGGCGGTACCCGTCACACAGGCGGGGCCATGGTCACCCTTCTTCTCGATCATGCCGATGAAGGATTCGAGCGGAATATCGTCGCGGCGGGTCTTCTGGAAGATGATTGCGGTGCCACGCCGCCAGGTCCACATGACGATGGTGAAGGCTGCCGCGAAAAGCACCGGCACATAGCCGCCGTCATGGATCTTCAGGAGGTTTGCCCCGAGGAAGACGAGTTCAAGCACGAGAAGCGGCGTCAGCACGGTGACGGCCAGCGCCAAACTCCATTGCCACTTCTTGCGCACGAATTCGAAGGCCATGATGGTCGTGACCACCATGGCGCCGGTGACGGAGATACCGTAGGCGGTGGCAAGGCCTTCCGAACTCTTGAAGAGAAGGACCAACGCGATCACACCGAAGAGCAGCAGCGTATTGACCGATGGCAGGTAGATCTGGCCGGTCTGTGTCTCGGAGGTGAACAGGATCTGCATGCGCGGCAGGAAGCCGAGATGGATTGCCTGACGCACCAACGAGAAGGCGCCAGTGATGACGGCCTGGCTGGCAATGATCGTCGCAAAGGTGGCGAGGATAACGATCGGCAACAGCGCCCAAGACGGGAACATCAGGAAGAACGGATCAGAGGCGGCGGCCGGGTTGTGCAGGACGAGAGCGCCCTGACCGAGATAATTCAGCACGAGCGCCGGGAAGACCAGCAGGAACCAGGCCCACTGGATGGGACGGCGGCCGAAATGGCCAAGGTCGGCATAGAGCGCTTCGGCGCCGGTCACAGTCAGGAAGACGGCACCCAACACGACGATACCGAGAAAACCCTCTCGCAGCATGAAGCTTATCGCATACCACGGATTGAAGGCGGCAAAGATGCCCGGATCGTCCGAGATATGGGCAATGCCGCCCGCGGCCATCACGATGAACCAGACGGCGGTAATCGGCCCGAAATAACGCGCCACGGCGCCGGTGCCACGCGATTGAACGGTAAATAGACCGATCAGGATGACGATCGAGATCGGCAGAATGAACTCCGACATGCTGGGGGCGACAAGCTTCAGGCCCTCGACCGCCGACAGGACCGACAACGCCGGCGTGATCATGGAATCGCCGAGAAACAGAGCGGCACCGATCAGGCCAAGCACCATCAAGATCTTGCCGTGTCCGTTGGCGGTTTTCGACAGAAGCGCCAACAGCGAGAGCGTGCCGCCTTCGCCGTCATTGTCGGCGCGCAGCAGGAAGAGGACGTATTTGAGCGTCACGATGATGGTGAGCGCCCAGATCATCAGCGAGATAAGGCCGATGATCTCGACGCGGGTGATGCCGTCGGCGCCGATCGGCTTCAGTGCCTCGCGGAACGCATAAAGCGGGCTCGTGCCGATATCGCCATAGACGACGCCGACGGAGCCGAGCGCCAGCACAAACAGGCTGCGCAAGTCCTTGGGACCAGTCACCGACTGGGTTTCGCTGTGTTGCATGGGACTACAGGCTCGTCAGAGCCAGCCTTTCCAACGGAAAAACAAGAAGGGTATTACTGCCGAGACCAGCATGGCGACCAGCGCCAACGGGTATCCGAAGCTCCAGTCGAGCTCCGGCATCAGTCGGAAGTTCATGCCGTAGATCGACGCGACGAGCGTGGGCGGCAGGAACACCACGGACGCAATCGAGAAGATCTTGATGATGGCATTTTGCTCGACACTGATCAGGCCGAGCGAGGCGTCGAGCATGAATGTAATATTATTGCCGACGAATGCAGCATGCTCCGCCAGCGACTGGATGTCGCGGGCAACAATGGTGCAGAGTTCAGTTGCCAGCGTATCAGACCGAATGACCGACTGGGAGCTGAGGAAGGTGACCAGACGGGAAAGGGAGACGAGACTGTCACGCACCTTGCTGACCAGCTGATGGTGCGCGGCAATGTCGAGCAGCTTGTCTTCGAGAAAGCGCGGTGGGCGCCGCTTGGCAGCCTTGCGATCGACAAAGACGGCAACCGACAGCGCATCGAGCCGGGCCGCCAGCGTTTCGAGAATTTCCGCCGTGCGGTCGGCAACCGTTTCAAGCAGGCTGCCGAGCAGCGCGGCGCCCGACTTGCACTGTCCGTTCAGCCTGAGGAGGCTGGCGGCGAACAGGGCGAAGGATTTTGGCTCCGCATAGCGGATGGTGATCAGCCGGTTGTCATGCAGGATGAAGGCGATATCGGTCAGCTGCGGCAGAGGTGTATCGGCCTTGTAGATCAGCGAGGCCGTCATGTAGACCGCGTCATTCTCTACATAAAGGCGGCTGGAAGGCTCGATGTCCTTCAACTCCTCCCGGGTCGGCAACGGAATGCCGATCGAGCGCTCGACATATTCCTCTTCCTCGACACTCGGGCTGATGAGGTCGATCCAGATGATGTCCGGAGAAATGTGGTCTTTGGCGGACTGGGGGCCGAGAATCTCGGCGCTGCCGTCTGTTCTATAGGCCCTGATCAAGGACAGGTCGCTCTCATGGTCGCCTCGGTGACTGTGGGCGGGGACACAATCACAGTCCGTTGATAAAGCCAAGACGAATCACGCGGCGGGAGATGCGTCGTTTGCACAGCTGCTCCGCAAAAACGACGCATCAAAACCTGTTTTCTGGCCTCATTCGAAGACGATGGCGGGCGCTGCGCGACCCGAACGTGCCTTAACCTCGGCCCAAACCTTCTCGGCAATCGACAGGTAGACCGCCGTTTGCGGGCTGTCCGGCTCGGCGACCACGACGGGGGTGCCGGCATCGGAATGCTCGCGGATGGAGATGGTGAGCGGCACCTCGCCGAGGAAAGGCACGCCGATCGCCTCGGCTTCGGCGCGGGCACCCCCATGGCCGAAGATATCGTAGCGATTGCCGGTATCCGGGGCGATGAAATAGCTCATGTTCTCGATGATGCCGAGCACGGGCACTTCGACCTTGTTGAACATGTTGAGGCCCTTGCGGGCATCGATGAGAGCAAGATCCTGCGGGGTGGAGACGATTACGGCACCGGACAGCGGTACCTGCTGGGCCATGGTCAGCTGAGCGTCGCCTGTGCCGGGCGGCATGTCGACAACGAGGACATCGAGATCACCCCAGGCGACTTCCCGCAGCATCTGCATGAGGGCGGACTGGACCATGGGGCCGCGCCAGATCATGGCGGTGCCCTCGTCGACCAGAAAGCCCATCGACATTACCTTGATGCCGAAGTTCTCCATCGGAACGATGATGCGGTTTTCGATCTGCTGCGGGCGTCCGGTGATGCCGAGCAGGCGCGGCATCGATGGACCATAGACATCGGCGTCGAGGATGCCGACGCGCAGGCCATTCGCCTTGAGCGCCAGTGCCAGATTGACCGCCGTCGTCGACTTGCCGACGCCGCCCTTGCCCGACGCGACGGCGATGATCGCGCCGATGCCGGGCACACCTGCCTTCGAGCGCTGGGTGCCGGAGGGGGCCGGTGCATGGCTGTGGCCCTGCGCAGGGGAATGCGAATGGGCGGGCGCGCCGACCTGCGGGCGCGGCGGGGGCGGTGCGGAGCCCTGCTTACGCTCGGCGGTGAGGCTGACGACGGCACCCTTGACGCCGGGAAGCGCCTTCACGGTGCGCTCGGCCGCCTGGCGCAGCGGCTCCAGTTCCTGGGCGCGTTCTGCCGGCACATTGATGGAGAAGTAGACCTTGCCATCGGAAATGAAGATGTCGGAGACCATCTTCAGTTCGACGATGCTGCGGTCGAGGTCTGGCCCCCGAACACGCCCCAGCGCTTCCAGAACCACGTCGCGCGTCAACTCGGCCATCATCTTCCTCTTTCCGCTGCATTCTGCTGCGGACTAGATAATGGAGTGCTGCGCCTTCGCCAACCGCAAATGCGGATGGCGCTCTGCGACACGTTTTCTGAGATTGATAAATCAGGAAAGCCGCCGTCGGGTATGAGTTCCCCGCGGCGGCTTGTCCTTGCAGCACCCTTATATGGGCGCCATGCAGCGTCCCCTCTGGACTGAACAGGATGAAGCAGGAAGCGTGCCAACTCGTCGAATGGCGCATATGCGGCGTCTGGCGGGGCAAAGACAGAAAAGAAGGTATCAACGGTGGGCGAAACTGCCGGTAATCTAGGCGACGACCCAGATCGCGCTTAAAAAAGCGACAGATGGACAGATTACTTGATCAGGCCGAGCCTCAACGCCTTTGCCACGGCCTGCGTGCGGTTGACGGCATCGAGCTTTTTGGTCGCCCGATTGAGGTAGTGGTTGATGGTGTGCTCCGACAGGGTCAGGATTTCGGCGATCTCGACGCTGGTCTTGCCGGCAGCCGTCCAGTTCAGGCAATCCAGTTCACGCTCCGTCAGCATGTCGCTGTTGCGGCTATCGAGCTCGCGGATCTCCGCCAGCCGGTTGAAGACGTGGATCGAGAGATAGGTCAGTTCCATCATCTCGTTGTTGGTGAATGGCTCGCGATCGCCATTGAAAGAGACCGCCCCACGGGCACCACTTGCATCATGCACGGGAAAATAGGCGCCCCGGTTCATGCGGAAGCGCTTGAAGAGCGACTTCGACACTTCCGCCGAGCGTGGATCGCGCAGCAGCGCATTGTCATCGACATCATAGCGGAACGGGATGGAGGCGCGGCGCAGATGGGCCAGGACCGGGCTGTCGGACAGAAGCGAGACCTGGTCGAATTCCGTCAGAAGGTCGGAGGGCCAGTTGGTGATGATCGAACTGCTGCCGAGATCCCGCGCCGTCGGACCCGGCATGTTGAGGACCATGAAGCAACGCGCGCCAAACAGTTCCGTCGCACGCTTCATGAAGCGGAAGACGTCGAACTGGGTTTTAAAGCTTTTGACCTCGACCACGAGGTCTCCGATGCGTTCAGTCACGGACGGATCCAGATCGATCATGAGTGCGTTTTCTTCACGGCCAAGCCTGCCGTCACGAGGAATCCCAAATAGCACGAAGAACAGGTCAACAGTTTTCCAAACCTTCGGTTGTTCGAGAGCTTGTGGAACGCATCATCCACGATTTGATCCACATGCCCTGCCCATTCCTGGGTAGCAGCGCGCGACAGGAGTGAACCCCCGGGAGAAAAAAGAGAGCATACACGCGAATCTCTACCCCTTAAGGTTTCAAAGCATAGACTTTTAGACGCCGGAGGGTCCAGAGACCCCCTGTATTTTACCGTAAACCCCTGTCACAAGACAGTTATTGCCGACAGGGTCCAATAGATCGACGAGGAGACGCACGTGATTTCGACAGAAAGCTTCAAGGGTAAGGTGCTGGTGGACGAGAGTCAGGAGCTGGGCGAAGGGCCGACATTCGATCCGCTGTCCGGTTCGCTGTTCTGGTTCGACATCCTCGGCAAGACACTGTGCGAGCTGGCCGTGGAGACAGGCGCCTTCACCAAACACGCGCTCCCCTTTCTCGGCAGCGTCCTTGCCGTGATCGACAAGGACCGGCAGTTGATTGCGTCAGATCAGGGACTTTTCCTGCGCGAGCGCGCATCGGGCGTGCTCAAGCCTTATGCCAGCCTTGAGGCCGACAAGCCGCAGAACCGGTCGAACGACGGTCGCATGCATCCGAGCGGCGCCCTGTGGATCGGGACCATGAGCAAGACAGCCGATACCGGCGCCGGTGCGATCTATCACGTTGCGGGAACCCAGGTGACCAAGCTGTTCGAAGCGGTCAGCATTCCTAACGGCATCTGTTTTTCCCCGGATGGGGCCGTCGGCTATTTCAACGATTCCAAGGTCAATCACATGATGCGTGTCGACCTGAACCCGGAAACCGGCCTGCCACGAGGTGCCCCCTCCGTCTTCATCGACCAGTCGGGACGCAATGGCGTGATCGACGGATCCGTGGTTGATCTCGACGGCACGATCTGGAATTCGAACTGGGACGGTGGTGCTGTCGACCGCTACGGCCCGGATGGTCGCCATATCGGTCGCTACGAGATGCCCACGCGCCGGCCCACCTGCCCCGCCTTTTTCGGTCCGGGCTTCGACCGTCTTGCCGTCACCTCATGCTGGGAAGGCATGAGTGACAGCGAACGGGCAGAGGACGTCGATGCGGGCAAGATCTTCGAACTCGGCATTCCGGTGAAGGGCAAGCCGGAACCCTTCTTCAAACTCTAACGACCTCAGAGGCCGGTGCGCCTGACAGGCGAACCGGCCCATCTCTGTGGCTGGGAATGGTGGTGACTCCGCATGTTTCCGGCTGGCGCCACAGGGGCCGCCAAACCGCCAAGCGTCTGAATTGTTCCACGAAATCGGCAAAATAATCCAGGGAACGAAGACGACGGCCAGGCATTTTCCTCTCGAACCGACGCAGCCCAGGGCAGCCGCCCAGGGCCGTGTCAGTCGCAAGACCATCTCAGAGGAAAGGTAGGTCCACCATGAAAAAGACCCTTACGACGATCGCCGCAGCCATGCTGCTTGGTTCCACCGCCATGGCACCGGTCGCTTTCGCCCAGGACGCCACGGGCACGACCACCACGACGCCTCCGGCTACCACCGCTCCTGTCTCGCCTGACGCTTCGGGCGGCACCACGGATGCGACCGGCGCAACCGGCACCATGGGTTCGAACAGCACCGTTGCTCCGAACACCACTGCTGATGCTGCGGCCGGCTCTGGCACATATCTGACCGAACAGGCTGAAAACCAGATCAGCGTCAACGACTTCATGGGCCAGGCCATCTACACGGCCGACAACCAGTCGATCGGTGATATCAACGACCTGCTGGTCCAGAACGACGGCGGTGTCGTCGCCGCAATCGTCGGCGTCGGTGGCTTCCTCGGTATCGGCGAAAAGAATGTCGCCATTCCGTTCGACAAGATCACGATTACACGCGAAACCGCCTCTGGCGATGCAGCCGACGCCGCAGCTGATGGCGACACCAAGGCTGAAGTCGTTGCCGAAGCGGAAATCCGCCTGACGACCACAGAGACGGCCGAGAGCCTGAAGAATGCTCCCGAGTTCCGCACTCTGGACGATCAGGCCGATGATGCCGACAGCGCGGCAACGACCACCGGCACGACCGGCACGGGCATGCCTGCAGACGGCACGACCACGTCGTCGACCAACAACTAATTTGAGCCACCAGCTCAAAATCGTGACAGGCGGCGCTTCGGCGCCGCCTGTTCGCGTTTGTGCTCAGAGCAGGCTGCCATACCGCAGCGCGTCGTAGATCGCGGCGTGGATGTTGCGGCTTTCGATGGCATCTCCGATGCGCAGAAGGTCGAAGCTGGCGTTCTCATCTTTCACCGGCAGCGGCGCGCGACGGGCAATCAGTGCCGCATAATCCACCGATCCGCGATTGCGCGACAGGGGCTTCAGCTCCAGATAAAGATCGGCATTGGCCAGGGTGCCATGTTCGACGACCACCTGCGCCACGCGCCTTTCAACCCGGACATCCGAGAAATCCGAGCCGAGTGTTGCGAGCAAGGCATTGCCGTCGCGGCGGACGCCGGTCAGCCTCGTGTTGATCGTGACACGGACATTCTTTTCCGCGAAGGTCTTGGCGTAAGGCACATGGTTCATGCCGCCCATCTCAGGCGCAAAGAAGCGTTCTGGCGAGACGACTTCCAGCTCGACACCTGCATTGGCGATGACTTCGGCAGCACTCATGCCCTGATGGCCGCCATTGTCGTCGAAGAGCAGCACGGGACCTTCCGGTTTCACGGCACCGGCCAGGATATCCCAACTCGACACGACCAGATCTTCGCCCGCTTCCAGTTCCGGCGATTGGGCAATGCCGCCGGTTGCAATCACCACCAGATCGGGTTCGAAGGCCAGCACGTCGTCGGCACCGGCATAGGTGTCGTAGTGGATGGTGACGCCGAGACGCTCAAGTTCTGCCAGGCGCCAATCAATAATACCAACCATTTCCTTTCGGCGCGGGTTGCGGGTCATCAGATTGACCTGGCCACCGGCCTTAGCCGAGGCTTCCAGCACCTCGACCCTATGGCCGCGCTCGGCGAGCACCCGAGCGGCCTCGAGGCCGGCGGGGCCTGCCCCCACGACCACGGCCTTGCGGGACGTTGCTGCCTTGGGAAGATTATGCGGGATCAGTGCTTCGCGACTGGTCGCGGCATTGTGGATGCAGAGCGCCTCGCCACCTTCATAAATGCGGTCAAGACAGTAGGTTGCGCCAACGCACGGGCGAATCTGATCCTCGCGGCCCTCGATGATTTTTCTGACGATATGAGGATCGGCGATGTGGGCGCGGGTCATACCCACCATGTCGAGCTTGCCTTCGGCGATGGCATGACGGGCGGTCGCCACATCGGCGATGCGGGCGGCATGGAAGACCGGAAACTTCGTCGCCGCGCGCACGTCGCCGGCGAAATCGAGATGCGGCGAGGCCGCCATGCCCTGGATCGGGATGACGTCGTTGAGCGACGCATCGTGCTCGATATGGCCCCTGATAATGTTGAGGAAATCGATCTTGCCGCCGCTCGCAAAGCGGCGGGCGATCTCGACGCCCTCGTCGCGGGAGAGGCCCTTGTCCCAGTCCTCATCGGCGACCATACGGATACCGACGATGAAGTCGGGGCCGACGGCCTTGCGGACGGCATCGATCACTAGATTTGAAAAACGCATGCGGTTGTCGAGCGAGCCGCCGAACTCGTCCTCGCGGCGATTGGTGGCCGGCGACCAGAAGCTGTCCATCAGGTGGCCGTAAGCCTCGAACTCGATGCCGTCGAGCCCGGCCTCCTGCATGCGGGCGGCGGCAGTCGCATAATCGGCGACGATGCGCTCGATGTCCCAATCCTCGATTTCCTTCGGGAAATGGCGGTGCGCCGGCTCGCGGATCGGTGAGGGGCTGAGCACCGGCAGCCAATCGCCCTTGTTCCAATTGGTGCGGCGGCCGAGATGGGTGAGCTGGATCATCACGGCGCAGCCATGCTCGTGACAGTCGTCGGTCAGGCGCTTCAGATGCGGGACGATCTCGTCCTTCCAGGCGAGCAGATTGCCGAAGGCGGGCGGGCTGTCGCGGCTGACGCTGGCGGAGCCTGCCGTCATGGTCAGCGCCATGCCGCCCTTCGCCTTCTCGACATGGTAGAGCCGGTAGCGCTCCGTTGGCATGCCGGCTTCCGAGTAGGCCGGTTCATGCGCCGTCGACATGATGCGGTTCTTTAAGGTGAGGTGTTTCAGCTGGAAGGGCTGGAGGAGCGGATCCCGGCTCTCAGTCATGCGTCTTTGCGTCCTATTCAGTACCAGGCGTCCGGCTTGGCGCGCTTCGTTCGTTCCACATAATCAAGGAGCGCTTCGTCGGTAGCGATGTCCAAAGGCGGCGCTTCGTATTCGGCGAGCGTCTTTTTCCACCGGGCATTGGCGCGCATGGCCATGTCGGTCGAGCCGGCTTCCGACCATTTCTCGAAGGGTTCGTTGTCGGAAAGGGCCGAGTCCCAGAAGGCGGTCTGGTAGTTGCGCATGGTGTGGGCACAGCCGAGGAAATGGCTGCCGGGGCCGACTTCCTCGAAGGCATCCATAGCCAGCGTATTGTCGTCGACGACAACACCGGCGAGGTAGGAGTGGAGCGCGCCGCAGAAATCCGTGTCCATTACGAACTTTTCGTAGGACATGGCGAGCAGGCCATCGACGAAGCCGGCGGAGTGGAGAATGAAATTGGCGCCGCAATGGACGGCAGACAGCATCGACATGACGCCTTCCTGCATGGCCTGGGCGTCCGGCAGCTTGGAATTGGAGAAATTGCCAGCGCAGCGGAGCGGCAGCTTCAGGCGCCGCGCAAGCTGGCCGATGACCATGGAGCCGATCGCGGGTTCCGGTGTGCCAAAGGTCGGGGAGCCGGAGCGGAGCGACATCGACGAGAGGAAGTTACCGAAGATGACGGGCGCGCCCTTGCGCTCCAGCTGGGTCAGCGCACAGCCGGCCATGGTTTCGGCCAGCGACTGGGCGATAGCACCCGCAGACGTGACCGGCCCCATGGCGCCGCCCAGAATGAAAGGCACGATGACGGCGGCCTGGTTGGCGCGGGCATAGGCGCGGAGCGCCTTGGTCATGGTGCCATCCCAGACCAGCGGCGAATTGACGTTGACATTGCCGAGGATGACGCAGTTCCGGTCGACGAAATCGGCCCCGAACAGGATGCGCGCCATCTCGATCGATTCTTCGGCGCGCTCTTCCGCCGTGACCGAACCCATGAAGGCGCGGTCGGAATATTTGATATGGCTGTAGACCATATCGAGGTGGCGCTTGTTGACCGGCACATCCACCGGCTCGCAGATCGTGCCGCCGGAATGATGCAGATAGGGCGAGGACTGGCCGAGCTTGATGAGGTTGCGGAAGTCCTCGATCGTGCCGTAGCGGCGACCCTTGTCGAGATCCATGACAAAGGGCGAACCATAGGCGGGCGAAAAGACCACGGCACTGCCGCCGATCTCGACATTGTTGGCCGGATTGCGGGCGTGCTGGGTGAAGACCGGTGGGGCTGACGCCAGGATCTCGCGCAGCATGCCCTTGGGAAAACGGACACGCAGGCCGTCGATTTCGGCTCCGGCCTTGCGCCAGAGTTCGAGGGCCGCAGGATCGTCGCGGAATTCGATGCCGATCTCGGCGAGGATCTTGTCGGCCACGGCCTCGATACGCTGGAGGTTCTCTTCCGAGAGAATATCATAGGTCGGGATGTTGCGGCGAATGAAGGGGACCTTCAGCCCCGACTGCGAGCCGGCGCTGCGCCGCACCGGTCTGTTTTTTCTGCCGCCTGTTGCTTCTACAGTCACACTGTCCATCACCCTGCCCTCGCGTTTATTTGAGGCTAGTGCAGCACAAGTGGCCTGTGACGCTGGAAAATTCCTCGCGATGCAATAAGCTCACCTTATGACACCCTATCGTAACCTGATCCCGTCGGCTAATGCACTCATCGTTTTCGAGGCGGCGGGGCGGCATGAGAATTTCACCCGGGCTGCGGCCGAACTCGGCATGTCGCAGGTTGCGGTCTCCTATGCCATTCGCGGGCTGGAGCAGCAGCTCGGCGTCGCGCTCTTCGAGCGCCAGCACCGGGCGGCGCGGCTGACGGAGGTGGGCGAGCGGTTTCATGCCGATGTGTCGGCGGGATTATCCCGCATCGGGCGGGCGGCAGAGGATATTCGCAGCAAAGGTCGCGAGGTGAATGTGACACTCGCCGCCTCCACGGCTTTCGCCTCGATGTGGATGCTGCCGCGGCTCACGGCGCTGCGGGAAGACCTGCCGGATATCGACTTGCGCATCCAGACCAGCGTGCGGGATCTCGACCTCGAGGAAGAAGCAATCCCGCTTGGCGTGCGCGGCGGCAGGGCGGAAGACTGGCCGCATTATCACTCGGCGCTCTTGGCACCCGAGGTAATTACGGCGGTCGCAAGCCCCGCCTTTGTCGAGGCGCATGGCATGCCCGAAACACCTGAAGCCCTCACCCGACATCCGCTGATCTGGCTGGAAGAGCCGGTGCGCCAAGCCTGTAGCTGGCCGGACTGGTTCGCGTCCGCCGGCATCGACTACAAGCCGGCAAGCCGCAGGCTTGCGATCAACGACTATGTTCTGGTGATCCAGGCGGTGCTTGCCGGCCAGGGTATTGCGCTAGGCTGGAGTCATCTCGTGCGGCAGCTCGTGGCACAGGGGCAGCTCATTGAGGTGGGCGGCCATGCGCTGCGCACGGAGCTTGCCTTTCACGTGGTCTGGCCCCGCTCGCGCGAGCTCAGCGGGGCGGCGACGCGGGTGCGCAACTGGTTGCTGGAGCAGGCGTGAGCTGGGACTTCGCGGTCAGGCCGACACGCGGTCGACCAGAGCGAATTCGTGGTGGTTCTCGGCCAGGTAACGCAAAGTGGCGGCGGCATCGGCGGGGCGGCCAAAATGATAGCCCTGCCCCATGCCGCAGCCGAGTTCACGCAGCTTCTGGGCTTCCGCTTCCGTCTCGATGCCTTCGGCAACCACTTCGAGATCGAGGCCCTCACACATGGTGATGATCGCTTTGATGATGTGCTCGGAGGTGCGGTCTGTCGTGATGGCGGAGACAAAGGCCCGGTCGATCTTGACTTTGTCGAAGGTGAAATCGCGCAGGCGCCCAAGGCTCGACTGACCGGTGCCGAAATCGTCGAGCGAGATGCGGATGCCGGCGTCCTTCAGGTCCTTGATGATGCGACGCGCGGTGTCGGCCGAGGTCATCACGGCCGTTTCGGTGATCTCCATCTCCAGTCGGCGCGGATCGAAGCCGACGCTGTTGAGGATCGACAGCGTGTTGTAGGAGGTGCGCAGATCCATCAGCTGGACGGAGGACAGGTTAAACGAGAGGAAGAGATCGCGCGGCCAGGCAAGTGTCGCTTCGGCGGCCTTGCGCAGCAGGGTTTCAGACAGCGTGTCAATGAAGCCGCGCTCTTCGGCAAGCGGAACGAAGACGGCGGGGGATACGAAGCCGAGATCGGGATCGATCCAGCGGGCGAGCGCCTCGAAACCGACGACGCGGTTGTCACGCAGGCGCACGATCGGCTGGAAATGCACATCGACGGTGTCGTTTATGATGGCATTGCGCAGCGCCTGCTCAAGCTGCGTTGCGCGCTTCATTTCCTGGGCGATTTCGCGCGAGTAGACAGTGATCTGGCCACGGCCGCGCCGCTTGGAGCGGTAAAGCGCGGTTTCGGCGCTCTTCATCAGCTCTTCGAATTCTTCGCCGGCAAAGGGATAGACGGCAAAGCCTAACGACGCCGAGAGGCGGACATTGCGGTCGCCAAGATCGTAAGGGGCGGACAGCACGTCCTTGATCAGCTGGCCGGCACGTTCAGCCCCGGTGCGCTCGAAGACGAGCGGCAGGACGATGGCGAATTCGTCTCCGTCGTGGCGGGTGACGGTCGCGCCATCCGGCACACAAGCTTTCAGGCGATGGGCGACCTGGCACAGGATCTCGTCGCCGGAGGCCTGGCCGAAGAGATCGTTGATGGGTTTGAAGCCGTCGAGATTGACGATGCCGACGGTGAAGGGTGCAGGATCGGAGGCGCGATCGGCGGCCAGCTGGCGGATCTTGTCTGCGAGGCGGTTGCGGTTGCCCAATCCGGTCAGATGATCGGTGTAGGCCATGCGCTGCAGTTCTTTCTGGTTGTGCTGCTCAACGGCAGTGCCAGCGGGACCCATTCATTCTTCCTGCTACGGTTCCTTCCACAGCTGGCATAATGGATCTAAAGCATTAATATAATAATAGCGACAAGCATTTGCGGGTGCTGTTGGAGCTTCTAATACACGAAATCAGAGGGCGACGGAGAGACCGATCCGCATCAACCGTTCGTCGCGCGCGCCACCTGCGGCACGAGGCGCATGAGTGCCTGCTCCACGACATCCGGGCTCAGCGGCTTCAGGATGACGTCGTCCATGCCGCAGGCGTAGCAGGCTTCGCGGTCACGGTCGAAGGCCTGAGCGAGAACACCGATGATCGGTGTGGCATCCGCACGGGTGCGCCCGGTCTCGCGAATCCGCCGGGCGGCTTCGAAACCATTCAGCCCCGGCAGCGTCACATCCATCAGGATGATCGCCGGATTGAGTTCGGCCCAGAGCCTGACGACTTCCTCGCCATCAGCGCAGATCTGATAGGAGTATCCCAACCCCTCCAGGATCTGAGAAAAGACGATCTGGTTGATCTCGTTGTCCTCGGCCACCAGGACCAGAGAGGATATTAGAGGCGGCGCGGGCGAGGCCGGTGGCGGCGTTTCGGGTGCCGCCTGATGTTCCGTGTTGATTTCCCAGTCATCGGCGGGCGCGGGCCTTGCTCGCAGCGCGGAGAGACGTTCCAGCACGATGAAGGCAAGGTCGGACGCAACGTCATCCTGCGCCAGGCTGGTATAATCAACCTCTGCCGCCTGCAGAATTTCGAGGCATCGCGGATCGGCATTTACGTCGAAGACGGCCAGATCAATGACAACGCCGACGGAGCGGGCGGCATCGAGAAAGGCATCGAGTTCCTCTTCGCCCCGCACGCAGCAGCTATCGAGTCCGAGAAGTTCGAGAATATCGAGAGCCGTCGCTTCGAACTTCGGGTCCGCCGAGACGATGAGGGCCTTGCGGCCGGCAAGGCTTTGATCGGCACGAATGGAGAGCTCGGATGAAACGGGCGCCGGTGCTGCGGCTGAGGACCGTGTTTCGACCGGAACCAGGCCGGTGGCCCCCACTTCCCCGAGGCTTGCCACGACAAAGTATCGGCCCGGTTTGCCGACGCGCTGGACATGGACAAGGATCGGACGCGGCGGGTCGCCGTAAAGCCGCATGGACTGGGTGATGGAGGCGGTCATCCCGCTGTCGAGCACATGCCGCGACACGGATTGCAGGCTCTCTGCGAGATCGGCATCGAAGAGGCGGCGCAGATCGGCACCTAGGGCGTTGTCGGCGCCAATCGACAGCGCTGAGCAGAAGACCTTGTTGACGGCAACGAGCTGCAGATTGCGGTCCTGGACGAAGACAGGATGCGCCAGATTGTCGAGGATTTCCTCGGTCAGCTGCACCCGCTCGACATCGGCACGCCACTGCTCCTCGCGACGCTTCTGCTCGCTGATGTCGGTCATGATGCAGAAGCCGTGCCCCGATGGCAGGCGCCGTTTGGAATAGCGGGTCCACCGCTTGCCGTCCTCGCTGGCCTGGATCTCGTAGCGCTCCTTCCAGTGCGCCGCGATCTGCCGGGTCAGCCATTCGTCCCGGCTGAGAGCTGCGGATTCGGGTTCACCGGCGCGCAGACCGAGATCGTAGGCTGCCCCCAACAGGCGGCGCAGGCGATTGCCGCGCTGGAATTGTTCTGGCGGTAGCGGCAGGAAATTGCTGACGGAGCGGCTGGCGAAAATCAGCTCGTCATTGCGATCATAGATCAGGAAGGCGGCCTGGAAGGCATCGGACACCGCATCCATCAGGGCAAGGTCGAGCGACGCCTCGGGCGACGGCGCATCCGGACCCTGGTGTCCCTTTCTGTCGCCGGGGGCCGGTGGAAACTCGCTCACACTGCTGCCTCTGAGACCATTGCCGCTGACGCGACAAGCCTGGATTCCTGCTGATGATAGGCGGTGAACATGCCGGTCGCGCTTGAAGTGGCGAGGGAAGTTGGCAAAAGGCACACCGGCGGTGCCCTTCTTCCTCTGGTCTGAAAGACCTGCCGAGAGACATCTCAAGTCATTGGTCAAACTAGAATCATTCCGTTAAGGCCGGATTAATGGTGAGCGTGGTGGGGACGGTTGCGATTAGGCCTTTCCTGCAGGCCTCGAATCCCGGAAAATGACGCGATGATCATCAAGCAGCTGTCAGAGACCCTGATCAACCAGATCGCCGCCGGCGAGGTCATCGAACGACCCGCAAGTGCTGCGAAGGAATTGATCGAAAACGCCATCGACGCCGGTGCAACCCGCATCGAGGTCGCGACCGCCGGTGGCGGCAAGACGCTGCTGCGCGTGATCGACAATGGTTGCGGCATGGGGCCGGACGACCTGTCGCTCGCGATCCGCCGACACTGCACGTCCAAACTCAGCGACACGCTGTTTGACATTCGCTCGCTCGGCTTTCGCGGAGAGGCGCTGCCGTCGATCGGATCGGTGGCGAAACTCACCATCACAAGCCGGCCGCAGGGGGCCGGCAGCGGGGCCGAAATCACCGTCACCGGCGGCAAGGTCGGTGCTGTCAGGCCTGCGGCAGCCAATCCCGGCACGACGGTCGAAGTGCGCGACCTGTTCTTCGCCACGCCGGCGCGGCTGAAATTCATGAAGACGGAAAAGGCAGAAGCCGGCGCGATTACCGAAATCGTCAAGCGCATGGCAATCGCCTTTCCGGCGATCCGCTTCGTGCTTTCGGGCACAGACCGGTCGCTCGTGGAATTCCCGGCAACGGGTGACGATCACTTAGCGCGCATTGCCCAGGTGCTGGGCGCCGATTTCCGAGACAATGCGATCGAGCTCGACGCCGAGCGCGAGGATGTTCGGTTGACCGGCTTTGCCGGCGTGCCGACCTTCAATCGGGGCAATTCGGCCCATCAATATGCTTTCGTCAACGGACGCCCGGTGCAGGACAAGCAGATCCTGTCTGCCATTCGCGGCGCCTATGCCGAGACCATCCCGCAGGGGCGTTATCCCGTGGCCGTCCTATCGCTTGCGCTTGATCCGGCGCTGGTCGATGTCAATGTGCATCCGGCAAAGTCGGACGTGCGGTTCCGCGATCCGGGCCTGGTCCGCGGGCTGATCGTCGGCGCCATTCGACAATCCTTGCAGCGGGAGGGCGACCGGGCATCGACAACCGGCGCTGGAGGAATGCTCAGAGCGTTTCGGCCGGGGTTCAGTCCGCAACCTGCCCAGGCCTGGTCGGCAGACGCCTCACCCAGCCGCCCTCTTAACGGCGGGGCTTCGGGCTTTAGTGGCGGGTTTGGCGGTGGCTACGGTTCTGCCGCGTCCGCTGCGGCTTACGCACCCGGACGGACTGGCTTCGGTGAAGTGGCCCAGGCTGCTTTCGACAGTCTGTCGGTGCCGACGGCCCGCAGCGAGCCTGTCGCCGCGCAACCAGCCGGTCAGGTCGAGGCGATCGCCACTTATCCCCTGGGTGCTGCCCGCGCGCAGGTGCATGCCAATTATATCGTTGCCCAGACCTCGGATGGTCTCGTCATCGTCGACCAGCATGCCGCGCATGAGCGCCTGGTGTTCGAACAGATGCGCAAGGCGCTGACCGGTCGGCGGCTTCCCTCGCAGGGGCTGCTGATCCCCGAGATTGTCGACCTGCCGGAAGAGGATTGCGACCGGCTGATGAGCCATGCGGAGGGGCTGGAGCAATTGGGGCTTGCCATCGAACGCTTCGGCCCGGGCGCAATTGCCGTGCGCGAGACGCCGGCGATGCTGGGCGAGATGGATACTGCCGGCCTGGTGCGCGACCTTGCCGACGAGATTGCCGAATGGGACACGGCCGACCGGCTGAACGCCAAGCTGGAGCATGTGGCGGCGACCATGGCCTGCCATGGCTCGGTGCGTTCGGGGCGGCAGTTGCGGGTCGAGGAAATGAATGCGCTGCTCAGGCAGATGGAGCAGACGCCGGGGTCGGGCCAGTGCAATCACGGCCGGCCGACCTATGTCGAGCTGAAGTTGTCTGATATCGAGCGGCTGTTCGGGCGCAGCTGACCCACTGGAAAGCGACGAACGGACCCTTTAAAAGGCGGGGAGGCCGCTGTATTGCAGTTCCGTGACAGGCGGCGCAGGAGAAGAATGATGAACCGTTTCGAAGGCAGCGGCAACCGCGAAGCCAAGATCCGTTATCTCGATGCGGATTTCCAGATCCTGACGCCGGGCTCGTTCGTCACCTGTGCGATCAGCGGGCGCCCGGTGCTGGTCGACGAGCTGCGCTACTGGAGCGTCGCGCGCCAGGAGGCCTATGCCGATGCGGCTGCCTCGCTCGAGGCCGAGAAGCGCGCCGGCGCACTGCCCAACCAGAAACGTTAATTCTCGATCGCGGCGACCAGCCTGCGACGACGGCAATTGGCGATGGCGGCCTCGATGATCAAATCCGGCGCCTTCGGGTCGTCGAAGGCCATGTCGACATCCACGACATGTGAAAGCTCCGCCAACTCAGCGCTGCGGCCGTGGCCGCCGGTCAGGCGCACGTGATCCTTGGCGGTCGTGACAAGCTGCAGGCTCTGACGGGCGGCGCGCTCGATGAGGTCAGCGATTTCGTCTTCGGCCAGATGATGGTGATCCGGGAAGCCCTGCCGGTCGGCGATAACGGCCCCCATCTGTTCCAGCGTCCGGTAAAACTTGTTGGGATCAGCAATGCCGGCATAGGCCAGCACGGACCTACCTTTCAAGGCATCCGGCTCTGCGGGCAAAACTTCGGCAACCATCACGGGCTTGCCGGACCGAGCGGCCTGACGGACGAGACGATCTGCAGCGTTGCCTTTCCCGACCTTGAGGATGGCATCCAGATGGCGCATCTGGACGCCGATGGGGGCTCGGACGGGCCCCGAGGGCACAACGCGGCCATTGCCGATGCCTCGCGTGCTGTCGATGACGATCAGCGCATAATCGACCTTCAGCCGCGCACTCTGGAAGCCATCGTCCATGATGACGAGATCGACACCCTCGGCGACGAGCCGATCGGCACCGGCGATGCGGCGGCGGGATATCACGGTGAGCGCTTCGCGTGCAAGCAGCAGCGGCTCATCGCCAACGGCGGTCGAGCGGTGATGATGGGGATCGACAACGGTGGTGACATCCAGCGAACCACCGTAGCCGCGGCTGAGGAAGCCCGGTTTCAGCCCCTTGGCCCTGGCGGCACGGGCAATGGCGATGGCGGTCGGGGTCTTGCCCGCCCCGCCGACGGTAAAGTTGCCGACGCATATCACAGGGACAGGGAGCGCATGGCGGCGGCGATGACGCATCAGGGCCGCGGCAATGCGGCCATAGACGAAGGAGACCGGGGCGAGGCATCGCGCCTGCCAGCCGATCGACGTCCACCAGAAGGGCGGTGCCTCAGAAACCATCCTCATCCCTGCCTTGGGCGGGGCCTCTCTTCCAAGACCTCATGCGCGCAACAAGAACCATTGCGGCAGGAAATGGTCAAGCGCCTGCAATTCAAAAGCGCATTCGAGGATTAGCCAAGGACGCCTTCGAGCGCCGTGATGTCTGCCAGCACCGCATCGGCATGCTGCGTCAACGTCTCACGCGAACCGGTTCCCGAGAGCACACCGACCTTCAGGCCAGCACCCGCATTGATGCCCATGTGCAGGTCGTGATTGTTGTCGCCGACGACAGCGACCTGGGCGGGCGTGAGACCGGTAGCAGCACAGAAACCGAGCACCATGCCGGCATGGGGCTTGCTGCCATGGCCGCTGTCATAGCCGGCGATGAAATCGAGATAGGGCAGGATGCCGAAGCGTTCGGCCGCGATGCGGATCGAGCGTTCATTGTCGCTCGATGCGATGCCGAGGCGCAGGCCGCGCTTGTGCAGGCGAGCAAAGAGCGGCTCAAGTTCGGTGATCGGCACGGAGAGGCGCGCGGCTTCAGCAAAGCAGTCGTCAATGCGCGGCACGAGCGTTTCGAGCGGCAAGACGGCACCGGCCGCGATCATGCCCTCGGCGATTTCCTGGGTGTTGGCCGAGGCGAACAGGCTGTCCGGCACAATCGATCCGGTGTCCGGATCCATGCCACAGGCGGTCAGCAGGCGGTCGGCGAGCCCCTGATCGCCATCGGCGGCAATCAGGGCCACCATCCGGTTGACCGGTCCCCAGCTGGCGTCGAAATCGAGAAGTGTGCCGTCCTTGTCGAACAGGATACCGGCGATCTCGGCTCTATCGGTCATGGTGCCCCCCGGCATTGTGTCAGCTCTGAACTGCGCCGCGCGGCTCAAGCTTCGCCTTGACTGAAAGCGGGCTGATATAGGGCTCCAGCCCCTTCAGCGTCGCGGTCAGAGCGCCACGCATTTCCTGCACACTCTCATGGCCGGCATCGATCATCTTCAGACGCGCGACGTCGTTGTTGAGCAGGAAATGCACGGCCTTGGCCAGCATTTCGGCATCGCGCACGATACGGGCGGAGCCTTTGCGCACGAGGCGCTGATAACTTTCGCGGAAATTGCTGACCTGCGGGCCGGACAGGATGGCGCAGCCGAGCAGGGCCGGCTCCAGCGGGTTCTGCCCGCCTTCGGCCGCAAGCGAGCGGCCGACAAAGGCCACTTCGGTCAGACGCAGATAGAGGCCCATCTCGCCGATCGTATCGCCGAGGAAAACGTCTGTCTCGGGCGTGATGGCGTCACCCCGGGTGCGGCGGGCAACGGTCAGGCCTTTTTCGATCAGCATGGCCTCGATGTCGTGGCTGCGTTCCGGATGGCGCGGCACGAGAATGGTCAGCATGCCGGTATGGGCTTTGAGCGCCCGCTGGACCATGGCGGCGATCTTCTCCTCGCCTTCGAAGGTGGAGATGGCCGCCCATGTCTTGCGGCCGGCAATCTGGTGCCGGTAGTGGTTGAGCACGCCTTCGTCACACGGCGGCGCGTCGCTGTCGACCTTGATATTGCCCGAGACGATCACCGGCCAGGCGCCGAGATCGCGGAAGCGCTCGGCATCGACATCGGACTGGGCAATCACGAGGGCGAGCTTGCCGAACAGGGCCTCGGCCACCGACTTGTAACGCTGCCAGCGATCGAAGGAGCGATCGGACATGCGGGCATTGACAAGGATTTGCGGAATGTGGCGGCGGCGCAGTTCCGACATCGTCGTCGGCCAGATCTCGGATTCGACGCCAATCGCTGCATCCGGTTGCCAGTAGTCGAGGAAGCGGCGGACGGCGGGCAGGAAGTCGAGCGGCACATATTGGTGGATGACAGTGTCACCCAGCCGGCTCTCCGCAACGGCAGCCGAGGTGACAGTGCCGGTGGTCAAGAGTACGTGAATGTCGCGGCGGCGCAACTCGCGCATCAGGGGAATGACGGCGGTGGTTTCGCCAACGCTTGCGGCATGGATCCAGACCAGTGGGCCGAAGGGACGCTCCAGGCTTGCATGGCCCAGACGTTCGGAGCGACGGCTGCGATCTTCCTTGCCTTTGGCCGCACGATAGGCAAGCAGCGGCGCGGTCAGCGGGTAAACGGCGGCGCCGAACCAGCTGTAGGATTTCACCGCGAACGATGCCAGCGCCTCGCTCAGCGCCATCGGATCAACCTGCTCATCTTGATCGACAATACCATTTGGCCCTTTCCGGAGGCGGGCAACGCAATATCAGAGAGATGCAAGAAGACTGAGTTCAAAACGTGACCCTTGCGGATCGACCAAGATGCCGCCCTTCGTAAGGCGCTTACTTGTCGTTCGGGTTGAGCAGCCGATGCATGTGCACGATGAAGTAACGCATGTGGGCGTTGTCGACGGTCGCCTGAGCCTTACCTTTCCAGGCGGCCAGCGCGCTGGCGTAGTCCGGGAAAATGCCGACGATGTCGAGGGCGTCAAGATCGCGGAACTGCACCTCTTCCAGGTTGGACAGTTCACCGCCAAAAACCAGATGGAGAAGCTGCTTGTTTTCGCTGGAAGCCGTCATTTTTCGTCTTTTCCCGTTGGTATGCTGTCGGTCCTTCATCTGCGCGATTTCGCCCAAAAGGTCAACTCCGGGGAATTCGGGTAACGTTCTTCAGCAGCAACGGAAGGATGCTCGCCGAGGCGGCACAAAGGACAGGATGGATCACCTCGGCACGGTTATAAACCAGCGCCCTGCCCTCCAGATCCGTCAGGGCTCCGCCGGCGCGTGACAGGATCAGATCGGCGGCCGCCAAGTCCCAATCGTGCGAGTTCTGCTTGACCAGCGTGCCGTCGATGCGGCCATCGGCCACCAGGGCCAACCGGTAGGCGAGCGAGGGGATATGCTCCACACGATCGATACGCGGACGAAGGCCCTTCTCGATACCGGCCACCATGTCCTGCGCAGAGGCGATCTTGAGGCGTCCCTCCGGCTCCGGTGCGGAGACCGTGATCTCGCGGCCATTGCGCAGGGCCTTGCCACCGGCGGTCGCCGTGAATTCCTCGTCGAGCGCCGGGGCGACGAGAATGCCCGCGACGGGCGCCCCCTTGTGAACAACCGCAACGCTGACGCACCAAGTCTTCTTGCCCGCAAGGAAGGCTCGGGTGCCATCGATCGGATCGACGACAAAGAGCGTGTCGCGGGTCAGCCGATCCGGGTCATCGTCGGTTTCTTCCGACAACCAGCCGTAGTCTGGACGCGCCTTGCGCAGGATCTCTTCCAGTACGCGATTGGCGGCATAGTCGGCGGCGCTGACGGGTGACATGCCCTCATTCTTCCACCAGACTTCCGGCGACTGGCCGAAATGGGCAAAGGCCACCTTGCCCGCCTCGCGGGCAGCCTCGATGATCAGGGTGAGGTCGGCGCTCCAGTCCATCGACTCTGCTCTGTCGTCAGAGCCCGGCAAGGGTCATGCCTTCGATGGCAAGGGTGGGAGCGGCGACGCCGAACTTGCGGTCGATGTCGTTGGCGACCGTGATCCGCATGAACATGTCCTTGAGATTGGACGCGACGGTGATCTCGGAGACCGGATAGGTCAGTTCGCCATTCTCGATCCAGAAGCCGCTCGCACCGCGGCTGTATTCGCCGGTAATCATGTCGACGCCCTGGCCGATCATGTCGGTGATGTAGAGGCCCGTGCCGACACTGCGGATCAGATCCTCCGGCGAGATGTCACCGGGCTCCAGCGCAAGATTGGTGGACGACGGCGAAACCGACGTGCCGCCGCGCACGCCACGGCCATTGGTCTTCAAGCCCAGTTCGCGGGCGGCGGAGGAGGACAGGAACCAGTGCTTGAGCACACCGTCGTCGATCATGGTCAGCGGCTTTCCGGCAATGCCCTCGCCATCGAAGGGCCGCGAGGAGGAGCCGCGCACCTTCAAGGGATCGTCGGTAATGTTGAGGCCTGGCTTCAACACCTGCTGGCCCATCTTGTCGCGCAGGAAAGAGGTCTTGCGGGCAACCGATGCACCGTTGATCGCGCCCGCGATCGTTCCGACGAAGCCGCGCGCCACGCGCGGGTCGAAGACGACGGTCAGGTTCGATGCGGTCGGGACCTGGCGCGGGTTGAGCCTGCGGATGGCGCGCTCGGCGGCGCGACGGCCGATCTCTTCCGGGCTGTCGAGCTCGGCGAAATAGAGGCGGCTGTCGAAATCGTGGTCGCGCTCCATCTTGGTGCCCTCGCCGGCGATGACGCCGACGGAGCGGGAGAAGCGCGAACCGGCATAACTTCCGGAAAAGCCGTGCGAGGTGACCAGAACCAAGCCGCCCATGCCAGCAGAGGCACCGGCGCCGAGCGAGTTGCTGACGCCGGCGACCGAGCGGGCCGCCTCTTCCATGGCAAGGGCGCTTTCGCGCAGGCTGTCGCTGGAGACTTCCCTCGGGTCGTAAAGTTCGAGATCGGCAATATCGCGGGCCAGATCGCTTTCGTCGGCGAGACCGGCATAGGGGTCCTCCGGCGAGACCTTGGCCATGGCCACGGCGCGTTCGGCGAGTGCGGTCAGGTCGAAGCCTGGATTGGCCGAAACACTTGCCACCTGCCGGCCGATGAAGACGCGCAGAGAGAAGTCATCGCTTTCAGATGCTTCGGTCGACTCGACCTTGCCGAGACGGACACTGACGCCTTTGGACCGTGAACGAACGACCACCGCGTCCGCCTTCTCTGCGCCTGCCTTCAGTGCCAGCTGGACCAGTTGTTCGGCGCGTTCGAGGAGATTGGCGGAATCAATTTCATGGGGCATGGCTTGGCCTTTCCTTCACGCTCCATTTATTGTGCCTGTGAAGGGGCATCAAGTGCGGTTCGGGCTTTTCCCGTTCACGAGCCCGACATAGTTTGCAGCACACCCTGCTCCCGAACGAAAGAATGAGGAGAATCAACTTGGCCGGCGCCAGCGAAGCACTGTTTGCCCAACCCCTCCTGCTCCTCGGCGGCGCAGTCATTGCAGCACCCATCTTCCGCAAGCTCGGCCTGGGGACCGTTCTCGGCTATCTCGCAGCCGGTGTCATCATCGGTCCGGTGCTGCACCTGATCGGGGGATCGGGTGAAATTCTCGCTGTCGCAGAGCTCGGCGTCGTGTTGCTGCTCTTTATCATCGGACTGGAATTGAAGCCGACGCGGCTTTGGCACATGCGGCGGGACATCTTCGGGCTCGGGGCAAGCCAAGTGGTGCTGACCGGCCTCGCGCTGACCGGGATCGTCATGGCGTCCGGCATTCTCGACTGGCGCGGTGCGCTGGTTGCCGGCTTCGGCCTCGCCCTGTCGTCGACCGCCTTTGCGCTTCAGCTTCTCGAAGACTATGGCGATATCAACAGCCGCTACGGCCAGCGCTCATTCTCGATCCTGCTCTTCCAGGACCTCGCCATCGTGCCGCTGCTTGCCATGGTCAGCGTGCTTGGCACGTCCGGGGGCGAGGCGCAGCCGTCGCCTCTGATCGGCGTTGCCGTCGCCATCGGCGCCGTCTTCGCCATGATCATGGCCGGGCGCTATCTGCTGACGCCGCTGTTCCAGGTGATCGCCCGGACGGGTGCGCGCGAGGTGATGATTGCGGCAGCCCTTTTCGTGGTACTCGGCGCGGCCTTCGTTATGCAGCTTGCCGGCCTGTCAATGGCCATGGGCGCCTTCCTCGCCGGCGTCATGCTGGCGGAATCGTCGTATCGTCATGAGCTGGAGGCCGATATCGAGCCGTTCCGCGGCCTGCTTCTCGCGCTGTTCTTCATCGCGGTCGGGCTGTCGATGGAACTGCATGTGATCGTCGACAACCTGCTGCTCATCGCCATCGCGGTCCCCGTGCTGATGGTGGTCAAGGCAGCCGCCCTCTACGCCATCTGCCGCCTGGCCGGATCGCCACACAGGGACGCCTTGCGGATCAGCCTTCTGTTGCCGCAGGGCGGCGAATTCGGCTTCGTGCTCTTCACCACCGCCGCTTCGGCCGGTGTGCTGAGCAGCGGACAATCCTCGCTGCTGATCTCGATCGTTACCCTCTCCATGGCGCTGACGCCGCTCTCCGCCCTGATCGGACAGCGGCTTCTGGCGCGCGAGACGACCGAGCGGGAGGAGTTGGAGGAGGACTTCGAGGGGGCCGGATCGGACGTCTTGATGATCGGCTTCTCGCGCTTCGGCCAGATCGCGGCGCAGATCCTGCTTGCGAGCGGTCGGGACGTCACCATTATCGATGACAGCGCCGATCGTGTTCGTCAGGCTGCGACCTTCGGCTTCCGCATCTATTTCGGTGACGGCACGCGGCTGGACGTGCTGAGGGCGGCGGGCATCGAAAAGGCGAAGATCGTGGCGGTCTGCACCCACAGAAAAGAGATCACCAACAAGATCGTTGAGCTCATCCAGTCGGAATGCCCCGACATGCGGATTTACGCGCGTTCCTATGACCGCGTTCACAGCATCGAACTGCGCAGCCGCGACGTTGAATACGAGCTGCGTGAAACGCTGGAATCCGGTCTGCTGTTCGGTCGCCGCACGCTGGAGGGGCTCGGGGTTTCGGAGGACGAGGCCTATGAGATCGGCGAGGACATTCGCCGCCGCGACGAGGAACGGCTGAAGCTGCAGGCACAGGAGGGCATCCAGGCAGGCCGCGATCTGATGCACAACCGGCCGGTCAAGCCGGAACCGCTGGTCAAGCCGAAGCGGCCGGTGCAGTCCGTGCGAGAGGAAGAAACGGTGGCCGGCGAATAACCGGTTAGCGGCGGATAAAGTCCTCGATCCGCTCGGAGAGATCCCGCTTGAGCGGCTCCTTGAGCCGGTCGGCGGCTTCGAGGATCTGGCGGGCCTTGAAGAAATCGAGCACGCGGAAGCCGTTGACGTCTGGCCTGAGATAGATGTCCGGCTGGCAGAGCTTCATCTTCAGCGCGACATGCGACTGCATCATCAGTTGCGAGGCGCCGAAGAGGCTGTCGATACGGTTCGGCACATGGGTGCCGTCTCCCTCCGGGGCACCGATGACGTCGATAGCGACCAGCAGTTCCGTCTCGCCGACCAGATGATCGTAAGGCACGGGATTGAAGATGCCGCCGTCGATCATGAGGCGGCCATCGATTGTGACCGGGGCGAACAGAGCGGGGATGGCGGCTGAGGCCGAGAGGGCCTCGTAAAGGTCGCCCTCGCTGCGGATCAATTCGCACTGACCATAATAGTCTGTCGCCACCACCTTCAAGGGCATGTTGAGGCCAGCGAAGGTCTCGGGGATCTGCGGCGGCAGGAAGGTGCGCAGGATACGCCCCAGATTAAACTGGCCGATGCGAAAGCCGCCGAGGGCACGGATGCTGGCGGGTCTCAAGCCCCAGAACATGTTGAGGACACGGGCGCGGTTGTCGGCGAGATCGAGGGCGTAGTCCCGGATATCGCGTCCGCTCATACCGCTCGCATAGCCAGCGCCGAGGATCGCCCCCATCGAAGAGCCGGCAATCAGGCTTGGCCGGATGCCGAGTTCATCGAAGACTTCGAGCACCGAGATATGGGCGAAACCACGGGCACCGCCGGCGCCAAGCGCAAGACCGATGGTCGGTTCCGCCTTGCGGCCTGTGGAGGGAATGGGCGTTTCGGCGATCTGATCCATGCGGCGGGCCTGTCTTATCGTCGGTGTCAGCCCGGCCTATAGGAAAAGAAGTACATTTTCGTGTCACCGAAGGTCCGTTGCTCGATGAATGCGAAGACCGGATCGACCGAGACCTGCACATCGCCCCGCTCTTCGAGAATGGCAAGCGCGCCCGGCGCGAGCCAGCCGCCCTGATGGGCTGCGAGAAGCGCCTTTTCGCCAAGACCCTTGCCATAGGGTGGATCGGCGAAGACGATATCGAAGGGCTCGATATTGCTCGACGGCCCGAGATCGGTCGCGTCGCGTCTCAGGATGCGGGCGCGGCCATGCAGGCCGAGCGCCTCAATGTTTTCCCAGAGCAGTCCGCGACCCTCGACGCTGTTTTCAACGAAGAGCGCCGATTTGCAGCCGCGCGACAGGGCTTCAATCCCGACGGCGCCGGTGCCAGCAAAGAGATCGAGGATGCGGGTGCCATCGAGCACGCCCGGATGGGCGTGCGACAGGATGTTGAAGAGGCTTTCGCGCGTCCGGTCGACGGTCGGCCGGATGTCATTGGATTTGGGCGTGGCCAGATTGCGGCCACGAAACTCACCACCAACAATGCGCATGGGGCCTTACCTCTTGCCCTTGGGCGCGCCGCGACCGGCACCCCCAGGCTTGCCGCCAAAGCCGCCGGGACCACCGGAGCGCGGGCCGCCGGCCGGGCGACCACCCGGCTTGCCGCCAAAGCTCTTGCCCGCCGGTTTGCCACCGGGTTTGCCGAACGACTTGCCGGCCGGTTTGTCACCGAAGGACTTTCCAGCAGGCTTGTCGCCATAGGCCCGCGCGGCAGGCTTGTCGCCATAGGCCCGCGCGGCAGGCTTGTCGCCATAGGCGCGACCGGCAGGCTTGTCGCCGTAGGTCTTGGGCCCGCGCGGCTTGTCACCAAAGGGCTTTGCACCGCGAGGCTTGTCACCGAACGGGCGCTCGCCGCGCGGTCGTTCGTCACGTGGGCGGTCGTCACCCGAGCGGGCCGGACGGTCGGAGAAATCACGACGCGGTCCACGCTCGTCTCCGTCGCGACGCGGCGGACGATCTGCATTGTCGCGACGCGGTCCACGGGCGGGGGCGTCACTGCGCGGGCCCCGGCTTTCGGCCTCGCGGCGCGGGCCACGGTCAGCACCTTCGCGACGCGGCGCACGGTCGTCGCCGTCACGGCGGGCGGGACGGTCGCCAAAGCCACCACGCTTGTCACCACGGCCACCATCGCGGCCACCGGGCTTCTTGTCGGGACCGTCGGCGCGGATCCATTCGCCCTCGTCGTCATGGGCGCGGCTGACGATGACGCGCGGTCCTTCGCGGTCGTCGAAGCGATCCACGGGGCGTTCCGGGCGGTTGTCAGGCTTGCGGCGGGCAGCGGCAGCGGCTGCCTTTTCGCCGAGCGGACGCGCGCCAGGCGCCATCCAGACATTGGCCGTACGGTTCTTAGCGGCAGCCGGCGCACGCTTCGGCTTGTCGTCGAACTTGTTGTCGGCGAATTTCTTGTCGCCAAACTTCTTATCGCCGAACTTCTTGTCACCAAACTTTTTCGAGCTGTCGCTGCGGCTGGTGTCGAGTCGTTCGAGCGCACGTTCACGGCGGTCGTTCTTGTCGAGTTTGTCGGGGCGCTTGCCTCCGGTGGAGCGCTCGTCGCGGGCCCATTCGGCCTTGGCCGGGCGGGCCGGCTTCTTCGACGCTTCTTCGTCGTCCTCGACCTCGACGCCGCCATGGCTATAGACAGGCGCATCGAAATTGGCCTTGGCTTCCTCGATCAGGCGGGGCCCGAGCTGGTCGCGCAGCATGCGGCCACGGACTTCCTGGACCTGGCCTTCCGGCAGGTCGCCGAGCTGGAACGGGCCGTAGGAGACGCGGATCAGGCGGTTGACCTCGAGACCAAGCGCGCCAAGCACGTTCTTGATCTCGCGGTTCTTGCCTTCGCGCAGGCCCATGGTGATCCAGACATTGTGGCCCTGCTTGCGGTCCAGCGTCGCATCGATGGCACCGTAGAGCACGCCGTCGACGGCAATGCCTTCCTTCAGCGCATCGAGTGCCGGCTGGTCGACATCGCCATAGGCGCGCACGCGGTAGCGGCGCAGCCAACCCGTGGTCGGCAGTTCGAGCACGCGGGCAAGGCCGCCGTCATTGGTGACGAGCAGCAGGCCTTCGGTGTTGATGTCGAGGCGGCCGATCGACATGACGCGCGGCAAATCTTCCGGCAGGTTCTCGAACACGGTCGGACGGCCTTCCGGATCGGAATTGGTCGTCACCAGACCGGCTGGCTTGTGGTAGAGCCAGAGCCGCGTGCGCTCGATGCCACGGATCGGCTGGCCATCGACCTCGATCGTGTCGGCGAGTGTTGCGTTCAGCACCGGGCTTTCCAGCACCTTGCCGTTCACCGCGACGCGGCCTTCCATGATCATGCGCTCGATGTCACGACGCGAGGCGACGCCCGCGCGCGCGAGCAGCTTGGAGATGCGCTCGGGCTTCATCGTGTCGTCGCTGGCCGGCGCCTCAGGGCGGGCGGCACGTGCGGGCTTGGTTTCGGTTTTTGCGGCCGGCTTGCGGGTGAGCGGCTTGCCGCCGCGCTCAGCGGGCTTGCCCGCCGGGCGCTTGGACTTGTCTTTGAATGTCATTTGTTGTTTGCCTGTGGTTTGGGCTGTCGTATCAGGTCGCGCGGCTCGGGTTAAGCGGAAAGTTCAGGCATGGCGCAGACAAACGGCTTCATGGATGCCGCCTTCGCAGAGGCGCTTGCCGCCGGCGAACGCGGCGAAGTGCCGATCGGCGCGGTGGTGGTGCGCGAGGGCGAGATCATCGGGCGAGCCGGCAACGAGACGCGGGCTTTGAGTGACGTGACGGCGCATGCCGAAATCATGGCCATCCGGCGGGCGGCGCAAACGGTGGGTGACGAGCGGCTCGTGGATGCCGATCTCTATGTGACGCTTGAGCCCTGCACGATGTGTGCGGCCGCCATTTCCTTTGCCCGCATCCGCCGGCTTTATTATGCTGCGCATGACGCAAAAGGTGGTGCGGTGGAAAGCGGCGTGCGCTTTTATGCCCAGCCGACGTGCCATCATGCGCCAGAGGTCTATTCCGGCATCCGCGAGACCGAGGCCGCCGAGATGCTCAAGAGCTTTTTCCAGACGAAGAGAGAGACATGATCCTGATTGCACCCCTGCTCTCGCTGATCGCAATGGGCCTGATCGCTGCATGGGGCCATCGCAACATCGCGCCGGAGCGGCGGTCGCTGCCCATTCAATGGTCCGTGAGCGGCGCGGTAAACCGCGAGGTGCCGAGGCTCGTGGCGGTGGCAGCCATCCCGGTGGCGATCGCCGCCGCCATGATCCTTGTCGCCTATCTCTCGCGCCATGATCCGGCCGATCGCAACATGGCGCTCATCTGGATCTCGATCATCGGCCCGGGGATCGAGGCCTTTTATCTCGCCTTTCTGGCACGGATGCTCGACACGGAAGAATGACACCTCAGGGTCGCGGCTTAGTCGATCCCGGCAAAGGCCTTGAGTTTTTCTCCGCTTAGCCGGTAGCGGATCCATTCGGTCTGCGGTTCCGCGCCGATCGCGTCATAGACGCGGATGGCCGGCTCGTTCCAGTCGAGCACGCTCCATTCAAAGCGGCCGCAGCCTTTCTCCACCGCCACTTTCGCCAGATGCTTGAGCAGGAGTTTGCCGGCACCTGAGCCGCGATAATCGGGCGAGACATAGAGATCTTCGAGATAAAGCCCGTTCTTCGCTTGCCAGGTGGAATAATTGTAGAACCAGACGGCAAAGCCGGCCGGCTTGCCGTCGCTTTCGAGGATCACCGCTTCGGTGACCGAGCCTTCACCGAAAATGGATGCACGGATTGTCTCTTCGGTTGCCTCGACCTCGTGGCCGGCCTTCTCATAAACGGCAAGTTCGGTGATGAAGCCAAGAATAATGGTGGCATCGTCAGGCGTTGCGGGGCGAATGGTGAAGGGCATCAGGACACCTCAAAGAAAAAGGCAGGGCGTTTGCGCCCTGCCCTGATCGATTGCACTGGAAAAGCCGCTTATTGAAAGGGCATCCACCACGAGCTGGTCTGCTGGGCGGCCTTGGCAGCCTTCTTGCGACGCTTTTCCTTCTTCGCTTCCGGTTCGCCGAGATCGGTGAGGGTCGCCTCTTCGGCCTGACGATATTCCGTCGGCGGATCCGACAGAAGGCGGCGCTGGTCGAGATAGGCGCCCTTCTGCAGCTTGCGGGCTTCGCGGAAAGCCTGCCACTTCTGCGTCTCGGTCATCGTGCCCGAGGTGCCGTAGCCGGCAAGCAGCGGCGAACGATAGCGCGGGTTATCGGCATTGGCGTCGGCCTCGGCGACCAGACGTTCGCGCGCCTCTTCCGGGGACTCTGCCCATTCCGGATTGTTCTCGCGGTTGGCGACGGAGGCCTGTGGGGCAACGAGCGCTGCCGTCTGCGTTCCGCCGGGCGGCAAGACGAGCGACGGACGCGGATTGTACTTAGTGCCCTTGTTGGCCGCCTCGCGAGGGGCGATCGATACGGCGGTGCCGACGTCATCCGCCAGCTGCTCCATGGCCGTCTTGTCGGTGCCATAGGTCGGGCCACCGACGCAGCCGGAGAGGCCAACAGTCACGCCAAGCAGTCCAGCCATGCCAAGGCCAACTCTGAACAGATATGCCGATTTCATGAATGCCTACCAGCCTCGCCGCAGTTCATCTGTGCCGCCGAATATTTCCTCCCCACCGCTGCCGGTGGAATTCGGCCAATTTCAGGCAGTTTTACCGGATGACCCACGAAAGCGCAAATCATCCGGTAATATTTCCTCAGTTGAGCGCCGCAAGCTCGCGCAGCGCCTGCGCGTCGCGGGCCGAGACCTCGGGATATTCAGGGTCGGAGCCGACGTCCTTGGTGATCTTCCAGGAGCGGGCGCACTTCGTGCCCTCAGCCAGCTTCGGCTCGACGGAGACCTTGGTGCCATCATCCAGACGGAAGGCGTCCGAGGGGCCTTCGCCTGCGACAACAGAGATGTCGGAGGTGATGCAGATCTCGGCGAAATCCAGGCCTTCGAGCGCCTTCAGGAGATCGGCGTCGGCGACATGAACGACCGGGGCTGCTTCCAGCGAGGAGCCGATGCGCTTTTCCTTGCGCTCGATTTCCAAGGCACCGGTGACGGCACGACGGACGGCGCGAACGCTTTTCCACTTTTCGGCAACGGCCTCGTTCGACCAGTCGGCGGGAACCGTCGGGAACTGCTCGAGATGGACCGACTCAGCCTTCGGATCCCGCGAGAGCCAGGCCTCTTCCGTCGTGAACGGCATCATCGGGGCAAACCACAGGACCAGGCAATCGAAGAGCTTGCGGATGACGAAAAGGGCCGAGCGGCGCTTCAGGCTCGACGGGGCGTCGCAATAGAGCGTGTCCTTGCGGATGTCGAAATAGAAGGCCGAGAGCTCGACATTGGCGAAGTCCGACAATGCGCGGACGATGCGCTTGAAGTCGAATTCGTCGTAGCCCTTGCGGACGATCTGGTCGAGTTCGGCCAGACGGTGCAGCATCAGCTTTTCAAGTTCCGGCAGATCGGCATAGGCGATCTCGTCGCCATGGTCATGGGCGAGCGTGCCGAGCATCCAGCGGATGGTGTTGCGGATCTTGCGGTAACTGTCGATGTTCGTCTGGATGATCGTCTTGCCGAGGCGCTGGTCTTCCCAGTAGTCGGTGTTCATCACCCAGAGGCGCAGGATGTCTGCGCCGGATTCCTTCATCACATCCTGCGGCGTCACCGTGTTGCCGAGCGACTTCGACATCTTGCGGCCATCCTCGGCCATCGTGAACCCGTGGGTGACGACGGCGTTGTAGGGCGCGCGGCCCCGCGTCGCACAGCTTTCGAGCAGCGACGAATGGAACCAGCCGCGATGCTGGTCGGAGCCTTCGAGATAGACGTCGGCCGGCCATTTCAGGTCCGGGCGATCTTCCAGCGTGAAGGTGTGTGTCGAGCCTGAATCGAACCAGACGTCCAGGATGTCCGACACCATCTGCCACTTGTCGCCATCATGCTCCTCACCGAGGAACCGTTCCTTGGCACCTTCGGCGAACCAGGCATCGGCACCTTCCTTCTCGAAGGCTTCGAGGATGCGGGCGTTGACCGCCTCGTCCTTCAGAACATTGCCTTCGGCATCGGCGAAGACGCAGATCGGCACGCCCCAGGCGCGCTGACGGGAGAGCACCCAGTCCGGGCGCTGCTCGATCATGGCGCGCAGACGGTTCTGGCCGCCTGCCGGCACAAAGCGGGTCTGGTCGATAGCGGAGAGGGCTCGGGTGCGCAGCGTCGTGTCGTCGCCGAGGTCCTTGTCCATATAGACGAACCACTGCGGCGTGTTGCGGAAGATGACCGGCTTCTTGGAGCGCCAGGAATGCGGATAGTCGTGCTTGATGCGGCCACGGGCAAAGAGATTGTTGGCCGCGATCAGGGCTTCCATGACGCGCTTGTTGGCGTCGCCCTTCTTGCCGTTGTCATCGAGTACGCGGGCGGCACCACCTTCGGCGGAGGGGCCGAAACCGGGGGCGTCTTCGGTGTAGAAGCCGGCATCATCGACCGGGAACGGGATCTTGGTGTCGATGCCACGGGCTTCGAGCTGGCGGACATTGGCCATCCAGGCTTCAAAGTCTTCGCGACCATGCGACGGGGCGGTGTGGACGAAACCGGTGCCGGCGTCGTCAGTGACATGGTCGCCGTCGAGCATCGGGACGGCGAAAGTGTAGCCCAGATCCTTCAGCGGATGGGTGCAGGTGATCGCGCGGAGTTCCGCGCCGGTAACGTCGCGGACCAGCTTCAAGGTTACCTTGGCCTTGTTTGCTGCGTCTTCGGCAAGGCGCTTGGCGAAGATCAGCTTCTCGCCCGGCTGCGGGCCGAAGTCATTGGTGGCTTCGGTGATCTCGTAGAGGCCGTATTCGATCTTCGAGGAGTAGGAGATCGCGCGGTTGCCGGGGATGGTCCAGGGGGTGGTGGTCCAGATGACGACGGAGGCATCAAGAAGATCGGTCATCTTGGCGTCATCGCGCGCCACAAAAAAGACCGGGAACTTCACCCAGATCGTGTCGCTCTCGACTTCGGCATACTCCACCTCAGCTTCCGCCAGCGCCGTGCGCTCGACGACCGACCACATGATCGGCTTCGATCCGCGATAGAGCTGGCCGCTCATGGCGATCTTCAGGAGTTCGCCGGCGATGCGGGCTTCCGAATGGAAGGCCATGGTGGTGTAGGGATTGTCGAAATCGCCCTCGATGCCGAGACGGCGGAATTCGTCGGACTGCTTGTCGATCCAGCCCTGGGCGAATTCACGGCATTCCTGGCGGAATTCGTTGACCGGGACCTCGTTTTTGTCCTTGCCCTTCTCGCGATATTTCTCCTCGATCTTCCACTCGATCGGCAGGCCGTGGCAATCCCAGCCGGGCACGTAGTTCGAATCGAAACCGCGCATCTGGAAGGAGCGGGTGATGACGTCCTTCAGCACCTTGTTCAGCGCATGGCCGATATGGATGTTGCCGTTGGCATAAGGAGGGCCGTCATGCAGGACGAATTTTTCGCGGCCGGCGGCCGAGGCGCGCAGGCGCTTGTAGAGACCCATCTGTTTCCACTTCGCCGCCATTTCCGGTTCCTTCTGAGGAAGGCCGGCGCGCATCGGGAATTCTGTCTCGGGCAGATAGAGGGTCTTGGAGTAATCGATCTTTTCAGGGGTATCGGTCATGGATCAGCCATCGGATGGGGCGACCTCAAGTGGTCGCGGAATAGTGTCTTGGATTGGCGGCAAGCGGGCGATGGGCTTGAAACCCAGCGCCAAAAACCCGGACCTTCCCGCAGCTCTTCAAGCCGCCGGGAGGGCCGGGCCAATAATTCGAATGATCCGGGCCGCCGAAAGATACGTCATGGCCGCGTTCTTTAGGGGTTTTTCGCGCCGAAAGGAAGGGGCAAGATGGGCACCTATATGCCCCTTTCTACTCTCAGGCTTCCGCCCCGACCACCTTGCGCAACGCATCGTTGATGCGGTCCTGCCAGCCGGGGCCATCCTTCTGGAAATGTTCGAGAACCGCGCTGTCGAGCTTGATCGAGACCATTTCCTTGACCTCAGGCGGCGCGCGGCGTTCGACGGCGGGGGCGACGGGCTTCGGCGCCGGGCGGAATAGGGCTTCAGCGGCATCCTTGGGGTTCACGGGTCTGCGCGGCGTCATGGCCATCTGACATCTTTCCGGATCTGCGGGTGATTTGCTGGTTTGCACTAGGCGCCAATGCGACCGCAGCGTCAAGCTGTCATCCGGTTTCGCAAAGGTCTCTGCCTCACCTCAGCCGGACCCGTCAGGCCGAGAGGCGCGTGATCCCGTCCCAATCGCTCAGCACAAGTGTTTCCAGATGCGTCGCAGAACCGTCGGCGTGAGAGGCTCCCGGTTCATGAAGGACAACCCGGTTTCGGCCCTGGTCCTTGGCGGCATAAAGGCCGACATCCGCCTCTGCCATCCAGGCATCCAGGCTTCGCTGCGGCATCTGCGTCAGCACGAGACCGCAGGAGACGGTCATTCGAAAGCGGTGATCGCCGGAACGGATGTCTTCCGATGCGACAGCGAGGCGAATGGCGTTGATCGTGCTCCAGGCAGAAGCGCGATCCTGGTTGGGCAGGCATATACCGAATTCCTCGCCGCCAAGGCGGCCGAAGACCGCATCGGCCGGCAGGAGGCGCAAGACGCGTTCGGCAAATTGCACCAGCGCATCGTCACCCCCCTTGTGACCGTAGGTGTCGTTAATGCGCTTGAAATGATCGAGGTCGAGCACGGCGATCGCGGTGCCCTGCCCTTCGCTCAGCCGCGCCGCCTGCTGCAGGAACATGCGGCGATTGGTGAGCCCGGTCAGGCTGTCGCGCTCGGCGAGCCGCCGCTGAATTTCACCGCCACGCTCAAGCTTCAGAACCATGGCCATCAGGAAAGCGAGCAGGTTGAAGACCAGCAGCAGCATGCTGGTATAGGTCAGCCATTCCGAGACCGGAGTTCGGCCGATAAACTCGATCGGATAGAGGATCGGCAGCGGGGCGATCAGCAGGCTGGACAGGGCATAGGCGACGTAAACAATGGCGGCGAAACGGCCGGATGGCAGGCGCTCGCCGGGATTGCCGCGCCACAGATCCCTTGTGCCGAGTGCGAGGTTAAAGGCTGATCCGAGATAAATGAGAGAAATGCGAACGGGTCCCGGATCCTCCAGCAGTTCGGCCAGGACCATGAGCATGCAAACGACAAAAGATATGTTGAAGGCCTGCCACAGCCGATAAGGCTGACCATAGAATTCCTTGAAACCAAGACGGATGAGGCCGGTGCGCGCGACATAGACCACGCCGCCGACATAACCCAGGATGTTATAGGGTAAGTGTTCCGTCAGGCTTGAGCAGATGGTGCCGATCACCATCGACCATGCGGCCAGAGCCCAGAAGATGATTTCCTTCTGGCGCGGGTTGCGCGCCCAGGCAATCGTCGCGACGATCATCAAGGCGAAGTTGATCACTACATTGTAGGTGAGGACGGTCACCACATCTAACATCGGATCGGCACTCTTTCGGTCAGCAATCAGACCATCGAACCACCATATCCCGATATTCAGATTAAATTGCGCGATATGGGCTGAGAAACATGCGCGATACGGTTAAGTGCAGGTAAAGCGGTGGTCCGCGCTGCTCTTATGCGCAGCTGCAGTCACCGCGACCGCGCAACATCCGCAAAGAAATCCGTCTTGGCCAGTTTGCGCGCAATCAGGATTTCGATCAGAAGCGCCATGACGAAGATCGCCGCCGAGGTATGGCCGAGGCCGAGAGCGGGGATCGAGGCGCCGGGGCAGAAACCGGCGATGCCCCAGCCTATGCCGAAGACGGCCGAGCCGCCGATCAGCCTGATGTCGATGGCGCTCGCCTTGGGCAGGTGGAAGGCCTGGTCGAAGAGCGGCTTTTGCCGGGCGCGGAAAAGCAGCGCATAGCCCGGAGCGGCAACCACAAGCGCCCCGGCCATGACGAAAGCGAGGCTTGGATCGAAGCTGCCAGCGAGATCGAAGAAATTGAGTACCTTGGCCGGGTTTGCCATGCCGGAGAGGACGATGCCGGTTCCGAACAGGGCGCCGATCAGGAAGACGAGGAGGAAACGCATCAGATCATTCCTCCCGCGACGTGGCGGATAATGAAAAAGGTGAGAATGGCGAAAGCCATGAAGGTGACTGTCGCCGCGATCGAGCGGCGCGACAGGCGCGCCATGCCGCAAATGCCATGGCCAGAGGTGCAGCCGGAGCCGAAGGTGACACCGATGCCGGCAATCAGGCCGCCGAAGACCAGCGCAGCCGTCGAGACGGGAACGGCGTAATCGACCGTGTATCCCGACATCGAGAGCAGGAAGGGCGCGAGAATTGCGCCGGCGAGGAAGGCAGCCTTCCAGGACCAATCGGACCCGAGTGGCGGGAGAATACCGCCGATGATCGCGGTCATACCGGCAATCCGCCCCCAGGTCAGCATCAGAAGCACGGCCGACAGACCGATCAGCAGCCCTCCAGCGAAAGACATCAAGGGGGTGAATTCCGTCAAGACAAACTCCAGTCTGATAAGGCCATGTGCCGGTGTGGCAGCAGGCGCAATGCGAGCTGCTTCATCATGGAAGCTGCGCGAGGGGCAGAGCTCCTGCGCGCACGATCGTCCGCCTGATCAGAAGGCAATCTTGCGATCCAGCTCACCAATCGCACTCACACCGGTGAGCAATGCCCTTGCCTCTTCTTCGTCCTTGCGAATCTGGACGACCAGCCGGTCAAGACCGTCGAATTTCCATTCGTCGCGCAGGTGACTGAAGAAGGAGACAGAGCAGATCTCGCCGTAGAGATCGCCGGTGAAATCGAAGACGAAGGTTTCAAGCCAGGGATCGCCGTTTTCGGTGACCGTGGGGCGGTAGCCGAAGCTTGCAACGCCATCGCGGATGATGCTGTCGGGGCGGCGGAAGCGGACGGCATAGATGCCGGGACGCAGCGTTGCTTCCGGCTGCAGATGCATGTTGGCGGTGGGAAAGCCCAGCGTGCGACCGAGCTGCTTGCCCTTCATCACCTCTGCCTCGACGGTGAAACGATAGCCGAGCAGACCTGCCGCCTGGGTGACGTCGCCTTCTGCGAGGAGGCCACGAATGCGGCTGGAGGAGATGACCTCGCCGCCTTCATCACGGAAGGCGTCGACCAGTGTCACGCCGAAGCCATGGCGGCCGCCAGCTTCCATCAGAAAGGCGGGACCACCCTCGCGGCCTTTGCCGAAGTGGAAATCGAAGCCGGTGACGACCTCACGGGCGCCGAGCCAATCGACCAGGATCGACTGGACGAAATCCTCGGCCGAGCGCTGCGAAAATTCACGGTCGAAGGGATATTCGATCACGGACTGGAAACCCATGGCTTCCAGGATACGGGCGCGCAGCGATGGTGGCGTCAGGCGGAAGACCGGTTTGTCAGGGTTGAAGACAGAGCGCGGATGCGGCTCAAAGGTCAGCACCATGGCGGGAACGCCGAGCGCTTCGGCCCGCTCCAGAGCGCGGCGCAACACCGCCTGATGGCCGCGATGAACGCCATCAAAATTGCCGATGGCGACCACGCCGCCGCGCAGAGCTGATGGCAGCGGCTCCCTCTTTTCGTTGCGATGGAAAACCGTCATGTCTGCCTGTGCCTCATGCCAGCCGATGCATCCAGTATTGCGGCGCCACATTTTCCCGATCGAGGAAAACGTGAAGCGCGCCCTCATCCGTCACGCCGTTTGCCGCATAATCCGCCGCGTGGATGCCGCCGGAGATATAGAGGAGGTCGAGGCCGGCATCGACGGCGCCCTTGACGTCCGTCGGCATGCCGTCGCCGATCGCGAGAACACGGGTCTTGTCGAAATCGCCACGCGCCTCGCGGGCCGCAGCCAATGTCGCCTCGTAGATCGGCGTGTGCGGCTTTCCGGCAATGCGGGTTTCGCCGCCGAGCGCCGTATAGAAAGCGGCAACGGCACCGGCGCAGGGAATGATGCGATGACCGCGCTCGACCACGAGATCGGGATTGGCGCAGATCAACGGCACCTTGCGGGCGACAAAGTCGGTGAGCATCTCGCGATAATCTTCCGGCTGCTCGGTTTCATCATCGAAGAAGCCGGTGCAGACGACGCAGTTTGCCTCTTCCGCCGATACGACCTCAACATCGAGGCCATCGAACAGCGGCAGGTCGCGCTCGGGGCCGAGGAGGAAAACCTTTTTCGGACCGGCGGCGATGAGTGTGCGGGTGACGTCGCCCGAGGTTACGATGCGGTCATAGGCGGTATCGGGAACGCCAATCGCACGCAGCTGCGGGATAACCCCGATGGCCGGGCGTGGCGAATTGGTGATGAGGACGACCGTCAGCCCCTTCGCCCGTGCCGCCGTCAGCGCTTCACCGGCGAGCGGAAAGGCATCGATGCCGTTGTGCAGCACGCCCCAGACGTCGCAAAGGATGACGTCATAGCTGTCCGTGACGTCGCCGAGGGTGGAAATGCTGCGGGCCATTTGCGTTCCTGACTTGAAGTTCGTGCCCGGTGACATGGCAAAGGATAGGCGGCAAGGCAAGGGGCTTGGCCGAGCGAGGGGCAAATTGCTGCGCCGGCTAGAGCAGAAAGCGGACGGCGAGACCGAGCAGACCGGCTGCGATCAGCGTCTTGCCGACGCCCATATGGAAGCGAAAGATCATCACGGCTGAGAGGACGGCAATGGCCAAGGCCGGGACATCAAGCGAGGCCAAGGCCGGTTGCGGCAACGACAGCTTTAGCCAACCAAGACTCAGCAGGCTGACCGGCTCCACGGTGTGGAAGACGACATGCAGGGCGAACCAGACGGCAAGATTGAGGATGACGCCGACGACGGCAGCGGTGATCGCTGACAGAGCTGCACTCAAGAGGCGATTGCCGCGCAGGCGCTCGATGTAGGGGGCGCCTGCAAAAATCCAGATGAAGCTCGGGATGAAGGTGGCCCAGGCGGCAATGAGGCCGCCGAGGAACCCGCCAATGAGCGGATCCAGCGCGCCGCTCTGACGAAAGCCGGCGAGGAAGCCGACATAGGAGAGCACGAGGACCAAAGGCCCGGGCGTCGTTTCGGCAAGCGCCAGGCCGTCGAGCATCTCGCCGGGCTTCAGCCAGGCATAATGATCAACCGCGACCTGGGCGACATAGGCGAGCACAGCATAGGCGCCGCCGAAGGTGACCAGCGCCATCTTGGAGAAGAAGACCTGTATCTCCGGCAAAGCGGTCTCTGGAAGGATTAGCCAAAGCATGGGGAGCGGCGCCAGCCACAGGACGATCCAGAACACGAAGGCCGCAATCTGGCGCAGGAAGGGCGGACGCGCTGTCCTCTCGCCCATTATCTCGGTCGCCGCCGGTTTGGCACCGCGGGCGTGGATCAAGCCTGCAAGAGCCGCCGCCAGCACGACCAGCGGGAACGGCAGAGACAGGAAGAACAGCGCGAAAAAGGCTGCGGCGGCAAGGCTTCGGTGAAAGGGTGTCTTCAAGGCCCTTTTGCCGATGCGGATGACCGCCTCGACGACAATGGCCAGCACTGCCGCCTTGAGGCCGAAGAACAGGCCCGCCACCAGTGTCGCTTCCTGGTAAACGGCATAGGTCGCCGACAGGCCAAGGATGACGGCCAAGCCTGGCAGCACGAAAAGCAGACCGGCAATTATGCCGCCGCGTACGCCATGCAGGAGCCAGCCGATATAGGTCGCAAGCTGCTGGGCCTCTGGACCCGGCAACAGCATGCAATAGTTGAGCGCATGGAGATATCGATCCTCATCGATCCAGCGTTTGTCCTCGACGCAGATGCGATGCATCAGCGCGATCTGCGCGGCCGGCCCTCCGAAGGACATGAGGCCGATGCGGGCGAAGGCTGAAACGAGTTCGGCGAGAGAGAGAGAGGACGGAGGGACGCTGGAGACTTTGCTGCCGTGGATGTCGGTGGGTTTCGCCGGCATGCACCCTTCCCTTTTTTCACGAGCGCGCTTGACTCGTCGCGAGCCTGTTCTTATCTCAGCCTCGCTGGCACTCCCCCAGGGCGAGTGCTAACAAATTCCGATGCGATACCCTCAAGGGGTCGCGAGTGTCATTTGATCGAGGGATTAGACAATGGCAAGCACCAATTTCCGTCCGCTGCACGACCGCGTTGTAGTCAAGCGCGTCGAGTCCGAAGAAAAGACCAAGGGCGGCATCATCATTCCTGACACCGCCAAGGAAAAGCCGGCTGAAGGCGAAGTCATCGCTGTCGGTCCTGGCGCCCGCGACGAAAGCGGCAAGCAGGTTGCCCTCGACGTGAAGGTCGGCGACCGCGTTCTGTTCGGCAAGTGGTCCGGCACCGAGGTCAAGCTCGATGGCGTCGACCTGCTGATCATGAAGGAAGCCGACATCATGGGCATCATCGGCTGATTTCAGCCTGATCCCCACCTTCCTTTTTAACCAAGTCAACAATGGGCTAGACGCCCGGGAGTTTGAACATGGCTGCTAAAGAAATCAAGTTTGGCCGCACCGCACGCGAAAAGATGCTGCATGGCGTCGACATCCTCGCTGATGCCGTGAAGGTTACCCTCGGCCCCAAGGGTCGTAACGTCATCATCGACAAGTCCTTCGGCGCTCCGCGCATCACCAAGGACGGTGTATCGGTTGCCAAGGAAATCGAACTGGAAGACAAGTTCGAAAACATGGGCGCCCAGATGGTCCGCGAAGTTGCTTCGAAGACCAACGACATCGCCGGCGACGGCACCACGACTGCAACCGTTCTTGCCCAGGCCATCGTTCGCGAAGGCAACAAGGCCGTTGCTGCCGGCATGAACCCGATGGACCTGAAGCGCGGCATCGATCTGGCCGTTGCAGAAGTCGTCAAGGACCTGCAGGCCAAGGCCAAGAAGATCTCGACTTCGGAAGAAGTTGCCCAGGTCGGCACGATCTCGGCAAACGGCGACACGCAGGTCGGCAAGGACATTGCCGAAGCCATGCAGAAGGTTGGCAACGAAGGTGTTATCACCGTTGAAGAAGCCAAGACCGCTGAAACCGAACTCGAAGTCGTCGAAGGCATGCAGTTCGACCGCGGCTACCTCTCGCCCTACTTCGTGACCAACCCGGAAAAGATGGTCGCCGATCTCGACGACGCCTACATCCTCCTGCACGAAAAGAAGCTCTCGAACCTCCAGGCCATGCTGCCGGTTCTCGAAGCTGTCGTTCAGACCGGCAAGCCGCTCGTCATCATCGCTGAAGACGTCGAAGGCGAAGCTCTTGCTACGCTCGTCGTCAACAAGCTGCGTGGCGGTCTGAAGATCGCTGCCGTCAAGGCTCCGGGCTTCGGCGATCGCCGCAAGGCCATGCTGGAAGACATCGCCATCCTCTCGGGCGGCACTGTCATCTCGGAAGACCTCGGCATCAAGCTCGAGTCGGTCACGCTCGACATGCTCGGCCGCGCCAAGAAGATCTCGATCACCAAGGAAAACACCACGATCGTCGACGGTGCCGGCCAGAAGTCGGACATCGAAGGTCGCGTTGCCCAGATCAAGGCGCAGATTGAAGAAACCACCTCTGACTACGACCGCGAAAAGCTGCAGGAACGTCTTGCCAAGCTCGCTGGCGGCGTTGCCGTGATCCGCGTTGGCGGCTCGACGGAAATCGAAGTCAAGGAACGCAAGGATCGCATCGACGACGCGCTCAACGCAACGCGCGCTGCTGTCCAGGAAGGCATCGTCCCCGGCGGCGGTACCGCTCTCCTGCGTTCTTCCACGAAGATCACCGTCAAGGGTGCAAACGACGACCAGGAAGCCGGCATCAACATCGTTCGCCGCGCCCTCCAGTCGCTGGTTCGCCAGATCGCCACCAATGCCGGTGACGAAGCGTCGATCATCGTCGGCAAGATCCTCGACAAGAACGAAGAAAACTACGGCTACAACGCCCAGACCGGCGAATTCGGCGACATGATCGCCATGGGTATCGTCGACCCGGTCAAGGTTGTTCGCACCGCCCTGCAGAACGCAGCTTCGGTTGCTTCGCTGCTGATCACCACCGAAGCAATGATCGCCGAACTTCCGAAGAAGGAAGCTGCTGGCGGCATGCCGGGCGGCATGGGCGGCATGGGCGGCATGGACATGATGTAAGACCCATCGGGTCTTACCATCAGGTCCATTCAAGCCGCCCATCATTCAAAGTGGTTCAGCGCGTCAAGCGCGCTGAACTGGCGGCATGGACATGATGTAAGACCTTAGGGTCTTACCATCAGGTCCATTTAAGCCGCCCATCACTCAAAGTGGTTCAGCGCGTCAAGCGCGCTGAACTGGCGGCATGGACATGATGTAAGACCTTAGGGTCCAAGCATCGAGCCATATGGTTCAGTTTGGAAGGGCGGCTCTCGGGCCGCCCTTTCTGCGTTTGGGAACGCGTCTTGAAGCCCGATGCTCAAATCAACACACAACCATTCGTCGTGCATGTTGACACGTAGAATTCGAATATGAATACATGTTAACCAAGTGCTTCGTAATTGCCCTGACACTTCCGGCGCGAAAGCTATTTCAGCAGATCATTGCTGATTAGATCATTCTAATATTTTATTGCGATGCTTGGGGACAAATCGTCGATAGTTAGTCGTATCCTGGAATGTGAGGCGTTTTCATCTATATACTTTCATGGTATCTAGCGGGTTAATTTTAGGGGGCGAGACGCTTCGGACTTGCAACCTATACTTGGGGATCGGTTTAGCCGCCAGGAGCCAGGTTCGGGGATTGGGTCAAACTTTGCCGGAAGCTTCCGCGAGGAAGCGGAGTTGGCCGATGGAAACCTTTAGATGTGAGTTAGACTATTCATATATAAAGGTTTGAAACGCGATTCTGGCTTGCTCCAGTACCGCAGGTGGGGGCTCCTGCGGAGGTGAGACGAAGGCGTGCAGGCGGTAACCGGCACACTTTCATTCAACGAAATGCCGGTCTGGGCCGGTTGGGGACTTCGGACGTTTTGCCTGGCGGGGCAAGACCTCCAGCATGGTGAGGGCCGTTTCGGCCTCGGCTTGGGGACAACCTTGTTCAAAATTGCAAATGCAGATCTCGCGACCAGTTTTGCGGTGGGCGATCCGGAATCCGACCGTTTCCTCGGTCAGAACGCCTGCCGATTCGGAATATCCGAGGATTGGACGGGCGACCTGACGAACGGCATTCTGACGCTCGGCAGCCGAGCGCGGCAGTTGCATGGGCTTGATAGCCACGAGTGCGGTCTATTGACCATGATGCGCTGCTACGAACCGGCCGATCGTGGGCATATTCTGAGGCTGTTCGAACAGGCGGCCACGGAGCCTTCGCGCTTCTGCTATTCGACAACCATCCTCTCTGCAGCCAACCAAAGGCAGCCGGTCTTTTGCATCGGCGAATCCACCGGCTTCGACGGCACGCGGGGGACGATGGTGGGACTGTTCAATTTCCCGCGCTTCCAGTTGCCCACGACAGCAACCGTAACCCCTGTCTGATTGTCACCACGGAAGAGCTGACCAACGCCCCTCCGTGCCGACGACCGGCTGAAGATAGGCAGCAGGATTGTGTGCGTCAGTGTTTACAACTGAGGCCGATCAAACTGCCAACTGTTCTGTTTTTGTGAACGAACAGTCAAGCGTCGTTAATCTATCGCTTAAGCAAAAATCCAGGCATCTAGGATCCACATTCTGAAGCCCACAAGGGGTGTGGTTTCAGCGACAAACTCATGGAGCCTAAGATGTCCAGCACCAATAATGGCCTTCTCGTCCTTGTCCGCATTCTGCTTTCGTTCATTTTCATTTTGTCCGGCTTCGGCAAGCTGTCTGACCCGACGGCCACCGCTGGCATGATCACCGGCGCCGGTCTGCCCGCCGCTGGCCTGCTCGCCTACGCCGCCGGCCTCTTCGAACTCGTTGCCGGTCTCTTCGTCCTCGTCGGCTTCCAGACCAAACTGACCGCCTGGGCCCTGGCCATCTTCTGCGTGTTCACCGGTCTCGTCTTCCATTCCGGCACGGTTGCCATCGAAGGCTGGCCGGAAGGCGCGCTTGGCTGGATCAACACGCTGAACCAGATCATGCTGATGAAGAACATCACCCTGGCTGGCGGCTACATCGCTCTCGCCATCGTCGGTGCCGGCGCCTACTCGATCGACGCCCGTCGCGGCTCGGCTTCTGCCGTCTCCGCCTGATCCCTGCCCTATAAGGTTCAAAACAAACCCGCTGGAGCGATCCGGCGGGTTTTTTTGTGTTGTGTTGCGCGCTGCCCCTCATCCGCCTGCCGGCACCTTCCCCCGGCAGGCGGGGAGAAGGCAGCAAGCAGCGCCGTGTCAGTCCCCTCTCCCCGCTCGCGGGGAGAGGGTCAGGGTCAGGGGCAAATCTTAAGCAGCCTCACAGCACGCCGCGCACGGCCTCAACGATGCGGCCGATCATGGAGTTGCCCTCATGCTCCGGCTTTCTCGCTCGCACCAGGCAAGCCTCGGAGCGCAGGATGACACCGTCCGACAGGACCTTCAAATGATTGGCCTTCAAGGTCGAGCCGGTCGAGGTGATGTCGACGATGATATCGGCCTGGCCGGCGGCTGGCGCACCTTCGGTGGCGCCCAGACTTTCAACGATGCGGTAGAGCTGGATGCCGTGCTGGCGCGAAAAATGCTGCTGCGTCAGGCGCCAGTATTTGGTCGCGATCGCGAGCCGTCGGCCATGGCGTGTGCGGAATTCGGCGGCGACGTCGCCGAGGTCGGCCATGGTGTCGACATCGTACCAGATTTCGGGAACGGCCACGACGACATCGGCATGGCCGAAGCCGAGGCGGGCGGCGATCTCGACGCGGGCGTCTGCTTCCGCCAGACCCTCGCGGATCAGATCCTCGCCGGTCACGCCGAAATCGACGGTGCCGTTGCCGATCTCGCGCGAGATTTCCGAGGCCGATAGATAGGCGATCTCGACATCTTCGAAGCCTTCGACGCGGCCGCGATAGGAGCGGTCATTGCCGACGGCGACGATCTTCATGCCGGCCTTTTCGAAGATGGCGGAGGCATCGTCCTTCATTCGGCCCTTGGAGGGCAGACTGATGGTGATGGTCATTTTGCGCTCCGTTCGTTTTCGATACGATCCAGCCAGAGCGAGAAGCCGACGGCCGGGATATGGGTCTCGGCGCCGAGCAGGGTCAGCAGGCGATCAAAGCGTCCACCACCGGCGAGCACGGCTGGCTTGCCCTCGACGGCCACTTCGAAAACGAGGCCGGTGTAATAATCGAGCGGGCGGCCGAAGGCGGCGCGGTAGGTGATGCGGGAGAGGTCAGTACCAATATTGGCCAGCGCTGCGACGCGTTCGTCGAAACGGGACAGAGCCGATCCGAGCTTCAGGCCGGCGGCATCGGCAAAACCGGCGAGCGCTGCCGACGCATCGGCAAGCGGCAGCTCCAGCGAGAGGAATTCGCGCAGCAGAAGCAGAGCTGCGCCATCCAGCCGGGTTTCCGAAAGCTCCAGCTTCTCCTTCAGGCGACGGGCGATCTCGGTGGGCGTGCGGCTCGCATTGGTCAGATAGCCGGTCGCCTGCATGGTCGCGTCGATATGGGCAATCAACGCGTCCTGGTCGCCGCTTGCGAGCAGGCTTGAGACTTGCGAATCGAGACCGGGGACCGGCGTCGGGGTAGCGAGGGTACGCAGCAGCTGGTCAATCTGGGCCGGGTTGCCGAAAGCCTGAATCAGGCGCTTCTGCCAGCCGGCCGGCAGGCCGAGCGCCTTGACGACGGCTTCGAACACGGACTGGTCGCCGAGGGTGACGGTGAGCGGCTTCGTCGGCAGGAGGCGGGTGAGGATCGCCACGCTGTCGGCAATCGCGCGGGCATCCGAGGCGGCGATGGCGATGTCACCGAGATCTTCGATGCCGGCCTGGTAAAATTCCTGCGGGCCTTCGCGGCGCTGGCGGAAGACTTCGCCGAGATAGGCATAACGCTTCGGCGTGCCGGTCGCGGTCTCGATGTGGCGCAGACAGACGGGAATGGTGAATTCGGGCCGCAGGCACAGGCTTTCGCCGCGCTCATTCTCGGTGAGGAAGATGCGCCGACGCAGATCCTCGCCCGCCATGTCGAGGAAGGGGGCGGCCGGCTGGATCACGGGCGTGTCGACGCGGGTCGTGCCGCGTGAGGTGAATTCCTGCAGGATGGTGCCGGCGAAATCGGGCATGTCGGTCAGGGGCATGTTACACCACGGCTTAGAGAGTACCCCCCTCTGACACTTCGTGACATCTCCCCCTCAAGGGGGGAAATCAGAGGGAGTTCGGGGTGCTCAACCGTGATCGATCTCCCCGCTTGAGGGGAAGATGCCCGGCAGGGCAGAGAGGGGTAAAGGCTCGGCACTACATCAACCATGAGTATTCAACCAACTGCCTGCATCAGCTCGATCCGATTGCCGAAGGGGTCGTAGACATACAGCCTGTCAAACCCCTGCAACGGCTCGTCCGAAACGACTTTGTATCCTGCGGCTTCAATCCTTGCCGCGAGCCCTGCCAGACCTTCGACGAGAATTGCGGGATGCGCCTTGCGAGCCGGGCGAAAATCTTCTTCGACACCGAGATGGATGCGAAGATCACCCTGCTCAAACCAGCACCCACAGCGCCGGGCCAGATTTTCCGGCTTCTGCACTTCGATGAGCCCCAGCACATCACGATAAAAGGCACGCGCCCGGTCTTCACCACCTGACGGCATGGCCAGTTGAACATGGTGAAGCGCCAGAAGGGCCATTTACTCAACCTTTCGCCCGGCAGCGATCTTCCGCCTGGGCAGCCAGGATCTCCTTGACCTTCGCCACGAGCTCGGCCTCGGGCACCACTTCCTGCGCCACACGCGCCTCGCGCCATTCGGCATTGTCGGTGATCTCGCCCGAGAGGCGCTTGCCCTCGATCAGGTCCTTGATCTGCACGACACCTTGAGCGCGCTCGTCGCCGCCCTGGATGATGGCAATGGGCGCGCCGCGGCGGTCGGCATATTTCAGCTGGTTGCCGAATTTTTTCCAGTTGCCCTGGTACATTTCGGCGCGGATGCCTTCTGCGCGCAGATGCTGCGTGAAGCGCTGGTAACGGCCCATGCTCTCGACATCGCCGTCCATGACGGTGACGAGGACCGGGCCGAGCGCGTGGTCCTCGCCGAGCTTGCCGAGGTTCTTCAGCGCCGTCATCAGACGCGAGACGCCGATGGAGAAACCCGTGGCCGGGACCGGCTGGCCCATGAAGCGGGAGACGAGGCCATCGTATCGCCCGCCGCCGCCGACCGAGCCGAAGACGACCTTTTCGCCCTTTTCATTGGTAACGTCGAAGGTGAGTTCGGCTTCGTAGACAGGGCCGGTATAGTATTCGAGGCCACGGACGACGGAGGGGTCGATCTTGATGCGGTCCGGCCCGTAGCCGGCGCCTGCAACAAGCGCGCCGATCATGTTCAGTTCCTCGACGCCCTCTTCACCCTTGGAGGTTCCTGCGACGAGTGCGGCCAATTCGGCAGCGCTTTCGGCATAGGACTTGATGCCGACGAAGAAAAGGACCTTAGCAATCTGCTCCTCATTCAGCCCCGCACCCTTGGTGAAGTCGCCGGACTCATCCTTGCGGCCTTCACCGAGCAGAAGCTTCACGCCTTCAGGCCCAAACTTATCGAGCTTGTCGATCGCCCGCAGCACGTTGAGCCTACGACCTGCATTCTCCTCGCCGCCGAGGCCGATGGCCTCCATAACACCATCCAGAACCTTACGGTTGTTGACCCGGATCACATAGTCGCCGCGCTTGATGCCCAGCGCTTCCAGCGTGTCGGCCATCATCATGCACATTTCGGCATCGGCCTGGACGCCGGGGGCACCAACCGTATCGGCGTCGAACTGCATGAACTGGCGGAAACGGCCAGGACCCGGCTTCTCGTTGCGGAAGACGTAGCCGGCGCGGTAGGTGCGGAACGGCAGCTGGATTTCCTGGAAATTCTCCGCGACATGGCGGGCCATCGGCGCCGTCAGGTCGTAGCGCAGCGACATCCACTGGTCGTCGTCGTCCTGCAGCGAGAAGACGCCTTCGTTCGGGCGGTCGCTGTCGGGTAGGAATTTTCCGAGCGCATCGGTGTATTCGAAGAGCGGGGTCTCGATCGGGTCGAAGCCGTAGCGCTCATAGACCTCGCGGATGGTCTCCATCATCTGATTGGCGGCGCGGATATCGGCTGCCTCGCGATCGACGAAGCCGCGCGGCAGGCGGGCCTTCAGCTTTTGCGGCTTCTTGTTCTTTTCGCTCATGATGACAACCGGAATTCCGTTTTAAAAAGGTGCCGGTGTCTTAGAGGATCAAGGATTTGGCGGCAAGGGCGAAGGCGGGTGGGGTCGAGGTCGGATGCTGGAAAATGGGTGGGCGCGGTGGTATATTCCAACGCGAAACCAGAGGTTGGACCGATGAACAAGCGCGTCACGCTCGATATGCCGGAAGAAATGCATCAGCTGATCGTCGAATACGCCTCGGAGGCGGGTGCCGAGCCGGATGATTATCTGCGCCAGATGATCCAGCGCGAACTTGAGAACCTGCAGGATCTTGCTGCCGCGGACGAGGCCATGAAGCGTATCAAGAGCGGCGAGGACAAGGTCGTCAGTTCCGAGGAGTTTTGGCGTGGCCTGGACGATTGAATATCGCCAGCCTGTTCGGAAAACGATCGATAAACTCGATCCCGTCATTCGCCGCCGTATAAAACAATTTCTCGAAGAGCGGCTTGCCAAACACGACAATCCCCGAAGCCTTGGCGATCCCCTTCATGGGAGCAAACTTGGCGCCTATTGGCGCTACACAGTTGGCGACTACCGCATCATCTGCGATATCCAGGACGGCAAACTCATCGTGCTCGTGGTCGAGATCGGCCATCGAAGCTCCGTCTATCGGTAAGACATGATCCTCGAAGCCCTGAATTATGCCGCGACATGGCCGCTCACCTCGGCTGGTCATCGTCGGTTCATACGTTCCTCCGTCAATCTGTGGGCGCGGGCCAATCGCTGTCGTGCCGCCTGGGCCGAACATGAGCGGCAGACGAAGGCGGCCATTCTGAAGGCCGCTGAGGGTTGTCGGCAGCGGCGGACGGCCGTGGTGCTGGGGTCGGGGCTGCTGCGGGACGTGCCGGTGATCGAGCTGTCGCGGCTGTTCGATACCGTCGTCCTGGTCGATCTCGTGCATCTCGCCAGCGTGCGCGGCTGGATCGCTCTGAGGGGGCTGAAGAATGTTCGGCTTATCGAGCGCGATGTCTCCGGGCTCGACGCGATGTTGGCCGGCGAGCCGTTGGAGCCGCTCGCGTTCCTGAGACAGGTACCCTATCTCGATTTCGTGACCTCGGCCAATCTGCTGTCGCAGATCAGCATCGGGGCCAGCAGGCGGATTTCGGGGATGGAGCGCCAGGCTGTGCCGAACGATCTGCTCACCGCACTTGTCAGAGCGCATCTCGAGGGAATGGCGCAGGTAGCGGCGCAGACGGTTCTTGTGACCGACATTTCCTATACGGTTCTGGACGGGTCGGGGGCTGCACATGAGACTGAAGACCTCATGCATGGCGTCGATCTCGGCAGCCCTTCCTCCCAGTGGGATTGGCCTGTGATCCCGTTCGGCGAGGAAAGTCGCGATTACCAGATCGTCCACCGCGTCGTCGTACGGTGACTTCGATGTCACCCGCCTTGCTTTCGTCGAGATCGCGCATCATCTTCACGCCATGATCTCGCTCGCCCGCCTCCTGCTGTTCGTCGCAGCGCTTGCCTATGGTGCCATGCCCGTAACTGGCATGTCGGCCATGGCGATGCCTGTGGTCCAGATGACGGATCATAGCGGCGGCCTGGATCGCCCGGCCTCTGTGGCGAAAGCCATGGTGGATGTCGACTGTCCACATTCGGGCGTCAGCAAGACAGTGGCCGATGCTGGCGAGGGTGCCGGCGACAGTTCCAAGCCGATGAAGATCAACGGACATTGCGCCGCCTGCCTGACCCTGCCCGCCAACCCCGCCTTCGCCGATGGCGGGCAAGCCGCGCGGGCAGCGGAAGCCGGCTTGCCGATGCCGCAACTCGTATCGCAGATGGCAGCACCGGTCACCCCCCCTCCCCGCGCCTGAGACGATGACCGGCGTGGCGTTTCGCTGCGCCCCTTCCATCATCGATCAGCACAGGAGATAACAATGCTGAAAACCATTCTTCTTTCGGCGTCGCTTGCGACCGCCCTTTCCACCTCCGCCGTCCTTGCACAGGATGACACCATGCATCAGGGCCACGACATGTCCTCGATGGACCATGGCATGATGGATGACAGTCCGTCCTCCAAGGCCTTTGCCGCCGCGAATGAAAAGATGCATAAGGACATGGCCGTGCCGCTCGCCGGCAATGCCGATGTCGACTTCGTCCAGGGCATGATCCCGCACCATCAAGGCGCGATCGACATGGCGAAGATCGTGCTCGAACACGGCAAGGATCCGGAGATCCGCAAGCTGGCGGAGGATGTGATCAAGGCCCAGGAGGGCGAAATTGCCATGATGAAGGCATGGCTGGCCAAGAACGGCCAGTAATTCGCAACCAGGCCTGAAACCGGCAATGGCGCTGCTTGGCGCCATTGCTTTGTCCGATGAGGACGCTAGAGCCGTTCATTTTTAAATGGAATTAGTTCTGTTGGCTCAAACGGAGTAGGATGGTCGACCGGGCGGCGCGTGTCGTAGCCACAGCCTACGGCCAAGCCGGCCGGTCGATCAGGCGGCCCGTTTCAGCCAACCCGAAGGGCCGGGCATCTTTCCGCCGGGATAAATGAACGGCTCTAGTCTTGCGTCCTCTGAGTTCGGAAAGGAGGCGGCATTTCGATGAGACCCGTCACCGTCATCGGCTTCGATGCCGACGACACGCTTTGGCAGAACGAGCAGTATTACAAGCTGACGGAGGCGCATTTCCGCGGCCTGCTCAAGGACTTTGCCGAGGGAGATCATATTTCCGAGCGGCTGCTCGATGCCGAGAAGCGCAATCTGGCGCATTACGGCTTCGGCATCAAAGGCTTCACACTGTCGATGATCGAGACGGCGCTTGAGATCACCGAGGGGCGCGTGCCGACCAGTGTGATCTCCGAGATCCTGTCGATCGGGCGCAATCTGCTCGGCCATCCCGTCGAATGCCTGCCGCATGCGCGTGAGACGCTGGAGGCGCTGACCGGGCAGTATTTCCTGGTGCTGATTACCAAGGGGGATCTGTTCGATCAGGAGCGCAAGCTGGCCCAATCGGGGCTGGGTGATTTCTTCGATGCGGTCGAGATTGTCTCCGACAAGACCGCCACCACCTATCGGCGGATTTTCGGCAAACATGGCAATGGGCCAGAGCGGGCGATGATGATCGGCAATTCTCTGAAATCGGACGTCGTGCCGGCGATTGCGGCCGGCGCCTGGGGCGTGTTCGTGCCGCATGAACTGACCTGGGTGCTGGAGCATGTGGAAAAACCGGTGGAGGCCCCCCGGTTCCGCGAGGTTTCGGACCTCGGTCATGTTCCGGATCTCGTCGCCCGCCTGCAGGATTGAACGCCGCATGCTCCACTTCGACGACATTTACGAACTGGCGATCTCCCGAAAGGGGGAGCCGGCAGTGCTCGAAAACCTTCAATATCCGAAGCCGTCCGACACCATCCGGACAACACCTGATGATCGCTTCCTGGCCCTGATGACGAGATGCATTTTCCAGTCCGGCTTCAATTGGAAGGTCGTGGAGGCGATGTGGCCGGGTTTCGAAGCGGCTTTCGACGGCTTCGACATTGGCCGATGTGCCATGCTGCATGACGAGGATTTCGGGCGACTGGTGTCGGATGTCAGGATCGTGCGCCATGGGCCGAAGATCCGGGCCGTGCAGGAAAATGCTGTCTTCCTGTCGGACATCGCGCGCGCGCATGGGTCGGCTGGTGCCTTTTTTGCTGGTTGGCCGACCGAGGATTATGTAGGCCTGCTCGATCTGTTGCAGAAGAAGGGGTCGCGGCTCGGCGGCAATACGGGACAGTATTTCCTGCGCTTTGCCGGGATCGACAGCTTCATCCTGTCGAGAAGTGTGGTCAATCGGCTCATCGCAGAGGGTATCGTGACGAAGGCGCCCAGCTCGGCGCGCGACAAGGCCGCGGTTCAGGCTGCCTTCAACACCTGGCGGGATCAGTCCGGACGGTCTCTGACCGAGATCAGCCGGGTGCTGGCGCTCAGCATCGACTGAAAAGGGCTAGGGCCTGACGAACCTCGCCCTCAAGTCCTCGATGCGCGCGCGGCAGCAGCATCCCTCGATGTGGTCGTTGACCAGGCCCATGGCCTGCATGAAGGCATAGACGGTGGTCGGGCCGACAAAGGTCCAGCCGCGCTTCTTCAGGTCCTTGGAAAGCCGGATTGATGTGGGCGAGGTCGGATTGGCCCTGAGCGTCGCATAGTCCATGCGGGCGGGGCGTTCTGCCGCGTCAGGCTCGAAGCTCCAGAAATAGCGAGCGAGCGAGCCGAATTCGGTTTTCAGGTCCACGGCGCGGCGGGCATTGTTGATCGTCGAAACGATCTTGCCGCGATGGCGGATGATGCCGGCATCGGCCAGGCAACGGGCGATGTCATCATCGCCGAAGCGGGCGACCTGATGGAAGTCGAAGCCGGCAAAGGCGGCGCGGAAGTTCTCGCGCTTTCTCAGGATGGTCAACCAGGAGAGGCCGGACTGAAAACCTTCGAGGCAGATCTTTTCGAAGAGCCTCACATCATCGGTAACGGGCGTGCCCCATTCCGCGTCGTGATAGCGGCGATAGTCTTCCAGACCGCCGTGCCAGAAACAGCGGTCGAGGCCGTCCTCTCCCCCAATCAAACCTTCGGCCACGCCGTCCATGCGATTCTCCCAGTCGTTTTCCGGCGTTTACCATTTGTTCACGAGTTTTCCAAACCGACTGCTAACCCTTCTGAAAGGTTTACGGCATCGATCGCATTTTTATGAATGGCTCTTTACCAAATGGCGGCCCTCGCTCTGGCACGATCACCGTGAACCCGGTCGGCTTTTTGCCTGCCGCCGCCTTCGGTCCCATGTTGCGAGTTGTCCGATGTTGAAGAAATCAATCCTGCTGGCCCTCATTGCCAGCCTGCCATTTGCCTTTTCCGCCACTGCAAACGACCGTTACCAGAGCCGCCCCCCTGTCATGGTGAGCCCGGACCTGCAGGCGGCCTGGCTGCTGCAACTCGGCGGTCTGCCGCCGCAGAGACCGGGTTACGCGACGCGGCCGGTCGCCAATGCCGGTCGCCAGATGGTGCCCGTCTATCGCCAGCAGATCGTTCGCCAGCCGCAGCCGCAAGTCGTGCAGCAGCGCCGCGTTCTGTTTGGACAGCAGCCTGCCGTGCAGCAGGTCGCCATGCGCCCGAACAAGCCGGTGCGCACGCAGATCGAGCCGCAATTCCTGCCGCAGATGGTGGAATACCAAACGACGGAGAAGCCGGGCACGATCGTCATCGATACGCGCGAACGTTTCCTCTATCTCGTGATGGAGAACGGCATGGCCAAGCGCTATGGCGTCGGGGTCGGCAAGCCTGGCTTCGAATGGGCCGGAACGCATAAGGTGACAGCCAAGCGCGAATGGCCGTCGTGGAACCCGCCGCAGGAAATGATCGCCCGGGAAGCGGCCAAGGGTCACTATCTGCCGGCCAGCATGGAAGGCGGACCGGAAAATCCGCTCGGGGCGCGCGCCATGTATCTTGGCTCCACCCTCTACCGCATCCACGGCACCAACGCGCCCTGGTCGATCGGCAGCGGCGTCTCCTCCGGTTGCATTCGCATGCGCAACGAGGACGTGACCGATCTTTATGATCGGGTGAAGGTCGGGACCAAGGTAATTGTGATCTGAAGCACTCTCCATGTCACAATCGCCGGCTCGGCTCTTGCATTAGCAAAGGAAGCGGCTAGGCTCTCACCCCAGTAAATTCAGGGGACCAACCATGCTCGATTCCATCACGACCCGGGTTGCCGCGACCATGATCGCGGCGACTTTCCTGCTTCCCATGCCGGCAAGCGCCCTCACCCTCAACCGCGTCCAGACGTCGAGCGATGTCACGCTTGTCGTGCAGCAGAAGCAGGTTGCCGAGAAGTTCAAGCGCAAGGTCGTCCGTCTGACTACCGACGAGAAGCCCGGCACGATCATCATCGATACCAACAACAAGTTCCTCTACTTCGTCGAAGGCAACAACCGCGCGACCCGTTACGGCGTCGGCGTCGGTCGTGACGGCTTCGGCTGGTCGGGCGTGGTGAAAATCGGTCGCAAGTCGGAATGGCCGGAATGGCGCCCGCCGGAAGAAATGCGCCGGCGCGAAGCCGCCAAAGGCCATATGCTGCCGGTCGTGCAGGAAGGCGGCCCGGACAATCCGCTCGGCGCGCGCGCCATGTATCTCTACAAGGGTGGCCGCGACACGATTTTCCGCATTCACGGCACCAACCAGCCCTGGACGATCGGCCTCAACATGTCGTCCGGCTGCATCCGCATGATGAACAAGGATGTCGAGCATCTCTATGATCGCGCCGAGGTCGGCGCCAAGGTCATCGTCGTGGGCCCCGGCAACAAGCAGGGTGACGTTTCCTTCGACGACAAGGGCATCGACATCCTGCGCACGATCTTCGGCGGCTGAACCAAGAGCCATTTGCCGAGACCACATTCGCGGCCGCGCCACCCAGCGCGGCCGTTTTGCTGTCATCTTCCTGTTGCCTCGCCGGGGCAGTCTTCAGTAAACGGCAGGCGGATCAGCCCGTCTGCCAGACTGTCCGGGGGCTTCTTGATGACATCACGCGCATTTCCGCTGGCTCTGGCCGGCGTCCTGATCTCTGCCTTGACTTCCCCTGCCCATGCGGAGATGGCGATCTCCGTCTATAGCGGCTTTCAGACGGCGCCGCACAGTGACATCGACCTTTCCGACGGAACGGATTTTCGAGCCGGCTGGGAAGGAAAATCCTTCGAGAGCCCACCCTATTACGGCCTGCGTGGCACCTGGTGGATGGACGATCTGGGCAGGCCGAACCTCGGCCTCTCCGTGGATTTCAGCCATTCCAAGGTCTATGCCGATGATGAGACACTGGCGTCATCCGGCTGGTCGCATTTCGAGTTTTCGGATGGGCTCAACCTTTTGACGCTCAATGCGCTCTATCGCATGCCGATCGCGGGGACAAAATTCGTGCCTTATGTCGGCGCTGGCGCCGGCGTGAATGTTCCGCATGTCGAAGTGACGCGCGGGTCGGGCAAGACCTTCGAGTATCAGTTCGGGGGCGCGACCCTGCAGGCGCAAGCGGGCGTGGCCTATAAGTTCACAAAGAACTGGGCCGCCTTTCTCGAATACAAGGGCAACTATTCCTGGGTCGATGTCGACATCGATTCCGGCACGACGCTGAAGACGCAGATCCTCACCAATGCGGTGAATGTGGGGGTCAGCTACAAGTTCTGAGACGGCCAGACCGACCGCTTGATTGCGCAGAATATCGGTACTTCGTGTTCAAACAGGGTTTCGCCATCGACGCGGCTGCCTGCCGTCAGTCTCTGGACCGCCAAGCGAAAGCTTCCGTCATAGCGCTCATCGCTGTCCGCCTTGCGGTTCGTCACGAGCGATATGGTGACACGATAGACCGGGGATTTGCTCGGCGAAAAGGCGTGCAGGCTGAAACGAAGGTCTCGTCCGTCCGTCCAGTATTGGCGCAGCATGTCTGAATCAAGCTCGATCCGCCGGAACTCCGGGGGAACGGCTTTATCCAACACTGCGACCATACCGCGGAAATGTATGAGCCTTTGCTCGTCCTTGTTGCTGAAGCCGGTTTCTAGCGTCACATTTACGACCGCGTCGGACGCGGCGCAATAGATGCGATCGGCGGCGGCGAATGCGGGCATTGTCCAGGAACAGAGTGCGAGCATCGCGATTGTCAGATGCCTGTTACCCATAACAGCCTCCAGGATGTTTCATCCTGGGATCGTTATAACAGCAATCGCTTAATAATTCCCTCAGTTGATCCGGTGGATGCTGCGCAACGCCCTCGGCCTCTTGCCGCCATAGGCCCAGTCCAGCAATTCCACCGTATGGACCACGGGAATGCCGGTAGCCGAACCGATCTGGGTCATGCAGCCGATATTGCCTGCGGCAATGACATCCGGCTTCGTCGACTCGATATTCTTGACCTTGCGGGCTTTGAGCCGCGCCGAGATCTCGGGCTGCATGATGTTGTAGGTGCCTGCCGAGCCGCAGCAGAGATGACCCTCCGGCGGATCCTTGACGGTAAAGCCTGCCGCCTTCAGCAGCAGTTTCGGCGCCATCGTCACCTTCTGCCCGTGCTGCAGGGAGCAGGCGGAATGATAGGCGACCGTCATGCCCCTGGTTTCGCCTGCGGGGAGGTCGAGGGTGGAGAGATATTCGGTGATGTCCTTCGCAAGCGCCGAGACCCGGGCTGCCTTTTCGGCATAGGCGGGATCGAGGCGCAGCATGTGGCCATAGTCCTTGATTTTCGTGCCACAGCCTGATGTCGTGACGATGATCGCATCAAGGCCGCCCTCGTCCACGGCGCGTGTCCAGACATCGACATTGCGACGGGCGCTGTCGAGCGCCTGCGCCTCGCGGCCCATATGATGGACCAGCGCGCCACAGCAGCCCTCGCCCGGCGGAACAATAACCTCGACACCGAGACGGGTGAGCAGCGAAATGGCGGCTTCGTTGATACCCGGATCAAGCACGGGCTGTGCGCAGCCGGTGAGGATGGCGACCCGGCCGCGGCGCGGCACAACTGCCATATGGGTGGCGGGTTTAGCAAAATCCGAGGGTAGAGGGACATTTGCCGGCGCAAGGCGCAGCATGGCGGCCACAGGCTTCAAGGCCTTCACCTGATCGAAGAGGCCGGCGAAGGGGCGACCGAGGGCGGCCAGCTTCAAGGCAAGACGGAACCGGCCCGGATAAGGCAGGACCATGGCCAGCACGTTACGCGTCAGCCGGTTCATCAACGGGCGGCGATAAGTCTTTTCAATATGGACGCGGGCATGGTCGACCAGATGCATGTAGTCGACACCGGAGGGACAGGTCGTCGTGCAGGCGAGGCAGGAGAGGCAACGGTCGATATGGGTGACGATCTGGTTATCGGCTGGTCGTCCGTTTTCCAGCATGTCCTTGATCAGGTAGATCCGGCCGCGCGGGCTGTCGAGCTCGTTGCCGAGGGTAACATAGGTCGGACAGGTGGCCGTGCAGAAACCGCAATGCACACATTTGCGCAGGATCGATTCCGCTTCCGCAACATGGGGATCGGCGAGCTGTTCGGCGGTAAAATTGGTCTGCACGCAGATTCTCCTCAGGCGAACTCAGGCGCGGCTTGCGGCCGGCAATGTGGCCGTGGCGTTCAGATCCACCAGCTTTCGGGGCGGGCGATTGGTTCTCCGGCAGAGGCCTTCTGCAGGCCGATGACGCAGCGCACGACGATCCAGATGGCGACGGCAAAGATCAGGATGAAGCCGATCGCCAGCAGCATCAGGATCGAGGCGATCAGTGCGTAGAGAAGTCCGATCCAGAAGGTACGGATGGCATAGGTGTAGTGTGTGTCGACCCAAGGCTCGCCCTTGCCTCGGTTTACATAGGCCATGATCAGACCGATGATGCCGGTGATGCCGACGACGAAGCTCACGAGATAGAGGGCGTAGACCATCTGTGCATTGAGACGACCCGGCGAAAACCAGGTGTCTCCGGCGGGACCGGCAGGTGGGCGGAAGTTTGGGTCGGTCATTGAGACACTCCTGATGTCATCAGTCCGGGGTTGAAGATGCCGTGCGGATCGAGCTTTCCCCGGATGCGCTCGGACAGAAGGGCGACCGGGCGTGACTGGGGTTCGAAAGCCGGAGTCGCTGCCCGAATAGCTGGATTTGCCCGGAGCAAGGTCGCATGACCACCGCCCAGGGTGCGAATACCATGGCGCAGAATATCGGCTTCCGGATCGGCTTCCATGCGCATCCAGATCAGTCCGCCCTGCCAGTCATAGAAGGCGTCGACGCCCGCGCGCAGACGCAGGCCCGCCACGAGTTCGTGACCGCGCGAAGGGGCCATGGACACGCGCCAGAGGGGGCGTTCCGTGCCATCGGCATAAGGCGCAACGTCGCGGATTTCGCGCCAGAGGACAGTTGAGGCCTCGCTGTCGAGGCGCGCTACCGGGCCGAAGCCTGTCATGGCGACCTCAAGCTTGTCGGCCCGGACGGCAACGGATGCGGCAAGACCCTCGAGCCGCAGCACGGTTGCCGGCCCCTCGGGCAGGGTGCCGCCGAGCAATCGCCCGCGCACGCTTTCCGGCAGATGGGCTGCCCCTGAGACTTCGACCGACAGCGACATGGCAGCCGCCATGGCCCGCACGGCCTCGTCGTCTTCCAGGCCGGAGATGACGATCGTGACTGATGTCTTCGGCGTCGGCAGGACCTTGAACGTGACATCGGTGAGGAAGCCGAGCGTGCCATGGGAGCCGGCGAGCAACTTCACCAGATCAAGACCGGTCACATTCTTCATCACCCGGCCGCCGGCCTTCACCAGTTCACCCGCGCCGTTGACGAAGCGGATACCCAGTAGATGGTCGCGGGCAGCCCCCGCCGTGAACCGGCGCGGACCGGAACTGTTGACGGCAAAGAGACCGCCGATGGTCGGTGTACCCGTGGTGCCCATCAGGGGGTGATGGTCCATGGGTTCGAAGGCCATGCCCTGGCCGTTCGCGGTCAATGCGGCCTCGATCTCGGCCACCGGCGTTCCTGCGCGGGCGGTCATGACCATCTCGGCGGGGTTATAGACGGTGATGCCAGTGAGCGCCGTGGAGCACAAAGTTTCGGCGGCATTCACGGCATTGCCGAAGCCGGCGCGGGTGCCGCCTCCCCGAAGGGCAAGCGGTGTACGGCTTTCGACATGGGCTCGGATGATGTCGGCGGCTTCGGTTTCGGTCGATGGGGTCAGCATGGGGTGGCCCCTTCAAGTCTCAGCGCAAGGACGCCTCCCTCTGCCCTGCCGGGCATCTCCCCCACATGGGAGGAGAGTGGATGGGGTCGCTCGGCGGTACGAATTTGAACGAAGATCAACGAGCCAGATGACGCGCTATTGCGCGACGTCTGACCGTCGGAAGTTCGGTAAGGTGCAGGGCGTTGGCGGGTTCCCGCTCTCCCCCCTTGTGGGGGAGATGTCCGGCAGGACAGAGGGGGGTATGCGGCGGGGAGAAACGACATCATCACGCCCTCCCCTCCAGCGGAAAGACCTTGGAGGGGTTCAATATCCAATCCGCATCAAAAGCCGAACGCACGGCCATCTGCTGATCGAGGTCGACCTTCGTGAACTGATGCAACATCAGGTCGCGCTTTTCGATGCCGACGCCGTGTTCGCCGGTCAGGCAACCGCCGGCATCAACGCAGAGTTTCAGGATTTCCATGCCGGCGGCTTCGGCCTTGGCGGCGTCTTCCGGATCGTTGATGTTGTAGAGGATCAAGGGGTGCATGTTGCCGTCGCCGGCGTGGAAGACATTGGCGACACGCAGGCCGTAGCGATCGACAATCTCGGCAGTTTTTCTCAGCACGTAAGCGAGCTGGCTCAAGGGAACGGTGCCGTCCATGCAGATGTAGTCGGCGATGCGGCCGGTGGCACCGAAGGCGGATTTTCGGCCTTTCCAGATGAGCGCTGCTTCGGTGGCCGACTGGCATTCGCGCACCGTCTTCACCCCATGCGTCTTGGCAATCTCGACGATCGAAGCGAGCATGGCGTCCATTTCGGCTTCGGAGCCCTCGACCTCGACGATCAGAAGGGCCTCGACATCAAGCGGATAACCCGCCTTGGCAAAGGCCTCGCAGATCTGGATCGCTGGCTTGTCCATGAATTCGATTGCGACCGGAATGATGCCGGCGCCGATGACATCGGCGACGCAGGAGCCGGCTTCCTCCGCACTGTCGAAGCCGAAGAGCACGGGACGCGCACCTTCCGGCTTTGCAAGCAGGCGCACCGTTGCCTCAGTCACGATACCGAGCTGGCCTTCGGAGCCGCAGACGAGGCCGAGCAGGTCATAACCTTCGGCATCGAGATGCTGGCCACCCAGATCTATCACTGTGCCATCAACCAGGACCAGCTTGACGCCGAGCAGGTTATTGGTGGTGACACCGTATTTCAGACAGTGTGCGCCGCCGGAATTCATACCGATATTGCCGCCGATGGTGCAGGCGAGCTGCGAGCTTGGATCGGGCGCGTAGAAGAAACCGTCCGCGCCGACGGCATCGGAGATGGCAAGATTGGTGACGCCGGCCTGAACGGTTGCGGTGCGGTTGGCATAGTCCACGTCGAGGATGCGGGTCATGGCGGAAAGGCCGAGGACAACGGCGTCTTCCTGCGGGATGGCGCCCCCCGACAGCGAGGTGCCGGCCCCGCGCGGGACGACGGGAATGCCGTAGCGATGGCAGTATTTCATCACGGCTGCCACCTGTGCCGTGGTTTCAGGCAGGACGACGGCCAGCGGACGGCGGCGATAGGCGATGAAGCCATCGGTCTCGAAGGGCACCAGCGCGTTGTTTTCCTCGACGAGGCGCCCCGGGGGAACGAGTTCGCGGAGATCTGCCAGGATTTCGGCGCGGCGTGCCAGAACATCAGCGCGCGGCGGCAGGAAGGCTATGGCCTCGGTCATGATAACATCCCCTCGTCGCCCGCCATGCTAACGATACACGGCGCCAATCTCAACTGGTTCAATTTTCTTACCACTATGAGTTTGGCAGCGCAAATGCTATGGACTTATGACAAAATGAGAAAGAGTGATCCGCATTCATGACGAATCTCGGCGACCTGGAAGTTTTCGTCCGCGTGATCGCGGCGGGCAGCATGTCGACTGCGGCGCGCGATCTCGGCCTTTCGCCGGCTGTCGTCTCCAAACGCATCAAGCGGCTGGAAGACAAGCTCGGCACCCGGCTCCTGCAGCGGACGACGCGGCAGATTTCGCTGACGGAAGCGGGTCAGGGTTTTCATGAGCGGGTGCTGACCGTGCTTGCCGGACTGGAGGAGGCCGAAGCCTTCGCCTCCGGTCGGTCGTCGGAGGTCAATGGTGTCCTGAAGATTTCGGCGCCGACCTCATTCGGACGCATGCATATCGCGCCAAACCTGAAACCCTTCATGGACCGGCATCCCGACCTCACGCTGAACCTCATTCTTTCCGACGAATTCACCGACATCGTTGGCGGCGGCTTCGACCTGGCGATCCGCATCGCAGAACTGAACGATTCGTCACTGGTCGCCCGCAGGCTCGCGCCGGTGCGCCGGGTTCTGTGCGCTTCGCCCGAATATCTGGCCCAGCACGGCACCCCTGAGACGCTGGAGGACCTGAAACGCCATCGCTGTCTGCCGGCGCACAATATGGATTCGTGGCGTTTGGAAGGGCCGAACGGACCCGTGGTGCTGCGCCCAGAAGGCATGCTGATCACCAATTCCAGTGATGTGATCCGGGAGGCAGTCATCGCTGGCCTCGGTATCGCGCTCCGCTCGACCTGGGATATCGGCACGGAGCTGAAGAGCGGCCGTCTGGTGCAGGTGCTGCCGCAGTATGAGAGTTCGCGCAATGTGGCGCTGTCGGCGGTCTATCCGAGCCGTCAGTTCCTGCCCGCGAAGGTGCGGCTGTTCATTGACTATCTGGCCGAGCTTTACGGGCCGGTGCCCTATTGGGAACGATAGGACTTAGCCCGATAGCCCGCCCGGCACCGAGCTCCAGAAGCCGTATTTTTTGGAATGATTGCGCCGAAGCTCTGCCAGAAAGGCGGCATGGGTCGAGAGGCCGTGGCCTTCGCGCAGGTTGGGCATGAGGCGGGCAAGTTCGCCGACATAGCGGCCGGCATGGGGATAGGCCATACCGATGCCGCGCCTGAGGATGTCCTCGACCAGAACACGGTAGAGCACGACCGCAGCGAGCGGCTCCTTAGCGGTGAGCGCTTCGGCCGCGGGAGCCAGATCGTCGTAGTGGCGGCCTTCCCAGTCGTGCTGATGCTCCAGGACGTGGGCTGCGGCGAGATCGAGGCGGGGCCAGGCGAGGAAGAAGTCGAGCGCCAGATAGATGTCGTCATGCGCCTTGGCGACAGCGAAGGCACGGTCCATCTCGTCGAATTCGGCGAAATCGTCGAGCTTGGAGAGATACAGCCGAAGGACGGATGGGCCGAGGGTTTCGCAGAATTCCCGCCAGCGCAGCTCCTGCGCATCCTCGCGGCGCTTGAGCTTTTCCAGGATTTCCGCCTCCAGCAGGCGTCGCTCATGGGCGCCGTATTCGGGGCCGACGGAGGCAAGCACGCCGTTGACCGGGATCAGGCGCACGCCGCGTGGTCTCTCGCGTACCCATTCGAGGGCACCCTCGAAACGTCCCGCCTCATGGAGCAGGGCTGCCACGGCGAGCGTATCGCGGCGGTTGTCGGGCTTCTGCCGCTCAAGTGTGAGGAAGTCGTCGATTTCTCCCTGGTGCAGGGCGAGAGATTGCAAGAGATCGAGCGCGCCGAGCTTCAGGGGTTCGCTCGGCAGCACCGCCGCCAGCATCTGTTTCCAGGCCGCGGCGGCCCGCTTGCCAAGGACGGATGTGAGGGCGCGCAGGAAGCCGGTGTGTTCGCCGTAGCGGTCGCGAAGCCGCAGCTTTTCAATCTGCGGCACGAGCAGTGCCTGTGCGCCTTCGTCCAGCCCCTTGATCATGTCGAGCGCCGAAAGTTCGGCGTCGTCGAAGACCTTCCACAGGCGGGCATTGTCCATGGTAAGACGTGCGGACACCGGAAAGCGGAGGGCGAGAAAACGCAGGATGCGTTCAGCGGCTGCTTGAGGATCGGCGCTGCCGAGTTCCGACAGGATGTTGCGGGCAAGCGCTGCGAACTCGACCGACATATCCTTGGCGCGGGCGCGGTTGATGCGCGTGGTGGCCTGATCGATGGCGTCGATCCGCTTGTCGATCAGCCGAGCCATTTCGTCTGGCCCGGATTCACCTGCCAATGCCGTCTGAAGCCTTGCCTTCAGGGCCTTATTGGCGGCGGATTCCTCCAGAAGGATTTCGACCAGCTTGTCGATCCCGAGCCCCGTCAGGCCCTTCTTGTCGAGCTTGGCCTTTGCCTGCTTTGCCATCTAAACGCGTGTCTCATTCCATTTCGAACCTCCCCTTCTTGGGCCGGATGCCTTTTTCTGGCAAGGGGCGATCAGCATCCGGCGCGGCAGTGGCCAAGTCGCCACCCCAATGCTACTAGGCTGCAACTCTGTCTCCCCCGGTGGCTCATGCTGATTTCGGAACTCTTTGCCCTCGGCGCTGCCACCTGCATCGCCATGTGCGGCATGCTGATCAACGAACTCAACGGACGCGTCGGGCTCTTTCGGCTCGCCCGCTGGCAGATGACGGCCGCCGTCGTAATGACCGGCAGCGTGTCGCTTGCCATCGGCGGCTGGCGCAGTCTGGAGGCCTGGCACCTCGGCTATCTCGCCGCCTCGAGCCTCTTCGGCATCATGATCGCCAGCACCACCTATTTCGCCGCCATCTACAGCGCCGGCGCGCGCGTAACGGCGCTGTTGTTTTCGCTGACTTCGCCTTTCGCGCTCCTGCTCGGCTATCTCGTGCTGGGGGAAACGATCAGCCTGCAACAGGCGGCGGGCGTGGCGCTGGTCCTGACCGGGATCGCGCTTGCGATCGGCCTGCCCGGCACCGACCGGTCTACCCGGGGCACATCCTCCCTTGGGCGCGGCGTACCGCTATCGGGGATCGTGCTCGGCATCGTCACCGCATTCGGGCAGGCGCTCGGCAATCTGAGCGCCCGTCCCGCCATGGCCGATGGTGTGGAGCCCTTCACGGCAATGGCCGTGCGCTCGGGCCTTGCCGCTCTCTTCTTCCTCGCCTTGACGCTATTGCCGATCCGCAGGCTGAAGAGCAGCGAACCCTTCGAATGGCGCGCGCTACGGCTCGCGATTGCCGCCTCCTTCTTCGGAACCGGCCTCGGCATGTCGCTTCTGATGGCGGCGCTCGAAGGCGGCAATGTCGGGATCGTCTCCACCCTGTCTTCGATGACACCGGTCGTCATCCTGCCGATGCTCTGGCTGCGCACGGGGATAGCGCCGCGCCCGACCGCCTGGCTCGGGGCTGTGCTGGCCGTGGTCGGAACGGCGCTCATCAGCCTTTAGGCAAGAAGAGGTTACGCCTCGTTCTCGTGGCTTCGGCGAATGCGGCGCACCACCCACCAGACGGCAAGGACAGCAAGCGGCACCGATATCCCGGTGATGATGGCGGGATCGACGGGCAGGACATCGTGCGGAATGGCTTTGGCGGCGTAGCTGACAAGGCCGACGATGTAATAGGAGATGGCAGCCACCGAGAGGCCTTCGACCGTCTGTTGCAGGCGCAACTGCATTTCGGCGCGGCTGTTCATGGCCGCGAGCAGGTCGGAATTCTGGCGCTCCATCTCGACGTCTATCCAGGAGCGGACGAGGCCGGTGGCCCGTGACAGCTTGCGCGACAGGTTGGCCTGGCGCTCCTCGATCGACTGGCAGGTGCGCATGGCCGGCGCCAGGCGGCGCTCCAGGAAGGATCCCAGCGTTTCATGGCCGGGCACCGGCGTCTCGTCGAGCGTCTTGACGCGTTCGCGCACGATCCCGTCATACGCGCGGCTCGCGCCAAACCGATAGAGGCTGAGGGCTGCATTGGCTTCGAGCTCGGCGGCAAGCCGGGTGATCTCGGCCAGCATCTCGTCGGCTTCCTCCCGGGCATGGGCCTTCATGCGCTGGGTGACGGCGGTCAGCCCATCCTCGATCCGGCGGATTTCCGGGGACAAGGTCTGGGCGAGCGGCAGGCCGAGCATGGCCATGGTGCGATAGGTCTCGATATCGAGCAGACGCTGGACGACAGCACCTCGTCCGGCCTCGGTCATGCCGCGATCGATGACGAGGATCTGTGTCAGGCCGTTTCCATCCTGGCGGAAGTCGGTGAGGACGGCCGCCTGGCCGTTCTTCAATTCGCTGTAGCAGAGGCTTGCCGGATCGAAGGCATTGCGCGCTTCGGTGCTCTCCGGCCCCTCGGGCCGCAGTTCAAGCCTGATACCCGAGATCAGCGGACCGGGTGCGATAAAGCCATCACCAAAGGGATGGATCGGCACCTCGCCGCCGAACGTGTCCGGCAGGGGGCCATCCCAGAACCAGGTCGAGAATTCCGTGTGCCGCTCCCAACGCAGCGTGCCCTGCCCCCAGGGCAATGCCTGATAGCGCGCCTGCTTGTCTGGCAGCGGCACGCCACGGGCGCGGGACATTTCGGCAATCGCGGCGTGGTGTACCGCTGAGCCGCCATCCATCATGAAGGCGAGCTGAAAGATGACGCGGCTCGATTTTACCAGCGCATAAGGTCGCGCGTGGATTTCGCCGAGCGCGAGTGTGCGCTCCGGCGCCATCGGAAATGCGAAATCACCCTTTGCCACGTCACTCGTCTCCCTTGCCCATCGTCAAGCTAGCAGTGCTGCCGCCTGGGAGCAAAGGCGCAATTGTCACAGGATGTGATCGATCCGCAGTTTTTGTACGCCCGGGTGTGACGGCAGAAGTGGCCAAATTATTTGACCAATCTGCAGGGTGCTTGATAAGTCTCAGTGCCAAGGAGACGCATGTGAGCGACAGTGACGAGACCCTTTTTTCCGGCGTGACGCACAGCCGGACCGCAGACGAGGTGGTGCAGCAGATCGAGCTGCTGATCCTCGACGGCGTGCTGCGCGACGGCGATCGGCTGCCGGGCGAGCGGGATCTGGCACAGTCCCTCGACGTGTCGAGGCCGATCCTGCGCGAGGCACTGAAGGAGCTGGAAACCAGAGGACTGCTGGTCAGCCATCACGGCGGCGGAACATTCGTCGCCGATATCATTGGCCAGGTGTTTTCCAAGCCGGTGACCGAGTTGATCTCCCGGCATGGGCGGGCAACGCGCGACTATCTCGAATACCGGCGCGAACTTGAGGGGCTGACGGCGGAGCTTGCCGCCCAGCGGGCGACCGAGACGGACAAGGCGCTTCTGGCACGGATCGTCGACGACATGCGACTTGCGCACGAGAATGCAGAGCCGGAGGCAGAGCTTGCGGCTGACGTCGAGTTCCATAATGCCATTGGCGAGGCCGCCCATAACATCATCCTCCTTCACACCATGCGGGCCTGTTACCGGCTGCTGTCGGAAGGCATCCTCTTCAATCGCAAGGCGGTGTTTTCGCTCCCCAGCGCCCGCGAACGGCTGCTGGAGCAGCATGTGGCGATCCAGGAAGCGATCCGGGACGGCGATCCCGTTGCTGCCAAGCAGGCGGCGCAGACGCATATCGACTTCGTGATGCAGGCGGCGGCCGACAGCGCGCGCTCGGACGAATGGGGCAGGGTCGCGAAACTGCGGCTTCTTCGACGCGAGGGCACTCACCCGGCAACGCGCGTTACACGGCCGCCGCGGGACTCGGCTTCCGACTGAAGCCATGGGCACGCCGGGTCACCCGGAATCGGCCAATACTCACGATACCTGCGACCCTTCTTGAACGGGCCGCATGCGGTCGAGCGGTGGCAGGAACTGTGCGGCCGAAGAGGTCGATTTACGACAAATCATCCCATCGCGAGAATTTTCATCCGACTATTCGGAACAGAACGCCGTTTTTCATGTTATCTTCCCGCTTCATACGAATGAATTTTTCACAACGGGGGACCCATGGCACCGACATCGGACGCATTGGAGACACCGCGCATCGCGCTCATCTCCACACATGGATATGTTGCAGCCCAACCGCCTTTAGGTGCGGCCGACACCGGCGGACAGGTCGTCTATGTCCTTGAGCTCGCCAAGAAGCTGGCCCAGCTCGGGCACAAGGTCGACATCTATACCCGCCGCTTCGAAGACCAGCCCGAATTCGACGAAGTCGACGAAAATGTACGGGTAATCCGTATTCCCTGCGGTGGTCCGGACTTCATTCCGAAGGAATATCTGCATCGTCATCTGGGCGAATGGAACGAGAAAGCTCTGCGTTACATCAAACGTGAGGGGCTCACCTATCTCTTCATCAACAGTCATTATTGGGACGCCGGCGTCGCCGGGCAACGACTGTCCGAGGCACTTGGGGTGCCGCATATCCATACGCCGCATTCCCTCGGCCTCTGGAAGAAGCGTCAGATGGAGACCGATTATCCGGAGCGAGCCGACAGGTTTGAGCAGGAATTCAACTTCAAAGAACGTATCCAGCACGAGCTAATCGTCTATCGCAGCTGCCAGCTTGTGATTGCGACGACGCCCATCCAGCTCGACATGCTGACCGAAGATTACGGCCTCTCGCGCAGCCGGGTTCACATGATCCCGCCGGGTTACGACGACAACCGCTTTTATCCGGTCTCGGAATCGTCACGCCAGATGGTCCGCCAGCGCTTCGGCTTCGAGGGCCGCACGGTCCTGGCGCTCGGCAGGCTCGCGACCAACAAGGGCTATGATCTTCTGATCGACGGCTTCTCGGTGCTGGCCAAACGCGTTCCGGACGCGCGGCTGCGGCTGGCGCTGGGTGGTGAAAGTCTCGATGCGCAGGAAGAGACAATCCTTGCGCAGCTGAAGCAGCAGGTCGCGGATCTCGGGCTGACCGACAAGGTGGAGTTCACCGGCTTCGTGGCCGACGAGGATCTCTCGGACATGTATCGCGCAGCCGACCTGTTTGTGCTGTCCAGCCGCTACGAACCCTTTGGCATGACCGCAATTGAAGCAATGGCGAGCGGGACCCCGACGATCGTCACCATTCATGGCGGTCTTTTTCGCGCGGTAAGCTATGGCCGGCATGCGCTTTATGCGGATCCTTTCGACAAGGAGGATCTGGGTATCACCATGATGAAACCGCTCAACCACCCGCGGCTTTACGGCCGGCTTTCCCGGATGGGTGCGCACAAGGCTCGCAGTCTCTTTACCTGGACCGGTATTGCGCAACAGCTGATCGCCCTTGTCGAGGGGCGGCCGGTGGCGCAGGCTCTGGAGGAAAGTGACTGGGCCGAACCCTGGAATGACGGCGATTGAACACGATCCAACTTTTTTGTTCCGATCTGGACGGCACGCTAGCGGGCGACCGCGATGGCGCGCATGCCTTTGCCAGACACTGGTCGGCCCTGCCCGACGACCGGCGTCCCCTGCTGGTCTACAACAGCGGCCGGCTGGTTGAAGATATCCTCGCCTTCACTGCCGAAGAAGGCCTGCCCATGGCCGACTTCGTCATCGGAGGCGTCGGGACGATGCTTCATTCGGAAGTCTGGCCCCATCTTGGCGATGCCTATCGGGCGACACTCGATCGCGGATTTGACGTCGATCGTGTCGAAGCCTTGCTTCGACCGATGGAGAGACTGTCGCGTCAGCCTGATCACTATCAGCATCGGCTGAAATCCAGCTGGTATCTGCATGACGCCTGTCCCGACGACCTGGAGGCGATCAAGAGCCGGTTGCATTCGGAGGGTCAGGGGGCGCGGGTGGTCTATTCGAGCAATCGCGATCTCGACATTATTCCGAGCGCCGCAGACAAGGGTCAGGCACTCCGCTGGCTGTGCACGGAGTTGGGGATCCGGCTCTCTTTCGTGGTTGTTGCTGGCGACACCGGCAACGATCGTGCGATGTTCGAACTAGAAGGGGTGACCGGCATTCTGCCGGAAAACGCCCTGGGGGAGCTCTCCAGCCTTGCACAGGGTAGAAAGACTATCGTGCGTGGCAACGGCCAAGCCGCCTGGGGCGTTCTGGATGGCCTCAGGCAACTGGGGTTGCTCGATCCCGGTTGAAACAGAGCAGCCCCCTGCTGGCTTTGCCAGATGCGGCACGGCATGTCGCAGCGACATGCCCATGCCGGGGAATCGGCTGCTACGCCGCAGATCTAGATCATTAAGTGCTTGCCTAAGACATCGATCAGCCTTCACTTAAGCAACTGATCATGCGCTAATCAACCGAATCGAGGTGCAAGTCCATTGGGAATCATCGGCCGTATCACATCCGACATCAGGCTCATGCTGCAGCGACCGCCGCGGCAGCAATTTGCTGCGATCTGTCACCGCAGGCGCAAGAAGACCAATGAGCTGGAAGTGCTTGTGATCACCAGCCGTGATACCGGCCGCTGGGTGATCCCCAAGGGGTGGCATATGCCCGGCAAGCAACCGCACGCCATCGCCGAGCGGGAGGCCTATGAAGAAGCCGGCATCAAGGGCAAGGCCGAGCGCGACCCCATCGGCAGCTATGGCTACATGAAGAAGATGAACGGTGGCCTGAAGGTGCCAACGCGGGTTCAGGTCTACAGCCTGCTGGTCAAGTCCATGCTCAAGGACTTTCCGGAGAAGGGAAGCCGCCGCCTGGAATGGGTCACCTGCGAGGAAGCTGCGAACCGCGTCGATGAACCGGAGCTGAAGGCGCTTTTCCGTGCCTTCCCCCGTCTCCTGCAGAGCCAGGCCGAAAACCCAAAAAAATCTGCCGAGGTGGCCTGAAAGGGCTTTGTCACAAAACTGTCATATTGAACCCACCGACCTTTGCCGGTAGTGGCTTCGGATTGATGTGAACCAAGACATGGCCGGCGGTTGCCGACGCGTCACTTTCATCAACCGCCGTTAGACATGCAAGAACGAGGACCAGCACGGGGCCTCTTCCGGAGGCAGCCGGCCCATGGGCAAAACGACGCCAAAGCTTTTGAAGCCGACCCTGGACAAGGATCTGGGCAAGGTCGCCCATGTCGAGGCGGCCTCGCAGCACGTGTCGCGCGGGTTGGCGCCGCTCGGCCTCGGCCTGATCTTCGTCATCCTCGCCACAGTGGTTGCCGCCGGCGCCGCCGCAGGAAAGCCGGGCGCTGCTGTCGTGATCGCCGCTGCGGCCCTCGCCGCCTATATGGCAATGAACATTGGCGCCAACGACGTGACCAACAATGTCGGCCCGGCGGTCGGTGCCCGCGTCATGACCATGGCGACGGCCCTCTCGCTTGCCGTGGTGTTCGAGATCGCCGGGGCCCTGATCGCCGGCAACGAGGTTGTCGCGACGATTTCGCGCGGCATCATCGCACCCTCCATGACAGGGTCTTCAGACGCCTTCGTCTGGGCAATTATGGCGGCACTCCTGTCGGCCGGACTTTGGATCAATCTTGCCACCTGGATCAATGCACCGGTCTCGACCACCCATGCCGTGGTCGGAGGGGTTCTGGGCGCTGGTGTCGCTGCCGCAGGACCTGCGGCGCTCAACTGGGGCATTGTCGGTGGCATTACGGCGAGCTGGGTGCTTTCCCCCCTGATCGGCGGCGTGATCGCGGCGCTGGTTCTCGCCTTCATCAAGGAGTTCGTCATCTACCGGGAGGACAAGATCGGGTCGGCCCGCCGATGGGTGCCGATCCTGATTGCCGTCATGGTGGGCGCCTTTTTGAGCTACCTCGCCCTGAAAGGGCTCGGTCAGTTGATCCCGATCAGCATGCCGATGGCGCTCGCGATCGGCCTTGTCTCTGGACTGCTCTCCTGGGCGGCCGCGATCCCTCTGATCCGGCGCCAGTCCATTGGGCTTGAGAACCGCAACCAGTCCCTGCGCAAGCTGTTTCGCCTGCCGCTGATTTTCGCGGCTGCGCTCTTGTCCTTCGCGCATGGCGCAAACGACGTCGCCAATGCCATCGGTCCGCTGACGGCAATCGTCGAGGCGACGCGGACTTATGGATTGCCCACCGGGGGCGCACCGCATCTTTGGGTTGTTCTGATCGGCGCCTTCGGCATCTCCACCGGAATTCTGCTTTACGGCCCACGGCTCATCCGGATCGTCGGGGAGGAAATCACCAAACTCAACCCGATGCGGGCCTATAGCGTATCATTGTCGACGGCGATCACCGTACTTGTCGCTTCGGCGGTGGGCTTGCCGGTAAGTTCGACCCACATCGCTATCGGTGCCGTCTTCGGCGTCGGCTTCTTCCGCGAGTGGTACACGCGCAATTCCACGCGCCGGGTCGAGTACATGCGCGCCAAGGCGGAGCGCTGGGAGGTTGAGCCGAAACCCGAGCGCAATTCGGAAGAGCTGCGCCGCCGCTATCTGGTCCGCCGCTCGCATTTCATGACAATCGTCGCCGCCTGGGTCATTACCGTTCCGTTCTCTGCAGGGCTTGCAGCGATCATCTATTGGATTATGTCTCAGCTCGTTGGCTGATGACGGGAGTCGATTTTTTCCAATGCGTGCGAACTACAAGATGCAGCGGCTTCATGTCACGGCGGATCTCGCCGCCGGACACACGATCGAAGCGACGACCGAGCAGTTCAACTATCTTGCCCATGTGCTGCGCTATGACGAAGGCGCAGATCTGCTGCTGTTCAACGGCCGTCATGGCGAGTGGCGGGCAAGCGTTGGCTTTCCCACGCGCAAGCGCATCCTGCTGACCCCCGTCGAGGAGACCCGTCCGCAGCCTGAGGACAGCGACCTGCATTTTCTCTTTGCCCCGCTGAAGGTCGGCCGGATGGATTACCTGGTGCAGAAGGCCGTGGAAATGGGTGCCGGGGTGTTGCAGCCGGTCATGACCCAGCACGTTCAGGGCAAGATCGGCAGTGTCGAGCGGCTGCAGGCCAATGCCGTCGAGGCGGCCGAGCAATGCGGGATCCTCGCAATTCCCAGGGTCGCTGAGCCGGTGAAGCTGCGTGATCTTCTCGACCGTTGGTCGCCCGAGCGCCGGATCATCTATTGCGACGAGGACAGCTCGACGCAGAATCCTCTACCCGCCCTCTCCCGCATCGAGGAAAAGTCGCTTGCGCTGCTGGTCGGGCCGGAAGGCGGGTTTTCGGACGAGGAGCGTCAACTCTTGCGCTCCCTGCCCTTTGTGACGGCCATCCCTCTGGGGCCGCGCATCCTCAGGGCGGACACGGCCGCCGTTGCCGCGATGGCCGTGGTACAGGCCGCCATCGGCGACTGGCGCTAGCGTTCACTACACCGTTCGCTTGTTCCAGTTTTTTGAGCCGTGCTTGAGAGAATTTCACTTGCGCGGCATATAAATCCGGTTCAATCAGCCTGTCGGATGGGCCTCCCGTGCCCAGCGACGATGCCTCAACAAGGTTTCATTCATGGCCCGTGACACCACCGACCAGACCCCCCTCGGCACAATCGACGACATGGCAGCCTATATGGATGCCGGTTCCAAGCCGAAGGAGCAGTTCCGGATCGGAACGGAGCATGAGAAGTTCGCCTTCTTCCGCGCCGACAACAGCCCCGTTCCCTATTTCGGCGATGCCAGCATCTCTGCGCTTTTAAAGGGCATGCAGGGCAAGCTCGGCTGGGAGCCGATCATGGACGGCGAGAACATCATCGGGCTTGGCGAACAGCATGGCATGGGTGCGATTTCCATTGAGCCCGGCGGCCAGTTCGAGCTGTCGGGCGCCCCGGTCGAGACGCTGCACCAGACCTGCAAGGAGTCCAACCAGCATCTGGCCGTCTTGCGCGAGATCGCCGAACCGATGGGCATCCGGTTCCTCGGCCTTGGCGGCAGTCCGAAATGGACGTTGGCCGAGACGCCGCGGATGCCGAAGTCGCGTTACGACATCATGACCCGTTACATGCCGAAGGTCGGCACCAAGGGTCTCGACATGATGTACCGGACCTGCACCATTCAGGTGAACCTGGATTTCTCATCGGAAGCCGACATGCGGCAGAAGATGCGGGTGTCGATGAAGCTGCAGTCGCTGGCGACCGCGCTCTTCGCCTCCTCGCCGTTTACCGAAGGCAAGCCCAACGGGCTTCTCTCCTGGCGTGGCGATATCTGGCGCGACACCGACAACCAGCGCGCAGGCGTCTTGCCCTTCACCTTCTCCAAGGATTTCTCCTTCGGCGACTATGTGCGTTGGGCGATCGACGCGCCAATGTATTTCGTCACCCGCGACGGCCGCTATCACGATTGCACGCACATCACCTTCCGCCAGTTCATGGACGGGGCTCTGAAAGGCGAGATCGCCGATTGGGCACCGCAACTGGGTGACTGGACGAACCACCTGTCGACCCTGTTCCCCGATGTGCGGCTGAAGCGCTTCCTCGAGATGCGTGGCGCCGATGGCGGCCCGTGGCGGCGGATCTGTGCGCTGCCGGCCTTCTGGGTCGGCCTGCTTTACGATGATGCAGCGCTTGCTGCCGCCGATGCCGCGACCGCCGACTGGACGGTCGAGGACGTGATCGCGATGCGCGACGCTGTGCCCGCGCAAGGCCTGAAGGCAAGTGTCGCCGGCCGGCCGCTGCTGGAGGTTGCCCGCGACATGGTCGGCATCTCGCGCCAGGGCCTCAAGGCGAGAGCCCGGCTGAACGGCGACGGCCAGGATGAAAGCATCTTCCTCAACACGCTGGACGAGGTGCTCGCCAAGGGCACGACACTGGCCGACGATCTGCTTGGCCTCTATCACGGGCGCTGGAACGGCTCCGTCGATCCTGTCTTCGACGAATACCAGTACTGACGCTTCCGCCTATCCCGCAGATCAGCGACCCTGGGCAAAACGGTAGAAACCGGTTTGCCCAGGGTTTTTTCCGTCTATAGTGCTTTACACATTCGCACATATTCGGGGAGAAGGCGTCCATGCTGCCATTGTTCGACATGATGCTCCAGGCACAGAACGGCAACGCGATGGACGCCATGGCGCGGCAGTTCGGCCTGGCGCAGGAACAGGCGGCGAAGGCCATGGCCGCGCTCACGCCCGCCTTTGCCTCCGGCTTCAAGCGCAATACGGCAAACCCTTACGATTTCTCGGCCCTGCTCTCCGCGATGAGCTCCGGCAATTATGCCCGATACTTCGAGGACATGAGTTCCGCCTTCACGCCGCAGGGCATCGCCGATGGCAACCAGGTTCTGCAGCAGCTGTTTGGGTCCAAGGAAGTTTCCCGCGCGATTGCCGCGCAGGCGGCGCAGCTCACCGGCATCGGGCAGGACATCCTCAAGCAGATGATGCCTGTGATGGCCGATACGATGATGGGCGGCTTGTTCAAGCAGGCCACCGGCCAGTTCGGTGGCGCCAATGCCTTCACGGCATCGCCGATGGCTGCGATGATGCAGCAATGGCTTGAAAGCACCGGACTGCAGCCGAAGCCGCAGCCCCAGGCCGATACGATGTTCGACAATCCCTTCACCCGCGCCTTCCAGGAAATGATGGGCGGGTCGAAGAAGCCGGAGCCGCAGGCCCAGGCGAACCCCTTCCTGGAGAACCCCTTCGCCAAGGCGTTCCAGGACATGGCTGCCGCCTACACCGGGCAGACCGCTGCTCAGCCGGAAGCGTCGAAGCCCGAGGCGTCCAAGGCCCCGGGGAAGGATGCCGGTGAAGGCTTTGCGGCAATGATCAACACCATGTTCGACAGCGGGCTCGAAGTGCAGAAGAGCTACCAGAAGAGCATGGAGCAGATCTTCGACACCTATCTGACAGCTTCCAAAGGCGAGACAGCGGCAGACAATGAGCCGCCGGCGCCGAAGGGCTGACGCGCCGTCTTCAGCCACCTTCATCTTCAAATGCAAACGGCGCGGTTTCCCGCGCCGTTGTTGTTAGAAGATAACGTAAGCCTTCAGAACTCTTCCCAATCCGATTCGGACTTCGTGTCCTTCGCCTGATTGAGCCTGGCTCCCAGCCCCACAGAGATCTTGTCCATCAGCGAGCGGGCTGGCGAGGCGACCGAGCGGCTACCGGCTTCAGCAGGCGCAACACGGGGCTTGGCCGCAGGGCGGACGGGGGCGGCTGGCGCTGATGGCTGACCGGAACCCGTGCTCGGATTCCGCGAAAAACCGGTGTCGCGCTGATCAGCAAAGCGGTTCTGGACAGAGGCGGAGCTCGCTTCGACGGTAAACTGACCAACGAGCGAGGAGAGCATTTCGGCATCGCGTGTCAGACCGGCCATCTCAGCATTGGTCTGCTCTGCAGCCCGGGCGTTGTGCTGGGTCACATCCTCCATCCGGCCAACGGCGGCGTTGATTTCGTTGAGGCTTGCAGACTGCTGCTTGGAGGTGGAGGCGATCGAATGGATATGGTCGCCGATCTGCACGACCTGACCGGCGATCGATGAGAGAACCGTTCCGGTCTGGCGTACGAGGCCGACGCCGTTTGCGACTTCCTCGCCCGACTTGGTGATGAGCGCCTTGATGTCCTTGGCGGCGGTTGCCGAGCGCTGAGCGAGTTCGCGCACTTCCTGGGCCACGACCGCAAAGCCCTTGCCGGCTTCACCGGCACGAGCCGCTTCGACACCGGCATTGAGGGCGAGCAGGTTGGTCTGGAAGGCGATCTCGTCGATCACGTTGATGATCTTCGAGATTTCGCTCGACGCATTCTCGATGCGCTGCATGGCGTCGACCGCGCCACCCACGATTTCGCCGGACCGGTCCGAATTGGTGCGCGCCTCAAGCGCGAGACGGGACGCATTTTCCGCCCTTTCGGAGGACTGACGGATGGCATCCATGATCTGGCGGATGGCGGCAGAGGTTTCGACAAGGGCAGCTGCCTGCTGCTCAGTTCGGTGGCTGAGATCGGCCGTCGAGGAACTGACGGCGCTGCTCTTGCGGTTGATTTCGGCGACATTGCCGTGAACGGCCGAGACCGTGCCGGACAGGCGTTCCAGCGAGGCGTTGAAATCAAGACGCAACCGGTCGAGATTGCCGGTCAGCGGCTTCTGGATGGTGGCCGTCAGGTCACCGTTCGCCAGACGCTGCAAGGCGGAACCCAGCACGTCGATAGCTTCCGTCAGTTCGGCCTGAGCTGCCGCCCGCTCAGCCTCGCGCTGTCGGCGCTCGGTCTCTGTTGCGGAACGGCGTGTTTCATTTTCGCTCTCAAGGTCACGTTTGTCGATTTCCGCCTGCCGGAAGACGGCGACGGAGCGGACCATATCGCCGATTTCGTCCGAACGCTCGAGGCCCTTCAGGTCAATGTTCGTGTCGCCATTGGCAAGGCGCCCCATGGAGCCGACGAGTTCGGAGATCGGCCGGGTAAGCGAGCGTGAGAACAAGACGCCAACGAGGGAGCCGGCCAGGATCAGGACAATGCCGAAACCAACGGACTTAAGGCCGGCGGAGACAACCTGCGCCCAGACTTCTTCTTCACCGATCAGAGCGATGACGGACCAGCGGACGTCACCAAACTGCAACGGCACGATGGCCGCGAAGCTGCTGATGCCACGATAGCCTTCGATCGTGCCGGTTGCTTCACCGGACGACTGAGCAACCTGCAGCATTGGCGAGTTGATGCTCACCTTCAACGTGTCGTAGTCCGGCGTGCGCGTGCTGTCGGAAACCAGCAATCCGGCGCTATCGACGAGGACTGTTTCGCCTGATTTGCCGAGGCCTCGGGTGTTGGAGAAGATGGCGTTGATCTGGTCGTTGGGGAGCTGATAGGCGAGAACGCCAACCTTCCGGTCGTTCATGATGATCGGAACAGCCACGAAAGAGGCGGGCGCGCCGGAAGACGGTGCGTAGGATTCGAAGTCGGAATTGGCAAAGACATTCGGGTCGTCGCTCTGGATGACCTTCTGGAAAACCTTGGCCAGGCCGGTATCCTTGTAGGGACCGGTATTCAGGTTGGTACCGAAGTCCGTTTCCTTCATAACGGTGTAGACGACGTTGCCCTCTGCATCGATCAGGAAGATATCGTAATAGCCTTGGGCTTCCTTGTGCTTCAGGAATGTCGTGTGTCCCTGGCGGTGGGCGCGGTCGTAATTATCCTTCTTGGCACTTTCCAGCTCGAACTTTTCACCGACCGGGTTCGGGTTCTCGTCGATGTATCGGCGGTGCAATTCGGCTGCCGGATCGTCACCAAGCTTCGCCCATGCACCGGTTATGCCAAAGAGCGCCTGCTGCGTCATCATGTTGGCGGCGGTCTGCTGTGCATCCAGCTGGATCCCATCAAGGAAGCGGCGCGCTTCGTTGCGGCGTCCATCTGCCGTTGCCTCCAGCTTCTCAAACACCTGCTGGTCCAGGATACGGCTCTGCTGCACCAAACCGATCGCAACGGATGCGCTCAGGATGACGAAGGCGAAGAGAGCTGCGGCGACGGGCAGTTTTGTCGAAATGCGCATGAAAGATCCCCATCAGAAGTAGCGCGATCAAGCCACTTCATCGCTGACACAAGGCCGTTAGCAAGTCGTTACCTGCCGACCCCATTCCTTTCGCATTTCACAACCGGCACCGTTATTTTAGCGTTTAAAAAAAAGCCCGGTCCGGAAAATTTTCCGAAACCGGGCAAAGAGCAGGGCTATTGGCTGTCACCCTGCGGGGATGGGAATTGTCTCATTCTGCCCTGCGACCGCGCAGCGCGAGTTCTGCCCGGCGGCGGGCTAGGCGGGTCAGTTGCTGCGAAGGATCGTCAGCCAGGCCGGTCTCCTTGAGCGCCTTGTTGACGTCGGAGCGGCTGAGGCCAACGTCGTTGAGCAGGCGGTCATCAAGATCGGCGAGGCTGTTCGCAGAAAGACGATTGCGCAGTGCCGTCACCCGGTTTCGAAGCCACACGAGCACCCCATGAGAATGCGCAACGCGCGCTTTCGAAGGGAGAGCGAGATCGAGGTCGAGGGTCCGATGGGTCGTGCGCATGACGTTCATCCTTTTGACAGGGCACGAAAAGACAGGCCCCGGTCGCTTGCGCGACCAGGCGATGGGGCTGGAGTGGAACGATTGGCCTTGCATGGCCGGTGCGGAATGCAGCCTCAGGATGTCGAATGGATATTGATCAGTCCAACGAATGTTTCTAATGATAATCATCAACCTCTCTGATGGGTAAGTTTCATGTCGGCTCCCCTTGATATCGACCAATTGCAGACGTTCATCGCCATCGTGGATACAGGCAGCTTCACCAAGGCTGCCGGCCGCGTCTTCAAGACGCAATCGGCCGTCTCCATGCAGATGCGCAGGCTGGAAGAACGGGTCGGCAAACAGTTGTTCATCAAGGACGGTCGCGGCAACCGTTTGACGGCGGATGGAGACAAGCTGCTGAATTATGCGCGGCGGATCATTCGGCTGAACTCGGAGGCGATCGCCGCCTTCGACGACAATCGTCTGGAAGGTACGCTCCGCATCGGCACGCCGGATGATTATGCCGACCGTTACATGCCTGAGATCATCGGGCGTTTTGCGAAGACGCATCCGAATGTCGAACTCTATATCGTCTGCGAACCATCGGTGGATCTGGCCGAGAAGATGGGCCGAGGGGAACTCGACATTGCGCTCGTGACCCATAATCCGCTGCTGCGCCAGTCGGACGTGGTGCGGACCGAGCCGCTTTGCTGGGTGGGCTCGGCCAACCATCCCCTCAGGGACGATGCGCCGGTGCCGCTTGCGGTCGGGCGACGGGATTGTCAGTGGCGGCAACTCGCCTGCTCCGCGCTCGATGCGGATGGCCGGGACTACCAGATCCTGTTCACCAGTTGGTCTTCGACCGTTGTCGCTGCGGCCGTGCTGGCCGGCATGGCCGTATCGATCCTGCCTGAATCGGCGCTGAGGACCGGCATGAAGGTGCTGACCGCCGGTGACGGTTTCCCGCCCTTGCCACCTGTTCAGATCGGCTTGATGAAGCGTCCCGGTTTCTCGGTGTCGCTGCTAAACGCGATCACCGACCACATCACGGCCTGCCTCGACAACATCACGCCGGCTCAGGTTGACGATGACATGGATGGCGAGACGAAGACCTATTCGCGGCATTACCCGCGACTGAAGGCGGGGAACATGATCCCCGGCTGGTGATCTTCAGCGTCAGGAGACGAAGAGCGAGTTTCGAACGATCTGGTGCCAGCGGTCGAGATAAACCCGTGCCGCGTCGGGTCCCTGGCTGGTGGCGAAGCGGATCACATCACCGCTCGTGATGATAAACAGCTTCAGCGTGATGCGGACCTTGCCCAGTTCCTCGGCCGGAATGAGATGGGCGAGATCCTTGAGGAAAACCCCCATCAGGTGTTCGTGGTAGTCGTTCGACAGGTGGTTGAGATCTTTGTCCGACTGAATCGCCTGCCAGATCGACATGAAGATCGGTCGCTCGCGAAACAGGGTATGCAGCTCGAACAGCGCATCCGCACCGCGTTTGGCTGCCTCTTCCAGTGAACTTACGCCCGAGAAGATCTGACTGACCCTATCTTCGATCTCCATCGAGAGGCGATCGTGCAGTGCCTTGAGCACTGCGGCCTTTTGCGGGAAGAACTGGTAAAGCGAGCCGATCGGAATGCCGGCGCGCTGGGCGATTTCGCTCATCGTGACGGTGGAAACGTCTTTTTCCAGCACAAGTGCCATGGCCGAGTCCAGAATGGCCTCAAGCCTTTGGACACTGCGCTCTTGCTGGGGCAGCTTGCGCAATGCAAGTCGCACGACTGAAGTACGGTCTATCATTGACATATGACCGACAAATCATGCGTCGGCTCCCTTGATAATCTGCACGATCAATAGGACGTCGTCGTCGCCAAATGGTTAACGGAATGGATTTTATCCCCATGCCGAAGTATTAACACAAAAAAGGTCGCAGAAGGACGTCAAGCGTTCACGCGCAGATGGCGTTCGCGTGCAAGGTCGAAGATCTGGATGCCGTCCCGAGGCCTGCCGCGGCCGCGCCATTTGGGGTGCTTCAAGGTGTAGCTGGCATCGTCATAACCGGCCTTCCAGTGCTCCTCGATCGAGCGACGGGAGAACTCGACATCCATTGCATGGGTGGCATGTGAAGCGCGACGATGAATGAGGTGCACGATGGTGACGTCGTATTCCTGACCGATCGAGCGCAAGACCTGGGCGTCTTCGTCGCCCCGGAATTCCGGCGGCAGCTTGTCCAGCAGGCGTTTGGCGGCGCGCCGCACCATCTGGCGGCGGGCGAATTCGTCCGTGTTCATGCGGGTTCGGCTGGAATAGCGGATTTCCTTCACCCGGCTTTCCACCTCGAACTGGTCGCGCGGCATGTCACCCCGGGCATTGAACAGATCGACCTGAAATATCTCCAGATCGCGCGTCGCGTCACTCACATTCAGCACATGCTGGAGCGGGGTGTTGGAGACAAGGCCGCCGTCCCAATAGGAGCGGCCATCGATCTCGACCGGCGCGAAGCCAGGCGGCAAGGCGCCGGAGGCGGCGATGTGGCGCACATCAAGGCGGGTCTGGCGGTTATCGAAATAGGCGAAATTGCCTGATTTCACTTCCACCGCCCCCAGGCTCAGGCGTGTCTGGCTGTCGTTGAGCAAATCGAAATCGATGAGCCGGTTCAGCGTTTTCAGGAGCGGGCCTGTATCATAATAGCTCACGCGCATATCGGCACTTTCAAGCAGCTGCCTCGGCGTCAAAAGACGCGGCGAGAAGAAGCCAGGCACGCCAAAGAGCGTGGCTGCCATGGCGGCCGCATCGTTCTGCATCCGCCGCAAGGTGTTGTCCTGTGCCGCCCAGCCGTAATCGAGCCCGCTGGAGACGGTGTGCCAGAAGTCGCGCAAGTGGGCGATGCGCTTGTCGCGCGGGCTGCCGGCGATGATTGCTGCATTGACCGCACCAATCGAAATGCCGGCGAGCCAGTCGGGTTCAAGATCGTTTTCGTGCAGCGCCTCATAGGCGCCTGCCTGATACGCCCCGAGTGCCCCACCTCCCTGGAAGACGAAGATGCGGTCGGTTTCGGAGTTCGTGACGGCGTCTGGCATGACTTATTCCCGGATAATGCTGCAGTGCAATACATAGGGCGAGAGTCGCGCGGAAACCAGTGCCGACGCTGCAATGCGAGCCACTTGGCGAATTGGACGCGACGGCGGCGTTTGCCCCAAAAGTAATTCAACGGCGTAAACCAATCTCGCTTAAGGTCATGACGCCTTAAATCATCGACCCAGGACCCTTTTCATGTCTCTACCGATCTTTCGTGCTCTTCGAGCTTTCCTCGCTCTCAGCCTCATAACAGGCGCGATGCTGACAACGGTTTCTTGGCCCGTCCGGGCGGACGAGGCCGACACCGACCGACAGATCGAGACCCTGCTCGGCGATCCCGCGGATTACAAGGAGCTCTTCTACGCCTTCCAGAGTGCGGTGGCCGAGGGCAAAGCCGAGATTGCCGTCAGCCTCGTCTCCTACCCGATCACCATCAGCATCGGTGGGGAAGACGCGACCTTCGAGAACGAGGCACAATTGCTGGACAGCTATAACGACGTCTTCACCGACAAGATCGTGAATATCGTCCGCAATCAGGAGTACGGCCAGGCCTTCGTCAATAGCGAGGGCCTGATGTTCGGCGACGGCGAGGTTTGGATCAGCGGGGTCTGCGAAGACAGCGCCTGCAACAGCAGCTTGCCGCGCGTCATTACCATCCAGTCCGTCGACTAAGCCGGAAACGCGAAACGGCGCGGTGAAACCGCGCCGTTTGTTGTCTCTTCGAGATCTGAGGTCAGGCGCTGAGATCCAGCACGATGCGACCGTCGATCTTGCCCTCTTCCATGCGCTGGAAGATGGCGTTGATGTTTTCCAGTCTGTCCCAGCTGAAATGCGAGGCGACCTTGCCTTCGCCGGCAAACTGCAGGCTTTCCTCAAGATCCTGCCGCGTGCCGACGATCGAGCCGCGCACCGTGATGCGCTTCAGCACGGTCTCGAAGACCGGGAGAGAGATGAAGCCCGGCGGCAGGCCGACCAGAGACATGGTGCCCTTGGAGCGCAGGAAGCCATAGGCTTGCTCCATCGCCTTCGGCGAAACGGCGGTGACCAGCGCGCCATGGACGCCGCCTGTTGCCCTCTGCACCTGCTCGATCGCATCCTTGTCCGTGCCATTGACGACGACATCGGCGCCGAGGCTCTTCGCGAGCTTTAGCTTATCGTCGTGGATGTCGGCGGCGACCACATGCATGCCCATGGCCTTGGCATATTGCACGGCCATGTGGCCCAGGCCGCCGATGCCGGAGATGACGACCCACTCGCCAGGCTTCACTTCGGCCTCCTTGAGGCCCTTGTAGACGGTGACGCCTGCGCAGAGAACGGGGGCTGCCGGGCCGAACTCGAGGTTGTCGGGAAGTCGGCCGACGAAATCGGGATCGGCCAGGCCGTATTGCGCAAACGTGCCGTTGACCGAATAGCCGGTGTTCTGCTGGCTGCCGCAGAGCGTTTCCCAGCCGGTGCGGCAGGGCGAGCAGCAGCCGCAGGCGGTGTGCAGCCACGGCACGCCAACGCGGTCGCCTTCCTTGATGCGGGAGACGCCGGCACCGAGCTTGGCGACATAACCGACGCCTTCGTGGCCGGGGATGAAGGGCGGGCTGGGCTTGACCGGCCAATCGCCATTGGCGGCATGCAGGTCGGTGTGGCAGACGCCTGTCGCCTCATACTTGACGAGGACCTGGCCGGGACCGGGCTCCGGGATCGGCCATTCCTCGATCGTCAAGGGCTTGCCGAATTCGCGGACCACAGCGGCTTTCATCATCGATGCCATATCAATCTCCCATCGTTCTTCGAACTGGACATCCGCCGGGCATCAATGCCAAGCGGGTATGGCCAGACCTTATGCGCGCTGGAGATGCGGGCGATTGATCGGCATCAAACGGGCGTATATTTCATCAAACCGTCATCCGGGGCGCGCTCAGGCGCCCCGCTTCGCTAGGCGAGGTTCTTCTTCAGGAACGCCACTGTGCGCGACCAGGCGAGATCGGCTGCCGCCTTGTCATAGCGAGCAGCAGACGTGTCGTTGTTGAAGGCATGATTGACGCCGTCATAGATGAAAAGCTCGTAGGTCTTGCCGTTGGCATCGAGTGCTGCCTTATAGACGTCAATGCCCGCATTGATGCGCTCATCAAGGCCGCCGTAATGCAGCATCAGCGGCGCCTTGATCTTGGGAACGTCCTCGGCAGGTGGCTGGGCGCCATAATAGGCGACGCCGGCACCCAGTTCAGGCGAGGCGACGGCCAGACGGTTGACCATGCCGCCACCCCAGCAGAAGCCGATGGCACCGACCTTGCCGTTGGTCTTTTCATGACCTGCAAGGAAGGCCCGCGTGGCCTCGCCATTGGCCACTGTAGCCACCATGTCCAGCGACTGGAACATGTTGCGTGCCTCGTCCTCATTGGCGGGCGTTCCGCCGTTTGGTGACAGGAAGTCGGGAGCGAGGGCCACGAAGCCTTCAAGCGCCATGCGTCGGGCGACATCACGGATATGCGGGTTGAGGCCTCGGTTCTCGTGGATGACCATCACGGCAGGCAGCCGTCCTTCGGCATTCCTGGGGATCGCCAGATAGCCTTTCATCTCGCCCGCCACTCCGGGATAGGTCAGATCCTCGACGGTGAGCCGTTCATCATTATCGGCAATCACGGTTGCGCTGGCCTGGCTTGCAGCGAGCATCGGCATGATCGCAGCAGCTGCGGCGCCGGACCCTGCCAGCGCCGTCAGCTTTTGCATGAAGCCGCGACGATCGAGCGTGAGGTGGGTGTATTCATCATAGGCGTCGATCATGGCCTGGGTAATGCTGGGCTTTGACACGGGTGTCTCCTCCGGGCTGTTGCTGCGGAGAAGATAGGCGGCTCCCACCGGAGGCCCAGACAAAATGCCGTGAAGGCCTCAGGCGGTGGCCATCCAGACGACGAGCCAGAGCCACATCAGGAAAAGGCTGACGAACCCCGCCATGAAGGAGGCGCGGCGCAGGGCCAGGTTGCCGGTGATGTGCATATAGGCCTGGAGATAGCGGGAGACAACGAAAAGCCAGGCCAGCGAAACCGACAGGATATTGTCTGCCTCCATCATGAACAGCAGGATGGAAATGGCGTAAAACAGGACGGGCAGCTCGAACTGGTTGGCGATCACCTTGTTGACGACGCGGCTTTCCTCTGGCTCGGCATGGTTTTCAAGAAAGGCGCTGCGTTCGATCTTGCCGGCGCGGACCACGGCGGCGCGGCGACGGACGAGCAAAGCGTAGAGGCAGAAGACCAGGAAGGCATGCGCCATCATGGGCCAGAACATTTCGAAACCACTCATCGTCAACATCCTCCATCAGAACAGAGCAGGTCATGAAAAAGCCCGGGAAAGATAACCCCCTCCCGGGCCTTGTGTATCTCTGGATTGCCAGCGCCGCTTTAGTTGGCGCCCGGATAATTCGGGCTTTCGCGGGTGATCGTCACGCCATGCGGATGGCTTTCGCGCAGGCCGGCACCCGAGATGCGCACGAAGGTCGCCTTTTCCTGGAACTCCTTGATGTCCTTGCCGCCGACATAACCCATGGCGGCCTTAAGGCCACCAGCGAGCTGGTGCAGGACGGCGGAGACCGGGCCCTTGTATGGTACCTGGCCTTCGATGCCCTCCGGCACGAGCTTCAGCGTGTCGCGCACTTCCGCCTGGAAGTAGCGGTCGGCCGAGCCGCGGGCCATGGCACCGACGGAGCCCATGCCGCGATAGGCCTTGAAGGAGCGGCCCTGATAGAGATAGACCTCGCCCGGGCTTTCATCGGTGCCTGCGAGCAGCGAACCGACCATGACAGCAGACGCACCGGCCGCGATCGCCTTGGCAACGTCGCCCGAGAATTTTAGGCCGCCATCGGCGATGACGGGGATGTCGAGCTTGTTGGCTTCCTCGACAGCCGCCATGACGGCTGCGAGCTGGGGAACGCCGACGCCAGCCACGATACGGGTGGTGCAGATCGAGCCCGGGCCGATGCCGACCTTGACGCAATCGGCGCCTGCGTCGATCAGAGCGCGTGTGCCTTCGCCGGTCGCAACGTTGCCGGCGATGATGCGAATGGCGTTGGACATCTTCTTCACATGAGCAACGGCATCCAGAACCTTCTGGCTGTGGCCGTGGGCGGTATCGACCACGATGACATCGCAGCCGGCGTCGATGAGGCGCTCTGCGCGCTCGACGCCATCGTCACCGGTGGAGATGGCAGCGGCGACCCGCAGACGGCCCTGGGCGTCCTTGGCGGCATGCGGGTTGAGCTGCGACTTCTCGATGTCCTTGACGGTGATCAGACCGACGCAGCGGCCTTCATTGTCGATCACGAGGAGCTTCTCGATGCGATGCGAATGCAACAGGCGCTTGGCTTCCTGCTGGTCGACACCATCCCGGACCGTCACGAGATTCTCGCGGGTCATCAACTCGTAGATCTTCTGGTTCGGATCAGAGGCAAAGCGTACGTCGCGGTTGGTCAGGATGCCGACGAGGCGGCCGGGGCGGCTTGCGCCCTCGACGACCGGGATCCCGGAAATGCCGTGCGCGCTCATCAGCGCCTTGGCTTCGGCGAGCGTCGCATCCGGGCCGATGGTGACCGGGTTGACGACCATGCCGCTTTCAAACTTCTTCACCTGTCGGACCTCTTCGGCCTGTTCGACGGGGGTGAGGTTGCGGTGAATGACGCCGATGCCGCCGGACTGGGCCATGGCGATGGCGAGCCTGCTTTCGGTGACCGTGTCCATGGCGGAAGAGAGGATCGGCAGAGAGAGTTCGATGTCCCTTGCAATCCGGGTGGCGATATTCGTCTGACCCGGCATGACGACCGAGTGCCCCGGCTGCAGGAGGACGTCGTCGAAGGTGAGCGCTTCTGCGCCGGTTGCCGACATTACGATGCGTGCCATTGCCAATTCCTTCGTTTGAATAGGCAGAATCCGCCCGGAAAACGGGAATCCCGTTCGGTCGCTTCTGCATGAAATGCTTGGAAGTTGGCGAGGGCTGGTAACACGTTCATGACAGGAAGGGAATAGCAAAACCTGCAGGTCAGACGCCCGATGGAACCTTTCACCTGGAGATCGCGATGAAGAGACGAAAATTCGATCTTCCTAATAAATAGATCTTCAAATTCATTATGCTATCAGACGCACCGTCCCTCGGAGGGGCACAGGGACGCAGACGGAGATGGTCCGATGGCAATCGGTGACAGCAGCAAGAGAGCACCACAGGGCACAGACGCGCATGAAGATGTCCTTTCCGGCAAGATTTGCGCCCGACGAATAACATTGATGGCACGATGGGCGACCACGGTCCTCGACCTCGAAGATGCGCAAGCCTATGCCGAGGAACTGGCTCGGGCTGCCGCATCCGGTGATAAAGGCCTTGTGGATCGGATACGAAAGGATTTCCGGGCTGCCGGCATCGAGATCTTGGACGAGGTGCTGCAGGATCGGATGGTAGCCCTGTTGCGCAGCGCGGCAGAAGAGTTGCGGCGTAGCGAGCATGGCCATGTCCACCGAGATGCCGAGGACGGGGCGAACTAATTCTGTGTGACAGAAAAGCCCGCGCGAAGGGCATCGCACGGGCTTCCATAGGTGGCGACAAAGATCAGATGTCGAACTGATAGGCCTTGGGCACGAAGCGATAGCCTTCCTCGATCTTCTCGGCGTAACCCACGGCCGGGAACGGCATGTGATAGCCCAGGAAGGCGAGCTTGTCGGTCGCGATCATGTCGAAGACCTTCTTGCGCGTGGCCGCGGCAGCCGCCTTATCCATGTCGAAGCGAACTTCCCAGTCCGGACGCTGGAGCGACAGTACGAAATGGTTGGCAGTATCGGCGGTCAGCACCAGCTGTCGGCCATCCGATTCCAGGCGGTAGATCATATGGCCCGGTGAGTGACCGAAAGCCGCCATGCCGGTGATACCGGAGACCACCTCGCCGCCATCGCCGATAAAGGTCATCTTTTCCGCCAGCGGCTTGACATTGGCCAGCACACCCTTCTGGCCGTTTTCAGCCGGGGTGCCGGCACGGGCCGGGTCGACCCAGAAATCATATTCCGCCTGTCCGGCGACGTAACGCGCATTGGGGAAAGCAGGCTGGCCGCCTTCCATCAGGCCGCCGATGTGGTCGCCATGCATATGGGTCAAGACGACGATCGTGACGTCTTCTCGCTTGTAGCCGGCCGCGGTCAGGCCCTCGGCCAGACGACCAAGGCCGTTGGCACGCCCCGCCTCCCCCATGCCCGTGTCGAAGAGGATGACGTCAGAACCGGTGTTGACGAGCACGGGAGCGAAGCTGTTGACGAAGTTGTCGGCTGGCAGAAAATTGGCCTCAAGGAGAGCGCCGACCACTTCGGGCGTCTGGTTGGTGCCGAATGTTTCCTGCGGTTTGCCCGAGGCGCGAGCGCCGTCCTTCACGACGAGGACCTCGAACTTTCCGACGTTGAAGCGATGCGTTTCGGGGGGCATGGCGTGATCGATGCTCATGGATGTATCGGCACTCGTCTGTTGCGCTACGGCGGCGCGCGCCATGATCATCGGCGATGCAAGCGCAAGGCCGGCTCCGCCCAATACCATTCTTCTGTTAATCGACATCTGGAAATCTCCTCAACGACAAGTCCTCTACCCCGGATCGAGGGGCCGCAACGCGACATAGGCTGGACAAAGCGAGAGGAAAGTTCCCTCACACCATCGTGATGCAGGCTTGCGCCCTCTGTCCGCCCGACGGACCTTGCCTTTGGGAACGCGCTGCAAGGCCAAACGGTTTCACCCCGCGTGCGAATGCAGTATGAGGCTGTATCTGCCGTGTCCCCAACGGCCTGTCCGGAATGCCGATGAACCGCATCACCCCCCTGATCCTCGCCGTCGCCCTGTTCATGGAGCAGATGGACTCCACCGTGATCGCGACCGCGCTGCCGACCATTGCCGCGGATCTCGGCGTTGGGCCGATCACGCTCAAACTTGCCCTCACTGCCTATATGGTGGCGCTCGCCATCTTCATCCCGGTGAGCGGCTGGATGGCCGACCGCTTCGGCGCCAAGCGCATCTTCCGGGCCGCTATCGTCGTGTTCATGGTGGGATCTCTGCTCTGCGCGATCTCCGATACCCTGCTCTTCTTCGTCGCCTCCCGCTTCCTGCAGGGCATGGGCGGGGCGATGATGACGCCGGTCGGGCGCCTAGTGCTGCTGCGCACCACGAAGAAGTCGGAACTGGTCTCGGCGATGGCGCTCTTAACCATTCCCGGCCTGCTCGGGCCGATCACCGGGCCACCGGTGGGTGGTTTCATCACCACCTTCTTCAGCTGGCACTGGATATTCTTGATCAACATCCCGATCGGGCTTCTTGGCCTCGTGCTCTCGAGCCGTTATCTGCCGGAGATCGAACCGATCGAGACGGCGGCGATCGACTGGCGCGGCTTTGCGCTCAGTTCGGCGGCGGCTTCCGGCCTCGTCTTCGGCCTTTCCGTCATGAGCCTGCCGGCGCTGCCGATTGCCGTCGGCGCGACCGCGACGCTTGCGGGTGTCGTCAGCCTCATACTCTATGTGCTGCATGCGCGGCGCCACCCTGCCCCGCTGCTCGATCTCACCCTGTTTGCCAACCGCAGTTTTCGCGCGGCCATCATTGGCGGCACCGTCTTCCGCATCGCGGCCGGTGCCACACCCTTCCTCTTGCCGCTGATGCTGCAATTGGGTTTCGGGATGAGCGCCTTCCAATCGGGCATGACCACCTTTATCGCCGCCGTTGGCGCCATCTCGACCAAGTTCATTGCACGACGCGCCTTTGCTGCGGCGGGCTTCCGCAACCTGCTGATTGCGGCCGGCATCGGCGGAGCGATCACGACGGCGGCGAACGGCGTCTTTACCCCGGCCACACCGATCGCCGTGATCATGACCATGCTCTTGATCGGCGGCTTCTGCCGCTCGTTCTTCTTTACCGGCGTGAACACGCTCGGCTATGCCGAGATCGAAGACGGGCAGGCCTCGCAGGCTACGTCGTTGACCTCGGTGCTGCAGCAGGTCAGCCTGGCGCTGGGCGTGGCAACCGCCGCCGCCATCCTGGAGGCGAGCACACGGGTCACCGGAGAGACGCTGTCTCTCGGCAATTTTCACCTCGCCTTTGCGGTTGTCGCCGGGCTGTCCGTCTTCGCCGTCTTGCCCTTTTTCGGGCTTTCGCGGGATGTCGGCTCAGCCGTATCAGGCTATCGCCGGGCACCAGGGAAGGAGACGATCAGCGTGAAATGATCGCGCGTGATCACTCCGGCCGTTCGCAGAGCGCCGACAGCTTGTTGCCATCAGGGTCGCGGACATAGCAGGCGTAGAAGTTGGGATGGAAGTGCCTGATGCCGGGGGCGCCGTCATCCGTGCCGCCATTGGCCAGTGCTGCGGCATGGAAGGCGTCGACGGCTGCGCGCGACGGCGCCTCGAAGGCCGGCATGGAGCCATTGCCCACGGTCGACGGCTTGCGATCAAAGGGATGGTTGATCCAGAACCGGCAGCGGGTGTCTCCAGCGACAGCATAACCCGCCTCGTTGTCGTCGACTTCCCGCCGCTCGATGCCAAGCGTTGCCAATACCGGATCGTAGAAACGGATAGCACGGGGCAAATCACTGATGCCGATGGTGATATAGGTGAACACGATCGCCTCCCTCGTCAGTCCTGATCGATATCCTCCCTCGCGGGCACATCCTCGCGCGGGTCACGGGCAAAGCCGTCTTCGTCGAGTTCCACCACGCCCGGGCCTCTTCGGCCCTTGAAGCCCTTGGCGAGCAGGAACATTTCGACCGATTCCTGCCGTGAAGAGGCAGGCTTGATATGCAGCACCTGGCGGAAATTCTGCTTCAGCATGTTGAGCAGGTCCTTTTCCGTGCCGCCCTGGAAGGTCTTGGCGAGGAAATGACCGCCTTCGGACAGGACTTCGACAGCAAAATGCGCTGCCACCTCGCACAGATGCATGGTGCGGATATGGTCGGTTTTCTGGTGGCCGGTGGTCGGGGCCGCCATGTCCGAGATCACAAGGTTTGGCGTGCCACCGACGGCCTCGATCAACTGGCGCGGCGCATCGGGGTCGAGGAAGTCGAGCTGCAGGATCTTCACGCCCGGAAGCGGCGCCATTTCGAGAAAGTCGATCGCCGCGACACGAATGTCGTCATCGGTCGAATCGGTGACCTTGGCGGCGATCTGCGACCAGCTACCGGGGGCAGCGCCCAGATCGATGATGCGGGTGGCGCCTTTGAGGATCTGGTGCTTCTCGTCGATCTCCAGCAGCTTGAAGGCCGCGCGGGCGCGATAACCCTCAAGCTTGGCGCGCTGGACATAGGGGTCGTTGATGTGGCGCTCGATCCAGCGTCTGGACGAGGCCTTCAGCTTGCCCTTCTTGACCTTTTGGCCGAGCTTGCGGCCGGTTCTGTTGCCGGCAATGGGTGGTTTTGCCATTCTCAGCGTTCCCTTGAAGTCTGTGGCGCCGGATGCGGGCGGCGGCTGCGGCCGCGGCGCCAGACACCGTCATCGGCCATCATATCGGTCAGAAGTCCCTCGCGCAGGCCACGATCGGCCACCCGCATGCGGCTCGATGGCCAGCGGCGGCGAATGGCCTCGAGGATCGCGCAACCGGCGAGCACCAGATCTGCCCTGTCCGGCCCGATACAGGGATTGGCCGCGCGGCCGGCATAATCCCAGGACAGGAGTTTCGCCTGCATCGCCGTCACTTCAGCATCGGTGAGCCACAGGCCATCCACCTTGCGGCGATCGTAGCGCGGCAGGTCGAGATGCACTCCGGCAAGCGTCGTCACCGTTCCGGAGGTGCCGATCAGATGGAAATCCTCCGGCAAGCCATTCGGCTCCACCGGCAGATCCGGGCAGTCGAAGCGGGCGAGCATGCCTTCGACTTCACGGGTCATTGCCTCGAAGACGTCGGGCGTCACATCGCGACCGCCATGGCGCTCGGAGAGCGTGACGACACCGACCGGAAGCGAGGTCCAGTGGGTGATGTGGTTGGCGAGACGGCTGGAGCGGTTGTCGGCGATGCGGATGACGGCGATCTCGGACGATCCACCGCCGATATCGAAGAGCACCACCGAACGGGCCTCGCGCCCGACCAGCGACGAGCAGCCGGACACGGCAAGGCGCGCCTCGGTCTCGCGGTTGATGATCTCAAGTCTCAGGCCGGTCTCGGCGGTCACCCGTTCGAGAAAGAGTTCGCCGTTCTCCGCCGCCCGGCAGGCTTCGGTGGCGATCAGGCGCATGCGCCTGATGTCACGACCGGCAAGCTTCGAGGCGCAGATGCGAAGGGCTTCGACAGCACGATCCATGGCATCCTGCGACAGCCGGCCGGTGGCGCCCAAACCCTCGCCGAGCCGAACGATGCGGGAGAAGGCGTCGACGACGCGAAACTGCCCAGGCCGGGTCGGCTGGGCGATCAACAGACGGCAATTGTTGGTGCCGAGATCAAGGGCTGCGTAGAGATCGTCGGAGGCGAATTCCCAGGTGCTGCGCGGCCGCTCCGTCGCAGGGCTCTGCGGCGGGCGCGGAGCATGCGACTTGACTGGAGCCGGCTTTGGCGAGGGTGCGGGATCTGCAGCGCGCGCCTTGTGGGCGGCAGAGGGCGGCTCCGATCCCGCAAGCGGCCGGACATGGCCGGGCTTCGGCCCGTGGCCGCGCCGACTGCGGTTGCGCCGACTTTTGCGCGCTTGCGGCTGGTCACCACGGGTGGACAAGGGCTCCCCGGTTGCCGCACCTGCTGAGCCTCGCGCAGGGTCACCAACATGCCGCTCTGAGGCCTGGGATTGTGGATGACGAACCTGCGGGCCAGATGCCCCGTCGGCGACGACAGCGCCGCCCGTCGAGCCGGCCGGCCGCATAGACTGCGCCTCACCGGACCGATGATCACCAGGCCTCGTTACAGCGTGCGTCTGCGGATTTGCGGAAGGCGCTCCCGCGCCCTTGCCGCGCCGGCGGCGTTTTCGCTTGCGGATGGGGCCATCCGCAATCACCGTTTCGGAACGTCGCTCAGGGACCGACGCTGCCGCCGATCCTGCCGAAGCAGAAGTCTCGAGACCGTTCATTGCCGGCCCCGCCTTCTTGCCCTTGCCGCGCCGACGGTGTGACCCGCCCTTGCGCCTGCCTGTCGACGCCCCCTCGCTTTTCGGCTGTCCGCCGCGATTGGGGTCTGTCACTGAAGTTATCCACTGAACCGCGCAAGGCGCCGAGATCGACGCGTGCCGCTGGTGTCATCATTCGTTTCGTTGGGCAAAGCATACCAGCGCAAGCCATTTCAGCCAAACGGTTTTTCTGAACGACGCGTGAACCGGCACGAGAACCGGACCAGAGCGGCAAAAGCCGGGATCCGGGAGCGCTTTGAAGACGCCGACACTTTCCATGATTTTTTTCAGCTTTGGGTCTTTGCAATGCCGAAGCTTTTGTCTATAAGCCCGCTCACCGATCGCGCAAGCGATACCCTGGTGGGGAATAGTTCAACGGTAGAACGACGGACTCTGACTCCGTTAATCTTGGTTCGAATCCAGGTTCCCCAGCCAATTCTCCCAAAATGCCTTGATTCTCATGTTTTTCAGTCGTGCCGAATCCCGTTTTGGCGTCATCGGCGACCTGATGCCAAAACTGATGCCCAAAGGTGATGCCCAAGCTGAAATCGGCATGGGGTGACATTCGGGCCTGATACAGGGTGTCTTCGTCATGGCAGTCCGCCACGGGGTCGAAAATCTTATCCGCCGGGGAAACATCTTCTACTGGCGGCCACGCATTCCAGCAGCCTTCGTGCGCAAGTGGGCCTCCCAAATTGGCTGGGGACCTGGTTTAGGGTTTCATTCTGAGAGTTCACTCTTCTTGGCTGAGGGATGCCCTCATTTCAAACCGGCAATGTCGAGATCTGATGCCTGATCTTTAGGTCTCCTTGGCGAGCGGGGCGAACGAAGCCAGTCAAGGTGCATTGGAGACCTGTCGCGATCCCAAGGCGGGCGCTCAAGTTGAAACAGTACCTTTAAGCATCCGGAGCTGGCGAACCTCTATCGGTGTTGCCAAAAGCCGATCGACCTGAGAGAGAAAAGGCGTGAGATACGGCATGGCCATATGCTCCAAGAGGGCTTCTGGGCAGGTCCAGTCTTCGTAGAACACGAAAACGCAGGGATCATTCAGGTCGGCATACAGGTCGTATTTGATGCAGCCAGGCTCAGCGCGGGTCGGTGGGATCTGAGCGACGAGCAAGGAAGCCAGTTCGTCCCTAAATTCGGGACGAGCTGTGATGGTGGCAACAACCGTTAGGGTCATGATGCCATCCTCTTCTGGCTGAGTGCTACTGCCAGGATGATGATGCCACCGCGGGCGATCAGTTGTTGGCTGAATTCGAGCCCCATCAGGATAAGGCCGTTGTTGATGAGGCCGATCATCAGGGCGCCGACAATGGTCCCGATCACGGTACCCTTTCCGCCGAACAGGCTGGTACCGCCGAGGACCGCAGCAGCGATGACCGAGAGTTCATCCCCCTCGCCGAGCTGGAAGCGCCCAGATTGAAGACGCCCTGCGTAAAGCATGCCTGCCAGCGCTGCGGCGAGCGAGGACATGACCAAGACCTGGAACTTGATTGCCCTGGTGTCGATCCCGGAGTAACGCGCGGCTGTTTCTCCTCCACCAGTCGCCAGAACACGTCGACCGAACGTCGAGCGTCGCAGCACGATGTGGCCGAGACCGCCAAGGACGGCCATCCAGAGGAGCAGTACGGGAACAGGACCGAGGTTGCCACCGCCGAAGAGCCAGGAGTAGCCTGGCGACAGGATCGGCACGGCAGCGGTCGCCGAAATCCACATGGCTACCCCTTTGGCTATGCCCATCATCGCCAAGGTGGTGAGGAAAGACGGGATACCGATGCGGGTGGTGAGCCAGCCGTTGAACATGCCGACCGCAAGCCCCGTGGCGATGCCGGCACCGACACCGACGACCGGACCGCCTGCGGCGATGCCCATCGCGACCGTGACCGTCGCAAGACCCGCGACTGCGCCAACCGAAAGGTCGATTTCGCCGGCGGAGAGCACGAAGGTCATGGCGATCGCCATGACGGCGATCATCGCGGTCTGCCGGACGATGTTGAGCAGGTTGTTGGGATTGAGGAACCCCTTGTCTGCCAGTGTCACGGCAAAGACGAGGAAGATGACGACGAAGCCGATATAGATGATGTTCTGGCGCCAGTTGGCGAAGAAGGCGTTAGCCATGGGAAACCTCCTGGACCGCAAGGGCCTTCTGAATTTCGATCTGGAGCCGCTGTTCGGCGGCCTGGAGACGATGGGCAAGGTCATCGGCGGGCACGGATGGATCTTCCAGCGCCTCGCGCGGCAGATCCTGGTGCACGCGCCCGTCAGCCATGACGAGAATGCGATCGCAGGCGGTCAACAGTTCGGACAGCTCGGACGAGATCATGATGATGCCTTTGCCGGCGGCGGCGAGTTCCCGCACCAGGCGGATGATTTCGGACTTCGAACCGATATCGATGCCCGCAGTCGGCTCGTCGAGGATGAGGATGTCGGGATTGGTGGCGAGCCACTTGCCGATGACGACCTTTTGCTGATTGCCGCCCGAGAGCGTCGAGACCGCATGGTCACGGCTCGCCGTCTTCACCCGCAGGCGTTCGATTTGCGCATCCGTGAGGTCATTTGCCGCCTTGGTATCGACAAGGCCACCTTTGGACAGTCTGTCAATGACGGCGAGGATCATGTTGGACGCGACCGAATGATCCGGGATGATGCCCTGCGTGGCGCGCGCTTCCGGCACCAGGGCGACACCGGCGGCAATCGCATCGCCCGGCTTGCGGATCGTGACGGGGCGGCCCTGGATCCTTATTTCGCCCTTGGCCACCGGGTCGATGCCGGTCATGACCCGCGCCAGCGACGAACGGCCCGAACCCAGAAGGCCCGCAAGCCCCAGCACTTCGCCGCGATGCAGCGTCAGGGACACGTTTTCCGGCTTGTGGCGGCCGCTGACATTGTCGAGTTCCAGCAGCACTTTTCCCCTCAGGGAAGCGCCGCGTTCGACATCAGACAATCCCTTCGAGCGACGGCCGACGATATGTTCGATCATCGTGTCGATCGGCAACGCTTCAAGCGGGGCGGTGATGACATGCCGCCCGTCTCGCAGGATCGTCGCACGATCAGCGATGCGGGCGATCTCATCCATGCGGTGGCTGACATAGATGATCGCCACGCCCTTCGCCTTGAGCTTGCGCAGGAAGACGAAAAGCCGCTCGACATCGGAAACGGCGAGCGCCGTCGACGGTTCGTCCAGGACAAGCACGCGCGCATCCTGCGATATAGCCTTGGCGATTTCCGTCAGTTGCTTCTGCCCGGCACCGAGATCGCCGACCAGCGCTGTCGGATCAACGACGACGTCGAGCATTGCAAAGATGTCCGCCGCACGCTTCTCCGCCTCGTGGTCATCGATCAGCCCCGTGCCGGCGCGGTATTCCCGCGTCAGGAAGATGTTCTGGGCCACCGTCAGCGTCGGGACAAGGCTCATTTCCTGATAGTTCATGGCGATGCCGGCAGCCCGGGACGCCTCCGGCGAATGGGTGGACAGGGGCACACCACCGACCTCGATTGCGCCCTTGTCCGGCCGGTGAACACCGTTCAGCACCTTGAGGATCGTCGACTTGCCCGCGCCGTTGCCGCCCAGCAGCGCGTGGACCTCGCCGGGCATGACCTCGAAGGAGACGTCGTCCAGCGCACGCACGCCGCCGAAGGTCTTGGATATGCCGGTCATGCGGACCGCAGCGGCGCTCGCACTCATCCCACCTTCTCCCACAGCCCGGTCTCACCGGAGCGGATGAGGGCGTCGGCGACGAGTTCCGTCAGCAAGCCGTCCTCGAAGTTCGGGCTCGGCTGCCGGTTCTTCGCGATGGCCGAGAAGAAATCATAGCATTCGACGATCTTCGTTTCAGAATAGCCGATGCCGAGGCCGGGGATCGGCCACAGGCCGTTGCCATAGGGATGGGCCGGGCCGGTATAGACGGTTCGGAAACCGCGGGCATCTGCCGGGTCGTCAGCGAACATTACCTGAAGCTCGTCGCGGCGCTCGTAGTTGAAGTGGATCGAGCCCTTGGTGCCGTGGATTTCCAGCGTGATGAAGTTGTTGCGGCCATAAGCGTTGCGGGTCGCTTCCAGGCTGCCGATCGCGCCGCCCTGAAATTTCAGCATCGAGATGACCTCGTCGTCGACATCCACCTCGCCGCGTTCGGCGTCTGCGGCCTTCTCTGCTGCGCCGAGCTTGTCGACGCCGCCCTGCTGCAGCGGTCGTGTCTTGTTGTAGGTCGTCGTGATCGCGTTGACCTCGGCGATCGGGCCGACGAGATAATGGGCGAGGTCAACGACATGGGTGGCGATGTCGCCGACCGTGCCGGAGCCGGCGATCTTCTTCTGGAAGCGCCAGGAGAGGGGCGAATCCGGATCGGCCGACCAGTCCTGCAGATAGGTGCCGCGGAAATTCAGGATCCGGCCGATCCTGCCCTCGTCGATGTACTTCTTCGCGAGCGCCACGGCCGGCGTGCGGCGATAATTGAAGGCCACCATGTGAATGACGCCGGCGGCTTTCACCGCGTCATGCATCGCCCTCGCCTCTTCGACGGTGCGGGCAAGCGGCTTTTCGCAGATGATGTGCTTGCCGGCCTTGGCGGCCGCAATGGCGATCTCGGCATGCACGTTGTTCGGCGTGCAGATATCGACGACGTCGATATCCGGCCGGTTGACGACAGCCCGCCAGTCCGACGACGCTTCCTCGAAACCGTAGCGCTCGCGCGCTTCCTCGGCCATGCCGTCGGTCACATCGACGACGACCTTGCGGTGGGGAATGGCCGGTGCGGGCCAGAAGAACATTGGCATGGAGGCATAGGCCATGGCATGCGCCTTGCCCATGAAGCCGCCACCGATCATGGCGACGTTCATCACTTTGGTCATCGGTTCTCTCCTGAAAAAACTCGCCCTTTGGGCGCCAAGTTCGACTGCCGGCGAAGGCCGGATCGTGTCGGATAAGGGGCGCGAGCAGCGCCCCGTATCCTGCGGATCACTGTCCGAGGCTCGTCTTGATGTTGTCGGTCGCCTCGGTGGAATAGACCGCCTTCCAGCCATCGAGCAGTGTGTCGCGTGTCACCGGAAGGGCAGGCAGTGCGACAAAGGCCGGCGCTTCCTTACCGAGCAGCGCATAGCCGGCAAGCTTGGCCTCGACGACACCGGCATCATAAGGCCGCTGCGCGCCGAGCCCCTTGACGAAGCCGCCCTGGGCCATCGAGATCGCCACGTTTTCCCCGAGGTCGATCGTGGTGATGACGAGATCGTCGCGACCCGCGACACGCGCCGCCGAAATCACGCCTTCGGCCGGCACGTCCCAGACCGCCCAGATGCCCTTGATGGTGGGGTTGGAGGTGAGGATAGCAGACGCCGCCTTTTCCGCATCGCCCGAGAAATCAGGTCCGCCGATGCCCTGCTCGGCCACGATCTTGATATTGGGGTAGTCGGAGGCGATCGTCGCCTTGAAGGCATCCAAACGCTGCCTGGTGACGAAGAAATCGGCGGCATGGAATACGAGCCCGATATCGCCCTCCCCGTTCAGCGCCTTGGCCATCAGGTGCGCAGAGGCCACGCCATTGCCGTAGTTGTCGGCAGATACGACCGACACATAGTCCTTGCCGGCTTCAAAGCCGGTCGGCACATTATCCATGAAGACGAGCTTGGTGCCAGCGTCTGCGGCTGCCTTGTAGGCCGCGGCCGTCGCTGTCGGATCCGTCGGGATCGAGACGATGATATCAGGCTTCTGCGCCATGATGGTCTCAAGGTCGGAGACCTGTTTTTCCGGCTTGAAACCGGCGTCGGTCACCGCAAGCACCTTGATGCCCATCGCGGCGAACTGGGTCTGAAGACCGTTGATCTGGGCGCGGGACCAGTCGTTGCCGCCATAATGCATGACGATCGCGGCCGTCGCATTCATGGCCTTGATCTTCGCCAGTTCCTCGTCGGTCAGGGTAACGTCGGCGGCTGGCGAGGGATCTTCGCCCGACGGTCCCTTGGACAGGACCGTCTGCTGGAGCGCGGCCAGGGCGCTGTCAGGATCGGCGAAGGCCGGCGCTGAATAGGTGCAGGCAAGCGCCAACACGGCGGCAGTGCCCAACAGGGTTCGTCTCTTCATCATCACTTTCTCCTCCCGAAAGTGGGGCATGCGCCCCGGTCGCGGCCGTCAGGCCGATTTGAGATAGGTCATGCTCGCCTTCGCACCTTCGAGTGGGTCAGACCATGAATCGAGCTCGGTGCAGACCCAGCCATCGAAGCCAACCTCCCGAAGGGCCGCGATGATGTCGTTCGTCGGCACGTCGCCGCGATCGATCGGTGTGAAGGCGAAGGGCTCCTTCTGGAACCCCTTGAGATGGACATAGGAGATGCGTGCTGCATGCTCGCGGACGAGTGCGGCGGGATCCCCTCCGGCAGCGGCGAGATGGGCCGTGTCCGGGCAGAAATGAATGCCAGTGAGCGCGAAGATCTTGCGCACCTCGGCCGGCCCCTCGACGATGGTTGAAAGATGCGGGTGGTAATGGGCGGTGAGGCCGCGCGCCTCGGCGATTTCCTTCACGCGGTCGAGCGCGGCTGCAAGCTTGTGATAGTCGGCCTCGCGAATACCGTCGAAGCGCTTGGCGCCACCGCCGACGACCAGATGCGGGGCGCCGAGTTCGGCAGCACGATCCGCCGCGCGGGTCACCCGGGCCAGCTCCTCCGGCAGGATATCGTCGAAGATGAAATTGCCGCCGGCATAGGTTGCCACGAGCGTCAGCCCGTTGTCGCCGAGCAGGGCCCGCATGTCGTCCACGCCGAAATCGAGAAGGTTGCCATCGAAGAGCTCGACACCCTCATAACCCGCCGACGCGATGTCGGCGAAGGCCCGGCGCATGTCGCCAAAGGTGCGGTAAGCGAGATTGGTGATTGACGTGACGCCGACCGCATCTCCGCCAAGACTGCCCCAGCAGTTCGCATGATAGGCGAGCTTGAAGTTCGACATCGGCGCCTCCTCCCAGTGACCGTGTTGATGTGCGAGCTGTCTTACGTCCATAAAAAGTGCATGTCAATTATTTAACTGCAGAACTAACCATACTTTTGCTGATTTAATGCAAAAGATCGATGTTGCCAGTCGGAAGCCTCCGCCTTAAGAAGGATGGAGAGGGCGAATCCGCCGGAAGGAAGAAGGCATGGCGACGACGGCAACCGCGGCAAATGACGCCGCTCCCCGCCGCAAAGGTCGGCCGCGCGTCACCGAGACCGCGGCGCCGAGCCTTGTCGAAATTCTCAATCTGGTGCGGACAGAACAGGCCGCCACACGCCAGGAAATCGAGCGCCAGAGTGAACTCGGCCGCGCGGTCGTCGCAGACCGCTTGGGTACGCTCGGCGAACTCGGTCTGGTCGACGAAAGCGAACTTGCGACCGCATCCGGTGGGCGCGCGCCGCGCCTCGTGCGTTTTGCCGCAGATCGTGGCCGCATCCTCGTTGCCACGCTCGACCAAACCGCGCTCGGCGTCGGTATTGCCGATCTCGGCGGCTCCCTGCTCATGGAGCATCACGAGGCGACCGAACTCAGCCAACCTGTGTCCGCCCTCGCCGATCGTCTGGTCACGCTTTTTCGCTGGATCCTGGAACGGCATTCGGACATCCAGCTCTACGGCATCTCAATATCCGTTCCAGGCGCCGTCTCCGACGGTGCCGAGACGCTTTTCCAACGCGCCACGCCTGGCGTTCTGCCCGGCTGGGAGAGTTTTCCGCTTGTCGAAACACTCGTTGGGGCCTTCGATGCACCCGTCTGGCTCCGTTCCAGCGTCGAGACCATGACGATGGGCGAACTGCATGCCGGAGCCGGGCGCAATCAGCGCACCATGATGTTCGTCAAGGTCGGCAAACGCATCGGCGCCGGGCTTGCAAGCGACGGAATTCTCTTTCGCGGCGCACAGGGGGCCGTCGGCCTCATCGGTTCTGTTCCGGTGACCGTCGGCGACAGGACGGGTACTCTTGAGGCGATGGCGGGGTCGGACCACATTGCCCAGGATGGCAGGCTTGCAGCAGAGAACGGCACCAGCCCGATACTTGCCGAGCTCGTTCGACGCGGCGCCGAGATCACGGCGCTGGAAGTCGCCCAGGCCGCACAGATGGGCGATGCCGCCGCCATCGATATCCTGGCGCAGAGTGGCCGGTTGATCGGCCAGGTGGTCGCGACGCTCGCCAACATGCTGAACCCCGCGCTCATCGTGCTGTCCGGCTCGATCGCGCAGACCAATGACATTCTTCTCGCCTCCGCGCGGGAGGCCATCTACGGTGCCTGCCACCCCCTCGTCAGCCGCGACATGCAGATCATCCGCTCCCAGATGGGCAGTTCTTCAGGTCTTGTCGGGGCCGCAATCGTTGCGTCCGAGGGGTTATTCGCACCACCGATGCTGAAAGACTGGATCATGGCCGGGCAGCCTCAGGCGCATCCGCTTTTCCGGGAGATGAAAAAAGAAATTGCCCGGCGAAAGGTCATCGAGGGGGATGTTGTCCGGCCGCCGAATATGTGAGGAGGATTGAATGACGATTGCGGGTCTCGGCCCTCATGGGGAGCGGGCATCGGCGCCAGAGCGGGTTCTGCTGCTGCCGGAGGACATGGAGCGGGCGCGGGCAGGAGGCTTGCGGGTCGCCGTCGTGCTGCACACGCTCGAAAGCGACTGGGCCAAACAGCAGCTTTCCGGCATCATCGGCATGCTCGGCAATTGCGGGGTTGCGGTCATCGACGTGATCGACTGCGCCTTCACGCCGGAGGTCCAGATCGAGGCACTCGGGCGGCTGATCGAGGAAGCACCGGATGCCATCATATCCCTGCCCGTCGCCAATTCGAAAGTGGCAGCGGCGCATGCGCGCGTGTCTGCGGCCGGCATAAAGCTCATCCTGCTCGACAACGCACCAACCGGACTTCTTCCGGGAAAGGACTACATCTCCCTCGTCTCGGCAGACAATTTCGGCCTCGGCAAGATCGCGGCTGAAGGCTTGTCGCCGCATCTGCCTGATGGCGCGGAGGTCGGCGTGCTCGGCTACGACGCCGATTTCTTCGCGACCAACGAGCGGGAAATCGCCTTCGTGAAATGGATGCAGATCCACCGTCCGGACGTTACGCTGCGAGTCCAGCGGTTTCCGGCCCTGTCGGCAGTTGCCGCAACCACGCGCACTCTTGCCGAAGCCCATCCGGATCTCGCCGGCCTCTTTGTCGTCTGGGACACGCCGGCAATGATGGCCGCCGGCGTTCTCAAAACACTAGGGCGCAAGATTCCGATGACGACCGTGGATCTCGGCCATGCGGCGGCGATCGGGCTTGCTGCCAGCGCCCCCCTTGTCGCGATTGCCGCCCAGCAGCCGTTCCGCCAGGGTGAGAGCGCAGCCTCCATCACAGTGACCGCGCTCCTCGGCAGGCCGGCCCCTGACTGGGTCGCACTGCCCGGACTGGCGGTTACTGCAAGCAATGTGGTGGAGTGCTTCCAGACAGTCTGGCGAGCGCCCGCACCCCAAGAAGTTCTCCGCAGGCTCAGGCTCGTCGGCGCCAATCACTAGCCGCACCAGGGACTTGAGCGACAGCGCGCCCGGAAGGCCAGTGAAAACTCGGATAACAATAGCCAGCATGCGGCGGATCACAACAGGCGGGGCCGTGAAGCTACGGTCAGCTCATCCAAACAACTGCGCTATAGCGAACCCGCAATATCTAGGGCCTACGAAGGCCGGCGCGTATGGTTGACAATCGGATCAAAGTTATCGCGCACCCTGGGCTGAACATTCCAAGTGTCGGGCGGAAATAATTGCCGCTCTCCCGCCATGTTGACGTCGGCCCAAAGCCAGGGCACAAAGATGGCATCCACGGTCGCTCGCGGCGGGAAAACAGAGGAAGATCAGAGGCAACTTTTCTAACCCTTTGAAATCATGCGAGAATCCAGGTTCTCCAGGCAGGCCATTTTCAGTCGGTTTTCCGCGTGAAATCGGCGACTGTTTCTCACAAAAAAAAGCGGCGTCTTCTCAAAAACTTGAGCAATTCTGGCCGCTGTTCTTCCGTTCATACGTTGTGCCTAAGCCGGTCTCGCGGAATTGGCTGGGGACCCGCAAATAGCGTCCGTATTCGGGGAGTGAAGAAACCGTCCCTGCAATGAAGCGGAGCAACAGGAACGGACACTCGTACTCGAGCTGAAGGCGCATCCTGCAGCAGTCTTCATTCCTGCTCGGCCATCCGATAGCCGACGCCCGGTTCCGTGCGTACGATCCGGGGCTGGGTTGGATCTTGCTCGATCTTCTGGCGCAACTGGCCGATGAAGACGCGGAGGTAATGCAGATCGTCGCCATGTGCAGGCCCCCAGACCGTCGTCAACAATGTGCGGTGGGTCACTACCCGACCGGTATGACGGGCAAGTAGAAGGAGCAGGTCATACTCCTTCGGCGTCAAGTGCACGAGCTCGCCGCCTCGCGAGACGATGCGCTTGATAGGATCGATCGTCAGGCCGTCGACTTCCATCACGGTCGGGATCGCATCCCGACGTCCACGATGGCGCAGCGCGGTGCGGATACGCGCGGTGAGTTCTCCGATACCAAAGGGTTTTTCGACATAGTCGTCTGCACCGAGGTCGAGCGCCGCGATTTTCTCGCTTTCGCGGTCGCGGGCCGAAAGGATGACGATCGGGATGTCCGACCAGCCTCTGAGGTTCGCGATGATTTCCTTGCCGTCCATATCAGGCAGGCCTAGATCGAGGATGACGAGGTCCGGCGCCTGGGTTGCGACTGCCTTCAAGGCTTCGGCGCCCGTTCCAGCCTCGACCACTTCGTAGCCGGCAGCCGTAAGAGACGGTTTCAGGAACCGCTGGATCTGGGGCTCGTCATCCACCACCAGGATGCGGGACTGGTTCATCGGACATCTCCCCTTGCTTCATTGCTTCCGGGAAACCGCATCACGATGCGCGTACCCCGCTTCTTGAGTGCCGGGCTCTCCGCATGGATCTTGCCGCCCATGGCCTCAACGAAGCCGCGGGCGATCGAGAGGCCGAGCCCCGTTCCCGGTGCGCGCCCATCCGGCTTTCCCCTGCGATAGAATTTTTCGAAGATGCGGTCCAGATCCTCAGGCGGAATACCCTTGCCGTGATCGGTCACCGAGATCATCACATCCTTGCCGTCGCGGCGGGCATAGACATTGATCGGTTCGTCGCCGCCATACTTCACCGCATTGTCCAGAAGGTTGAACAGGACCTGACCGATCAGCACGCTGTCGCCACGAATGAGCGGCAGGTCAGAGGCGATGCCCGTCTCGACGACCCGTCCGGGCGCATATTTGCGCGTCCGCTCGACAGTGGACTGCACGACGTCGGCGACATCTACCCAGTCCTGTTTTGGCGTCAGCATGCCGGCCTCAATGCGTGTCATATCAAGCAGATTGGCAACGAAGCGGCTCATCCGTCCGCTCTCCTCCTCGATCGACTGCAGGAGGTCGTCGCGGTCTTCAGGCGTCATGCGCTCACCAAGTTGGCGGAGGCCGGTGACGGCGCCGGTGATCGTCGCAAGAGGCGTGCGCAGATCATGGGAAATGGATGACAGGAGCGCCTCGCGGTAGCGTTCGCCTTCCAGTCGCGCCGCCTGCTCGACAGTCTCGTCGGCGAGGCGTGCCCGGTCGAGTGCGATTGCCGTCTGGTCGAGAATGGCGGTCAGCGCACGCTCGGCGTTGAGGTCGAGCCGGTCGCCCGTGTGCTCGATGCCGCAGACACCGACAATGCCATGGGGTCCGAGCAGCGGGCGGAACTCGAAACGGCTGTTCGGCAGCGTGCCCGTACCGTGGCCGGCCGGCTCGCGCTTGTCATGGGTCCAGCGGGCGGCAGTCATGTCCGTCACGTCGAGTTCCGTATCAGGCGGCCAGGCGGCGGCTACACCGAGATCGCCCTTGCGCGGAACGAGCAATATGACCTTGCGCTTCAGGCTCGCCTGCAGTTGCGAAACAGCAAGCCAGATCGCGTCATCGCCCTTTCCCGTGCTCGCGAGCTTGCGGGAGAAATCATAGAGCGATTGCAGCGCCGTCGCGCGGATGCGTGCAACTTCGGCCTGTTCACGGATACGCGACGCGAGACCGCCGGCAATGATGGCCACGGCCAGAAAGACGAAGAGCGCAAAGACCTCGTGCGGGGCTGCGATGGTGAAGGTGTGGCGGGGATTGATGAAGAAGAAATTGTAGGAGAGCGCCGAGAGGAGTGCTGCCAGGAATGCCGAAGCGTAGCCGCCAACCACCGAGGCTCCGAGGACGGCGAGGAGAAAGAGCAGCGATATATTCGGCAGCTCGACGAAGACGTCGATCCCCTTCCCCAGGACCGTCGTCAGGGCGACGAAGCCGAGAGCCCAGATGGACGACTGTCTTAGCGCCGTGGCTCCTGGTAGGCTTAGCGACGGGCGTGCACGGTCGGCGGCGGTGCCGTCCGGTGTCACGATGTGAATGCTCAGGCCCGATGCCCTGCCCGCCAATGCGTCCGGCAGCGAGCGGCTAACGAGCTTCTGCCAGCGGCTGCGTTTGCGCGTGCCGATGACGATCTGGGTGGCGTGTTCGCGGCGGGCGAGCTTGAGGATCTCCTCGACGAAATCATTGCCGATCACACGGCGGGTTTCGGCACCCAGTTGTTCGGCCAAGCGAAACAGCGTCTCGATCCGTTGCAGCCGCTCCGGCGTCTCGACTTCCCGGTCGGCCCGCTCGATCGAGACGACGAGCCAGGGGGCGTTGAGACCCGAGGCCAAGCGGCTCGCAACGCGCACGACCTTTTCCGACAGGGGATCGGAGCCGACACAGACAATGAGCCGCTCGCCTGTGGCCCAGGGGCCGTCGATGGCATTCTGCTTGAGATAGTCGACCATCTGATCGTCGACGCGGTCCGCTGTGCGGCGCAGCGCCAGTTCACGCAGTGCTGTCAGATTGCCGAGGCGGAAGAAGCGGTCGACAGCGCGGTTGGCGCTTTCAGGCAGGTAGACCTTGCCGTCCTTCAGCCGTTCGATGAGTTCGGATGGCGCGAGATCAACGAGCAGAACTTCGTCCGCACGTTTGAGCACGGTATCGGGCACGCGCTCGCGCACGGTCACCCCGGTGATCTGGGCGACGAGATCGGCCAAGCTTTCTAAATGCTGGATGTTGAGCGCCGTCCAGACATTGATGCCGGTCGATATCAGCTCCTCGATATCCTGATGCCGCTTGGGATGACGGCTGTCCTCGGGGTTGGAATGGGCGAGTTCGTCGACGATGATGATGCGGGGACGCCGTTCGAGCGCTGCATCGAGATTGAACTCCTCCAGCATCCGACCACGATGAGCCACCCTGCGTCGAGGCAGGATCTCAAGTCCATCGAGCAGTGCTGCCGTCTCACCGCGACCGTGGGTCTCGACCAGTCCGACGACCAGATCCACGCCGTCGGCCTTCAGGCGTCTGGCCCGCGACAGCATCGCATAGGTCTTGCCGACGCCCGGAGCAGCGCCCAGAAAAACGGTCAGCTTGCCCCGGCGGTCTTTCTCCGCCAGGGCAAGCAGGGCATCGGGATCGGGACGCCGGTCGTCCCTGCGGTCGTCATCCGCCATTCAGGCCTCACACATTACCGGGCATCGAGTGCCAGGTTGAGCTCTAGCACATTGACCCTTGCTTGACCGATAATGCCGAAGGTCGGAATTTCGGTCTGCTGCGCGACGAGCGTGGCGACGACAGATGGATCCAGCCCCCTCGCCTGCGCAACGCGCGCCACCTGAGCTTCCGCGAAGGCCGGCGAGACATGCGGGTCGAGACCGGAGCCAGAGGTGGTGACGGAATCAGCCGGGACAGGCTGCGCGATGCCGCTTGCGGTCAACCGGGCGACATCTGCGGTGACACGATCCTTCAGCTTGACCGAGGTTGTGCCGAGGTTGGAGCCGGACGAGGCCGCAGCGTTGTATGGGTTTGGTCCGGTCGCCGAGGGGCGAGGCCAGAAGTAGCGGTCCGAGGTAAAGGTCTGGCCGATCAGCGCTGAGCCTACGACCGCTCCGTCGCGTTCGATCAGGCTGCCATTGGCTTGGGCCGGCATGACGGACTGGGCAATGCCGTTGATCGCCAGTGGATAAGCAAGCCCGGTGAGTGCGGTCATGGCGACAACGAGGGTGAGTGCAGGTCTGAGATGGTTGATCATGATTACACCAGATGAAGAGCGCTGACGGCGATGTCGATGACCTTGATCCCGGCAAAGGGAAGGATCAGGCCGCCGACGCCATAAACGAGCAGGTTGCGGCGAAGAAGCGCTGCGGCACCGGACGGACGGTAAGCCACGCCTTTCAGAGCCAGCGAGATGAGCGCCACGATGATCAGCGCGTTGAAGATGACGGCAGACAGGATGGCCGACTGCGGTGACGTCAGCCCCATGATGTTGAGGGCTTCGAGCGCCGGATAGGTGGCCACGAACAGCGCCGGGATGATGGCAAAGTATTTGGCCACGTCATTGGCGATCGAAAAGGTCGTCAGCGATCCGCGCGTCATCAGCAACTGCTTGCCGATCTCGACGATCTCGATGAGCTTGGTCGGGCTGGAGTCGAGGTCCACCATGTTGGCGGCCTCGCGGGCGGCCTGGGTGCCGGTCTGCATGGCGACGCCAACATCGGCCTGGGCAAGCGCCGGTGCATCATTGGTGCCGTCGCCGCACATTGCGATCAGGCGGCCGCCCTGCTGCTCGCGGCGGATATAGGCGAGCTTATCCTCCGGCGTCGCCTGGGCGAGGAAATCATCGACACCGGCTTCCGAAGCGATGGCCGCGGCCGTGACCGGATTGTCGCCAGTGACCATGACCGTGCGGATGCCCATGGCGCGCAGTGCTGCGAAGCGTTCCTTGATGCCGGGCTTGACGACGTCCTTGAGATGGATGACGCCGAGCAGGCGGTCGCCATCGGCCACGCCGAGCGGTGTACCACCGGTGCGGGCGACCTGGTCGACGGCGCGGCGGAATTCAGCGGGAGCATGCTGTTCGGGGAGGCCTGCGAATTTCAGCACCGCATCGACGGCACCCTTGCGCAGACGGCGCTGACCGATGTCGACGCCCGAAAGGCGTGTTTCGGCGGTGAAGCCAATGACGGCATCAAACTCGGCCTTCGGCATGGGCACGCCGAACTCGCCCGTCGCCAGCGCCACGACCGAGCGGCCCTCGGGCGTTTCGTCAGACAATGAGGCGATGAGGGCTGCCTCTGCCAGTTCCGTCGCCGTGACACCGGGAGCGGTGAGAAAGTCGCTGGCCATACGGTTGCCGAAGGTGATCGTGCCCGTCTTGTCGAGAAGCAGCGTGTCGACATCGCCAGCGGCTTCGACCGCACGGCCCGAGGTGGCGATCACGTTGAAGCGCACCAACCGGTCCATACCGGCGATGCCGATGGCCGAGAGCAGGCCGCCGATCGTGGTCGGGATCAGAGTGACGAGAAGGGCTGCCAGCACCGTGACGGAGAGCACCGTGCCGGAATAGCCAGCAAGGCCCCAGATCGCGACGCAGACGAACAGGAAGATAAGCGTCAGGCCCGAGAGCAGGATCGACAGTGCGATCTCGTTCGGCGTCTTCTGGCGCTGAGCGCCTTCGATCAGCGCGATCATGCGATCTACGAAGGAGGAGCCAGGCTGGACGGTGATCCTGATCTTGATTTCGTCTGACAACACCTGCGTGCCGCCTGTCACCGCCGAGCGGTCACCACCGGATTCGCGGATGACGGGGGCGGATTCACCTGTGATGGCGCTTTCGTTGACCGAGGCAACACCCTCGATCACTTCGCCATCGCCGGGGATGAGTTCACCGGCCGCGACCAGCACGATTTCGCCGACCTTAAGGCTGGAGGCCGGGATCGTCTCCGTCTTGCCGTTGGCTCCAAGCCGGCGAGCGACGAGTTCCGACTTGGTCTTCTTCAGGCTGTCGGCCTGGGCGCGGCCACGGCCCTCCGCCACGGCTTCAGCGAAGGTGGCGAAGAGCACCGTGAACCAGAGCCAGGCGGCGATCTGGCCGGAGAAACCGGCCTCGCCGGGATTTGCGGCGAAGTCACGGATGAACAGGATCGTCACGACGACGGCGACGATCTCGGTCACGAAGATGACCGGGTTGCGCAGGAGTTTGCGCGGATCGAGCTTTATGAATGCATCACGCATCGCCGGGAGCAGGATCGCCGGGTCGAAAAGAGCGGATGCCTTTTTCTCATTTGACATGATGGTTCCTTAGAAGGTCTGGCCGGCGAGCATGGCGAAGTGTTCGACGATTGGGCCGAGCACCAGCGCAGGCAGAAACTGCAGACCGCCGAGAATGAGAATGATGCCGATCAGCAGGCCGACGAACAGCGGGCCGTCGGTTGGGAAGGTGCCAGCGGAAGCCGGCGACTTCACCTTGGCGGCGAGCGATCCGGCGATTGCCATGACCGGCACGACATAGGCGAAGCGACCGAGCAGCATCGCGATCCCGAGCGTCGTGTTGTACCAGGGCGTGTTGCCGGTGAGGCCACCAAAGGCCGAGCCGTTGTTGCCGGCAGCCGAGGTATAGGCATAGAGGATTTCCGACAGCCCGTGCGGGCCTGATGTGCCGACACTTGCCACCGCGAAGGGCAGCATGGCCGAGACGGCAGTAAAGCCGAGGATGGCGAGCGGCAGGATGAGCACGGCGAGCATAGCGAACTTCATCTCGCGGCCTTCGATCTTCTTGCCGAGGAATTCCGGCGTGCGGCCGACCATGAGGCCGGCGACGAAGACGGAAAGCAGCGCGAAGACCAGCATGCCGTAGAGGCCGGAGCCGACACCACCCGGCAGCACCTCACCGAGCTGGATCAGGAACATCGGAACCAGACCGCCCAAGCCGGTGAACGAGCCATGCATGCCGTTCACGCCGCCATCCGAGAGGCCGGTCGTGACCGCTGCATAAAGCGCCGTCATCGCCTGGCCGAAGCGGACTTCCTTGCCTTCCATGTTGCCGAGCGCTGGATCGACTCCGACCGCCGTCAGGATCGTGTTGCCCTGGGCTTCGGCCCAGTAGGTGACGGCGACGCCTGCGATCAGGAGAACCGCCATGGCCGAGATCAGCGCCCAGCCCTGTCGGCGGTTTCCGACCATCTGGCCGAAAGTGTAGACGAGAGATGCTGAGATCGACAGCATGGCGAAGATGTTCAGATAGTTGGACCAGGCTGTCGGGTTCTCGAAGGGATGGGCTGCATTGACGTTGAAAAAGCCGCCGCCGTTGGTGCCGAGCTGCTTGATCGCTTCTTGGGAGGCGACGGGGCCGAGCGAAATCACCTGGTTGGCGCCTTCGAGCGTCGTGGCCGTGACCGAGGCATCGAGCGTCTGTGGCAAGCCCATGGCAACGAAGGCAAGTGCGACGACAATGGCGAGCGGCAGCAGGACGTAGAGGGTGGCCCTCGTCATATCGACCCAGAAATTGCCGAGCGTTGCAACCTTAGAGCGGGCGAGTGCGCGGGTGACGGCGATCGCGAGTGCCATGCCGGTCGCGGCCGATAGGAAATTCTGCACGGTGAGGCCGGCCATCTGGGAGAAGTGACTCATCGTCGTCTCACCACCGTAGTTCTGCCAGTTGGTGTTGGTGACGAAAGAGACAGCCGTGTTGAAGGCGAGATCCGAAGGCAGACCAGGGAACCCTTGAGGGTTCAGCGGCAGATAGGCCTGCAGCCGCAGCATCGCATAGAGCGCCACAAAGCCAGCCAGCGAAAACGCGATCATCGCAAGCGTGTAGCCGAGCCAGCTCTGCTCTTTCTCGGGGTTGATGCCGCTCACGCGGTAGAGATCGCGCTCAACGCGGCCGAGCACGGGAGACAAAAGGGTCCGCTCGCCCGAAAACACCCGCGCCATGTAAAGGCCGAGTGGTTTGATGACGAGAAGGACGGCGAAAAAGAGGAGGCTGATCTGCAGCCATCCGACAAGTGTCATGGATCTGCTCCCGATCAGAAACGCTCGGGACGCAGGAGCGTCACGACGAGATAGACGCCAAGCGCGACGGCGACAGCGAGGCCGAAAAGGGGTTCAAGCATTTGTGTGCCCCTCACAGCCGGTCGAGCGCGCGGGCATAAAGTGCCAGCACCAGAAGCGTGCCAGAGCCGAGCGCGATAAAGATGAGGTCAGACATATCAGGGTCTCCTGTTGATACAGGAGAAGGATTAAGGCCACCTCGGGTCAGGCTTCGATTGGGAAGAAGTGGGAGGGGCGTAAAGAAAAGATAAGGATGCACCTGCAGGGCTGGCTTGAGCTCCATTATCGCTGGTGCTGAGAGCACGGAGTAGGTCCGTCTCCGTGGGAGCGGATGTCCGGTTGTTGGTGCGAGGCTGCCAACGGGGGACCGAATTGAAGACACTAAGCTGTCGCGCGAAAACACGACCTGGCCTCGACCTCGGCGCCTACGAGCGGGAATAATTACCGCTCGTCCGCCATGTTGACGTCAGCCCAAAGCAGGGCACAAAGATGGCATCCACGGTCGCTCGCGACAGGAAAACAGAGGAAAATCAAAGGCTCTTTTTATAAGCGCTTGAAATCATTCGATAATCCAGGCTCTCCAGGCGGGCCGTGTTAGATCGGTTTTCCGCTGAAGTTGAGCGTCCTTTTCTTACCAAAAAAAGCGACGTCCCCCTCAACAACTTGGCCAATCCTGGCTCCCGTTCTTAGTGCCATCCGTCGTGCTCAAGCGGGTCTCGCAAAATTGGCTGGGGACCCAGAACAAATTCCAACAATTCTGAAGTTCTTACTTGCATAGAGCATGCAAGAGCGCACGACGCAGTCGATATCCGAGCCAAGCTGGCTGAACAGTCAGCTTTGGTCGCGTCGGAATATGAGGCGTGTGCTGCATCCAGTTATAGTCGACCCGCGGTGGTCCAGTAGTCTATCCTCACGGGGATCGCTGACCGGAGTCAGCCGCGACGCTGGCCGAGCATACGCTTGACCTGTCGGTTGCGCTCCTGTCGGAACGCATGCCACATGGCACCCCAGATGCTCGGGCGTGCCGTTTTGTTGTGTTCATTGTTCATCGCGTACTCTTTCGTTTCACCGAGATGCTTATACCGCAGAGCTGAGCCTGCGGGACGAGCATAATTGGTATGGCTGCCCTGCAAAAATCATCACATTTCGACGTAGTGCCCTTCTACTCCGTAGGCACCTGACTTATCGTTGGTGGATAAAAAAGCCAGAACGCACCATGCAACTTCCCATCAAGGCCATCCTTGTTTTTCACACCACTGCGCGCGCGGGAAGCATATCCCGCGCGGCCGAGGAGTTGAGTGTGACGCCATCTGCCGTCAGCCAGCAGATCCAGTTGCTCGAAAGCCAGTTCGGGGTCTCACTGCTGACCAAAGCCGGGCGTGGCATCGCGTTAACCGAGGCCGGAGAACGATACTTCTCAATGATCTCGGATCAGATCGAGCGTATCGAGGAGGCAACGGCGACAATTCGTGGCTTCCGATCGGTTACGACCTTGACCATCCGTGCTACCCCGACCCTGTCGAACAAGTGGCTGTTGCCGCGCCTGGGGCGACTTCTGGACCGGCATCCTGATCTTGAGGTACGGCTCGACGGAACCAATGAGCCGACCGACTTTAATCAGGAACTGGTCGATCTGGAACTGCGCCATGGCAATGGCCGCTGGCCGGGCCTTTTCGTCGAAGGCCTTGCGGAAGAGCGTTTTCTTCCGGTTTGTTCTCCAGCCTACGCCGCCTCAGGGTCTCTCACAGCGAGCGAACTTCAGGCGCATCGGCTGATCCACTCCGTCAAATCGCAGGCGCAGTGGACGTCATGGTTTCAACTGGCCGGGGCAGCCTCGGACGCCCGCTGGCAGCGTGTCCTGTTCGATCGAAGCCACATGGCAATCGATGCGGCAGTGCGGGGCATGGGTATCGCGCTTGAAAGCACACTGATGATGCAGGACGAACTCAGAAGCGGGGCCTTGGTCTGCGCTGTCAAGGATCCGCCGGAACTGCGCATCACCACGCAATGGATCGTGTGTCCTCGCGATCATCTGCGTCAGAAGAAAGTCCGGCAGTTTCTCGATTGGCTTCGAGATGAGCGCGATGCATGGCAGGCCTCACAAGACCAGAGTGCCGCCTGAAGACGGTTCGACACTTAAGTGACGAATGGTTGTCCCGACCAGCGCGTCCAATGGCAAAGCGATGTCGAGCACGATAGGCGCCTCGTCGAGCCCGGGCCTTTCGAGCGTATCCAATTGGCTGTCCAGAAGCGACACAGACGCAAAATGACCTTTCCGTCCCGACAGACGGGCAGAAATCAGCTCCCGTGTCCCGTCTAGAAAGACAAGGCGCACCTTGCCAAGCCTGGCACGGATGAGGTCTCGATAACTGCGCTTCAAGGCGGAGCGTGCAATGACCACGGGACGAGATGGACAATCGAGTGCTGCACGACAGACATCATGAAGCCAGGGTTCACGATCTGCATCGGTCAATCCTCGTCCCTCCCTCATCTTCTCGACGTTTTCCGGGCTATGATACAGATCCGCTTCGATAAATATTGAGCCTAGAGCGGCTGCCAGCCGGTAGCCTATCGCCGACTTGCCCGTTCCTGCAGTCCCCATTACCAGCAGAAATGCGTCAAGCGATTCTTCGTGCTCCGATGCCATATCAGTACAAACCCAGCATTCGGATCGGCCAGAGGGTCAGGCTTGGGAATAGAACCAGGGCCAGGATTGCCGCGACGAGGATCGACATCGGCGCCAGCGATCCCTTCACCACATCCTCAATCGACATCTTTGCCACTTGCGCCACCGCAAATAGGCAGACGCCGACGGGCGGCGTGACCAGACCCAGAGTCAGGGTGATGACCATGACGATGAGGAAGTGGATGGGGTCGACTCCAAGGGAAGCCGCAGGCGGCAGCAGCACCGGGATCAAGATGAACATGGCCGCGATAGCATCCATGAACATTCCGACCACAATCAGGAAGAGGAAGATCAGGACGAGTGCCATGGTCGGGCCTGTGGAGATCGCGCCGAGGAACGTCGCAACCTGGGCCGGCAGCCCGTCATAGGTGAAGACCCAGGCAGCAAGCTTAGCTGTGGCCGCAATAAAGAGAATGGTGCCCGAGGTCCGAGCCGTCTCGATAAAGATGCCAGGCAGCTCGCGCGGCGAGATCGTCCGGTACAGGATGACGGACAGGAAGAGGGTGTAGAGTACGGCAATGCCGGCCGCTTCCGTCGGCGTGAAATACCCGTCGACAATACCGACCAGCAGGATCACTGGCGTCAACATCGGAAGAATGGCCGCTAATCCCGTCTTCATGACATGGCGCGCGTTGAAGGGGCTTGGAGGGTTGAAGCCGTAACGGACCGCGTAGACGTGGTTGAAAATCATGAAGGCCAAGGCGATGAAGAGGCCAGGAATGAGGCCTGCCACCAGAAGCGTGCCGATCGAGGCATTGGCGATCGATCCCGCAATGACGATCAAGATGGACGGCGGAATGATTGACGACAGGGTGGAGGTGCAGAGCGTCATACCGACGGCGTAGCCCTTCGGGAAGCCATGACGCTCCATGGCTTTGATCTCGATCGCTCCGATCGATGCGATGTCAGCGACCGAAGAACCAGACACTCCTCCGAAAATCACTGACGACGCGACGTTTACATGGCCGAGGCCACCCGGAAGCCAGCCAACGATGGCCTCAGCGAAATCGAAGAGCTTCTCGGCCACCCGGCCACGCTCCATCAAGACACCGACCAGGATGAAAAGCGGGACGGCGACCAGCAGGAAGGAATTCATTGCGGAGAACATGCTCTGCGCCATGAGATCAACCGGGGTCGAGGTGAACATGACGATTGCGATCACGCTCGACAGCCCAAGCGCGATCGCGAGCGGCACGCCGAAAACGCTCATGGTGAGAAAGAGCGCAAGTAGGACCAGGCTCATGACAGCTTCTCCGCAGTTGAGGGGTCCTGGTGCTGATTGCGGAGCTCCGGCATCTGAACCTCGGGATCGAGAATTTCGATGAGATGACGCCGGCGTTTCAGGGAATCGATGATCCCCAAGACGGCAAGGATTGCGCTCAAGGGCATGATCGTACCGATGAGCCACATCGGGATCGCGAGCGTCGCGGCCGTTTCGTTCATGGCGAATTGCTGCCAGGCAAGCTTGTAGCCGGTCCATCCCATCAGCACGAAGAAGGAGACAGAACTCAGCACATAGATCGGCACGGAGAGCCGGCGAATGGCGCGCGGAAACATGGCGAGCAAGACGGTAACGCGAGCGGTTTCGACGGTGCGAAATCCGGCTGCAAGCCCCAGGAAGATCATCCAGACGAAGAGATAGCGTGTTGCTTCCTCGGTCCAGGACACCGACATGTCGAGGAGCCGGCTCGCGACCTGAAGCAAAACGACGAGGAGAATGCCGAAAGCAGCGAGCCCCGCCGCGATGTCGCTCAGGCCCTTCAGCAGCCTGTCGAAAGTTGAGTTGCTGTTAGACATGTTTCCTCCTCCCGGATTGGTGCGGACCGGCATCCTCCATGCCGGTCCGCCTGCGTTCATCGATCAGTTCTTGCCGACGGCCGCAACCGTCTTGTCAAAGAAGGCCTGATCTTTCACCAATCCGGCGAAGACCGGATAGAGCTGCTTGGCAACCGCGACGAAGGCCTGCTGTTGCTCGGGGGACAGACGATTGATCTGCATGCCGTGACCCTGAAGTTCGGCAATGGTCTTCTCGGCGGTCGCGTTGTCGTTCTCGACTTTCCAGGCTTCAGCTTCCACAGCCGCTTCCTCGATTGCTTTTTTGTGCGCGTCGCTCAGGCTCTCGTACTTTGCCGGATTGATTCCGAGCACCCAGCCGTCGCCCATGTGGTTGGTGATGGAGACATACTTCTGAACTTCGTAGAATTTAGCAGACAATGGCACGTTGATTGGATTTTCCTGACCATCAACGACCTTGAGCTGAAGAGCGTTATAGACCTCTGCAAAGGCCATCGGCGTTGGAACGGCGCCCAATTTGCCGAAGAATTCGACCCAAAGCGGATTGTTGGGTACGCGAAATTTCAGGCCGGCCAGATCTTCCGGCTTTTCGATCGGCAGCTTCGAATTGGTCATCTGACGGAAGGGGCGCGGCCAGAGATTAATGCCCTTGATACCGATGGCATCAAGATCGGCGATCAATTCCTTGCCAGGCTCACCTGCGAGATAAGACCGAAGCTGTGCCTCGTCATCGAAGAGATAGGGAATGGAGATGGCCGAAAACTTCGGGTTGAAGTTGGCGTAAAGCGAGGTCGCGAGAACCAACATGTCGAGCGAGCCGCCGGCGAGCTGCTTGACGGCCGCGGACGGATCGCCGCCATAGAGCGTCCCGTTCGGGAATACCTTGACTGTCACCTCGCCATTGGTCTTGGCCGAGACGAGTTCTGCGAACTTGTTGGCGGCCACGGTAATCTCGGACGAATCTGGATCCGGTGTCGAAAGCGTCAGCGTTTCCGCCTGGACAAGGCTCGCTGTCAGAATGGTGGCAGCGGTAACCAGGCTGCGAAGTGTGAACTGTTTCATGTCTATCCTCCCGTTTGACATTGATGATGATTGAAGCGCGGACCGGGGCTTAAGCCGAGTTCATACGCTTTAACTCCAGAATGACCCCGCTGTGATCGAGGTCTCCATTGCCATGGTCCACCATGGCCTGAAACAAACGGTCAACCTCCTCGCCGACCGGCAGCTTCAATCCGTGGCTCTGCGCGAAGCGGAGTGCGGTCGATGTGTCCTTCACCTGGTACTTGGCCGGGCCGCCGGGCGTGAAGTTCCCCTCCACCATGCGCAGGCCGTGCTGGCGAAAGACGGTCGAGTCGGCGAAGCCACCCAGAAGAGCTTCGCGGACACGCGCCGGATCCGCACCGCCAGCTTCGGCAAGTGTCAGGGCCTCGGCGACCGCGCAGATGGTCGACGCAACGATGAGCTGGTTTGCAAGCTTGGTGAGGGCGCCGCTCCCGGATGGCCCGACATGGGTCACACGACCAAGGGGAGCAAAAATCGGTGCAAGCCCATCAACGACATAGGCGCCGCCSCCTGCCATAATCGCAAGCCGACCTTCCTTCGCCCCAAGTTCGCCACCGGAAACCGGTGCATCAAGGCAGGCAATGCCCCGGCCTTCGGCAAACCCCGCGATGGCAATCGCGGTCTCGACCGGAATGGAGCTCATGACGACGAGTGTCGCATCGGGGCGCATGCTCGCAATCGCTCCATCCTTCCCACCAAGCACGGTCTCGCAGACGGGACCGGAACTGAGCATGCAGATGACAACGTTCGCGTCGCGCACCGCATCTGCCGCCGAGGACATTGGGACTACGCCATGCGGCCTCAGTACCTCGGCCTTGTCAGGACTGCGGTTCCAGGCCGTTACCTTGAACCCGGCATTTGCTAGGCGCATTGCGATCGGGGCTCCCATGATGCCGGTTCCCAGAACGGCGACGGTCTCTTGTATTTCCGCTGCGTTCATTAAACCTTATCCTCCAGGATGCTGACGATCGGCGAACCGGACGGGTCGCTCTTCGATGATCAGCGACGGAAACGCGTTACGAAAACGGGCCAGATGCGGCGTCGCAAGATGGGCGTCGAAGGCTGCACGGCTGTCATAGACCTCATAAAAGACGACGGTGTCGTCAGAGCCCTGCGGGCAGATGACGTCGAACTGCCGGCAGCCGGGTTCATCGGCAACCGAATGAGCCGCGTCATCACGAGCGGCCTCCAGAAAGGCCGTCATCATGCCGGGTTTAACCTGAAACTCGGCAATGACGACAAAGGGATGGCTTGTCATCTTCCCTGCCCCTTACTCGGCAGCGATCTTGGCCGGGCGGAAGCGCGCTTCCATCTCCTGGCGCAGGCCGACCACATCGAGGTCGTTGACGATTTCGACGTCATCGAAGGAAACGATCTGGTCCTTCTTGATTGGGCGCTTGAGCTTGACGTTGTGCGCAAGACCGATGGGCAGCGCCTTGAGGTCAAGGCTGCGCGTGGCCGGAATGGCGTTGGCCCAGACGGCATAGCCGCCTTCGCCGTCCAACATCTCGCCCGGCTGCATATCCTTCTTGGCGGTTGCCACGGCATCGCCGCGAAACTCCTTGGAGCAGCCGGTCGGCTCATTGCGCAGCACGGCAGAGAGCACGCTGATGGAGGTTTCGAGGCCGATGATATGGAACGGTCGCCACATCGAAGCGTACCAGCCTGAGGGATCGGTCAGCAGCCCATACTGCTTGAAGCAGGCGCGGGCATATTCGTTATGCGCCTTGAAGGTGACGAAGACGCCGTAGCGAATATTGTTGAAGACCTCGCGGCCGTCAGGTTCCTGGCTGGCTGCGATGTCCACCAGACCGCTGCGTGCCATGCGGCCACCGTCGGATGCCGGGCGGAACACGCGTGCGAGGTCGTGCAGACCAGCGGGCGGGAAAGCCAGCCCATCATCCGGGCAATCGAGGCCTGTGCCGTTTGCAACGGCTGCCATCTCGATCGCAGCCTTGGTGCCATCGGTGAAGGAATTATACATTTTCGGATTGAAGTCGCCTTTGGCGACCTCTTCTTCGGTCCAGCCGAAGAAGCTCCAGACCGTATCGGGCGTCGAGTAGCGGTATCGCGGCTCGAAATTCATGCCCTTGCCGGCTGACGTGACCTCAAAGCCGGTTGCGCGGGCCCAGTCGACAAGTTCGCAGATCAAGGCCGGCTGGTCACCGTAGGCCATCGAATAGATGAGGCCCTTCGCGCGGGCTTTCTCGGCAAGGATCGGCCCTACCATGACGTCGGCCTCAACGTTGACCATGACGACATGTTTGTTGCTTTCAATCGCCCCCAAAGCATGACGAGTTCCAGCGATGGGATGTCCTGTCGCCTCGATGATGCATTCGATCTCGTCGCACCCGAAGAGATCGGCTGCGTCCGAGGTGACATAGGTCTTGCCGGACTTGATGGCATCTCCGCAGCTTTCAGCCGAATAACGCTCCTTCGGCCAGCCGACGCGCTCCAGCGATTCCTTCGCCTTACCGACATTGAGGTCGGCGACCGCCACCATGTGCAGGCCCTCAATACGCTGGGCCTGAGCCAGGACCATGGAGCCAAACTTGCCGGCACCGATCAATCCGACGCGTACGGGACGACCATTCGAGGCGCGCAGGGAAAGCAGGGAATAAAGATTCATGTTGATATCCTCGACAGGGGCAAATCCGATGAGAGCGGCCGGATCGACGACGAGCAATCTCGCGCCGAGGTTCACACCTGAACCACCGGTTTCGATTTGCCCTGAGCGAGTGATCTCCTCCGCAGACACGACATCCAGCCGCATCCTCCAGCCGCCTCCCACAGCGGCCGATGAGGAAAGAGTAGGACTGCGGAGGAGTTAGCTCAATTTAGAAGAATGAGAAAATACTGTAGAATTTCTAATTAATGAGCAGGTTAGTCGCTCGATTTTGCTTATAGTCTGCATCGCACTCGCGGTGATTGAGAATGGAGGTCGGCTACGGCGTCATCTTTCCGGAGCGCCTCGCTACTTCGGTCGGCCAGAGCCACGCACATTTCCGACCAGACTGACGGGATCGCGATAGCAATTATCTTGCAATCCTGCCCCGCGATATACACAACTCACCTCCGGCTTCAGCGCTCCCGAGCGGAAATAATTGCCGCTCTCCCGCCATGTTGACGTCGGCCCAAAGCCAGGGCACAAAGATGGCATCCACGGTCGCTCGCGGCAGGAAAACATGGGAAAATCAAAGGCAATTTTTCTAAGCCCTTGAAATTATGTGAGAATCCACGCTCCCCGGCCAATCTTAACCATCAAATGATATCAATGCCTTAGAGGGCACGGCTTACCTCAATAGATACCTCGTTATGGACCTCTTTGCGCGTACATTTGGCGACTGTTCTCACATAAAAAAGCGACCTCTCTTCAGAAACTTGAGGAATTCTGAGGGCCGTTTATCAGGCCATCCTTTGCGCACAAGTGGGCCTCCCAAATTGGCTGGAGCCCCTACGCGTAAACCTCTTAGAAAAGCTTTCTTTCCCCGAGCTTGCTCAAACTCGCTAACGCGACGACTTGGACTGGTGGCCCAAAGTCCGCGTTCAGCCAGAAAAGTCGACATCATTTTGAAGGCCTTGGCCCCAAATTTACACGCTGGGCCAACGTCGGCGATATTGTCCGCTAGTCGTCTTCGGGACCCTGTAAGCTCTAGAGATTGTTGAGGTGAAGCTGCATCAGTTCATCGTAGCAGGACGGATTTGCGGCAAGCACCGGATGGCCATTTAAGAATTCAGCACCGCTTGCGGGAAAGGGAAGGTTCTTGCCGCCGGCTTCACGGACGAGGCAGAAGCCTGCCATGCAATCCCAGGCGCGCATATAGGGCTCGTAATAGCCGACCAGCCTGCCGGCTGCGACATAGGCGAGCATCAGGGCACCCGATCCATTGCGGATGAAATTGCCGCCGCGTTGCATCAGACCGGCGATAATCGCGCCAACGCGCTCGGGCGTGACGTAGTTGTTGCAGCCGATGCCCGTCATTGCATTCTGCAAGTTCCGTGTGGGGTCAAGACGTAGCGGCTTGTCGTTGAGCGTTGCGCCGAGGCCATTGGCCGCCGCGAAGAGTTCGTCCGAGCAGGGCACGTGAATGACGCCGACGACCGGCTCACCATCCCTAACGATCGCGACGGACACGCACCAGGTCGGCATCCCGTTGACGAAGGGTGCAGTCCCATCGATCGGGTCGACAACCCATGTGAAGCCGGAGGAGCCTTCGTCATGGCCGAACTCTTCTCCGAGGAAGCCGTCGGTGGCGTAGATTTCGGCAACGCGCTCCTTCAGGAAGGTCTCGACATTGCGGTCGGCGATGGAGACGACGTCCTGGAGGTCGCGCTTCGTCTCGATCACCAGCGTCTCGCGTCGATTGAAATAGTCGAGCGCCATGGCGCCCGCTTCCGCTGCCAGCGTCTTGGCAAGGGCAAAACGCGCTGCGAGTGCCGTATCATTCATTGTCATTCTCTTCTTCCTTGGTCTTCTTTTAAGAAATCATCAGCCGCTGATCACGGCAATGCCACGGTTCTTGAACGCCAATGTGACGTCGCTCGTGGCGGCATGGGCATGATCAACGTCGTGATCGACGACGAAGAGCGTTCCGACATCGGTCTCGACCTCGTATTCCACATGGCCGCCGAGATAGGCGGAGTGCAGGACGCGGCCCCTCAGGCCCTCTGCGCCGGCAGAATCGATCCGGATGGCACCGGGTCTGACCGCAAGCTTGGCCGAGCCCTTTGCGGCTGTAGAGTGCAGGCGGTGTTCGATATTGCTCACCCTGACCAGAACTTCGCCGCCATCAGACTGGAGCACCTCACAGGGCAACACATTCGCTTCGCCCATGAAGTCGGCAATGAAGGGCGAGGCCGGTGCCTCGTAGAGTTCGCGCGGTGCCCCCGACTGGGCGATTTCGCCATCCTTCATGACGATGATCCGGTCGGAAACGGCAAGCGCCTCGTCCTGGTCATGGGTGACGTAAACGGCGGTAAAGCCGAGACGCTGCTGGAGGTCGCGGATTTCGGTTCGCACTCGGCGCCTCAAGCGTGCATCAAGGTTGGAGAGCGGCTCGTCGAGCAGCAGCACCTGCGGCTCGAGAACCAATGCACGGGCGACGGCCACGCGCTGCTGCTGACCACCCGAAAGCTCGGCCGGAAGGCGATGCCCCATGCCGGCGAGGCCGACGAGCTTGAGGCCTTCCTCGGCCTTCTCACGCGCCTCCTTCTTGCCCAGTCCTGACGACTGAAGGCCATAGGCGACGTTTTCGAGCGAGGTCATATGTGGAAAGAGCGCATAGGACTGAAAAACCATCGAAACATCGCGCTCGTTGGCCGGCAACATGGTCACATCCTTGCCACCGATCAGGATCTTTCCGGAGGTCGGATGCTCGAGGCCTGCCAGCATGCGCAAAGTGGTCGTCTTGCCACAGCCGGAGGGGCCAAGCAGGGTCACAAGCGTTCCCGGCTCGATCGTGAGTGAAAGATCATGGATGGCGGTGAAAGCGCCAAAGGCCTTGCGGACATTCTGGAAGGTGACGGATCCGGCTTTGACGGTGATCATGCGGTTTTCTCCTGACCGAGAGGAACGGGACTGTTGTTGCCGAGACCGGCAATACGGTTTTCGCGACGCAGCTTGCGTTCGCCGACGAGGAGCTGGAAACCACCGATGACCGTGATCATCACGACGATCAGCATCGAGGAATAGGCGATTGCCACACCATACTCGCCGTTTTCGACAAGGCCGACGATGTAGGAGGTCGCCATGTTGTGTTCGGCGCTGACGAGAAAGATGACGGCGCTGATCGAGGTGATGGCGCGAACGAAGGAATAGACAAGGGCGGCGGTGATTGCCGGTCGCAACAGCGGCAGGATGATCTTGCGCACCGTGCGGAAGCTGTTGGCCCGAAGGGTCAGCGATGCTTCGTCCAGGCTCTTGTCAAGCTGGCTCATCGCCGCGATCCCGCCGCGCACGCCGACCGGCATGTTGCGGAAGACGAAGCAGGCGATGAGGATAAGAGCAGACCCCGTCATTTCGAGCGGCGGCAGATTGAAGGCCATGATGTAGCTGACGCCGATGACGGTACCGGGGATGGCAAAGCTCATCATCAGGGCGAATTCGAACAGGTTCCGGCCAGCGAATTTCTGCCGGACGATGATGTAGGCGGTCAGGAGGCCGACGGCTGCGGTGAGCGGCGCGGAGATGAGCGAGATCTCCATGGTCGTCCAGAAGGAATTCCAGGCAACACCGGTCCAGGCAATCGAGCCGTTCTGAAAGCTGACTGAAAATGCACGGGCGTAATGATCGAGCGTCAGCGTGTTGTCGAGGCCCCAGGTGGTCACGAAGCCACCGACGAGGATCATGCCGTAGACGACGACAGTGAAGATCATCCACGGAATGACGATGGCATGCACACCGATCGACAGGCCGCGTGGCAGCGCGATATGCGCCCCGCTGTCTCCCTTGCCGGTAACGGTCGCGAAGTTCTTGCCCGACAGCCAGAGGCGCTGGGCGAGGAAGGCCGACAACGTAAAGAAGAGGAGGACCAGAGCCAAGACGGCCGCACGCGACGGATCGTTCTGCGAGCCGACGACCGCGAAGAAAATTTCGGTCGAGAGCACACCATTGCTGCCGCCAAGCACCAGCGGATTGCCGAAATCGGCCATGCTTTCGATGAAACCGATCAGGAAGGCATTGGCGAGGCCAGGCTTCATGAGAGGCAGCGAAACGCGCCAGAAGGTGCGCCAGCGATCGGCTCTCAGCGTCTGCGAAGCCTCTTCCATAGATGGGCTGACGCCTTCGACGACGCCGATCAGGACCAGGAAGGAGATGGGCGTGAAAGACAGGACCTGGGCAATCCAGATGCCGGTCAGGCCATAAAGCCAGCGACCAGGCTCGATGCCAAAAAGGCTGGAGAGGGTTTCGGTGACCACGCCGGCGCGACCGAATAGCAGAACGAGTGCAAGGCCGATGACGAAGGGTGGCGTGATGATCGGCAGGACGGTGAGAAGCCGCAACCCCTTCTTGAAAGGAAAGCGGGTGCGGGTCGCCACGAGTGCGAAGGCAAGGCCCAGCAATGTGGAGGCGGACGCCGTCATGATGGCGAGCGTGAAGGTGCGCCAGGCGACGCCGCAGCGGCCCTCACCCACTAGGCAGCTCAGGCTCCAGATGCCCGGATCCTGCAGGTTGCGGATGAAGCCATCCGGCTTGAAGGAACCGTCGAAATCCTGGACGGCCGCCACCAGCATGCTGCCGATCGGATAAAAAACGAAGACGAAGACGAGGAAGACAAGCAGCGAGATCGACCCAACGACGAAGGCATCGCCCTTCATCACGCCGCGCTCCACGAGGCCGAAGGCGAACATGAGCACGAAGACGATCGCCATGGTGACGGCGCCGGCGCCCATGGAGGGTTGCCCATCGGATAGCGCTCCGAAAAGGGTTTCACTGATCCCCCAGGTCCAGCCGGAGAAACCGACCGCAAGCCCCTGCAGGCAGAGATAGACGAGGCCTGCCGCACCTGCTGCCGCAAAAAACGCACCACGGCGCATCGGGTCGGCAATGAAACGTGCTGCGAAACCGAGACTGAAGAAGAGAACGACACCGAGAAGCCAGAGCCGACCATAGCCCAATAGCTGCAACACGCCTGGTGCTGCGCTCTCCGTGAAGGGAAAATCGCCAAGCCAGTCCAATCCGAAGAAGCCGGATTCCAGCCTGTACCAGGGAAGCAGAATGAAGGACACGGCTCCAAATGCCAGCAACAGGTCCAGTCTGCGGTTGCCATGTCTCATGGTCGACCTCATCAGTAGAAGCGGAAGAAGGAAGGGGGCCGGCGGTCCAGAAACCGCCGGCGGATAGTGTCAGGCGTCAGTTGGCGACGGCACCGATTTCACGGTCCCAGCGCTCGAGCAGTGCCTTGCGCTTTTCCGGATCGCCATAAGTCTTGAAGTCGTAGTCGATGAGCTTGATGTCTTCGAACCGCGGCGCTTCCTTGGGGATCTCGGCGGTCTTGTTTGAAGGAAGCTGGAAGGACTTAGCGTCCTTCATGCGCGACTGGACCTCAGGCTTCAGCGACCAGTCATACCAGGTCTTGGCATTGTCCATGTTGCGAGCGCCCTTGACGATGGACATGGAGCCGATCTCGTAGCCGGTGCCTTCACAAGGTGCGATCGCCTTGACCGGGAAGCCTTCCGCCGTCTGAGCGACGGCATCATGCATGAAGACGATGCCAAGACCGGTTTCGCCACGGGCAGCAGCCTTCACCGGAGCGGAGCCGGACTTGGTGTATTGCGAGATGTTGGCGTTGAGCGACTTCAGGTATTCGAAGGCCTTGTCTTCGCCCATGATCTGCACGAGCGAGGCGAGCGCCGTATAGGCGGTCCCCGACGAGTTCGGGTTGGCGATCTGGATCTCGCCCTTCAGCTCGGGCGCCAGGAGATCGGCCCAGCAGACTGGTTCTTTGTAACCCTTCTGCTTAAAGATCTCGGTGTTGTAGCCCCAGCCGAGCGCGCCGGCATAGACACCGACGGTCCTGAAACCCGAGCTTTCAGCTTGGTTCTTCGCCCAATCCTGCAACTGGTCGAGCATGGGCGACTTGTATTCTTCCGTCAGCCCTTCGGACGCGGCCTGGAGATGCGGGTCGCCGGTACCGGCCCACCACAGGTCGGTCTTCGGATTGCGGGCTTCGGCGCGGATCTTGGCATAGGCCTCGCCTGAGGACATGCGAACCATGTTGACCTTGATGTCGTGCGCCTTTTCGAAATCGCCCTGCATCTGTTCGCAGATGACGACGTCGGCGGCGCAGATGAGGTTGAGTTCACCGGCGGCCATGGCCGAACCGGCCGTCAAACTGGTGCCGGCGAAGAGTAGAGTGGAGAGTATTGTCAGTCGCATGGGTATCCTCCTGTTGCTTGCGTCTGATGGAAGTCGAAGAAAACGGACAAGCCTTCGGCGTCGGTGCCCTTCAAAGCACCGTGTCTCGGAGTGTCCGATCGTCAAAAAATTAGTTGGTCGGGTTGATCTCGCTATCGAAGCGGCTCAAGAGCCGACTTCGCTGTTCCGGTGATCCGAAGGTGGCAAAATCATAGTCCACCATCTTGATCATCGAGATATCGGGAGCGGCGGGCGGCAGCATGGCCCGGGCATTGGACGGCACCTGGTTCTGGCCCGCGGCGGCACCCGTTGCCTGCCCTTCGGGGCTCAGCGCAAAATCGACGAAGCGCCGCGCCTCTTCCAGATTGCGACTGCCCTTGACGATACTGACCGCACCGATCTCGTAGCCGGTGCCCTCGCAGGGCGCGACGATCACAAGGGGAGCGCCCGCCTCCTTTTGCGTGACGGCATCATGCATGAAGGAAATGCCGATCGTGATCTCTCCCCTGCCCGCAGCCTTGACCGGCTCAGCACCGGCCTTTGTGTATTCGGTGATATTGCGTCCGAGTTCGCGCATATAGCCAAACGCTTCGTCTTCACCGAGCAACTGCACGAGCGTCACAAGCGTTGTGAAGGCGGTGCCTGACGAATGCGGGTTTCCAGACAGGATGTGGCCGCGATAGATCGGCTTTGCGAGATCCTTCCAGCAGTTGGGCGCCGGCAATCCTGCAGCCGCCAGAAGCTCGCTGTTGTAAGCAAATCCGAGTGCCCCGGCATAAAGGCCGACAGATGTACCGCCAGACAAAGAGAAGAAGTTCCGCGCCCAGGGCAGAAGGTCTGCTTCCTGTTGGGGACGATAGGGTTCGAGCAGCCCCTCATAGGCAGCCTGAAGGTGAGTGACACCGGTGCCGCCCCACCAGACATCGACCGTTGGCGCATCTTTCTCGGTACGCACACGATCGAGTATTTCGCCAGTGCTCATCCGGGGCATGTTGACAGCAAGGTCGGTCCTCGCCTCGTAAGTCTTCTCCATAACGGCGCACCACGCTTCGTCGACGCCACAGAGGACGTTCAGCGTGTCGGCAGCCCGGGAAACCGGAGCGTTGGGCAGAGTCAGAAAAAGCCCGGCGCCGATGGCGGTCAATAACTTCACATCGTCCTCCCTTGGAACCTCCCCGTTCCAATGAGTAAAGCATGTCCGTATCGATCACTGCTGGCAACCGAAGAATGGTTACTGATCTTTCACCAAGCCGAGAGTACCCGTTGCAGAGATTGCAAATATTACAATTGTGACGTTCGCCGATAACCACCAAGTCTTTGTTGTTTTTGCCCTGCCCGGTTATGATGCCGTTGGGAGGACTGCAACTTGTTGAACCAGAAGGTAAAAATTCTGATCGTCGAGGACGATCCGGATATGGCGGAGCTTATCTGCGATCTGATCGAGGCCGAGGGGTGGGTACCGGTAACGGCACCCTCTGCGGAAGCTGCGCAGGAGCGATTGCAGCACGAAACAGTTCAACTGGTTCTGGTTGATCACAATCTGCCGGGCCTTTCGGGACGCGCTTTTGCCCAACGATTGAGGGCCCAGACTGATGTCGGCATCGTCATGGTCACGGCGGCGGGCAGTGCCACCGACCGGGTGCTCGGCCTTGAAACTGCGGCAGACGATTATGTGGTAAAGCCGTTTGAACCGATCGAACTCACCGCACGGATCAAGGCGGTTCTGCGACGCACCCATCCGCAACTGCGTCATGACAGAGACGCTGATCGCACAACTCCATTGGCGGCGCTGAGGCTCGGGGAATGGGCCGTGGATCTCGGGCAGCGCCGCGCCGTTTGCCTTGCCGATCCAACCAGGACGCTGACCTCAGCTGAATTCGCCTTGCTGGAAATCCTCGCCGAAACGCCGAATACACCCGTGAGCCGCGCTCAGATCCTCGACCGGATGGGCGCCGATTCCGATCGTTTCGTCGATCGAAACGTCGATGTTCTGGTGCTGCGCCTCAGGCGCAAGATCGAGCGTAATCCCGATTTACCCCGGCATATCCAGACACGACGTGGCAAAGGTTATGTTTTGCACACAGACGACGCCGGATCATTGCCTTGATCAACCGCGCCTTGGTCTCCTCGATCGCCTTTCGATTGCCCTTCGCGATCGCCTTCATCTGCGCCTCTGTTCTGCTCCTCTCAACTGTCGCTATCTATGGTCTGCAGAGAGCGCGCAGCGAGATGTCGGCCTACAGTGTGCAGGCCTTTTCCAGCCTCGCCAAGGCATCGCTTGTGTCACGACAGGTCTCAGACCTCGTTTCAAGCGCGCCCTTCCTGATGAATGCCACGTCACCGTATCGGGTTTCGAGCGAGAGCCGAGCCGTGGTCGTCCAGGTGGAAACCCTGCTCCAGACGATGGCACCTGACCAGCCGAACGCCGCCATGCAGGGCACCGGCGCAAGGCGGATCATTGAACTGCTGCAAAACATCGAGGCGCAGACGCTCGCTCTTTCCGCGAATGCCGACGCTGCTCAGGGTCACAAGGCCGAGGCAGCCGTCGCGCTTGGCGAGATCGCCACCGCTCGCGTGATTGAGGATAAGGACCTGCGGCAGCGTCTAAACGGGATTGCACAATCTGCCTCGACGTCTGACAGTCTCTTCCAGTTGGGGGAGCTTCAACGACGTTTCGTGGCCGAAACGTCGGCCCGCATGCTGGCACCTGGTCCCAATCTACGGGTGTCGCCGAAACAGCTTGAGCCCTATCGCAAGATCTTCGAGGCGCAGACACGCTATCTCCTGGAAATGTTCACGATCCGGGCGTCTGTCTCGCGCCTGCACACCGTTTCGCGTGACCTTTCGCACGCGACGGAAACACAAAGTGCGCTGGTGGCAAGCGCGCTCAACCGGAATCTTGAGACGACGTCCAGCGCATTGCGCCAACTGCTCGTGATGATCTTGCTGTCCTCATTTGCGGTGGTCCTTCTGGCAATCCTCTCCATTCGGTCGGTCATGCGGGTGTCCCACGGAATAGGCGATCTCTCGCGTGGGATGAATGCACTGGCACGCGGTGAAGAGAACGTAGGTTCCCCGGTCTATGCCGGGACAGAGACCGAGTTGATCCGCCTGCTCGATGCGTTTCGTGCCTTCAAGGAGAGCGTTGACCGGGTGTCCCGTTTGAGGCGCACGGCGGAAGCGGCCGCGCGTACGATCCGATCAACTTTTCGCACAATGAACGAAGGCATTGCCCTTTTCGATCCGGCCGGTCGGCCGATCACCATGAACCGCCGCATCATCGAATTGATGCGGCAGACGGGATCATCGCGGAAAATGCCGCTGCGCCGGTTTGTCGGCTCGGTGCCCGAAATCGATCCACTGCTGATGCCGACGGAGCACGAAAGTGGCACACTCCTTGAGCGGCACGTGCACCGACAGCGCTTCGCCAACGATCAGGTGGTGGAAATTTCTGCCTCTCGCCAGCCGGACGGAGGCGTGGTGCTGCTTGCCCGGGACGTGACGGTGATGGATCGGCAGGAGGTGGAAGCTGCTCGCGCACAGCGCCTTGATGTGGTGATGCGCATGACCCATCAGGTGAGCCACGAGGTCGGCAACATGATCGGTATCATTACCGGGAGCCTCGGTCTGCTGGAGCGCGAACCTGGCTTCACGGATCGACAGAAACGCCATCTGGGCCGCATTCGCAAGGCTGCCGAACGTGGGCGGGCGCTCGCCTCCAGCATGTTGTCCATTGGCAGTCAGCAGCAGATTCATCCGGCCTCGATCGATGTTTCGACGGTGCTGAGTGGCATGGCCGATGTGCTGGAAATGGCGATCGGGTCGCGGAACCGGCTGGCGCTCGAGCTTCGGGCCGATCTGCCGACCGTCCGCCTCGATCCCGCCCTCCTTGAGCAATCGATCCTCAACCTCTGCCTCAACGCATCGGCGGCTATGCCGGATGGTGGGCTGATCCGGGTGGAGGCTCGACGAGAGCAAGCAACGGTCATGATCGCCGTCACCGATGAAGGTGTGGGAATGTCCCCTGAGGTTCTCGACCAGGCAATGGAGCCTTACTTCACCACTCGTTCGAAGACAGGTGGTTCAGGTCTGGGCCTTGCCATGGTTTACGGATTCGTCCGCCAGTCAGGCGGTGAGGTCAAGATCACTTCCCGCATCGGGGAGGGCACGTGCGTTGAACTTTGCTTCCCCTCGGTCGAGGACGGCCAACCGTCGCAGCGGGGCGAGACTGGGAGCGACGGAGTTCGCGTCGCGAATAGCCGGTTGAAAGACGGTCACAACTGACATCAAGAGGTGATCAGAACCTCCACCCCTCTACGCTCGAACTCCCGCGCAACGCGATCCGGGATGCCCTCGTCGGTGATCAGTGACTGGATGACATCAAGGGATCCGAGGCGGGTGAAGGAGGACCGTCCGATCTTGGTCGAGTCCGCCACCAGATACACATGGGCTGCCGCCTTGATCATGGCTTCCTTCAGCTGAAGATCGGCAAAGCTTGGATAGGTCAGCCCGGCCTCCAGATCGACGCCGGCTGTCGCCAGAAACAACTTGCCTGCAAAGATGTTGCTGAAATATTCGACCGACTTGTCACCCGACAGCGACAGGGTCGGCGACTTGAACTGCCCGCCGGGCATATGCACCGCAAAAGTCGGAACCGCGCCCAGAATGATCGCGATGTTCAAGGCGTTGGTTATGAGGGTCAGGTTGCGGCGGTTCGTGAGCCGCATGGCGATTTCGGTAGTTGTCGTCCCTGCGTCCAGGATCAAAGTCTCGCCGTCTTTAACCAGACTTGCTGCCAAGGCGCCGATCTTGCGCTTCTTGTCCATGTTCTCCTGATGATGGAGGGTCATGGTGCCGATCTGGGGCGCTACAGAATTCAGATAGGCGCCACCGTGCTCGCGGGTGATAAAGCCTTCGTTTTCCAGACGTTCGAGATCCTGACGGATGGTCGCCTCGGAGACGTGGAAAGCGGTCGCAAGTTCGCGCACGCGCGCCGAGCCCTCTTCCTGCAGCCATTCAAGGATCCGCCGACGCCTTGGCTCGGACAGCAAGCCGATCATGGATTCGGCAGAATCGTTTTCTGTCTTCGCGTCCATGTCTCAACAAACCTCGATTTTCGCAAGCAAAGCGCAGTGTTTCGATCTTAACCCACGGCTCCCTTACAACAAGTGCCCGCCAGTTGAAATCCTCATCATGCCGGGCTCTGCAGGACCACCCGAGCCTGTAGCTTCTGCTGCACCTGATCGACCACGACAGCAGCGATGATCACAAGACCTTTGATGACGGTCTGCCAGAAGGAGGAAACCCCCATCATGATCAGACCATCCGCCAGGATGCCGATGACAAATGCGCCCACAATCGTGCCACCGATGCGACCGCGCCCGCCTGACATTGAGGTGCCACCGAGAACGGCCGCGGCGATCGCATTGAGTTCGAAGGTCTCGCCCGTCGCCGGATGACTTGCCTGCAGCTGCGAGGCGATGATGAGACCGACAAGGGCGGCACAGAAGCCGGAGAACATGTAAACGAAGAGCTTGATGCGATCGACGTTGACGCCGGAGAGTGCTGCACCCCGCTCGTTGCCGCCGACCGCGTAGATGTGGCGACCAAGCGGTGTCCGTGTCGCGAGATAGGCCGCGGCAAGTGCTACAACGACCATGATCCAGACGGAGAGCGGAAACCCGAATAGGGACCCCGAGCCGATCAGCCTGAAGGTGTCGGAACCATAGTCCGCATTGCCGGCAAGGTTGGGGAATGTGCGGCCGTCGGAGAAGAGAAGGGCCGCGCCGCGGGCAACATAGAGCGTGCCGAGCGTGGCGATGAAGGGCGCCACATTGAGCTTGGTAATCAGTAGTCCGTTGATCAAACCGACCAGGACACCGACGACCGCCACGATCAGGCATATCTCGATTGTATTGAACTGCAGGCTCCAGCCGATCTGCAGGTCGATGCCGTACAGAACCAACCAGCCGGCGACCATGGCACACAGGCCGACGATTGAGCCAACCGAAAGGTCAATGCCCCCGGAAACGATCACGAAGGTCATGCCGATGGCAAGCAGGGCGTTCAGCGCCACATGCTTGGAGATGATCAACATATTCGCCCCGGAGAGGAAGTTCGGGGCAGCGATTGCGAAAAAGGCAAACACCAGAATGAGTGCCACGAAGGTGCGCATCTTCAGGAGAAGCAGCAGCATCGAGGTTTGCGACGACGGGCCGAGGGCCTTGCTGCCTTGGGCAATGACGGGACTGCTCATGAGGATTTGACCTTGTTCAGATGGGGCGTAGCGGCGGAAATGACTTCCGCGGCAGCGGCACCGGCCGGAAAGTCGCCGGTCAGCCTGCCATTCGCCATGACGAGGATGCGATCAGAGAGGGCCAGGACCTCCTCCAGATCCGAGGTGACGAAGAGGATACCGAGGCCATCTGCCGCCAGCTTGCGCATAGTACGGAAGATCTCGGCCTTGGCGCCGATATCGATGCCGCGGGACGGCTCATCCATTAACAGGATGCGCGGACGGGTCATCAGCGCCTTGCCGATCACGACCTTCTGCTGGTTGCCGCCTGACAGGCTGGAAACCGGATGTTCGAGGCTGGCGATCTTGATTGCCATGCGCTTGACGAATTCAACCGCCTTGGCGGCTTCGGCTCTCAGACTGAGATGAAAACCCTTGGTAAAATCACCCAGCGACGAAAGGGTGAGATTTTCGCGGATGCTCATGATCTGCACCAAGCCATCGCGCTTCCGGTCTTCCGGGATCAGGGCGAGGCCACGGCGGATCCGACCCGAAACGCTTCGCTCCTTGACGCGCTCGCCGCCGATATACAGCGTGCCCCTCGCGCCTGGATGCTGCGCCATGATGCATTCGAGCAGTTCGGATCGCCCCGCTCCCATCAGGCCGTAAAGCCCCACAATTTCACCTGACCGTACCGAGAGCGACACGTGATCCACCACATAGCCACCAGCTGGTCTCGGCAATGAAACCTCTTCGACGCGAAAGACTTCGTCACCGAGCGATTGGTGTTCCGTCTTGGGAAACTCCTTGGATGCGCTGCCAATCATGTTGGAGACGATCCAGGGGATATCGACCCCTTCCATGGATCGCGCGCCGGTAATCACGCCATCGCGAAGCACGGTGATGTAATCGCCAATCCGGATCAGCTCCTCGAGCCGGTGGGAAATGTAGACGATGCCAACACCCTGGCGCTTCAAGTCGCCGATCACGCGAAACAGCACCTCGACCTCGGCAGCAGACAGCGCAGACGTCGGTTCATCGAGGATCAGGATGCGCGCATCTTCGGCGAGCGCCTTGGCGATCTCGACAATCTGCTGCTGGCCGATCCTCAGGTTACCCAGCGGCATATCGGGATCGATATCTTGCTCCAGACGCTTCATCAGCGCGGCCGCAACCGCATGCTGGGCCATCCGGTCGATGTGCACACCGCCTATCGTCTTTTCGTGGCCGACGAAGATGTTTTCCGCCACCGTCAAATTGGGAAACAGATTGAGTTCCTGAAAGACGATCCCGACGCCATGGCGGGCGGCATCGGTCCGGTCGGCGAAAACGACAGGATTGCCGTCGAGCGTAATGGTACCACCATTCAGTTGCTCCACGCCCGCGATGACCTTCATCAGCGTCGACTTGCCTGCCCCGTTCTCACCAACCAGAACGTTGACCGCGCCCATGCGGAGATCGAAATCGACATTCTTCAGCGCCTGCGTGCCGGGATAAAGCTTCGAGCCGGAGCGGATCGTCAGGCCGATTGGATGCGCCTCGCTCATGGCATGACCTTGATCGAGACGGGCGTAACAAGCGGCTTTTCAGTTGGCGAGCGAAGCACGGTAGCGCCCAGGAATTCGATGGTCTTGCCGCTGATTGGGGCGTCGGCGGGAATTGTCGAGACCGCGCGATCGTTGAGTGCGCGTCCGAGCCGCGCATATTCGATCTGGTCCCGGAATGCCGAAAAATCATAGAGGGACGTGGCATCCCGCAGCGCTGACCCCTTCACGACCGGGCCGAGCTGAAGGGTAAGGTCGGAGGTGCCATCGCCGTCGATATCGATGTCGGCAACAGCCGCCTTCGAAGCGCGGTTCTCTGCGATGACTTTACCCTTGCCCTTGACGGGAAAGTTCCAGCCGCCACCCGCACCACCAACGCGCAAGCCATATTTGCCGCCAGCCTGATCGAGCCCGGCCTTGGCAGCATCGCGCAATACGGCGAGATCGACCGCTTTTTCCGACAACGCCGGCACGAGTTTTGCGTCAAAGGTCTCCGACACGAGCGTTGCGATCGGATCGGCGGATGCCTCGTCGGCGCCCTCGGTTTTCACGAGCTTGCAGCCCGAAAGGCTTAACGCGAGCATGAGGCCCGTCGTGAGCAGGATAGGTTTCATCATCAGACGACCATTTTCTTCAACAGAGGTGTCACCCGGGGCGCAAACGCCCCGGGTGACATTCAAGCAGGACGTCACGGCTTGAGAGCAAAGGTCTCGAGCTTTGACGCGTTGTCCTTGTTGATCAGAATGCAGTCCATCAGCTGCTTTTCCTCGACGCCGGTCGCGCCGGTCTTGATGAACTTGTCGGCCTGCTCGACGGCGAGCTGGGCCTGCTGATAGGCCGGCTGCAGAACGGTGCCCTTGATGCCGTCCTTCAGGATGGAATCACGAACATCATTGGAGCCGTCGAAGCCGACGACGATGACATCCTTGCGGCCGGCTGCTTCAAGTGCCGCATAAGCGCCCATGGCCATGGTGTCGTTGCCCGAGATGACACCCTTGATATCCGGATGCGCCTGCAGAATGGATTCCATCACCGTATAGGCTTCGGTCTGCGACCAGTTTGCCGTCTGACGAGCGACCGACTTCATGTTCGAATACTGGTCGATCACGTCATGGTAACCCTGCGAGCGGATACCCGCATTGGTGTCGGATTCCTTGCCGACGAGTTCGGCATAATTGCCTTCTTCGCCCATGAGCTTGACGAACTCTTCCGCACCGAGCTGTGCACCCTGGTAGTTGTTCGAAACGATCTGCGAGACAGCCACACCCGTTGCCGTGATTTCGCGGTCGATCAGGAAGGACGGAATGCCCTTGTCCTTGGCCTTCTGAACGGCCGCGACCGAAGCATCGGCACCGGCGTTGTCGAGGATGATCGCCTTAACACCTGCCGCGATGGCGGAATCGAACAGCTCGTTTTGTTTGTTGGCGTCGTCGTCATGGACCAGGATCATCGTCTCGTAGCCCAGTTCCTTGGCCTTGGCCGCGGCACCGTCGGCCTCCGCCTTAAAGAACGGATTGTCGTGGCTCGGCGTAATGATCGCGATCGTATCGGCAGCCATGGCAAAACCCGGGACAAAGCCGGACAGGGTCAATGCGCAAACGGATACGAGCAAACGGCGTGAAATTTTCATAAGATCCTCCCTTTCTCCAAGCCACCTCCTTGTGACCCGCCTCATTTTCTATCGAATGATTTCGATTTCTGTCAATCTGTTTCTGTTTGCGACGTTCCGTCTTCGATTATTTAGGCTTTTTCTCAATGTTCGGACCGAATCGACGCCGTTTTCGCTGCGATGCAGCAAATCTTGCGCAAAAATTTGAAAGACTCTTGTCGATCTCTTCGATTTATGGAAGATATCGAAATCAAACAGCATTATATGAAAGACGCTCACGAGCAGTAAAGGCCCCGGAACCGCGCAAGATCCGGACCATACAAATGTTTTAGCAGGTGGGCGACGTGCTCAAGACGGGAGGAATAATCCATGACGACCCAACGCTATGGCGCCGGAATCTGGCATTTCGCGACCTATGTCGATCGCTACGCGACCGACGGATATGGCACGCCACGCAGCGTGATCGACGCGATCGACCTCGCCGGTCAGGTGCGCGACCTGTCGGTCGTCGACATCAACTACCCCTTCTTCGGCGGAGACTTCTCGAACGCAGACATCAAGACTGCCCTCGATCGCAACAATCTCGGCGTGATCGGCATTACACCCGAGATATACACGCGCGAATTCTCCAAAGGCTCCTTCACCAATCCCGATGCCGGCATTCGCAGGCGTACGCATGAGCTGGTAACAGAAGCCTGCGATCAGGTTCGCTACTTCGGCGCTGACTATGTGAAGCTGTGGCCGGGGCAGGATGGTTGGGACTACCCGTTCCAGGTCGACTACGGCACTCTCTGGAAGCACTCGCTCGACGGCGTGGGCCAGCTGGCAAGTGAAAACCCTGATCTCAAATTCGTTATCGAGTACAAGCCGCGCGAACCCAGGGTCCGCATGAGCTTTGGCTCGGTCGCCCGGACACTTCTCGGCATCGAGAAGATCGGTCTGCCGAACATTGGTATTCTCCTGGATTTCGGCCATGCGATCATGGGTGGCGAGTCCGCCGCCGACAGCGCGCAGCTTGCGATCGACTACGGGCGCCTGTTTGGCATGGACGTGAACGACAATTATCGCAGCTGGGACGATGATCTCGTTGCCGGAAGCCTGCACCCCATCGAGCTCTTCGAATTTTTCTACGTGCTTCGAAAGAACAAGTGGGAAGGCGTGTGGCAGCTCGACCAGTTCCCCTTCCGCGAGGACAGTGTGACGACCGCCAACCACGCTATCGACTTCCTGAAGGCCGCTGGAAAAGGTCTTGAGGCGCTCGATGTCGATGCCCTGAGGGAAGCCCAGAGCCGGCACGACGCTATTGCCGCCTTGCGGATTGCCCAGAAGGCTCTTTTCGGCGCCATGTGAGCGGCTTCTACGATGCACCAGCCCCAGACTGAAAGGCTTTTGAATGCTTGCGAACGACACCGTTCAGACCATCAAGGACCGGGCCCTCTGGATGCGCCGCCGTGCCTTCAAGATGGTCCACGACGCCCAGCTCGGGCATCCCGGCGGAGATTTTTCCGCGATCGATATCATCGCCACACTCTATTTTGGCGTGATGCGCTACGACCCGATGAAACCCGAGCTTGAAAGCAGGGACCGGTTCATCATGTCAAAGGGACATGCGACCGGGGCGCTTTACACCGCGCTCTGTGCCGCCGGTTATTACCCGGAGGATTGGCTCAGCACCTATATGCAGGCGAACTCCAGGCTGAACGGCCACCCCAACAGGAACTACCTGCCGGGTGTTGAAACCAACACCGGTCCTCTCGGGCACGGCATGCCTGTCGCACTGGGCATCGCCATTGCCGCCCAGATCTCGGGCCAGGCCCATCGGGCCTTTGTTTTGACCGGTGACGGTGAACTGCAGGAAGGGTCCAACTGGGAAGCTGCGATGACTGCAGGTAATCGAAAACTCGAGAACCTCAGCCTGATCGTTGACCGCAACCGCCTGCAGCAGGGCATGGGCACCGAAGAGACCAATGGGCTCGATCCCCTCGACGAAAAATTCCGTGCCTTCGGTTGGGAGGCTGTCATTGTCGATGGACATGACATCGGAGCCCTCCTCGACGTCCTTGCGACCCCGCGCACCGGCAAGGGCCGCCCGCTCTGCGTCATCGCCAACACCGTGAAGGGGAAGGGTGTCTCCTTCATGGAAAACAAGGCATCGTGGCACCATGGCGTGCCCAATGCCGAACAGTACAAGATTGCTCTGGAGGAACTGATCTGATGGCTGCTCCCGCCACCAAACAGGAAGGCTTTCGCGATTGCCGTGACGCCTGGGCGCGCACGATCGAGGATCTCGCAGCCGTCGACCCGCGGATCGTCGCCGTCGTCAACGATTCTGTCGGCTCGTCCAAACTCGGCGGCTTCCAGAAAGCCTTCCCCGAGCGGCTGGTCAATGTTGGCATCGCCGAGCAAAACATGGTCGGCGTGGGTGCGGGCCTTGCCAATGGCGGCAAGATCCCCTTCGTCTCCGCAGCCTCATGCTTTCTCACCGGCCGTGCCTTGGAGCAAATCAAGGCCGATATCGCCTATGCGCGTTTCAATGTGAAACTGGTCGGGCAATCGTCGGGAGTGGCTTATGGCGAACTCGGGCCGACGCACCATTCGATCGAAGATTTCGCCTGGCTTCGCCCGCTGGATGCCATCACCGTCATCGTTCCCGCAGACGCCTGGGAAACCGAACAGGCGGTCAGATGGGCAGCCGCGCATGACGGTCCTGTCTATCTGCGCCTGAGCCGAATGCCCGTGCCAGACCTCGCGGTCAAGGACCGTGCATTCCGTCCGGGGAAGGCTGAAGTGATCCGTTCCGGCAGCGACGTCACCTTAATTGGCTGCGGTACGACCGTGCATCTCGCAGTCCTCGCCGCAGAACAGCTCCGGAGCGAAGGCATCTCCGCCCGCGTGCTCAACATGGCGACCATTAATCCACTCGACGAGAAAGCGCTCGCGGCAGCTGCTGGAGAAACCGGTGCGATCGTGACGGTGGAAGAAGCCAATATTCGTGGCGGACTGGGAGGAGCGGTCGCGGAATACACAGCCGGACATCACCCTGTTCCGGTGGAGCGGGTCGGCTTTCCCGGCTTCGTCGTCACCGGCTCGGTGGAATTCCTCTTCGAACATTACGGCATAACCGCGCACGGGATTACCGCTGCGGCGCGTCGGGCATTGGCGCGCAAGCGGTGATCTCGATGGTCGGACAACAGCCATTCATCATTGCCATCGATCAGGGCACGACCAACACGAAGGCCGTTCTGGTCGACGCTTCGGGCATGGTCGTCTCCAAGGCCTCAGTGCCCCTTACATCCCACTATCCACATCCGGGCTGGGCCGAGCAATCGGCAGATGCGATCTGGCAGAGCGTGCAGGCGGTCATTGCCGACATTGTTGCGGGCGACCACGGCCCGATCACTGGGATTGCCATCAGCAATCAGCGAGAAACCCTCGTTGTTTGGGATGCGGAGACGGGCGAGCCCCTGGCGCCTGCGATTTTGTGGCAGTGCCGCAGGAGCGCTGCAGCCTGTCAGAGGCTGATCGACCAAGGACACAACGGGGCAGTTGCCGAACTGACTGGGTTGTCGATCAACGCCCTGTTCCCGGCGTCCAAACTCGGCTGGGTGATGGAGAATATCGCAGGTGCGCCAGATCTGGCCGCCCAGGGACGGCTGCGCGCCGGCACGGTCGACAGCTGGCTGTTGTTCAAGATGACGGCAGGGGCCGTTTTCGCGACTGACCATTCCAACGCCTCGCGCACCATGCTCTTCGACACGGCTAGGCTCGCGTGGAGCCCGGAACTCTGCAGCCTCTTCAATGTGCCTCTCTCTGCACTTCCGCAAGCCCGAGCCTCCAACAGTCGCTTTGGTGAAACGGCGCCAGCAACGACAGCATTGCCAGCAGGCACACCCATCCTTTCAATGATGGGTGACAGCCACGCCGCCCTATATGGCCATGGTGTCCGCACCTCAGGGCTGGTCAAGGCGACCTACGGGACAGGGTCCTCGCTGATGACCCTGACGGAAAGGCGCCTATTGTCGGATCATGGCCTCTCCAGCACGATCGCCTGGTCCGATGACAGTGGCGTCGCCTATGCCCTTGAGGGCAATATTACCGTTTCCGCACAAGCGATCGCATTCGTCGCGACTTTGCTCGGGCTTAGTGGACCGACTGCACTATCCGATCTGGCACAATCGGTTCCCGACAGCGGCAAGGTGGTCTTCGTACCGGCACTGGCCGGTTTGGGTGCGCCACACTGGACGGATGACGCCACCGGCACGATTTCAGGCATGACCCATGCAACGACGCCGGCTCATATCGCCCGGGCAACCATGGAAGCCGTGGCGCTCCAGATCACCGATGTCTTCGAAGCGATGCAACAGGACAGCGGGCTTTCTCTCTCCGGGCTGATGGCAGACGGCGGTGCCTCGACGAATGAATTTCTCATGCAATTGCAGGCGGATCTGCTGGATCGGCCCGTGTTGCGCGGCGACCAGCCGGAAGTGGGCGCGCTCGGTGCTGCGGCTATGGCCTTTGGCGCGATGGGGATAACAGCGCCCGAGCCGGCGCACGCCAGGCGCTTCACCCCCGGCACTCTGTCCCCAACTTCACGCGCCAACCTACTCGCACGATGGCGTGAGGCGGTTGCTCGGGCGAAGTTGCCGATATCAAAGCCGGTTTGACAATCGGGGTGCCGCAATCGTCATGTGGCGCTGCAGATCGTTGACTTCCGTGGAATTGATCCAGCTCTCTGTCATGCCACCAAACACCTCACCCACGCCGATCAAGACCGGCTCGTCAACGCCTATGGTCTCCATCGCTGCAGCGAGGCTCTTGAGCGGACCGGACCAGTGGCGCTCTTGCGGCCGGCTGACGGCGGAGACCACGACCACCGGCATATCGCCTTTCATGCCGTGCTGCCGCAGGCGCTGCTCGATCTGCCCGGCCATGCGTCCGCCCATGTAGAAGATCGAGGTTTGGTTGGTTGCGGCGAGCGAGGCCCAGTCGACGGTTCGCGGCAGTTCGTGGTGGCGGGAATGGGCGGTGACGAAGCTGACCTGTTGAGCGTGGTCGCGATTGGTCAGCGATGTCTTGAGCGAAGCTGCCATGGCGGAAGCGGCGGTGATGCCCGGCACAACATCGACGGGGATGCCCTCGCTTTCCAACCGGGCGATTTCTTCGCCGGCGCGCCCGAAGATCATCGGATCACCGGATTTCAGCCGCACGACACGTTTGCCGGCCTTGGCGAAATTGACCATCATGTCGTTGATATCATCCTGGCGGCAGCTCTCCCGGCCACCTCTCTTGCCGACGAGGAAGCGTTTCGCTTCGCGCCTCGCCAGTTCCAGCACGTCCGGTGAGACAAGATCGTCGAAGAGAATGACATCGGCGGCCTGCAGCGCCCGCATGGCTTTCAGTGTCAGAAGCTCGGCATCCCCCGGCCCTGCTCCGACCAATGTCACCGATCCCGATTGGGGCGCGGATGCAATCTCCTCTGTCGTCGCCAGCAAGGCGTCCGCTGTCTCTTCGGTCGGCGGCTGGTTCGTCGAGAGGCTGCGGGATACGAACCGCTCCCAGAAGAGCCGCCGTGCCGTCCCCGGCGAGAGGCGGCGATTGACGGCCTCCCTCAGCGACTGCGCAAGGATCGCCCATTGCTTCAAGGATGGTGGCAGGAGTGTTTCGATGCGCTGGCGGATGGCCTGGGCGAGGATCGGGGCGGCACCATCAGTGGAGATTGAGACGATGACCGGTGAGCGATTAACGATCGAGCCGAACTGGAACTGACAGTAAGCAGGCTTGTCGATCACATTGACGGGCACGCCCGCCGCACGCGCCGCGCAAAAGAAGGCGCGCGCCTCGTCATCGGTTTCACAGTCGGCAAGGGCCAGCGATGCGCCTCTAAAGATGCCACAATGCCAGGGATGTGCATGGTGGATCATCGACGTGCGCTCGACGAGCGCCTTCATGGTCTCACCGAGATGATCGGTTTCGCAATAGAGTTCGACCTCGGCACCTGAGGCCTGGAGAAGCTCCGCCTTCCAGGCGGCGCCATCCGATCCTCCTGCGAGGACCGCTCGCTTGCCGGCAAGGTTCCAGAACAGCGGAAGCTTGGCGAGCGGGGCGATGCGTTCTTGGGCATCACTCCGCGGCAAGGGCTTGGTTCGCATCCAGGATCCTCCTGATTTCGGGGCGGCAGGAGCCGCAATTTGTTCCGGCATTTAAAGCAGCGCCAATAGCCTCGATCGAGCGGCAGCCACGATGGGCAGCAGCACTGATCTCATTGATACCGATGGAGAAGCAGGAGCAGACGATGGCACCCTTGTCAGACGCGCCGGCAGCCGGGCGACCGGCGAAAAGCCTGGAGCGCGCCTGCCGGTCGGCATGGCTTTGCTTCAGTTGATCCGCCGCCCATTGCCGCGATACCGAGACGGGCTGTGGCGAGACGAATAGGGCTGCCAGAAGCTGATCGCCATCGAAAGCGAGCAGGCGATAATCACCCGTCTTTCGATCGACATAGCCAGAGAACTGCTCGTCTTCCCCAAGCTGCAGGCTATGCTGCAACCATGGTTCCCAGCCATCGGCAGGTGGGGAGCCTGCAAATTCCAGCCGGTAGCCTCCCTCTGTTCGTGCAATCGCCCAATAGGCGAATGGCAGATCCAGAGGGCGCGTTACTGTGATCAGGAAGCCATGCATCTGAGGCACGTAGCGGGAGACCCCAACACGCGCCATCTTCAGGGCCGGCTGGCCTGAGAGCGGATCGGCGAGAGAGCTGACAAGGGTATCGACGCGGGCGCTCGGCGCCGTCTCCCCCGTCCAGTGCATGGGAACGAAGAGCGCGCCACGCATCTGCCGTTCGGTCAAAAGCGCGCGCACGATGATCGACCGGTCGTTTTCAGCATCGATGCGCACCAGATCGGCATCGCCAATACCGGCCTTGTCCGCATCCGACGGGTGGATCTCGCAGAAGGGCTCGGCGATATGCGCGGATAGCCGCGCACTCTTTCCCGTGCGCGTCATCGTGTGCCAGTGGTCGCGGATACGGCCAGTGTTCAGGGTGAAGGAAAATTTCGGATCCGGTATTTGCATAACCGGTGTCGCGACCGGCACGAGGCGTGCCTTGCGATCAGCGGTGAAGAAGCCCCCCTCGGCGAAGAAGCGGGCCTGCGATGCTCCGGTGTGAGAAAGAGGCCACTGGAACGGGAGAAGGTCGTCATAGACCTGGTCTCCGATCCCGGCATGGGCGCCGATATCGAAATCGCGTTCGCCGTCGTTTTCGAAAGCGGAAAGAGCCGCATGTTCGGCATAGATGGCTGCGGGGCCGGAATAGTCGAAAGGGGAACGGAATCCCATGCGCTTGGCCACCTCCGCAAACTGCCACCAATCGGCGCGCGCTTCGCCCGGGACGGACAAGAAAGGTCTCTGGCGGGAGATGCGCCGTTCTGAATTGGTGACGGTACCGGATTTTTCGCCCCATCCGGTCGCGGGTAGCAGGACATGGGCAAGACGGGCGGTATCGGTGTCCTTCTGTATGTCCGAAACGACCACGAAGGGACAGGCTGCAAGTGCTGCCTTGACCGCATCGGCATCCGGCATGGAGACGACCGGATTGGTGGACGCAATCCAGATTGCCTTGATGCGTCCGTCGGCCACCGCCTTGAACATGTCCACCGCCTTCAGGCCGGGCTTGTCCGCCATCACCGGGCCCTTCCAAAACCGTTGCACCCGATCACGTTGCACCGGATTTTCGATCGCCATATGGGCCGCGAGCATATTGGCAAGACCGCCGACCTCTCGCCCACCCATGGCATTGGGCTGGCCGGTGAGCGACAGAGGCCCCATGCCGGGGCGGCCGATCCGCCCCGTTGCCAAGTGACAATTGAGGATGGCATTGACCTTGTCTGTGCCGACGGACGACTGGTTGACGCCCTGGCTGTAGCAGGTGACGACCTTCTGCGTCTCAGCGAAGAGACGGAAGAACTGGCGGATCAGCATGCCGGAGACGCCGGTCGCCTCGGAAAGTTCCGCGAGACGGCCGTGTGAGGCTGCAAGCAGGGCTGCGGCAAAGCCTGAGGTATGCCGGCCGACATAGTTTTCATCGATCGCGCCGGACTGGGCGAGATGGGCGAGCAGGCCACTGAACAAAGCGATGTCACCATCGGCACGAACCGCCAGATGCAAATCGGCGATGTCGCAGGTGGCGGTTCGGCGCGGATCGATCACCACGACCTTCATGGCAGGGCGCAGGGCCTTGGCTGCCGAGAGGCGCTGGTAGAGGACCGGATGGCACCAGGCCATGTTGGAACCGACCAGCACGACGAGATCGGCAAGCTCCAGATCCTCATAGCAGGCGGGCACGGTATCGGCGCCGAAGGCACGGCGATGACCGGCAACCGAGGACGCCATGCAGAGGCGGGAATTGGTGTCGATATTGGCCGAGCCGATGAAACCCTTCATCAGCTTGTTGGCGACGTAATAGTCCTCTGTCAGAAGCTGACCGGAGACGTAGAAGGCAACGGAGTCGGGACCGTGTGCGGCAATGGTCTGCGTGAAAGTGCGCGCCACCATGTCGAGCGAAGCATCCCAGCTCGCGCGCTCGCCCAAGATTTCCGGGTATAGCGCTCTGCCATCAAGGCCGATCGTCTCAGCAAGGGCCGAGCCTTTGGAGCAGAGCCTGCCGTAGTTAGCCGGATGGTCCGGATCACCCCGCACGCTGACTTTGCCCGTGACATCGACCGTGGCGATCACGCCGCAGCCGACGCCGCAATAGGGGCAGGTCGTCTTGGTTTCAGTGAGCATCGTGTCTTCCGATCCGGGAGGTGGCATCCCCCTCTGTCAGCTTCGCTGACATCTCTCCCTCAAGGGGGGAGAATGACCCGGAGCGGCCGTCTCGCCCAGTCATGAAGGCCGACGCCAAGGACGCATGCGAGGAAGCGGGGAGCGCGCGCCATCCAATCTCCACCCTTGAGGGGGAGATGTCCGGCAGGACAGAGGAGGGTATGCCAACCGCCATGCGCATCCTCCTCACTCCGCCGCCACCAGGGCTGCCGCGCGCAGCGCAATCGACACGTGGCCGTCGATGTTGCGCACGGGAATGGTTCGCACCTCGCCCTCGTCGGCACCGAGCGCCTGCCCGCTTTCCAGGGAAATGACGAAATTGTGCAGCGGGCAGGTCACGGCTTTGCCGTGGACGATGCCCTGGCTGAGCGGGCCGCCCTTGTGCGGGCACTGGTCCTCGATGGCGAAGACCTCGCTTTCAGCCGTGCGGAAAACGGCGATCTTGCCATCCGGCGTCTTCACGCAGCGCGCGCCGCGAAGCGGGATGTCGTCGATGTGTCCGATGGCGATCCAGTTGTCATCCATGATCTCACTCCGCTGCCTGAGGGAAGCCGACGGTCGCCATCGGCTTGAACTCGTGTTTGTCCTTGCCCGACACCCGCTCCGACCACGGATCGACCTGCGCGAACTTCTGGGAGAAGACGAAGCGGTCGAAATAAGCACGACGCTTGTCGTGATCGTCCATGATCTGGCGACGGATCTCGTCATGGCCGATGCGTTTTGCCCATTTGTAGATGCGCTCAAGATAGCGGCCCTGCTCGCGATACATCTGGGTGAGTGCCACGATGTGCTCCAAAGCCTCCTCCTCGGTTTTGACGAGGCCGAGCACATCCGTGCCCTTGATATCCAGGCCAGCAGCGCCCGCGAAGTGGATCTCGAAGCCGGAATCCACGCAGATCACACCGATATCCTTGCAGGTGGCCTCGGCGCAGTTGCGCGGACAGCCGGAGACGGCGAGCTTCAGCTTTGCCGGTGTCCACGAACCCCACATGAATTTTTCGAGCTTGATGCCAAGCCCCGTCGAATCCTGCGTGCCGAAGCGGCACCAGTCGGAGCCGACGCAGGTCTTCACGGTGCGCAGACCCTTGGCGTAAGCCTGGCCTGACACAAAGCCGGCCTTGCCTAGATCTGCCCAGACGGCTGGAAGGTCTTCCTTCTCGATGCCGAGCAGGTCGATGCGCTGGCCGCCTGTGACCTTCACCATCGGTATTTCGAACTTGTCGACGACATCGGCGATGGCACGAAGTTCGGCGGCATTCGTCACCCCACCCCACATGCGCGGCACGACGGAATAGGTCCCGTCCTTCTGGATGTTGGCATGGACGCGCTCGTTGATGTAGCGCGACTGGTAATCGTCGGCATATTCGTCCGGCCAGTCCGAGACGAGATAGTAGTTGAGCGCCGGGCGGCATTTGGCGCAGCCGCAGGAGGTCTTCCATTCCAGTTCCTGCATGACGGCGGGAATGGTTTTCAAACCCTTCGCCTTGATCAGCCGGCGCACGTCGTCATGGCCAAGCTCGGTGCAGGTACACATCGGCGTGACAGCGGCCGGATTGTAAGCATCGCCCAGCGTGAGCGCCATCAGCTGCTCGACAAGACCGGTGCAGTTACCGCAGGAGGCCGAGGCCTTGGTGTGGGCACGCACGCCATCCAGCGTCGTCAGAGCCTTGGCCGTGATTGCCGAGGTGATCTTGCCCTTGCAGACGCCGTTGCAGCCGCAGATTTCTGCATCATCCGGCAAGGCTGCAACGGCCGCCATAGGGTCCAGCGAGGCGCCCCCCTGGTAGGACTGGCCGAAGATCAGGGTGTCGCGCATTTCAGAGATATCGGTTCCGCGCTTCATCAGGTCGAAGAACCAGGAGCCATCTCCCGTCTCTCCATAGAGGACGGCACCGAGGATCTTGTTGTCCTTCAGCACAAGGCGCTTGTAGATGCCGGCCGAGGCATCGCGCAGCACGATTTCCTCCCGGTCTGGCGCTTCGGCAAAGTCACCGGCAGAGAAGAGATTGATACCGGTGACCTTGAGCTTCGTATTGACGACGGAGCCATGATATTCGCTATTTCCGCCGGTCAGCCGATCGGCAAGAACGCGTGCGGCCTCGTAAAGTGGCGCCACCAGGCCGTAGCAGGTGCCGCGATGTTCGGCGCATTCGCCAACCGCAAAGACATGGGGGTCCGAGGTCATCATGCCGTCGTCGACGACGATGCCGCGGTTGACGGCGATGCCAGCGTCTTTGGCGAGCTGCGAGGCCGGGCGGATGCCGACGGCCATGATCACCATGTCGCCTGATATAACGCGACCGTCTTCCAGCTCGATGCCTTCGACCTTGTCGGTTCCGAGGATCTGCTTGGTGTTGGCCTTGGTGATAATGTCGATGCCTCGTTCTGTGAGCGCTTTTTCCAGCAGGTAGGCGGCGGCCGGGTCTAGCTGGCGTTCCATGATGGTCGGCATCAGATGGATGACGGTGACATCCATGCCCTGGCGTTTCAGGCCATAGGCAGCCTCAAGGCCGAGCAGGCCGGCGCCGATGACGATCGCCCTGCCCTTGCCTTCGGCGATCTTGAGCATGGCATCAACGTCGTCGAGATCGCGATAGGGCAAAACGCCCGCCAATTGATGGCCCGGAACCGGAATGATGAAGGGCAGCGATCCTGTCGCAATGACCAGCTTGTCGTAAGGGGCCACGATACCGTTCGCCGAGGTGACCGTCTTCGCATGCCGGTGGATCTCTCTAACCTTGGCGCCCTTGTGGAGGGTCACTCCGTGCGCCGCGTACCAGTCGTCATTGTGAATGACGATATCTTCATACGCCTTCTCTCCAGAGAGCACCGGCGAGAGCATGATGCGGTCATAATTGACGCGCGGTTCGGCATTGAAGATCGTGACATCGAAGAGGCCGGGGGCCTTTTCGAACAGTTCTTCCAGCATGCGCCCCGGCGCCATGCCATTGCCGATGATGACGAGTTTTTCAGCCATTGATGTCACTCCGCGGCTTCGACGAAGCGGTGGCGTTCGTAGAGGAACTTCAACACGGCTTCGCGGGATTTGAGGTAGGTTCGGTCGGCGGCGAGCGCGATGCGGTCGCGCGGGCGCGGGATCGGCACTTCGAGGACTTCGCCGATCCTGGCGGCCGGGCCGTTGGTCATCATGACGATGCGATCGGACAAGAGCACCGCTTCGTCGACATCATGCGTGATCATGATCATCGTGTTGCCGAGGCGGGAATGGATCTCCATCACGGCATCCTGCAGATGGGCGCGAGTGAGCGCGTCCAATGCCCCGAACGGCTCGTCGAGCAGCAGGATCTTCGGCTCCATGGCGAGCGCCCGGGCGATGCCGACACGCTGCTTCATGCCGCCGGAGATCTCCGAGGGGCGCTTGTCCTTGGCGTGGCCCATCTGGACGAGATCCAGATTGCGCATAACCCAGTGATGCTTTTCGGCCTTCGTCTTCTTTCCCGCAAAGACCTTTGAAACGGCAAGATTGACGTTTTCGTAGACGGTCAGCCACGGCAGAAGCGAGTGGTTCTGGAAGACGACGGCACGTTCGGGCCCTGGTTCGTTGACCTCGACATTCTCCAGAAGAACCGCTCCGGCGGAGACCCGGGTCAGCCCTGCGATCAGGTTGAGCAGGGTGGACTTGCCACAGCCGGAATGGCCGATGATCGAGACAAATTCACCTTTGTCGATGGTGAGCGTCACGTCTTTGAGAACTTCCGTGCGGGCGCCGGAACGTTCGAAGCTTTTGTCGATATGGTCGATCTTGAGATAGGCGTTCATGTCGCTCTCCTCAGTTCTTCGCGGTGCCGCGGGTGATGACGTTGCCGAGGAGCGCGACGAGCTTGTCGAGGACAAAGCCGGTCACGCCGATATAGGCGAGCGCCACGATGATGTCGGAGAGACGGGAGGAATTCCACGCGTCCCAGATGAAGAAGCCGATGCCGACGCCGCCGGTGAGCATTTCAGCGGCGACGATGGCGAGCCACGACAGCCCGACCCCGATGCGAAGGCCGGTGAAGATGTAGGGGGCAGCCGCCGGCACCATGATGCGGATGAAAAATTCCAGCAGATTGAGGCGCAGCACGCGGGCGATGTTGCGATAATCATCTGGAATGTTGCGCACGCCGACGGCGGTGTTGATGATCACAGGCCAGATCGAGGTGATGAAGATGACGAAGATCGCCGAGGGATTGGAGTTCTGGAAGGCGGCTAGCGACAGCGGCAACCAGGCCAGCGGCGGCACGGTACGCAGGATCTGGAAGATCGGGTCGAGACCGCGCATGGCCCAGACCGACTGGCCGACGACCGCACCGAGAAAGACGCCGACGATGGCTGCCAGGCCAAAGCCGATAGCCACCCGCTGCAACGAGATCAGCACGCGCCAGGCGAGGCCGATGTCCTGAGAGCCATAATCGAAGAAAGGGAAGGCAATCAGGTCATAGCTGTCCGTCCAGACCTGTGACGGCGGCGGCAGAGTGGCGCCCGGATGCGAACAAGCCACCTGCCAGACGGCGAGGAGCGCGATAAGCACCACCAGCGGCGGCAGGACGTTGCGACAGACGGCTGTCAATGCCCTCTGAAGGTTCAGCTTGCGGGTTGGGCGCTGTGCCATCACGACGACGGTCGCGCTTTTGTCTGATGACGCCTGCGCCATCGCTTGAGCCGGTGAACCGACCTTGAGGGCTGTTGCGGTCATGGTGTGGTCCTCTTCAACAATTGCTGTTCAGTTGGCATCCGGGGGCTTGCCCCTCACCCGGCTGCCGCCACCCTCTCCCCGCAAGCAGGGAGAGGGAGACAAAGCGCCGGCCTTGCCGCTTGCCCTCTTCTCCCCGCTAGCGGGGAGAAGGTCCCGGCAGGGGGATGAGGGGCAGGCAAACTAAGCCCCGGCCTTGATCGACAGGCTGTCGAGATAGGCCTTCGGGTTTTCGGGATCGAAGACCTTGCCGTCGAAGAAGGTCTCAGGACCCCGCGAGCTTGAGGCCGGAATATCAGCGGCGGCGATGCCGAGGTCGGCGGCTGCGGCGCGCCAGATGTCCTCGCGGTTGACCTTGTCGACCAGAGCCTTGATGTCGGTGTCGGGTGCGAATTTGCCCCAGCGGACATTCTCAGTGAGGAACCAGGCGTCATGGCTCTTGAAGGGATAGGAGGCGTGGTCCTTCCAGAACTTCATCTCAAGGCCGGTGTTTTCAACGAGACGGCCATTGCCGTAGTTGATCGTGCCCTTCAGACGACCGGCGACATCCTTCGGCGGCACGTTGAACCACTGGCGCTTGCCGAGGATCGCGGACATCTCTTCCTTGTTGTCCATGCTGTCGGCCCAGATCTGGGCTTCCATGACGGCCATCATCAGGGCTTTTGCGGCGTTGGGGTTCTTCTCGATCCATTCGGTGCGCAGGCCGAGCGCCTTTTCCGGATGGCCCTTCCAGAGCTCCCCGGTGGTGCAGGCGGTGAAGCCGATGCCCTGGTTGACCAGCTGTTCGTTCCAGGGTTCGCCGACACAGAAGGCGTCCATGTTGCCAACCTTCATATTGGCGACCATCTGCGGCGGCGGCACGACAATGGTGGAGACATCCTTGTCCGGATCGATGCCGCCGGCGGCCAGCCAGTAGCGGATCCACAGGTCGTGGGTGCCGCCGGGGAAGGTCATGGCCACCTTGATCTCGCCGCCGGCTGCCTTCTTGGCGGCAAAGGCTTCCTTCAGTCTGGAGGCATCCAGCTGCACGCCGGTTTCGGCATATTCCTTGGCAACCGAAATGCCCTGGCTGTCGAGATTGAGGCGGGCGATGATCGACATCGGCACCGGCACATTGTTCTGCGTGACCTTGCCGGTTTCCATCAGATAGGGCATCGGGGTCAGGATATGGGCGCCGTCGATGCCGTTCGCTTCGCCACCGAGGACAAGGTTGTCACGGGTGGCGCCCCAGGACGCCTGCTTCAGCACTTCGACATCGGGAAGCCCATGTTTTTCGAAGAGGCCCTTTTCCTTGGCGATGATCAGCGGTGCGGCATCGGTGAGTGCGATGAAGCCGAGCTTGACGCCCGTCACTTCAGGCCCAGCGGTTGCGGCGAATGCGCCGGATGGAAACGCCAACCGCGCAGCACTTGCGAGTGCGGCGGCAGAACCGAGTTTAAGAATCTGGCGGCGGGTGATGCTCGTTGCCTTGGTCTTGGTCATAGCTTGTGCCCCTCTGTGTCTGATGACGGAGATCCGGAAAAACGAAAAAACGCCGCGTGCTTTCCTGCGAGGTCCTGGCGGGAGGAGCCGGACAGCAAGAAGCCTGCGACGTCATTGTCTGATGGTTATCTGCGCCAGATGCGGCGCTCATCCGTCCTGCGATCGCCGTTGACCGTGGACGTAAACAGCAAAGCAAGGAGCGTGCCAGTTTGATCTGGCCCGGGTTAAACTCACGGAATTCAAGCGTTCTTCCCGAGAGCTGCGTCAATTCCACCTATGGGTTCATTTGAGAAATTGCACGTTCACCGACCTGCTGGTCGGTGCAAATGCCTCAGCTTTGTGCATCGCAGCGGATCAGGTTTCGGTCGAGCCGGTGCTTGCCGCAACCGATCTGACCGGAAAACGGGCGACATAGGCCGCCACATCATCGGGGTCGAAAAGCGCACCATCCATGAACCCGGCATAGCCCGCCAGTCCCTTTTCGCTTGTGTCATCCGGTATGGCCGCATCCACACCGAGCGCGGTCCGGTACAGGTCAGGGCGGAATGCACTTCTGGCCCCCGCCATGCCGTCTGCACTGAAACCGACCTGCCCCCAGCGGATCATCTGGCTGTAGATCCAGCTTGCCTGATCTGGCCGTGGATGGTTGGCCGCCCCGCGATGGAAGAGGAAATAATCAGGGACGATCCGCTTCGTGCCCTGGGCATCCAGACTGAATTCTCCGCTCAGCACGCGTCGGATTATGTCCGTTGGCGCGGAGATGTAGTCGGGCGCGCTCAGGATCTGGGCAAGTTCATTGTGATGGCTGGGATCGTCGCACCAGCGGGCTGCCCGATCGAGCGCGACTAAGAGGCGCGACACCGTATCGGCATTGGCTTCGGCCCAGTCGGGACGCATACCGAGAACCTTCTCCGGCGCGAGCGGCCAGATATCCTGCTTGGCGGCGACGATGCGGCCTGTTCCGCGCTCGGAGGCGATCATATTCCAGGGCGCACCGACGCAAAAGCCGTCGATTGCGCCGGCCGCCAAGGCATCGGATGTCAGCGGCGGCGGAACCACGACGAGCTTGACGTCGCGGTCCGGATCAATGCCGCCGGCGGCAAGCCAGTAGCGGAACTCGTAATTGTGTGACGAGAAGGGATAGGTCATGCCGAGGGTGGGCACTGTCTCGCCGCGCGCGCGCATGTCGGCGAGAAGGGCAGCCAGTGCCTGCGCATTGGCAAGTGCGTCGGCCTCATCGCTGAGGCCGGTCAGTGACTTCATGCGCTCAAAGATGCGCGCCGAGAGCGTGATGGCATTGCCACCGCGGCCGAGCGAGAAGGGTGCTATGGTTGGAGAAGGGTTCGAGCCCAGCCCGAGCATGGAGGCAACCGGCATCGGGGAGAGCATGTGCGCTATATCGAACTGACGGAATGCGAGGCGGTCCCGCACATTGGCCCAGGTGACATCGCGCACCAGGTCGAGACGCAGCCCCTCGGTTTCAGCAAAGCCGAGTTCGGCTGCAACGATGAGGATCGAGGCATCCATGAGCGGGATGTAGCCCGCCCGCAGCGTCCGCTGTTCCCTGCCCCGCACACGCGCGGGCGTGTGGACGGCATTGTCACCCGATTGCGTGGACACCATGTCAATCACCTGCATTCTCCGATCGATGCCGCTCTCACAGCAGCAGTCCTGCAGCCGTGACGACGCTTTGAGCGATGTCGGCCAGCTTCTTTTTCTCGTTCATGGCGGTCTGGCGAAGCAGGGCAAACGCCTGCTCCTCGCTCAAGCCGCGCATCTTCATCAATATGCCCTTGGCACGCTCGATGACCTTGCGTTCCTCAAGCGCATTGCGTGCCTCCAACAGTTCGCGCTGCAGCCGGCTGAAGGCGTTGAAGCGGCTCACTGCCATGTCGAGGATCGGCTTGATGCGCTCCTTCTTCAAGCCATCGACGACATAGGCCGACACCCCCGCATCCACAGCAGCCTCGATGGCGGCTGTGTCGGATCTGTCGACGAACATGGCTATCGGGCGCGAAATCATCCGCGTGAGCTGGAACATGTGCTCCATCATGTCACGATTGGGGTTCTCGATATCGATGATGATGACGTCGGGATCCATGGTCTCTATCAGCCGCGCCACACCCTGCATTTCATGGATAACCCGGACATTGAGATGGCCGGCCTCGTTCAGACCTTCCTCGATGATCGAGGCACGAATGGCATTTTCATCAACGACGAGGATCGTCAGGTCAGTGGAGGTCTTGCCCATGGTTACACCACAGGACCGGCGGTCGGCAGCGAGACTGCCCTGATGCTTGGGCTCGACCGTTCCGAATAACCTTGATCATAGGTGGGTTGGTGAACCGACAATGAAATCTCCAGCTGATTGCCTGGGGATTGAAGCAATTTTCACGCCAGATCCATCACCGTCAAACTTCTCCGCCTCAATGAGCCTGGGTTGGGACGCGCGCTTCGGTTCCTATTGCCTGCGCGCCCCTTCCCTGCGCTTTCGCGACACCGATCCGAATTTTGCTGCATTTGCTCACTTTGCGCTTGAAAAGCCGATCGCTTCTCCCCTACCTTATTGATGTTCTCAGGGCGGGGCGAAATTCCCCACCGGCGGTATCCGGCTTTGCCGGGAGCCCGCGAGCGCTTTCACTTCGGTGAAAGGCAGCAGATCCGGTGCGATGCCGGAGCCGACGGTTAGAGTCCGGATGAAAGAGAGCATCGGCTGTGCGGCTCCCCGCCTTGGGGAGGCGTGTGTGCTGTGTTCGCCCAAGGGATTGGATGGCGGCCGAGAGGTCGCGGTTTGGCCGCTGCTGCGGTAACCCTTGAAAGGCAATGGAATGACACTTTCGACAATTGAAACTGCACTGGAAGCCTTGTCACGGGGTGGCATGGTCGTGGTCGTGGACGATGAAAACAGGGAAAACGAGGGCGACATCATCGTTGCCTCCGATCATGTGACGCCTGCAACCATCGCATTCATGATGAAACATGCCCGCGGGCTAGTCTGCATCGCGATGGAGGGGGAGCGGCTCGATACGCTCGGCATCCCGCTCATGGTGCCCAACAACACGGAATATCTGAAGACGGCCTTCACCGTGTCTGTCGACTACATTCACGGAACGACGACAGGAATTTCGGCGGCAGATCGGGCTGCTACCGTCAGGGCCCTGATGGACGAAGCGACCGCCCCTGACGATTTCGCACGGCCGGGCCATATCTTTCCGTTGCGCGCCCATCCGGCCGGCGTGCTGGGGCGCCCGGGACATACCGAAGCTGCCGTAGATCTTGCCCGCCTGATCGGTGCGAAACCCTCCGGCGTGATCTGCGAAGTGGCAAACGACGACGGCACGATGGCGCGACTGCCCGACCTCATCGCCTTCTGCAAGGAGCACGATCTGCCGCTGATCTCGATCGAGGATCTGATCAAATACAGGGCGCGTGGCGATGCCTCCGGGTCGGCTGTTGCGGCGTGACACGCTTCTCGGCTGAAGCGTCTGCAACGGAGCCCGCCCTGTATCGAAGCACAGGACGGGTCACGTCGCAGGCGCCAAACCGGAATCATAGTGCACGGGTGTGCAAGAGCGTAGCTTTGCCCCAGACACCGCAATCTTCCTAGGGTGGCTGGCTTTCGCTTGCGCGGAGGATCTTCGCGATCAGCTCCCCTGGCCGGTGAGGCGAAGGAGCGAAAGGCCGAGGAAAAGCCCAGCCAAGGACAAGATCACGGAGACGGCGACATAGCCGGCCGCGAGGTTCCATTGACCGCGCTCCCAGAGCGTGACGGCGTCGAGCGAGAAGGTGGAAAAGGTGGTGAAGCCGCCGAGCACGCCTGTGGTCAGAAACAGGCGCAATTCCTGCGGCAGTCCAGTACGCATCACGAAGATCTGGGTCAGGAGGCCCATGATAATGGAGCCAATGACGTTCACAGTCAGCGTTCCGAAGGGAAAGCCATAACCCAGCATTCGGGCCGCGGTCGTGTTGACCGCATGGCGCGCGGCGCCGCCAAGTCCAGCTCCAAGGAAAACGATGAGATAGGGCATAGGTCCGTTCCTTATCATGCGCGTCGCTGAAGGCCGCTTCGTCGATCGTCGAGGCAGGTCTGCCCTGTCCCAACCTCCTTGCTGCTTACAGATGATCATCGTCTCGCTCAACAATCACATCGCTGGACGGCAGCCAACGATGTCCGAGGACTGAAAGGGGAAGGCAACCCAGCGACAGGCGGATCAAACGTGAGACCACCTGGAACGCAAAAGCCGCAGAGGTCTTTTAACCCCTGCGGCTCTCGTCACGCTCGAAGACAGTGCTTAAGCTGCCTTGATCACTTTGCTGCAGCGACGGCGGCGTCGATGCGCTCACGCGCCTTCTTCGGCAGCTTCACCGCGTTGAAGGCGTCAAGATTGGCAGCGGGTGCGTCGCCGACGAGGATGGCGGCGACCATGCCCATGCCGACATGGGGGGCGCATTTGACGCCGTAGAGGCCGGGCACATCGAAGGTCACCTTGATCTGCTCACTCATCTTGCCCTTGAACTCAGCAGCGCCCTCCGGGATCATGCCCTTGATGGATTCCGCATTGTGGCCCTTGTCGGTCGGGGTGAAGGTGACGGTATCGCCGGGTGCGATCTTCAGGCCAGCCGGTTCGAAGACCATGGCGCCTTCCGTGCCCTTGTTGAGCAGCTTGACCTCGAAATCGGCAGCGGCGGCAAGGCCGGGAATGGCGAGTGCGAGGGCGGCCAGAATGGCGATCTTCGGGAAGTGGCGTGTCATTGTCTATCTCCTTGAAGCGGGAACGTCAGCGTTCCGTTGACAGAGACATAGGCCGAGCAGCACACGGCTTCTTTGCGCAAAATCAATTAGGCGGACGGAAGATGATTGTCCCGCCGTCATCCCCTGCGCTCCACCACGGCGGTTGCCAGATGTTCGAGCGCAACTAGGTCTCGAACCAGCAGCTTCTGCCGCCCGCCTTCAATCAGGCCTTTGCCTTCCCAGGCGCTGAAAATGCGCGACACCGTGTGCAGGGTGGTTCCGGTCATTTCGGCGATGTCCTGCCGGGAGATGGGAAAATCGATCCGCAGACCTGCAGGCTCCACACGCCCGGCCTTCTTTGCCAGACGAACAACCGTATGGGCGACGCGCCGCTCGACTTCCTGGGTCGACATTTCGCGAATACGCACATGCGCCTCTTCCAGCCGCTGACCGATCGTTTCCATGGCGCTGACGGCCAGGCGCGGATTGTGCTCGACGAAGTTGGGCCAGAGGTCCGTCGGCCAGCACAGCGTGACGCTGTCGACGGCGGCGATGGCCGTGCCTGGATAATCGGCGCGCTGGAGTGCCTTGGCAAAGCCGAAGAGATCGCCGGGATGCACCATGCGCACGATGATCTGCTGACCGTCCGACGTCACCTGCGTCACTTTCAGCCGACCATGAAGAAGCAGGAAAAAGTTCTGCGCCGGCTCGCCCTGTTCAAAGACCGTCTCGCCAATGGCGACGCGGCGGGACTGGGCGGGCACGAGCAGCCGGTCGAGTTCGTCGTCCGTCATGCGATCGAACAGAGGCAGCGATTTGATGATCGTCCGGTCGAGTTTCAAAAGAGCTTTCCTTCGCCCAGGCGTCTGTCGCATTGGCCGAAGTCAAAACCGGCCGCTTCGCGCCAGCACCGGGCTGCACGAAGCGGGGGCACGCTACATCAACGCGCGTGAAGAGCAAAGAGCAAGGGCGCGTACCAGCGGGTGTCCTTGACGAGACGGAAGCCGAGATGATCCGGCGGAACCCCGACCGCACAGCCGCCGCCCTTGGGGTCGCGGATGAAGGAACTGAGGGGCGCGCGATGTTTGCCGGCTGCGATATAGACGCCGCAGCTTTCCTCCGTTTGCGCGGCACCTAATGTCAACAGGTCCACACGACGATTGCAGGTCGATGTCCATTCCCAGACATTGCCGGCGAAATCGGCGAGGCCGTGCCGGTTTTCGCCGAAGCTACCGAAGGGCAGCGGATCGGGATCGCGCGAGCGCTTGCGGGCGACCTCGCGCTCGTAGTCGGCGAGCCAGCGAAGCGCCGGATTGCCGCTGTCGGCATCGACGCCCAAGGCATCATCCGGGAAGTCTTCAGCGGCCGCGAAGGCCAGCTCACGATCGCTCGGCAGGCGCCAGAATGAGCCCGTCTTGTCCGACAGCCACCTGGCATAGGTGATCGCGTCGTCATGGCTGACCCCGGTTGCCGGCATATCGGCCTGCTCAGAGGTGGTCGCCTCCCGCGCCGCGCAGGTGCCTTCCGCCACACAGGCATCATAGTCCAGTGTGCTCACCTGATACTTCATGATGGTGAGTGGATAGGTTACCGCCTCTTCCGCCTTCGGACCATCGACCGCAAAGCCGCCGCGATAAAACTCGCCGGGCTGGCGGTAAAGAAAGGTGCCTGGTTCTACCGTGATGGCTGACGGCTCGGTCAGTGCCGGCGAACCGAAGCGCAGCAACCCAGTCTGCCAGACCAGAGCAGCCGAGAGCGCGACGATCAATCCAATCGGCAGCAGCAGGGAGCTGAACGGTTTGTGTGGCAGGGGAAGAGACATCGAGGCGGGCATGGAATCGATCCTCACAGAGAGAGGGTGGCGGGAGGTCGCCTCTCCCGAGGCGACCTCCCGCAGTTCGATCAGCTGTCGGGCTTGACCACGGCGGTCATCAGGTCGTCGTTCCATTCGCCGGTGACCTTGAAATGGGCTGCGGCGCCCTTCTCAAAGGCTTCAATCAGGTTGTGGTTGACGTAGGCGTAGATGCCCGGCTGGTGGAAGGTGTAGTAGGCAGCCCCTGCCGCTCCGCCCGGAATGAACCAGGTTTCCTGGTCGAGCTCCGGCGGATTGGCGAATTTGCCGGTTGCCCAGACATAGTCCCCATGGCCGCCGATCAGGTGGGGCCGGGTATCGCGGTTGGCCTGCGAATGGATGATCAAGACCCGCTCGCCGACTTCGGCGGTCATGGCATTGTCACCGGTCAGGGCCCCGACTGCACCGTTGAAGACGATATGGCTCGGGGTCAGCGTGTTCATCACTTCCAGCACGTCCGCATAAGCATCGCCGGCACTTTCGTATTTCTTGTAATTGCCGTCTGCATCTTTCGGGACATAGAAGTCCTGCTCGCCGACATAGTAGATCTTGTCATAGGCCAGTTCATTGCCCTTCTGGTCTTTCAAACCATCCCGCGGCAGGACCATGATCGCGCCGTTCATGCCCGAGGTGACGTGCCACGGCACCATTCCGGGAGGTGCGCAATGGTAGACAAAGACACCGGCCTTCGTTGCCTTGAAGCGCAGGACCGCTCTCTCGCCGGGATTGACCAGGGTCAGAGCACCACCGCCCAGCGCGCCCGTTGCGGCGTGAAAGTCGATGTTGTGCTGCAGCGTGTTGGTCTCTGGGTTGATCAGTGTCAGTTCGACATAGTCGTTCTGGTGCACGACCATCAGGGGTCCCGGCACCGAGCCGTTGAAGGTCATGGCGTTGACCTCTGTCCCGGCATCGTCGATGACGATCTTCTTTTCCTGGATGGTAAGCGTGAACTCGACCACCTTTGGTCCACCCTCCGCCTTTTGTGTATGGGCATGCACGAAGGGCGGGCGGACCAGCTCGACCTTCACGCGTTCGAGCTTGGCGATATCGGCAGCAACGGCGGCCGGATCCGTCGTGATTGGCGCGCCTTCGGCGTGGGCAACGGTGGAGGCGATCACGGGCGCAAGAGCTCCGGCGATCGCAGCGCCGGTCAACATGGTCCGTCTTGTCAGTGTAAGCCCGTGGGTCATCTCAGTCACTCCTTTGGAAAGAGCGAAGCGTCAGCCGCTTCGTTGCTTTCCGTTTTAGGAGCAAAGGCCGATTTCTATTTGTTTCAGGACAAACTTCCGAGGGAAAGCGGTAGTTAACTCGCCTGATCGAGAAGAATAAATTTGTTTTCCGTTGATGTGGATCAAGACAAGCTGGAGCAATCCGAGCATGTCCGCTCGCCTCCAGGGAGAGTTACCGGTTCGCTCATCCAGGTAAGCGGTGGCGAAGTGAGATCCTGTGTAGAATGGATAGAAGAGGCGGAGGTCAGGCGCCGCCGACGCGGATCAGCATCCGGTAACCCGACCCGCTCGCGTCGGGTTTTCCGACCCATTGATGGCCTTGCTTTTCGAGCTCCGGCATCAGAAAGACCGGCTCATCGGAGAAGACTGCAAAAAGGACTTCGCCGGGCTCCATAAGACTGATGCGCGAAAGAACTTTCTCCATCGGCACGGGCGGTTCCTGCCCGGTGAGATCGAGTTGCCACAGGGGATCGGGCCAGCCAGCCGCTTCTTCGGCACCAAGCGAGACGGAAACATTGGCTGTAATGGGCGACACCTGGGAAAAGATTACCTCCCAGTCGCCGTCACTCAATTCGTTGATCACAGCGTCATAGCCGCGCCGGGCCATGACGCTGAGGAGCGGTGTCGGCTGAAAGGTCGCAAGCAGGCGCAGCCCCTCCCCCGGCTCCAGCGTCTGCACCGCCCGCATGATGGCCGGAAAGGGCTCTCCGCCCGCTTTGAGGATCGGGCGAACGTCGAGGTCCTTGAAATGTGGCGGCATTGACTTCCCTCTCCCGGGCCGGTGATCCGACGGGTCACCAGCCGCACATGCACGGCGTGACATGAGAGCACATCGCGCCGTTCTTCTTCAATGACTGCCGCCGCAATTGCAATTGCAGCCTTCATGCTTTTCGCGGGTGATCCGGACCTGCCAGATCTCGGGACCGCGCTCCAGGTAGTCCCAGCCGAAGAGGCCCGAAAAGTGCGTTTCCAGGTGATAGTACAGCGGCAGCGGGTCATGGTCGACGGTGAGCGTTACCCCATGACCGGGCTGAAGCGAATTCAGCATTCCGAAGATGCGCGGATGGCGTTCCTGGTGGGGAATGGAGCGTACGTCGAGTTGGAGCATGTCTATAGCAGTCTCGGTCATGGGATGTTCCTGTCGAAAGATCATGGGGCCAGTGTGCGGAATGCTGACCAGCCTCGACCACTCTTGAGCGAGGCGGACAAGCGCGTCGTTGTGCTGCAACAAAGAGAGGGGCCGACGGGCTGGGTGAGCAAGTCAGGACCCGGGCAGATCGCTCGACCCGGGTCCTCTCAGGCGCGCTCGCGGATCAGCGAACGAGCGCGCGGTAGATTTGCGGCAGTGCGGCCGGCAAACGGCGGATGTCCGGCACGACGGCATAGCCGTGATGGCCGAAGACGGCGGGTACGTAGGTTTTGGCGTCCTGATCGACGGTGACGCCGAAAACATGGATGCCGCTTCGGCGTGCCTCGGTCACCGCCCGCCGGGTGTCTTCGAGGGCAAAGCGGCCCTCATAGTGATCGACATCGTTCGGCTTGCCGTCAGTCAGCACGAGAAGCAGATGCTTGCGGTTCGGCCGCTCGGCGAGCTTTGTAGTCGAATGGCGGATCGCAGCGCCCATGCGCGTGTAATAGCCGGGTTTCAACGCGGCGATCCGGTGGCGCACCAGCGCGCTCATCGGCTCGTCGAAGTCCTTCACGGTTTCGACCCGCACCCAATCCCGGCGGCGGGATGTAAAGCTCAGGATGGAATGCATGTCGCCACAGGCAGCCAATCCTTCCGCCAGCACCAGCAGCGCTTCCTTTTCGACATCTAGCACCCGGCGATCGTTGAACCAGGCATCCGTCGACAGCGAGACGTCGACCAGGAGTGTGACCGCGAGATCATGCCCCTGAGGACGACTGGACAAATGGATGCGATCGGAGCATTCGCCGCTGGCAGCAAGCTCAGTGCGGCTGCGCACGACGGCGTCGAGATCGAGATCGGATCCGTCGACCTGGGCGCGGAGCATTTCGTGGCGCGGCCGCATGGCCTCGAACTGACGTCGCACACGCCGAACCAGCGCTTTCATCTCCTCCGACGGCTGCCCGGTGGGACTTTCCCCCGAAGCCACACCTGTCACGACGCGGCAGTGATCCTTGAGATAGACGCCACGCCGATAGTCCCATTCCGGATAGGTGAGGTCGGCTTCGAGGATGGAATGGCGGAGCGCCTCCGGTGGAAGGTCGAGATCGAAGCGGAATTTGGCAGAGGGGCGCCCCTTGCGTTCACCCAGCACCATCTCATCCAGTTCATCGGCGGCTGACGAGTCGTGATCGTCGCTGTCGTCGGACGGTCTGTCGACATTGACCATCTCGGCCATGGCCAGGATTTTTTCGAAGCGGTTGAGGATGAAGGGGCTTCGCTCGCCTTTGCCTGCCGAATCCTTTTCGCGCGTTGCCAGATGGCGTCCTGCCGCTTGTGCGTCGCGTTCGCCGCTCCCGATCGGTTGATCCTGGCTCTCCCGCCCCGCCCATTCCTCACGCAACACCGCCTGTGGCCAGAGCGGTACCGGCAGCATGGGCAGATAGCCGGCGGGAGCGCGCCGCGGAAACTCCCGGTCCGTCGAGAGGGGTGCAAGCCCTGCACCTGCGCGCAGGCGATCGATGATGAGATCCTCGACCTGCCCCTCGACACGGGGCAGCGAGCCGCGCCGGCGCTCCGACAGGAGCGACAGGCAGAGCCTGCGGTATCGGTCACGCAGACCGGGAAAGGCTGCCAGCACCTCTGCTTCGAGACGCTTCGCCGATTGCAGTATTTCCAGATCGGCCTGGAGCGGATCGATCTCCGTCATCGGCTCGAGCGGCATCACGGCCATGGCAGCCGCGAGCCAGACATAGAGATCGCGGTTCAGTGCTGGTTCTGGCATCAGATCGAGGACGGGCGGCAGCATGACGCTTGCCTCGTCGCGGGCCGGATGGACGAGTTTTTCCTCGCCCAATCCCATGCGCTGGCGCAGTTTGAGGCGATGTTGCGATGTCTTGCCCCGCGCCGGCACCAGTTGCACCGTTCTTTCGCCGCCGAAGCCGCGAAAGCAGACGGAGAGAATTGGCAGCATCTCCTCCAGCGTGACCGCCGCTTGCGGATAGCGGGGCCAGGTCTGGGTGCCGCCGGCCAGCCTGTGCCAGGCGCGCCCGACCGTCTCCTCAAGTTCCAGGAAATCCAGCATCTCGCATCGCTCCTAGCGGATGACCGCCTGTGCCAGTTCCAGAAGGGCGGCGCGGACATCCGGCTCGTCGGTCAGCGGCTCGATCATTGCGGCCCGCACCGCCTCGCGCGGGGGAAGACCGGCATCGATCAGGCTTGCGCAGTAGACGAGAAGACGGGTCGAGACCCCTTCCTCCAGATCGTGGCCTTTCAGCGCCCGCAGCCGCCTTGCAAGCTCCACCAGAGACTCGACACTCGCTGCCGGCAGGCCGCTTTCGGCCGAGACCACTTCGATCTCGCGCGCCTTGGGCAGGAAATCGAACTCGATGGCGACAAAGCGCTGCCGGGTCGAGGGTTTCAGGGCCTTCAGCAGGCTCTGGTAGCCGGGATTGTAGGAGACGACGAGCATGAAAGAGGGCGGCGCTTCCAGTTCTTCGCCGGTGCGCTCCAGCGGCAGGATGCGCCGGTCGTCGGTCAGCGGATGCAGCACGACGGCGACGTCCTTGCGCGCCTCGACCACCTCGTCGAGATAGCAGACGCCGCCCTGGCGAACGGCCCGAGTGAGTGGTCCGTCAACCCAGACCGTTTCGCCGCCTTTCAGAAGGAAGCGGCCAGTCAGGTCGGCGGCGGCAAGATCGTCATGGCAGGAGACAGTGGTCAGCGGCAGGCCGAGCTTCTCGGCCATGTGGCTGACGAAGCGGGTCTTGCCGCAGCCGGTCGGACCTTTGAGGAGAAGCGGCAGTTGCCGGGTCCAGGCCGTTTCGAAAAGAGCGCATTCGTTGCCGAGCGGCGAATAGGCCTGGATCTCAGGCTCAAGATTGCGGGCAATGATGTTCATGGTTCTGATCCTCAGATTATCGGGAAGTGCCCCGCCGGCTCAGCTCAGAAGGCGAGGCAAACGGGCGGGGCATAGGCGTCACTCAGCGGGCTCGACATAGCCACCGAAGGCGGGGGCTTTCTCCTTGCCGGGCATCAGCACCGCCCAGACGAACATCAAGGCCGACACCAGCACGACGGCGCCGGAGCCGAGGCGTACCCAGTAGAAGAGTGAAAGCTGGTCCTGGACGTCCATGTAGCTTTCGCCCAAGACCCGCTGTAGATGCACCTGCAGGACACCGGCGAAGGTCAGCGCAAAGGTCATCACCGACATGGCCGTGCACATCATCCAGAAGCTGGCGATCGACAGCCACTGGTTATAGGGCTCGCGGCCGCGCAGTTCGGGGATGGCATAGGCCATGACCGCAAGGTTGAGCATGACATAGGCACCGAAGAAGGCGAGGTGTCCGTGGGCGGCGGTGACCTGCGTGCCGTGGGTGTAGTAGTTGACCGACGACAGCGTGTGCAGGAAGCCCCAGACGCCCGCGCCGAAGAAGGCCATGACCGAGCAGCCAAGCGACCACAGGAGTGCTGCCTTGTTCGGATGCTTGCGGCCGGCCTTCCAGGTCATCACGAAGGTGAAGATCACCATGGTGAAGAAGGGGGCGACTTCGAGCGTCGAGAAGAGCGAACCGATCCACTGCCAGTAGCCGGGTGCGCCGATCCAGTAATAGTGGTGGCCAGTGCCGAGGATGCCAGAGAACAGCGCCAGACCGACGATGACATAGAGCCACTTCTCGACGACTTCACGGTCGATGCCGTTCAGCTTGATCATCAGGAAGGCGAGGACCGAAGCCATGATCAGTTCCCAGACGCCTTCGACCCAGAGATGCACGACAAACCACCAGTACATCTTGTCGAGCGCGAGGTTGGCCGGATTGTAGAAGGCGAAGAGGAAGAAGATCGCGACGCCCCACAGCCCAAAAATCAGGATATTGGTGACGACGGTCTTGCGGCCCTTGAGCACGGTCATGGTGACGTTGAACAACAACATCAGGGCAACGATGACGATGCCCACCTTGATCGCGAAGGGCTGTTCCAGGAATTCGCGGCCTTCATGGATGTGGAAGAGGTAACCGACGACAGCGACGGCTGCCGCGATCAGAAAGATCCAGAACTGGGCGATGGCCAGTTTCGGGCTGTAAAGCTCCGTCTCCGTTTCTTCGGGCAGCAGGTAATAGGTCGCGCCCATGAAGCCCATGAGCAGCCACACGATCAGTGCATTCGTGTGGATCATGCGCACGATGTTGAATGGAAGCAGCTCGGACAGCGTGTTCGGCAGCACGTAGATCGTCCCGGCCAGAACGCCGAACAGGATCTGGGCGAGGAAAAGGCCGAGCGCGCCGTAGAAATACAGCATCGCGACCTTCTGGGTTTGGTATTTCATGTCATGTCTCCTTGAGATCGGAAAGGCTCAGCCGGCGTCGTTGGGCGGCCACTTCTGGGTCTTGATCGTGCTCGTCCATTCGAGGAAATCGGCGAGATCGTTGATCTCGTCATCCGTCAGGTGGAACTGCGGCATCTGCCGGCGCCCCTCGACGCCTGAGGGCTGTGCCGCCATCCAGGCGCGCAGCGTCTCGCGCGCACCGTCGCGATCATCCTTGCCGCCCCAGCGGGTCCAGACATTGCCAAGTTCAGGGGCGAAATAAGCGCCCTCGCCCAGCAGCGTATGGCAGTTGATGCAGGCGTTTCTTTCCCACACACGCTTGCCGCGCTCGACGCTTTCGCTGAGCGTCGCCTCGTTTGTCGAGGTGGTGCGCATGTAATAGTGGCTGTGGGCCGTGAGCCCCACGAAGATCGCAAAAAAGAATATGGAGCCGCCGTAGAAGACGTTGCGCGCTCCGGTCTTGGTCAGGCGCTCTGCCATGCCTTTGTCCTTCCGTCTGCCGGTGCTTGAATGGCCGGTCGTTGAGGTCTCCGCGATCAACCTTCGTTGCGGTGTCGGCATCACGGGATGTCCCGTTTCTATCGCTTGGCGAAAAGCCTTCTTTGCGCATTCACAAAGAGCGCGACGATCACCCCGCGAAAGCGACCGCGACCGAGCGGGCAAAGGCCGCGGTCAGGAGGAGTGCTGGCCAGGCGATGAGGGCAAGCCGCATCGGGTGGGACGCGCCTCGCAATTCCAGGAAATCGAGGACGATCAGGCGCCCCTTGGCGAAAGCGATGACGAGCACGGCTGCAATGGGGACGACCGTGCCGCCGGCAAGGGCTGCAACGACGGCGGCACCCACGGCGAAGGTCAGCAGCATGGCCAGCGTTCCGGCCAGTTCTTCATGTTGTCTGCGTGTCATGACGGGCCTCACGCCAGATAAAGGATCGGGAAGATGACCAGCCAGACCAAGTCGATGACGTGCCAGAGCGTCGCCACCAGACGCACATTCTCGCGCGCCGGACGCCAGGCGACCAGCAGTAGCGCAAGAGCGCCGAAGAAGACGTGGAAGAGATGAAAGCCAGTGATCATGAAGTAGAGTTCGAAGAAGGAATCGAGCGTGGCATCCGTGGTGAAGCGCAGCTCGCCCGAATATTCGAACAGCTTGACGGCGACGAAGCAGAACCCAAGTGCTGCCGCGAGCCTCAGTGGCCGCTTGACGGCAGCGAGATCGTCACGATGCCGCACCGCGAGCGCGACGAAATAGCCGCTGAGCAACAGGATCAGCGTATTGGCCCCTGCAATCCCCGGCCTCAGATGCAGGCGGGCGAGGTCGAAGGTTTCAATCTGATAGGTCGAGACGACGAGGAAACCGAGGATCAGGATCCCGAACGCGATCAATTCGCTCCACACAAGGATCCAGAGCAGCAGGTGGTCTTCCTTTGTCTCGTTTCCGAGGCTCGTTCCCAAGGCCATGGTCGCGTCTCCGTTTGTCGGGGACCGTTCTAGAGCGACAATCTCAGTTCCTCTTTGTGGGAGCGCAAAGAAGGCTGCGGAAAGACAGGGCAGAGTGCATGCGAAACGGAAGGAAGACCGCCATGACGGATGCACAGATCGGCCTCATCGTCGCTACCCCTGTCATCATGGGCTTTGCCCTGATGCTCCATCGCATGGGTGTGCTTCAGCCAACGGGTACCATCTCCGCCATTTTGGCTTCGGGGCTGATCGCTGTCGTCCTGTTCGTCGGCCAGTGAGGAGGCGAACATGCTCCACACTCCAAGACTGTCATCGACGCAGGTGGCTCTGATGGAAGAGCGTCACCGCGCCCTTTTGGCGCTATGTCTCGAACTGGATGAAGTCGCCACAGATTTCGCGCGCTCTATTGTGCCTGCCGCAGTCATGTCTGTCGCCGCCCGGCTCGAACCGCTCGTCGAGGCCGCTCATCAGCTCGAAGAAGAGACACTTTATCCGACCCTGGAAGAGCAGGCCGGTTCCTGCTTCAGTTCCCTGATGATTGCGCAGATCAAGGCGGAGCATAGCGTCGATCGCAAAGCCGCCTATGAGCTTAAACTGACGCTTGGCGCTGTCGCAGATGGTCGCTGCAGGCTCAGCCTCGATATGGTGGCGCGGATGACAAGACGGTTCCTGGAGTATCTTCAGCGGCATGTGGCGGCGGAGCAGATCCTTCTGGACAATCTCGTCGCTGCGACAGGCGGTCCTGACCCGGATACGGCCACACCCGCGCGACTGAAATCCTCCTTACCCCCAGCGGGTCCCTGATCCTTCTCTCCCTTCATTTGCTTCAGAGCTCACGGCTCCGGATTTCGCCTCGAAAGGGCATTGCCATGCACAGCCTTCCCCCTCGGTCCGTATCAGAGACCTTGCTCTCCGGCGGGTATCGCCTGTTCTTTCCCGGCAGTGCGATTGCCGCTGCACTGGCGGTGGCGCTTTGGGTACCTTGGTATCTCGGTCTGCTTGATCTTCCAGTTGCACTGCCCCCTCTCGCCTGGCATCAGCACGAGCTCCTGTTCGGTTTCGTGCCCGGCGTCGTTGCCGGATTTCTCCTGACGGCGGTGCCCAACTGGACGGGCCGTGCGGCGATTGCCGGGAGGCCTTTGCTCTGCCTGTTCCTGCTCTGGCTTGCCGGACGGATCGCGATTGCCCTGTCGGGATCAACCGGCCTTATCATCGCCGCGCCGATTGCGTGCCTGTTTTTGCCTGCCTTCGCAGTGATGATCGGTCGGGAGCTTGCTGCGGCCGGCAACCGCCGCAACTACAAGATCCTCGTCATCCTTGCTCTCCTCAGTCTTGCGCAAGTGTGTTTCTTCGTCGAGCTCGATCAGTTTGGGGACACGCTCGTCTCCGCACGTCTCGCGGTTGCGACGATCGTGCTGATGGTGTCCATCGTCTCCGGGCGGATAATTCCAGCCTTCACCGGGAACTGGCTGAAGGCCAATCGTCCCGGACTGCTGCCGGTCCCTTTCTCGCGCTTCGATGCTGTGGTGATCGTTCTGTCGCTGGTCACCCTCCTTGCCTGGGTCATTCAAGCCCGGGCGAGCCTGAACTTCGCAACGCCTCTCGGTGTGTTGATGATCGCGGTCAGTGCTGCCCACCTCGTGCGCCAATTCCGCTGGCGCCCGTTGAAGACCCTCAGAGAACCTATCCTCTGGATCCTGCATCTCGGCTATTTCTTCATACCCATCGGCTTCCTGCTCATGGGTTCGTCCCTGCTGCTCGATGATCAGAGCCTGACGTCCGCGGGTATCCATGCCTGGACGGTCGGCGGCATCGGCATCATGATCCTTGCCGTCATGACGAGGGCGACACGTGGCCATACCGGGCTCGCGCTCCACGCCCCCTGGACCACGACCTGGTTCATCTATGCCTTCGCCATCATCGCGGCATCCGCCCGTATCAGTGCGGCCCTCCTGCCCACGGACGCCTCTGCCCTGCTTTCAGTGGCCGGCATCGCCTGGATTGTCGCATTTTTGGGATATGTGGTGTTTTACGGATCGATTGTGCTGCGCAGCCGGTAGGGGCGGCCGCTGGACCGCCTGCGCCTCTTTGAACCGGGTGCCGTTTTGTAGCCCGGTCCAATCGTCAACCGCCAGCGCCGAAGGGGCCGTTCTTCGCCATTTCCGGATACTGCACGGTACCACTCACATCGGTGTCATGAGATGTCGAAAGCGGGACGGAGAGGCGAATTCCGGGGCCGCCGGCAGCGCTGGTCACGCGTTCGTCTATGAAGGTGATCCCTGCCTTTTCCAGCGCGGTTCGGAGCGCTGCCGCCTCGCTCCTGTCATCAGGATAAGCGGTAGCGCTGGCCTCCATCTCTTCGACCATGGCTAAGGGCAATTCCGCTTGCCGGGCAAGGTCAGCTGCGGTCAACCCCAAGAGCGCACGCGCCGCAGCAATCTGTCTTCCGGTGATCATGCCGATCCTTTCGGGTTCGCGTCCAGACGAAGGTTTTTCTCCATCCAACCCAAACGTCCGACCGGGAGTGAAGTTCGATTGCGCTTTGACGCGATCAGGCCCCTTCCCGCGGCAGATAGCACTTGGGAACGTGAGTGAACTTTCAGCCGGCGTAGTCCTCGTCGCTCACATGGTCCAGCCAGTCCACAGCCTTGCCATCCAGCGCCTCCTGAATGGCGATGTGGGTCATGGCGACTGTCGGGCTTGCACCATGCCAGTGCTTTTCGCCCGGCTCGAACCAGACGACATCGCCGGGTCTGATCTCCTCGACAGGTCCACCCTCGCGCTGGACGCGGCCGAGGCCTGCCGTGACAATCAGGATCTGGCCGAGCGGATGGGTATGCCAGGCGGTGCGGGCGCCGGGTTCGAAGGTTACGGTATTGCCTGCGGCCCGTGCCGGAGCGCGAGCGGGAAACAAGGGGTCCAGCCGCACCGTTCCAGTAAACCATTCTGGCGGTCCCTTGCCGGAGGGCTGGCTGCCTGCGCGTTTGATGTCCATCTTGCTTCCTGTTCCTTCTTGCTTCGGGTGCCGATGCGCCTCATCAGGCCGGCAGCGCATTGCGCATCTGACCCGGCGTCTTGCCGTGGATGCTCTTGAACACCCGGTTGAAATGGGAGGTGTTCTCGAAACCAACCTGAAGGGCGATGTCGATCAGCGAGGCATCGGTCTGGGCGACCAGCATCTTTGCGCGCTCCATGCGCAGCCGCATATAGACGCGTGCCGGCGACGCCTTCAGTTCCTGTGCGAAGAGCCGTTCCAGTTGGCGTCGCGACAGGCCGACGGATCGGGCCAGCTGATCGATGCTCAGCTCGCTTTCGAGCGTCTGCTCCATCAGGATCAGCACGGCCTTGATCCGGGGATCTTCACACTCGATGGTCAAGGGGCGACGGACCTGGATGTCGCGGTTCGAACGGGCACGCTCGATCTGCAGCACCTCGAGCGCATTGCGCTCCGCGTCATGGCCAAGATACTGGCGCACGATAAAGGCGGCGAGATCGGCGGAACTGCTGCCGCCGGCACAGGAACCGCGTCGGCGGTCGAGATTGAACAGCCGGTCCGAGCGGACATCGAGATCCGGAAATCGCTCGCGAAATGCCTGGTAATGCAGCCAGCTGACACAGCTCTGGTGGCCCTTCATCAATCCGGCCTCGGCCAGGATGAAGGTGCCGGTGCAAAGCCCGATGAGCGGCACCTTCTGAGCATCGGCGCGGCGCAGGAACTGGACTGTGTCTTCATCGACGGCCGCCTGTTGGCCGAGCAATCCGCCGACCACCACGATATAGTCGAACCGGCTCGGATCAACGAAGTCGCTGGTGGGCGCTACCTGAACGCCGCAGCTGGAGGTGATCAGGTGGCGGGTGCTGCCAAGGACGTGCCAGTCGGCCTTGACGCGCCCGGAGCGGTCGAACTCGTCGCTGGCGAGGCGAATGGTGTCAATAAACAGACCAAACGCGGAAAGCGTGAAGGCGCGCGACAGCACGAAGGCGATCTTCAGCTGCGGCTTGCTGTTGCGTTCTGCGATGGCCATCCGATCCGTCCTCATCTGTCCCAGCAGTCGTAACCCATCCAGCGTGCGGAGCCTAGGCGACCCGGTATCCCCTCAGCTTGTTTTCGATGTTCTTCTGCTATCGTCTCATTGCAATTTTTAATTTAGACCCCACATCTACTGGTAGTGGCAGTCCGCGAAAGCCGATGCGTCGTTCCCGATCCCCTCCCAAGGATCTCGCTCCAGCCCTGCAAAGGAAAGCTCATGCCCGTTCATCGCTTCACCGTCGGCCAAGCCGTGCGTCTCACCAATCTGACCGCCTTGTCACCCAAGGCCGCTTCGACCTACACGGTTCAGGCACCGATGCCACTGCGTGACAACAGCCCTCAATATCGTCTCTACAACGAAGAATTCAAACAGGGACGCGTTGCTCTTGAGCGTGATCTTGAGCCGGTCCTCGCTGTCTGAGTTTGTGCCTTTACGACGACAATGACGCCGATGCAGCTATCTGAGCGGCAGGGTGTGTCTCGATACGACAAGGCCTCCCCGGCGAATGCCAGGGAGGCCTTTTTCCGTTCAACCTTAGTGTCAAGCGGTTTAGGTGCCGAGATAGGCCGCGATCACCGCCGCCACCTGGTCGGAGTTCATCGCACCCATCTGATGATCCATCAGGGCGCCCAGCTGTGTGCTTGAAAGCTGGGAGATGTAAGTTGTCGAGAGACCGGCTATGCCGCTTGAACTGAAGGCAGCGATATCCGACGAGGAGAAGGTCGCCAGGTCCTCCAGTTCGAGGGCCGCCACCTGGGCAGAGTTCAGCGCCGCGACTTGACCCGGTTTAAGCGCCTCGGCCTGAGCGGTCGTCAGCGACGTGATCACCTGCGTTCGCAAGCCCGAAATCGCGCTGCTGCTCAAGGCTGCAATGGCATCCGTCGACATCAGCGCCACATCTTCCGTGCCGAGACCTGCAGCCTGCACCGCTCCCATGGCGCCGATCTGGGCCAATGTCAGCGCACCAATCTGCAGCGTGCTCATGGCGTCGACCTGATTGTAGCTCAAGCCGGCGATCTGGGCGGTGGAAAGACCTGCGATTTCACCCGTGGACAATGATGCGATGACGACCGTGGACAGACCCTTGATCGCCGAGGCACTGATGGCCGCGAGATCGGTTTGCGAGAAGGTCGCGATACCGAGCGTGGAAATACCCGCCATGGCATCGGCGCTCAGCACCGCAATCTGGCTGGTCGAGAAGGCATCGATCTGGTCGGCTCCGAGCACGGCGATCTGAGCGCTGGACAGGCCCGAGACGCTCGCCGTGCTGAGGGCGGCGATGGCGCTGGTGCTCAAACCGGCAATGAATGCCGTCGACAGGCCGGCGATGCCCGACGAGTTGATAGCGGCAAACTTTTCCGACGAGAAGCCCTCGATATCGGCGGCACTGAGGCCCGAAAGAGCATCGGATGTCAAAGCGCCGATTTGAGACGTCGTGATCGCGCTGATCTGTTCGACGCTGAGTGCCGCCATCTGGGTCTGTGTCAGCCCCGCCATGCCTGCCGCACTGATGGCTGCGATCTGGGCGGTCGAGAAAGATCCGAGGTCTTCAGTGGTGAGTGACGCGATCTGTTTGGAGGTCAATGCCTTGACCTGGGCCGTGGTCAGCGAATCGATCTGCTCGGATGTCAGGGTGGCCAGCTGGCTGGTGCTGAGGGCCGCCACCGCACCCGTGCTGAGAGCGCCTACCTGCGCCGGCGTCAGGCTGGCGATCATGGTGGTCGACAGGCCTTCGATGCCGGCTGCACTGATCGCCGCGATGTCCTCCGAAGAGAAGACGTCCAGATCCTCCGTTCCGAGAACCGCGATCTGGCGCGACGTGAGTGCCGCCACCTGCTTGGTGGTGAGGGATTCGATCTGATCGATGCTCATGGCATTGATCTGGGCGGTCGACAGGCCGGCAATGCCGCTGGTGCCGAGCGCAGCAATCTGGTTGGTCGAAAACGCCGCAATCATGCCGGTCGATAGACCCGCGATAGCGCTCGAACTGATCGCGGCAATGTCGGCCGTCGAGAAGGTCTCGATAGCGTCGATCGTGAGCACCGCCACCTGCGCTGAGGTCAGGGCTGCCACCTGCGACGACGAGAAGGCTTCAATCTGGTCGACACTGAGTGCCGCGATCTGACTGGTTGTCAGGTTTGCGATCGACGTGGTGGTCAGGGCCGCGATCTTGGCAGTCGACAAGACTGCCAGATCGTCTGTGCCCAAGGCTGCGACCTGCCTCGAACCGAGAGCGGCAATCTGCTGCGATGTGAGTGCCTCGACCTGCACTGTGCTGAGTGCGGCAATCTGATCCGTCGTCAGCCCGCTGATCGCAGCTGTGCCAAGAGACGCGATCTGCTCCGTCGACAAGGATGCGATGGTGCCGGTGGAGAGACCCTTGATGGCGGTCGAACTGATGGCGGCGATGTCAGCCGTGGAGAACATGTCGAGGGCGGCGGTGCTGAGAACGCCAATTTGGGTGGAGGTGAGAGCGCCCACCTGAACCGATGTCAGCGCCTCGACCTGCTCCGAGCTGAAGGCGAGGATCTGTGTTGTCGACAGAGCATTTACGACAGCCGTGCTCAGGACCGCTACCTGTGCCGTGGTGAGTGCGGCAAAGTCATCGGTCCCGAATGCGGCGATCTGTCGTGTGGTCAGCGCCGCAACCTGGGCTGTCGTGAAGGCTTCCATCTGCGCCGTGCTCAGCGCATTGATCTGCCCTGTCGTCAGTCCGGAGACCCCGGTCGCGCTGAGAGCCGCGATTTGGTCTTTCGTCAAGGCGGCCAACACGGTCGTTGGCATGCCGGCGATCGAGCCCGAGGAGATGGCCGCGAGATCAGCTGTGGAGAAGACGTTGTAGTCTTCCGTGCCCAGGGCTGAGATCTGTGTGGAACTGAATGCTGCGACCTGCGTGGGGGTCAATGCCTCCACCTGATCGGAAAGAAGCGTCTGGATCTGTGTCTGGGTAAGCCCCGTCACGCCGACGGCGCTGATCGCAGCAATCTGATCTGCGGAGAGGATCGCCACCCGATCCGTCGCGAGAGCGGCAACCTGACGGGAGCCGAGGGCCGCGATCTGGCTGGTCTTCATGATGTCGAGCTGACCGACAGTCAGGGCAGCGATCTGCGACGTCGACAAAGCAGCGACCACTGCGGTGCTGAGTGCTGCGACCTGATCGGCCGAAAGCGCGGCTATCGATCCGGTCGCGAGGCCGGCGACGGCCGCCGTGTTGATCGCGGCGACATCCGCCGTCGAGAAGGTGGCGAGATCGTCAGTCCCGAGGGCGGCGATCTGGCGCGAACTCAAGGCAGCGACCTGGGTCGTGTTGAGCGCCTCCACCTGAGCGGTGCTCAAGACATTGATCAGTGCCGTCGACAGACCGGCAATCCCCTGGGCACTGATTGCCGCGATCTGGGTGGTGGAGAAGGCCGCGATGCTGGCCGTCGAGATGGCCGCGACCTGGCTGGAATTCAGGGCCGCGATCTGGGCAGTGGTAAGTTCCGCCACCTGAGACGGGCTTAACCCGTTCAACTGCAATGTCGACAAGCCGCCGACCCCGCCGGCACTCAAGGCTGCAAGTTGATCGGCCGAGAGGGCTGCGATCTGCTCAGAGGTCATGCCGACGACAGCACTTGATGTTATCGAGGCGATATCAGCTGTCGAGAAAACGGCTATATCATCCGTGCCGAGGGCCGCGATCTGTTTGGAGCTGAGGGCCGCCACCTGAGTCGGCGCCAGTGCCTCCACCTGGGCGGTGCTCATGGCGACGATCTGCGCGGTGCCGAGGCCACTGATGCCGTCCGCACTCAGCGCGCTTACTTGAGCGGTCGACAGCAATGCAATTTCGTCCGTGCTGAGGACCGCGACCTGCGCGGAAGATAGCGCTGCGATCTGCAGCGTGCCGAGAACGGCAACCTGCGCCGTGGTCAAGGCGGCGACCTGCTGCGTGCGCAAGCCGGGGATGCCGGCTGTTTTCAGGGCCGCAACCTGAGCGGTTGAGAGTGACGCGATAACAGCGGTCGAGAGACCACCAATCGCCGCCGACCCGATGGCGGCCATATCCGCAGTCGAGAAGGTCGCGATATCAGCCGTGGTCAGCATCGCCAATTGGGACGAAGTCAGCGCGGCCACCTGATTGGCGGTCAGTGCTTCGACCTGGGCTGAGTTCAAGGCATCGATCTGGCTGGAGGTCAGGCCAGGAACTGTGCCTACGCCCAGGGCCGCAACCTGATTGGTCGACAGCGTCACAAGCGTAGTTGTGGGAATTGCACCGATCTGAGCCGAGGTGAGCGCTGAAATCTGGGTGGTGCTCATGGCCGCAAATTGGCCGGAGGAAAGCGTCGCCACCTGCTTGGTGCTCATGCCAGCAACACCAGCCATAGTCAGGGCAGCCATCTGGGCCGAAGACAATGCACTGATGGCCTCAGTCGTGAGGCCAGAAATGGCAGCCGCGCTGATCGCCGCCACATCCTTGGTGGCGAAGGTGGCGATGTCGTCAGAGCCCAATACCGCCAACTGGGTTGATGTGAGTGCCGCAACCTGCGCCGTGCCGAGGGCTTCTACCTGAGCCGTACTGAAAGCGTCGATCTGTTTGGTGGATAGGCCCGTGATTGCCGATGCGTTCAAAGCCGCCACCTGGGCGGTCGACAGAGTGGCGATGACGTCCGTCGTTAGACCGCCAATCGCGACCGATCCAATCGCCGCAATATCCTTGGTCGCAAAAGTCGCGAGATGATCGGCCGTGAGGACAGAGAGTTGCGAAGCGGTCAGAGCGGCGACCTGAACCGTGGTCAAGGCTTCCGCCTGCGCCGTCGTCAGTGCTGCGATCTGCGACGTCGTCAACGCAGCGAGGGTCACGGTATTCAGTGACGCAACCTGGAGCGTGGAAAGCCCGCCGATCGTCTCCGTCGTCAGGGCGCCAATCTGCGTCGAGGTCAGGGCTGACATCTGCTTGCTGGTGAGCGCGCCAATCTGATCCGACCCAAGAGCCGCCACCTGAGCAGTGCTGAAGGTGGCAAAGGCCGCAGTGTTCAAGGCCGCTATGTGAACTGTCGACAGGGACGCGATGAGAGAGGTAGCGAGGCCGGGGACGGCAGCGGCAGTCAAGGCGGCGATATCACCGGTCGAGAATACTGCGAGGTCCTCGGTGCCGAGCGCTTCGATTTGCAGGGAACCCAGCGCCGCGACCTGGGTCGTGGTGAGAGCCTGCATTTGAGCCGTGCTCAGCGCGACGATCTGGGCCGTTGTCAGCCCGGCGATCCCGGCAGCGCTTAAAGCTTGCACCTGCGTCGTCGTCAGGGACGCAATATTCGCCGTGGTGAGGGCCGCGACCTGTTTCGAGCCGAGGGCTGCGATCTGCTTGGTGGTCAGGGCCGCAACCTGTTCGGACGTCAGAACTTCAACGAGATCAATCGGCAGTTTGGCGATGGGGCTGGTGCTGATGGCGGCGATCTGGGCGGTGGAGAGCGACTGGACGACCTCTTCGGTCAGGCCGGTGATTGCATCACTGGTAAGGGCCGCGATCTCCGCCGTCGTAAACGTCGCGAGATCGTCCGTGCCGAGAGCCGCCATCTGCGTGGACTTCAGAGCCTTGACCTGCTTTTCCGTCAAAGCCTGAACCTGGGCGGTCGACAAGGCCTGAACCTGCTCCGACGTCAGTCCGCCAATGCCGAGCGTGCTCAGTGAAGCGACCTGCTCGGTCGACAGTACGCTAAGGGAGCCGGAACTGATGGCTGCGACCTGGGCGGCCGTCAGCGCTGCGATCTGATTGGTGGACAAGATCGCCAGTTGATTGGTGCCGAGGGCCTCGACCTGGCTCGTCGTCAATGCCGCTATGGCAGAGGTTGAAAGGGCGCCGAGCTGGGTGGTCGGAAGTGCCGCGAGGATTTCCGTGGCGATGCCGGAGACGGCCTTGTTGGTGATCGCAGCGATCTCCGCCGTCGTGAAGGTTGCGAGGTCTCCGCTGTCGAGCATGGAGATCTGTGCCGAACTCAGCGACTTGATCTGACCCGAGGCAAGAGCTTCGACCTGAGCCGAAGACAGGGTCTCCATGTGCTCGGTGGTCAGGCCGGCGACAGCGGTCACGCTCAGGGCTGCAATCTGAGCCGTGGACAGCGCGGCGACGTTCGCTGAATTTAGGGCCGCGATCTGCTTGGAGCTCAAAAGCTTGATCTGCGATGTCCCTAGTGCCTGCACCTGCTCGGTGGTCAATGCACTGATCTGGGTGGTGGTCAGGCTGGTGATCGCGGCGGTACTGAGGGCAGCGATTTGCGTGGTCGTGAGCGCAGCCACAAGCTCGGTATTCAAGCCGATGATGGCAGCACTCGTCAGCGAAGCGATGTCCCCCGTGGAGAAGGTCGCGATATCATCGGTTCCGAGGGCACCCAACTGCTTTGCGGTCAGAACCTTGACCTGTGTCGTCCCAAAGGCCTCGACCTGTGTGGTGGACAGGGCGCTGATCTGGTCGGTGGTCAGGCTTGCCACTGTCGAGGTCGACAAAGCGGCAATTTGAGCGGTCGACAAAGCAGCGATTGCGTCCGTCGACAGCCCCGACACTGCCTTGTTCACGATCGCTGCGATGTCCGCCGTCGAGAAGGTCGCGATATCCTCTGCGCTCATGGCTGCGAGTTGATCTGAACGCAGGGTCTTGACCTGTGCTGACGTCAAAGCCTCGACCTGCAGTGTTGAAAGTGCGCCGATCAGCGTGCTGTTCAACCCGATGATGCCGGCCGTGGTGATGGCCGCAATCTGCGCTGCGCTCAGGGCCGTGACGTTTTCAGTGGTAAAGCCGCCGATCTGGCGGGAGCTCATGGCCTTGACCTGCGTCTCTGTCAGGGCTGCCACCTGGTCCGTGGAAAAGACGGCCAGCTGGCGCGTGGAGAGCCCCGCGATGGCGCTGGTGTTCATCGCGGATATCTGGCTTGCCGTAAGCGTGGCGACGACATCCGTCGACAGACCTGTCACGGCCTTGTTGGTGAGGGCTGCGAAGTCCGCCGTCGAGAAGGTCGAAATCGCATCGGCCGAGAGAACCGCAACCTGTGCAGACGTCAGTGCCTTCGTCTGGTCACTGGTGAATGCTTCCACCTGGGCGGTGCTGAGAGCAGTCATCTGGGCTGTCGTCAGACTTGCAACCGAAGCTGTCGCCAGAGCAGCAATCTGGCTCGTGCTCAAGCTTGCAAAGACCGCAGTGGTGATGCCCGGCACTGTCTTGTTTGAAAGAGCGGCGATCTCGGCTGTGGTAAAGGTGCCGAAATCGTCTTCATCAAACACGGCGATCTGCGAGGCGTTCAAGACCTTGATCTGGCTCGTGGTCAAGGCCTCGACCTGCGCGGTCGACAGGGAAACCAGCTGACCCGTGGACAGGCTGGCGATCGCCGCCGTGCTGAGCGCAGCGATCTGAGCCGTCGACAGTTCGGAGAGGTTTTCCGTCTTGAGTGCGGTGATCTGCTTGCCAGTCAGCATTCCCAATTGCTGCGTGGTCAAGGCGTTTGTCTGGGCCGTGGTGAGCGCAGCCAGTTGCTTCGTCGTCAGCTGGCCAATCGTGCCGGTGCTCAACGCGGCGACCTGTTGCGAAGTCAGCACGGCCAAGGCCTCGATGGAAAGCCCCGTGATCGCGCTGCTGCTGATGGCAGCCATATCGGCCGTGGAGAAGCCCGCGATGTCCTCGGAGCCCATTGCCGAAAGCTGTGTAGCCGTCAGATTGGCGACCTGAACGGCCGTCAGGGCGGCCGCCTGCGCGCTGGAAAGGGCCGCGATCTGCTTGGTTGTGAGTTTGCCGACAGCCGTGCTGTTCAGGCTCTCGATATCGGCCTGGTCAAGCACTGCCAGCTGATCCAGCGTGAGACCGACGATTGCGGATTGCGAGATCGCGTTGAGCTGACGGCTGCTCATGACGTCCACGTCTTCCGTATCGAGCGCCGCGATCTGCGCAGATGACAGCGCAGCAATCTGCTGCGTCGTCAGCGACGCCACGTCTTCCGTCGACCATGCAGCAACCGAGGACGTCGATTGTGACCGGATCTGAGTGACGCTGAGAGACGAGATCGTGGTGCTCATTTACAAAATCCGTGATGCTATGTTGTCATCAAAATCAACTCCGGTACCGCAACGGAACCGAGGGCGCGCGACTATAAATGTCCACCATCGTTAAGCGGTCGGGCTTGCCTGAGACTGGAGAGGGAACTTCGGTTCAAGCCTGGCGACGAACGCGCCACACAACGAAAAAGGCGCCCCCTAAGAAGCGCCTTTTCCAGTCACAGTGTATGAGCGATTGCCTGCGATCAGATCGCCGCGTAGGCCGCGATAATGGCGGTGACCTGGTCGTTGGTCATCGCACCGATCTGGGTGCTTGTGAGGGCCTGGAGCTGGGTGCTGTCCAGAGCTGCAATGTCACCCGTCTCAAGGCCGACAATCGCTTTCGTGCTGATGGCGGCGATATCTGCGGTTGAGAACAGCAGCAGATCTGCCGTTGACAGAGCGGTGATCGCTGCAGAACCCAATGCCGCAACCTGCGTCGTGGTCAGGGCCTCAGCTTGATCGGTGCTCAAAGCATCGATCTGAGCCGTGGTCAAAGCGGCGATTGCAGAGGTGCTGAGTGCTGCGATGCCTGCTGTGGTCAGCGCGGCGATATTGGCCGTGCTGAGGGATGCTGCCTGGGTCGAAGTGAAGGCCGCGATCTGCGCCGTGGTGAGAGCGGCCACGTTGTCGGTGGACAAGGCTCCCAGCTGAGTCGTGCTCAGTGCGGCAATCTGCGTCGACGTCAGGCCCGCTGTCTGGTCCGTTGTCAGTGCTGCCACGTTGTCGGTGGAGAGACCTGCCAACGCCTTGGAGCTGAGCAGCGCGATTTCGCTCGACGAGAAGGTCGCGAGGTCATCGGTGCCGAGCGCCGCCAAGGCCGCCGAGCCGAGGCCGGCGATCTGGGCAGTGGTCAGGGCTGCAACCTGATCGGTGCTGAGCGCCGACACCTGTGCCGACGTGAGCGAAGCGATCTGCGTGGATGTCAGAGCCGCAACCTGCCCAGTGGTCAGAGCGGCGACGCTTGTGGTGCTCAACGCGGCGATCTGCGTCGACTTCAGAGACGCAACCTGGGTCGTCGTCAGGCCGGCGATCACCGTGGTCGACAGGACCGCTACCTGTGACGTGCTCAGCGTCGGGATCTGCAGCGAGGTCAGACCGGCGGCCTGATCCGTGGTCATGGCCGCGATGTTTTGAGTGGTAATCCCGGACAAGGCCTTTGTGCTGATCGCCGCCAGATCGGCTGAGTCGAATGTGGCAAACTCATCAGGACCAAAGCCGGAGATTGCCGCAGAGCTGAAGGCGGCAATCTGAGCGGTGCCGAGAACGGTCACCTGATCCGTCGTCAGCGCATTGGCCTGATCGTAGCTGAAGGCGGCAAGCTGCGTCGTCGTTAGCGCCGTAACCTGAGATGTGGTGAGCGCTGCGATGTTCGCAGTGCTCAAAGTTCCAACCTGGGTCGAGGTGAGGCTTGCGGCCTGCGTGGTCGTCAGACCCGCGATCTGATCTGTCGTCAGAGCCGCAACCTGGGCGGTGGTCAGTGCGGCAATCTGCGTCGTGCTAAGACCAGGTGTCTGAGATGTCGACAGCGCGGCAATGTTGGCTGTGGACAGCGATGCCAGAGCTTTGGCGCTTATGGCTGCAATGTCTGTCGACGAGAAGGTTGCGAGGTCATCCGTGCCGAGGGCCGCAAGAGCCGTCGAACCAAGGCCTGCGATCTGGGCCGTGGACAGGGCGTCGACCTGATCAGTGGTCATGGCTCCAATCTGAGCCGAGGTCATGGCACCGAGCTGGGTGGCTGTCAGACCACCGATCTGGCTTGCGGAAAGAACCGCGACATTGGCGGTCGAAAGGCCGCCGATCGCCTTGGTGGAGATCGCTGCAATGTCGAGGCTGGAGAACAGCGCGATGTCGTCCGTGCCGAGGGCGGCCAGATCTTCGGAGCCCAGAGCTGCCACCTGGGCGGGCGTCAAGGCTTCGACCTGTTCGGTCGTCATAGCGGTGAACTGGCTAGAGGACAGGGACGCGACAGCGGCGGAACCCAGTGCCGCGATCTGACCTGTGGTGAGGACCGCGATATTGTCGGTGGAGAGACCCGTAAGCTGGGCGGATGTGAGTGCCGCAACCTGCGTGGTGGTCAGGCCTGCTGCCTGATCGGTCGTCAAGGCACCAATCTGGGTGGAGCTCAACGCTGCAACCTGGGCAGCTGAAAGCCCTCCCATCTGGGTGCTCGAAAGCGTGGCTATAACGGTGGTGCTCAGACCGGCGACGGCCTTGCTGCTGATGACGCCGATCTCGGAGGCCGTGAAGGTCGCGATGTCATCGGTGCCCAGGGCGGCAATGGCGCCGGAGCTGAGCGCGGCGATCTGGTTAGTCGTCAAAGCGGCAACCTGATCCGTGGTCAGGGCACCCACCTGCGTGCTGCTGAGCGATGTTATGGCCTTGGTGCTCAGAGCCGCGACAGCCGAGGTCGTCAGGGCTGCGACGTTGTCCGTGCTCAGGGCTGCGAGTTGGACCGAACCGAAGCCCGCAATCTGTGCGGTGCTCAGCGCTCCGATCTGATCAGTTGTCATCACACCAACCTGAGCGGAGGTCAAAGCAGCCAACTGCGTGGAGGTCAGTCCGCCCAGCTGAGTTGTGCTCAGGGCCGCCACATTCGCCGTGGACAGTCCGGCAATCGCCTTCGCGCCGATGGCAGCCACATCCGCTGTGGCGAACGTCGCCAGATCGTCCGTTCCGAGAGCCGCCAGGGCGGCCGATCCGAGGGCGGTAATCTGCGTTGTGGTCAAGGCGTCGACCTGATCCGTGGAGAGCGCGCCGACTTGTGCCGAGTTCAGGCCTGCAATTGCTTTCGACGAAAGAACTGCAACCTGTCCGGTTGTCAGAGCTGCGACATTTGCGGTGCTGAGCGCGGCGACCTGGGTCGAGCCGAAGCCGCTAACCTGCGTCGTTGTCAGCCCGGCGATCTGGTCCGTGGTCAGGGCACCGATCTGGGTCGAGGTCAGAGCCGCGAACTGAGCCGATGTCAGAGCAGCTGCCTGATCCGTGGAAAGAGCGGCGATATTGGTGGTTGAAAGACCGACAATGGCCTTAGCACTGATGGCCGCTATCTTTGCCGTCGACAATGCTGCCAAGTCATCGGTTCCGAGAGCCGAGACCGCTGCCGAACCAAGGCCGGCGATTTGCGTTGTCGTCAGAGCACCGACCTGGTCGGTCGTCATGGCGCCAAACTGTGCAGACGTGAGCGAACCAAGTTGGGTCGAGGTCAAGGCTGCGACCTGATTGGTGGTCAATGCCGCGATATTGTCCGTCGACAGTCCAGCGATGGCCTTGCTGGAGATTGCAGCGATATCGAGGGTGGAGAACAGGGCAATATCATCGGTGCCAAGGGCGGCCAGATCTTCGGAACCAAGGGCTGCCACCTGTGCCGGCGTCAAAGCTTGGATCTGGTCGGTCGTCATGGCCGTGAACTGAGCCGAAGACAGGGAGGCGACAGCGGCGGAGTTGAGAGCGGCGACCTGAGCGGTGCTGAGGAGGGCGACGTTGGCGGTGGTGAGACCCGTCAGCTGCGTCGATTTCAACGCTGCAACCTGGGTTGTTGTCAGCACCGTCGCCTGATCACTTGTCAGCGCGCCGATCTGAGCTGAACTCAGTGCTCCTACCTGCGCGGCTGTCAGACCCACTGTCTGGTCCGTGGTGAGTGCGGCAATGACAGTGGTGCTGAGGCCGGCGATGGCCTTGCTGCTGATCAGGGCGATCTCGGAGGTGGAGAAGGTGGCGATATCGTCGGTGCCGAGCGCGGCAAGAGCGCCGGAGCCCAGACCTGCAATCTGACCGGTCGTCAGAGCGGCAACCTGATCGGTCGTCAGGGCCGCGATCTGGGTGCTCGTCAGAGCGGCGATCGCCTTGGAGCTCAGGGCCGCGACGGCGGCCGTAGAAAGCACAGCAATGTTGCTTGTGTTGAGCGCCGCAACCTGGGTAGCTCCCAGACCTGCGATCTGCGTGGTGGTGAATGCTGCAACCTGATCTGTTGACAGAGATGCGACCTGCGTCGAGGTCAACGCTGCGACCTGCTTCGACGTCAGCGCACCGATCTGGTCGCTATCGAAGGAGGCCAGCGCTGCCGTGGTCAGACCCGTGATGCCCTTGATGCTGATGGCGGCGATCTTGGCGGTAGAGAATACATCGACGTCATCAGACATCAGTGCCCCGATCTGGGCAGAGCTGAGGACGGCGAAATGGGCGGTGCTCAGACCTTCCACATTGACATTCAGGGTATCAATCTGGTGCGTGCTGAAGCCGACAATGGCCTTCGTGCTGAGGGCGGTGACCTGGGCGCTGGAAAGACTTTGAATCTGGGTGTCGCCGAGAGCCGCAGCCTGAGACGAAGTGAGGGCGGCGACCTGTGTGGTGCTAAGAGCTGCGATGTTGTCGGTCGTCAGAGCGACGATCTGGGCCGTGGTCAGCGCCGCGACCTGCGCGCTAGACAGGGCTGCCAACTGGGTTGTGGAGAGGGCTGCGATATTTGCGGTCGAAAGGCCTGAGATTGCCTTGGAGCTGATCGCCGCGATATCGGTGGAATCCAGGGTTGCGAAGTCTTCAGTGGCCAGAGATGCAATCGCCGCTGAGCTCAAAGCGCCGATCTGGCTGCTGGTCATCGCGGCGATCTGATCAGAGGAAAGCGCGGCGACCTGCGTCGACGAGAGGGCTGCGATCTGGGTCGTGCCAAGTGCGCTGATCTTGGCCGAATCGATAACGGCCAGTTGCGCAGCATTGAGGCCAACCATGCCGGTGGAGGAAAGGGCGCTGAGCTGGCTGGAGCTGAGTGCCGCCAGATCCTCGGTTTCGAGCGCCGCAATCTGCGCGGACGAAAGGACCTTGATCTGTGCCGACGAAAGCGCCGCCATGTCTTCCGTCGTGAGACTGACAATGGTTGCCGTGGAGAGTGACTTGACCTGGGATGTGGTCAGAGAAGTGATGATCGAGGTCATTTAGGCGCGCCTTTGACGTTACGATTTGCTGATGTCATTCCCCTGCCGCCGCATTGTGAGAAGGCCCATTGCCCTGTCACCGCGAACTCAAGCGCATCCTGCGCCTGCTGGCGTTTCAGCCTGTCGAAGAGCGCCGCTGCGGCTTCCATCGAACAGGTGTCCTAGCGGACTGAAAATGTGAGGTAACATGGCTTTCGTGGAAGCCGGAACGCGGGAGGCATCATGCATTCGGGAACCAATCGGAACCCTAACCCTGCGCTTTGAAAAATGTCGGCTCTTGCTGCACAAGAGGTTTTTGGCCTGATCCAGCTGAACGGTCTCGTTGCCGAGTCACGCTGCAGTGGGATCCATGCGCGAATCCTTGCATTTTAGATTCTAATATTCGGTTAATTGGTTATTCGTAAAGTCGTAAATTCAATTTCACAATTGAAACGAGTCCACTCACCGTTTGTCAACGAAGTCTGCCGTCTCAGGAGCATTCACGAGAAAGGGCTGACAGGTGCCTCTTGACCCGAAGCGTGGCAAGCCCAAAGCAAGCTAGATTTGCTAATGAGCGAGAGCGCAATGCGCCCGTGTCAATTCGCGCCGCCAGGCCTCAACCTTCGTGGAATGTCCAGATCATGGATAATGCACCAGCCCAAGACAATGCTTCGCTGTTCGCAGCCCTCTTGTTGCGCGCGCGCAACCAACAACTTCCGCTCGGAGAGCTGTTCCAGGTCGCCGAAGCTTTGAGTGCCGGCGGTCAGCGGGTCTTGGCGGCTGAGCTCTATAAGGCGTGGATCGCCTACAACGACAGCAATCCGCTCCTGCACTTTGTCTATTTCAACTACTCCGTCACCCTGCGTCAGATGGACGACCTCGCCGGTTCCATCCAGGCGTTGCAGGCTTGTCTCAGGATCAACCCGCAATTCGGTCAGGCCCACATCAATCTCGGCCGTGCTATGGAAGACAGCGGATTGAACCTCCAGGCCATTCAGCAGTGGCGCAGCTATGCCGATCAGACAGCGGACATCACCGCCGAAAGGTCAAGCCACCGCTTGATGACCCTGCAGCATATCGGTCGTGTCATGGAAGGCGCCGGATTGCTTGAGGAAGCCGAGACTGTTTTGTGGCAGGCAATCGAGTTGCGGCCGGACAAGCCGGAGGCCGGCCAGCACTGGCTGTCGCTGCGCCAGCATCAGTGCAAGTGGCCGATCATCGTCACTTCCGAACATGTATCAACGCGCCAGCTCGTGGACGCCATGTCGCCGCTGCCGCTTGGTTGCTTCTCGGATGATCCGCTGTTCCAGCTTGCCAAGGCTTATCGCTACAACAATTTCCTCGTCGGTCGGCCCGACACGTCAGGCTTCACACGGCAGACACCGCGAGTGAAGACCGGGACGGGCAAGCGGTTGCGGATCGGTTATGTATCCTCCGACCTGCGCGATCATGCCGTCGGTTTCGCTCTGCGCGAAGTGCTCGAACTGCATGACAAGAGCCAGGTAGAGATTTTTGCCTATTACTGCGGCGAGGCACGCGTCAACGACGCCACGCAGGACCGGATCAAGGCCGCCGTCGATGGCTGGCGCGATATCGCATCGATCACCGACCTGCAGGCGGCAAACCAGATCGTTGCCGACGAGATCGACATCCTGGTCGACGTCAACGGTTTCACCAAGCATGCGCGCACCAAGATCTTCGCCTATCGCCCGGCGCCCGTCATCGTGGCGTTCTGCGGCTATCCCGGCTCGATGGGCAGCCCGTATCATCAGTACATCATCGCCGACGAGCAGATCATTCCGCCGGAAAACGAGATCTATTACAGCGAAAAGGTCTTGCGCATCCCCTGCAACCAGCCGATCGACCGTAAGCGCGTGATTGCCAAGACGCCTACGCGCACTGAGGCCGGCCTGCCGGAAGACGCCTTCGTCTTTGCCTGCTTCAACGGCATGCAGAAAACCACGGCACCGGTTTTCTCGCGCTGGATGGATATCCTGCTCGCCACGCCGAACAGCGTGCTGTGGCTGCTCGGCGCGGCCGACAATGTCAACCAGCGCCTGCGCACGCTTGCCGCAGAACGGGGCGTCGCACCGGAGCGGTTGATTTTTGCGCCGAAGGCGGCAAACCCGCATCACCTGGCACGCATTGCGCTCGCCGACCTCTTCCTCGACACGTTCCCCTACGGCGCCCATTCCACGGCGGCGGATGCCATTACCATGGGCCTGCCGGTGCTGACGGTGCCGGGCAAGACCTTCGCGTCGCGTTTCTGCAGCAGCATCGTATCTGCGGCCGGCATTCCAGAGCTGATCTGCGCTACGCCTGCCGACTATGTTGCCAAGGCGATCGCCTTTGCGCGCACTCCTGCGGCACTGAAGGCGGTCAAACAGTCGCTGCAAGACCAGAGAGAGGGGAGTGTGCTGCGCGATATTCCGGCGCTCGTTCGACGCCTGGAAGAGCTGTTCTGGGAGATGCAGGGTGATTGCGAGCAGGACAAGACGCCGGTTCCGGATCTCACCAACCTCGACGTCTATTACGAGATCGGTGCCGAGCTGATGCTGGAGAATACCGACTTCCTGGACGAGGACACCTATCGCCAGCGCTACCTCCAGAAGCTCCGCCAGTGGAATGATTTCTCGCCGCTTCCCCGTGACTCGCGCCTTTGGTCGGAGCCATCCGCCTGATCGCATCCATCGTGAAGAAAGTGGATGGTCGCAAGACCGGTGATACGCAGGGAGAGCAGATGAGTGCGAGGGGAAGAATTGCGATCGTCGGTGCCGGGCTTTCTGGCGCGGTGATCGGTCGGGCGCTGGCGACGGAGGGCTACAGCGTCGAGATATTCGACAGCCGCAACCACATCGCCGGCAATTGCCATACTGAACGCGATACGGACACCGGTGTGATGGTGCATGTCTACGGGCCGCACATCTTCCACACCGATGACACGGAAGTCTGGGACTACGTCAACCGCTTCGCCACCTTCATGCCGTACAAGAACCGGGTGAAGACGACGAGCCAGGGGCAGGTCTTCTCGCTGCCGGTCAACCTGCACACGATCAACCAGTTCTTCGGCAAGACATTCCGGCCTGACGAGGCGCGCGCCTTTATCGAGACGCAGGCCGATACGTCGATTACCGATCCGCAGACCTTCGAGGAGCAGGCGCTGCGTTTCGTCGGGCGCGATCTCTACGAGGCCTTCTTCAAGGGGTATACGCAGAAGCAGTGGGGCTGCTCGCCAACCGCCCTACCCGCCTCGATCCTGAAGCGGCTTCCCGTGCGCTTCAACTATGATGACAACTATTTCTTCCACAAGCATCAGGGCATGCCGGAAAACGGCTATACGGAACTGGTGCGTGGCATCCTCGATCAGCCGGGCGTAACGCTGCATCTCGGCACGGTTTTCCACCGATCGCAGAAGGATGCCTTCGATCACGTCTTCTATTCCGGTCCGCTCGATGGCTATTTCGACTATGAAAACGGCCAGCTGGGATACCGGACGCTCGACTTCGAACGTTTCACCTATGACGGCGACTATCAGGGCTGCGCCGTGATGAACTATGGCGACGTCGCGGTTCCCTATACCCGCATCACCGAGCACAAGCACTTTTCGCCCTGGGAGACACATCAGGGGTCCGTCTGCTACCGCGAATTCTCGCGCGAATGCAGCGTCGACGACATCCCCTATTACCCGATCCGTCTTGTCGAGGAGAAGCAGCAGCTGGCCGCCTATGTGCGCCGCGCGGAAGAGGAAAAGGCGATTACCTTCGTCGGGCGGCTCGGCACCTACCGCTATCTCGACATGGATGTCACGATCCGCGAGGCGCTAGACACGGCGCGGCTGTTCCTCGACCGACGGGCTGCGGAAGATGTGATGCCGACCTTCTTGCATTCTCCTGTTTGACCAGCCGGCCACCCGGATGGGTTCGGAACTCGCTACTGAAAGCCTCTTTGGATGACCGAAACGAAAATCCTCGTCACCGGCGGCGCCGGCTATATCGGCTCCCACACCTGCCTTGCGCTTGCGGCGAAGGGGTTTATCCCCGTCGTCTATGACAACTTCTCGAGCGGCCACCGCGAGTTCGTGAAGTGGGGGCCGGTCGAAGAGGGGGACATTCGCGATCGCGCGCGATTGCGCGAGGTACTGACCCGGCACAAGCCGGCGGCCGTGCTGCATTTTGCCGGCCTGATCGAGGTATCGCAATCCTTCAAGGAGCCGGAAGCCTTCTATGACATCAATGTCGTCGGGTCGCTCAACCTTCTGCAGGAGATGATGGAAGCCGATATCCGCGCCTTCGTGTTCTCCTCGACCTGCGCCACCTATGGCCAGCCGCAATACATGCCGCTCGACGAGGCGCATCCGCAGGCACCGATCAATCCCTATGGTCGCACGAAGCATATTGTCGAGCAGGCGCTGCGGGACTTCGCCTTATGCGAGCGCATGCGCTCGGTGATGCTGCGTTACTTCAACGCTGCCGGCGCAGATAATGAAGGCCGCATTGGCGAATGGCACACCCCTGAGACGCATGCCATCCCCCTTCTCATCGAGGCGGCGCTCGGAAGACGTCAGGGCTTTTCGATCTTCGGCGACGACTATGACACGCGTGACGGCACATGCATCCGCGACTATGTGCATGTCTCCGATCTGGCTGACGCCCATGTTCGGGCTGTCGAGTATCTGTTGAACGGTGGGGATACCGTGGCGATCAATCTTGGTACCGGCACCGGCACCAGTGTTCAAGAACTGGTGACGGCTGTCGAAGCCGTGTCGGGCCGGCCCCTGCCGGTGACGAGAGCAGAGCGGCGCCCCGGTGATCCGCCGCTTCTCGTTGCGAGCAATGCGACGGCCCGCGATATCCTCGGCTGGGAGCCTGAACGCCATATCGATGACATCATCCGCTCAGCCTGGACCTGGCATCGCCGCTTCAACGGATATTCCTGAGCGGCGGCTCAGCACTTTCGGCTCGCTCCGCCGTCAAACCTTCGGGTCGTCTGGAGGCACTGCCTGCGACGCGCGAGGTCCAGGCCTTGTCAGCACGAAGACTGCACAGGCGACGAGGATCGCACCGACCAACAGTTTGAGCCAGAGTTGCGGCGGCCCGACAAACCAGACGATCAGATAGCTGGCCGACATCAGTGAAACCGAGGCAATCTTGGCCTTCCTGGAGATCGCTCCTTCGCGCCGCCAGTCGATGAGCGGCTGACCGTAACGCGGATGATCGAGCAACCACTGTTCGAAGCGCGGCGAAGAACGGGCGAAGAGTGCCGCCGCAAGGATCATGAAGGGTGTCGTCGGCAGAAGCGGCAGGAAGACGCCCACCACGCCGATCGCGACCAGCAGCCAGGCAGCGGCGAGAGTGAGAAGACGCATGCGGGGTCCTTCGCGGCGAAGCTTTAAGTTGCGCCAGAGATACCGCATGTTCGCAACTTGGCAAGGATGTTGAGGATCGGAGGAATTGCGGCAATTTTTCGTTTGCACCGCAACAGGGGACATGCATCCTTGGCCGGGAAATCTCGTCCTCAGGAATTCGCAAGCCTCATGTCCAAGACCACCCTCGTTCTCGGCGCCGGCATTATCGGCGTATCCACTGCCATTCACCTCGCCCGTCGCGGCCGTTCAGTCATTCTGGTGGATCGGCGTGGGGCTGGCGAAGAGACGTCGTTCGGCAATGCCGGACTGATCCAGCGCGAGGGCGTCGTGCCTTACGGCTTCCCGCAGGAATTGGGCATGTTGATCCGCTATGGTCTCAACAACCGCATCGATGCGCATTACCACGCCAGCGCCATGCTCAAGCTCGTGCCCTTCCTGTCGCGCTACTGGTGGCATTCGAACAAGAGCCGCCATCAGGCGATTGCTCGGGCCTATGCGCCGCTCATCGAAAGCTCGGTTACCGAACACAAGGACCTGATCGAGGCGGCCAATGCCGGCCACCTGATCCGCAAGGACGGCTGGATGGAGATCTTCCGCACCACCGGAAAACGCGACACAGAACTCGCCGAGGCGGAGCGTCTGTCGCGTGAATATGGGGTCAGCTACCGAGCGCTCTCGCGCGAAGATCTGGCAAAGGAAGAACCGCATATACGCGGCGAGTTCGTCGGCGGCCTGAAGTGGAACGACCCCTGGTCTGTCACGGATCCGCATGGATTGACCAAGGCCTATCTCACCTATTTCCAGTCGCTCGGTGGACGTTTCGTCAAGGGTGATGCCTTGAGCCTCGAACAGGGGCCGAATGGCCACGGCTGGCGGGTGCAGACCGAAGACGGCATGGTCGAAGGCGATGACGTGGTGCTGGCTCTCGGCCCGTGGTCGGAAGAGGTCACCCGCAAGTTCGGCTATCGCTTCCTGCTCGGCGTGAAGCGCGGTTATCACATGCATTACGCACCAGCCGGCAATGCGGTGCTGAATGGCTGGACGATGGATGCGGAGCGCGGCTATTTCCTGGCGCCCATGGACAAGGGCATCCGTCTGACCACGGGTGCAGAATTTGCCAATCGGGATGCGCCGAAGTCGCCGGTTCAACTCGGTCGCGCCGAAAAGGTCGCGCGCGAGATCTTCCCACTCGGCGAGCGCCTCGATGCCGAGCCGTGGATGGGCGCCCGCCCCTGCACGCCCGACATGATGCCTGTGATCGGCAAGGCGCCGCGCCACGACGGTCTCTGGTTTGCGTTCGGCCATGCCCATCACGGCCTTACCCTTGGGCCGACGACGGGCCGCCTGATCGCCGAAATGATGACCGGGGAAAAGCCTTTCCTCGATCCGAAAGCCTGGAGCCCGGAGCGGTTCCGGGCCTGAAAACGGCTGCCCCCTGCCGACAGCTTCTGCCGGGGGCTAGCCTTCCGGGGCCAGAAGTGCTACTCAGCCCCGTAATTTGATCAAATTGTTTCCATGGGGAAACAGGCCGGACATCAATGCGCACCGTCAGCATGCGGCCGGCCAAGGGGATCGCTAAAAAAAGCGGGCAGTGGCAATGCGCCGGTGTTTGATCCATAACGCGAAAAGCGTCTATCGTTAGCGGACAGCCCGCTTGCGCCCTGTTGTGCGCTTTTTGAAACCTGATCGACATCAGCCATTACGGTGACCCATGGACATGGCCGAAGAGGCACGCGAATTCTTCGCGGCAAATCCCGATATTGAAGTACTCGAAGCTTTCGTGATCGACGTGAACGGCGTACCGCGTGGCAAGTGGATCCCGCGGGAGCGCGCCATCGACGTGTTGACCAAGGGCATGGCGATGCCCCGCTCCGTCTATGCGCTCGACGTCTGGGGCCGCGACGTGAACGCCGCCGGCCTTGCCGAAGGTACCGGCGACCCGGACGGCATCTGCTTTCCCGTTCCCGGCACTCTATCCCGCGTGACCTGGCTCTCGCGGCCGACGGCGCAGGTTCTCTTGCAAATGCAGACGACCGAAGGCGAAAGCTTTTATGCGGACCCGCGCCAGGTGCTGGCCAATGTCATGGCGCGCTATGCGGCGGCCAAGCTCACACCGGTCGTTGCGACGGAACTCGAATTCTACCTGATCGATCCGGTGCGCTCGGCGCTCGATCCGGTGCGTCCGCCCAATACGCGTGACGGGCGTTGGCACACCGGCCAGACGCAGGTTCTGTCGATTTCAGAGCTACAGGATTTCGAAGAGGTATTCCACGGCATCTCGTCGGCTGCCCGCGCCCAGAAGGTGCCGGCCGACACGACGCTGCGGGAAAACGGTCCGGGCCAGTATGAAATCAACCTCAACCATGTGCCGGATGCCCTTGCAGCAGCCGATTACGCGGTGCTGCTGAAGCGCATCGTCAAGGGCGTGGCGCGGGCGAACGACCTCGACGCCACCTTCATGGCCAAGCCCTATGGCATGCAGGCCGGCAGCGGCATGCATGTGCATTTTTCCGTCCTCGACGAGAATGGCCGCAACATCTATGTCGGCGAGGACGGACCTTCCGAGGCGCTCTATCATTCCGTCGGCGGGCTCCTGGAAAACATGGGCGAGAGCATGGCGATCTTTGCCCCGCACCAGAACTCCTATCGGCGCCTGCGTCCATCCGAACATGCTCCGACTTACGCCTCCTGGGGCATCGACAATCGGTCGGCCGCCGTGCGGGTGATCACCGCGTCGAAGCCTGCGACCCGCATCGAGCATCGCGTGGCCGGATCCGACACCAATCCCTATCTGGTGCTCGCCATGATCCTCTCTGCGGCGCTTGCCGGCATGAAGGAGAAACTGTCTCCGGGCGGGGCGATCTCCGGCGACGAGCACGCGGTCAACCACGAACCGTTGCCGACCAACTGGGATTATTCGCTGCAGCGTTTCGCCAAGTCGAGCTTTGCCTATGCGGCGCTCGGGCCGAAATATCGCAGCCTCTACAGCGCCTGCAAATATCAGGAACTCTCGGAGTTCTCATTGCGCGTGACCGACGTCGAATACGACGCCTATATCCGAACCGTGTGAGGTGACATCCATGGAAAAGTCGATCGGACCCAATCCCGGCCATGCGGCCACCTATTATGCGGCCTCTGCCCGCGACAAGCGTGTGCGCCCCTCACTCGACGGTCAGCACACGGCCGATGTCTGCGTGATCGGTGCTGGCTTCACCGGCATTTCGGCGGCATTGCAACTGGCCGAGAATGGGTATTCGGTGATCGTGCTCGAAGCCGACCGTATTGGCTTCGGCGCCTCCGGCCGCAATGGAGGGCAGATCGTCAACGGCTACAGCCGCGATCTGGAGACGATTGCGAAGCGTTATGGACCTGACCGGGCCGCCCGGCTCGGCGAGATGTCGCTGGAAGGCGGCCGGATTATTCGCGAGCGCGTGACGAAATACGGAATCGAATGCGACCTCGTCGACGGCGGTTTCTTTGCGGCCTTCACCGACAAGCAGGTGAATGAAATGGCCGAGGTTCGCGCCAACTGGCAGAAGCACGGTCATGACGGGCTGGAGATGGTCTCCAAGGCCGAGGTCGGAAAATACGTGAAGGCGGACCGCTATGTCGGCGGCATGATCGACACCAAGGGCGGCCATATCCATCCGCTCGACCTGGTGCTCGGCGAAGCGGCGGCGGCGGAAAGCCTCGGCGCCAAGATCTTCGAGAAGTCCAAGGTGGTGCATCTCGATACCGGTCCGCAGCCCTTCGTCTGCACCGAAGGCGGCATCGTCAAGGCCAAGCATATCCTGGTCTGTGGGAATGCCTATATGGCCGGCCTTGCCCCGAAGATCACCGAGAAGATGATGCCGGTGTCCAGCCAAGTCATGGCGACAGAGCCGCTGGACGTCAAGCTGATCGAGGAACTTCTGCCGGCAAACTACTGCGTCGAGGATGCGAATTACGTGCTCGACTATTATCGACGCACAGCCGACAACCGCCTGCTCTATGGCGGCGGCATCGGTTACGGCGGGCAGGATCCGAAGAACCTGACAGGCGTCATCCGGCCGAACATGCTCAAGACGTTTCCGCAGTTGAAGGAAGCGAAGATCGACTATGCCTGGAGCGGCAATTTTGCCCTGACGCTGACCCGCATTCCGCACATGGGCAAGCTCTCGGACACCGTCTATTTCTCGCATGGCGACAGCGGTCACGGCGTGACTACGACACATCTGCTCGGCAAGATCCTCGGCGAGGCCGTGCATGGGCAGATGAGCCGTTTCGACGTCTGGTCGTCGTTGCAGGCTTATCCCTTCCCCGGCGGGCGCATGTTCCGGGTGCCGTTCACCGTGATGGGCGCCTTGTGGTATGGTCTTCGCGACAAGCTCGGCGTCTAACCACCGGGCATTACCCTCGCCTCCTGTTTAGAACGTGGCTCTGCGGAGTTCGCTCAAGGCTTCGAGGGCCTGCGCAACGATAGCATCGACAGGTTGATCGATGGAGACGGTCGCGACGCCCGGCTCGCCGGTCGGGACCTCCAGCGTGGCAAGCTGACTTTCGAGCAGAGCGGGCGGCATGAAATGGCCGGTGCGGGCGCCCATGCGCGCACTCAGCAGCGCATGCGAGCCCTCCAAATAGACGAAGACCAGATGTCCTGACGTCGCCTTGCGCAGGTGATCGCGGTAAATCTTCTTCAGTGCCGAGCACGAAACGACAATCCCCTGCCCCTTGGCCAAAGCATCGGCCATGGTCTCTCCGATCATCGTCAGCCAGGGCCAGCGATCCTCGTCGGTCAAAGGCGTGCCCGCCGCCATCTTGTCGACATTGGCCTCAGGGTGCAGGATATCGCCTTCGACGAAGGGCAGCCCCAGACGGGAGGCCAACAGCGCGCCAACGGAGGATTTGCCACAGCCGCTCACGCCCATGACGATGATGGCGAGGGGCGCGGATGGGATCTGTTCGTCTGGCATGGTCTTCCTGTCGAGCACGTCTTTCGGAAGGCGCGACAATAAGGGGCTTCAGGCGAAATTCAATCCGGCTTCCACCTTACGAACCGGCTGACGCTCTGCCCGGATTGCGGCAGCCGTCTTTTCCGCCATCATGATGACGGGAGCATTGGTGTTGCCGCCGATCAGGCGTGGCATGACCGAGGCGTCGACGACACGCAGGCCCTCGATGCCGTTGAACTTGAGATCCGGCGTAACCACGGCTGCCGGATCCGAGCCCATTCGGCATGTGCCGACCGGATGGTAGATCGTATCGGCGCGGGCGCGGATAGCGACATTCAGTTCGGCGTCGGTTTCACCCGCGGGGTAGAGTTCGCGCCCACGATAGCGGGCGAGCGCAGGCGCCGCCATGATGTCGGAAAGGCGGCGCGCCCCCTTGCGCAATGTCGTCAGATCTCTCGGATCGCTGAGGAAGGCCGGGTCGATCAAGGGGCTTGCAAAGGGATCGGCGCTGGCCAGGCGAACCGTGCCGCGCGAATGGGGTCTCAGCACGCAGACATGGGCGGAATACCCATGGCCCCAATGCATCTTGCGGACGTGGTCGTCCACCATGCCGACCAGGAAATGCAGCTGTATGTCAGGCCGGTCGAGGGCAGCGTCGGTCTTAAGGAAACCTCCGGACTCCGCGCAGGTCGAGCGCAAATGCCCCATGCGCTCGGTGCGCCACTCGTTTGCTGCGCGCAACAGATCGCGTGTCGCCTTCAGCCCCAGGCCGAAGAGGTCGGTATCCGCCGAGCGGAAGATCATGGTGTAATCCAGGTGATCCTGGAGATTGGCGCCGACACCCGGCTGATCGAGCACCACGTTGACGCCGTGCTGGCGCAAATGCTCCGCTGGCCCGATGCCGGACAGCATGAGGATGTGGGGTGATTGCAGCGCACCAGCCGCGAGGATGACCTCACGCGCGGCACGAACAGTGCGCTCCTCACCGCCCTCACGATAAACGGCACCGACCGCCCTGCCCCGCTCGACAAGGATGCGGAGAACATGAGCGCCGGTGATTACGGTCAGATTGCGCCGATGCATTACATCATGCAGATAGGCGGCAGCGGCCGAGCAGCGCTCGCCGCGTTTCGGCCCCTGCCAGAATTGCGTGGCCTGATAGAGACCGACGCCCTCCTGGTCCGGACCGTTAAAATCTTCGTTGTGACGATAGCCGCACTGCTCCGCAGCCCTGATGAAGGCAAGATTGATCGGCCGGGCCCAGTTCTGATCGCAGACCTGGAGCGGCCCGCCGCGCCCATGCAGGGTATCGGCACCCCGGATGTTATCCTCGGACTTGCGGAACCAGGGAAGCACGTCTGCCCAGGACCAGCCATGGCAACCGAGGGCTGCCCATTCATCGTAATCGCGCTGGTGGCCACGGACATAGAGCATGGCATTGACGAGGCTCGAGCCGCCGAGACCGCGGCCGCGAGGCTGGTAACCGATGCGGTTGTTCAGGGCCTTTTGCGGAACAGTGGAAAAGCGCCAGTTGCCGCTTTTGACATGCCCCGGAACGACAGCCGCTGCTGCCATCGGAACGCGGGCGAAAATCCCGTCACCGCGGCCGCCGGCCTCAAGCAGGCAGACGGTGACGGATGGATCCTCGCTGAGGCGCGCCGCCATCACGGCGCCCGCCGAGCCCCCTCCCACGATCACGTAATCGGCCATGCCATCCCCCATACGGCTGCCCAGTCCCCGCTGGTCGGTTTCATCCGATCAATTCTGCCGTGAACGTAAGCGTAGCATAGACAATGGCCGACGCAAGCAGGTCATGGGCGTGTGGGGCGGGCGATGCCTGTGGCCTCTGAAGCTCCGCCTCGAAGGCGCCGAAGACAAAAAAAGACCCGCACAAGGCGGGTCTTGGGATCTTCAAGCCTTTGAGGCGTGCAACCGGTTGTCAGGCCGCAGGCGCCGCCACCCCTGTTACCCGGCGCGGAGCGAGATCGTCTATGCCGAGCAGGAAGTTGATCTGCGGGCGTGCCTTGACCAGATCATCGATCGTGTACTCCGTCAGGACGTCGAAGAAGGCGTTCAGGGCCTTGCGGAGAGCCGAGTTCAGCCCACAGCTGTCGATCAGTGGGCAATCGACATCGCCGTCGTCCTCGAAACATTCGGCCATGGCAAAGCTGTCTTCGGTGACCTTGACCACATCGAATAGCGTGATCTTCTCAGCGGGGCGACCAAGACGCACACCACCGTTTCGGCCACGGACCGTCTCGACGAGGCCCGCCTTGTTCAGCGGCTGCAAAATCTTGAACAGAAACAGCTCGGAGACGCCGTAAGCCTTGGCAATTTCGGGAATGCGGCTCAACTGCTCATTGTTGGCGGCGCAGTACATCAGCATGCGCACGGCGTAATTTGTCTGCTTTGTCAAACGCATGCACGATTCCTCTGGTTGTCTTGGAGCTTATATAGCGCCTTTTGCAGTTTTGAACAATTCCAAAATACTCAAGTTCTGGCCTCACGTGTCCGTGAAGCGAGTCTCACGTCATTGACAGCTTATTTCATTTCATGAATATGCGCCTCAACATTTCTAGAACGGGAGCCAATCCATGACATCCGGATCTTTCACCGCGCTTGTATTGGGCGCTGTCTCAATGCTGGCATTGACCGCCGGCGCGGCATTCGCCGATGGCGAAGTGAACATCTATTCCTACCGCCAGCCGGAACTCATCCAGCCGCTGATGGACAAGTTCACAGAGGAAACCGGCATCAAGACCAATGTGCTGTTCCTGGACAAGGGTCTGGTCGAGCGCATTGCGGCTGAGGGTGCAAATTCACCTGCGGACCTCATCCTCACCGTGGATATCGCCCGCCTTACCGAGGCCAAGGACGGCGGCGTGACGCAGTCGCTGAATGACGACAAGATCAACAGCCAGATCCCCGCGCAGTATCGCGACCCCGAGGGCAACTGGTTCGGCCTGACCACCCGCGGTCGTGTGGTCTATGCTTCGAAGGAGCGCGTCAAGGAGACGGCGATCACCTATGAGGAACTCGCCGATCCGAAGTGGAAGGGTCGCATCTGCATGCGCGATGCCCAGCACTCCTACAATATCGGCCTCTTTGCCTCGATGGTTGCCCATCATGGCGCCGAATACACCGAAACCTGGCTCAAGGGTCTGAAGGACAATCTGACCAAGAAGCCTGACGGCAATGACCGTTCCCAGGCCAAGGCCATCTATTCCGGCGAATGCGATCTCGGTCTCGCCAACACCTACTATCTTGGCCTGATGATGACCAACGAGAAGGACCCGGAAGAGAAGGAATGGGCGGCTTCCGTGAAGGTCCTGTTCCCGAATGCTGCCGATCGTGGCACGCATGTGAACGTGTCCGGCATGGCGCTCGCCAAGAACGCGCCGAACAAGGACAATGCCGTCAAGCTCATGGAATTCCTGGCGTCTGACGAAGCCCAGACGATCTATGCCGAGCAGGTCTTCGAATATCCGGTCGGCCCTCGCTCCAAGCCGTCTGCAATCGTTGCCGGCTTTGGGCCGATCAAGCCCGATACACTGCCGCTCGCGGAAATCGCTGCCAATCGCAAGATTGCATCGGAGCTGGTCGACAAGGTCGGCCTGAACGATGGTCCGACCCAATAAGACTTCGATCCTCCCAGGATGAAGAGGGGTTGCCGGCGACGGTGGCCCCTTTCTTTTTGCTCCCTATGTTGCTGCCTCATACAGGACGGTGGCAGCCCGATCAGCGGCCGTCTGCTCCAATGCTGGCTGCGTAATCATCGATTGCCTTTCGGCGCTCCGCCGTGCCCGGATGGGTCGAAAGGAAGGATGAGTCCCCTTTCGTCCCGGATTTCTGCTCGATCTTCTCGAAGAAGCGGCCGATCGCGCGTGGATCTCGACCCGCCTTGGACATCAGTTCCACCGATATCCGGTCCGCCTCGCTTTCGGCATCCCTCGAATAAGAGAGCGACATCAGGGCCGCGCCGTTCGTCAGGATGTCCTCACCCGCCGAGCCGACATCGCCAGCGATCAGCATGATCAGGCCCGCGGTGCCGGCAGCGCGGTACAGCTGCCGGAGCGAATGATCGCGTTCCACATGGCCAATTTCATGGGCCAGCACGCCGGTGATCATGTCGAGGTCATTGTCCGCCAGTTCTACCAGTTCGTCGGTGATGACGAGCGTACCGTCAGGGAGGGCGAAAGCATTGGGACCAATGGCGCCCCCTCCTCGGAAGTTGAGATTGTAGGCGTCGGGACCGCGAACCGAAACACGCGCTATGTCGGCAAAGGCTGCCCGGATTTCGTCCTGTCTCGCCTGCGGCAGTTTGGTCTCGCTGAACACCGCCTTGTCGAGAGAGATCAGGGTGCCACTCGCCATCCACTGTGTCACGGCAGGCGGTGTGACCACCACGGCGATTTCGACCAGGGCCGGGACCGCAAACCGATAAATGAGGACGGCCAGAAGGGCGACCGCAATGACCATGGCCGCGAGACGTGGATGAAATCGCTCAAGTTCGTGCACGACGCCCGTGCGCCGGTGACGCTTCAGCCACAGATCGACGGCGTCATTGTCCTCGGTTTCGAACAGGGACTGATCTACAAAGGAGATGCGGCGCGGAATACGGCCGACGCGGGTGGAAATTTCCACCCGCGTCAGGTCGTTGACCGAGACCGGGTCGCCCGACTGGTTCTCCAGCCGGACGAACAGCGTCTTGCCCTGGGCCAGAAGGACCGCAGGTTCACTGCGACTGGAGCCCGGCGGATGCCAGCGGCCATGGGCAATGCGGGTGTCGTCAGAAGCCAAAATCGAACCCTTCGAGATCGAGATACTCCGCCGTGACGGCCGAGCCGGAATTCTGGATCGAGGCTACCACATCGCCCAGTTCACCATCGACTATTATGCCCGAATGAGTGATCACGTAACGGTGCTCTCGGACAGCCGCCCAGGGCCGCATGAGGCCGAAAGTGACGATCGAGACCAGGAGGTTGGAGAGCACGATCCAGAAATAGCGCAGCCGGCCAATATCGGAAAACAAACGATGACGGTTGTCGAAAATGGTCGCGTTCATCACGACATTGCGGACGCCGACGCGGTAGAAGATCGCCGCAACGGCCCAGACGACAAAGGCCGGAATGAGGGCGCCATAGATGGCGAGGATGACCTGCACTTCCGGTTCCGCCATGCTTTCGTCGATGCCCTCGAAACCGTAATAGGCCATCATGCCAAGGAAGGCGCCAATCGCCACGCCGACGACCATCAGCAGGAAGGCCGGCAGCCATACTCTGTAGAGAGCGCCGATCTTCGGGTCCGTCTGGAACGCGCGGTCGCCGTAGCGCAGGTTGTTGAAGATATAGCCATAGAGCCAGCGGCTGGCGAAGGGGGCGAGAATGCCAAGCGAAAAGACCGAGACGAGGCCACCGAAGATAATCGCCACGACGGCGCCCCATGTCTTGCCGGTAAAATCGAAGCGGATGTTGCGGTAGCTGGTCACGCGGGCGTTGAAGCGCAGACTGCGCATGACGATCCAGGGCAGCAGGACCAGCATCAGAAGTGCCAGCACGCCGCCGGCGATCGGGCTGATCGACAGAATGATGTTGTAGACGACGATGTAGCCGAACACGATCCCCCGGCCGATCAGGATCTGCAGACCGCGGGCGTGATAGTCGAAGGAATGGCCGTCAACGAATGTATTTCCGTAAAAGTAGCGGTTGCGGCGGACCTTGGCCCAAGCGGAATAAATCCCGAGCGTGATGATCGTCAGAAGAATATTGACGATCCAGATCCCAAAATACTCGCCGGCGCTGCCGCGAAATTCGCCGCGCTTCAAATTTGATGCCCGGCCAAAAACTGCCTCTTGCATAAAATGTCCCTCGTCAGATCACGTATGGAGCGTCGCTATCCCCAGCGACGCAACCCACAATGACCACGACAGCGGACTGCACTCAAGTGCCGGAGGACACTCTGCGGCACCGTTCCTTTCGCAAAATCCGCGCTGACGACAGCATCAAACGACGACGCCACCCTCCCGCGAAGGAGGATGGCGCCCTGCATTGATCGAAGATGCGTCGTTTACTTCATCGTCGGCATGACGAATTCGGCACCGTCCTTGATGCCCGACGGCCAGCGGCTGGTGACCGTCTTGGTGCGGGTCCAGAACTTGATCGAGTCCGTGCCGTGCTGGTTCAAGTCACCGAAGGACGAGGACTTCCAGCCACCGAAGGAGTGGTAGGCGAGCGGAACCGGAATCGGCACATTGATGCCGACCATGCCGATATTGATGCGGGAGGCGAAGTCACGGGCGGCGTCACCGTCGCGGGTGTAGATCGCGACACCGTTGCCGTATTCGTGCTTCATCGGCAGGTCGAGGGCTTCTTCATAGGTTTTGGCGCGGACGACCGAGAGGACCGGTCCGAAGATCTCGGTCTTGTAGATGTCCATGTCCGGCGTGACGTGGTCGAACAGGCAGCCGCCGACGAAATAACCGTTTTCGTAGCCTTGGAGCTTGAAGTCGCGACCATCGACGACGAGCTTGGCGCCGGCTTCGACGCCGCTATCGATCAGGCCCTTGATGCGCACCTGGGCTTCCTTGGTGACAACGGGGCCGAGATCGGCCTTCTCATCGGTGTAGGGGCCGATGCGCAGGCTTTCCACCATCGGGGTGAGCTTTTCGATGAGGCGGTTGGCGGTTTCTTCACCGACCGGAACGGCAACCGAGATCGCCATGCAACGCTCGCCAGCCGAACCGTAACCAGCCCCCATCAGCGCCTGGGCGGCCTGATCGAGGTCGGCATCCGGCATGATGATCATGTGGTTCTTGGCGCCGCCGAAGCACTGGGCGCGCTTACCGTTCATCGCCGCCGTTCCATAGACGTAACGGGCGATCGGGGTCGAGCCGACAAAGGAGACGGCCGAAATGTCGGGATGGGTCAGGATGCCGTCGACGGCGGACTTGTCGCCGTTGACGACGTTGAGGATGCCGGCCGGGAGACCTGCCTCGATCATCAGTTCGGCGAGGCGGATCGGTACGGACGGATCGCGCTCCGAGGGCTTCAGGATGAAGGCGTTGCCGCAGGCGATCGCCGGCGCAAACATCCACATCGGGATCATGGCCGGGAAGTTGAACGGCGTGATGCCGGCGCCGATGCCGACGGCCTGGCGGATCGAATACATGTCGATGTTCGGGCCGGCGCCTTCGGTGAACTCGCTCTTTGACAGATGCGGGATGCCAATGACGAATTCGCAGACTTCGAGACCACGGACGATATCGCCCTTGGCGTCTTCGATGGTCTTGCCGTGTTCGCGCGAGAGCGTCTCGGCGAGGCTATCCATGTTGTCGTTCAGGAGTGCCACGAACTTCATGAAGACGCGGGCGCGGCGCTGCGGATTGGTGGCGGCCCACTTGGCCTGAGCCGACTTGGCATTGTCGACGGCGGCGTTCAGCTCTTCGGCGCTGGCGAGCGAAACCTCGCCCTGGACCTCGCCCGTAGCCGGATTGTAGATCGGCTGCTTGCGGCCCGAAGTTCCGGCGACATGCTTGCCGCCAATGAAATGACCTACTTGATACATGGGTGTCCTCCTGGAGTGTTGTGGAGGCAGTATGCGCTTTGATTTGCACAAATCAACGCGATGATTTACGCATCCGTTGTGCATAGATTAAAGCAGGCCTCATTTCCAAAGAGAGGCTTCAATCAAGGCACGGTGGGCTGAAATGCCGGCCATGACGCCGGAAGCGCTGGCCAGCGTGGCATTGTGCATGGGACTGGCCGCATCGCCAGCGGCAAAGACACCCGGCAGGCTGGTAGAGCCCATCTGGACCTTGATATGCATACCCTGCGGCCCCTCTTCCAGTTCGAGGCCGAGTTGCGACGCCAGCGGCGAGGCGATCGCCACTTTCGACTGAGCAAAGAGGGCGTGCACCTGCACAACACGCCCATCCGCCAGGCGAACACCCTCCAGCGCCTGTCCCTCGCCGATCAGGCCGACGACCCGTCCCGTTTCGATGGTCACGCCACGGGCGAGCAGCATGGCGTGATGCTCCTCTTCGAAGACGACGCCGGGTTCGATGAACATGGTCGTCTGGCCCCAATCGGGGAGCAGACCGCCCTGATGGGCCGCCAGTGGCGACGAGGCGAGAATGCCGATCGGGCTGCCGCCAATTTCATAACCATGGCAATAGGGGCAATGCAGGACGGTGCGGCCCCAGCGTTCGGCAAGGCCGGGGATCTCCGGCAGCGTATCCGCGACGCCGAGGGCGAGCACGAGCACCGAGGCTTCGTCCACCCGCCCACCGCCAATCCCCACCTTGAACCGGCCAAGGCACCGCTCGGCTGTGTCGGCCTCTCCTTCCAGAAGGGTGAAGTTCGGATAGCGGGCAAGCTGCGCCAGGACCCGGCGGCGGATTTCCGCCGGCGCCACACCATCCTGTCCGAGAAAGCCATGCGAGGCTTCGGCGAAGCGATTGCGGGGGCGCCCGGCGTCGATAAGGAGGATGTTGCGGCGGGTGCGGACGAGCTGCATGGCGGCGGAAAGGCCGGCAAAGCTGCCGCCGACTACGATTGCATCATATTTCATACGGGCAAGCCTTTCATGTAACTTTTCATGTTATGTATCTTAATAAGTTACATGATGCGCGCCCGTCAAGAGATGTAACTCGACTTGTTGCGTAAGCCGGCATGAGCTACGCCTGATCCACTCGAATATGGAGATGAAGATGCGCGGGGATAGCCGCCTGTCCCGAATGCTGCATGTGCTGATCCATCTCGGACGGCGGAAGGATGCTGCGACGTCGGAGCTGATCGCGAAGATGCTCAACACCAATCCAGTGGTCGTTCGCCGAACGATGGCCGGTTTGCGCGAGCGCGGCTATGTGCAATCAGAGAAAGGCCATGGCGGCGGCTGGAAGCTGACCAAGCGGCTGGATGAGATCAGTCTCCTTGACGTCTATGAAGCCCTCGATCGGCCGGAACTCTTCTGTCTCGTTCATGCCTCCGATCATCCGGGATGCCTTGTCGAGATTTCTGTCAACGAGGCATTGGAGGACGCACGGCGGGAGGCGGAGGCTTTGCTGCTGTCGCGCTTTGCGACGCTCAAGCTCTCGGATATCGCCGGCGACTTCGACAGGCGATTGACCATGCTGGGGTTGGGCGCCGGTCTGCCGGGTTTCGACGCATGACACCCGCGCCCACCAGCCCGCCGGAGATCTCGCCATGAACTGGGATGACGTTCGTATCTTTCTGGCTGTCGCCCGTACGGGCCAGATCCTCGCGGCTTCCCGCCGCCTGGGCCTCAACCATGCGACGCTGTCGCGGCGACTGACAGCACTCGAAACGGCACTGGCGACAAGGCTCTTCATCCGACGCACCAATGGTTGCGAATTAACCGCCGAGGGCGAGGCTTTTCTCGGTTCTGCGGAACGCATGGAAACCGAAATGCTGGAGGTGCAGGCGCGGCTTGGGCGGACGGATACGCAGGTCGCCGGTACCGTGCGCATCGGTGCACCCGATGGTTTCGGCGTCTTTTTCCTCGCGTCACGCCTCGGCGCCCTGATCGAGCGTCATCCCGAATTGAAGATCCAGCTCGTGCCGGTGCCACGCTCGTTTTCCCTGTCACAACGCGAGGCGGATATTGCCGTGACACTAGAGCGGCCGGACCAGGGACGCCTCGTCTCGTCCAAACTGGTGGACTATACGCTCGGGCTCTATGCGTCGCGTGCCTATGCCGACACGTATGGATTGCCGGCAACGGCAGAGGAGCTAAAACGGCACCGGCGTATCGGCTATGTGGAAGACCTGATTTTCACGCCGTCCCTCAATTTTACCGGTGAAGTCATGCGCGATTGGAATGCCGGTTTCGAGATCTCCTCGGCGATCGGCCAGACGGAAGCGGTGCTTGCTGGTGCGGGGATCGGCATCCTGCACAGCTACATCGCCCGCCAGCATAAAAGCCTCGTTCGGATCATGCCCGACCTCACCATCCGACGGGCCTATTGGACGACCTTTCACGAAAGCGCACGGGAACTCGTGCGTGTCCGGGCCGTCGTGCAGTTCCTGCAGGAGGCCGTGGAGCGGGATCGCGGGATCTTCGGATGAAAGCTGCGTCCGTTGCCTGCGCAAGGAATTCAACGCCACGCCTTCAACGACAGGTGAGCGTGACCATCGTTGGTATGACGAGGCCGCCGAAATAGGCTTGGTCGTGTGGTTGCTGCATGCCCGTGACGCAAACCTCTGACGGGGTACCGGACAGGATCGCGGGCGTCACCGGATCCATCCCAAAGACAATCGCGAGATCCCGGTCGCGCATCAGGACGCCGAACATGGCCAACGTTAGGTCTTTTGGGGATGCGAAGCGGAATTGGAGTTGCAGCTCGACATAGCCTGCGTCCAGCCGGACGACGGCTCCGGTGGGATCAGGAAGGACCAACTGCTCACCATCCAGCGACAGCTCGGTGAAGAACTGCCGCTCGGCAAGCCGCGTGAGAAGTTCGTTCTCTAGATTGCCGCGTTCGCCGTCTGACAGCTCACCGTCATCGTCGATATCGAAGCGGGTCACGAGCCGGCGGCTGGTAGCAGCGTCGAAGACCAGTCGTTCGGCGAGGCCGGTAAGGCGCGTCTGCTCCATTTCAAATGAGAGACGGACTGATGCGGCCATATCGGGATGGGCGAAGGCTGGGGTCGCGGACGGAGCTGAAAGGAGGCTCAGAGCGGCGAACAAGAAGGCGGAACACTTGCGCATCAGCTGCTACGCCCCGCTAAAGGGTCGAGATCGGCCACCCTCTCCTCGATCGCATGTTCTGCTGCTGCAAGAGGCGGAAAGGGCGGCGGTGTCAGCGACTTGTCGCGTCCTGCAACATAGGCACCACCGTAAAGCAGGGCGACTGCGAGCATCCAGCTGCCGAGGATACGGGCGCCGACCTGCAGCACCGGATGTGAAAAGCGCGATACCGGCCATGCAATGGCGAAAAACGCCGATGCCTGAAGCGCGAAGGCGGATGCGAGATAGCCGGGGGCAAAGAGTGTCGGGTCGCTGAGGCGGGTTGCGACAGCAAGCACCGCGCCTGCCAAAGGCAGGAGTGGCAGGACGACATAGGGACGCCAGCCCAGAGGCAGGACGAGAAGAATGCCGGCGACCGCACAGGCGATGGGGCCGGCGAGAAACAGATGCGAAGCCGCACCGGGCACCGGCGCGAGGAGGACATAGAGGGTTTCTCGAAAGACAAGGCCGGCCACTCCGCCGATGAACAGGACGAGCACGCCAAGGGCCGCGAAGCGTACAGGCAGTTGGCCAATCAGCACGGCGATGCCAAAGAGGGGCAGCAACAGTTCAACGGTTGCCAGAGCCGTGAAGGCCGACGATTCATCCCTCAGGCTCGGCACCAGGATGATGCCGACCGTCAGCGCCCAGAGAGCGAGAAAAAGCAGCGACCATAGCCTGGATGGCACGCTCACCATCAGGCGACGAGGAAGTAGACGCCGCCGAGGCCGATCAGGCCGCCGAGGGCGCGGGCGAACTGGCCGCCATGCAGCCGCTGGAAGCCGAGGCCGACGCCTATGCCGGCGAGATGGATGAGGCCGGTGGCGGCGACGAAGCCGAAGGCGTAGTCGGCGGGATCGGCGGCATTCGGGAGCTCGGCGCCGTGGGCATAACCATGGAAAATCGCAAAGACTCCGATGACCACGAGGGCCAGCCATTCCGGCGGACGCCAGAGGCAGGCGATGGCAGCACCGAGCACGATGATCGAGAGCGCAATGCCACTTTCGACCGCTGGCAGCGGGATGCCGGCGATGCCCATCATGCCGCCCGCGACCATGATCAACGGAAAGGCGATCGGCAGGCTCCAGACCGAGCGACCGCCCATCTGGGCACCCCAGAGACCGACGCAGAACATGGCCAGCATGTGATCGAGGCCGGAGAGCGGGTGTTCGAAGCCGTGCAGGAAACCGCCCCCTTCGCCCGCCAGCACATGCGCCTCTGCCACGGTCGGGAGGGCGAAGACGAGTGCGACAAGAGCCAGGTGGTGAACGAGGCGGTTGGACGGCATAGGAAACACTCCGGACATAACGGCGAAAGGCTGAAACCAGATTTGCGGCAAAATCGCGATGGGCCCAGAACCGGATCGCCTGCACCGACACGACTATATCCGAATCGTGCGAAACTGTAGACGGGAATGATGGTCGCGACCACGAGATCGCGACGGCGGCGACGTAGAAGATATCGGAGCAGTATGATGGGCGGAATTTTCAGCAAGACGATCAAGACCCGGCATAGCTTTACGCCTGCCTGCCTCGTCCTCGCCTTTGTTCTGATCCCCTCCCTTGCTCAGGCGCATGTCATGGACGGGCCGCTCGGGGGCTTCGGCTCCGGTTTCGGTCATCCGCTGGCGGGACCGGACCACTTCCTTGCGATGCTGGCGGTCGGGCTGTGGGGCGCGCAGATGGGCGGGCGCTCGGTCTGGACGCTGCCTGCCACCTTTCCCCTGGTCATGTGCATTGGCGGCGTTGCCGGCATGCTGGAGATCCTGCCATCCGGCATCGTTCAGGCAGGGATCGCGATCTCGGTGCTGGCGCTCGGCGCTGCAATCGCTGTGGCCTGGAAGGCGCCGGAATGGGTTGCGCTGGTGCTTATCTCGGCCTTCGCCATCCTGCATGGCATCCCGCACGGGGTGCTGGCACCGCGCGCAACCGACCCGGCGGCCTTCACCGTCGGCTTCGTCGTCTCGACGGGCGTCATCCACGTGGTCGGCATCGGCATCGGGGCCGCGCTCAAGCCGGTTGCACAAGGGAAACTGGTGCAGGCGCTTGGTGCCGCCATCGCGCTCGCCGGCCTGTGGTTCCTTTTCGGATGGCTGACGAGCTGACACCTCTGGGCATTCTTGCTGCAGACGCTGTCACACAGGGATTTTGCTGCATTGCGGCCATACGGTTTCAGTTGACAAACGAGCCTCAAACCGGACAAACGACGGCATCGGCCGATCCGGACATGTCCCGGCAGCGGCGCGCGAAACCGTGAACATCCAGGCATAGGCTTCTCATGACCACGAATACCGCAGCACTCGACTTCCATATTGCTCCGAATGCCTCCCCCATGCCGGAAGCCGATCGGCTGAAGGCTTTCGAAAACCTCGGTTTCGGTACGCTCTTCACCGACCACATGGTGGTGCTGCAATGGCATGTCGACAAAGGCTGGCATTCGGCCGAAGTGAAGGCGCGTGGACCATTCCAGCTCGATCCTGCGGCGAGCGTGCTCCATTACGCGCAGGAAATTTTTGAGGGCATGAAGGCCTATAAGGGCGCGGACGGCCGCATCACCCTCTTCCGCCCGGAAGAAAACGCCCGCCGCTTCAACAAGTCGGCCGAGCGCATGGCGATGCCGGAGATCCCGGAAGAGCTGTTCCTGAAAGCGGTCGAAGAGCTGGTGAGGATCGACGCGAAGTGGGTACCTGAAGGTGAAGGCAGCCTCTATCTGCGCCCCTTCATGTTTGCGAGCGAGACCTTCCTCGGTGTGCGGCCCTCGCGCGAATATATCTTCAGCGTCATCGCCTCCCCGGTCGGCCCTTATTTCAAGGGCGGCAGCAAGCCGGTCACGCTTTGGGTCAGCGAGCATTATACGCGCGCTGCCCCTGGCGGCACGGGTGCTGCCAAATGCGGCGGCAATTATGCGGCAAGCCTGCTTGCCCAGAAGGAAGCGTCGAGCCGCGGTTGCGACCAGGTCGTGTTCCTGGACGCTGCCGAACACAAATGGATCGAAGAGCTGGGCGGCATGAACGTCTTCTTCGTCATGGATGACGGCACGGTGGTCACCCCGCCGCTGTCTGGCACCATCCTGCCGGGCATTACCCGCAACTCGATCATCAAGCTTGCAGGCGACAACGGTTTGAAGGTCATTGAGCGCCCCTACTCCTTCGACGAGTGGATGGCGGATGCCAAGAGCGGAAAGCTGCGTGAGGCCTTTGCCTGCGGCACGGCTGCCGTCGTTGCCGCTATCGGAACGGTGCGGCATCCGGACGGCGAGTTCGTCATCGGCAATGCAGGCACCGGCATGGAAACGGAAAAGCTGCGCAACCAGCTGACCGGCATCCAGCGCGGCACGGTGGCCGACCCTTACGGCTGGGTGAAGGACGTCACCCGCGTCTAATTGCTTCAAAAGAAAAAGCCGCACAGCAATCCACCTCCTCCCCGAGGTGATCGCTGTGCGGTACCAATCCGGAGGTCAGGGGCCGGACAGGGGATCTCGTTTCTCAGGATCAGGCCGCGTGGCTGCCCTGGGTCACGATGACGGGGATCAGCAGATCACCCCAGTTGCCGTCGCCACCATGGTGACGGGCCGAGCGGACGAGTTCGACCGAGACGCCGGCATCGACGGCCTTCATGATCGAGTGGTTGAGACGGTGCAGGTCATTGGCCAGCATGCGGATCATCGCCTGCTGATCGGTGCTCATGGCCGAGGACTGTTCTTCGGCGCGTTCCTTGACTCGGGTCTGGGGTGTCATCGCATTTCTCCTCTTGGTGTCTGGGGTTTTGAAGTCACCTCCCCCTTGAGGGGGGAGGTCGCAGCGTAGCTGCGGGTGGGGGTGAACCTTTGATGATTGCGGTGGTCACCCCACCCCGGCACTGCGTGCCGACCCTCCCCCTCAAGGGGAGGGTGCGATCCTTACTCGGCCGCCGGCTTGAACTGCTCGGTTTCGGTCGATTCCTTCATTGCTGTTGTCGAGGACTGGCCGGCGGTGATGGCGAGCGAGACGGCGTCGAAGTAGCCGGTGCCGACTTCGCGCTGGTGCTTGGTCGCGGTGTAACCGTTGACCTCGGCTGCGAATTCCGCCTCCTGCAGCTCCGAATAGGCGGCCATCTGGCGATCCTTATAGCCGCGCGCCAGTTCGAACATGCCGTAGTTCAGCTGGTGGAAGCCGGCGAGCGTGATGAACTGGAACTTGTAGCCCATGGCACCGAGCTCCTTCTGGAACTTGGCGATCGTCGCGTCGTCGAGATGCTTCTTCCAGTTGAAGGAAGGCGAGCAGTTATAGGCGAGCTTCTTGCCCGGATAGACCTTGTGCACGGCTTCGGCAAACTTGCGGGCCTGTTCGAGATCCGGCTTGCCGGTCTCCATCCAGATCATGTCGCAATAGGGAGCGTAAGCGATCGCACGGGCGATGCAGGGCTCGATGCCGTTCTTGACCTGGTAGAAGCCTTCCGCCGTGCGTCCGGCATCATAGTCTACGAAGGGCTTGTCGCGATCGTCGATGTCCGAGGTCAGGAGCTTTGCGGCTTCGGCGTCGGTGCGGGCAACGATCAGCGTCGGGACGCCCATGACGTCAGCGGCGAGACGGGCGGCAGTCAGGTTGCGGATATGAGCCTGGGTCGGGATCAGAACCTTTCCGCCGAGATGGCCGCACTTCTTTTCAGAGGCGAGCTGGTCTTCGAAGTGAACGCCCGCAGCGCCGGCTTCGATGAAAGCCTTCATGATTTCGAACGCGTTGAGCGGTCCGCCGAAGCCTGCTTCCGCGTCGGCAACGATCGGGGCGAACCATGTGTCGACCGAAAGGCCCTTGCCTTCCTGGGTCTCGATCTGGTCGGCACGCTGCAGCGTCTTGTTGATGCGCTTGGCAAGCTCTGGTGCGGCATTGGCCGGATAGAGCGACTGGTCCGGATACATCGCGGATGCCGTGTTGGCGTCAGCCGCGACCTGCCAGCCGGAGAGATAGATGGCCTTCAGCCCGGCGCGGACCATCTGCATGGCCTGGTTGCCGGAGAGTGCGCCCAGCGCGTTGATGAAGGGCTCTTCGTTGATCAACTTCCAGAGGCGGTTGGCACCCATTTCGGCCAGCGTGTGCTTGATCTCGACCGAGCCGCGCAGCCGCTTGACGTCTTCCGCAGTGTAGGGACGATCGATGCCGTCGTAACGGCCCTTGGGTGCGTTCGGAACGAGATTGTAAAATTCAGTCATATGAGATCTCCCTGTTCACTTCCGGATGCGGGTTACGCGATCGTTGTGCCTTTGCTTCACCGCTTCTGATGTGACTAGATTTACATCGCACTGCAAAATACGGCCAGAAAATTCGGTAAAACAAGGAGATGAAAGAGGTTATGCTGTCTTGCCTTTGACAGATCTGGCATGTAAATTTGTAAATCATGTCACAATTTTTTTCCAGCCATGGATTGGGCTCGCTTGTAAGGATCTGTAAATGGCAGAGCGCAAGATCTTCGCCGGCCCCCGCGTGCGCCGCATCCGCAACGGTCTCGGCCTGACGCAGACCGCCATGGCAGAGGCGCTGGAAATATCGCCGTCCTACCTCAACCTGATCGAACGCAACCAGCGCCCGCTCACGGTGCAGCTGCTTCTGAAGCTCGCCTCTGTCTACAAGGTGGATCTGGATGAGCTGCAGGGAGAGGCCGGAGGGTCGGCGAGCCAGCTGCGCGAGGTCTTCGCCGACCCGCTGCTTTCCGGCGAGCTGCCGGGCGACCAGGAACTGATCGAAGTGGCGGAAGCCGCCCCGAATGCGGCGAGCGGCATCGTAAAGCTTTACCGCGCCTATCGCGAACAGGCGGCGCGGCTGTCGGATCTCGCCGATCTCCTGGCCCGAGAGGGACACGAGACATCGCTGTCCGGCGCGCGGCTGCCGATCGACGAGTTGCGTGAGGTCTTCGAGCGGCGCCCCAACTATTTCGGCAGGCTGGACGAGGCGGCAGAGGCATTCCATGCGAGCCTTGGCCTCGCCGCTGGCGACGACCTGGCCGTAGCATTGAAGTCCTGGTTGCGCAGCACCCACGGCATCGTGGTGCGGACATTGCCGGTCCAGACCATGCCGTCGCTCAGGCGGCGCTATGACCGCCATTCCATGCGGCTGTTTCTCTCCGAGCGTCTTTCGGCCTTCGACCAACTGCGTGAAGTGGCCATGGAGGTGGTGCTGTTGGCCTTTAGCGAGGCGCTGCAAGCCGAACTCGAGGCGTTGGAGCTGCGTTCGGGAGAGGCGCGGCGGCTCGGTCGTTTCGAGCTTGCCCGCGCCGCCGCCCATGCGCTGATGATGCCCTATGGCGCCTTCCTTTCGGCAGCCATCCGGGCGCGCTACGACATCGATATTCTCAGGGCGCGATTCAATGTGTCGTTCGAGCAGGCGGCGAACCGGCTCACCATGCTGCAGCGGCCGGGGGCACCGGGACTGGCCTTCTTCATGATGGAGGTGGACAATGCCGGCAATCGCTTCCGACGGTCCGGTGCGCAAGGCTTTCCGCATGCGAAGTTTGGGGGGGCCTGCCCGAAGCTTAACATCCACGCCGCCTTCGCTCAGCCGGGGCAGGTTCTGGTGGAACAGGTGGAAATGCCGGATAGCGCCGGCTTCTTGACGATATCACGCACATTGGAAGGTCCGCAGGCCGGCTTCGGGGAGCGGGTCCGGCGGACCGCGCTCCTGATCGGCTGCGATATTGGGCACCGTGACGAGGTGGCCTATGCGGCCGCCCTGCCCGACAAAGCTGTGCCGCCGATCGCCGTTGGAGCGGCCTGTCGGCTTTGCGAAAGATCGGGTTGTCTGGCACGTGCAGAGCCACCGCTCACACGACCGCTGGGGCTGGACGAAATGGTCACAGGCCTCTCCGCTTTCGATTTTCAATGAATGAAGGGAGTCCACGACTTGGCTTCAGACCCCTTCGCGACTGCGAAGAATTTCGCTTGTCGCCCGTCCAATTCCTTTCTAGTCTCTTAAAAAACAACGGGAACGGTAGCCGGAGATGCAGATCTTCGAGCTGGAACAGGAGAAAACAATGAAGGCTCTTTTTATTCGTACGGCGTCAGTGGCCCTCACCACGATCTTCATCGCATCCGGTGTTCAGGCGCAGGAACGCGTCGTTCATGTTTATAATTGGTCGGACTACATCGACGAATCCGTGCTTGAAGAGTTCACCAAGGAGACGGGCATCAAGGTCGTCTATGACGTGTTCGATTCGAACGAACTGCTGGAGACAAAGCTCCTTGCCGGTGGCTCCGGCTACGATGTCGTCGTGCCGACGGCCCCCTTCCTCGCCCGCCAGATCCAGGCTGGCGTCTTCCAGAAACTCGACAAGTCGAAACTGCCGAACCTGAAGAACATGTGGTCTGATGTCTCCGAGCGTCTGGCGAAGTATGATCCCGGCAATGAATATGCCGTGAACTACATGTGGGGCACCACCGGCATCGGCTACAATGTCGCCAAGGTCAAGGAAGCACTCGGCGCCGACTTCAAGGTCGACAGCTGGGATGCGATCTTCAAGCCGGAGAACGCCGAGAAGCTGAAGAGCTGCGGCATCAACATCCTCGACGCATCAGACGAGACCTTTGCCATTGCGATGAACTATGCGGGCAAGAATCCGGACAGCAAGGAAACCGCCGATCTGGAAGCGGGCGGCGAAGTCTATTCGAAGATCCGGCCTTCGGTGCGCACCTTCAATTCCTCGGCCTATATCGACGATCTGGCCAATGGCGACATCTGCGTGACGATCGGCTGGTCTGGTGACATTCTGCAGGCGAAGGCGCGTGCGGAAGAGGCCAAAAACGGCGTCGAGATCAACTACGTGATCCCGAAGGAAGGGACTTACATGTGGTTCGACAACATGGCCATTCCGGCGGATGCCCAGAATGTTGCCGAGGCGCATGAGTTCATCAACTTCCTGATGAAGCCCGACGTGATCGCCAAGGCCTCGAACTACGTTCAATACGCCAATGGCAACCTCGCCTCGCAGGCGCTGCTCGACCCGGCGGTCAAGGACAATCCGTCCGTCTATCCGCCAGCGGACGTCATGTCGAAACTCTTTACCATCTCGCCCTACGGCCCCAAGGAACAGCGCGTTCTGAACCGGGTCTGGACACAGATCAAAACGGGTAGCTAATAACTGATTTGAAACCGCCGGGTGTCTCAAGCATCCGGCGGTTTTCTTCGTGTCTGGGGTCAATCAAAACACTACGGCTGGGATCGGGTAATGGCGAAGTCACTGGGGCCTGTTAAACGCAAATTTTCTCCTTGGATGGATCCGGACGCGGTGCCTTTTATCCGCTTCGAGAACGTGACAAAGCGGTTCGGGGATTTCGTCGCCGTTGATAATCTGACGCTCGACATCTACGAGCGCGAGTTCTTCTCACTGCTTGGGCCCTCGGGCTGCGGCAAGACGACCCTGATGCGCATGCTGGCGGGCTTCGAACAGCCGACGTCGGGTCGCATCCTGCTGCAGGGCAAGGATCTCTCCGGCACGCCGCCTTACAAGCGGCCGACCAACATGATGTTCCAGTCCTATGCGCTTTTCCCGCACATGACGGTCGAAAAGAACATCGCCTTCGGACTGGAGCAGGACAACCTGCCGAAGGGCGAGATCGAAGCCCGCGTTCAGGAAATGCTGAAGCTCGTCAAGCTGGAGACATTCGCCAAGCGCAAGCCGAACCAGCTGTCCGGCGGCCAGCGGCAGCGCGTGGCGCTCGCCCGGTCGCTCGCCAAGCGACCGAAGGTGCTGCTGCTGGACGAACCGCTCGGCGCGCTTGATCGCAAGCTGCGCGAAGAGACCCAGTTCGAACTGATGGACATCCAGACAAAGCTCGGCCTGACCTTCCTGATCGTAACCCACGATCAGGAAGAGGCGATGACCGTTTCCGACCGGATCGCGGTGATGGACAAGGGCATCCTCGTGCAGGTGGCGACGCCGGCCGAAATCTACGAAGCCCCGAATTCGCGCTATGTCGCCGACTTTATCGGCGACATCAATATTCTCGAAGGCAAGGTCGCCGCCAAGGAGGCGGGGACCAATGGTGAGTTGGTCAAGGTTGACTGCGACGGCGTGACGATAGCCGTCGACCAGAGCTGCGACGCTACAGTCGGAGACAGCGTCGCCTTCGCCATCCGGCCGGAAAAGGTGCGCATTACGACCTCGAAGCCCGAGGAAGCCACGGCCAATGCCCTGCATGGCGAGGTCTGGGACATCGGCTATCTCGGCGACTTTTCGATCTTCATCGTCAAGCTTGACGACGGACGCATGTTCCGTGCCGCGCAGGCAAACGTCTCCCGACTGGTCGACCGGCCGATTACCTTTGGTGACATCGTCTGGCTGTCCTGGCCGGCCGATGCCGGCCTTGTTTTGACGCGCTGAGGAGAGCGACATGGCCGAACCCGTTGCCGCCTCCACCAAATCCGGTCCCGCCCGCTGGCTGGTGGTGATCATTCCTTATTTCTGGATGGTGCTCTTCTTCGTGGCGCCCTTCCTGATCATCGTGAAGATTTCGCTGTCGGACACGGCGATCGCCATGCCGCCCTATACCCCAGTGTTCGAAGGGCTGTCGGCAATCGGTAATTTCTTCAGCCAGCTGGATTTCGAAAACTACAGCTTCCTCACGGAAGATCCGCTCTATTTCAACGCCTATGTCTCGTCTCTGCGCATCGCACTGATCTCGACCCTTTTGCTTCTCCTGATCGGCTATCCCATGGCGCTCGCCATGGCGCGCGCCTCGGTGACCATTCGCCCGACGCTGGTGATGCTGGTCATCCTGCCATTCTGGACCTCGTTCCTGATCCGCGTCTATGCCTGGATCGGCATCCTGAAGCCGGAGGGGCTGCTGACGGTGCTTCTGCATTCGCTCGGCCTGATGGACGAAGGCAATCAGGTGCAGATCTTCCGCACGGAAATCGCCGTCTTCATCGGCATTGTCTATTCCTACCTGCCCTTCATGGTGCTGCCGCTCTACTCAGCCCTGGAAAAGATGGACGGTACGCTGCTCGAGGCCGCAAGCGATCTCGGCTGCCCACCGTGGAAGGCGTTCTGGAAGATCACCTTCCCGCTCTCCATTCCGGGCGTGATTGCCGGCGCGATGATCTGCTTCATCCCGATCACCGGCGAGTTCGTCATTCCGGATCTTCTGGGCGGTGCCCAGACGCTGATGATCGGCAAGACGCTGTGGACCGAATTCTTCGGTAACCGCGACTGGCCGCTTGCATCGGCCGTCGCCGTTCTCCTCCTCCTGCTTCTGGTCGTTCCGATTGCGATCTTCCAGAACCAGCAGCAGAAAGCGTGAGGAGCGGCCGATGAAACCCGGTAAATTCGACCCGACAATCCTGACGATCGGCTTCGCATTCCTCTACATCCCGATCCTGATCCTGGTGATCTACTCGTTCAACGATTCAAAGCTCGTTACCGTCTGGGGCGGGTTCTCGTTGAAATGGTATGGCGAGATGTGGCGCAATGACGGCCTGATGAGTGCTGCCTGGGTGACGCTACGTGTCGGCCTGCTGAGCGCGACCCTCGGCACCGTGCTCGGCACGCTGACGGCGCTGGCGCTGGTGCGCTACGGGCGCTTCCCCGGTCGTTTGCTGTTTTCCGGCATGGTCTATGCCCCGCTCGTCATGCCCGAGGTGATCACCGGCCTGTCGATGCTCTTGCTGTTCGTCGCCGTCGGCGTCGATCGCGGTCTGATGACGGTGGTGATTGCGCACACGACCTTCACCATGTGCTACGTGGCAATCGTCGTGCAGTCGCGGCTTCTGACATTCGACACCAGTCTCGAAGAAGCGGCCCATGATCTCGGCTGCCCGCCGGTCAAGACTTTCTTCAAGATCACCCTGCCGCTGATCCTGCCTGCCGTCATCTCCGGCTGGATGCTCGCTTTCACCCTGTCGCTCGACGATCTCGTCATTGCGAGCTTCACCACCGGGCCCGGTGCGACCACGCTGCCGATCAAGATCTATTCGCAGGTCCGCCTCGGCGTAACGCCCGAGATCAACGCAGTCTGCACGATCCTGATCGGGATCGTGACGATCGGCGTGATCATCGCCTCGATCGGCACCAAACAGCGTGAACTGCAGCGGCAGCGCGACGAGCATGTCGCCGCGCGCGGTTTGACGAGCTGAGGCCAGACTGAGGCCTGAGAGGCCCGCCGTCTGCCGTCCCGTCAACTGCGGGGCGGCAGCAATATATAGGTGACAAACCAAAGCGGGATGATCACCAATGCTCCCATCAAAATACGCGGAGCCGTCCAGGCGAAGGCGGTGACGAAGCCGTTCTGAATGTCCTCGGGCGTCAGGCCGAGGCCGTCCATCACCGCGCGCGGCGTTATGCCGAACAAGGACAAAAGAGTGCCCGCGATCAGCGAGGCCAGCGCCAACTTGATCAAGCCGGAGAGAATTCCCTGCACCGTCCGCGCCCCCAGACGTTTTGATTCGATCCATTGTAGCGTTTAACGGATTCGAATGAACCGGCTCGCTTCTGGTGAGCCACGGTTCTTTATGGGCTGACGCTGCCGGAATGGGGAATGGGCGAGATCACGGGATCCGCAAAGCCGCCGCCGATGAAAAAGCGCAGGTCTGCCGGGGTGCCGACATTTGACGTTGGCGGCGACAGTTGGCCGATCAGTGCCAGGGCCTTGCGGCTATAGGGTACGATCCCCGTCAGGGACAGAGATTGGTCGTTGCCAACGAAGAGGCATTTCTCGACTTCCGCTGAACCTTCGGCAAAACGTGCGGACATGTCGAAACGATCAAAGGCAAAACGACCGCTGCCAGCCGCGCTCAATTGGAAATAGGAGCGGTCGACAGCCAGCTGTCGCACGCCCTCTGCGTTGAAGCCCTCCAGCTGTCCCGCACTGGCGGAGATCCGCAATGTGCCCGACATCGCCTCGAGATTGCTGCGCCAGCCCACGCCTGCAAGCTTGGCGTTCAGGTCGACCGAGCCCTTGGCGGTGACGACCGGACCTTCGACGTCGAGGCCCTTGGCGAGTTCACCGAGGCGGGCATCGATGATGGTCACCGCGAGATCGGCTCCTTTGCTGAAGCCGTCGCCACTGCCGCTGATACGGGCGCTCAGAGAGCCGCCGAGAAAATCGCTGTCGGCGATCACCAGTTTCAGCGCGTCCCCACGACCGATGACGCTCGCGCCGACATCAGCCAGTTCGAAGGGCGGCAGGGCGGCCGTGGTTGCCGACAGCCGCAGGTCGAAATCCAGCCAGCGGGTGAGGCTTGGCAAACGAACGTCTGCCCTGTCGCCGATCTCGATCGACAAGGACTGCAGGAGATCCTCAAGTTCAAGGTGGGCGAGCGCGAGTGTGCCGCTGAGCACGGGGCGTGTGCCGGGCGCATGCCGGAATGCCAGAAAGCCGTTGCCACGGCTATCGTTCACCTGGAAATCCAATCCTTCCAGGCGCCACTCGTTGTCAGTCGGGATCAGTTGCGTCTTCAGCGCCGCGCTCTTCCAGCTTTCCGTTCCCGCGATCCTAATCTGGGCGAGGCCGGCGACGGTCGGGATATCTGTGACCGCCAGTTCGATATCGCTGGTTCCGGTCAGACCCTTGCGGAGACTGACGCCCCCCTTCAGCCTGCCGGTCATGCCAGGCAAGGCGGCGGAAATATCGACATCGGCATTTTGGCCACCGATCAGCAAAAGCGGCGCATGGGTGTCGAGGGTGAGGGTAACAGGCAAGCCGTTGTAGGCGAATGTGGCCTTGCCGGAGAGCGACGCGGAAAGCTTTGGCCATTCGATCTCAGCGTTCACCTCACGGGCTTCGAATTCCCGTCCGCTCGCGGCGTCGATCAGGATGATCTCACCGTCGAGAACGGCAACGCTGCCGACATCAGCATCTGCATCGGCCTCGATCTGCTGGCCGCCAGCGGCACTCGGCGCAACGGAACGTACCGCTTCGCTCAGCAGGCCCTCATTGCTCCAGTCGAGCAGTCCGTCGACGTCGCGCTCGATACGGATCCTCGGTCGGGTGAATTCAAAGGCATTAAATTCAGGCTGCCCCCGCAAGGCAGAGAGAAAGCTGAACCGAGCCGAGAGCGCATCGATCTCACCCAGGACCTGGCGCGCGGGCCCCTTACTCCGGCTGACCGTCACGCCAGTCAAGGTGACCTGCGGCTCGGGCCAGAACGTGATCTCGGTGACATCTGCAATGGAAACGTCATGTCCTGTCCAACGCGAAACGGCAGACGCCAGCGCTGTCCTGACCACTGAACTGGATATCAGATAGGGAGCTGCCAGCCGCAGAGCCACCGAGCCCAGAACGAGAAGAACCGTGGAGACGAGGACAAGTCTCAGCAAGCGGCGCCAATGCAACTTGGCCGCAGGGTTCTCGTCCTGTCGATAGGGGCGATCGGCTTTTGACATCCATGCTCCTTTACCGGGTGCAGGGACCGGCTGGCAAGCTTTCTGCGCGATACACAATCTCGTCGCAACCAGCAAAGGAATGCCTTGGAAGCGCCGTGAACGGCGCTGTATATCGCAGTGCAATATGTTATAAGCCTGGCCCATCTGCGGAGGACAGTATCATGGACATTTCACCCCTTTGGGTTCCTACGGACGCTTTCAAGGCTGATCAGCCGCTGACGCAGTTCATCGAGTGGTGCGGCTCGACCCTGGGCTCGCCTTTTGCCGATTACGAGGCCTTCTATGACTGGTCGATCCGCGACCGCGGTGCCTTCTGGTCTGCGGTGTGGGACTATTGCGGCGTGAAGGGCAGCAAGGGAAGCGTCGCGCTGGCTGATGGCGATGTGATGCTGAAGGCGCGTTTCTTTCCCGAGGCTCAACTGAACTTTGCAGAGAACCTGCTGGCACATGCCGGTGAAGGCGATGCGCTGATCTTTCGCGGCGAAAACAAGGTGTCAGATCGGTGGAGCTGGCAGCGTCTGACGGCCGTGGTCTCAAGGCTGCAGCAGGCGATGCAGGCCATGGGGATTGGCGCCGGCGACCGCGTCGCCGCCATGATGCCGAACATGCCGGAGACCATTGCGTTGATGCTGGCCGCCAGCTCGCTTGGCGCCATCTGGTCGTCCTGCTCCCCGGACTTCGGCGAGCAAGGCGTGCTCGACCGCTTCGGCCAGATCCAGCCCAGCCTTTTCATCGCTTGTGATGGCTATTGGTATAATGGCAAGCGCCAGGATGTGGCCGACAAGGTGGTGGCAGTCGCGGAGAAACTCGGCGTGCCGGTGCTCGTCATCCCCTATGCCGGCGAAACGGCAGCGCTGGTGGAGAGACTTGCGGATGGCCGCAGCCTCGACCAGTTCGTCGCACCATTCTCCGTTCAGGAGATCGTTTACAAGCAACTGCCTTTCTCGCATCCGCTCTACATCCTTTTCTCCTCGGGAACGACGGGGGTGCCAAAGTGCATCGTGCACTCGGCCGGCGGCACGCTGTTGCAGCATCTGAAGGAACACCGTTTCCATTGCGGTATCAGTGCCGGCGACCGGCTGTTCTACTTCACCACATGCGGCTGGATGATGTGGAACTGGCTGGCCTCAGGGCTAGCCTGCGGGGCAACGCTCTGCCTTTATGACGGCTCACCCTTCTATCCCGACGGAAACGTGCTGTTCGATTATGCGGCGCAAGAGACGTTCGCGATTTTCGGCACATCGGCGAAATATATTGATGCCGTGCGCAAGAGCGGGCTGACGCCGAAGACGACCCACGACCTGTCGAGCCTGCGGCTGCTGACCTCGACCGGATCGCCCCTGTCGCCCGAAGGCTTTTCCTTCGTGTATGAAGGTATCAAGGGCGATATCCAGTTGGCCTCCATCTCCGGCGGCACCGATATTGTTTCCTGTTTCGTGCTGGGCAACCCTTTGAAGCCGGTCTGGCGTGGCGAGATCCAGGGTCCGGGCCTCGGGCTTGCGATGGATGTATGGAACGACGACGGGCAACCCGTGCGCGGCGAGAAGGGCGAGCTCGTCTGCACCAAGGCCTTCCCGTCCATGCCGATCATGTTCTGGAACGATCCGGACGGCGCAAAATACCATGCAGCCTATTTCGATCGGTTCGACAATGTCTGGTGCCATGGCGATTTTGCCGAATGGACCGAGCATGACGGGATCATCATCCACGGCCGCTCGGATGCCACGCTCAATCCGGGCGGAGTCCGCATCGGCACGGCGGAAATCTACAATCAGGTCGAGCAGCTGGACGAGGTGATCGAGGCAATCTGCATCGGGCAGGACTTCGATGACGATGTCCGGGTGATCCTTTTCGTACGCCTGACGCCCGGATTGACACTGGACGAGATGCTCGAGAAGAAGATCAAGGCCAAGATCCGTACGGGTGCGTCTCCGCGTCATGTGCCGGCAAAGATAATTCAAGTGAGCGACATCCCTCGCACGAAGTCGGGCAAGATCGTCGAACTTGCCGTGCGTGAAGTGGTGCATGGACGTCCGGTGAAGAACAAGGAGGCGCTGGCCAATCCGGAAGCGCTCGAGCTCTTCGCCAACCTGCCGCAGCTGCAGAGTTGACGCGATTGTGTATCGAAACCTGCCGAAGCAAGACCTCATACCTCAATTCTAGGGTATCCCGAAGGCGGATGCGGTAAGGATCTGTTAAGGCGCGTTTGGCAAGACTGTCGGCAACTTGGAGACGCACGATGAAGTGCGGGTGAGAGCCGGTTCCGGCTCCTTGGACATGATGTCGATTGCCCTCTTCTCCGGTTCGACAGCATCTACTGCGGGCGGCTTCTGGCCGCCCTTTTTTTTGCCTCAGCGCTAGTCGTCGAGCGAACGCGATACGAGCAGCACGGGGACCAGTCCCGCCAGAATGATGATGATTGCAGCCACGGCCGCATCCTGCGCCATGCCGCGCGAGGCGTCTTCATAGACCAGCGTAGCGAGCGTGTTGAAGTTGAACGGCCTGAGCAGGATGGTGGCGGAGAGTTCCTTCAACGTCTCGATGAACACCAGCAGGCCTGCCGTCAGAACAGCGGGTCGAAGATTGGGCAACAGCACCTGGCGCAGCGTCTTCGGTCCGGAGCGGCCGAGCGTACGGGCCGCCATGTCGAGATGCGGCGACAGCTTCTGGAAGCCCGCGTCGATCGTGCCTTCCGCCATGGTCAGGAAGCGCACCGTATAGGCATAGACGATAGCAAAGCCTGTTCCGGACAAAAGAAGGCCGGTCGAGATACCGAAGGTCTGGCGCAGGAAACCATCGAAAGCATTGTCGAATGCAGCAAGCGGGATGAGCACGCCGATGCCGAGCACCGTGCCTGGAATGCCATAGCCGAGGGAGGCGAAGCGGCTGGCACTGCGCGCAAGCCGGGAGCGTTCGGTGCGGGCGGCATAGGCAAGCACGAAGGCAAGGAAGACCGTAATCACCGCCGCCGTGGCCGACACCAGCGTCGAATGCCAGAGAGCATCAAGTAGCCTCGGTTCAAGGAAATCGTCCAGGCGCCGCAAGGCGAAGCCGCCCAGGACGACGAAGGGAATGACGAAACCGAGCAGGATCGGCAGAAGGCAGAATAGGGTTGCCAGGACACCCTTCAGACCCCGTAGCTTCAACCGCACGGCATCGGCGACAACGGCTGTCGTCTTGTGACTGGTAAAGCGCTGGCGCTTGCGAGCCTGACGCTCGACGAAAAGCAGCAACGCGACGATGGCCAGCATAACGCAGGCAATCTGGGCGGCGCCGGCCAGGCTGCCACGGTTGAGCCAGGTGTCGTAGATCGAAAAGGTCAGCGTCTGGACGCCGAGATATTCGACGGCGCCGATATCATTCAGCGTTTCCATCATGACCAACGTGAGGCCAATCATGATCGCCGGCTTGGCCATCGGCACCTGAATGCGGGCAAAAACGCGCAAAGGGCTAGCCCCCAGCGTGCGGGCGACATCGGCGGCGGCGCGGCCCTGCATCAGGAACATCGAGCGGCAGGCGAGATAGACATAAGGGTAGAGGACCGACGACATCACCAGCACGGCGCCGCCGAGCGAACGGACATCGAAGAAGCTGTAGTCTCGCGCCGAGGTATAGCCGAAGATCGCGCGATACAGCGTCTGAACCGGGCCGGTGAAATCGAGAAACTCGCCAAAGGCATAGGCTGCGAGATAGGACGGGATGGCGAGCGGCAGGACGAGAGCGGGTGAAAGGAAGCGGCGCAACGGGAACTCGCAGGACGCCACAAGCCAGGCGGTGCCGATTCCATAGATGGCGGTGACAAGGCCGGTGAAAAGCAGGAGCCAGAGCGTGCGCAAGCCGGCGCGCGGGATGACATTGGTCAGCATATGTTGCCAGTTGCCCGGATCGGACGAAAAGCCGATCACGAAGATCGCAACAATCGGCATCACGACGACCAGGGCCACAACCAAGGCGGCGCGCGTTGCTGGCCCCATGCTGCTGCGAAGAGGTCTGGTCGATGGGGCTGTGCCCGAGCGCGCGTTAGAATACAAGCTGTCGGCCCTTGCGGATGGGAAGGCTGGTTTCCTCTAGCGCAAAGGTCTGCGGAAGGGAACCGTCCGGATCAGCGCAGGGTGAGACGTGCCGCAGACGATACCGTCTCGCCGACAAGGCGCAGGCCGAGCCCACCAATGACGAGAGCCGCCAGACGATCGACGCCGGTTTTCCAACGGAGATAAACCCTCTGGGCACGCGGCGCTGAAAAAGCGAGTGCGACCACCGCATACCAGGAGGTCTCGATCGCGAAGATCGCCGGGGGCAGGACCAGAAGCATGGCAAGCGGCGGGGCGGCCGGCATCAGGGCCGCGAAGATGCTGGCGTAGACGACGGCGGTCTTGGGATTGCTGACCTGGGTGGCAAAGGCAAGGCCGAGGCTTCGCCAGACCGAAACGCCCCTTCCGGCTCCCTCGCCGCTCCCGGCGGCAACCAGCGGCGTCTTCGCACCCTGCCATATCCGGATGGCGAGATAAACGAGGTAGAGGCCGCCAGCAAATTTCAGCAGCAGATAAAGCCATTCGACCTGCTGCAGCAGAGTAACCAAACCCACCAGGGCAAGCGTCGCGAAAAGCGCACCGCCGAGACCCATGCCGATGGCTGAGGCGAGCCCATGCAGGCGTGAATGCGAAATGGAGACGCGGGATACGAGAACGAAGCTTGGCCCGGGGCTCATGGCACCGATGGCGACTGCGAAAAGAATGCCTGCGAGGATGCCGATTGTGGCCATGGTCGTTGCGCCTTTACTTCGTATCGTTCCGTAGACCGGGTCTCAGCTGGCCCGGGCACTGACACGAAGCCTATTGAGGCGGAACGTCCATCTCAAGGCTTAAGACTTGAGCGAGCATCGCCGCAGCATCGGTTTTAGTCCGCCAGCACCCGTGGAGACGGGAAGGTCACTTCCACCAGCGTGCCCTCGTTGGGTGTCGACGAAATGGCGAATTGCGCGCGGTTGGCGTCAACCATGGCTTTGGTCAGCGGAAGCCCAAGGCCTGTCCCGTCGCCACGGCTGCGCGGCGTGCCGGTGGAGACCTGTCGGAAGGGCTTCATGGCCTGTTCCAGCTCGCTACGCGACATGCCGATGCCGGTGTCGCGGATGCGCAGGGTGACGCTGCCGTTTGCCTCATAGGAGGTGGAGACAATGATCTGCCCGCCCGAGGGCGTATAGCGGATGGCGTTTGCCAGGATATTGAGCGCGATCTGCTTGATCGAGCGGCCATCGGCGACAACGTTCGGAACAGCCTGGGACAAAGCGGTGCGGATGATGACACGCTGGCTGTTGGCCTGTGGCTGGACGATCGAGACTGCCGCCTGGACCATGTCGTTCAGGCCGACAGAAGCGAAATCGAGTTCCATCTCGCCGGCTTCGATCTTCGAGATATCCAGGAGGTCGTTGACGATGTCCAGCACATGACGGCCCGAGCGGACGATATCATGGGCGTATTCGCCGTAGCGCGGGTGACCGACCGGGCCGAAATGCTCATTGGCCATCATGTCGGCAAAGCCGATGATGGCGTTGAGCGGCGTACGGATCTCGTGGCTGACCCGGGCGAGGAAGTCGGTCTTGTGTGCGTTTGCGGTTTCGGCGGCCCGCTTGGCGTTGCGCAGTTCTTCTTCCGTGCGCTTCCACTGGGTGATGTCGCGAATGACGGCGCAATAGCCATTGGACGAGTTGAGACGGCCGATTGTCATGAACAGCGGCAAAAAGCCGCCGGAGGCTTCGCGCCCGATGACTTCGCGGCCGTCGTTCAAGACACTGGCCACGCCATGGCCGGAAAGGCCGTTCAGATAATCGAGGATCGACTTCTGGCTTTCATGGGCAAACAGCATGACGAAGGGTTTGCCGCGTGTTTCCATGTCGTCGAAATTGAACAGCGCGCTTGCGGCCCTGTTCATCGAGCGGATGTCGCCATCGGAATCAAGGATGACGACGCCGTCGGTCGCGGTCTCCAGGATCGACCGCAATTCGTCGACCTCAACCTTCAGGCGGGCCACTTCGCCCGGATTGATAGGAGCCTCGGCAGGTTCCACCTTCTGTTCCGGCGCCTTGGCACCATGACCGGGCTGGGCGATGAGGGCGAGCATCAGGGCGCTTGCGTCATCGAAACGCACGGATTGCAGGCGGGCGGTGACCGGCACAAGGCGATCATCGGCACAGACGGCAACCACACGGCCGCCCTGCTCGCCATTTTCATCCATCTCCTGGCGCTGGATCAGCGCATCGAGACCGCCGACAGCCTGCAGATCGTTCAGCGAGGCATAACCGGTCAGCGCAAAGAATTCGGGATTGGCGTGGATCAGCCGGTCGCCGACATGCACCAGCAGGGCGACGGGCATGAGATCGACGATCTCGGCGCTCAGGCTGCGCTCGCGGCGGGACGGCAAGCCCTCAAGGACCGTTGCGACCGGCAGGTCCACCGGCGGTGTTGCGGGCGTAACCGTCCCGGTCGGCGCGTCCGTCTCCGGGGGCGCGACGGATGCGGGCTTGTCGGCGGCTGCCGAGGGGGCGGTCGCTTCGGGGGTTTCGGCTGCGGCCTGTGACGGTGAGGTCGGCGGAGCCGTGCTGAGGGCCGGCGGGGCGGAGGCTGTCGGGTTGAGCGATTCTTCAACGCGAGCCCTCAGGCCCAGCGGATCGAGCTTGCGGGCAATCTCGCGGAAGGCTGCCTGTTCGCCGGGCGTCAGGTTATCCCGGCTGCGGATGCGGTGCTCTTCCAGCTGAACGACCTTTTCCGGCAGGCTCGGCTTCGGTGGCTGCATGATGCGCAGCACCGGAGGCTCATAGCTCGGCGGCGTCACGACCGGCTGTTGGGGTTCAGACGGAGCCTTGGCGATTTCGTCACTGGAGACCGGTGCGATGGCATCTTCCTCTACCACATCCGATGCGGTGTCGAACTCTTCCCCGTCGTCGTTGCCGCCGATCACCCAGGTATCGACATCATCGAGATCAAGATGATGCAGCTGGTCCTCCTCGAAATCCTCCGGCGGATGGTTCTCGCCTTCGCTGAGTTCGGACAGGAATTCCTCAAGGTCCTCCTCGCGGGTCGGCTCGCGGCTGTCGATCGCATCAGATGCTGCGGGCGCCGCGGACGTCATGGAGGGCACGAAGGTCAGACCTGTGGCATTAGGATCTTCCTGCGCATCGGCGACGCGGACAATGCCGAACCCCCGGAAGCCATCGAAATCACGGTTGCGGGTATAGGTCGGCAGGGCAGCCAGATCGACCGGGACGACAAGCGTCGTGCCCTCGACCGGCCAGAGGATGGTCTTGCCGGACCAAGTGTCGCGCTTCTTCAGAAGTTCGCCGATCTTGCCTTCCGGATCGAGATTGAAGAGAGCGGCGAGATCGGAAAAGGCGACGCCATTGATGTCGGCCGCATGTGGGCCGACGGCCTGGGCGAATTCCGGCGAGACGTCACTGAAGCGGCCTTCCGCATCGATCTTCCAGACAAAGCGCGTTGCGCGACGGCTGCGATCGAAGACAAAAGGTGCAGCACTGGAATTGGAGACCGTCTCGGCGACGGCTGCGGCGATGGCCGGTGCCGGGCTCGCCGCCTGCGGTGCGGCCGGCGTGTATTGTTCGAAGGCGTCGGGCTCATCGGAGGACAGGTCAGCCGTGTGCTCCACAGTGACCTCATTGTCGCCCTCGGGGCCAACCACCTCTGGCGTCGGGCGCTCATCGCTCACCTCAAGAGCCGACGGCGCCTGCGGCTCATTTGCAGGATCCGCCTCGATGACATCCTCGGCGCCCATTTCCTCTTCGGCGGGCGGTTCAATCTCTTCGATCGCGCCGATTGCATCGATCACGGCGTCGAAGGGCTCCGATACGGATGCCTGCTCGGCAGCGGCCGGCTCCATCTCGCCGACTTCTTCGGTCTCTTCCAATTCAACCGTATCGTCTGCCCGAACGGGCTCGGCAATTGCGACGGGCAAATCCCGCTCGGCCGTGGCCTCTGCGCCTGCAAGCTCAGCGACATCTTCCGAAGTGTCGGCTTTGGCATCGTCTTCGAAATCATCACTTGGGTCCATCTGGCCCAGAATCGTCTCCACTGCGAACAACAGGTGCAGCGCCGGATCGTCAGAGATCTTGCCGATGGCAGCCGGCAAATAACCCCGACCCGTCGGGATGGGACGCTTGACCAGGCGATCGGCATCGGCCTCGACAAGATTGATCAGCATGCGCGCCGTGGCCGCCGTTACGCCCAGGCGGGCAAAATCGGCGGAACCGGCGACGACGGTTCCTTCCGCATCGAGAACCGCCATATGGGTATCGGGATCGTCGAAGCCGCTCATTAGGTCCTGCGCGCGCTCGGCCAAACCAGGTCGACCCTTCGAGAGCGACGGCACTGCAAGAAGGACAACCGGATCGGCGGCGCGGATCTCCACGCGCTCGACGGCAGCCGTGACCGGCAGCTTCTGGAAGCCCGAGGTGATGCGCAGCATCAGGCTACGGCTGTCGCCGGTTCTCAGCAACTGGCGCGCGGCAGCGTCGATTTGACGGAAGGCGACGTCGCTGCGGTCTGGCCCCTCTTCGAGAAAATCGTAGATGGAGGCCTGGCCGAAGAAGCGCGCACCGGCACCATTGCACCACAGAACCCGATCGAGTGACGGCGAAAACAGCACAAGCGCCTCGCCCCGGGCAAGCCTCGGGCGGATCAGATCATGCACGGCGACATCGATGAAGGGATACTGGGCGGGCATTGCTGAACCTGTCACGTCATGGCCTCAAAAGGCAAATTAACAGATTTTTAATAGCTAGCGAGGGCCTTGGGGTCCAGAAAGTGTCCCTTGTTTCGGTCGATAAGGTTAACCGGCCAAAGTTGCCCACATGCGTTTTTTCTAATTGTGCACCGCACAATGATGTTGCATTGCACCATTGCCGGTGCTATATAGTCCTCATACATGAACGAGCGGCCCGCACGGCCCCACCTGACAAGAGGAAATACGCCATGAATACCAAGGACATGTTCTCTTTTTCGACCTTCGATCCTTCCAAGATGCAGGAAAGCTTCCGCGATTTCGCCGAAAAGGGCGCTGCTCAGTCGAAGGAAGCCTATGCCAAAATGAAGGCTGCGACCGAAGAAGCGACCAAGACCGTTGAAGCCACCGTGCAGACCGCCCAGGCCGGCACTGTCGAGCTCGGCCTCAAGGCGATCGACGCGCTGCGCACGAACACCGAGCATTCGCTCTCGCATCTCGAAGCCCTGCTGGGCGTCAAGTCGGTTGCTGAACTCTTCGAACTGCAGACCTCCTTCATCCGCAAGCAGGCTGAAGTGACGATCGAACAGGCCAAGGCGATCCAGGAAACCGCGAAGAAGGTTGCCGAATCCGTCGCCAAGCCGGGCAAGGAAGCCGCCGAAAAGGTCGCTTCGTCCTTCAAGGCCGCCTGATACGGTCTTTCCGACCCCTATACTCCTAGAACAGAGGGCCGGGCTTTCGGGCCTGGCCCTTTGTCTATCCAAGCGCATTTTGCATGATCCGCAGAAAGGGCTTGAAAAAAAATCCGACTGCTCGTATGTGACCCCTCGACGGCGTCAGCGACGCGGTCATGTGCGGTTGTAGCTCAGTTGGTTAGAGCGCAGGTTTGTGGCACCTGAGGTCGGAGGTTCGAGACCCCCCAACCGTACCATTTCTTCCTTTTCCCCGATATCCACACAACAGACGCCGAAACGTAACGTTTCTCGTACCTCAGGTGGGACTTTCACGCGGTCTTGCTGGGGCGACGCCCTGCCAAAAGGTCTTTGTGAGCCGCGAGCAGTTTTGCCATACGGTCGACAACCATGCGGATTTCGCGTCGATGGCGATCGTCGTTGTTCATCACGATCCACTGGCGGTGACGGAGCGCTGCGATCTCTTCGCCGACACGCTCAAGAGTTGGATCAAGGTCACCGACGAAGCATGGCAGGATCGCCATACCGGCGCCGGCCCTGACAAGATCGCGCAGCGAGCGCGGACGATTGACAGTGACGACGATGCGGTCCGGCTTGTTTTCGTGCGGCCAGCGCAGATAGTTCGAAACTGCGTTTTCCGTATCTACAGCCAGCCATGGCTCGGCGCCGATCCAGTCGCGATTGCTGGCGCGATAGGTCGCATACGCTACCTCACCTGCGGCGACGGACGCTAGGTTCGGCTCCTCCGGCTCGAAGGCGCGGATGCCGATATCGCTTTCGCGATGGGCTAGACGGGCCCGCTGCTCCGCGACATTCATATCGATCCGGAAAGCATCACGGTCAGTGCGGATCGCGTGCATGTTCTGCGCCACGAGCCAGGCGATCCAGGTACCGAGGCTGATGCGCACCAAGGCTTGCCCGCCGGTCCCACGCCGCCACTCCTCGACCTTGCGCGACGCCGCCTCAAGCTCGGACAAATGCTTCAGCAGCTGGCCGCCGTCGGACGTCAGGCGATAACCGGTCTGGCTGCGCAGGAAGAGTTCACGGCCCAGTCGCTGTTCGAGTTCGACCATGCGCCGACCCAATGTTGCGGGGCTCAAGCCCGTGACATCAGCGGCAGCGGTCAACCCGCCCTGGCGAGCAATCACAATGAAAAGCTGATAAGCGTCCCAGGCGATGTCTTTCATGAATGAAAGACGTACTGCGAAACGGACCGTTTATACAGCGAAATTTGATCGATAGCCTCTCAAGATCGGTGATGTTGATGAGGAGCTTTTTGATGATCGAACCTTTCATGATCCTGGCCTTTCTTTTTCTGCAAAAAGGGGCGCGGACTTCCAGCGCCAAGGATGAGGATGAATTTTACCGGCAGTATTCAGAGCCGTGGTCCTTCCGGCTGCATCGGAACTGGCTGCATCTAAGTGACTGGCTCTCCAGCGTAAGAGCCGCGACCTCCAGGTCAGCCGAATGTTCTCACACCGCCGCCGAACCGCATATCTGCAGATAAAGGCAGAAGAGCCCGGTGACGTCACCGGGCTCTTCTATTCCTGTTGCGGAGATCTCTGCTCACGCCGCGCGAACCGCTCCCTGCCCACGCTCCGCCTCAATTCGGAACTGCTGCAGGAGATCGCGCAGCGCATCGGTCTGCATCGACAGATCCTGCGTGGCCGCTGTGGCTTCCTCCACCATGGCGGCGTTCTGCTGGGTCATCTGATCCATGCGCCCGACGGCGCCGTTGACTTCCTGCAGGGCGCCGGACTGTTCGCGGCTGGTCTGCGCGATCTTTTCGATATGCTCGCTGATCGCTGAGATCTGCGAGCCGATGCGCGACAGGACCTCGCCGGTCTGCTGGACATGGGTCGCACCGCTGGCCACTTCGGTTGCCGAGCGGTTGATCAGGCCCTTGATCTCCTTCGCCGCATTGGCGGAGCGCTGGGCGAGTTCCCGGACTTCCTGGGCAACGACCGCGAAACCCTTGCCGGCTTCACCCGCGCGGGCGGCCTCGACGCCGGCGTTGAGGGCAAGCAAGTTCGTCTGGAAGGCGATTTCGTCGATGACGCCGATGATGTTGGAGATCTGGCGGGAAGCGTCCTCGATCCGGCCCATGGCCGAAATTGCGCTGCCGACCACGACGGCGGATTCGTCGGCATTCTTCTTGGCTTCCCGTACGACGCCGTTCACCTGTTCGGCGCGCTCCGAGGAGGAGCGGACGGCGGCAGTGATTTCGTCGACGGCAGCGGCCGTTTCCTCAAGCGAGGCTGCCTGCTGTTCGGTGCGGCGGGCAAGGTCGAGCGCCGACTGCGCCATCTGCCGGCCGTTGTTCTGGATCTGGTCCACGTTGCCGGAGATCTGGTGCATGGTGTCACGCAGGCGGGCGAGCGACAGGTTGAAGTCGGTGCGCAGTTGTTCGAGGCGGCCATGGAAGCGGTCCTCGATCTCGAAGGAGATGTCGCCGACGGCGAGCCGTTCCAGCGCCTGGGCGAGCTTGCCGACAGCATGTTCGATCTGGCGGTCGAGCGCCTGCTTTTCTTCGTCGTTGCGGCGGCGTTCGGCCTCCGCCTCGATCTGCTCGCGCTGGCGCTGCATTTCGATTTCGATCTTGGTATGGGCATTGGTCTTGAACACGCCGAGTGCACGCGCCATCGCGCCGATCTCGTCGCCGCGCTTGTCCCCGGCAATGCCGGCTTCGAGGTCGCCTTCGGCGAGGCGCTGCATCGTGGCAGTGATGCGGGCGATCGGGCGCTGCAGGGTCAGCACCAAGGCAAAGCCACCGATGATGGCGAGCATGACGCCGGCGATGGTCGTCCCGATCGACAGGCGGTTGGCTTCCTGGCGTTCGGTGCCGGCGGCATCCTTCTGCAGGTCGGCGAACGAGGTGAGCGAGGCCCAGATCGCATCCATGGTGCGGCTCGCATCGGCGAAGCTTTCAGCGCGAGCACTGCTGGTTTTTACCAGCGTCTCGGAGTCGGTCGTGAGCGAGGCGAGCAGCGGCTGGATAGCGCCGGTCAGGCTCTCGTAGAAGGCCTTGTCGGCGATGCTGCCGCCGAGCACGACGAGGTTGTCGCCGACGAGCTTGATCTGGCGCAGGAGCGGCTCGCGGGCCTTGTCGTCCTTGACATTGAGGAAATTGGCAGCAACGAGGCGCAGGTCATAGACGTCAGCCACCAGCATGCGGCTGCCGGTCTGGACGTCATCGGCCTGGACGGCGCCCGTCTCGACGGTGGCGAATTTCTCGACCGACAGAGCGTATTTCTCTTTCGCGCCCTGCTCCAGGGTCGCGGCAAAGCCGCGGAAACGGGCAACGATAGAGCCGAGCGCGCGTCCGGTCTCCAGGCTCGTGTCACCGATTGCAATCTGCTTTTTCAGATCGTTGATGGCGCCCTGGAATTCTTTGCCCATCGGCTTCAGTTTGGCCGGCAGGGCATTGGCGATCTTGCGCTGCGTCTTGACCAGTTCGGGAAGCTGATTCTGCAGATAGGGGATCTGCGCGTCGGGAAGGCCTGCTGCAAAATAACCACGGGTGAATTCGGCAAGCTGGGTGCCGGCTGCGGCTAGGCGGTCGGCTTCGCGCAATGCCGCCTTGGCATCACCTTCGCCGCTGACCACGGCGCGTTGCAGCTTCTGCGCTTCGTCGGCAACGCGGATCTGCTGGGCCATCAAACCCTTCAAATGCTCCTGAATGGCGGCAGCGGTTTCCACCTCCGACTGGTGCAGCTGCCACAGCGCATCGATCTTCTGATTGATCGCGCCAGTGCCGGCAATAGCTTCGTCAAGGAAGTTGCGCCCCATGCCGCCTTCACCGATCTCGGCGATGTTGTCCTTCAGCGTCGCCTGCTGGGCGTCGAGCTGAGAGACGACGGCAGTGCGGGTATCTTCAGATGTCTCGTTCAGGAAGCGGGTCATGGCCGAATTGACCGTGCGGAAACCGTTTAGCGAACGCATGGTGCCATTGGAGATTTCCATGCGCTGCTGCAGCAGACCGGAGGCATAGAGCCCCATCAGGCCGACAGCCGTGATCGACAGAACAAAGGGCAGCACGAATGCCATGACCTTGGTCGAAATCGAAAATCTGGACAATATCTGATCGATCAAAACGCATCCCCCATGACGGGAAGACCGGTATACTCCGGTACATCCCTCGATTGCCATGCGGTTATCTCCGCATGAACGTTACTCCACTCCGATGACGAGGATTGCGCAAAAAGTATCAAGACCAGGTTAAACAGCGACAGCTAAAGGTCAGACGTCGGCTGATCTGGCAGATCACATGGCAGAAACAGACACACGCGGATGGGCCGGCCATCTCAATCCGCCGTTGGAAAATCGGGCACGGAGACAGGCGCTCCGTCCTTAGTAGCTGCGGATTTCAGCTATTCAGCCGAGAAGATAACCGGTGGCAAGGGTTGCCAGCATGCTTGCGGCAAACAGGGTGCTGATCAGAAATGCGCGAAGGCTGTTGCGTTCTTCATCCTGCCGGCGGCTGACGGCGATAGCAATGGCGCGGGGCTTGCGGTTCTCAGGGGTCATCCATGCAATCCTTGAAACGGTCCGTGACGAGAACATGCCTTTCGGCTCGCCGGCCTGACGTCATGTCGCGGCTTCGTCTGCATGCCGGCATTCAGTCAGGATGGCCGACGCATGTTAACAAGTTCTGAATTACGCCCTGAAGCTTGCCCGTAACGGGCGAAAAGTTCAGATGCTTTCGCCTGCCGCATGACCGGAGGCCCAGGCCCATTGGAAATTGTAGCCGCCGAGCCAGCCGGTGACGTCCACACATTCGCCGATGAAGAAAAGGCCGGGCACGTCCTTCGTCTGCAGCGTTCGGCTATCAAGGTGGCGGGTGTCGATGCCGCCCAGGGTTACTTCCGCCGTGCGATAGCCTTCCGAGCCGGCGGGCTTCAGGCGCCAGCCGCGGATCTGGTCGGCGAGCGCCACGAGAGCCTTGTCCGGGAGATCGGCAAGCGGACGCTCCAGCTTGTGCGTATCTGCCAGATACTGAGCGAGACGCTTGGGCAAGTGCTGCGCCAACACCGTCTGCACCTGCTGTCGGCCGTTGTCGCGCTTGGCCGACTTCAGGATGTCGGCGAAGTCCCGTTCCGGCTCGAGCGACAGCACGATCTCGTCGCCCTCGCGCCAGTAACTTGAAATCTGCAGGATGGCGGGACCCGAGAGGCCGCGATGGGTAAAGAGCATGGCTTCGCGGAAATGCGTCTTGCCCTGAGCGATGTCCGCATCGACGGCAACGCCGGAAAGATCGGACAGGGAGGCGAGCAGGTTCGGCTCCAGCGTCAGAGGCACGAGTGCTGGCCTTGTTTCGGTGACGGAGAGACCAAACTGTTCGGCAATGCGATAGGCAAAGCCGGTGGCACCCATTTTGGGGATCGACTTGCCGCCGCAGGCGACCACCAGGCTTTTTGCATGCACCGCACCTTCGCTCGTCTGCAGGCGAAAGCCGTCGATCCCTTTGCTCACCTCGGAGATGTCACAGGACAGTCTCAGTTCGACACCAGCCGCGCGCATCTCGTCGAGCAGCATACGGATGATGTCCTTGGCGCTGTCATCGCAGAAGAGCTGACCGAGCGTCTTTTCGTGCCAGGCTATCTTGTGCTTGTCGACGAGCGCAATGAAATCGGCAGGCGTGTAGCGCGCAAGCGCGGACTTGGCGAAATGCGGGTTCTGCGAGAGGTAATTCTTCGGGCCCGCATGCACATTGGTGAAGTTGCAGCGTCCGCCCCCGGAAATGCGGATCTTCTCGCCCGGCGCCTTTGCATGGTCGAGCACGAGCACAGAGCGACCGCGCCGTCCGGCGGTAAAGGCGGCCATCATCCCGGCCGCACCCGCTCCGATGATGACGGTGTCATAGGTCATGGCCATGCCGCCTCTCCTGTCCGATTGCCGTCTGTCTCGTCAAACTTATGATCAAAGTCAACGCTTCCCCCTCGCCATCGGGGAAAGTCTGGCTATGATGGAACTCACCAACAACCAACTGGTGAGACATGCCTCCGAAGAAACCGATGAAGAGACCCTCCAACGTGACCTCCAAAAAGGCGAGCATTCCGCCGGACCCTGGATCGAAGCGTGGCGTCTCGAACTGGAAGGAGGCGACGAACTGGCTCAGGGCGCGCGGCATCGAGGACATCGAATGCATCACGCCTGACTTGGCCGGCGTGCCGCGAGGCAAGATGATGCCGTCGTCGAAGTTTACGTCCAACACATCGCTCGCTTTGCCCTCGGCGCTCTATCGCCACACGATCTCCGGCGAATATCCTGATGAGACGGAGAACTTCCGTTACGAGCCGCGCGACAGCGACCTGAAGCTGGTGCCCGATCTTTCGACTCTCTCCGTGGTGCCGTGGGAGACGGACCCGACGGCGCAGGTGATCTGCGACATCGTCAATGTCGATGGCGAGAACGTCTCTTATACGCCGCGCAACGTGTTGAAAAACGTGCTTCGTCTCTATGAGGAGAAGGGCTGGAAGCCGGTTGTCGCGCCGGAGATCGAATTCTATCTCGTCGCGATGAACGACGACCCGGACTATCCGCTTCATCCCCCCAAGGGGCGCTCGGGCCGTTCGATCGTGGGCGGTCAGGGCTACTCGATCGCCGGTATCAACGAATTCGACGAATTGATCGACGACATCTACCATTTCTCGGAAAAGCAGGGTCTCGAGATCGATACCCTCATCCATGAGGAAGGCCCGGCACAGCTGGAAATCAACCTGCGCCATGGCAATCCGATCGAGCTTGCCGACCAGGTGTTCATGTTCAAACGCACGATCCGTGAGGCGGCGCTGAAGCACGGCATCTACGCCACCTTCATGGCAAAGCCGATGCAGGGTCAGCCGGGTTCGGCCATGCACATCCACCAGTCGGTGGTCGATATCAAGACCGGAAAGAACGTCTTTTCGAAGCCGGATGGTTCGGCCTCGCAGGAGTTCTTCCACTTCATCGGCGGCATGCAGAAATATGTACCGAGTGCGCTGGCAATGCTCGCACCCTACGTCAACTCCTATCGCCGTCTGACGCCTGACATGGCGGCCCCTGTCAACAATGCCTGGGGCTATGACAACCGCACCACGGCGTTCCGGGTGCCGGTGTCCGATGCTGCCGCGCGTCGCGTGGAAAACCGACTGCCAAGTTCGGATGCCAATCCGTATCTTGCACTCGCGGCATCGCTCGCCTGCGGCTATCTCGGCATCATCAAGGAAATAGAGCCGACGGCCGCCGCCGAAGGTTCGGAGAACGAGGGATCGGTGGATTTGCCGCGGGGCCTTCTGGAAGCGGTGTCGCTGATGGAAAGCGAGGATGATTTCCACGACGTCTTCGGTCGCGAGTTCATAGGTCTCTATGCCGGCGTGAAACGCGGCGAGTTCGAGACCTTCATGCAGGTGATCAGCCCGTGGGAACGCGAATTCCTCCTCTTGAACGTGTGAGGAGCGCAGCATGACCTGGCAAAGCCCGATTGCCCCGGGGATCTCTTGGTATCAGGCCAGTGTCGGCGAGCGGCCGGAATATCCGGCGCTTGACGGGTCGGTTACCGCCGACGTCGCCATCATCGGTGGTGGCTTCACCGGCCTTCAGGCCGCGTTCAGCCTATCCCGCCTCGGCGCCTCGGTCGTTCTGATCGAGGGCAGCCGCTTCGGGGATGGTGCCTCCGGCCGCAATGGCGGACAGCTCGGCACCGGCCAGCGCGCTTGGCCGGCAGAACTTGAGGACGAACTCGGCTTCGAGCGATCCAAGGCGCTGTTCGACATGGCGGAAAACGCCAAGCGCTATCTGCTGGATTTCGCAGAACAGCACGGTATCGACATCGAATACATGCCCGGCCAGATGAATGTCGCGCACAAGCGTGGCTGGGAGAAGGATTACCGTCACGATGCTGATATCATGGCGGAGCGTTACGGCTATCCGCATGTCTCTTTCATGGACAGGGAAGAGACGCAGGCGCGGCTGGGATCGACGCGCTATCATTACGGCGTGCGCGACGCCGGCACCGGCCACATCCATCCGCTGAAGCTCTTGGTGGGATTGGCGCGCGTCGCCGCCTCTGCCGGTGCAAAGATCCACGAAATGACGCCGGCCAGCGCCATTCGTCAGATGGGCGGCAAGACTTTCATCGACACGCCGAAGGGAACGATCACTGCGGATCGCGTGCTGATCGCGACCAACGCCTATATCGGCAATCTCGAGCCGGTGACGGCAGCGCATGTCATGCCGATCCGCTCCTTCATCGGCGCGACGGTGCCGCTCGACAAGTTCCCAGAAGTGTTGCCGGGATCGGAAGCGGTTGCCGACAGCCGGTTCGTGGTCCGTTATTTCCGCAAGACACGGGATGGACGGCTGTTGTTCGGTGGACGCGAGGCCTATACCTCCGACAGCCCGCGCGACATCTCCACCCATATCCGCCGGCAGATCGCGGAGATTTATCCCGCGCTCGCATCTGTCGAGATGACCCATGCCTGGGGCGGCTCCGTCGGGATTACGATGCCGCGCAAGCCGTTTGCCCGCGAGGTCCTGCCGGGTGTCACCTCGCTTGCCGGCTATTCCGGCCACGGCGTGATGCTGTCGAACTATTCAGGCAAGATGTATGCGGACACGATTGCCGGCAATGCCAGCGAGCTGGACGTGCTCAAGGATCTCAAGATCCCGCCGTTCCCCGGCGGCGCCCGGCTGAGAAAACCCCTGCTCTTCCTGGCGCTCACCTGGTATGCCCTTCGGGACCGATTCTGAAATCCAAGCCGCGATCGAGTGTCGCAGACAAGGCCTTGTTCATCCTTTCGACGGCATGGATCGACAAAATCCCTGGCCGCAGGGTGGCTTTTTTAAATCGATTAGATTAGAACCTGTCCAACGAATTTGCGAACGAGAGATGCCGCATGAGCAGCCAGATCATCCCTGTGGAACCCTTTGACTACGTCGTCTTCGGCGGGACCGGCGACTTGGCCGAACGCAAGCTTCTGCCGGCCCTCTATCATCGCCAGTTGGCCGGGCAGCTCACGGAGCCGACCCGCGTCATCGGCGCCTCGCGCACCGCCATGACCCACGAAGAGTACCGCAATTACACGCTTGCAGCTCTCAAGGAACATCTGAAGGCGGAAGAGCTGGAAGAGTCTGAGGTCGCCAAGTTTCTCGCGCGCGTGCACTATGTGTCGGTCGATGCAAAATCCGATCAGGGCTGGGACGATCTTAAGAAGCTGCTGGATACCGGCAAGGATACGGTGCGTGCCTTCTATCTCGCGGTGTCTCCCTCGATCTTCGGTGACATCGCCGACAAGATCCGCGACCACAAGCTGATCACCAAGTCGACCCGTATCGTCGTCGAAAAGCCGATCGGCCGCGACCTCGCTTCGGCTCAGGCGCTCAATGACACGATCGGCAAGGTCTTCAAAGAAGAGCAGATCTTTCGTATCGACCACTATCTCGGCAAGGAGACGGTGCAGAACCTCATGGCGCTGCGCTTCGCCAACGCGCTCTACGAGCCGCTGTGGAACTCCGCCCATATCGACCACGTACAGATAACCGTCGCTGAATCCGTTGGCCTGGAAGGTCGCGTCACTTACTACGACAGGGCCGGCGCGCTGCGTGACATGGTGCAGAACCATATCCTGCAGTTGCTCTGCCTTGTTGCGATGGAAGCCCCGTCCTCGCTGGACGCCGAAGCTGTTCGCGACGAAAAGCTGAAGGTGCTCAGGTCGCTGAAGCCGATCACGCCTGCCAATGTGGAGAAGCAGACGGTGCGCGGCCAGTACCGCGCCGGCGCCTCTGCCGGCGGCGCGGTTAACGGCTACCAGGAAGAGCTGGGCGCCGTGTCGGACACCGAAACCTTCGTCGCCATCAAGGCCGAGATCAACAACTGGCGCTGGGCCGGCGTTCCCTTCTACCTGCGCACGGGCAAGCGTCTTGCCGCCCGCATGTCGGAGATCGTCATCGCCTTCAAGCCGATCCCGCATTCGATCTTCGGCGAGAGCGCCGGCCGGATCGAAGCCAATAAGCTTGTCATCCGCCTGCAGCCGGATGAAGGCGTCAAGCAGTGGCTGATGATCAAGGATCCGGGCCCGGGCGGCATGCGCCTGCGCCATGTCTCGCTCGACATGAGCTTCGCCCAGGCTTTCGACGTGCGCAATCCCGATGCCTATGAGCGCCTCTTGATGGACGTCATCCGTTCGAACCAGACGCTCTTCATGCGCCGCGACGAAGTGGAAGCGGCTTGGAAGTGGTGCGACCCGATCCTGAAAGCCTGGGAAGAAATCGGCCAGAAGGCGCAAGGTTACACATCCGGCACCTGGGGTCCGAGCCAGGCCATCGCGCTGATCGAGCGTGACGGCCGCACCTGGCATGAAAACGACTGAGGCCGAAAAGATGGGGCATCAGATGCACAGTTTCGAGACTGCCCCGGCTCTTGCCGAGGCTCTCGCCGATCGCGTGGCAACGGCTCTTTCGGCGGCTTTGTCTGCTCGCGGGCAAGCGACGCTCGCCGTTTCCGGCGGATCGACACCGAAGGCTTTCTTCGAGGCACTCTCCACCCGGGACATCAACTGGCCGAAGATCAAGGTGACACTGGTCGACGAACGGTTCGTGCCGGAGGACAATCCGCGCTCCAACCATCTGCTGGTGAAGACACATCTGCTGAAGAACGCCGCCGCAATGGCACAGTTCGTACCGCTCTACCGGCCGGAGGCGACCATTGAAGAGGCGGCGATCACGGCGTCCGGCATTATTCCGGGCATGACCGGGCCGTTCGATGTTGTGATCCTTGGTATGGGGACGGATGGCCACACTGCCTCCTTCTTTCCCGGTGGCGATCACCTCGCAGCCGCACTGGACCTCTCCCTGCCGCGCCGCGTGATGACCATGGAGGCACCGGGCGCCGGGGAAGCGCGATTGACGCTCTCCTTCTCTGCGCTGCAAGATGCCGGCCTGCTGATCGTCCATATCGAGGGCGCGGAAAAGAAGAGCGTGCTGGGCAAGGCAATTGCCGGCACAGACGAGGCAGAAATGCCGATCCGCGCAGTGCTGGAACGGGCTGCGACAACGCCTGAGATCTACTGGGCACCCTGAACCGGTGACCCTTCGCCGTGCCGTGACTGATCACGGCTGGTCTGATGCGCAAGAACCTGATGTCCGGGCCCGGGAGGCCCTGCGCGCGGCGTGAGCTGATGCGCGCTTTTAGAGGAGCGAATTCCGATGAGTGCAGACAGCCGAATCGAAGCCATCACCAAGCGGCTCGTTGAACGTTCCAAGCCGACGCGCGAAGCCTATCTTGACCGGACGCGCCGTGCGATCTCCAAGGGCGTGCACCGCTCCACCCTCTCCTGCGGCAACCTTGCCCATGGCTTTGCCGTCTGTTCCCCCTCCGACAAGGCGGCACTGGCCGGTGATGTGGTTCCCAATCTCGGCATCATCACCGCCTATAATGATATGCTCTCCGCGCATCAGCCCTTCGAGACCTATCCGGCGCTGATCCGCAAGGCCGCGTCCGAAGCGGGTGGAGTTGCACAGGTTGCTGGCGGGGTTCCGGCGATGTGCGACGGGGTCACCCAGGGTCAGCCCGGTATGGAGCTCTCCCTCTTTTCGCGCGATGCGATCGCCATGGCGGCCGGTATCGGCCTGTCGCACAACATGTTCGATGCAGCGGTTTATCTCGGCGTCTGCGACAAGATCGTGCCGGGCCTGATGATTGCGGCGCTAACCTTCGGTCACCTGCCCTCGATCTTCGTTCCTGCCGGTCCGATGACAACTGGCCTGCCGAACGACGAGAAGTCGCGCATCCGTCAGCTCTATGCAGAAGGAAAGGTTGGACGCGCGGAACTCCTGGAAGCGGAATCGAAATCCTATCACGGTCCTGGCACCTGTACTTTCTACGGCACTGCCAATTCGAACCAGATGCTGATGGAGATCATGGGCTTCCATATGCCCGGCGCCTCGTTCATCAATCCGGGCACGCCGCTGCGTGATGCGCTGACCAAGGAAGCCGCCAAGCGCGCGCTTGCGATCACGGCGCTTGGCAACGAATTCACCCCAGCGGGCGAGATGATCGACGAGCGCTCGATCGTCAACGGCGTCGTCGGGCTGCACGCCACAGGTGGCTCCACCAATCATACGATCCACCTGATCGCCATGGCGCGGGCCGGCGGGATCCAGCTCACCTGGCAGGATATCTCGGAACTCTCGGATATCGTGCCGCTGCTGGCACGCGTCTATCCAAACGGGCTTGCCGACGTGAACCATTTCCATGCGGCCGGGGGCATGGGCTTCCTGATCAAGCAGCTCCTGAAGGCCGGCTACCTGCATGACGACGTGCGGACCGTCTATGGGCAGGGTCTCGCGGCCTATACGATCGACCCGAAGCTCTCCGAGGACGGCACGGTCTCCCGTGAGCCGGCATCCGACGTGAGTGCCGATCCGAAGGTGCTGACCACCATCGACAAGCCGTTCCAGTCGAATGGCGGGTTGAAGATGTTGACCGGCAATCTCGGCAAGGCCGTGATCAAGATCTCTGCCGTGAAGCCAGAGCGTCACGTCATCGAAGCGCCTGCCATTGTCTTTCATGACCAGCAGGAACTGCAGGATGCCTTCAAGGCAGGCAAACTCGACCGCGATTTCATTGCCGTGGTGCGCTTCCAGGGGCCGAAAGCCAATGGCATGCCGGAATTGCACCGTTTGACCCCGCCGCTCGGCGTTTTGCAGGACCGCGGCTTCAAGGTCGCGCTGGTGACCGATGGCCGCATGTCGGGCGCATCCGGCAAGGTGCCGGCGGCGATCCACGTGACACCGGAGGCGGTGGATGGCGGCCCCATCGCCAAGATCCGGGACGGCGACATGGTGCGCCTGGATGCCATTGCCGGCACGCTTGAAGTTTTGGTCGACGCAGTGGATTTCGTAAGCCGCGACAATGCCACGACCGATCTGGACGCGAATGAATTCGGGATGGGCCGCGAACTCTTTGCGAGCTTCCGGCGCCTAGCAGGTCCTGCGGATCAGGGCGCCAGCGTTCTGTTCTGAGACCAACGCGAGTTTTTACTACAGCCAGGCCGCGAGCAATCGCGGCCTTTTTTTTGTTTTTGAGAATGTATCGAGAAATCAAGGCATGAGACTGATTAACGCATTCGCAACGGCTAATATGTACGCTTCGTCCAAATAAAAGCGAACAGAATCAAGAAGATATACAGGATCATCCAATCTTCGAAAAATTCTGTCTTTTGTCTACCTTCGACCCTAAGGATCGGAGGTCCACTCGCAAAACTGGCAAGAAGGACCAGGACAGAATGTTTGGACAGTCATACAACACAAAGGCGCAGCTCGAGTCCCTTGAGGTGATCACCGCCAAGATCATGATCGCCGACGAGAAGCTGAACATCCGCTACATGAATGCCGCCGTGAAAGAGATGCTTCAGGAAGCCGAAGCCGACCTGAAGAAAGAATTGCCGCGCTTTGAGTATGCCAAGCTGATCGGCAGCAACATCGACATATTTCACAAGAACCCCTCGCACCAGCGCAACATGCTGTCCAGCTTGAAAGCGCAGCACAAAGCCACGATCTGGGTCGGCCATCATGCCTTTGACCTGATCGTGACCCCGCTGAAGAGTGGCGCAAAGACTACCGGCTTCGTGGTCGAGTGGGCCAATGCTAAGGAGCGCTTGCAGAACCTCGACTACAAGGGTCAATTGCTCGCCATCGGCCGAGCACAAGCAGTTATCGAGTTTACCCCGGGCGGCGAGATCGTTGCCGCCAACGAGAACTTTCTCAACGCGACCGGTTACGCTCTGGCCGAAATCAAGGGCAAGTCGCACCGGATGTTTCTTTCGGATGGCGCGGAGGGTGATCAGGAATTTGCCACGCTCTGGTCCGAACTTCGCTCCAATCGTCCGCGGATCGGCGATATTACGCGATACGGTAAGGGCGGCCGCAAGCTTTTCATGAACGCTTCCTACAACCCGATTTCCGACGAAAGAGGCAATATCGTTAAGGTCGTGAAATTCGCAACCGACGTCAGCGACCGCGTGCATGCAGTCACCACGATCGGAACAGCACTTGGCAAGATGGCTCAGGGCGACGTCAGCTTCACCATAGACCGTCCGTTCGCGCCTGATTTCGAAGCACTGCGCACCAATCTGAACGAGGCCCTGACGCAACTTGGGTCAACACTCGGTGCTGTCGCCAAGTCGACCGATCAGATCGACAGCGGAACCCGTGAGATCAGTCACAGCGCGCAGGACCTGTCCAAGCGGACGGAGCAGCAGGCGGCTTCGCTCGAAGAGACGGCAGCGGCCCTCGACCAGATCACGGTCAACGTCAACAATGCCTCCAAGAGGGCGGAAGAGGCTCGCAATTCGACGCAGATGGCCGACACCAGCGCTGCCCGCTCCGGTCAGATCGTGGCTGAAGCCGTCGGCGCAATGGCTCGCATCGAACAGTCGTCGAACCAGATCTCGAATATCATCGGGGTGATCGACGAGATTGCCTTCCAGACGAATCTTCTGGCTTTGAACGCCGGTGTCGAAGCCGCTCGTGCCGGTGAAGCCGGCAAGGGCTTCGCCGTCGTTGCCCAGGAAGTGCGCGAGCTTGCCCAGCGCTCAGCTCAGGCGGCAAAGGAAATCAAGGAACTGATCCGGAATTCCTCGGAAGAGGTGAAGAATGGCGTGAAGCTGGTCAGCGAAACCGGTGAGGCGCTGAAGACGATCCAGGAGAACATCATCGCCGTCAACGACCATATGCAGGCCATTGCAAGCTCGGCCCGGGAGCAGGCGACAGGCCTCTCCGAGGTGAACTCCGCGGTGAACCAGATGGATCAGGTAACACAGCAGAATGCGGCGATGGTGGAAGAATCAAACGCCGCCAGCGCGACGCTTGCGAACGAGACCGAAAGGCTGCGGCAGTTCATCGCTCGTTTCTCGCTCGGCCACCACTATTCGGGTACGTCCAGCCAGTCCTATGCACCAGTACGACACGCGCCGCCCGCGGCCCACAGCGAGCGTCGACCCGCGGCCAGACCAATGCCGACACATGGCAATACCGCCCTGAAAGAAGACTGGCAGGAATTCTGATCCTGCGAAGCAACGGGCATGGGGCCGGCTGCATCAGCCGGCCCTTCACCGTCCGGGCTATAAGCCTCATCGCCTGATCGACCATCGGTCTCCGCATCGAAGCACGCAACGAAAAAGGCCTCCGAAGCAGAACTTCGGAGGCCTTCAATCTATCCGCTTGCCTCAGAGCATTGCGGTGTATTTCGGCAGTTCCCGCAGCGAGGGAACCACGATCAATGTGTTGACCTGCCCCTGCTTAAAAGCATTCAGGAAGCGGTTGTAGTCCTCAAACACGACGCAGCCCGAGCTGTCTCCCCGTTTGCGCAGCAGATAGGTATGCGTGAGGAAGCCGTCGCGATTGTACATCTTCGCATCGCCGACCGGTGTCATGCGGATCGCTTCCACTCCATGGAAACGGGCTTCACGCATGCGCAGTTTGTAGACGTTTGGCGGGGTGGGACCCTGGTTCTTCATGTGCACAAATTTCGGGTTGTCGCGCATGTGGGCGCGACCCGAATGGGCGCGGAGCTTCTCGCCGTTCGGCATGTGGACGGTTGCATCCTCAATCACGTAGACCGCAACACGGCTGCCGGGGCCTGGAAGTGCATTCTTTCGGCTGAAGAGCCCCCCTGCCCCATCATCCGTGGTGATCGGATTGTCGGGCTTGGCATAGGCCAGCATACTGGCGAGGGTCTTCCTCTTGGGCTGTTCCGGGGTGGCTGTGGCGACCGGTGGCTCCGGCGCTGGGATTGCCGTCGCACGAGGCTTTGCCTGCGGCAGCGGGCCGTCGTCCGGCAAGTCGCCGTGCTCACTCGCCTGCGGCTCGGAGAGCAGTTCCTGGAACGGCTCCTCACGGGGATCGGACGCTGCCATCACAGCGTCAGCCTTCGGCGGAGCAGCGTAACCGAGAGCGGTCGGGGCAGTGGTGGAGGCCGGGCCCAGCGATGCCGTGACGATCGGATCGACGGGTAGAACGTCGTCGACGCCTGTGCGTCGATCGCGGGTAGCGACGGCCAGCGCCGCCTGCTGACGTTCCGCCTCGAACTTGCCGAGTGCTTCGCGCAACACGGCCATGGCCTGCGGATCGGTGAAGCTCTCGATGCGGGCGAGAAGAAGTCGATCGGATTTCTCGACTTCGGCCAGACGCATGGCGGCCGGCAGCATCAGGAGGCCGAGACTGTCGGTTGCGGCGACCGCTTCTGCGAATCGCTTCCGCATGGTTTCAAGCGCGTGGAAATCGCCTGACGCTGCGTTCGTGCCTTGAGGTGCCAGCGGTTGTGCCAGGGCGAGGCTTGGCTTTGGCAGGACGTGACCGTTGTAGAGCGGCGCCTCGATCGGCGAGGAGGCCAGCCCCTTGAATACGGCCAGGCTGGCGGTCGTCCAGAAGAGACAGGCGAGTGTAACGCCCATGACCGTCGGCAGGCTGGAGCCGCGCTTGACCTTGCGCGACTGCATCTTCTTTACGGTGGACACAGTGCCACCGGAGACCGGAGAGGTCGAGGACGCCATGATACGTGAACTCGCTTACCAAAACTCTTGGGAACCGGCACATGACAGCCAATGCCGGCTTTACTGGGACAGGATCGAACTTTTTGTCCTGTCGCTGGCCCTAAAGAATGAAGAAGTTTGGTAACCAAGTGGTTTACGCGGAGCGATTTGTTGTCACAAACAGCATTCTGCCGCTTTGTTGAGGGTGAGCTCAGACATGGCGGGTGAGCCCGCCGTCAACCTTCAGGTTCTGGCCGGTGATATAGGCTGCGCCATCCGATGCGAGAAAGGCGATGGTCGCGGCGATCTCCTCGCTCGTGCCGTAGCGTTTCATCGGTACCGCGTCGCGCCGTTCCTCGGTTGCCGGCAGGCTGTCGATCCAGCCGGGCAGGACATTGTTCATGCGGATGTTTTCGCCCGCATAGGTATCGGCAAAGATCTTGGTGAAGGAGGCAAGGCCTGCGCGGAAAACGGCAGACGTCGGGAACATGGCCGAGGGCTCAAAAGCCCAGGCGGTGGAGATGTTGATGATTACGCCAGACTTTTGCGCCTGCATGATCGGCGTGACGAGGCGTGTCGGGCGAATGACGTTCAGCAGGTACACGTCCATGCCGGTCGACCACTGCTCGTCGGTGATCTCGAGGATCTGGGCGCGCGGACCGTGCCCGGCGCTGTTGACCAGCACGTCGATGCGGCCAAAACGCTCCATGGTGCCGTCGACGAGGCGGGCGAGGTCTTCCGCCGAGCGGTTGGAGCCGGTCACGCCGTAACCGCCGAGTTCGGACGCCAGCGCCTCGCCCTTGCCGGAGGAGGAGAGAATGGCAAGCTTGAAGCCGTCGGCGGCCAGTCGGCGCGCTGCGGCAGCTCCCATGCCGCTTCCGCCGGCGGTGACAATCGCTACTTTTTCGATGGACATGCGTGATCTCCCTGATTTTCAGGCAAGATCAAAGGTACGGCTCGGTAAGTCCAGTCAAAAAAGCTGAAGGCCGGTGCGGATTGTCCTGCACCGGCCTTCAAACTTCGGTCTGTTGTCGCGGGGTTACCAGCTGCGCACGTCGAGAACGCGGTCCTTGTGCGCCGGGTGCGTCGAGAAGACGAAGATGCGGTCGAGCTCCTTCTGCGTCAGCAGACGGAGGAAGCGGATCTCCGCGGTGTTGTTCGGAAAGGTCTTCATCAAGACGGCGCCAACCTTGTTGATGCGCGCATCCGGGATGTCGAGATAGAATTGCTTAGGCAGGTTGACCTGGGTCAGCAGGGCGATCACCGCGCCGCTCATGGAAATGCGGATGACGTCGCAGCGCCGCGCCGCCATATGTGTCATGCCGTTCTCGGTGTATTCGAGACGCCCGGCATTCATCGTGTCTTCCATGCGGTACCGGTTTTCCCGGTCGTACATGAAGGATTCTTCCTTTTTCAGAAAGTGATTGCCACCTGCCGTTCTCATCGCTCTACCCTTGTCTTTTTTGTCGTTTGTTATGGGTAAAAGCTAGCAGTGACAGCTTAACAGTCGGTATGTCGCGCAGCGCCAAACTTGGCTGCGAAAAGCCCCCGTTATTGCTAGGGATAACGAGGGCTTAACATGTCAGAAAATGGGAAGGCGATCAGCGTCGGTAGGTCTGGCCGGCAGCGTCGAACAGATGGAGCTTCGTCCGGTCGGCAGAGAAGCGCAAAGTCTGGCCCTTTTTCACGTCGACGATGCCCGGCAGCTTCACCACGATCGGTTCTTCCTCGACCGGACCCATGACATAAAGAAGCGTGACTTCGCCGAGGCCTTCGACGATCGACACCGTGCCTTCGAACAGGAACTGATCGCCCGTCGCGATGGAAAGATCCTCGGGGCGGACGCCAAAGCTTGCGGCCTTGCCGTTTTCGGTCGCTGCGGTCTCGATATCGACGGCGACTTCTGAGCCATCCTTGAGCTTGATGCGGGTCACAGCACCGGTCTCGATGATGGTGGACGGCATGATGTTCATGGCGGGTGAACCAATGAAGCCGGCGACGAAGAGATTGGCCGGACGCTCATAGAGTTCAAGCGGAGGACCAACCTGTTCGATCTTGCCGGCCGAGAGCACGACGATGCGGTCCGCCAGTGTCATCGCCTCAACCTGGTCGTGGGTGACGTAGATCATCGTGGTGTCGGCCATCTGCTCGTTGAGCTTGGCGATCTCGATGCGGGTCGCGACACGCAGGGCGGCATCGAGGTTGGAGAGCGGTTCGTCGAACAGGAAGACCTTGGGGTCGCGGCAGATGGCGCGGCCGATGGCGACGCGCTGGCGCTGGCCGCCGGACAGAGCCTTGGGCAGACGGTCGAGGTAAGGGCCGAGCTGCAGGATGTTGGCAGCCGAGCGGACGCGGCGATCAATCTCTTCCTTGCTCTCGCCGGCGATGCGCATGCCAAAGGCCATGTTGTCGTAGACGGTCATATGAGGGTAGAGCGCATAGGACTGGAAGACCATGGCGATGCCGCGCTTGGAGGGCGGCACATCATTGACGAGCTGGCCATCGATATACATCTCGCCACTGGTGATGTCTTCCAGGCCGGCGATCATGCGCAGCAAGGTCGACTTGCCGCAACCGGACGGGCCGACGAAGACAACGAACTCGCCTTCCTTGATCTCCAGATCGATGCCGTGCAGGACCTTCACCTGCCCGTAGGCCTTGCGGATGTCTTTCAGAACCAGACCCGTCATTTCTCTTCCTCCCCTGTCAGGCGTGGCGCGCGAAATATGCGCCCCAGGCCGGCAATTCTACCTTGTTATCTTTCGTCTCACCGGTGAATCCGTGCCCTTCCAGCGCCAGCCATTCGCCTTCGGGCAAGGCCATGGTTGCTGGTTCCGGGCTCATGTTGAACAGGCAAACTAATTTCTCGTTGCCGAGCGAGCGGGTATAGACCAGCGAATGCTCGCCCGCCTCGTGGAAGGTGATGTCGCCCTTGGCGAAAGCCGGATGCTGGCGACGGAAGCCGAGGAAACGGCGGTATTGCTCCAGGACGGATTCGTCCTTTCCGACCTGCGTATTGACCGAGCGCAGGACGTGCTCGACCGGGATCGGGAGCCAGGCCTTGGCAGCTGTGGAGAAACCGGCCTGGGTGGCGTGATCGTCCCAGACCATCGGCGTGCGGCAGCCGTCACGCCCCTTGAATTCCGGCCAGAACTGGATGCCGTAGGGATCCTGCAGGTCTTCAAACGCGATATCGGCTTCGGTGAGGCCGAGTTCTTCGCCCTGATAGATGCAGACCGAGCCGCGCTGAGTGAGCAGCAGGGCGGACATCATCTTGGCATAGGCTTCGCGGTCGAGGACGCCCGCACCCCAGCGGCTGATGTGGCGCACGACGTCGTGGTTGGAGAAGGCCCAGCAGGCCCAGCCCTCGGGTGCTGCGGTCGCAAAGGCGTTCTGGGTGTTGCGCACGACTTCCGGCGTCAGAGGCTCCGGCGCCAGGAATTCGAAGGCGTAGCACATCTGCATCTTGTCGTTGCCGGATGTGTATTCGCCGACGATCTCTAGACCACGCTGACTGTCGCCGACTTCGCCGACCGCTGCAATCGCCGGATATTCGTCCAAGAGCGCGCGGAAGCGCTTGAGGAAGGCGATGTTCTCAGGGCGGTTCTTGTCGTAGATGTGCTCCTGGAAATTGTAGGGGTTGACCGCTGGCGCCGTCGAGGCGTTGCGGCGTTCCGGGGCGAGCGCCGGATTGTCGCGCAGTTCCTTGTCGTGGAAGTAAAAGTTGATGGTATCGAGGCGGAAGCCGTCGACGCCGCGGTCCAGCCAGAAGCGGGTGGCGGCAAGCAGCGCATCCTGAACCTCGGGATTGTGCAGGTTCATGTCCGGCTGAGAGGTCAGGAAGTTGTGCAGGTAATACTGCATGCGGGTGGGGTCCCAGGCCCACGCCGAGCCGCCGAAGATCGACAGCCAGTTGTTGGGCGGCGTGCCATCCGGCTTGGGGTCGGACCAGACATACCAGTCGGCCTTGGGGTTGACGCGGCTGGAGCGGCTTTCGACAAACCAGGGATGCTGGTCCGAGGAATGGGACATGACGAGGTCGATCATCACGCGGATGCCGAGGCGATGGGCTTCGGCGATCAGACCGTCAAAGTCCGTGAGCGAACCGAACATTGGATCGACATCGACATAGTTCGAGACGTCGTAACCAAAATCCTTCATCGGCGAGGTGAAGAAAGGCGAGATCCAGATTGCATCCGCCCCGAGATCGGCGATGTGCTGCAGGCGGGCGGTGATGCCCTTGAGATCGCCGATACCGTCGCCGTTGGAATCCTGATAGGAGCGCGGGTAGATCTGGTAGATCACCGCACCGCGCCACCAATCCTTGTCCGGGGTCATGACGGAAGTCTGAACTGCACTCATGAAGTCATTCCTGTTGGTATAGGTCTAAAGGCCTCGTCAGCCGCCCTTCACGGATCCGGCAAGGAGGCCGCGCACGAGGTATCGCTGCAGGCCGAAGAAGACGAGAAGCGGCACGATGATGGTGATGAAGGCCGAGGCCGTGAGGATTTCCCAATTGCCACCACGCGAGCCGAGAAGGTTAACCAGGCGTCCGGTCAATACGAGCTCGTTGTCACCGGTTCCTAGGAAGACCATGGCGACCAGCAGGTCGTTCCAGGTCCAGAGGAACTGGAAGATCGCGAACGAGGCGAGCGCGGGATAGGAGAGCGGCAGTACGATCTTGGTGAAGATCTCGAAATCGGAGGCGCCGTCAACACGGGCCGATTCCATGATCTCGCGTGGCAGGCCGGCGATGTAGTTGCGCAAGAGATAGATGGCGAGCGGCAAGCCGAAGCCCATATGGGCGAGCCAGATGCCGACATAACCCTTGGCCGGCACGCCAAAGAAGGCGCCGACCCCGTTATACATCTTCAATAGCGGGATGAGCGACATCTGCAGGGGAACGACAAGCAGGCCAACGATGACGGCGAGCAGGATCGAACGGCCGGGGAATTTCATCCAGGCAAGTGCATAGGCGGCGAAAGCGGCAACCAGGATCGGGATGATGGTCGAGGGGATGGCGACCGTCAGCGAATTGAGGAACGATTTGCCGAGACCTTCTGCGGTTAGAACCGTTTGGTAGTTCTCCAGCGTGAAGCGCGGCGGCACCGAGGCGGTGAAGAAGATGCGATCGCCACGGGAGCCTTCGAAGGCGGTCGCGGATTCGATGCGGAAATCACCGTTTTCCTGGAGCGTCAGCTTGCTGCCGTCATTACGCTCGGCGGTCTGGCCAGGCTCATAGGCTGCCGGGGCGTTGATGTTGATACCGAAGGCAGAGACGCTGCCGGGATTGCCTTGGAAGACATTGCCAGAGATCACGTAGGCGCCGTTTTCCTGAACCTGGGCGCTCGGCGGCGGGGCGCGATAGATCGCGTTCTGGCTGGAGGTGCCCAGCGCGGTCCACCATCCGGAGGCGACGATCTGGTCCTTGTCGCGCAGCGACGATATCAGCAGGCCAGCGGTCGGCAACGTCCAGAGCACGACCAGGAAAAGGACGGTGAGATTGACAACGATCGACAGGGGCGAAAGCTTCTTCGTGACCATCTCAGTGTCCTTCCATTTCCCGGCGGGCATTGCGGATGTTCCAGATCATGATCGGCACAACCATGATCATGATGACGACTGCGATTGCGGCACCCTTGCCGAAGTCGCCACCGCCGCGGAACATCCAGTCGAACATCAGGTTCGCCAGAACCTGGCTCTGCCACTGACCGTTTGTCATGGCGAGAACGATGTCGAAGACCTTGAGAACGAGGATGGTGATGGTGGTCCAGACGACGGCGATCGTCGTCCAAATCTGCGGAACCTTGATCTTGATGAAGATCTGCCAGGGATTTGCACCGTCGATGACGGCGGCTTCGATGGTTTCTTCCGGAATGCCGCGCAGGGCCGCCGACAGAAGGACCATGGCAAAGCCCGTCTGGATCCAGATGAGGATCACCATCAGGAAGAAGTTGTTCCAGAAGGGCAGCGAGATCCAGATCTGCGGATCGCCGCCCAGCGCCATGACGATGGCATTCAGGATGCCAATCTGTTCGGAGCTGGCATCGCGATAGTCGTAGACGAACTTCCAGATCACGGAGGCACCGACGAAGGAGATGGCCATGGGCATGAAGATCAGCGACTTGGCGATATTGCCCCACCAGATCCGGTCGGTCAGCGCTGCGATGATCAGACCAAAGAAGGTAGAGCCGGCCGGGACCACGATCAGCCAGAGGATGTTGTTGGAGATCGACTGGCGAAACTCGGCGTCTTGGATCATCCAGCGGTAGTTGGCCATCCCGACATAGTTCTCCCCGGCCCGGTCCATGAAGGAATAGGCAATCGAGGAAAAGAGCGGGTAGACCAGATAAACTGTCAGCGAAATCAACGCCGGGCCGAGAAAGAGCCACGGACGGATCAAGGAGGCCCGGCGCAGATTACGCGAGGCCTTGGCCGTGTCTGCGATGCGCGACGGAAAGATGCGGTCCAGCAGCAGGTTCGAGCCGTAGAAATAGCCGATCGCTGCTGCGACGCCGACGAGGATCGTCAGCAATGCAAAGAGTAACTGTTCCAAGATGTCCCCTCCCTGTCGATCGCTCCGCGTCGCCCATCAGCGCCCGGGGCATTTGTTCTTGTGTATCGACGACCGGGCCACATCTTCTCAATGCGGCCCGGCGAATTGCGGTCAGTTGTGGGCTTACTTCAGCCCGTCCCAGGCCTTCTGAATGTCGGCTGCGACATCCGCGGCAGGCTTGCCACCGGAGTAGTCAACCATACCGGTCCAGAATGCGCCAGCGCCGATCTTGCCAGGCATCAGGTCGGAACCGTCAAAGCGGAAGGTCGTGGCGTTCAGGAGAATATCGCCCTGCTTCGCCATCGGCGGGTTGGCATAGGTTGCCTTGTTGGCACCCTTGAACGGCGTGAGGAAGCTGGACTGCGCCATCCAGACTTCATGCGCGATCGGGGTCTTGAGGAACTCGATGAAGGCGCGGGCAGCCGGGCTGTCCTTGGCGATCATGGCGAGCGTGCCGGCGCCGAGAACCGGGTTGCCGAGGTCTGCCTTCGACGCGTAGGGGGGCATGTAGAAGAAGTCAGCGTCTTCCCCGACCTTCGTGCCTTCCGGGAAGAAGGACGGAATGAAAGAGGCCTGATGGTGGAGGTAGCACTTCGGCGGTGCGCCGAAGAGGCCCTTCGGGCTGTCGCGGAAGTCGGTCGAGGCGACGGCCTTCGACCCGCCATCCACGAACTTGTCGTTCTTGGCAAACCAGCCGAATTCGTCGATCGCAGCAACAACGGCCGGATCGGTGAACTTCACCTCGTTGGTGACCCACTTGTCGTAAACATCAGCCGGCTGCGTGCGCAGCATCATGTCTTCGACCCAGTCGGTTGCCGGCCATCCGGTCGCACCGCCCGAACCCAGACCGATGCACCACGGCGTGCCACCGTCGGCCGCGATCTTCTCCGTCAGAGCCTTCAGCTCTTCCATGGTCTTCGGCACTTCGTAGCCGGCGTCCTCGAAATTCTCAGGCACATACCAGACCAGCGACTTCACATCGATCTTGTACGGGAAGGCATAGAGGGCGGCCGTGCCGTCCTTGCCCTTGTAGGTGGACAGGTCAACCCATGACTGGCCAGCCGAATAGTTTTCCAGGAGCCAGGACTTGGTTTCGTCGCCGAGCGGTGTCAGATGACCCTTCGAGGCGAGGTCGGCGATTAGACCCGGCTGCGGCAGGATGGCCACGTTCGGCGGGCTGCCGGCCTGGGTGTCGATAACGATCTGCTGCTCGTAGTTTTCAGAGGACGAATACTGAACGTCGACGCCGGTGGCGTCTTCGAAATAGGCCAGGACGCTTTCGAACAACACCTGGTCTTCGCCGCGCCAGGGGCCGAAGATGGTCATCGATTGACCCTTCAAGGCGCTGTTCGCAGCCTTGTACTGTTCAAAGCTTGCCCAGTTGAACTTGCTGTCTTCGCCCGGCTTGAACTTCAGGTCTGCTGCGGCGGCAGTGCCGGCGACCAGCGCGGCTGCTGCCACGGTCATCAGAAACATTTTCTTCATGTGATTAACCTCCCATCACATCGGACGGCCAACGTCCTTCGGTCCGCACTTTCTTCAAAGCGCTTTGGCGCCTATTTCATCCCATTGGGTTCCATCACGAGTCAAGCGGCTTTTGTGCATTTGCTTGAAAACGTCGCACCATGCCGCAATGCAACATGCAGATGCCTTGCTTTCAGTCAGTTTCCGCTTGTGAAACCGGTCCGGCCTGAGCCATAGTCGAAGCGCTTTGAGCGCAATTCGGGAGGTCGCGCACGAGCTTGGGAGAGGAATGCCAGCAGTGAATCTCAAGGAATTGTCTCAGCTGCTCGGGCTGTCACAAACAACGATCAGTCGCGCGCTCAATGGTTATCCGGAAGTCAGCGAGGATACGCGCCAGCGCGTGTTGCTGGCGGCCAAGGAGACGGGGTATCGGCCCAATCGTGCGGCCCAGCGGCTGGCAACCGGCAAGGCTGGCTCGATCGGGCTGATCATGCCGATCTCGCCGGATCATAGTTCCGATATGCATTTTGCCGAATTCCAGAGCGGTCTGGCAGAAGCTGCGATCACCCAGGATTTCCACTTCGTCATCATGCCGGCAAAGGCGAACCAGGAGGAGGAGGCTATCCGGTGGCTCGTCGCGAGCGGTAGCGTCGACGGATATTATCTCGCTTATGTGCGAGAGAGGGACCCGCGGATTGCTATGGCGAAGTCCCTGTCGCTGCCATTCATCGTGCATGGACGATCTTATGGCATGGAGCTGGATTACCCCTATCTCGACGTCGACAATGAAGGCGCGTTCTTCGATGCGACACGCTTCCTGATGCAGTTGGGACACAAGCGCGTGGCGCTCCTGAATGGACCGGCCGATCTGGATTTCGCCTTTCGCCGGAAGCTCGGCACCGAAAAAGCGCTGGCGCAGGCACAACTCAGCCTCAATCCCGCGCATGTCCGGCACACGTTCATGGGGGACGAACAGGGCTATCGCGGCATGAAGGAAATTCTGGCACATCCGGAGCGGCCGACTGCGGTGCTCTGTGCCAGTACGGTGCTCGCGCTCGGGGCCGTGCGCGCCATGAACGAGGCGGGGCTGAAGCTCGGCATCGACATGTCGCTGATCGCCCATGACGATGAGTTGCCGTTGTTGAAGCCGGAGAATTTTTCCATTCCCCTGACAACCACGCGCTCGTCGTTGAAGGCAGCCGGCAGACGCGTGGGGGAGCGGCTGATCGGGATGATCAGCGGGATGGCCCCTGCCCTGCCGGAGCAGGAATTGTGGAAGGTGGAACTGGTGGTCAGAGCCTCGACCGGACCGGCGCCTGCAGGCGCCTGATCCGGTGTGACGACATTGCGTGCTCAGAACTTCGGGGCAGACTGTCCGGCGCGGCGATAGGCGGCGATCACGGTATTGGCCATCAGCATGGCGATCGTCATGGGGCCGACACCGCCCGGAACGGGCGAGATCGCCTTGGCCACCGGCTTGCATTCGGCAAAGGCCACGTCGCCGACCAGCTTGAACTTGCCCTCACCCTTTTCAGGCGCATCGATCCGGTTGATGCCCACATCGATGACGGTCGCGCCCGGTTTCAGCCAGTCGGCCTTGACCATTTCGGGACGACCGACTGCGGCCACGAGAATGTCGGCCTGCCGGGCGAGTTCCGGCAGATCGCGGCTGCGCGAATGCCCGATGGTCACAGTAGCATTGGCGTTGAGCAGCAGTTGTGCCATCGGCTTGCCGAAAAGGTTCGAACGGCCGATGACCAAAGCATTGAGACCCGAGAGATCCTTGCCGTGAATCTGGCGCACCAGGATCATGGCACCGGCTGGCGTACAGGAGACGAGGCCGGTTTCAAGATCCCCCGTCGCAAGCTTGCCGGCGTTGACGACATGCAGGCCGTCGACATCCTTTTCCGGCAGGATCGACTGGATGACCGGCTCGGACTGCAGGTGCCGGGGCAGCGGAAGCTGGACGAGGATGCCGTCGATCTCCGGATCAGCGTTCAGCGAGGTGACGAGTGCCATCAGGTCGTCCTGCGAGGTCTGCTCTGGCAGCGTATGCTGGATCGAGTTGAAGCCACACTGCTTGGCCATGCGGCTTTTTGCGCCGACATAGGCATGGCTTGCCGGATCGTCACCGACAATGACGACCGCAAGTCCCGGACGACGATGTCCATTCGCTTCGAGTTTTCCTGCCGCAGAACTTACCGCTTCGACCACCGAGGCAGCCGCCGCCTTCCCATCAATCACCGTCGTCACTGTGCTTGTTCCTCGTCTCAGACTGTCGGCAAGCTAGCGCCATCACAGACGTCGCGTTTGCCTGTCCCCGTCCTATGCTGTCAAATTGCGGCAATTTGCAAGGGTGAAGCACGCGCTGGTACGCACGTGAGAACGCCGAGCCACGCGACAGTAGCGAGGCTCGGCGTGAAGAGGGCAAATGAGTGGGGGGCAGGAGGTCAGTGACCGGAGGCTGGCTTTTCTTCGACCTTCTCGCCTTCGACGACCGTGGTCTTCGCCATCGCGCCAGGAGCACCATCGGCTGCCTTGCGGGCGGCGTCCTTGGAGACGTAGTCCAGCTGTTCGATCATCACCTGATCGACCATGCCTTCACCGAGGCGGGCATTCATTTCGGTCTTGACCTCGTCACGGAACGCCATCACGTCGAAGGCACCGACATTGGCAATGTCGACCATCTTGTTTCCGACCAGAAGGGTGAAGAGTTCGTCCGTCATCATTTCAGTGACGGGCAACTTCTGCCCCTTGATCTTTTCCTTGTCCATCATGAAGGAAATGCGGGTCAGGAAGTATCCCTGTACATCGCCGCCGGCGAGCACCGGAATGGTGATCGGCTCGCCGCGAACGAGTTCGAGCGCAGGCTTCTCCGCTTCAGCGCTCGGTGCGGCAGGCGCCGTGGCGAGATAGATAGAGCCGTAGACCGCGCCGAGCGTTACGATGCAAACCCACAGACCGATTCCGAGTATCTTGCCCATCAGAACTCGCTGAACTGGAACTGTTCCTGAGAGTAGGTGCCATCAGCATCGGCATCCCGCATGGCATTCTTCAGGAGGTCGGCCACAGCACGTACGGCACCGAGATGTGCCTCGACGCGGCGCGCATTGGTCGCGAGCTTTTCCTTCAGAGCATGCAGTTGCTCGACATAATTGACGGCGAATTCGCGCGGATCGGTGTCGCGGAACAGCATGGTCAGCTCATAGAGGCAACGGCTCTTATGGGCATTCGACACCTTGAAATCGAACTCCGGATCCTTGCCGATCCGCTCGTTTTCATTGTCGATGATGCGCTCCAGGCGGCTAAGCACCGTCTTGACCCGATATTCGCTCGAAACAACTTCCATGAAATTATACCTTGTTTTCGATCTTTATGGATTCTGGCTTTCGGCACTGGGGCCCAGGGTCCGTCGCTCGAGATCGGTCACCCAGCTCAAGGCCGCGCCGCGATTGGTTTCGTCCGTCTTGGCATTTACCGTCTCGTCACCACGCGCGCGCTGAAGGGCCTCGTGATACATCTGATCGGCAATGCCGACGCCACCGGATTCGGACAGGACGGAGCCGATCTGTTCGGCCATCATGCTCTTCCACATCTCACCGGCATTGCCCTTGCCATAGACTTCCTCGCTTTCGCTCGGCAGCATGGTTTGGACGAAGTTGGTGAGATAGACGGCTTCGAAGTTGCGATAGACCTTGGGAACCTTACCGTCCTCGTCCTTGTGCTGGGCTGTCGCTTCAACACGGGCAGCATTGGTCGTGCGGTTGAGGATATCGACCGTCGCGCCGAAGCCCTCACCCTCTTCTGCGAGGCTGGTGGCGAGAAAGTTGGCGCGGTTGGTCTTCATCTGCTCCTGGGCAGCGGCAACTTGCGACGGATCTGCAGCGCGGACGACGTCCAGCACGAGATCGCTCGGGGTTGATATGGCCACGATGACATCCTCGATGTTTGTTCGTGGCGACTATCACTCCCCAAGCTTGTCGGAGGCTGGTGTGGCAAAGCGGATGTCGATCAGATCGTAAATCGCGTCATCATCAGCGGCCCGTTCTTCAAGGGCGCGAGCATCCTTGCGGTTCTCTTCCAGCCGATCGCCCTTGGCACGCTCGCGCAGCAACTTCATTTCCTGCACTTGTTGCAGACCGTGAAGCTGCTTGTCGGTGTTGGACAACCGGTCGAAACGGTCGGCATAATTCTGGGCAAACAGACGATGGACGGGGTCGAGGGAGCCGATCGCTTCCATGACCAGATCCATGGATCGGGCGTTTTCCTCGATGCGCTGGGCCGTGATCCCGAGATCGCTTTCGGCCATGCGTTCCATATGACGCTGGACGGCGACGAGGCGCTTCAATTTGTCTGATTTCTTCTGGGGCGCCATGGAACCGCGCGTCCTTAAAAGTTGAAGATCATCGGAAAATAGCGTCCGAACTGCATGACCAATGCGGCAATGGTGAAATAGACCAGGATCAGGCCACCGATCAGAAGATAGGGCGTTGAGATGTAGAAAATCGGTATCTGCGGCGCGAGCTTGTTCACGAGGCCAACGGCGACGTTGAACATCAGCCCGAAGATCAGGAAGGGGCTGGCCAGACGCAGCATCAGCATGAAGGTCTGGGACAGGGTATCGGTGAGTGTGATCAGCATCTTCTGGCTGTCCGGCATGCCACCGAGCGGCATGACGGTGTAGGATTCCATCAGCGCCTTGAAAACGATGTGGTGGAAGTCGAGAAGGAACAGGACGAGCAGACCGGAGAAACTGAGAAGATTGGTCAGCTGGGTTTCGCTCGTGTCTTCAAGTGCGTCACCGCCGCCGGGTGAGCTGAGACCGATCGCCATCGAAATGGACGTCCCCGCGAACTGCAGGCCGAGCACGTAGAAGCGCGGTACGAGACCATACATCAGGCCGATCATCAGTTCTGCCATCAGAACCGGGATCAGAGGCGCGCCGCCGCCGGCCACGCGGGGATAGATGCTGTCGAACAGAAGCGGCGCCATCGCCATCGATACCGCCACAGCAAGGAAAAGCCGGGTGGTGGCGGAAATGCGGGCCGAGGAGAAGCCCGGCAGGGTCATGAAGCAGGCGCCGATGCGGCAGAAGACCGCAAACAGCACCAGAACAGTCCCCTGCGGGTCGGAAATCATGAAATAGAGCCCAGGATCTTGATCTCGATGCCCTTGGCCAATTCGACATGGGAGAGGACCGGCAAGGTCGCAAAGAGTCGTTCGATAATCATGCGCACATAGGAGCGCGTTTCCGGCGAGGTTACAAGAACGAAGGGCAGACCCCGGTCCATGAATTCACGGATAACGCGGCTCGCCTGCTCGGAGAATTCTTCGAGATTGCGCGGGTCGATGTCGAATTCGACGATTTCGCCCTTGGCATCACGCTTCAGTGCCTGGTGGAAGACGAGATCCCACTTGGACCCCAGACGCAGCACGCGCAGGACGCCGTTGTCGGTGAGGTCGCCGCAGAGCTGCTGGGCCATGCGGACGCGGACATGTTCGACGATCTGCTCGGTCTTGCGCACATGCGGTGCGAGCTCGGCAACCGCTTCGAGGATCAGATGCAGGTTGCGGATCGAGACACGTTCGGCAAGCAGCAGCTTCAACACGGCCTGCAGGCCGGAATAGGACATATGCGAAGAGCAGATCTCGTCGGCCAGTTTCTTGTATTCAGGGTCGAGCCGATCGATGAGGATCTTCACGTCCTTGTAGGACAGAAGCTGCGGCAGGTTGTTGCGGATGACTTCGCTCACATGGGTGAGAACGACCGATACGTTGTCGATCGGGTGGAAGCCTTCGCGTTTCAGCTCCTCGGTGAAGGTTTCCAATACCGAGACGGCCGGCATGCCGAAGGCGGGTTCGCGGATCTCATCGCCTGGAACCTTCGGTTTACGACCGGATCCGGTGACGACGAGAACCTCGCCCACGCGCAGATTGTTGGACGCGATCGTCGTGCCATGGATGCGGATCTGATAGGATTTCTCCGGAATGCCGATGTCGTCCGTGACCTTGATTTCCGGCACCACGAATCCGTACTGGCTGGCGAACTTCTTGCGCATCTTGCCGACGCGGAAGGCCAGCTCCTGATGCGCTCCCAGAAGACGCGTCGAGACGAGCTTGCCAAGCGCAAGCTCGATCTCCGCCGTCTTAAGCACGGACTTGACGGAGTCCTTCTCGGCCTCCTTGCTTTGCATAACCTTCTTTTCTTCCTGGTCACGCTTCAGCTTGTTTTCGGCTTCGACCTGGCGCGGGATGAACCATGCGCCGAAGGCCATGAGACCTCCAAGCGTCATGAAGGGGATTAGCGGCAGTCCCGGGACAAGGGCGAGCGCGCACATCAGCACGGCTGCAACTGAAAGCGCACGGGGATAGCCGCTCAACTGATTGACGACGGCCTGGTCAGTCGAGCCGGGGGTGCCGCCGCGCGACACCAGAAGGCCGGCAGCCAGCGAGACGATCAGGGCCGGAACCTGGGAGACGATACCGTCACCGACCGAGAGCTTGACGAAGACGTCCGCTGCCTGGCCGATTTCCATGCCGTGACGGAAATAGCCGATGATGATGCCGCCGAAGACGTTGATCGCCGTAATTATGAGGCCGGCGATCGCATCGCCGCGGACGAATTTGGACGCACCGTCCATGGCCCCGAAGAAGGAGCTTTCCTGCTCCAGTTCGCGGCGACGATGCTGGGCTTCGCGCTCATCGATGATGCCGGCCGACAGGTCGGCATCGATCGACATCTGCTTGCCGGGAATGGCATCGAGGGTGAAGCGCGCGCCGACTTCCGCGATACGCGTCGCACCCTTGGTGATGACGATGAAGTTGACCGTGATCAGGATCATGAAGACGATCAGACCGATGACGAAGTCACCGCCCATGACGAGGCTAGAGAAGCCGGCGATGACACCACCGGCTGCGCCATGTCCCTCATGCCCGTGGGACAGGATCACGCGCGTCGTCGCGATGTTGAGCGACAAGCGGACCATGGTTGCGATCAGCAGGATCGTCGGGAATGACGAGAAATCGAGGGGCCGCTGGATCCACAGCGATACCATCAGGATCAAGACCGAAAAGGCGATCGAGAAGGCCAGACCGAGGTCGATCAGGAAGGGCGGAATGGGCAGGAAGAGAATGCACAGGATGAGGACGATGCCCAGGGCAAAGCCGATGTCGCGTCCGTTCGGACTGACTTTCGGAATCACGAGTGCAGGTGGTTGCGCCATGTCTGTTCCATCTCTTCATGAGAAGTCAGCCAGAGTGTCATACCTCTGGCAGTCTGCGGATCAGGCATAAAGGTCGAAGCTTGCGCGAGGGTGGCAGGTCGTCCTGGTCAGAATCCCGATTGCACTCTCGAAAAGACGAGATTGGCAAAGAGCGAGATCTGCCCGCCGACAAAGGGGGCGGAGATGCCGATGGTGATCATGATGGCAAGAATTTTCGGCACGAAGGTGAGGGTCATTTCCTGCACCTGCGTTAGCGCCTGAATGAGGGCAATCACGATACCCACGATCATGCCGGCTGCAACCGCCGGCCCTGAGGCGACCAGAATGGTCCAGATCGCCGCTTGCATGATGTCGAGCGCATCAGCTTCGTTCATCGGTGTTTCCTTCCGGAGTGGCGAATCATGCCCTTCCACTCCGAAAGGCCTAGCATGTTCCTATTCGGTCGTCTCGGTGGTCGTGGTGGTCGCGGGCGTGCCGACGCGAACACCGACAGTGATTGGAATTTCCTTTCCGTCGGTGGTCGTGGCGACCATCGTATCGGAATAAACCCGAACTGAAGACACGACGCCCGTCGTCTTCTCATCCGCGCTCGTGATCGTCTTGCCGATATACGAGGACGCGTTGGTCAGGGCGTTACCGTTGATCAGCGTTTCGAGGTTTGAGTTCGTCTTGATAGTCTGTTCGACCTGCGAGAAGGTCGCCAGCTGGGCGATCTGCTCGCTGGCCTTCATGGGATCGGTCGGATCCTGGTTCTTCATCTGCGCGATGAGCAATTGCAGGAAGTTGTCATAGTCCAGAGTTGCACTTGCCGAAGCCGCAGCCGCGCTTGCGCTGCTGCTGGACGACGCAGAGGTCGTGGACGTCGCGCTGGTTACTGCATCTACCGCCATGGAGCGATCTCCTTGCGAATCTGTTCGATCGTGGCCGGCGCCATCTCCTGATTGTTAAGGATCTGGTCCTCGATCGGATAGAGCGAACGGATTGCCTTCAGGGCGTCAAAGGCGCGGCCCGACGAGACCATGCCGTCGATGCGCTTCAGTTCGGCGAGGATTTCCTCGTTCTCGAAGCAGGTCAGCAGCATGATCACCGACTTGCGGAACATGGCCAGCGACTGGTCCTTACCTTCGGGGTTGATCAGCATCATCTGCGCGATGAAATACAATTGGCGCAGCGGCGTCGTGGCCTGCTCAGGCTGAAGGACGTGATTTTCCAGCAGGAAGGTCACATCGTTGAGGAACTCGAGAGCAACCTTCCGGTCGACGCGCAAAACCGCTCCGTTGATGAAAATACGTTCGCCCGACTTGAGCGAGATGCGCAAAGTGCTCTTCATTTAAGTCCATCCCTGATGATGGTTGTCACGTCGATGATGCCCTGGAAATTCATGGACTGGCGCTTCCGAATCCGGTCGCACTCTTTCAAAATCCAAATGGCTATGGAGATCAGATTGGCGCGAAGGTCATCGGCCAGCTGATTCTCCGGGTTCTGCAGGTCCTCAATCAAGCGGACCCAAACCCGGCGGGTGTAGTAGATTGCTTCGATCGCCTCGCGGCCGTAGCCGCTCTTATCGCGGGCGGCGCTCAGAAGCTGGATACAACGATCAAGGGCTTGGCGTTCGCGCTCTTTCGCGTCGGCAACGCCATCTTCCATGATTTCGGCGTATGAGAACTGGTACATTCAGTTGCCCTTCAGTTTCATTTCACCCTTTGCTCATCAAAGGTAGTTGACAAGGCTCAGCGCCTGGATCTTCGAGGTCAGGGTGTAAGATGTCTCCACCATGGACAGCAAAGAGTTAACGCGCGTCGATGCTTCGTACGCATCGACCTCAGTTTTGCTCGCGAGACTGGTCTCGATAATGTCGACCTGGATCTGAAGCGAAGTATCGGCCTTCTCGATGCGGTTCTCGGACAATCCGAGCTGCGAACGGGTAGAGTTGATGCCGGTGATGGCTTTTCCTGTGTAACCGATCGCCGCATCCACAGCGGTCGAGACCGCATCGGCGGGTGCGCCGATCTGTAACAGTTCCTGCGTGATGACAGATGCCAGCGCGAAGTATCGGAAGCCGTTTTCATTCGCCGAAGCCGACGAATTGACGGTTTCGGATTGTGTAATGCGGCTGGTCATCACAGCGTCGGTGGCACCTGACCAATCGGTGTTCCAGTCGGTGCCGGAATACATGGGCTCAAGCGTCGAGGTGATGAAATCTTCCATGCTAGGCGCGGCGCCTTTGGCAACGATGCCTGCGGTACCCACGGTGTCGGTCGGCGGGAAGCCGAAGTAGCCGGTGAAGGCCGCGTCGAAAGCAAGCTTGGCATCTGACGTCGGGGTGTATTCAGCAAGCGGCTGAACATCCGTGTTGATACCGGCGAACAGGAATTCTCCGTTCGCAGACTGGTTCGCCATGCTGATCATTGTCGACAGCGAATTCTTCACCGTCATCACGGTGGTGTTGATCGTGTCGCTGTTGGATGCACCCGAGATGGTGATCAGCGACGTGTTCATCTCCTCGGCGGCGGTTGCGATCTGCTTTAGCGCCTCCTGCGATGCCGACAAGCGCTGCGTGGCAATCGAGTTGTTGTTGATCATCGATGTCAGCCGCAAGCTCTCGCGATTGAGATCGACCACCGTCGAAGTTTTGGTGCCCAGTTCCGCTCCGATATCAGCGTAGGAACCGGTGCTGACCTCCTGCTGCGCCTTGAGCAACTCGTTTTGAGCTTGACGGATGGTCAGGCGCATTGAAGTCTGAGTTGAGAGATTGGATACGCTGGACGTCGACATCAGGGATTACCCCGCCATTTCGAGTACGGCCTTCAGCATCTCGTCAACGGTGCTCACGAGCTTGGCTGCGGCCTTGTATGACTGCTCTACATCGAGCAGCAGCGATAGTTCCTCGTCCAGACTTACCGCCGTCTTTGAGGAGTAGGTCTGGAAGGTCCGCTCATAGAGCGCCTGTTTGTTTTCGTCTGCGGTCGTCGCATTGGAGCGAAGCTCTTCGAGCCAGCCAATCGAGTTGCTGGAGAAGGTCAGCACGCTCGCGGTCGTTTTGAGGTCCGCGTCGGCGGAGAAGGACCGTTCCGCGGAAAGTGCGTCGACATAAGCGTTGATCAGGTCTGTGTAACCCGACGAATTGTTGGTATTCTTGACGTAGCCTGGGCCGTTAATTCCGCCGTCGCGAACCAGCATGGGGTCACCACCGGCATCAGAGCGCACAGCATCGTTGACCTTAATCAGAGCGGCGAGACCAGGTTGTACAGTGCCGGTCGTCGGGACCGTGCCGGTCGGCCAGGTGAACAGCCCTGGAAGCTCATTGATACCGCCTGAATCGGTCTCGGCAAAAGCTTCGATCAGGCCGCGCGCCACTTCATCGAGCTGCGTTTGAAAAGTCGGCGCGATCTCATCGCGGAGCTGAACCAGCGCAGCAAGCGAACCCCGCCCATCCGTATTGCCGCCTACGCCTGCCCGTACCGGAGTACCGTCGATATAGATGGGATTGCCGGTAACCGTAGAGTCGTAAGTGTAAGTTCGGTCGAACGTAACTTCGCGAGGATCTGTCTCAAAGAGCGTCGTGCCATCTGAGGTGTAGAGCACCATGTCGCTGTTGTCGCGCATGTTGATGCTGACACCGACAATGGCTGAGATGTCTTTGAGAAGCGTGTCGCGACGATCCAGGTAATTGCTCGGATCATCGCCGGTCGCCGTCATCCGCACAACCGTGTCGTTGACGGTCTTGAACTCGGCGAGAAGCTTGTTCAGCGAATCCACCTGCTGATAGATCTGCGCATCGGCGTCCGCGCGAACACGCTGCGTGGTCGTCGTCGCATTATTCAGCGAATTTGCAACGTCGATTGCATCGGTAACCACCGTAGATGCCAGAGCGTATTCGCCAGGCGCTGCGGCGAAAGACTGCAGGCTGCTCTGGAGATTGGCCAGGAACGTCGAAGTCGACAGTTCCTTGTCGTTGCCACCAAGTGCGTTAGAAAGTGTAGTCAATCCATCCAGCAGCACTGTCTGCGCGCTTTGCTGCGAAGTGGAAGACGAAAGCTGTCGCAGCAGGGCCGTTTGCTGCGACCGCTCGTTCTGGGTCGTCGATGCACCGTAGACCGTCTGCACCACCACCGACTGCCGGCGAACATAGTTCTCGTTCCCATCATTGGCGATGTTGGTCGACAACACCGATGTCTGCTGGGACGTGTTCCGGAAAATCGAATTGGCAGTGTTAAGCGACGATGCAAGCGACATAGGACTAACCTACTCTTTCGATTATCTCTTCAGGTTGACCAGGACTTCCATCAATTCGGAGCCTGTCTGGAAAACCTTGGAGTTCGCGGTGTAATTCCGCTGAGATTCGATCATTGCGGTCAGCTCCTCTGCGACGTCCACGTTGGAGTCTTCAAGGGCACCCGAGATGATGGACCCGAACCCGCTCGAGCCGGCGTAGCCAAGGATGACAACGCCAGAGTTATTTGACTGGGTGTAAAGGTTGCCCGCTACAGGATTGAGATTGTCCGGGCTTTGGACACTGGCCATCGCGACGCGGAATTTCGGCACGAGATCGCCATTTTCATATGCGACGGAGACCACGCCCTTTTCATCGATTTCATAGCCCTTGACCTTCGACGCGGCATTACCGTCCACCTGGCCGACCTCGACCGAGAAGGAGGAGGCGAGCTGGGTCGTGTCGCCGATCTGCAGCGCGATGTCAGGCACTTCGGCACCATCGATGGTGAAGCCATCTAGCGTCAGTTCGCCGCTGGCTGGGGTGATGAGCTGACCATCTGTATCGAACTCAAGCGTCGTGGTCGCGAGCACCGTCGTCGGCGTGCCAGGACCCGTCGCCGTCACCGACCATTCGTTGTCGGTCACCTTCGTGTAGGTAAACTCAATGAGACGGCTGGAACCCTGGCTGTCGAAGACCTTCAATGAGGTCTTCTGCTCAAAGCCGTCCGCTTCTCCATTGGGCAAGTTGACATTCAGCGTGCCTGCGGTGGAGGCGACGGCCGAAATGCCGGAGCCAGAGAGATCAACCGGTTGCAAACCATCGAAGCCATTCACGACGATGGTCGGATCAGCGTTGGAATCGTACTCATAACCCTGAAGCGTGTAGCCGGCGGTGTTTTTGAGCGTTCCGTCCTCCTGTAGGACGAAGGCCCCGGCGCGGGTCAGATAAGGGGTGCCGTCCGCGCCCTTCACGATGAAGAAGCCGTCGCCATTGATCGCAAGATCCGTCGTCGAAGTCGTGTAGCTGAACGTGCCTTGGCTGGAGATGGAATAACGAACGTCCGTTTCCACACCGCCAGAATTATAAGCGCCGTTAGAAGTTGGCAAAATCATCGATGAAAATTGCACCGAGGCCTTCTTGTAGCCGACGGTGCTGGAATTGGCGATGTTGTCTGCGACCGTACCCAGGCGGTTTGCCTGCGCATTCATGCCGGAGACACCCGTTCGCATAGTTCCGTAAAGGCTCATATTGAAATCCTCGTTTGCGTAGTCATGTCAGAGGGTATGAGGTGGGCCTTGCGTGAAGCTGTCTGGCTTTGCGGCTCTCGACGGAAAATCGTTCAAGAGCCGCCGCAGTGGGATCCGGCTTGGGCGCCGGATCAGCTCCAATCGATGCAGTAGCCGAGGAAGCGCTTGGAATCGACTGGATCAAAACCGAGCTTCTTGCGGAGCTTCTTGCGAAGCTTCGAGATGTGGCTTTCAACGACGTTCTCTTCGACCTCTTCGTCGAAGATGCCGTAGATCGCGTTGAAGATCTGGGTCTTGGAAACACGACGACCGCGGTTTGCGACCAGGTATTCCAGGATGCGACGCTCGCGGCGCGGCAGCGGGAAGACGTCGCCAGCGATCTCGGGATCACGGCCGTCGGAGAAAACCTTGATCGGGCCGATCTCGGTAAAGTTGGTAATCGCACGCAGGCGACGGCGGATGGCCGCAGCCCGTGCGAGGATTTCCCGGGGATGAACCGGCTTGCGCACGACGTCGTCGACGCCGCAGTCGAAGAGCGCCAGGGTCGCTTCGAGCGAGGGCTGATCGCTGACCGCGATCACAGGTGCCTGGGTCCTGTCGCGGATTGCCCGCGGCAGTTCCAGCATCGCTTCGCCCTGTCCGATGAGGAAGGCCTCGACTGCTGCAATGTCGGAATCGGCCGCCGTATTGACCCATTCCCCGAACTCTCTTGGGTCGAATCCCGTTGAAGGAATCCCCTCGCGCCCAAATAGAGATGTGTATCCGTCTTTCACGAGCTCACGCTCATCAACCACGACGATCATTCAGCCGCCTCCGAATCAGTGTGGTGTTTCGATACGTAATGGGTACGAATCGTGCGATTCAGGGACAACTAGGTAAACTTAATGACAGATATTAATAATTGATTAAGGATTCGGTGCCGATTTGACCTATATATAGTAGGTCAAGACAGATACTCACACTATTTTTTAGTGGAAAAGTTAACGCAAGCCTCGCGCAAGCTCTTGCAACAGCCAATTTCGACGCAGTCTTGCCACAATCTGCAAATCGCCCTTGGGGCGCCTGTCAATCAATTTTTGGTTGCTATTCACCGCAAAATTGTCGCGCCGGAGGAGTCCAGTTTCCATAGCCTGTGGCGACCAAATTGGCGATCACACGGCAGACGTAGCGCTTCTGGGCGGGGTCGTTATCTGGTCCGGCGTGATACCGGGCCACGGCCATCGTCCAGGTTTCATGGCGCTGATGCAGATTGCTCAGGAAGCTGGCTGCATACTCCACGTTCCGCTGCGGGTCAAACATGGCCTGGACCGAGGTAAAATGCTCTCCGTGGAAGTATTGGTTGATCTGCATGCAGCCGACATCGATCAGCTTGGCACCGCCGTTTCGCGCCTTCTCGAAGGCATCGAGCGCCTCGTCCAGACCCTCGTAGTAATAGGCCTTTCCCTCCACATTGAGCGCGTATGGCTGCAGGCTCCCTTTGCGCCCCGTTTCCGTCAGACCCACGGAATAGAGGATACCTTCCGGGATCCCGTATTTCGCGGCCGCTGCACTGATCTGCCGTTCGCAGCTGCCGACGCTTGCCATCGCCTCAGATGTAAAGCTGATCAGGGCGAGCGCTGCGAGTGTCGCCAGACGGAAGTTCAGTCGGCTGCACCACACGCTCATCGCTTGTCCTCGCATTGTTGCTGGCACTCTCGCCCCGGGCACGACCATCACTCCCCTGCCCGCCGGACTGGAACGTCTGCTGTCCTTGTTGCTGGCTCGCCAGATTATTCTGCCCGGCATCGGCGCTGCGATCTGCCGATGTCACCTGCATATTGACCTGCACATGATCAACGGTAAGCCCCTGCGCACGCAACGACTTCAGAATGTCGCTGGAGTCGTTCGAGAGCTGGCGGAGCGCTGCGGGATTATCCACCGTCAGCTGCACACTCAGCTCCTCGCCGGACAGACGCAGTGTCGCCGTCACGCTGCCGAGTTCAATCGGGCTCATCTGCAGCTTAAGCGTATTAACGACCTTGCCTTGGCTGGACTGGGTCGCTGCGTTGGCGAGCTCCGATCCAGGCGTCATAGCGCTCACCCATTCGCTATCACCGAGCATGGCGGCGGTGATCGAAGCGCCATTCGTGGTCGAGGCCGGTGCGATAAATCTGCGCGCATCAAGGACCGTGACGGTGTCGACTGCAGCGGTCTCGCCCGTCTCTTCCACGCCCGCCGTCGCATCGCTCTGCAAGATCATCGGCTCGCCCTTACCGTCTGCCCTCACGACACGGAAGGTCCGATCAGAAGTCTCTGACTGCTCATCCGCTCCCTGAGAAAGGTCCGAGGCAGTCGCGGCGGTCGAGGCCAGAGCTTCCGACACTACCGCGTGGGTCTTGTGCTCGACCGCAGGCTTCAGCGTCTCCTTGCTGCCTCCCGCGTCATCCTCAAGCTTCACTTCGCCAGCAGTGGTCCCCGCAAGCAGCCGCAGGACGTCGGTGAGGTCAGCACCCTTCTTTTCCTCCGCCGCCGTTTCATCACCTGAAACCGCAGCTATCGCCGGCTGTTCGTCCGTGGTCGTCTTCTTTTCCCGAAGTCCGGCCAGAGCCTTTGCCAGCTCAGACTTGGTCATGACCTCGGCGGGGGCGGTGGTGGTCGTGTTGCTCGTCGTCTCGGTCTCGGGCTTCGCACCCTTTGTCTTCGACCGCGCGGCGGCCAGAAGCTGGGCAAGGTCGTCGGTTGGCATATCCGCGAGTTCGGCCGGGAGTTCATTCTGGGTCGACACCTGTGTCGACGAAATATCGATGACCGGGCGCCTTGCATGCGTCACCGGCGTTTTGCCCTGTTCCTCCGCCGGTTCGGCGGCACTTTCGCTGCCATCCTCGCGCAGGCTCGCATCCTTCTCCCGATGATTGCCCGAGTTCGAAAGGACCTTCGAAAAGCTGCCGTCCTGGGTCTGATCTGCGCTGGCAGCGGAGCCGCCTTGCTGCAACACCGGACCGGGTGTGGGTGCCGGGGGAGCCGATAGTGCATCCATCATGTCAGGGGCCCTCTTTCTTGAGAAGATCATCGATCGCATCCAATTTGGAGCGACCGGCATCGACAAAGGTTCGCAGTTCGGGGTCTATCTCGGGGGGCTCTGCGCCAGCGGCGGCGGGTTGCACCGTCGCAGCCGGTGTGTCCACCGTGCCCGCAACATCTGCCGCGGCCGTGGGCGGCGCAGCCAGGGGATCCTGGAGCTCCGGATCGGTTTCGGCCGCAGCGACCCCAGCATCAGGCCCCGAACCGGCACCAGGGTCGGCAAGCGTGCCTTCAGGTGGCGGGACCGGAGCTTGGGGCTTCCGCAACACTTCCTTGGCGACCGCTTCGGCCGCTTGGCGCAGTGCACGATCTTTCGGCGACAATGCAGCCTCGGGGATCTGCATCAGCGCGGCCATGGCGTCGTCTACATTTTCGGTCGGAACACCGGCAAGACTGCCATACAGCTTGGCGAGCGCATCGTTTTCCGCGCCGTTGCCCGACAGCGCCTTCGCCTGATCCGCCGCCATCACCGCCAGGTCGCGGCGACCGGCGATCGCTGCCTGGCGAGCAATGCGGAGGTAAACTTCGCGGCGGCGGTCGGCATCCATGTAGCCCAGCGTCGCCTCGATATCTTCCGGCTTCAGGACGTCATAATGCTCGACGACGAAACGCACGAACAGATCGGCAAACTGGCTAGCATAGGGGGAATAGAGAAAACGGCGGGCATAACGATTGGCATAACCGGATGCTTTGTCGACGATCTTTGCATCGACAGCAACGGCGAGCGAGCGACGCAGCGCCGCCTCCTCCACGATCGTTCCGGGGGCCGTCAGCCGAGCCCAGTCATAGAACTTGAGTGAACCGACCGGATCCTTGGCGATGGTCACATTGCCGGCAACAAGAGCCAGATAAGGGGCAATATCCTCATTCTTGTATTCGGTGACCATGTCACCGAGTGTCTTTGCGATCAGCGTGCCCTTGCCGCTCAGATATTTGCGCAGGGCATCGGCAACTCGGTTGTCGAAGTTGCCGTCGACGTCACGGGCAACCAGGAACTCCAGGGTGGCCGGATTGCCGCCGCTCATGGCATAGATCAAGGCTGCATCGACGTTACGCGGGTCTTCGAACACGGAAGGATCTGCCGTCCGGAGCCGCTGGTCGATGGCGCCCAGCATGAAACGCTGCATCTCGGCGGCGGAATGGTCGCCGCGAACGACAGTGTCCTGAACGAATTGCAGCGAGCGCAGCATTCGATAGGGTTCGATGGTGTCATCCACATTCTGCGCACGCGCCGACAGGCCGCCGTTCAGGACGGCCGCAGCACAAACGAGCAGAGAGAGGGAGAACCGCCGAATTGCCATGAATTACCCCTGCTCCGCCTGGATCAGGATCTCGATGCGCCTGTTGGCGTCGGCCAGCGGATCCGAGGGCACCTGGAGGCGACGGTCGGCAAAGCCGGAAACCTGCTCGACGCGATCCTCCTTCAATCCACCACGAACCAGCATGTAGTAGGCGCTGTGGGCACGGGCCATGGAAAGGCGCCAATTGTCGTTTTCGGTTCCCTTGAACTGCCGACCGTCGGTATGGCCCCGAATGACGATCTGGCCAGGTCTGTCCTGCAGCAGCTTGCCGATCCGCTCCATCGCGAGGACCATTTCCTTCTGCGGCACGGCAGACCCGACGTTGAACATGGCTGCGTCGCTCTGGTCGCTGATCGTGACGAGCAGGCCCCCTTCGGCCGGTGTGACGATTAGCCCTTCGGCCAATTTGCCCGCCGTTCCGCCGATAGCCTTCTCGATGTCCTGCTTCAATTGTTCGGCAGCAACCAGTTGCGCCTTCACTTCAGGCGAATCCTCGGATGACTCGCCAAACTTTGCCTGCTCCGTCTTGCCATCCTCAGTCTTTTCGGTCTTGCCGTCATCGGGCTTGTCAGCCGCCTGCATCTCAGCCGGAGTGGGCTTCTGACCAGGTACGACCAGGGCGATCTGCTGTTCGGGTTCGGTCGAAGGTTGCGTCTGATCCTGGGACTTCTCCAGCGCCGTCTGCTGCTGCTGATCTGAGGGCGTCTGGGCGTCGGTCGGCTTGCCGGCTGGTCCATTTGCGGTCTGAACCTGCTGCGTCCAGAAATCCGGATCGAAGGGGTCGCGATAGGCTTCGCCGCCTTGCGCACCGGTCGAAGGCCCGGAGTCGGCTGCACCGCCCTCCCCCTTCGCGCTCACATTTGCCTGCTGTCCCACTTCCTGGGCGATTTCGGCCAGAACCGAATAGGGGTTCTCGAAGAAATCGGCTTCCGAATAATTGGAATTCTCGCCCGATGAAGCGGTCATATCTTCACCGGTTGCCGCAGCCGAGCCGACGCGCGTCTCGTCATCCTCGATCTTCGAGCGTTCTTTCTTTTCTTCGCCTTCGGCCTGATCGACGGGCTTCTTCAGGCCTTTCTCGGTTGGCTTCTCGTCCGAAAGCTGGATCGGATTGAAATAGCTGGCGACGGAAGCCTTGGTTTCCTCATTGGCAGCATTGACCAGCCACATCACGAGGAAGAAGGCCATCATAGCGGTCATGAAGTCGGCATAGGCGATCTTCCAGGCACCGCCATGGGCGCCGTCATGGTCACCCTTGTGACGCTTGACGATGATGATCTCGTTCTTGCCGTGGTGATGATTTTCGTCGCTCATGAAAGCACTTTCTTCAGGCTGGCGCTGAAGGCAGAAATACGGGTGACGAGCGCGGTTTCCCCGAACTCGGCCGTGAGATCCAGATCCACGCCCTCGACATGCCTAAGCATTTCGCCGTGATCAGGCATCTGGGACTGAAGTTTCTCGAACAGGTCCCGCGGTCCACGTATCTGGATTGTTCCACCTTCGCCGGCAAGGATGGCCGCTTCCAACTGGTCTGCCAGTTCAGCGACCGCCTTTTCGACGATGTGCTCTTCGATCAGCGGCGCCAAGGCATGCGCCACCTGCTCGCTGACCGCCAGCGACAGACGCTTGACGACCTCAGGCAATTTCGTGGTCAGGGCTGAAGCAAATCCATCCCGCAGGCGCTGCTCTAGCTCTGCCATGGCTTCGGCATGGGCCGTCTCCAGCACCTGCCGTTCCGCTTCGAGACGCTCAACCGCTTCACGCTCGCCGGCAGCATGTCCCTCGGCAAAGGCCTCGCGGCGCTCGGCTTCGAGATCGATGGGTTCGGGTTCAGGCTCAGGAAGCGCTGGAAATTCCATGTCGAAATCATCCCCTCCGGCCATGCCGAAGGGGGACTCAATAGGCTGCGGCGGCGCAGGGGGCGCCGAGAAATCTTTCAAGTATCGTGCCAAAGGCATGCTCATAGGCGATCGCCTCCATCGGCGACTGGGTGCGGGCCGTGGGCGCGGGCCGGCTGGGGTCTCAAATCAGTGTCGACGCGGCCAGAACGTGCTTGCATCTTCGAAAATCGACTTTCACTTCAGGGCCATAGTTTCGGCAGGTTCCTGCCAACAACAATGTTAGAAACTAGGCGGTCAATCTTGCGCGAAGATGAATGCCGCCTCGCCCAGCGGCCACTACCCCGGCTTGACCACGCCGAGGAGAGCCACCCGTGAGCTTACGCTTAGTTCTGGAAGAGGGTCAGGAGCTTTTCAGCGCTGGTGTTTGCAATCGACAGTGCCTGGATGCCGAGCTGCTGCTGCGTCTGCAGCGCCTTCAGACGGGTCGATTCCTCGTTCATGTCGGCGTCGACGAGACGGCCGACACCCTTGTCGATCACGTCCATCAGGTTGGACACGAAGTTGTCCTGCATCTCGATGCGGCTGGTGATCGCACCGAGTGTGGCGGCCGCGTCGGTCAATTGCCCCAGGATGTCATCGACAACGCTGATCATATCGTCCAGTTCTTCGGTCGTCGTATCCGAATCGATGGCGATTTCAGTGCCGGTGACCGGAATGGTGGAGCCGACGTCCAAGAGATAGTAATCGCGCGCCGTGCCAGTGGGCGCACTGCTCAGAGCATCAGCATCGATTGCTTTGGTTAGGAAGGCGCGGCTGGCGTCCTCCGTGTCGATGAGAAGCGAATCTTCCGTGTCGAAATCGAGGGTCGTTACCTGAACGGTGCCATCGGCACCGCGGATAAAGGACGAAACAACTTGTTTGGTGCCGAGCGCGTTTGTGTTCGTGTTGTAGAGCCAGTTCTCTCCGGAGAAGGAGGCGGATTGGGCAGACGACACCAGCTGGTCTTTCAGCTGCTTCATTTCCTCGTTGATCTTGTTCTTGTCGACGCCCGGCTCGCTGGCAGCCACCAGCTTCGCCTTGATGCTCGACATGACCTCGATGACATTGTCGAGCGCCGTGTAAGCGGTATCAACGGTTGCCGCACCCAGACCTAGCGCATCCGCGACGGTGGACAAGGCCGCATTGTCGGAGCGCATGGTCGTCGCGATCGACCAGTAACCGGCATTGTCCGACGCGGTTTCTACGCGATAGCCGGAGGACACCCGTCTTTGGGTCGTCTCAAGATTGGTATCGATCGAACGAAGCGTCTGGAGCGCGGCCATTGCGGCTGCGTTGGTCATAATGCTGGTCATGCTGGTGCCCTCAAGCGTACATAAGTGCGCATCCGGCGAAAGAGCCGGCAAAGACGGGTGGGCATCATGCAGACCGCGCCAAGGCACAGTCCCCGTCACCGTTAACAAATCGTTAACGATGCCATCTAACAAGCGAGACCTTGGTTAAGCAAGGCTCATAAACGGGAAAGTGCCGAGAATGAGAAAGGCCAAAAGTTTCGCGCAAGGCACAAACGAAAAATCCGCGCTCCTTTCGGAGCGCGGAGATCAATCTTGCGAGCTGTTGGATTAGCGAACCTCTTAACGGAAGAGCGAGAGGACGCTTTCCGACGAAGAGTTGGCGATCGACAGCGAGGAGATTGCCAGCTGCTGCTGGGTCTGCAGGGCCTTGAGGCGTGTCGATTCTTCATTCATGTCGGCATCAACCAAGCGGCCAACACCGGAATCGATCGAGTCGCTCAGCGAAGCAACGAACTCGGTCTGGGTTTCGATGCGCGAAGAGATCGAGCCGATTGCCGCTGCGGCACTGGTCATCGAGGTCAGCGCGTCGTCGACCATCTGGATCAGATCGTCGAGCTGCGAAGTTGTCGTGGTGTTCGTGATCGTGAAAGCCGAAACCGAAGTGCTCAGTGTGGCGGTAGACGTGTTGGCGGTATCGATTGCCCAGACTGCGCCACCGGAATCTTCGGTGAAGATTTCGACCGTGGTGTCCGTCGACTGGTCGATTGCGGCAACCCAGGTGTCGTCGTCCACCTTGACGTAACCATCCGAAACCGTACCACCCGATGCAGCGATACCGTCCGTGTCGAACGTAGCGCCGTCTGCAACGACTTCAGCCGTCGTGTAACGGACGACATCGTAGGCAGCAATAGTGCCGTTGACGTTGACGTCGACGGAAATGCCGTTGCCATCGATCGAAGTCGTGCCATCGAGGATGCCGGTGTCGCCCCCGGTGTCGAACAGGACGTTCGTGGTCGAGAGGGTATAGTCGACCTTCTTGACGGAAACGTTGCCGGAGTCGTCACGAACGAAGGAAGCAACGACGCTCTTGGCGAGGTCGGTACCTGCTGTGAGGTCGGCCTGGAGCCAGTTTTCGCCCGAGAAGGATGCGGCTTCGGCAATCGACGTCAGCTGGTCCTGCAGCTGGGTGATTTCTTCCTGGATTTTGTCCTTGTCGACGCCGTCTTCAGTGGCGGCAACGAGCTTTGCCTTGATTTCCTTTACCACCTCGATGGCGGAGTCCATACCGGAATATGCGGTATCGACCTTGGCAGCGCCGAGGCCGAGCGCGTCGGACACGGCAGACAGTGCCATGTTATCGGAGCGCATGGTGGTGGCAATCGACCAGTAAGCGGCATTATCAGATGCTGCACCGACCTTAAGGCCGGAGGAAACGCGACCCTGCGTTTCTTCCATGCTCGAATCGATCGAGCGCAACGTGGAGAGCGCAGCCATAGCTGCGACGTTTGTCAGAATGCTAGTCATATTTAGTGCCCCTTGAATGGCTGATTAAGAAAGGGACATTCCGGAGTCACCGGGAACGAGTGTCAGCTTCATGCCCATCAATTCCCGTTAGGGTTAATGTCTCGTTCTATGGGGCCAATCTACCGACGCGTGGTTAACCAAGGATGAACTAACCTCATGTTTTTCAATAATAAAAGGATGTTTTTTGTAACCTTTCATTAAGGTGTCTGACCAAAGCTTTAATGGGAGTGTTGGGAGCACCGCGGGTTTTAACGAATGGCGCCTGGGGCTCGACGATCATGTGCGGCCTGGGTTCATGCACCTGATCTCTCAGCGAATGCGGCACACGAGAACGCAGAAAAGCGCTGACAAAACGAAAAATGCCGCGCCCTCTGGGCGCGGCATTTCTTAGGTAAAGGGCTTTCAAAGAAGCCTTATAATTGATGGTCCAGCGGACCTTACTTGAAGAGCGTAAGAACGCTTTCCGATGCAGAGTTCGCGATCGACAGCGACTGGATAGCCAGCTGCTGCTGGGTCTGCAGCGCCTTCAAGCGGGTCGACTCTTCATTCATGTCGGCATCGACGAGACGGCCAATACCCGTATCGATGGAGTCGGTGAGACTTGCCACGAACTCCTGCTGCATTTCGATACGCGACGAGATCGAACCCAAAGCCGATGCTGCACTTGTCATCGCTTCCAGGGCATCATCAACCATCTGCAGGAGGCCGTCCAACTGGGTAGAACTCGTGGAGTTGTCGATCGAAAGGGTCGCGACAGAGGTGGTCAAAGCCGTAGCGCTGGCCAGGTTGGTCTCATCGATGGCCCACACGCCGCTCGTATCGACGTCCGTTGCAAAGATCTCGTGATCCGTTGCGCCAGATTGGTCAATGGCGGCGACCCATACGTCATCGTCAACTTTGACATAACCTGCCGAAACCGTACCACCAACCGCGACCACACCTCCGGAGTCGAACGTTGCGCCATCGGCAATAACCTCAGCCGTCGTGTAGCTGAGAACATTGTATGGAGTCGTTGTGCCAGCAATGTTGACGTTGACGGTTACACCGTTTCCTTCAACGGTCTGGATTGTATCGAGAATGCCGGTGTCGCCTCCGGAGTCAAACAATACGCTCGTGCTGTCGAGCGTATAGTTCACCTTCTTGACCGAAACGTCGCCGTTTGCATCTCGAACGAATGATGCGACGACCGACTTCACTTCGCTACCGCCGGCAGCAGTGATGTCGGCCTGGAGCCAGTTCTCTCCGGAGAATGAGGCAGCTTCCGAAATCGAGACGAGCTGGTCCTGCAACTGCGTGATTTCTTCCTGGATCTTGTCTTTATCAACGCCGTCTTCGGTCGCGGCCGTGATCTTGGCCTTGATTTCCTTCACGACTTCGATGGCCGATTCCATGCCGGAATAAGCGGTGTCCACCTTTGCAGCGCCAAGACCAAGCGCGTCTTCAACAGCTGCGAGCGACATGTTGTCGGAGCGCATCGTGGTTGCAATCGACCAATAGGCCGCATTGTCAGACGCTGTTTCGACACGAAGGCCGGACGAGACACGTGCCTGCGTATCTTCCATGCTGGAATCGATGCTGCGAAGGGTCTGAAGTGCGGACATCGCCGCGACATTGGTCAATATGCTGGTCATTGAAGTCTGCCCCTTGATTGGCTGATATAGACAGGGACATTCCGGATGGGCCGGTAACGACGGTCAGCTTCATGCCTGCTAACCTGTTCTTAATGAGTGTTAACCCGTCGTTGCGATGGGTTCATCTAACTTAAACATGGTTAACAATTCTTAAATGCAATTATTAAAAAAACAGGCCGCAGCGTTAACTGCGACCTGCTCTTCCTAGACTGGCTCAGCCCGCCAGCCCAAGGACGTTGCCTGGTCCGATTAACGGAACAGCGACAGAACGTTCTGCGAGTCCGAGTTGGCGATCGACAGGGCCTGAATAGCCAGCTGCTGCTGGGTCTGCAGGGCCTTAAGGCGCGTCGATTCTTCGTTCATGTCGGCATCAACCAAGCGGCCAACACCGGCTTCGATCGAGTCGCTCAGGTCGCTGACGAAGCTTTCCTGAGTCTCGATGCGCGAAGAGATCGAACCGAGCGAAGAAGCCGCGCTGGTCATCGAGGTCAACGCGTCGTCGACCATCTGGATCAGATCGTCGAGCTGGGCAGAGGTCGTGGTGTTCGTGATCGTGAAGGCCGAAACCGAAGTGCTCAGTGTGGCGGTAGACGTGTTGCCGGTGTCGATTGCCCACAGTGCACCACCGGAATCTTCGGTGAAGATCTCGACCGTGGTGTCCGTCGTCTGGTCGATTGCGGCAACCCAGGTGTCGTCGTCCACCTTGACGTAACCATCCGAAACCGTACCACCCGATGCAGCGATGCCGTCTGTGTCGAACGTAGCGCCGTCTGCAACGACTTCAGCCGTTGTGTAACGGACAACGTCGTAGGCAGAAACCGTACCGTTGACATTCACGTCGACGGAAATGCCGTTGCCATCGATCGAAGTCGTGCCATCGAGAATGCCGGTGTTGCCCCCGGTGTCGAACAGGACGTTCGAGGTCGAGAGGGTGTAGTCGACCTTCTTGACGGATACGTTGCCGGAGTCGTCACGAACGAAGGAAGCAACGACGCTCTTGGCGAGGTCGGTACCTGCTGTAAGGTCGGCCTGGAGCCAGTTTTCGCCCGAGAAAGAGGCGGCTTCGGCAATCGACGTCAGCTGGTCCTGCAGCTGGGTGATTTCTTCCTGGATCTTGTCCTTGTCGACGCCGTCTTCAGTAGCGGCGACCAACTTGGTCTTGATCTGCTGGACAACGTCGATGGCCGATTCCATACCGGAGTAAGCGGTGTCAACCTTGGCAGCGCCCAAGCCGAGAGCGTCAGAAACAGCGCCGAGAGCTGCATTGTCGGACTTCATGGTCGTGGCAATCGACCAATAAGCCGCGTTGTCAGAAGCGGAACCGACCTTGAGGCCCGACGAGATGCGGGACTGGGTATCTTCCATGCTGGCGGAGATCGAGCGGAGGGTAGACAGCGCGCCCATAGCGCTGGTGTTTGTCAGAATGCTGGTCATAGGATTTGTCCCTTGAAAACAAGATACTGGAGGGGACATACCGGACTAAAAACTTACCGGTCACGCGCGGTTCGGCATCATGCCATTTGGTACTTTTCTGTTGCTACCAGACCCGTCGTGCGAGTTCCAAACTCGCAGCCATTTGTTGCCAACACCTTAATTCGACCGCGCGCATTCGTGCTTCACGCGGCCTATGGTAAACAGCGAAATAACGATTGTTCCGGCAGCGTCTGATGTTCAGACAAACGAGCGGACGAGGCTGCCGACGAGCAGGTTCCAACCGTCGATCAGGACGAAGAACAGAATCTTGAACGGCAGGGAGATCGAGGTGGGCGGGAGCATCATCATGCCCATGGCCATGGTAATTGTGGCCACGACCATGTCGATCACCAGGAAGGGCAGAATGATCAGGAAGCCGATCTCGAAGCCGCGGCGGATCTCCGAGAGCATGAAGGCCGGGATAAGCACCCGGTAGTCGACCTTGCCGTCGACGATGGTCGCCTGCCCACGCTCGTTGGCGATATCGACAAAGAGCTTCAGGTCCTTGTCGCGCGTGTTTGCGGTCATGAAAGTGCGGAAGGGTTCGGCGATGCGCGCCACGGCTTCCGCTTCCGTAATCTGGTTGGCGAGCAAGGGTTGCGCGCCATTGGTCCAGGCCTGGTCCATGGTCGGCGCCATGACATAGAAGGTCATGAAGAGCGCCATGCTGGTCAGGATCATGTTGGAGGGCGTGGTGGCAAGTCCCATCCCCGAGCGCAGGATCGAGAAGGCGATCAGAAAGCGCGGGAAGCTGGTGACCATGATCAGGATGCCCGGCGCAATCGATAGCACCGTGAGCAAGCCGAATGTCCTGATGATCCAAGCCGCCACCGATCCGTCGATCGGGGTGTTGAAGATCTCAGTCGGGAACTGCTGGGCCACAGCCAGTTCCGGCGCCATCATCATGATGGCGACGAGGGTGAGAAGCCGAATCATTCGATCACGAGGGTTCTGAACATCACCTTCGATACGCGCCCTTCTGAGCGCAGGTCAACACGCTCCTGAAGGTCATCCTTGAGATATTGGAACCCTCTTGGCCCCTCCACCTGCTGGAGAGACACGGTTCGCAAATAAGCGAGGATGTCCTGGTGGACATCTTCGGCGACCTTGACATCCGGCGGGCCATTGAACATCAGCGCCACCTCGACGCGGATCCAGTTTTCCGAGGGATAGGCAAGGTTCGTCGTGATGGGCTCAAGAGCCACCACGCCATTGGCTTCCGTCGAGACGTGGGGGAGCCCCTCTTCCTTCTTGGCCTCGCCGTGACCGGCAGGCGCTTCGGCGACGGCTGCCGCTTCCTGCGCCTGTTTGACCTTCGGTGACAACATGGTGCCGATCGCCCAGCCGCCCCCGCCGCCGACGACGGTCAGCACCACGAGCGGGATGGCGAGCGCCATCAAGCCCGACTTCTTCTTGCCTTCGCCTTCCGGATTTTCTTCCATAACCAGTCCCTAGCGCTCCTGCCGCGATCAGAAGGGCGAATAGATATCGACAACCTGCTGGCCGATCGGCGGCTGCTGCATTTCCGTCAGGCGGCCACGGCCACCGTAAGAAATGCGGGCTTCGGCGATCTTCTCGTAGGAAATCGTGTTTTCGGCGTCGACATCCTGAGGACGCGCGATACCGGCCACATTCAGGATACGGATCTCGTGATTGACGCGCACTTCCTGCGACCCGCTGATCAAGAGGTTGCCGTTTTCGAGGATACCCGTGACCACGGCTGCGATCATCAGGTTCAGCTTTTCCGACCGTTCCGTCTTGCCGTCGCCCTTGCTGCTCGTGCTGGAATCCGTCGAGAGGTCGCCAGATGTGCCCGTATCCGTGTCAAAGCCGAGGAATTGTTTGACTTCAGCACCCCAAGTCAGCGAGGTGCCGTTGGTGCGGCTACGATCCGTGGCATTCTTGAACGTCGCCTTGTCGTCGATCTCGATGTTGACGGTCAGAATGTCACCCACGTTGAGAGCGCGGGCATCCTTGAAAAGGGCCGACTGATTGTCGCTCCACAGCGAGTAGCCGCTCGCGCTTTGCATCGGCTGCTTCGGATAAAGCGCCATCTGCGGGGTCTGGCTGTAACGGAGACCGGATCCGATCGGGCTCATTGCCGGGGCATTGCCAATTTCCTTGATGGTCTGGCTCTGGCAGCCAGCCAGAAGGAGAATAGCCAGCAAGGCCGGGAAACGCTTGGTCATGATGGATCCTTCGAAGTATTGGCGTCACCGGCGCTCGACATGATCTGGGCGACTGCCGCCGCCTTGTCCGGTTTCATCTCGGTGAGTATCAGGCTCGACTGGCGCGGCGGGAGCTTCATGATGATGGCGGCCGCCAGCATGACGTCGGTCTCCGCCAATTGCGGAGCTGCGGCATCTGGCGCCATCTTCCGGTAGATCTCCACCAGTTGCGCATCCGCCTTTTTCATGAAGTCGTTGCGTCGGGTGAGCCAGTCTTCATATTCGGCTCGGCGGGTTTCGAGCACCGCAATGCGGCTGTCGACATCGGCCTGCAACTTGTCGAGCTCCTGCTTCTGCAAGAGGTAGCGCTGGTCGCGCGCGGCGTCAGCAATGCTGGTGCAGAACTGCTGGATCTCCTCCTCGGAGGCCTTTTCCAGCGATTGCGGCTGCTGCTGCCCGATCGCAACGCCGGCGAAGGCGGGCAGCGTTGCGATCACGAGCACCGCTGCTCCGCTTCGCAAGATGGCCCGCGAGGGGGTGAAGGTTCTGAACCCGATCATTGCAGCACGAGCTCCGCTTGCAGCGCACCGGCTGACTTGATGCCCTGAAGGATTGCAATGATTCCATCCGGCTTGACGCCGATGCTGTTCAACCCGCTGACGAGGGTGCGCAGATCGGGCCCGTCGACGACGGCGATCTTGTCGCCGGTTTTCTGGGCGATGATGTCTGTCTGGTCCTGAACAGCCGTCACGCCCTTGGAGAAAGGTTCGGGCTGCACGATCTGCGGCGTCTCCGTGACTGTGACGGTCAAGGTGCCGTAGGCAACCGCGACACGGGACACCCTGACGTCGGCGCCGATCACGATGGTGCCCGTGCGTTCGTTGATAACAACCTTGGCCGGCGAGTCGGTCGCGACGACCAGATTTTCGATGTCCGCCATCAGGCGAGCGAGGTCCGCTGTTCTCGGTTTCTGGATCACCACTTCCTGGCTGTCGCGAGCCTCTGCGATCGGGGCGCCGTAATTGGCCGCGGCATAGGCGTTGATGGTATCGGCGATGCGCAGGGCGGTCGTGAAGTCAGCGTTGCGCAATTGTAGGACGAGGTTTACCGAATCCTTGAACTTCGACGGCAGTTCCCGCTCGATGATCGCGCCGCCCGGTACCCGACCGGAGGTGGTGATGCCTTCCTGCACGCTCGCAGCATTGCCCTGTGCGGTGAAACCGGAAACGATGACCGAGCCCTGGGCGACCGCATAGATCTGCCCATCGGCGCCGGTAAGCGACGTCATGACCAGCGTGCCGCCGCGCAAGGAGCTCGAATCGCCGAGCGAACTTGCGGTCACGTCAATGCGACTGCCGGGGCTGGCGAAGGGTGGCAGATTGGCCGTGACCATGACAGCTGCCACGTTCTTGGCATTGGACTGGCCACCTTGAGTGGAAATGCCGAGGTTCTGCAGCATCGCCCGCATCGACTGGTCGGTGAAGGGGGAGGAACGCAAGCTGTCGCCGGTTCCCTGGAGACCAACGACAAGACCGTAACCGATGAGCTGGTTGTCACGCCCCGACTGGAGCGAGGCGATATCCTTGATACGCGAATTGGTCGCAAGCGCCGGCTCGAAGGGAGCCAGCACAAGCGCTGCGGCGCAAAGCGCGATCCTGATGGAAGCAAGCCATCTCATTTTGCCATCACCTGTACCGTACCGTCGGCCATGACCGTCCCGGAAACGATCGAGCCGGAATCGAGATTGCGAACCTTGATCAGCTCGCCGACCGACGCATCGGCCAAGGGCGTGCCGCTCGCACTGATCAGCATGTTGCCGATAGCGAAGGTCAGACGCACGCTGCCGCCACGCTTGACCGCGAAGGCCTCGCGCAGCGCGCTGGTCGGGATTGTGCGGCCGGGCAGAAGCGTGCGCTTGGTCACCATGCCCACCACCTCGTCCGTGGTGCGGGCATAACCGCTGGAGAGGTTGGGATTGGTGACCGTCACGACATTGACCTGCTCGGCAGACACGGTTTCGCCGGGATAGATGATCCGGGTGGGGACGACGGCCGTGCCCTGGGCAAATGCCATTCCCTGACCGACACACATGGCAGCGGTCGTGGCGGCGATGACCGCCACTCGACGCAGCATGTTTTTGAATGTTCGGCGAAACCTCATGTTTGCCTCCAGTTGTGTTACTTGAGGTTCTTGCTGACGATCTGAGCCATTTCGTCGGCGGTGCTGATCACCTTGGAATTCATCTCGTAGGCGCGCTGTGCGGAGATCATGTCGGTGATCTCCTTCACGGAATCGACATTGGATGCTTCCAGGTAGGACTGTTTCATGTAACCGAAGCCCGGATCGTCAGGCACGCCGACAATAGCTTCGCCGGAGGCTGCGGTTTCAGCGAAGAGATTGTCGCCGAGCGGCTTCAGACCGGCTTCGTTGACGAAGTTTGCAACCGTCAACTGGCCGATATCGGTGTAGTCGGAATCGTTGCCGAGGCGAGCGGAAACCTGACCGCTACGACTGATGACGACTTCACTCGCATCCTGGGGAATGGTGATCTGCGGCGTGACGAGATAGCCGTCGATCGTCACAAGCTGGCCCTGCGCATTCATGTTGAAGGCGCCGGAACGGCTGTAGAATGTCTGACCATCGGGGCTTTCGATCTGGAACCAGCCGCGGCCGATCATGGCGACATCGAGCTCATTGCCGGTCTGGGTCAGTTCGCCCTGGGTATGAATGTTGCGAACAGCAGCGGTCTGCACACCGAGACCGATATTCGCGCCTTCCGGCACGATCGCCTGGTTGGCCCGGTTGGGCACGCCCTGGGCCCGCTCCGTCTGGTAGAGCAGGTCGGAGAATTCGGCACGCGCGCGCTTGAAGCCCGTGGTGTTGATATTGGCAATATTGTTCGCGATGACCTCAAGATTGGTCTGCTGGGCATCCATACCCGTGGCTGCGATGGCGAGCGCTCTCATGTGTCGGTACCCCTACTAAATCTGCATTTTCGTGATTTCAAGATAGGCATTGACGATCTTGTCGCGGAAGGCGATTGCCGTCTGGAGGGACTGCTCGGCCTGCATGACCGCGTCGACGACTTCGCGAGGATTGGCCTTGCCGGTCAGACCGTCGAAGGAGGTCTTTTCGGCCTGCTTCAGGTTGTCTGATGCCTTGGTCGCCATATCGGTAAGCGCCGACAGGAACGTCTCGCCGGTCGACATGCGGGGCGTGGGCGCATCGGCCGCCTGGCTTTTGGCGGAGAAGATGCTCGACAGCGAGTCGATGCCGCTGGTGCCGGATACCATTCCAGCCTTGGTGATTGATTCGATCATTGCGAGGCCTTCAGCAGAGCAATTGTCTGGGAAATCATGTCGCGGGTCTGCTTGATGGTTTGCAGGTTCGCTTCATAGGTTCGGTTCGTTTCGCGCATGTCGCCCATTTCGATCAGGACGTTCACGTTCGGCATCTTGACGATGCCCTTCTCGTTCGCCGCCGGATTGCCTGGGTCGTATTCCTCGATGAAATCGGATTCATCGACGCCCAGCTTCTTCACCTCGACGGTCTCGGCACCAGAGACCCGGTCGAGCTCGCTGCCGAAGGTGATGGTCTTGCGGCGATAGGGGTCGGCACCCGGCGTATCCCCGGTGGTCCGCGCGTTGGCAATGTTTTCGGAGACTATGCGCATGCGGGTGGACTGGGCTTCCAGGCCACTGCCTGCAATCTTGAGGGCTGCGCCCAATGGGTCGGTCATTAGCGTTTCACCGTCATCAACATCATGCGATGGAAGGAAGACATCAGGGATGTGTTCAACTCGTGCTGGCGCTTGATTTCGCCAGTTTTCGTCAGTTCTTCTGCAATGGCGACGGAGTTGCCTGATTCCTGAATGCCGATTTCGTCGTTCAGCGGAGCTTCCTCGACGGCGATGTTCTCGTCGCTCAAGTCGTTCGACGCCATGTGTCCCGGCTGCGTGACCGCCATTTTCTGAACCATGGAGGTTTTGTCCATGACCGCCTCGAAGGGGGTGATGTCCTTGGCCAGATATTTGGGCGTATTGGCATTGGCGATGTTGGTCGCCACAACCTGTTGGCGCACCGAGAGCCATTCGGCCTGTCGCGAGGCCAGCTCGAACAACTGGATGGGATTCATGGGCGTTACTCCGTCTTGTACTGTTCGGAGCCTAGGCCGGTAATCTTGCGTGGGACTTGCTCATCCCACGCTGCATTAGTTGTTTTGGTAGATATCGCCGGCCGAGGTGATGATCACCCACTTGCCATCGCGCTGTTCGAGCGTCGCAACACGGCTGTTGTCCGGGAGAATCGAGCCGACCCGCACCAGATACATGCCGGCCTTGTCCTCGATCAGGGCACGGCCATTGGCAACATGAAGAAGGCGGAAACCGCTTTTCCCCGGGAAGGGCTGTGCCGTCACGGGCTCAAGCCCTTCCGGACGCTCCTTGCCGAGGTTCGGAACTGTCGCCGTCACGATTTCGTCGACCTGCGGCGTGGCGGGGCGATCTCCGCCTTCGTCATCCTTGTCGACCAGAGCCAAAGGCGACACGCTGAAGACGTTTCGCCCTGGACCTTCCGGCAAGTCGCGCGTCCGCGTCCAATCGGCAACCCGTATGCCGAATTTCTCTTCGTTGAAGAAGACGTACCAGGGGAAGAAGGCAGCGCCACAGGCGAGCGCGATGCCGGTGACGGCTAGGAGGCGATCGATTGTCGGCACACGCCGCTTGAGCACACCTTGCTTCAACGGCGCCACGGGCTCGTCTGCATCGAAGTCGGTCATGGTCAGCCCCTTTGCCTCATGCCTGCCTGACCGCCGGCCGCCGCTTTCAAAGCGTTGGCCAAATCGGCATAGGCGTCACTCGCCGGCTTGTCGCCGGGCGTCTGTTTCAAGATTTCGTAGATGACCGGCACCTGCTTGATCGCCATATCCAGGTCGGGATCTGATCCGTTTCGATAGCCACCGATCAGACGCAGGTCGCGCGTCTCCTCGAAGCGGTGGATCAGTGCCTTGAGGCGGGAGACCAGCTTTTCCTGCTCCGAAGTCCAGGCCTTGCGGGCCAGTCGCGAGATGGATGTCAGCGGATTGATCGGCGGGTAGCGTCCTTCGTCGGCGAGTGCGCGGTCAAGCACGATATGCCCGTCGAGAATGCCGCGGGTGGAGTCGGCAATAGGGTCGTTGTGGTTGTCGCCATCGACGAGGATCGAGATGATCGCGGTGATGGTGCCCGCGCCTTCGGCGCCCGGGCCGGCACGCTCGAGCAGACGCGGCAGTTCTGTGAAGACCGACGCCGGATAGCCACGCGCAATCGGCGGCTCGCCAGCTGCGGTCGCGACTTCACGGATCGCATGGGCGAAACGGGTGACGCTGTCGACGATAAAAAGAACGTTCTCGCCCTTGTCGCGGAAATGCTCGGCAATGGTGATAGCCGTCAAGGGCGCCATCTTGCGCAGCATCGGGCTTTCGTCACTGGTTGCAACCACGGCAATCGATTTCGCCATATTGTCGCCGAGTGTATCTTCGATGAATTCACGCACTTCGCGGCCACGTTCGCCGACCAGCGCGATCACCACCTTATCGAAGGCATCGGCACGCGCCAGCATCGAAAGAAGCGTGGACTTGCCGACGCCGGAGCCAGCGAAAATGCCCAGGCGCTGGCCAAGGCAAAGCGGCGAGAAGATATCGATCGCGCGCACACCGGTCTTGAATCCGGTCTCGACACGACGGCGGGTCATGGACGGCGGCGCGGTGGTGGAGATGGGGCGACGCTCCGAACCGGGTGCAAGTGGCAGGCCGTTGTCGATCGGATCGCCCAGCGCGTTGATGGTGCGGCCGCACCAGCTATCATCCGGCGCAATGCGGAAGGCGCCCTTACGGATCACGACATCATGGATGCCGATCGGTTCGCCAGGTTCGATCGGGCAGACATAGCAGACATCGGGTTCGACGCGGATGACCTCTCCGAGATGCACCCCGGTCGCGGAGCGATGGGCAACGAATTCGCCGAGGCGCACATGCCGCGACAGACCGGTAACGGTATAATGGCCAGCCGCAATCGTGCGGACATGGCCCCCCTGGGTCACAGCATGTTCCGGCTTGGCATAGCGCTCCGCAAGCGAGGCCAACTGGCCGAGCTTCGGAGAAAGGGGGAGATCGTCTGTCACCTGCAAAGCCGTCACCATTCCGTTTCAGCCTCAGGAGCTTCCACCGAGGATCTTGATCGCGTCGCCCATCGAATTTTCGCTGTCGCGGATCAGGGCACTCACGCTTTCGAAAGCGCGGTTTACCTGGATGAGCTGTGTCATCTGGCTGATGCCGTTGACGTTGGAATTCTCCACATAGCCCTGCATCACGGAGATTTCGGGATCGTCGACCACCGGCTGCGGATTGTCGACGGTGGTGACGCCGCTGTTTTCATAACGCAGGAAGCCGTTGCGAACATCGGCGGTAAACAGTCCGAGGGTCGCAACCTGGCGGCCGTCCTGCATGATCTTGCCATCGGCGCCGACTTCCGGCGGTCCGCCGTTGCGGTTCAGCTGGATCGGCGCGCCGCCGGCATCGAGAACGGGGAAGCCCTTGACCGAAACCAGCTCGCCTGTATCGGTCATCGTGAAACGACCGTCGCGGGTCAGAACCTGACCAACGGGCGTGTCGATGGCAAACCATGCGTCGCCCTTGATGGCGAAATCGAGCGCGTTGTTGGTCTGTGCGAGTTCGCCGTTCTTGGTGGAGAGATAGTCGTTGCCCTGGCTGACGAAAGCGATCTGGGCGTTCTGGTCATTGCCCGTCTTGCTCAACATCTCGTCGAACTTGACCTCGGTTGCACGGAAGCCGACGGTGTTCACGTTGGCCATGTTGTCGGCGATGGTCGTCAGGCGGCGCTCGAGGGCCATCTGGGACGACAGGGACACATAGATTCCGGATTGCACTTCATTGCCTCCGTTGCGATGAATATAAGTAAATCATTATTTAACGCAGACTGGCTACGCTAGCTCACGCTCTTCTGAGCCAAAAGCCTTGCGCGAAACTGTTGAGCGGAAGCTGCAATCAGAGGCTGGCGCTGCGGCCCAAAAATGGGGCCGTGATTCAGCCTCACGCAAGGCACGAGACGTATCGCTTACCGTGAAATGTAACGTTCAGGTGCGGGCAAAATGAATCTCATCATCGGATTTGTAATAACGGTAGGCTGCGTCCTCGGCGGCTTCATGGCGATGGGTGGACACCTCAACGTGCTCATTCAGCCGTTCGAGTTGATGATCATCGGCGGTGCCGGCGTGGGTGGCTTTATCATGGCCAACCCGATGAAGGTCATCAAGGACACGGGCAAGGCCATCGGTGAGGCCTTCAAGCACTCGGTGCCGACGGAGCGTGCCTATCTCGACGTACTGGGCGTTCTCTATTCGCTGATGCGCGACCTGCGCACCAAGTCGCGCAACGAGATCGAAGCCCATATCGACAATCCGGAAGAATCCTCGATCTTCACCGCCGCGCCGAACCTCCTGAAGAATAAGGAACTGACCTCGTTCATCTGTGACTACGTCCGCCTGATCATCATCGGCAATGCCCGCAGCCACGAGATCGAAGCGTTGATGGACGAGGAAATCGACACCATCCTCTACGACAAGATGAAGCCTTATCATGCGATGACGGCGATGGGGGACAGCTTCCCGGCCATCGGTATCGTCGCGGCCGTTCTCGGGGTTATCAAGGCGATGAGCAAGATCAACGAGTCGCCGGAAGTTCTCGGTGGTCTGATCGGCGCCGCTCTCGTCGGCACCATGCTTGGCATCTTTCTGTCCTATTGCCTCTGCAACCCCTTGATCGCCCAGATCAAGACCGTCCGTACCAAGCAGCACCGCCTGTACATCATCGTGAAACAGACGCTGCTCGCCTACATGAACGGATCGGTTCCGCAGGTGGCTCTCGAATATGGCCGCAAGACCATCTCTTCCTACGAACGTCCGTCGATCGACGCCGTTGAACAGGAAATGATGAACCCCGGCGGCGGTGAAAGCAAGGCGGCATGATCATGAGCGACGCAGGCACTCAGACACCTCCGCAAATGGACCGGGCGCTCCTTGCCATGCTGACCGGCGGGCTTGGCGACGCAAAGACACTGCAGAAGCTCTGCACCGAGTTCGGCCAACTCTACTCCGAGTTTCTTCCGGACGTCTTCCACAGCGAGACCGGTCTTTCGATGCTGGTCCATTACAATGGCCACGAAAGCGGGCTGATGACCGACCTGCTGGCCGATCTGGGCGACAATGTCGCCTTTTCGGATGGCCAGCTGCGCAATTGGTCGCCCAATTTCGTGCTCGCCTGCGGCAACAGCTTCATCATCACACTCATGGAAAATCTGCTCGGCGCCCTGCCCGAGACGATCCAGGAGCCGATCGAGCGCCCCCTGTCGCAGATCGAGCTCGATCTTTCGACCATGGTGTTCGACAAGATCGCCAATGTGCTGCGCTCCGGCGTCAATGCGGCAGGCGGATTCGAGCCGTTGCTCGAAAAGGCGCACAATGCCGAGGACCGGGCAAAGCCGGAAGAAGATCACGTCGACGAATATGCCGTGACCATCAAACTGGGCATTACCCTCGGTCCCGTCACCTCGGAATTCTATCTGGTCATCCCGCAAAAAGCCCTCCTCAAGACCGTGGTCACCATGCCGAAGTCGAAGAACCAGGCAGGGCGGTCGCGCAAGGAATGGCAGGAGCAGATCGCCGAACAGGTGCGGCGCTCACAGGTCACGCTTGAGGCGCGGGTTCGCCTGGAATCGCTGACCCTGTCGACCGTGTCGCGCCTCGTGGCAGGCGATGTCATCGCCTTCCGCGACAAGGGGGATGTCATGGTCGACGTCAGCGCGAACGGCAAGGATCTCTATCGCTGCGAATTCGGCCGGGCGGGTGACCGCTACACAGTCCGGGTCAAGGACAATGTGAGCAGTGAAGACGAGATCCTACGACATTTGATGAGCTAGACATTTATCAGGCCGCGCCGAACGGCAGCTTGAGGCAAGTTTCAAGAGGAATAATGAGTCCATGGCAACGAAAAAGACTCCACAGACGGATGCAGACGCGCTCGCGATGCCGGGCGCCAGCGACAGCGACTTCGACCAGGCGGTCGATGATCTGCGTGGCGTCCTCAAAGCAGATGCAGACGGCGGGCTTCCGGATATCGGTTCGGATTTCGGCGACTTTGGCGGGCTGAGCGACGACAAGTCGGATCCGCTCGCGGCTTTCGAATCCGACTTCGGCGGTGCGTCGGCTACCCCGGATGCCGGTTTCGGCATGGGCGACCTTGGCAGCGACATCGGCGGCAGTGATTTTGGCGGCGGCGATTTCGGTGGCGGTGACGACCTCGGTGGTTCCAGCTTCGGCGGCGACACGTCCTTTGGCAACACGGGCAGCGCGCACCAGGAACCGGGAAGCGGCCTTACGGCAAACCTCGACCTGATCATGGACATTCCGATCGATGTCCAGATTGTTCTGGGGTCCAGCCGGATGCAGGTTTCAGGTCTCATGAATCTCGAGGAAGGCGCCATTATCGCGCTGGACAAGAAGATCGGCGAGCCTGTCGAGATCATGGTGAACGGCCGGCGCATCGCGCGCGGCGAGATCACGGTTCTCGAAAACGACGATACGCGATTTGGTGTCAAGCTGATTGAAGTGATGGCGACCAAGACATCCTGACCCATGACGGGCCAGAGAGGACAAGACCATGATGGACTTTGACGATTTTGGCGGCCCCTTAACCGGAAAACCCCTCTCCCAGGCCGATAAGGCAGCCGCCGTGCTGCTTGCCATGGGAAAGGGTGTCGCCGGCAAGCTGCTCAAGTATTTTACCCAGGCCGAACTGCAGACGATCATTGCGTCTGCGCAGACGCTGCGGACCATTCCGCCGGATGAACTGACCGAACTCGTCAACGAATTCGAGGACCTCTTCACTGAGGGCGCCGGCCTGATGGACAATGCCAAGGCCATCGAGAGCATTCTCGAGGAAGGCCTGACGCCGGAGGAAGTCGACGGCCTCCTCGGTCGCCGCACCGCCTTCCAGGCATATGAGGCGTCCATTTGGGACCGGCTGCAGGACGCTGATCCCGACTTCATCGCCAAGTTCCTGATGCGCGAACACCCACAGACGGTGGCCTATATCCTCTCCATGCTGCCCTCGTCCTTCGGTGCGAAAGTGCTGCTGAAGCTGCCGGAAAGCCGGCGCGCGGACATCATGAACCGCACGGTCAATCTGAAGAATGTCAGCCCGAAGGCGGCGCAGATCATCGAGAACCGCGTGCATGACCTGATTGCCGAGATCGAAGCCGAAAAGAACTCGACGGGTTCGGCCAAGGTCGCGGAACTGATGAACGAGCTGGACAAACCCGAAGTCGACACGCTGCTGCAGTCGCTCGAGTCGATCAGCAAGGAGTCGGTCAACAAGGTGCGGCCCAAGATCTTCCTCTTCGAAGACCTGCTTGCCATGCCGCAGCGCAGCCGCGTGCTTCTGCTCAACGACATCTCAGGCGATATCCTCACCATGGCGCTTCGCGGCGCCAGTGCGGAAATCAAGGAATGCGTGCTGGCTTCGATCAGCCCGCGTTCACGCCGCATGATCGAATCGGATCTGCAGTCGGGGACCACAGGCATTAACCCGCGCGAGATTGCGATCGCGCGCCGTGCCGTGGCTCAGGAAGCGATTCGTCTCGCCAATGCCGGTCAGATCCAGCTTAAGGAAACCGAGGGCGACAATCAGGCGGCTTGACCGCCCGGCTCTGTTGAAAACCCCAGCGATCATCCGCCCGCCGATTGAACCCCGATCGGCGGGCGGTTACGTTTGGTGAAGCGGTTGAGATGACCGCCAGCCGGCGCGCCGCAGACGCGGCCGACTCGATCCTTCAGGGCGAGTGTTTCGCCAGTGCAAGCCTCCAAGGATGGCGTCGGTCATGTCCGATGAAGACGACGACAGCAAAACAGAAGACCCGACCGAAAAAAAGATGCGCGATGCGCGTGAGAAGGGCAACGTGCCCTCCTCACGAGAGTTGCCGATCTTTGCCACCGCCCTCGCCTTCTACTTCTATGCCGTCTTCTTCCTGCCGGGTGGCATGATCCGAATCAGCGAGACGCTGAAAGATATCTTTGCGCAGCCGGATCAGTGGCATATCGGCACGGCCGTGGACGTGGTGTCACTCTTTACCCATCTCGGCTGGGAGATCGGCGCCCTGCTTGCCCCGATGCTGATCATGCTCATCGTCCTCGGCGTCGGGTCGAACGTCGCGCAGCACCTTCCTGAATTCGTGCTGGAACGAATCACCCCGCAGGCGAGCCGCATTTCGCTCGCCAAGGGCTGGAGCCGCCTGTTCAGTTCGCAGGGCATGGTCGAGTTTGCGAAATCCGTCTTCAAGATCGTCGTTGTCTCAGTAGTGATGGTCTTCGCCCTGAAGGGTGAATATTTCGGCGTCATCGATACGATGTTCTCGGACCCCCAGGTCATCTTCGTCAAGTTTGCCACGATCCTGCAAAAGATGATGATCGTGATCCTGCTTGCAACGGCTTTGCTGTCGGCCATCGATGTCTTCTGGACGCGCCATCATTGGTACGAGCAGCTGCGAATGACGAAGCAGGAGATCAAGGACGAGTACAAGCAGGCGCAGGGCGATCCGGTGGTCAAAGCGCGCCAGAGATCGATTGCCCGTGACCGAGCGCGAAAGCGCATGATTTCCAACGTCCCCCGGGCGACCCTGGTGATCACCAACCCGACCCACTATGCCGTGGCCCTGCGCTATGTGCGCGAGGAAAACGAAGCGCCCGTGGTGGTCGCGAAGGGCCAAGACCTGGTCGCGCTGAAGATCCGCGAACTCGCTCGCGAGAACGACATTCCGATTTTTGAAGATCCGCCGCTTGCGCGCTCCATGTTTGCGCAAGTCTCGGTGGATAGCGTCATACCGTCGATATTTTATAAGGCGGTCGCCGAACTCGTTCATCGGGTTTACGCGTCCAAAGCCCCCAAAAGACGGATACGCTAGCCACGATGAAGAAGTGCTCCTTTACCAACCAGCGTGAACGCATCGTGGCAGAGGCAATCAGCCCCGTGGCGAGCGAATTACGCCTTCTCGATGCTGCCGACCTTATTTCTCTTCTGCGTTTTGAACTTTATGGAAATCTTGCCGATCTCGTTTCTTCGGCAGCGGAATTGTACTTCCATCCTGGCACCGTCGTTTTCGGTGCCGGCGGGGATTACCGTCTGGAATGGGGCGGCCCGCCGGAAGTCGTGCTCGACCTGGAAATCAAGCCGCGCGGCATCACGATATACTCGCAGCTGACGCTCACGGAAGAGCATGCCGGCCTCGATATCAAGCACATCGCGTTCCACGATACGTCCGGCGATCCGGATACGAACACGCGCATGCTGGAAGACCGCCTCAAGGAGGCGCGCTTCGTCAAGGGACAGGCGTCCCCGCTCTACGGATGAGGATGGATCAGGTGATGTAGCCAAGGCGTATTGCCTTGGCGATCGCCTGGATGCGGTTAACCGAATCAAGTTTGATCGTGGCCGAACCGAGATAGGCGTTGACCGTGTGGACCGAGAGGTTCAGTCGTTCGGCAATCTCTTCGCTGATGCGTCCGTCGCCGGCCAATTGAAGGCAGGCGATTTCCCGTTCGCTCAGAGTTTCCGATGGTGCGGCACGGCGCTCGTCGAGCGAGAGAATATCAGTCATGACCTTGTAGCAGCGGCTGTGTACCGCGAGGATCAACTCCCCCGGCAAATCCGCCCCGCCAATGGTTGGAAAGACGACGTAGCCATTGCCGACCGCCCCCAGGCGAACCGGGAACGCGATGCCGGAATAGGGCAGCAGTCTTGCTTCCAGTTGATGCACAAAAGGGGTGAAATCGGACGCGTCGAGAAAGCTCGTCTTTTCCTCCGCGCTCCACAGGATCGGCTGCGTGGACGTCTCGATGTGAGTAAGCAGCGTTTCGCCATATGCCTCGACGAATGCCTCGCGGCCGCTGGCCAAGCCCGGGCTCCAGTTTTCGAATTCAGGATCGAGGCGACGCTTGTGCGGCAGATTTGCGCCGGCAATGCGGAAGGCGGCAAATCCGCGGGCATTCAGCGAACGCTGCAGCGACACGAGCTTCGGAAATATGTCTGAGCGGGAGGTGACCGGCCGCTGGCCAGACCAAGTGGCATCTTCCAGGATGGATCCACCCGGCCTGCTGTTGTTGGCCATTCCGCCTCCTCTAGACGAGATTGTTTCGGACCGCATAGGCAATCGCCTCCGATCGTGTCTTCGTCGCTGTCTTGCGCATCACGCTGGTGATGTAGTTGTTGATCGTGTTGCGTGAGATCCCCAGGATCGTGGCGATCTCGTCGCTGGTTTTGCCTTCCGCGATCCAGAACAGGCATTCCAGTTCGCGGTCGGTCAACTCGAAGTCGCGCTCGCTCTTCTGGCCCTTTGTCGTGGAGAGACTGACGGCATAACCTGCCAACAGTCCCACTTCCCGCAACCGCTCCGGCGACAGCACAAAATCCTGCGGGAAAAGCAGCATGAGGGCCAGGCGCGTGCGCCCGACGTTCAGCGTGATCGAGCAATACTGACGGCTGAGACCGATCGGCACATAGATGTCGTCCGGCAGGATATTGTATTTCGGCTGAAGGACCGACAGGCACTTTTCGAGTTCCGTCGACTGGGAATAACTCGTTGCAAGCTCGCTTTCGAGCCTGCGGACCATGTCGAAGGGCCAATCGGCAGCAACAACGAAGTCCAGTCCTTCTTCCTGGACCAGATCGTAGCGCGCGAGCAGATAATTCGACGAGCCCACATACTGGCAAAGCAGCCGCAGGCAGTGGGCGATATCACCGGCGAGTGCGGGTGATGCAAGCTTGCGGATCAGGAGGTCTTTCGAGGTCGAGCCGTGCACAGACGTGCTGGAATCGGCCGTACGCGCCAGCCCTTCCGTTTGCCCCGTCGTCAGCTCGGCATCCATCCGCCCTGTCCCCTCGATGTCACTGCCGCTCGAATAGCCGCCAGCTATGCGAATCATTTCGTCCCGACTCAACGGCAGTCCCGCTCTCATCGTAACGAATCATGTTCATTCTAAAATATAAAGTGGCAAAGGTCACAAGCAGGTCCGGTATTGCGGGCCTGGTTAAAGAATGCGCCAGCGCGGTTCCCAATTCAATACGGCTCATCCCCCAGCATAACGGAAAACCGCGCCTGAAGGCGCGGTCCGTACTGATTGTCTTCTTGAATGTCAGGCGGCGTTTTCCACAGCCCATTTGCGGAGGATCTTCGCGGCGCGTTCTTCCGAGATCTCCACCATGCGCGACAGGCGCCGTTCGGGGCCTTCCTTGACCCGGCGGTTGAAGCCGCCATTCGGGTCGTCGTCCATGGACAGGAGATCGTCGGTGGAATCGAAGCCGAAGTCGGAACCGAAGCCGTCCATGAGACCGCCGGCACTGCCGCCACCGATGGCGGGCGAGAAGTCCGGCAGTTCGAGACCGGCTGCCTGTTCCCCGACACCGCCGGCCAGAGCCACATCGGTGCCACCACCACCCGCCGTGCGGATCATCGGACGGATACCCATCCAGACAATCAGGAAGGCGACGGCGACGAAGGCCAGCGAGTTGATGATGCCACCAATATTGCGGCTCAGAATTTCCATTACGCCCGGGCCGGTGGCGGAATCTTCGAGCAACTGGTTTTCAAGGAAGTCCATGGCGGTCAGGGTGACGACGTCGCCACGCGCCGTATCGAGGCCGGATGCGGAGCTGACGATCTTCTGCATTTCGGCGAGATAGGCGTCGATCTTGGCCTGGTCTACAGGCTCGCCGACCATCTTGGCGATGCGGCCACGATTGACGACCACGGCAACAGAGAGCTTTTCGACGACGTAGCTGTTCTTGACCGTCGCGACCGTCTTGCTGTTGATCTCGTAGTTGGTCTGCTCTTCCTTCTTGTCCTGCTCGTCAGAGGATTCAGGCCCACCGCCGCCGGCTTCAGGTGCGGCCTGCGGAATGTTCTGTTCCACTGTCGCTGCCGTATCCGACTGGCGCTGCAGGGACTTCTGCGCTTCCTTGGTCACACGGACCGAACGCTCAACGCGCGATTCCGGATCGTAGATCGTTTCCTGGATCTGCTGGCTGTCGGTGTTGATCTGGGCGGTGACGCTGGAGCGGAAGTTGTCCATGCCGAGGAAGGGGGCAAGCGCCTTGTCGATGTTCGTCTCAATCTCGCGCTGGACCGACTGGACGACGCCGAGCGACTTTGCAGCTTCTCCGCCGGTCTCGTCGCCGGCAGCAAGAAGCTGGCCGGTGGAATCGAGAATCGTCACGTCCTCGACGTTGAGGCCGGGGACCGATGAGGCGACCAGTTGACGGATCGAACCGGCCGCCTTGCGACCGGCATCCGAAGACGCCCGGATCATGACCGACGCCGTGGGCTTCTGTTCGCCACGGCGGAAATTGCCGACATCCGGCATGACGATGTGCACGCGGGCAGCCGCGATGCCGGCGATCTGCTGGATGGTGCGTGCGACTTCACCCTCCAGCGCGCGGACACGGGTCACTTCCTGCATGAAGGAGGTCAGGCCGAGCGAACCGACATTGTCGAAGAGCTCGTAGCCGGCATTGGCGCTGTTGGGCAGGCCGCGCTCGGCGAGGAGAAGACGCGCCTTGCCTGTCATGCCGGCGCGCACCATCACGCTCGCGCCGTCGCTACCGGTTTCAAAATCGATCCCGGATTCGGCGAGCGCAATGCTGATCTGATTCAAATCGACGGGTTCGAGGCCGACATAAAGCGTCTCGAAAGAGGGCTTGTTCACGTAAAGAGCGCCGGCAATGATGATTGCGAAGGAAACAAGGGTGACCCCGGCCATGGCCAAAAGCTTCGCCTGCCCCATCGCCGCAAAGTTTTTTGAGATCTGAAGTACTTGATTTAACAGATTCATTCTGTCTCGCACCATCAACATGAAAGGTCTGGGCGCCTTAGCCCTTGGCGAGACAATAGGAAGCGAAACTTGTGCGAACGTTTCGCGGGGCGGAAAAGCCGAATTCATTTCGGCTGTTCAGGGACGTAGGGTCGTGCCATCCGCTTGGGAATAATCAGAAAAAGTCGAAATCTCCGGCCGCCTTGACCAGCGGCTGGGAGTGGCCGTGACGCAGGCCGGCGCCGAGCGCCTTCTGCATATCGGCAAGTTTGACGAGGCTGAGGGCCGTCGTCATGTCGATCATCCAGTCATTCGGAATCGCGCCGGTAATGGTGTCGATGAACTCCGCCAGCCCGCGTGCCTTTTGGACAGCCAAGTCGATCCCCTGGAGAACCTTGATGCTGTCTGCGGACGCGAGGACGTTCGGACCGCCAAGTTCCAGCAGTTGCGGCTCCACACGCTCGATCAGATAAGCCACGTCGTGCAGCTCGCTGACGATGCGCATGAGAATTTCCGGCAGCTCCTCTTGGAAACCCTGATTGTCCGCTTTGTTTTCGTTTTGCATCCGATTTCCAGTACTAGAAGAACTCGATTGAACTTTCCACCGGCTTGGCGACAGGTACGGGGCGCTGTTCCAGAGCGACCGTCTTCTGCGTTTCCGCGCCTGTGAGCGGATACTGCCTTGCCCGACCGCTGACCGGCCAGAATTCCAGTTTCCGGCCGTGATCGCCGCCCGTTGACGAACCCACAACCTTGATACCTTCGTCGCGCAGGAACTGCTGAGCGAAGGCCGCATTCTGTTCGCCGACATTCGAGAATGTCGCAATCGTCTTGGCACCCCCGAAGATCTTCGCCTCAAGGCGGTCCCTGCGGGCACCCTGCTTCAAGAGACCGTTGATCAGAAGTTCCATCAGGTGAACGCCGTATCGGGTGGCGTCCCCGCCGCCGGCACCCGGCACTGCGGATCCCGGCAGGAGGAAGTGGTTCATGCCGCCCACACCTGCAATCGGGTCACGAATACAGGCAGCAACACACGACCCCAGGATGGTCGATAGAACCACATTCGGGTCCTTGGCCACCTTCCATTCCCCTTGAATGATATGGACGCGTTTCGCTGCCCCGTCGTCGATCATTTCAGTGCTCCGAATACAGCTTCGATCGCCGCCTTCATCTTCTCGATTGTGAAGGGCTTGGCGAGAACGTTATTGGCGCCCAACTGTGCGGCCTTCTGCACCAGGGCCCGGTCGCCCTGGGCGGTCAGGATGATGAAGGCGGCCTTCTTGGTGTTAGGATTGGTGCGCACGGCCTGCAGAAGACCCAATCCATCCATCTTCGGCATGTTGAAGTCCGAGATGACCAGATGATGGGGCTGCTGCTCCATGATCTTCATGCCCTGCTCGCCGTCACCGGCGGCAGTGATCTGCTTGAAGCCGAGCTGGGTCAGCGCGTCACTGAGGAGGAGGCGACTTGTGACCTGATCGTCGACGATCAGAACTTTGATTTTTTCGGCTAGGGACATTATTCGATACCTTCTTTTCGGGCGGCAGTGAGTTTGAGGATTTCCTCCCCAATGGAAGTCAGGGGTAGCTGGTGCTCTACGGCGCCTAATTCATGGGCGACGCGCGGCATTCCGTAGACCACACAGGTCTTTTCGTTCTGGCCGATCGTGCGTGCGCCAGCATGGCGCATCTTCAGCAGCCCAGATGCTCCGTCGCGTCCCATCCCCGTGAGGATGACGCCAACAGCGTTGCGTCCAGCGAGTTCAGCGACAGAATCGAACAGCACGTCCACCGAAGGACGATGGCCATTGACCGGTGCACGCTCGATCAGGCGGCAACACGGTGCGTTGACGTTGGACACCTGAAGGTGGCGCTCGCCGCCCGGAGCCAGATAGATCTTGCCGATCTCCAGGCGGGCACCATCCGTTGCTTCTTCGACCACAGGGGCGCAGAGGCGGTTCAGGCGCTCGGCGAAGCTCTTGGTGAAGGTCGGCGGCATATGCTGCGTGATCACCGTCGGCGGGCAATTGCGCGGGAATTTCTGCAGAACCGCGATCAGTGCTTCGACACCGCCGGTCGACGAGCCGATGGCAACGATCTTGCGGCCGACGCGGAAGTCGGCGATCGCGGCCTGCTGAACCGGCATGGCCTGCACAGGCGCATGATTGTAGCGGTGTTGAGACCGGGCGGCTGCCTTGACCTTGTCCGCGAGTTCGCCAAACGGGCGCGGCTCGCCGGGTTGCGGTTTCGCCACACAGTCGAAGGCGCCGATTTCGAGCGCTGCGAGTGTCGCCTCAGCGCCGCGATGGGTCATGGTCGAGACCATGATCACCGGCATCGGCCGAAGCTTCATGATCTTTTCGAGGAACTCGAGGCCGTTCATGTTCGGCATCTCGATGTCGAGTGTAACGACGTCGGGATTGAGCTGCTTGATGGCGGCGCGCGCCTCCATCGCGTCACCGGCCTGGCCGATGACACTGACATCCGGGTCCTGGTTCAGGACAGCCGTGATCAGTCCACGCATGGTCGGGCTGTCATCGACAACGAGAACGCGGGCAGGAGAAGCCATTACTTGCGCCCTCCCTGCTTGCCGAGATAGCGGTAGGTGGTGATGCCGATATTGTCGAAATCATTCTTTGCGTCGCCGGAGACGCGCTCCGAGTGACCGATATAGAGATGGCCGCCAACCGGCAGCAGCTCGCAGAACCGGTTCCAGATGCGCACCTGGGTGGGCTCGTCGAAATAGATCACGACGTTGCGGCAGAAGATGACGTCGAACTTGCCCTTGAACGGCCACTGGGCCATCAGGTTCAACTCGTTATAAGTGATCAGCCGCTTCAGGCGGTCATCGACCTGCCATTTGCGGCGGCCGGCGATCTCGACCTCCTTGAACCACTGCTTGCGCATGGCGGGCGATACCGTTTCCAGCGCCTGCTCGTCATACGCACCCTGGCGGGCGATTGCGAGGATCTTCGGATCGATATCGGTGGCGAGGATCTTGAAGTCGTAGTCCAGGACATTCGGAAATGCCTGAAAGACCGTGAGAGCGATCGAATAGGGCTCCTGACCGTCGGAGCTTGCAGCCGACCAGATGCGGACACGACCACCCGACTTGGCGCGCTGGATCAGACCGGGCAATACCTCGTCCCGCAGGTGTTCGAAATGGTGGTTCTCGCGGAAAAAGCGGGTGAAGTTGGTGGTCAGGTGCGACAGCATCTCGCGACGCTCGGCGGCACCTTCAGGCGAAGACACCAGCTGGCAGTAGGCGCGGAAGCCCGACAGGCCCAGATTGCGGATGTGCTTCGACAGGCGCGAATAGACCAGCGACGCCTTGGAATCATTGAGCGCGATCCCGGCATCCGAGTAGATCATTGATGCAATCTCGTTCAGATCCCGACGGGTCAGCGGGTATTCGCCGCTGGCCAGGACTTCGTCGTCGGATAGACGGGATGTGCTCATTGCGATCGTCATGCAGCCTCGCTTTCGGCGTCGTTGAACAGAGCACCAAGCTCGATCAAGCAGATCATCCGCTTGTCGATCGCAAGAATGCCGCGAGCGTATAGTCTTTCGAGGTCGGAGGAGATCTCCGGCGTCGGTTGTATGTCGTCGCCGGTCACCGTGAGGATGTCCGAGACGGCATCGACCAAAAGGCCGATGATCTTCGATTTGACCTGCGCCACGATGATGACGTGGCGCGCGGTCGGAACGGCGCACTTCATGCCCAATCTCAGCGAGAGATCGACAATCGGCAGGACCGCACCGCGCAGGTTGATCACACCCATGACGTATTGCGGCGCATGAGGCATCGGGGTGACGGGCGTCCAGCCTCTGATCTCCCTGACAGCCATGATGTTCACGCAAAATTCCTGATCGCCGACCCGGAAGGCGATGAGCTCCCGGGCCCCTTCAATCAAGTTTTTGACCGCATACGACATACGATTACCCTGCGACGGCGAGTGACATTTCCTGTCTGAGGGACTGACCGCGCGAGGCGGCAACGACGGCATCCACATCAAGGATCAGCGCGACGCGGCCATCACCGAGGATGGTTGCGGCAGCAATACCCGGTACGTGGGTGTAGTTGGCTTCGAGCGACTTGATGACGACCTGACGCTGTCCCTGGATCGCATCCACCATGAGGGCGCGCTGGCCACCACCTTCGGATTCGACCAGGAGGGCAACGCCTTCCATCGGGTTTGCCTGGGTGCCGCGGAAGTTCAGGATCCGGCCGACATCCACCAATGGGCAGAAGGAGTTGCGGATCGAGATCAGGCGCTGATTGGCACCGAAGGAGTGAATATTCTGCGCTTCCGGCTGCAGGGTTTCGACGATCGCGGTCAGGGGGACGACGAGGGTCTGACCTGCCACCGTGACCACCATGCCGTCGAGGACGGCAAGCGTCAGTGGAAGGCTCATGGTGAAGGTCGAGCCCTGGCCCGGACGCGAGGTGATGGAGATACGACCACCCAGTGCCTGGATCGAGCGCTTGACGACGTCCATGCCGACGCCGCGGCCGGAGATGTCCGAGATCTTGTCTGCCGTGGAGAAGCCAGGCGCGAAGATCAGGTTGTCGATCTCTTCGTCTGTCAGGTTCGAATCGGCTGCGATCAGATCGTTGTCGATGGCCTTCTGGCGGACGCGCTCGCGGTTGATGCCAGCGCCGTCGTCGACCAGTTCGATGACGATACGGCCCGAACGATGCTTCGCCGTCAGCTTGACCGTGCCTTCCGGGTTCTTGCCGGCGGCAGCACGTTTTTCCGGAGTCTCGATGCCGTGGTCGACGGCATTGCGGATCATGTGGGTCAGCGGCTCGGCAAGCTTGTCGATGACCGTCTTGTCGACTTCGGTGTTTTCACCTTCCGTGACCAGGCGGATCGACTTGCCGACCATGTCGGCCACTTCGCGGACAATACGCGACATGCGCTGGAACACGGGCTTCACCGGCTGCGCGCGGATCGCCATGACCGAATCCTGGATCTCGCGGGTGAGCTGCTGCAGCTCGTCGAGGCCCATGTTGACTGCCGAAGTGCCGGTCGCATCGTTCTCGATGACGCTCTGCGAGAGCATCGCCTGGTTGATGACGAGCTCGCCCACCAGGTTGATCAGGCGGTCGACGCGGTCGAGATCGACACGGATGGTCTGACCGGCGGCGCTGTTGGCCTGTGCAGCTGCGGCAGCGGCAGCAGCGGCGGCAGCAGCTGCCGGCGATTCTTTCTTTTCGGGCTTGGCGGCACCGGCCGCCATCTTCATGACGTTGGATGCGGTTTCTGCAGCGGCAACAGCGGCGGTGACCGCCTCCTGCGCACCGTTGTCTCCATCAGGCTCCGGACCTTCGTCGAGAGCCGAGAGATCAAAGGGAACCGGAACCATCGGCAGTTCTTCGCCGGGTGCCTTCGTTTCCGCCTCGATGACCTTGATGTCGAGGTCACAATCCCACTCGGCAAATTCGAAGACCTGGCGAATGCCCTCTTCGCCCTTTTCGGCGGTGATCTGAATTTTCCAGCTGAAATAGGCAGCTTCCGGATCCATCTCGTCGAGCGGCGGCAGGCCATCGGTGTCGCAGTGGATGCTCATCTCGCCGAGGCGCGACAGATCTCTGAGCAGGAGAGCTGCCTCGTTGCCCTTGGAATAGAGCTCACGACGCGGCTTGAAGGTGACCTCGAAGGTCGAAGCAACCACGGTCTGCTCTTCTTCGCCGCCGAAGCCATCGAAGGTGAAGGGAATGGGCTGGAAGCCGCTGTCGTCAGACGGCGCTGGGGCGGCTGCGACCGGTTTCGGAGCAGGAGCTGCGACAGGAGCTGCCGAAGGAGCCGGCACCTCGCCATTGGCCAGCGCTTCGAGTTCCTTGACGAGACCGCTCGAACGGCCCGGGTCGACACCGATACCATCGCGGGAGGCGGTCACCAAGTCGGCCAGAACGTCGGCCGACTTCAGCATGACCTTCATGACCTCAGGGCCAGGGTCCAGCTTGTTGGATCGAACGCAATCAAGAGTCGTCTCAAAAACGTGCGCGAAGGCTACCAGGTCATCGAGACCAAAAGCGCCAGCGCCGCCCTTGATGGAGTGAACGGCCCGGAACACGGCATTGACCGTTTCCGGATCGCGATCTCCGTCATTCATTTTCAGAAGACCGGATTCCAGTTCTGCGAGCTGCTCCTCGCATTCCTGGAAGAAGATCTCTTTGATTTCGTTCATATCCATAGGAAAAATTCCTGGCTTAGGCGGTTACACGCTCGATGGCATCGATCAGCTTGGTCGGATCGAAGGGCTTGACGATCCAGCCGGTAGCGCCAGCCTGGCGAGCCCGGTTCTTCTTTTCGGCATCGCTTTCCGTGGTGAGAACCAGGATCGGCACTGCGCGATACTTCTCGTTGCGGCGAACGCCTTCGATGAAGCCGAAGCCGTCGAGACGCGGCATGTTGATATCGGTCACGATAACGTCGGGATTGCATTCTTCGAGAACTTCCAGACCCTCAACGCCGTCTTCGGCCTGGATGGTTTCGAAACCTGCGTTGTTCAAGGTGACCAGAAGCATGTTTCTGATGGTTCTGGAGTCATCCACTGTAAGTACTTTTTTCTTCACTGCCGGATCTCCTTAGCGAGCAGATGATCGATATTCACGCCAATCAATTGAAGGGTTTTGAGAAAAGCCTCCGAGGCCTTTCCAAACGAGAAGGGATGCTTGTCGACTTCCCAGGCCTTGGCTGCCGCCAGCAGAACCTGTGCACATTGGGCGCCCAGCCGCTCGACGCCCGAGGCGTCGATGGTGAGAGGCGCACCGCGCATGGCCAGAAGATTGGCCTTGAGATTGGATGCCTCGTTCAGGTCCAATACCGCAGCCAGTTTCAGACCTTTCTGTTCACCTTTCTTACTTGCCATCATTTCTTTCCTTGTCTCACGGTGCCCGCGCAATCATGCGAACAGCCTTCAGCGGTTAAACTTTTCACCGCCGCTCTGATCGGATTGCACGCCCGTCGAATCCTGTTGTAGCGCATGGTGGTAAACAATCTTCTCAACCTCCCAGCCCTGCGAGTGGGAAGGACATTCCAAAGTCTTCGTCCAGCGTCTCCGCGTGTGCCGCAGTCGGCTGCAAGCCCGTGCTTGCGCCGTTGCGCCCGCCGGATATCTGAATGTGCGGGGCGCTTCGGGGAGCACGCGACTGGCGCTCGATGTGGAATTCGCGGATCGTCGCTCCGAGTTCAAGAATGACGGCATGCAGATCCTGCGAGCCCTGGCTGGTGCCACGGGCAAGATCGGCCGTGCCGGAAAGGTCAACACCGATCCCGGCCACCGTTGAGGTGAGGCTACCGAGCTCGCCAGCATGCAGATCGGTTTCACGGGCGAGATCGGACACGGTGCCGCTGATGTCTCCGACCTGAACCACGATATCGGCAATAGCGCCCTGTGTTCTTGCAACCATGTCAACGCCGGCCGAAACCTGGTTCTTCGTCGTCGTGACAAGGGACTTGATTTCGCGGGCGGCATCAGCCGAGCGCTGCGCCAGAGCCCGGACTTCCTGAGCGACGACAGCAAAGCCACGGCCGCTGTCTCCTGCACGGGCAGCTTCGATCCCCGCATTCAAGGCGAGAAGATTGGTCTGGAAGGCAATCTCATCGATCGCGCCGATGATATGGCCGATCTGTTCGGCGGAGGCCTCGATTTCAGCCATGGCCGCAATCGCTTCACCAACCACGTGGCCGCTCGCTTCTACCGAGCGGCGGGTGGCAGCGACAGATCCTTCGGCCTTTCTGGTGCGGGAGACGCTGCCGCGCACCCCGGCTGTCAGGGTTTCGAGCGCGCGTCCGGTTTCTCCCAGGGTCTCCGACTGGGCCTCGACACGGCCAGCATAGTCCTGGGCCGCCTGGGCCAGCTGCTCGGTTGTGGAACGGGCGCGCACGAGCCTCTCCTCAGATGAGAGGAAGGCAGACTGCAGTTGTTCAAGCGCCTCGTTCATGCGCGTCGACAGGTCGGAAAAGGCCTCCGGTGCGTCTTCGGCAATACGGATGGTCAGGTCGCCGCCCGCCAGTCCATCGATGACAGGGCGGAAAATGGCATCGAACTCGGCCCGATCCTCGGCCCGCTGGGCGGCGAGGTCGCGGTGATGCTTCAGGCGTAGTTCGTTGAAGCGCAGCGAGACGGCGATTTCGACATCGACCATGACCAGCCGGATGAGAGAGCCGACGAGATCGGTTATCTCGCGCTGCTTGCGTCGACTGGAGGGCAGCAGTCCGGAGCCGTTGGCCTCGGAGACGACCGAGGTGACCAGATGCTCCAGCACCACGGCATGGCCGGCGATATGCCAGCGCGGATCGAGGCCCATCCGGCTTTCGCTGTCGGAGAGCACCTTGACCCGCTCGGCATAGAGAGCATCGAAGCGGGCATCGGTCAGCACGTCCCAGTGGGACGACAGAAGATCGTGGAGACGGTCGTATTGCCGCTCACTGGTGAAGACGCGCGCCGCATCGGGTGATGTTTGCAGGCGCTGAAAGAGATCCCGAAGAGCGGTCTTCAATTGCGGGGAGAGCAGATGGCGGTTCTGGCGCAGCAGGTCGCACTGGGCTTCGTCGAGGCCGGCAAAGCGCAGCCGGTCGCGCAGGCTTCCCGCCTGTGATCCCGCCGCCCGTTCCGTCGACATGCCCTGACTTGTCATTCCTACCGCATCGCCGCCGGCTCTTTCGAGACCGGTGCTTCCCCGTCGGTTCGGCGAGCTTCCTGTTCGACATGACTGGAAGGAGCGAAGACATGACGTCTCCGTTGCCATCCGCGTCAGGGACAGGTGTTTCGTCGAACAAATTCCATGAACATTTCAAACCGGACCAAAACCGGTACGACGGGACGGCGTCATGCCCGAAGGAAACTCGAGGTGAGTCCCACTCCGACGTGTCCACTCATGTTTATGGTTAATTCCTTGCCTGAAGGTTAATAACGCTGCGACGTTGTCCCGATGTAGCTAATATTAGCGATCATTTTTGTTCAGGCCGTCTGAGGCCATGCTTTTTTGCGTAAAGCAGCAGGGTGGAACAAAGCTGTCTCGGCACTCGTTCGATGCGAAACATCGGGAGTTGGACGTGAGCGCACGGGCGATCTGGAAAGGGTATCTGTCGATCGGAGACGTGGGATGCGCGGTCGCGCTCTATTCCGCGATCGACGCACAGGAACGCACATCGTTTCACATCATCAACCGGGACACGGGCAACCGGGTGCGGCGGCAATATGTCGACGAGGACACCGGCAAGCCAGTCGACAAGGATGACCTCGTCAAAGGCTATGATCAGGCTGACGGCAAGACGGTGATACTGGAAGCCGACGAGATCCGGGACGCCGTGCCCGATAGCGACAAGCGGCTTGAAATGTCCGCATTTCTGCCGTGTTCGGATATTGATACGCTTTACCTCGAACGCCCCTATTTCCTGGCCCCTGCCGATGCCCAGTCCATCGAGGCCTATGACCTGATCCGCGACAGCATGGAAGCGGCCAAGGTGGCTGCGGTGGCGCAGACCGTGCTGTTCCGCCGGGTTCGAAGCGTGTTGATCCGACCGCAGGGGCGGGGCCTTATCGCGACGACCCTGAACTACGACTACGAAGTGCGCGACCCGGCGGAGAGCTTCGGCGACATTCCGAAGGTGAAGATCGATCCTGAAATGCTCGATCTGGCGCGGCACATCATCGATACCAAGATGGGCACCTTCGATCCGGCCGGCTTTGAAGACCGCTATGAAGAGGCGTTGGCTGAACTGGTGCGCGCCAAGATCGCGGGGCGCAAGCCGAAGAAATTGCCGAAACGCAAGGCGGAGAATGTGACCAGTCTTCTGGACGCACTGCGTAAAAGCGCAGGTGCCGCCAGCGACACCAAAGTGAAGGCAAAACCCGGAAAAGACCGCAAGACACCCGCGCCCGCAGCGCGGCAGAAGAAGGCGAGCTGACCATGTCGCTGTCGGAATATCGGCGCAAGCGTGATTTCAAGGCGACGCCGGAGCCGAAGGCGGCAGCGGTGAAAACCAAAGGCAACAGCTTCGTCATCCAAAAGCACGCCGCTCGCCGGCTTCATTACGATTTCCGCCTGGAAATGAATGGGGTGCTGAAAAGCTGGGCCGTTACGCGCGGCCCGAGCCTCGTTGCCGGCGAGAAACGGCTCGCGGTGCATGTCGAGGATCATCCGCTGGCTTACGGAGACTTCGAAGGCGTCATCCCACCCGGACAATATGGATCGGGCGAAGTGATCGTCTGGGACCGTGGCCGCTGGGAACCGCTGCATGATCCGGCGAAGGGCTACAAGAAGGGGCATCTGGAATTCTCGATCGAGGGAGAAAAGTTGCACGGCCACTGGCATCTGGTGCGGATGGCAGGCCGAGAGGGCGAAACACGGGAAAACTGGCTGCTGATCAAAGGTGACGACGAGTTTGCTCGCGCCGAGGATGACCCTGATATCATCGAGGAAATGCCGCTGTCGGTGAAAAGCGGGCGCCCGATCGAAAGCCTGAAAGGCGACGGGAAGGCCAAAGTGTGGAATTCCCGTAAGACAAAGACGAAAGCGACTGCCAAAGCTCCTGGCAATGCGACTGCCAAAGCCTCACCCGCCAAAGCTGCTGCCGCGAAGGTTTCGGTCGAACCTCAAGCAGTTGGGAAGATCAAAGGCGCCAAGCCCGGCCAATTGCCGGAATTCGTTCCGCCGGCACTCGCGACACTGGTCAAGTCCGTACCGACGGGAGGCCGTTGGCTGCATGAGATCAAGCTCGACGGCTATCGGATGGAAGCCCGTATCGACCATGGCGAGATCAAGCTTCTCACCCGCACGGGGCTGGACTGGACCGAACGCTTCGGCGAGGCTATCCATAAAGCACTGAAAGGCCTGCCCGTTCAGACAGCACTGCTCGATGGAGAAATCGTGGTCGAGACCGGCAACGGCAGCAGCGATTTCTCTCTGCTACAGGCCGATCTGAGTGACGGGCGCAGCGACCGCTTCGTCTACTATATCTTCGATCTGATGCATCTTGACGGACAGGATCTCACCGGTGTTTCGCTGACGGATCGCAAGTCCCTGCTGGAGCCTCTGCTCTCGGCGGTCGATGGGCCGCTCAAGTATTCGGCCCATTTCGATGAGAGTGGTGATCTTGTCCTGAAACATGCCTGTCGGCTCAGCCTTGAGGGCGTGATCTCCAAAGTCGCTGACGCACCCTATCGCTCCGGCCGAGGACGCGACTGGGTCAAGTCGAAATGCACGGCGCGTCAGGAACTGGTAATCGGAGGCTACGTCCCCTCCTCCGTTTCGGACAAGGCTATCGGTTCCCTGATCATGGGCGTGAACGACAAGGACGGGTTGCGCCATGTCGGTCGCGTCGGGACAGGGTATAGCCAGAGCCTCGCAAGACAGTTGTTCCAGCGGCTTCAGCCCCTGGTACAGGCGAAAAGCCCCTTTGCCGGAAAGCTGACCGGACCGGAGCGGAAGGATGCCGTTTTCGTCGCTCCGGACCTCGTGGCCGAAGTCGAATTTCGCGGCTGGACCGGGGACGCGCATCTTCGGCATGCGTCATTTCGGGGGCTGCGCGAAGACAAGAAAGCGAGCGAGGTCGTTCAGGAAAGCGACGCAAAGACCGAGGAGAAGCCCACGAACAAGGCACCCGCTCCGGCCGGCGTCTCGGCGAAACGCAGCGTTCCTCTGACCCATCCAGACAGGCTCTACTGGCCGGAAGCCGGCGTCACAAAGGAAGGGCTTGCCGACTACTATGTCCAGGTCTGGCCGCGGATTGCGCCCTTCATCGTCGACAGACCGCTCGCCTTGTTGCGATGCCCAGAAGGCCATTCGGGCACGTGCTTCTTCCAGAAACATGGCTGGCGGGGCATGCGCAAGGAAATCATCACCATCCGCGACCCGAAGGACGAAGACGAGCAGGCGCTTGTCGGCATCCATGATCTCGACGGGCTTCTGGCTCTCGTGCAGGGGGCTGCGCTGGAGATCCATCCGTGGGGGTCGCGAGGGGGCGACCTGGAGCGGCCCGACATGGTCAATATCGACCTTGACCCCGGCCCGGATGTCAGTTGGGAGCGGGTGATCAAGGCTGCCTTCGAAGTTCGGCAGCGGTTCGAGGACATGGGCCTCACCGGCTTCGTCAAGACATCCGGTGGCAAGGGCCTGCATGTGGTGGCGCCGGTGAAGCCGAAGGCGGAGTGGCCAGCGGTGAAAGCGGCGATGAAGGCGCTTGCCGATGGCATGGCCGCCGACAGCCCTGAAGAGTATGTCGCGACGATCAGCAAGGCGAAACGTCAAGGCAAGATCCTGATCGACTATCTGCGCAACGGTCGGGGCAATACGGCGGTCGCACCGTATTCGACACGTGCCCGAGACGGTGCACCGGTCTCCATGCCGCTGTCTTTCGAGGAGTTGGGACCAGGCATCGGGCCGAACTATTTCACGGTAGAGAACACGCCGAGCCGGCTTGAGCATCTGGATAGCGATCCGTGGGCCGACTTCCGCAAGGCAGAAGCTCCCATCGCAACCGTTGCCCCCAAGGGTCGTCGCAAGCGCTAGAGCCTTTCATTTGCGGGACGTGGTCTTTTTCTCGGAGGCGAGGCTGCGGCGAAGCGCTTCCATGATGTCGATGACATTATCCTTGCGCTCCGGTTCGGGCGCTTCCTTTACTTTGCTGCGCTTCGATTTCTTGCTGCGCATTGCAATGATCTCGTGCAACCGCTCCTCGACCGGGTCTTGAACCAGCTTCGGCGACCAATCGCGCAAACGCGCTTCGACCAGCTTTTTCATCATGGTCTTGGCGCGAGCCGCCGGAGCTTCCTCACCGGACTTTGCGAAAAAGGGATCAGCATCCCGAACTTCATCGCCATAGCGAAGGGTCCAGACCACCATGCCGTTGTCGCGGGGAACGAGCAGCACTGAATGCTCCCGCCGATAGAGAACGAGACGGGCAATGCCACCGGTCTGAGACTTGCGCATGGCTTCGCGAATGACGGCGAACGCTTCTTCACTCACCTTGTCTGCGGGCGCGAGGAAATGCGGACTGTCGTACCAGATCCAGCCGATCGAGCTCTGCGGGACGAAGCTTTCGATATCGATGGTGCGGGTGCTTTCCAATGCGACGTCTTCGAGTTCCTCGTCTTCGAACAGGACGTAATCGTCCTCGCCACGAGCATAACCCTTGACCTGATCTTCGTCCTCGACCGGCTTTCCCGTTTCCGCATCGACATACTGGTTGACGACGCGGTTGCCGGTTTTGCGATTCATGTTGTGGAAGCGCAGTTTGTTGCTTTCCGTGACGGCCGGTGTCATGGCCACTCGGCAGGTGACCAGCGACAGCTTCAAATAGCCTTTCCAGAACGCTCTTTGTGCCACCCAACTCTCTCCCCTGCGCGCCATCTGTGCTCGGGCCTGCCCCGGGAAACGCGGCGTTACCGGAAGAGTTCCGTCCTCTATCAAATCGGTGGTTGCGCCGGGAACCGTTTCCCCGCGGTTGCGTTCTCCTGATGCCAGTTCCCCTTGAATGACAATCCGGGGATCGGCCAGAGGTATGGGGGTACCGAGGTCGATCAATCCGGTGCGGTGGGCGCGACGAGACCGCGCCCGATCGAGAAGGTCATTCCCGTGGAGCCAGGCCAGCGGCGACGACGGAGAATTGCCATGCCTGAACGAGACTACGACTGGATAGCCCGCCGCGCCTACGCGCTTTGGGAAGAGAACGGCCGCCCGGACGGCGAGCACGAGGCACATTGGCTGACCGCCCTGAACGACTGGGAAAGGCTGCAGGATGCCGCCGCGCAGACGACGGAAAAGGCGGAGCGGCGTATCGCTCAAGCTCAGGTGTCGGCCGAGGAGGAAGGCCTGATCATTACCGAAGAAGCCGTTCAACCGCGACGCAAGTCCGCGAGAAGCCGGAAGGGGTAACGACAGTGGCAGGAGTCGATCTCACACTCGCCCTCAGCAGGGCACAGTTTATTCAGAGGGTCAGGGAAGCCTATCATCGTGAAGAGGATGAGGTGGCCAACCGGCGGCGCGCCGTGACCCGTGTCCCTCTGCACGTGCTTGCGGTAACCTCCGAGATCTATCCGCTCGTGAAGACCGGCGGTCTGGCCGATGTAACCGGTGCTCTGCCAAAGGCATTGGCGACTTTCGGGATTGAAACCCATACGCTCATCCCTGGCTATCCCTCCATTCTCGCCCTTGCCCGGCTCCATCCGCCGCTCATGGAATTCGACGATCTACTGGGAGAAAAGGCGACCCTGCGTCATCTCGAAATCGATGGTATCAGCCTCTTCGTACTAGACGCGCCTAATCTCTACGACCGGCCAGGCGGTCCCTATGTGGATGAGAACGGCTACGACCACCACGACAACTGGAAGCGGTTCGCCGTGCTGTCACTTGCCGGTGCAGAAATCGCCGCGGGCGCCCTGCCCGGCTGGCGTCCGGATCTCGTGCACACCCATGACTGGCAGTCTGCGCTGACCTCCGTCTATCTGCGTCAGATGGGATCGCCGGTGCCGGTGGTGCTGACGATCCACAACCTTGCCTTCCAAGGCCAGTATTCGTCCGATCTGCTGCCTCTAATCGGCCTCCCACCCGAGGTGTATTCGGTCGATTCTATGGAATATTTCGGCGACATCAGCTACCTCAAGGGTGGCCTCATGACCGCCGATCATATCACGGTGGTAAGCCCCACCTATGCCCGCGAGATCTTATCGCCAACGTTCGGCATGGGTCTTGACGGCGTGTTGAACACCCGGATCGACCGCCTGCAGGGCATCGTCAACGGCATCGATAACGAGGTCTGGGACCCGTCGACCGACCCGTACCTCCCCTTCCGCTTCGACATGAAGACGCTTCGCAACAAGAAGAACAACAAGGCCCTGCTGCTGGAGCGGTTCAACCTGCAGCCCGGCGATGGCCCCTTGTTCTCCGCGGTTACGCGCGTGACATGGCAGAAGGGCATGGACATGCTGGCCGAAGTCGCCGACGAGATTTTCTATCGTGGCGGCAGGCTGATCGTGCTTGGTCAGGGTGACCATGCGATCGAGAACGCCTTGAAGGAAACCGCCGCGCGCTTCCCCGGCAAGATGGCGGTCAGCGTCGGTTACAACGAGCCCACGGCCCATCTCATCCATGGCGGATCGGATTCGATCATCCAGCCGTCGCGCTTTGAGCCCTGCGGCCTCACCCAGCTCTACGCGATGCGCTATGGCTGTGTGCCGGTGGTTTCTCGCACAGGCGGGTTGTCTGAAACCATTATCGACGCCAATGATGCCGCCCTTTCGGCACGAGCGGCGACCGGGTTCCAGTTCCATCCTGTGCGGCCTGAGGGGCTGCGCCAGGCTCTCCGACGCGCTGCAGACGCTTATCAGGACAAACGCAAATGGGCACGGCTGCAGCTGCAGGCCATGCGCGCAGATTATTCCTGGGATCGCAGTGCCGAGAGCTATGCGGAAGTTTACGGCAGGCTGACCGAACAGCGGTTCCAGGCCACTCACTGAGACCTCATCCGTCACCATAACAAAAGGACCCGGCATCACATGATGCCGGGTCCTTGATGTTTATGCCGATCGTTTACTGGCTGGTCTGCCCGTCCGTGGTGCTTTGGCTTGGGCCGCCGGTCCCTGTTTGAGGTGTGGGATCCTTATCAACCTCACCCGCCGGAACCGTACCGGAAGTCGTCGTGTCCTGTGAGCCAGAGCCCACGCTGCCACTGGTGCCGTCGCCGTCACCACATGCGGCCAACATGCTCAGCAGCCCCACGGTCACCATTAATGTCCTGATCTTCATCGCCAATCTTCTCCTCTGTGTTCAGTCCTCACCGGACCGCCTCGCAGTGCGATGCTCCGCTCCAGCTGTGCGATATCGTCGCTCGTTGCAGGGACTGGATCTTCCGAGATTGCTTCCAGCACGGCCGGGTCCAGCGCCCCTGAGCGCAGGGCCATGCGAAGTGTTTCACGCGTCTGGCGCTCGGCCTCCAGCTGGGCGAAGAGCGCGATGATCAACCGGTCGCGCGGATCGGGGTAGCGGCGCCACTGAGGAGGGCGGACTGTCTGGACCATTGCCTTGTCCTTTCAGGAGATAGTTTGGTTAATGGGGAAACTTTTGCCGCCCTCCATTGTTCCCCTTGCCTAGCCGCAACAGCGCGTCATGGAGGAAGTCATGCAGATCGAGAGCCAGATGATCGAAGGCCGCTTGAACGCCCATCGAGAGATCCTGATATCGCTGGTGACTGAGGCACTGCTGGCACCGGGTGGCTCCAATCATCTGCTACGGAATCTCGAGCAGGAGGTTCTGCTGCGCGACGGGTCGGAAGATCCGGGAGCGACACCTTCCGCCGGCTTGGGGCGCGGCAATGAAAAGAGCGAGGAAATCCGCCAAATCCTCGATACCGCCAAGGAAAGGGCCGAGGCTCTTCGCCGGATCACCATCGGCAACGCCGACGGCGCAGCGTCGTAGGGGCAACCCCGGACGTGACAAGCGCCCGGGTGGCTCAGTCCCTCAGGACTTGTCTGGGTCGCGAAGATCGAAATTGGCGTCCCAGTCGTCCGGCGGATCCTTCTTGTCCGGGCTCCATTTATGCGCGGTGGCATCCTCGGAACCGGTAATGACGGTCGGTTTTGCACTGGCGACACCATCGCTTTTGCCACCGTGCTGGGTGCCGACGAACTGGCCGGCGGCATCCTTTTCGATCTGTTGGGCTTTCTTCCCCTCAGACCTCGTCGCAGGGGCATTGTTTCGGTCGGTCGTCATATCCGTTTCTCCTATTCTGTTGGGAAGACAACAGGCGAAACGACGGCAAGGTTCCGGGTCAGGGCTTGTTGGCACCGATGAAGGCATGAAGGGGCGCGAGCAGAACCCAGCGCAAGCCGCTGGACATGAAATCCATCGTCACTTCTCCGGAGAAGGAACTGGCGGCGTGGCGCTCGATAACGGTTGAGCCGAAACCCCGCCGCGTTGGAGCCACGACCGGCGGACCATGAAGTTCAGTCCATGTGAGCCGGAGCTTCGGCTCCTCGCTGCCTTCGCCCTCAATTGCCCATTCCACCCGAATGCGCCCCTCCAGCACAGACAATGCACCGTATTTCACGGAATTGGTCGCCAGTTCATGGAAGACGAGACCGAGGTTCTGGACTGCACTCGCATTGACGAGAAGATCAGGTCCTCCCCGATCGACACGATCGTCCGATCCGACAACGGTCGCCATTTGCAGGTCGACGAGCGTTGCCAGCGGAATGCCGCCCCACTCCTGCCGGGCAAGCGCTTCGATCGACTGGGCGAGCCCGGCCAATCTGCCGCTCACTGCTCGCTGAAAGTCTTCGACGCTGTCTGCGCCGCGGGCAAGTTGCCGCATCATCGCCTGAACCAGCGAAAGGATGTTCTTCGTCCGATGAACCAGTTCCTGGAGAATGAAATGAATGCGCTCCTCTGCCTCGGCTCGATCGAACGAGGCGTTCGACAGGGCCACCGCCACATAGTTGGCCTCCAGGATCCGTGTGCGTTCGGGCGAAACGATATCGCCTTGTCCGATGCGATCGGCCATGCAGGCGATGGTCCGGATCGAGGCGCGTAGCTGATGTGCAGCGATGAGCGCAACGGCGAGGCTGAGCGCGAGGATGACGAGACTGCCGAGGAGGAGGCTTTTCCAGGCGGTCACAAAGGTTTGCTGAGCACTTGAGACCGGTCCCCATACCGCAATGCGCCACGGCCAATCCGTTACCTGGGCATAACCCAGAAGATACTGCTCTCCGTCCTGGTAGAAGACGGTGTTGTTGTTTCCGCCGAACATCAGTTCCAGCCATGAGGCAGGAAAGGCCTGTCCCGGCGGCCTGTCTTCGACACCGCTTGCGACGATTACCTTGCCCTTGTCGTCGAGAAGCGCAGCAGACCAGCGCGGCGGTAAATTTTCCCGGGAGGTGTGACTTGCGAGACTGGCTGCATCCTGGGTGAGAACCACTGCGGCTACGCCTGCCGGGTTGGCAGCACTTACCGGCATCGTGATATTCACGACCCAGCGTTGGCTGGTCATGCCAAAGAACACGCCCGACAGGGTGGACTTTCCAGACCGCAGCGCTTCCTGCAGCGATGCTATGTTGGACATGGGACGCAGAGGCGTGCCCCACGGCATGCGCGTGTTGACAAGCTGCGTGCCGTCGCGTCGGACCAGCAAGACATACATCGAGCTTCCCTCAAGGCTCGCTCCGACCCGTTTGTAGAAGGCTTCTAGATTGCCCTCGCGCAATTCAGGGGAATTGGCCACGAGCGTGAGGGTGGTCTCCATGTCGGAAATCTTGCGCTCGATGCTTCTACCGATGGCCTGGGCATCGCGCCCTGCATTGACCTTAAGCGCCTGGAATTGCGACCGCTCAAGCTCGAGCAGGAGGACGGCGGCAAAGCCCAGCAGCGGCAGGGTCGACAGCGCCACCATGATCGTCAGGTAAGTCCCGATCGAGGCCGTGGGGAAAAGGTTGCGCAGGAAGCGTCTCAGTCGCTTCATGGCCTGCTCCTTGCTGCACCGCAGGTTCCCGATGTTCGGGCTAGGTTCCGGCGAAGACATAGGCCCGCCTTACACAAGGCGAACCAAAGGCTAGCTGCGGCGTTTCCTCTTCCAGCAACAAAAGGAGACAAGACATGGTTTTCAAACCACAGCAGTTCCACGAGGAGGATCCGGTCATCACGGAAGAATTTCCTGCAGCCGCAGCACTTGAGCAGCGAGTGGCGGAAGCGATTGCGGTTGCGCACGGGCTCGACGCCACCGAATTGACGGTCGTGGCGAAAGGGGGCGAAATTTTCCTTGGTGGACACATCGGATCGCGCGGAGAAATCGACCGGGCTGTCGAAGTTGCGCTGGCTGTTCCGGGCGTGGAGAAGGTGACGGTGCAGATGCAGTCTCCGGGCGAGCCTTAAGCGGCCGCACCTGAGCAAAGGCGACGACGCCCAGCGCCGCCGCCCATATACTTCTAAATGACTTTGGGTATCTGATCCCACGCGCTTGGCAGTTTCTGGAGCGGCAGGTCTAGGCCTGCCCTGCTCCACTGACCTGCATCGATGACGCAAGTCCGGCTGGGGACCAGACGTCCGAGCGTCCCTGAACTTCAAGCATGCGCCCGCGCAGATCTTGCTGGCGCAGGACAAACTTGCGCCTGTTGCCGGCTACCTGCTCCGAGCAGGTCCGCGCGGCTTCCGCCGCCAGCCTGTAGCTTGGATAGACGGCGGACTGCCGTCCCTCAAGAACATAGGCCCAGCCGTCAGCATGGGGGATGATGTCGCAATAGGTCTCACTCATGGCCGCACTCCTCCTGATCTCATCCCAAACGGTGCTTAGGGCGTTTGGTTCCCGAGCAGGCCCAAAAAAGATCAGGCCTCAGCCCTGGACGAAAATCAGGCTTTGCGCCGCCAGTTCTCCAAGGTCGCGCATATCGCTTTCGGCGGAGGCGGAAGACACATGAACCGTTTTCCCTCTGACCGGAGGCACCATGACGGAGGCATCGGTGAAGTTGGCACGAAACTGCCAGCGAACTTCTCCCAGCTGCCAGTCGATCGCGAGGATCCCGTCCTCCGCCTGCAGTACATGACCGACACCCCCACCGATATCGATCAGCAGCGGCACCAGATGTTCGCGGCGTTTTCCCAACAGCTCGGCAAAAAAATCGCGTGCCTCCCGTGGCCGCTGAGACCGCGCCTCCTCCCAGTTCATCTTCGACATCCGGAAGGTCTCGGGGTCATTGGGATCGGTGACTTCATCCAAGGTCACATCGTCACCGGAGCCAAAATCGCGCGCCTGTTTCAGCCGATCCTCCGGGGTGTTCTGCTGCAGCTCCTTCGGATAGTCGCTGAAGAAATAGAAGCGGGAGTGGCTGGCGAATTCATCGCCCATGAACACCAGCGGTATCTGCGGGGAGAGCAGAAGCATGGCCATGAGCCGATTTCGAATATCATCATCGATCTGGGTCCAGAGCCGATCACCGCGAGCGCGGTTGCCGACCTGATCATGGTTCTGCAAGAAGTTGACGAACGTCACAGGCGGCAGATGACCGCTCGGCTCCCCAAAGATCTTGTCGCCTTCCCCTTCGATGGTCTCCCCCTGGAGGACAAAACCGGTTGCGAGGCTCCTGCCGATCCGCCGCCAGAAATCATGTGCGAACGGCTTGAAATGACCTACATGCTCACCCGTTGCCCAGGCGTGGACCAGGTGGTGATAGCCATCGTTCCAGACGCCGTCATAGAGGCGTACGGCGTTGTCTTCCTTGCGCTCATGGAATCGGGTCAGGCCACGCCCGTCTTCCAAGACGAGATGGACGTGTCGGCCAATGAAGGTCTCGCGCGCGACAAGGGCGAGTTCTTCGAGAATGTGGATTTTTGACGTCTCATCCTTGATCTGATCGGCGGCATCAAAACGCAGGCCGTCGAGATTGAACTCTTCAAGCCAGTAAAGCGCGTTCTCAATGACGAAGTCTCGGCAGGGCCTGCGGCCAAAATCGATGGTCGGGCCCCAAGGCGTTCCCTCCGTATGCATTACTTCCGGCGCGTAGACGGAGAGATAATTTCCGTCGATGCCGAAGTGATTGTAGACGACGTCGAGCATCACCATGAGGCCCAGATCATGGGCACGATCGACGAAAGCCTTCAGGTCATCCGGGGTACCATAGGCAGGATGCGGCGTATAGAAGAGCACACCATCATAGCCCCAACCGCGTTCGCCACCGAAAGCCGCAATGGGCATCATCTCCACCACCGTGATGCCAATCGCCGCCAATTCCTCCAGCTTTTCTGCGGCGGCCGCAAAAGTGCCTTCTTCGGTGAAAGTCCCGACATGCAGCTCGTAAATAACCGCCTCGCTCCAGGGGCGGCCGCTCCACTCGGTGTTGCGCCAACGATAGGCGGTGGGGTCGACGATCAGTGAGGGGCCGTGAACATCCGATTTCAGGGCCCGACCTGCCGGATCCGGAACCACAAGCCCGTCGGGCAGAACGAAGGCGTAAGGCGTCCCGGGCGCGACATTGGTTGACAGGAATTCAAACCAGCCGTCTGCAGCGGGCGACATGGCGACATCTTCACCGTCCAGACGGAGCGTCAGCTTTTCCAGCGACGGCGCCCATAGGCGGAAACGGACTTCACCCGCAGCGGTATATTCTGCGCCCCAGGATTTTGGAAACACCCGGTATTCCCGGTCTGCGCCCTTGCCCGTGTGCCGAGAGCCTCTTTGCTCCATTGCGTCCATCGCATCCACCTTCTGTGCCGAGTTGAATGCACCGAACGGCAGGTTGCAGGAAAGGTTCCGGATGAGACCAAAACCAATGGTCGCGAGAGGAAAGGAACCTTCGCTCACCCGCAAGGATTGTCCTGTTCATCGCGGATGAAATGCATTGCGCGAGAGCATGAAAGGAGACCAGTCATGTCTATTGTCGATGGCATCACGCCAGGCCAGACGCCCCCCACTGAACAGCCGCCGATGCCCGCACCGACCTGGGCACCGGAGATCGAGGAGCCGGCGCCGGATCTGCTGCCGGACGAGTGGCCAACCCCCAATCCAGACGAAAATCCGGACCCTCCGGTGGTTGAACCGGGCGTCGGCATTTAGCACCGTGGAAAGCGAAGCCGTCAGAGTGGCTTAACGGAGACCAGCCACTCTGTTCCAACTCTTCGAGCCGGACACCCAATTCTGCCAGTCTGCGACCGAACCACGGAAGACGTTCAGGTCGATCTTGCCGTTCACCCCCTGGGACAGGCCTGAACCGGAGTATTGCCAGAACACCCATTTGCGGCCCGGATAGGTCTTTGACGGATGGGCGGCGACCGAGCGCAGCCAGAAGGGATAGTCAAGGAAATAGCCGTCCAGATTGTCCTTGTAGAAGTCCGGGGCTGTATAGATGACGGGGCGCTTGCCGTAATGGCGCTCCAAGCGGTCCATGAAGACCTGCATCTTTTCCCGCGCCTTTTCTGGCGACAGGCGGAAGCGGCAGCTCGACTCGCCGTTGTATTCGACGTCGATCACCGGCGGGAGTGCGTCTGGATCGCGCGGGACGTTGCGGATGAACCAGTCAGCCTGTTCGCTCGCCACGCGACACCAGTAGAAGAAGTGATAGGCGCCGCGCTTCAGGCCCGCTTCCTTTGCCTTACGCCAATTGGTGCGGAACATGGGATCGGTGTGGTCGCCTCCGTCCGTCGCCTTGATATAGGCGAAGTTGGCCCCCTGGCTCCTCAGCTTCACCCAATCGATATCGCCCTGCCAACGGGACACGTCGACGCCGTGCACGGCGTGATGCTTCGGCTTGAACTTGCCGAAGTTCATCGGCTTGGCGTCGCGGAAACGCTGGCTGTAGACCCGATGGCGGCTACCCGCACTCGGCGCCTGCTCTTCATCCGGCGCCAGGGTGGGCGGCAGGGAGGAAGCCGGCGGAACCGGCGGCATCAACATGGCAACAGGACGCTGGTCGGGAACCGTCATCCCGGCCGTCACGGGCGGCGCTTCGAAATGCGCCTGGCTTGGCGTGTCACCGGCCCAGGCCAATGCTTCGGGGCTAGGAGACGCAATCGCGCCCGTCTGCTCGTCTACAGCGACAGCCGGCACAGGCGCCGGGGCTTGCGCGACTTGGGCTGCCGGCTGGGGCTTCAGCCGCAAGGCATCGACAGGGCTGGTCCGCGCCGTGCAGCCGGACAGAACCAGCGAAAGGGCGAGGAGCGACGGAAGAGCCTTGAAACGCATGATACAGTGACTCGCAGGTTGGCCGGGCGCAGGAGGATACGCCCGGGAACTCCGGGAATGGCTAACAAAGCTTTACGTGCAAATGCTGAATCCAATATTTACGGACTGGGTTAATGCGCAGCCGGGCCGTCTTTCAGAGACAGGAGGCAGCTTGCCAAATGGGCTTACGCATGGAACCTTGCTGACGCATTTCGGGAGACGCCAATGAAACGCCTGGTCTTGATCGCCGCACTCTTCGCAACAGGTTTTGGCCCTTCGTCCGAGGCAGCGCTATCCGGCTACTATGACAGCATTGAGCGGATCGGCACGATCCTCGGCGATCCGAAACTGGCGGACATACTGCGGCAGCAGCCGATCGGCGCAATCAGCAATACCGGCACGCGCAAGGATGGTGCCGCAGAATGGACGATCCGGACGCAGGACTGCGACTTGAAGGTTTACCTCGTTCCCGTTCTACCCGATGGACCGGGCAAGACATCTTACACCCTCGATGTGCCGGACGGACAGTGCAGGTGATGGGCCGGGCTTGAACCGAACGGGGAAACGGGTTTCAGGACAACAGCGGTCGCGTCTACGTATTTGAAAGCGGTGGCAGGTTATTCCGCCGTCCAGTCTAGACGCATCACAGCCAACCCCATAGTCTGCCACGGATCAGGACCGAGAAAATGGTATGTCTTGATCAACGAATACAATAGCTGAGGGGCCACCCATGGGGGACATCGTCCTTTCTCAACTGATGGATCCGTTTCGGATCGGGTTGATCTTCTTCCTGTTGCTGACCGCATTGCGGACCAGGGCAAATATGGGCCTCTGGATGCCGCTCGCCATGGGCGTGGTCTTCATCGCCATCCTCATTCCACTGACAACCGCTGCGGCATCGACCGTCAACCGTTTCGAAGCCATCGGCCTCGGGATCGTCAGCAATGGATTGATCCTTGGCGTGATGCTCGCGGGTTGGAGCATTGCTCGCAAAATACGTCACTGACAGGAAAGACGTCACAAGGATGCATTTGGTGAGGCAAGTCCCTCGCCTCATCCCGCCGTCGGAACGGGGCTCCCGCAATCACAGCCCTCTATCTGAAAAGGGATCAGAATCCCTTTCTTCCCTGAAGACCTGCATGCGCCGACTGTTCGTCTGGATGTCAGAACGTCTAGCACCCGGCATCAAGTCTGCAGCATGTCCGGAGATCGCAGAGCAGAACCCGAAATGAAACAGGCCGGCAAAGCCGGCCTGTCCCCACTCACTCATTTCTCTTCGAGGCGATCAATCCTTGAAGATATCCTTCTTATGCGTGTTGCCGGGGACCAGCAGCGCGCCGATGACGACGGTCGCACCGGCGATGATGATCGCGTACCAGAGACCGCCATAGACGTTGCCGGTCTGCGCCGAGATCGCGAATGCGGTCGCCGGAAGCAGGCCGCCGAACCAGCCGTTGCCGATATGGTAGGGCAACGACAAGCCGGAATAGCGGATGCGGGTCGGGTAGAGTTCGACAAGCATGGCGGCAATCGGACCGTAAACCATGGTCACCAGGATGATGAGATAGGTCAAGATCAGGATGACGCCGATCTTCTGGCCGGTGAAGATGTCGAAGAAGTTCGACGCCTTGGCGACCGTCGGGTTGTTGTCGGCGACCAGCGGATAGCCGGCAGCCGTCAGCGCATCGTTGATCGACTTGGTGAAGGCCGCCGGAACGGCCTTGACGTCGTCGCCGGTCAGCGCAGAGGCATCATAGGATGCGATGACCGTGTCGCCGACCTTGACCTGAGCGGCGGTTGCTGCCGGATCTTCGATCGTTTCGTAGTTCACCGAGGTCTTGGCGAGCGTCGACTTGGCGATGTCGCAGGACGAGGTGAACTTGGCTGTGCCCGTCGGGTTGAACTGGAACGAGCAGTCGCCAGGGGCTGCCGTCACCGTGACCGGGGTCTGATGAGCGGCGTAAAGGGCCGGGTTCGCCGTCTTGGTCAGCAGCGGGAAGACGAAGTTGTAGGTGAGAGCCGCAATCAGGCAGCCTGCTAGAATGATCGGCTTGCGACCAATGCGGTCGGAGAGCGAGCCGAAGAACAGGAAGCCACCGGTGCCGAGGATCAGCGACCATGCCACGAGAACGTTGGCGGTGAAGCTGTCGACCTTGATGACGTTCTGCAGGAAGAACAGGGCGTAGAACTGGCCCGAATACCAGACGACGGCCTGGCCGGCGACGAGGCCGAAGAGCGCGATCAGGGCGATTTTGCCGTTCTTCCAGGTGCCGAAAGCTTCGCGCAGCGGTGCCTTCGAGGCGGCACCCTCTTCCTTCATCTTCTTGAAGGCGGGCGATTCATTCATCTGCAGGCGGATGTAGAGCGAGATCAGCAGCAGGACGACCGAGCCGAGGAACGGGATGCGCCATCCCCAGAGATCGAAAGCCTTGATCATCTTGGCCGTTCCATCCGGATTCATGACCGCCGCACCGGCTGCGTCGAGAACCGGCGTCGGATCCCAGTGGCTGTTGACATAGCTCTGGACCGACAGGATGACGACCAGCGAGAGCAGCAGGCCGAGCGTTGCCGTCGTCTGGATGAAGGCGGTAAAATAGCCGCGCTGGTTGGCCGGCGCATGTTCGGCCACATAGACGGCGGCACCACCGTATTCACCACCGAGCGCCAAGCCCTGCAACATACGCAGGACGATCAGGATGATCGGCGCTGCGGCTCCCCAGGAACTGTAGCCCGGAAGCATGCCAACGAGGAATGTCGAACCGCCCATGATCAAGATCGTCATAAGGAAGGTATATTTGCGGCCGATCAGATCGCCCAGCGCACCAAAGACCAGCGCGCCGAAGGGGCGCACGATGAAGCCGGCGGCAAAGGCCAGAAGCGCAAAGACGTTGCGCGTGGCTTCCGGAAATGCCGTGAAGAACTGCGCGCCGATGATCGCGGCGAGCGAGCCGTAGAGATAGAAATCGTACCATTCGAAGACTGTGCCGGCGGACGAGGCCATGATGACCTTTCGTTCCTCCGCAGTCATGGGGCGCGAACGATCCCCAACGTTCATTTCCGTAGTTGCCATTATTTCCTCCTCCGTGAATTCTGCCCCAACGCCCGACCCGTTCCGTTTCCAACGAACAGATCTCGCGCAACGGTGACGTCGCCCAAGCGGACGACGCTTCCTCCAGGTCGATCCCGCCCATCCTTGTCCCAAGGCGGAATAGACAATTGTCTAGGAGTAACCAATCTGCGGAGAGTCGTACATTCTCCGTTAGTCGCAGGCGGAAGGAGGACCGCTCAACGCCCGGCATGGAGGCGGCCAAGGGGCTTGGTGGAGACGGAGCGGAGAAGGACAGGTAAATTCAGCGGGAAAGGCCGCCGTGAACGAATATCTTTCTCAGGAGAAAATGGTGCCCGGAGGCGGATTTGAACCACCGACACGCGGATTTTCAATCCGGGTTTGTACCGGCGATTTCAATAGCTTCTGCGGGAAAACCTGTCAAACACTCGATTGGAAATCAATGTGTTAGGCGTGCGTTGTCAAACCGCGATGGACCGCCAAAACGAAAAACCCCCGCTTCCTCGGGAAAGGAAAACGGGGGGAATAAACATGATCGCGGGTATTTGAATACCACATTGCCCCGCTGCTTCGCAAGCCTTTGGGGTGGAAAATGATAGGTCTTCAACAGTTCATCACGTGGCAAGCCGTACCTGTTCCAGGCGGCAAGCCGACGAAGATTCCGACCGATCCGAAGTCTCGAATTCCGATCGACCCTCACGACCCCAAGAACTGGTTAACATACGACCAAGCTCGGGCGACCGGCCTTCCCGTGGGTTTCGTTCTCACCGATGGCGATCCGTTTTTTTGCATCGATGTCGATGACGCGAAAGACACGGCCGGCAATTGGGATCAACGAGCTCTAGATTTGTTGGCGATGTTTCCCGGCGCATTTTCCGAACTGAGCGTGTCGGGAAACGGCTTTCATATTTGGGGCCGTGCTGACATTCTTGCTCTCGGCCCGAGGCGGAAAAAGTTCGTGTTGCCTTCGGGTCTTAAAATTGAGGTCTACACCGATAAGCGTTTTATCGCTCTCGGGCCGAACAACAATGGCTTGAATCCCGATCTCGATTGGACGCCTTTGCTTGCTTCGATCGTGCCAGTCTCGACCGATCCGACCGACAGCACACCGTTGGTTGACGTCGCCGATCCGGCATGGTCGGGGCCGACGGATGATGATGAGCTTATCGCCCTGATGCTGTCAGCCCGTGGTAGCATCGCGGCAGCGTTCGGCGACGCGGCATCGTTCACCGACCTATGGCAAGCCCGTGTGGATGTCTTGGGGCGTGTCTATCCGTCAACGAGCGGAAAGCCGTTCGATCATTCCAGCGCCGACCAGGCGCTTTGCAACGCCCTCGCTTTCTGGACAGGCAAGAACCCGGCTCGAATGGACCGGCTGTTTCGTCGTTCTGGTCTGATGCGCGATAAGTGGGAACGTGCCGACTATTGTTCGGTGACGATCAGCAAAGCCGTGCAGTCCACCCGCAATGTCTATTCGCGTCACCCTGCCGTCGCCCCTGTGGGCACGACGTTCAATCAGGTGATGACAGAAGCGAGAGACATTTCGCCCGCCGATGTCGAAGCGATCAAGCGTCTGTGTGGTGAAGCGGCAAAGCTCGGAGCTGTTGAAAAAGCAACGGTGCTTTCACAGCTCAAGGCAAACACCGGCCTGACAATGGCGGACCTGAAAAAGCAGGCGGGATCCGAGGAAAGCGAACCGGACCATTTGGAATTTGCTCGCAAAGCCATTTCAAAAATTGGCCCCGAGAACATTATTCATGTCGGTCAATTCAGTTGGAAATTCTCTCACGGGGTCTGGAAGCGTGCGGACGATCGAGAGTTAAAGAAGCATGTCCAGGCGACGCTTGCGGCCGACGGCTTCACCGTCACCGCACCTCGTATCAGTGGCGTCACCGATGTGATGAAGACTGAGATTTTTCGACCGGATCATGAATTCAATCTTGGCAATTCCGAAACGGTCAATTGCACAAATGGCGAACTCGAATTCGTAAATGGGCAATGGGTGCTGAATCCGCATCGGCGCGAATTGTATAGAACAACTCAAATCCCTGTTGCCTTCGATCCAACGGCACGTGCACCCCTCTTCGAGCGGTTTTTGATGGATGTCTTTCGAGACGATCAGGACCGAGACGACAAAATTCGAGTGGTCTTGGAAATGATGGGCTATTCGCTCATGAGCCATGCAAACCGAGAGAAATTCGCGTTGCTGATTGGTGCTGGCGCGAACGGTAAATCTGTTCTGCTGGCAACCCTTGAGGCGCTTCTAGGCAAAGAGAATGTCGCGGGTGTCCAGCCGTCCAATTTCGACAACCGTTTTCAGCGAGGCCATCTCGACCAGAAGCTAGCGAACATCATCAGCGAATTGAAACAAGGTGAGACGATCGCGGACGCCGAACTGAAGGCCATAACCAGTGGTGAAGCGGCGACGGTAGAGCACAAGGGCAAAGACCCTTTCGTTATGCGTCCTTTTGCAACGTGCTGGTTTGGAACTAACTTCGTCCCACACACACGAGACTATTCCGACGCCTTCTTTCGGCGCGCCCTGGTGATTAAATTCAACCGAGTCTTTGCACCTTCCGAACAGGATCCTAACCTTAAGCAGAAGCTCCGGGCCGAACTACCGGGCATCCTTAACCACGTCCTTGGGGCATACGCCGCTGTTGTCGTCCGTAACGGCTTCACCGTGCCTGTCTCTTCGCTCGAAGCAAAAAGGAAGTGGCAGGTCGAAGCGGATCAGGTCGCTCAGTTCGTGGACGATAGGTGCGAGCCGAAGCCGGGTGCGTCGGTCGGCACAACGATGCTTTACGGGGTGTATCGAGGATGGGCCGAGTCGAATGGTGTCAGAAACATCCTTGGTCTGCTGCAGTTCGGGAACAGGCTTGAGGCGTTGGGCTACGGTCGGTCACGTACTATGCATGAGCGTGTCATAACCGGTCTATCAATTCGCGGAATGCCCGTCTGATTGAACAATCATCATTCAACTATAATGACCCGCCCTCGTAGCGGGTTTATTTTCGAGTGATCCATGACGACCCATGACGACCCATGACGACTTTAAAATTCAAATCGTCATGCTTAAGCCTTTGTATTTAAACAGTTAATTATCATTCATGACGAGTGTGACGACTTATTCCAACTCTTATGCAGAGAGAATAAAAAAGAATGGTTTGTTTGCTTCATTATGTCTGGAGATGTGGGCAAAACGCGCCATTCTCGTCATGTCATTGATTTAGTTGATCTATTTCGACTTGAGCTCGTCATTGAAACGTCATTGAAACGTCATTGACCACTTGGGGAATCGCTACAGCCCTGAATGCTGCGGACCGGCCCCCCAAGCACTTTTTCACTGATGCACCGTCGGGACAAAATCGGTTCGGATACGAAACGAATAAAATGCAGTGATGCGGGGATAAAGTGAGGAAAAAAGTAGTTGCGGTTTCTTCTAGTACCGTGATACCACTGTGTCACATCAACGGAGGTGATCATGAAAACCGATACCAGCTACACCCCGATCGAGAATGAGTTTCAAAACTTCGTTTGTGCGATGTTTGCAGGAGAAAGCTTGTCCGTCGCACAGCTCCGCACCCTGCGATACAATTGGTTCGCTAGTGCAGCCGTCGCGATGAACCTTCTCGGCGATAAACCAGAGTTAGCGGAAACGATTAAAGCCGAACTTTTGGATTTTGCAGACCAGCAAGACGTATGGGCGCATTGATGAGCAACGATCAGACCTATTCACCGTTGGAAACGTCATTCCGCGCCATGATGGCCGGTTTTGACAAAAGCCCCGGCGCTTCCCTCGTGGGTGAAGATTTGCGCCGGTATGACGTTTTCACGGGTGCTTCTTTCGTTATCGCGCTGCTCAAAGGATCAGAAGAGTGGCGTGACATCTTGGAGAACGAGCTGAAGGACTACCACGAGCATTTGGAGAGAACGAAAAATGGCTGAATCGGCAGATAGCGGCGGTCTACTTGTCCAAATCGGCGTGACACAAGCGCGGATGGAGCGAGAACTTGCAAAACTCGTGAAGGACGCCGCGAAGTCTGCACAGAAGATGGAAAATGATTTTGCGGCGGCAAATCAGAACATCAGCAAAGGGGCGGGAGCGGCATTTAACGGTGTGAGCAGGGGTGCCACCGCTGCAACCGGCGCTGTCAGGAATGCGTCGTTCGCGACGGCAAATCTAGCCGCCCAGTTTAACGATATCGGGGTGTCTCTTGCCGGTGGTCAGTCGCCATTTCTGGTTATGCTGCAGCAAGGCACGCAGATTTCGCAATTGTTCAACCAAACCGGCACGTCAATTCGCGGTTTCGGTTCGATCTTGGCGGGTGCGGTGACGTCCGTCCTGAACCCGTTTTCTTTGCTGACCTTCGCCATTATTGGCGCGGGTGGTTATGCCGTTCAATACTTTTCTAGCCTGACAAGCGGGGGGGAAGAGGCGAACAAGGTAGTTGAGGAACAGGCGAAACTTATCGAGAGTGTCGCGAAGACGTGGGGCGACGCTGTGCCCGCGCTTCAGGCTTATGTTGCCGCTCTGGCGACCGCGAAAAATGCGGCTGACCTGTTGCAGGCGTCGAGAACGTTGGCCGACAAACAATGGACGCTGGCCCGTGCAGAGATTGAGGCGGTCAATGTTGCTTTCACGGATCTGAAAAGTCAGCTCGCATCGGCCGGTGAAGAAACAGAAATCATCAACGACCTGAATCAGGCGTTTCAGAATCTTCGAGCGAAGGTCGCCGACGGTACCGCCACGCAGGCAGACTTCACAGAAATTCAAGATGCAATGGCGGCGGCTATCGGTAGTTCTGGCATTCCGGCATTGAACGATTTTGCCGCAGCTTTTGCCAATTTGTCTCAGACCATCGCGGGCGCAATTACCCAGGCGCGAATTTTTGACCAAGAGTCACTGAACGCGTTGACCGTGGGCAAGAATGGCCCGCCGCTCGGGTCGTTGTCACCGCTGTTCTCGGAAGGCGGCAAGCTTTATTCCGGTGAAGATTTCCAGCCGTTCGGCAACGCACCGACACCGACAGAACGCCCCAAGATCGAGCTGACCGGTTTGCCCGATGGTTACACGCCGAAGAAGACCGGGGGCGGCGGACGCGGTGCTAATGCCTTCAAGGATGAAGTTGCAGGGATCCGGGAACGGACTGCCGCGCTTCGTGAATCGACGGCTGCACAGGCGGCAATCAATCCCCTTGTGAAAGATTACGGTTTCGCGATGGAAAAAGCGCAGGCCGAACAGAAGTTACTTGCTGACGCGCAACGTGCCGGGATGGAAATCACACCGCAGTTGCGTGAACAGATTTCGGCTTTGGCGACCGGTTACGCTGAAGCCTCGTCGGAAGCAAAACGACTCTCTGAAGAACAGAAGAATATCCAGAAGAACGCCGAAGAATGGGCGAACCTAGAAAAGGACGTTTTCAAGGGTTTCCTGTCTGATCTGAAGGCAGGGAAGTCGGGCGCTGAAGCGTTGTCGAATGCCTTGAACAAGCTCGCTGATAAGCTGCTCGATATGGGCACGAACGCCCTTTTGGGCTCGTTTGGTTCTGGTGCCGGAGCGATGGGCGGCGGTGGCGGAAAAGGCATCTTCAGCGCTATTCTCGGTGGCATAGGGAAGATTTTCGGGTTCGCATCCGGCACACCGAACACAGGTGGTCGGCGCGGGCAGGCGGTCGGCGTCGTGCACGGTCAGGAAGCGGTTATTCCGCTTCCGGCCGGTGGCAAGGTTCCTGTCCAGATCAACAGCCCGAGCGCTTCGGAGATGGCGAAGAAATCAAGTCGTGACGAAGTCGAAATCGTCTTGATCGATGACTCGGGCCGAATGGCGTCAATTGCTGATCAGCGGATTCGGACTGCTAGTGGGACGATTGTCAGCGTTGCGAGTAAAAGTGCGTTCGAGCGGGTTAAGGGCGAAATGCCGAAGCTGATGACGGACACCAAAGAGAGGTTCCTGTGAAGGCGCTTCAGTTTTTCGGCTCGTATTCCAAGGCTGTTTTCAAGCGTGCTTCTTTGTCTTCTGCAGCCTTTAACTCGCGCTCAAGTCTCTCGAAGATGGGCCAAAGTTGCTCACCGTACGGTTGGGTTTTAATGGCTCTAGCGAGGGTTTTCATGGCTTGGCGAATTTCGTCCACTGACACGGTCATCGCCCCTCCATAAAGTTCTTGCGTTTTCTTCTACTGCATGGCAATTTCACTTCGAAACGAGGCTCCACGATGAATAACCTTATTCTTAACACAAACCAGGCGTGCCGTGTGGTTGGGATCGATCCCGACCGCCTTAACGAGAACGTCTCTGCCGGTCGCATGCCCTGTCTTCCGAAAACGATCAGAGGTCGGTCGCGAGAGTTCAGCGAACATGATCTGCTAACGCTTTATCTGTTCAGAAAACTTCTCGACAGAAAAGTTCATGCGAAAATGGCCGGTCAACTTGCCTGTTGGGTGTCCGAGAAGGCGCGTTCATACCCGGATGCGCGGTACATTTCGATCGTTGAAACTGCTATGCCCGGCAATCGAAATGTTTGGATTTTCAAGGACATTTTCAAATCTGAAGAGATCCTAGAGGCCAGGTTTGCCGGTTACCCCGTCGAAGACGTGCAGCACTTCGACATCAAACAGATTCGCGAAACGATCGCCCGTCGCGTTGCTGAAGAACTAGGAGGCGGCGAATGACCTCTGCAATCCAGAACGAAGCATCAGAAGCCCTTGAGCATGTCACGGGCGGCAAGCTGGACCAACTGTCCCACGCTCAACTTGCTTGGTTTGCACAGTTGACACGCGCCATGGCCGATCTTGCCGAAGAAGAAATGAAGCGTCGGGGTGTCCATTATCTCCCCGTGTTTCGACGTAATCTCAACGCCTGACAAAGTTCTTGCCGTTTCTTCTGTAACCGGGCAACGGCCCATAGATGGACAATTACCATGACACTCAAGCTCAAAGACCTAATCGAAAAGCGCAACACCGCGCTGAAGACCATGACCGACGCACACGAAGCCAACAATTCTGAAGCGTTCAACACGGCGGAAACCGAACTTCGTTCGATCGACGCTCAGATTGACCGTGCGAAGAAGATCGATGCTTTCGAACGTGTGGAAGTCGGCCGGCCTCTCAGCGGTGACACGAAGTTCTCTGACGAAGTGCGTCACTACGATCTTGGCAAGGCCATTCTTGGCGCGATGAATGGTCGCCTGGAAGGTCGTGAAGCTGAGATCGACCAGGAAATGAAGCGGGGCCGTGAAAGCCGTTCGGGTGCTGGCATTCATCTCGCCGTGCCGTCTGAAATCTTCCTCGGATCGGCCGAACAGCGTGCCGGCCAAATGGTCGCTTCCGACCCGTCGGGCGGCTATACCGTCAAGACCGACCTTGGTCCGCTCGCCGACCGTTTCCGCCCCGCTCTGAAGGTTGAAGCCATGGGGGCGACCGTCCTTCGCGGTCTTGTCGGCGACCTCGATCTGCCGAATTTGCTTTCCAGTGGTTCGGCCAATTGGATAGGCGAAAATCAAGACGTCACCAGGTCGGCCGCAACGTTTGGCCGGGTTTCGATGAGCCCGAAAACGGTGGCTGGCGAATATCGCATGTCGCGCCGTCTGCTGATTCAGAGCAGCGTTGCTATCGAAAGCATTCTTCGTCGTGACTTGGGTTTCCTGCTTGCTCAGAAGCTCGACGCCGCAGCAATCGACGGCAATGGTGTAACCGCGCCGATCGGGATCCTGAACACTGCGAACGTGTCGAAGGTGACCACGGAAACCGCATTCTCGGACACTACGGCTAACCTGATTTCTGAACTTGAACTGGATGACGTCACCGGCACGGCGGCATTCCTCACGAACCCGACTGTTATGAAGATGGTTCGGAAGCTCAAGGACGGCGATGGTCATATCATGCCTGTATCCGAACTGTTCCACAACACGCGGGCGGAAGTTACGACTCAGGTTCCGACCAACATCGGAACAGGCGGCAACAAGTCGGCGCTGGTGTATGGGCAGTGGGGCGAGCTCTATATCGGGTACTGGTCGGCGGTTGACCTTCTGTTGAACCCGTATCATCCCGACGTCGCTTCGAATGGCGGTGCACTCCTTCATGCCTTCCTTGATGCCGATACGGGCATCAGACATTCCGAAGCTTTTTCCTACGCGGAAATCTGATCATGACCGGGGGCAACATCGAACGGCGAACATTCACCGAACTACGCACCAACGGGCGGCGGCTAGAAGGTTACGCCGCAACGTTTGGCACAGAAGCGCGGATCGGTGGGTTCACTGAAGTGATTGCCCCCGGCGCTTTTCGCACCGCCCTGACTGGTGACGTTCTCGCTCTGCTTGATCATGATGCGAGTAGGGTTCTCGGGCGTACAAAGTCTGGCACCTTGCGCCTGACGGAAGATTCTCGGGGTCTCGCATTTAGCCTCGATCTTCCCGACACATCTGCAGGACGTGACGTTCTCGCGCTTGCCGAACGTCGTGACCTCGGCGGCATGTCGTTCGGGTTTGTTGTCCCCAAAGGTGGCGAGACATGGTCGGGTGAAAAGCGCACCCTCCACACCGTGGACCTGAAAGAAATTTCAATCGTCAGTGCTTGGCCGGCATATCCCGATACAGAAATCGCCCTTCGTTCTCGTGGTGAATCGGATTTCGAGCGCCGTCGAAGAATGTTGATTTTGGCAGGAGCACGCCATGGGTTTGATTAAGCGTATTCTTGGCCGTGAGACACGTTCGCTCGGTTTGCCTCCGGGTGTAGGTGCCTCACAGGCAATTAAGTCTGATGACCCTTACCTGGCTGAATGGTTCGGGATCCGAGGCGGCTTCTCTTCGTTGTCACCGCGTGCGGCCGAAAATCTCTCTGCCGTTCTTGCCTGTGTGAATGCCATTTCGACGGCGCTCGCCTACGTGCCAGTGATCGTCTATCGTCGTGATACCAACGGTAACCGCGCCGAAGTTCCTTCACATCCTCTCGCCCGCCTGGTGCGTAGTGGTGCCAACGATCAGATGAGTTGGCCCGATTTTGTCGAACATCTTGTTGCCGGAACTCTGTTGAGCGGGAATGGTGTCGCCGTCATCGAAAACGGTAGCAACGGTCAATTGAGCGGCCTTCGCTACATCCCTTGGAACATGGTTTCTATTTCCGAGCTGCAAAGCGGTCGGCTGGCTTATGACGTTTCCGACCAGCGCGGCACACGACGTTATCTTGAGGGGGAGGTTATTCACCTTCGCGACCGAACCGATGACGGCAAGGTTGGACGTTCGCGGCTTTCACGGGCTGCAGATTCGGTCAACAGTGTTCACGCAGCTAACGAGCATGCGGCGGCTTTCTTGCGCAACGGTGCGAGCCCGAGCGGGGTTTTGGAAACAGACGAGAAACTTTCAGCGGAGGTTGCCAAGCGACTCGGGGAGAGTTGGGCAAATCGCTACAGTGGCGCAAACAACGCGGGGAAAACTCCGATCCTCGAAGAAGGATTGAAGTGGAAGGCTGCACAGATTTCGCCTGAAGATGCCGAATTGCTCGAAACACGTCGTTTCGGCGTCATCGAAATTTGTCGTCTGTTCCAGGTTCCGCCGCCGATCGTGCAGAGCTACGAGAACAATACCTTTACGAACGCGGCCCAAGCGGGCCTGTGGTTCGCAACGTTCTGTCTTTCCCCATGGGCGAGAAAGATCGAGGCCGAATTCGCTCGATCGGTTTTCCCGTCGTCCAGTGCATACGAAATTGAAATGGACCTCTCGGGCTTCCTGCGTGGTGATCCTGAGACCCGTTGGAATGCCCACAAGATTGCAATTGATACCGGGGTTCTCGATACTGACGAAGTCCGTCAAATCGAAGGTTGGAACCCGCGTCCCGCGACACAGAACGAGGTTTCGGACTGATGGCAAGCGCAACACTCAACATCAAAGTTTCGCCCCGCCGCATGTTATCGGCACGAGAGGCCAGCGAATATGTCGGGCTTCCGACGAAGCGCTTCCCTGGCGTCTGCTCAGTGCAACCAGTGGCGATGCCAGACGGTTCCAACCTCTACGATATGCGCGACCTTGACGCATGGGTGGACAGCCTGAAATCCGGCGCACCTGGTAACGATGAGGACATTCTCGGGCGGCTCGGATGAGTGCGGATCGCGAGAAGAGGGTAAACAAGTATAAGGGCTGGCAAATCTTCCGGGATAAAAAGCCGCCTTTCGAATGGCGTGCCTACCATCGGCAAAGTCGCGAGAAAATCGATTGCACCAAGTTCGAGCCGTATTCCCTCGCGTTCGATATGGAAGTGCATCGAATAAATGAACTCCACAAGGTGCGTGAGACCAGACCCGGCACGCTTGGGATGCTGATAAAAAAATACCGCGCTAGCCCTAAATTCAAGAAGCGCGCGGAACGTACCCGAGCCGATTATCAGCGGGTGTTCGACTGGTTGCAGCCGATCGATGATACTCCCCTTGAGAAGTTTACGCGAAGCTTCGTGGCGAAAATTCGCGATCGTGCGGAACTGAAAAAGGGGTTCCGATTCGCCAACTACGTTCGGTCTGTTCTGTCGCTCCTTTTCAACTGGGGTCTTGAATATGATTACGTAAAAGAGAACCCCGTCGAAGCTGTCAGCGTCGCAGAACGTCCCAAGAATCTCGCGGATGCGAATCGACCTTGGACGGACCATGAGCGTGAAACAGTCTTAGCCTCCCTGCCACCGCAGATGGTTTTACCAATCAGCCTCATGATGTTCTACGGCCTCGACCCCCAAGACGCATTACAGCTCCCTCGGACAGCCGTTTCCTCGGCCGGTATCGACACACGCCGTCACAAAACGGGCCAACCTGTTTATTTGCCCCTCTTCGAGCCGGTACGAGCAGCGTTAGCGACTGCGCCGAAACATGATGCGATAACGTTGTGCGCAAACAGCCGCGGGAAGCCTTGGACCTATAATGGCTTCAGCACCAACTGGGACAAGTTGAAAAAGAAGCTAGAAAAAAGCGGCGCTGTACAGCCTGGCCTCACCCTCAAGGGTCTCCGTCATACTGTGGGAACGATCCTTGCCGAGATGGAAAAAGACAACGGCACAATTGCTCTTGTTCTCGGGCACGCTACCGAAGCGATGGCGAAACATTATTCACGAAGGGCCGATCGCTCGCGACAGACGCAAAGTGCTGTTGCTGATTTTGAGGTCGAATTGAACAAACGGAAAACCAAACTTGTCAAACTCGACAAATAATTCTGTCAAACCGCAACACGCTTATACGGCTGGAAAAATGGAAAAAGCAAGGCGCAATAAGGGCTTAGAATGGTGCCCGGAGGCGGATTTGAACCACCGACACGCGGATTTTCAATCCGCTGCTCTACCAACTGAGCTATCCGGGCATCTCGGCTTCAGCTTGAAGCCTGCCGATTTCTTTCGAAACCGCCGGGGTATGTCCCCGGGAGCGAGCGGGGTTATAACATCTTGTTCGGCCATGTCCAGCCGCTTGCGGCACTTTTTTGAAGAAGATGTGAAAATCGCGGAAAAGCCAATCCGAACAACAGGATCGCGTGGCAGTCGCCAAGCCGGCAAGGGCCTTCAGTTGTAGCCCTCATCGTCGGCCTTGGATTCGTCGTCGGCCACCGGGATGGCATAAGCGCCGTTCAGCCAGCGGGAGAGATCGAGGTTGCGGCAGCGGTCTGAGCAAAAGGGATAATTTTCCCGTGTCGAGGGACGTTTGCACTCAGGGCAAGGCAGCGCTTTACGCAGCGGCTCCACCTTGGCCACCCGCGGGTTCTGGTCGTCATGCATCCGTCAGCCCTCCGTCCAGCCGGTATGGACGTCGTAGCCTTCGCCCTGAAGCATCTGCAGCGTCTCGAAGAGCGGCAGACCGACGACATTGGTGTAGGAGCCGACGAGTTTCTGGACGAAGCTACCGGCGATGCCCTGGATGCCGTAGGCCCCGGCCTTGCCGCGCCATTCACCTGATGCGAGGTAGCACTCGATGTCATAGCCCGAGAGACGCTTGAAGCGGACTTTCGTTTCGACGATCTTCTGGCGCAGCGTGCCATCAGGGGCGATCAGGCAGACACCGGTGAAGACCCAGTGGCTGCGGCCGGACAAGAGATGCAGCGCCGACGACGCTTCCTGGACGAGTTCGGCCTTGGGCAGGATGCGACGACCGACGGCAACGACCGTATCGGCGGCCAGCACATAGCTGTTGTTCCAGGCGAGATCCTTCCGGATCTGCTGGTAAGCGGCTTTCGCCTTGTCGGCGGAAAGTCTTCTGGCAAGCGAACGCGGATGCTCGGATTTCTTCGGCGTTTCGTCGAGGTCCATCGGCATCAGGCGCGCGGGCTCGATGCCAGCCTGCTTGAGCAGATCGACACGGCGCGGCGACCCGGAGGCCAAGATCAGCTTCTGTCTCAGTTCCATGACCCCTCGCGGCCGCTCGGCGGTGCTTACTTGAAGCGGTAGGTGATACGGCCCTTGGTCAGGTCGTATGGGGTCATCTCGACCAGGACCTTGTCACCGGCGAGAACGCGGATGCGGTTCTTGCGCATGCGGCCAGCGGTGTGTGCGATGATCTCGTGTTCGTTTTCCAGCTTGACGCGGAAGGTGGCGTTGGGCAGCAATTCGGTGACGACACCGGGGAATTCGAGGACTTCTTCTTTAGCCATAGAGTGGTTGTCTTTCCTGGGGTTTTAAACGGGGCGCGCGGAGGGCCCCTCAAAATGTGGGCGGAAACTACACAATCGCCCGGCATTTGTGAACCTTGTAGATTCGGCTTTCGGAAATTGTTTCAAGAGGGGCGAAAACACCCCTATTCCGGCGTCAGTACCAGCCGTTCCTGAATCAGCCGGGTCAGGCGATCGCGCACGTCGCGGTAGGCGGCAAGCCGCTGCTCCCGGCTGCCGGTTTCGACCGTCGGATCCGGCATCGGCCAGTATTCCACTTCGACGGCAGAGGAGCGGGTGAGTTCCAGCGCTGCGTGATGGGCCTCGGGTGTCAGGGTGATGACGAGATCGAAGTAATCATCCGCCATGTCTTCCAATGTCTGGGGGAGACGACGGCCGAGCGACAGGCCGATTTCGTCCAGCACGACGTCGACAAAGGGATCACGCTCACCCTTTTTCACCCCTGCAGACGCGACCCAGGTGCCGGGCGGTAGCGCCTGCCTGGCGATCGCCTCGGCCATAGGGCTTCGGATCACGTTCTGGCCGCACATGAAGAGGATCGCGCCCATGCGCGAGGTCCGGCGGCTTTCGATCCCGCCCTGGTGCACGTTGCCTAACCCCGCCAATAGAGCACGCAGACCAGGGTGAAGAGACGGCGGGCGGTATCGAAGTCGAGCTTGATCTTGCCTGAAAGCCTGTCCATCAGGGTTTGCGACCCGTCGTTGTGAATCCCGCGGCGCCCCATGTCGATCGCCTCGATCTGCGAGGGGGTCGAGGATCGGATCGCTTCATAATAGCTTTCGCAGATCATGAAGTAGTCCTTGATGATCCTCTGCAGGGGCGTGAGCGACAGGATATGGACGGCGACGTCCTCGCCCGCCTCCGTCTTGATGGAAAAGACGAGCTTGCGATCGACCAGGGACAGGAACAGTTTATAGGGGCCGCCGGCATGGCCGACGGGTTCGAACGAGTTTTCCTCGATCAGATCGAAGATGGCGACCGCCCGTTCGTGCTCGACATCAGGCGTCGAGCGCCCGATGGTCTCGTCCAGCACGACATCTGAGAGCCGGAAGTCGCCCGCCGCCATTCTCTAGTCCCCGAGATTGAGGCGAATGGCGACGGAGCGGGCATGGGCCTCAAGCCCCTCTGACTTCGCGAGCGCGATGGCTGCGGGGCCGAGCTCGCGCAAATGGTCCGGACCGAGCCTCAGGATAGAGGTGCGCTTGACATAATCCAGCACACCCAGTCCCGAGGAGAATCTGGCCGAGCGTGCGGTTGGAAGCACGTGGTTCGAGCCACCGACATAATCGCCGATAACCTCGGGCGTATGGCGCCCGACGAAGATGGCGCCTGCATTGCGGATGCCAGAGATCAGCGGCTCGGGATCGTCGACCGCGAGTTCGAGATGTTCGGCAGCAATCCGGTTGGCAAGCGGGATGGAATCATTCAGCCGGTCGACCAGAATGATGGCGCCGTAATCGCGCCAGCTGGCTGAGGCCGTTTCAGCACGCGGCAGGGTCTTCAACTGACGCTCGACAGCGGCTTCGACCGCTTTGCCGAGGGTCTCGTCGTCGGTGATCACAATCGACTGGGCACCGGGATCGTGTTCAGCCTGGGCTAGAAGATCAGCCGCCAGCCAATCTGGATCATTGTCCTTGTCGGCAATCACAAGCACTTCCGACGGGCCGGCGATCATGTCGATGCCCACAGTGCCGAAGACCTGACGCTTGGCAGCCGCGACATAGGCATTTCCCGGGCCGACAATCTTCGCGACGGGCGCGACGGTCTCAGTGCCATAAGCGAGGGCTGCCACCGCCTGGGCGCCGCCCAGCCGGTAGATCTCGGTGACGCCGGCTATCTTCGCTGCCGCCAGCACCGTCGGATTAATGGCACCGCCGGTTGCCGGAACGACCATGACGACGCGCGGAACACCTGCGACCTTGGCCGGGAGCGCGTTCATCAGCACCGAACTCGGATAGCTCGCCGTGCCGCCCGGCACATAGAGACCGACGGCGTCGATCGCCGTCCAGCGCGAGCCAAGGCCGACGCCAATCGCGTCTTCGTAGATATCATCCTTCGGCATCTGGCGCGCATGGTGGCGCTCGATGCGCTCAGCAGCGAGGTTTAGCGCGTCCATTAGTTCGGATGAAGTCGCGGCCACGGCAGCGTCGATCTCCGCCTCCGTCACACGCATGGAGACTTCGGCAAAATCAATGCCGTCGAAACGTTTCGAATAGTCAGCAAGCGCTGCGTCGCCGCGGGCGCGCACATCGTCGATGATCTTGCGAACGGCGTCATTGACGTCGTCGGACACTTCGCGCTTGGTCGTCAGGAAGGCGGCAAAACGTGCCTCGAAATCTCCCGATGCCTGATTGAGCCAGATTGCCACGTCCCCAGTCTTCCTTCTCACATTCTCTGCAGTTGCCCTGTCGCGACCCCGGGCCGGGCTGGTTCAGTCGGCCTCGTGGGCCGGTCGTGACATCGTTCCCCAGGCGCCGCCGGTATCCGCGAGTTGCCCTTCAATACATTCGATGTCGAGCGCAATGATGCCGCCGCCTGCCAGCACCAGTTCCACGACACCGTCAGGCCCCTCGCCCTTTACCGTGAAGCGGATCGCAAGGAGGCTCAAAACCTCCTCAGTCTTGTTGCGGTCAAAGCCGATCGAGCGCACAGCCTGGACTCGCTTGAAGCTGAGCGCTGCACGGCAACGCTCGAAGCTCTTTGCGCCGCGTGCGGCCTTTTCCCAGACGAAGCGGTTGGCCACCAGCGAAAACAGGCCGGAGCGGGGCGAAAAGGAGAGGTCGGCAACCTTGAAAACGGCGTCCTGCATATGGGCGGAGATGATCGCCAGATCATCCGCGTCGAGTGCGAGAAGCTTCACGTCTGCCATGTCACCTGTCCGTCCTGCCTTGCGGCCCTGTCTTTTTCACTTCCATCGCATTGCATGATGGAATTCATGTTTTGGACATAGGTTGCCGCTTGTCCAGTGGCAACGGGACAAAAAGACTTTTCGCCCCGCTGCCGCCGTGCCGCACCGTTAAAGGCGGGCGGGGATCAGTCGCTGATGCGCTCCACGATGGCGCCGCAACGGGTGAGCTTTTCTTCCAGACGCTCGAAACCGCGGTCGAGATGATAGACGCGGCTGACCATGGTTTCGCCTTCAGCGGCAAGACCGGCGATGACCAGCGACACAGAGGCGCGCAGGTCCGTCGCCATCACAGGGGCGCCGCGCAGGCGGGTGACGCCTTCAATGCGGGCCGTCTGGCCGGAGAGCGTGATCTTGGCCCCGAGGCGGGCCAGCTCCTGCACATGCATGAAGCGGTTTTCGAAGATCGTCTCGGTGACATGCGAAATGCCGTTGGCGCGGGTCATCAGGCCCATGAACTGCGCCTGCAGGTCGGTCGGGAAGCCGGGGAAGGGTTCGGTGACGATATCGACCGGGCGGATCTGATCGCCATGGCCGATCACACGGATGCCGCCATCGACTGCCGAGACTTCGGCACCAGCGCGGCGGATCGCCTCGACCGCGGTATCAAGGAGAGTGATATCGGTGCCGGATAGCGTCACGTCACCGCCCGTCATGGCGACCGCCATGGCATAGGTGCCGGTCTCAATGCGGTCCGGCAAGACGCGGTGGCGGGCACCCGAAAGGCTTGGCACGCCCTCGATGGTGATGGTGGAGGTGCCGGCGCCCGAGATCTTGGCACCCATGGCGATCAGGCAGTTCGCGAGATCGACAACTTCGGGCTCGCGGGCGGCATTGCCGATCACCGTCGTGCCGTTTGCCAGGGAAGCGGCCATCATCATCACATGGGTCGCACCGACCGAGACCTTGGGGAAGGTGTACCGCGCGCCGACCAGGCCGCCCTTCAGCGCCTTGGCGTTGACATAGCCGCCATCGATCTCGAGCTCAGCGCCGAGCGCCGTCAGTCCCTCGAGAAAGAGATCGACCGGACGGGTGCCGATGGCGCAGCCGCCGGGCAGCGATACGCGGCATTGACCTTCGCGGGCAAGCAGCGGGCCGATGACCCAGAAGCTGGCGCGCATCTTCGAGACCAGTTCGTAAGGCGCTGTGGTATCGGCAACCGTGCGGCAGGTGAAATGCACGGTGCGCGAATAGGAGCCGTCCTGATGCTCACGGCGACCGTTGACCGCGATATCAACGCCATGATTGCCGAGAATGCGGATGAGGCCTTCGACGTCTGCCAGATGCGGCACGTTTTCGAGCGTCAGCGTATCTGACGTCAAAAGCGAGGCGATCATCAGGGGGAGCGCTGCGTTTTTCGCACCCGAGATCGGGATGATCCCGTTCAACGCATTGCCACCGACTATCCTGATGCGATCCATATGAGCCTGCGATACGGGCGAAGAGGCCCGCCTTTCCTGATGAGATGTAAGGGGTCAGCCAGTCTGGCGAGGCTGGCTGTTTAGACGAAAAGCATTTCAGGTTCAATCGAGCCTGCGGAACATGGTTCATTCGCCCGATGGGGCTTGGCGATCGGTGGTTCCATCCTCAATCGCAGTCGCATCCGGATTGGACAAATTTGCGGCAGGCAGGCCTTCGCCATCCTCGGCCTCGCCGGCACGACGGGCCCGTGCCTGCTGCTTGCGGCGCGCAAGATTCTCCCGAAGCTTCACGGCCACCCGCAGTCGACGCTGCTCCTCGGCCGCGCTCAGCTTCGGTTTTCCACTGCGGGATACACCCGGCTCCTCCACTCCGGAAGAGTTGGATGGCGCATCATTCGCCTTGTTTTCCAATGGGTCTGTCATGCCGGGTTTGATACCGCAAAGCACGATGGCGCAAAAGCCCCCAGCAACATCCTTCGAAAACTTCAGCACAATTCGCTTTCCGGCTTGCACTGCCGGAAAGTCTATGGCAATAGGCCCCTCGTTCCGGGCGACACCACGCTTCGCCCGCCAGATGCTGCTATAGCTCAGGGGTAGAGCACTCCCTTGGTAAGGGAGAGGCCGAGAGTTCAAATCTCTCTAGCAGCACCATCTTTCCCAGAATGAATTCGTTACGAAGAATCGCTCGCGGTTGTGATGACGGCGCAGGTCAAACCGCCGGATCATGGCCTTATCCCTGATGCTTTTCCAGCGCCTGCAGCAACTGCTCGATGTCGGTCCAGAGCTCCGCCTCTTCTTCCAGACCGATGCTGAGCCGCAGGACGATGTCTGGACCCTTCCAGGGGGTGACGCTTCGATGCCTTGCGACCGGCATGGGGGCAACCAGGCTGCGGGTGCCGCCCCAGGATGCTCCGATGGCGAAGAGCCTGAAGGCATCGAGCGCTGTGGCAATCCCGGCTGATGCGGCCTGATTGAAGACAATGCCGAACACGCCGCTCGAGCCGAGGAAATCCCTTTGCCAGATCGCATGCCCCGGCGAGGATTTGAGCGCCGGATGCAGCACGCGATCGACCAGCGGATGGTCAGCCAGTCGATGGGCAAAGTCCAGAGCCACCCGCTCCGAATGGCGAAGACGCAGGCTGAGTGTCTCGAAGCCACGCAGGACCAGGGATGCGTCGTCGGGCGAGACGCCGACGCCGAAGCGGCCCATCTGTGATCGGATGGGCGCAATCAGCCGCTCATTGGCCACCGTGAGTGAGCCCATCAGCACGTCGGAATGGCCGGAGACGAACTTGGTCAGCGCTTCGGTGACGAAATCGGCGCCGTGGCAAAGCGGCTTGTAGTTGAGCGGGGTCGCCCAGGTGTTGTCCAAGCCAACCAGCGCGCCATGGGCATGGGCAATCGCTGCGATCTTCGGCAGGTCGATTACCTCCATCGTCGTTGATCCCGGGCTCTCACACCAGACGATGCGGGTGGTTGATTTTATCTTTGCGGCGACGTCCTGCGGGTCGAGCGGATCGAAGTAATCCACGCCCACGCCGAGCCGGCGCAGATCCGTTTCGGCAAAATCCCGCATTGGCGGATAGACGCTGTCGACCATCAGGACATGGTCTCCGGCAGAGAGGAAGGGCAGGATCGCAAGGATATTGGCGGTCTGACCAGACGGTGCAAGGAAGGTCCAGGCGCCCTGCTCAAGGGCGTTCAGCTTGGCTTCGAGCGTCCGGGTCGTCGGCGTTCCGTAGAGGCCGTAGCTGTAGCCCTCATGGCCGCGCTCACCGCGTGCCGCATAGGATGCCGCATCCTTGAAGACGATCGTCGAGCCACGGTGGACGGCGACACCCAACGGATCAAACCCTTCTTGGGATACCGCGGGGGTCAGAACACATCGGGTGCTATCGCGCATGAGACGGGCCTTTCGGGAGCTGGCGGCCCGAACAGAAGCCTATTTGCACGGCTTAATCCATAGGCCAGATCTTACCCTTGACGGCTTCCGGCCACATCAGCGGACAAAGTCCTTACCCTGAGCTCCGCAGATGCGCCTCGACAAGATTGCTTCGCTGCCGGGCCTGGTAGCGGCCAGATGGCACGGGGGAGAGGAGATCTTGGCCGTCGGTAATTGTCTGGCCTCGCACCAGCAGGCGCACCGGCCAGCCGCGCACCTCCAGCCCTTCGTAAGGCGTATAATCTGCGCCGTGCTGCAGCAGATCATTGGTCAGCATGACCCGCTTGTCCGGGTCCCAGAGTGCGATGTCGGCATCGGCGCCGATCGCGATCGTGCCCTTTTGCGGATACATGCCATAGAGCTTGGCGTGGTTGGTCGACGTCATCGCCACGAAGCGGTTGATGTCGATACGGCCCTTCATCACGCCCTCGGAAAACAGGATCGGCAGGCGCGTCGCGACACCCGGGATACCATTCGGAATCCAGCGGAAGTGGCGCTTGCCCTTTTCATTCAGCTTGCCTTCCGGATCGTCAAAGCGGAAGGGACAGTGGTCGGAGGAGAAAAGGTCGAAGACGCCCTGCTCGATGCCTTCCCAGCAGGCGTTCTGGCTTGCCTTATCGCGCGGCGGCGGCGAGCAGACGAATTTCGCGCCATCCAGGCCTTCAAGATCCAGATCGTCGGCCGTCAGCATCAGATATTGCGGACAGGTCTCGCCGGCAATCTTCTGGCCGCGCTTTCGGGCACGGCGGATTTCCTCCATGGCCTCGCGATTGGAGACATGGACGATGACGATCGGCACATCGACGATTTCGGCGAGCGACAGCGCCCGATGGGTCGCCTCGCGCTCGGCCGCAACCGGCCTGGTCGTCGCGTGATATTTCGGGGCGAACTTGCCCTCTTCCTCATGGCGGCCGATCAGATAGCGGATCGCGTCTTCGTTCTCGCAGTGGACCATGACCAGAGCGCCGGTGCGCCGTGCCGTATCGAGCGTCGCCAGGATCTCGTCGTCGCGCAGGCGCAGTCCCTCATAGGTCATGAAGACCTTCAGCGACGTATAACCGTCTTCGACGAGGGCCGGCAGTTCCTGGCCGAGCACCTCGGCCGTCGGATCGGTGATCACGAGGTGGAAGGAGACGTCGACATGACATTTGCCCTCCGCCTTGTTGTGGTAGACCTTCAGTGCCTCGCGCAGTGACTGGCCCTTCTCCTGCATGCAGAAGGCAAGCACCGTGCTGTTGCCGCCGATCGCAGCGGAGCGTGTGCCACTGGCAAAATCATCCGCCATGACGATGCCGTCGCCGGAGGGCTGGTCGAGATGCACATGGCTGTCGATACCGCCGGGAAGAACGAATAGACCGGTTGCGTCGATGACCTCGTCGGCATCGGTCAGGCCAAGCGCCAGCGCTGCGATACGGCCGTCCTTGATGCCGACGTCGCTGACAAAGGTGTCACTTGCCGTCACCACAGTCCCGTTGCGGATCACCGTATCGAAGCGCATGCATCTGTCCTTCTCGTTGACGTCTTCAGCTCGCTTTGGCCAGCCCCGCTTCGCTGGCGAGGATGCGGTCGAGGGCTGATGTGAACCGATCCACTTCCTCGACCGTGTTGTAATGCACCATCGAGACGCGCAGCATGCCGCCATGGTCGGTCAGGCCGAGATATTCGGCAAGCCGGCGCGAATGGAAATCGCCAAAGCGCATGGCAATCTTCTCGGCATCCATGGCCTTGCAGAGGTCGGCTGCCTCGCGTCCGTCGAAACGGAAGGCGATGGTCGGCACACGCTGGCTGTCACGGTTGACGGACTGTCCGATGATGCGGCAGTCATTGCGCGAGCGGAGATAGGTCAGAAGCCGCTCGGTCAGGGCGTTTTCCTGCACAGTGATCGCGCCATAAGCGGCCTCGATCTTGGCGCGCGTGCTGCCGGTTTCGCCGGCCTGCTCGCCGAGTGTCGTCAGGTAGTCGACGATCCCGCAGGTCGAGTAGGCAAGCTCATAGTTCGGATTGCCCGGCTCAAGTTTGCCCGGGACTTTGTCCTTGCCGTAGAAATAGTGGTAGAGCGTGTCGAGCTCGAGCAGCAGTTCGTAACGGGCATACATCAGCGCATAATGCGGACCATAGGTCTTGTAGAGGCTGAATACGTAATAATCGACATCGAAGGCCTGCACATCGACAGCGCGGTGCGGCGCATAGGCGACAGCATCGACGCAGATCTTCGCGCCACGCGCATGGACGAAATCGGCGATTTCGCGGATCGGGTTGATCGAACCCAGGATGTTCGAGCAATGGGTGACGCAGACGAGTTTTGTGCGGTCACTCATCAAAGGGGCAAGGTCCGCGAGGTCGAGCGTCAGCGTCTCCTTGTTGAGTGGCCAGATCTTCAAGACAACGCCGCGCTCCTGCAGGCGGTCCCATGGGCCGATGTTCGATTCATGATCCGCCACGGTGATGATGATTTCGTCGCCGGCCGAAAGCTGGCTGTGCATGGCCCGGGCAAGGTTCTGGATAAGCGCGGTCGTCGAGTTGCCGAAGACGATTTCTTCCGGACGGCTGGCATTGACGAGGTGCATGGCTGCTGTGCGCGCCTCGTAAAGGGCAGCCGCTGCGGCCTGGGACACCTCGTAGGAGCCGCCGATCTGGACATTCTTCTCGTAGAGGAACGTGTTGATCCGCTCGACGGCGCCCTTCAGGATCTGCGATCCGCCAGCATTGTCGAAAAAGGTCCAGCCGCGGTCGAGGCCGGGAAACTGGCTGCGGACATAGTCGAGATGGAGCGTTGAAGCGGTGGCCATTCTTGGCGTCCTCCGGATTTTCTTCTTGTTCAGTGTTCGAGGACCGCGCGCAGGAAGCCGCGCGTCCGTTCATGCCTCGGGGCATCGAAGATTTCAGCCGGGGTGCCGGCCTCTACCAGCCTCCCGCCATCCATGAAGATCACCCGGTCGGCGACCTGACGGGCAAAGCCCATTTCGTGGGTGACGACGATCATGGTGACGCCGGTACCGGCGAGTTTGCGCATGACATCCAGCACCTCCCCGACCATTTCCGGATCGAGCGAGGAGGTCGGTTCGTCGAAGAGGAGAACACGCGGCTCCATGGCGAGAGCCCGGGCGATGGCCACGCGCTGCTGCTGACCGCCAGAGAGCTGGCCCGGGAATTTCTCGGCCTGCTCCCCAATGCCGACGCGGGCAAGCAGTTCGCGCGCCTTGCGTTCGGCATCGACAGGTGACGTTCCCCGAACTCGCATCGGCGCCAGCATGACGTTTTTCAACACCGTCATATGCGGAAAGAGATTGAAGGACTGGAAGACCATGCCGACCTCGGCCCTCACCTTGGCGAGTGCCGGGCCGGGTTCGACCCGGATGCTGTCGACGGTGATGCGGCTATCGGGCTCAAACGCTTCGAGGTGATTGATGCAGCGGATCAGCGTCGATTTGCCGGAGCCCGAGGGACCGATGACGCAGACCACCTCGCCTTCGGCGATGTCGAGATCGATGCCGTGCAGAACGGTGAAGGTGCCATAGGCCTTTTTCAGGCCTCGGATAGAGATGAGCGGGGCCTTGTCCATCAGCGTTTCCCCCGGCTGAAATGTTTCTCAAGACGGGCGACGACCGCGACCATCGGCCAGAGCAGCGCGATGTAGATGAGGGCTGCCCCAATCAGCGGCGTCGGGTTGGCCGCGAGCGCCTGGGCTTGCGTGGCCTGCTTGAGCAGATCCGGCATCGCAACGACCGAGGCGAGCGCGGTATCCTTCATGACGTTGATGCAGTTGTTGGTGAGCGGCGGAATGACGATGCGGATCGCCTGCGGCAAGATCACGTCGATCATCGTGTCCTTGTTGGACAGGCCAAGCGCTGCCGAAGCTTCGAACTGGCCATGCGGGATGGCTTCGATACCGGCGCGGAAGATTTCGGCGGTGTAAGCGGCAGAGACCAGCGAGAGCGCGGTGACGGCTGAGAGGAACGGCGAGAGGCGAATGCCGACGAAGGGCAGCGCATAGTAGACGACGATCAGCAGCACTAGCAGCGGGATCGAACGGAAGATGTCGATATAGATGCGGATGACGAGCTTGATGAAGCCCGGCGCATAGAGCCTGGTCACGGCGAGGAAGAGGCCGCCGACAAGGCCAACCAGAATGCTGGTGATGCCGATCTCCAGCGTGACGACCAGCCCCCACAGAAGCTGTGGCAGGCTGTCGATCATCACCTGCAGATTGAAGAAGGTATTGAGAAGTGTCATGCCGCCTTGGTCCCCGTGGCAGGCCGGCGGGACAGATGTGCCCCGCCGGTCGCGTTTCGAGCGTTACTTGCCCTTGGGCATGTCGAGGACGGCAACCGTCGAGGTCGTGTCTTCAGCCTTGGCGCCGAACCAGGTCTCGTGCAGCTTGGCGATGAAGCCCTCGCCCTTCAGCGTGGTGATGACGGCATTCACCTCGGTTGCGAGCGGATCGTTCTTGTTGAACATGATCGAATATTTCTCGCCGGTCGGGATGCGCTCGACCACCTTCAGTTCCGGCTTGTCTTTCACGTAGTAAAGAAGCGCCGGGATGTCGGAGATGTAGCCATCAACACGGCCCGCGACGAGGTCGAGCATGGCCGGCTGCAGGCCTTCGAAGCGGCGGATCTCGCCGAGCTTATAGTCGCCCTTGTGCGCGTCGGCCCACATGTCGCCGGTCGAGCCGGTGTCGACGCCGACGACCTTGTCGGCCATGTCCTTGAGGCCGGTGATGCCGGAGGCGGCGGTGACGGTCAGCGACTGGTCGCTGTCATAATAGGGCTGCGCGAAGGTGACCGATTCGAGGCGCTTTTCGGTGATGGTGATCGAGGAGATCGCCATGTTGATGCGGCCGGACTGGACGGCCGGGAAGAGGCCGTTAAACGGCGTATTGACGAACTCGACCGTCTTGCCGAGGCGCTTGGCGATTTCGTTGACGAGGTCGACCTCGAAACCGGTGACCTTGCCGCTGGCGTCTTCGAATTCCCAGGGCACGTTGCCGATGTTGGCGCCGACGGTGAGATCGGCAGAATGGGCCGCTCCCGTGGCGAAGACGCCAAACAGGCCCGCCAGGAGGGTGATCTTGATGCTGGATGTACGTGTCATGAGAGTTCCCCTTGTTTTTTGAACATGACTCAATCTACATTTGGTCTAACTGGTCAGACCAGTCAGGCCAAACAAGCATGCTCGTTTCCGCTTGGCAAGGTGGCTTGTGAAAAAATACAATGCCGGCGCCAGAGGGCACGGATCGGAAAAGGAATCGCATGTTCAACAAGACGCTTGTTCCACAGTCGGTGGCACGCGAGATCCAGACCATGATCCAGTCCGGCCAGTTGAAGGCCGGCGAGAAAATCCCTTCACAGCGGGAATTTTCGCAAAAGTTCGGCATCAGCCGCGCATCATTGCGCGAGGCACTGCTGACGCTGGAAACGCTCGGCCTTCTGAAGACCGAGGCGGGGCGCGGCACCTTTGTCGTCAAGCCTACCCAAAGTGCCAGCGGCACACCGGGCCATATGGCACCCTGGCGCTATTCCGATAGCTATTCCGTCTTCGACGTCTTCCAGACGCGTATCCTGCTCGAAGGCGAGATCGCGCGGCTTGCCGCCGGGCGGCTGACGCAATTGCAGCTCGACCGGATGGAGCAGGCGACCCGCACGATGGAAGAGTGCTGGGCCAATCAGGATCTGCTCGCCAATGTCGAGGCCGATCTCGATTTTCACGGGACGATCGTCTCCGCCTGTTCGAACGCGATGCTGAAGGCGCTCTACCAGACGGTGCGCGATCAGGTGACGGAAACCCAGCGCCAGCCGATCCCGATCACCGATCCGGAGCGCATGCGCGAATCGATCGGCGAACACCGCAAGATTATTGCGGCGCTCAGGGCCAATGACGGCCAGAGGGTGAAGCTGGAGATGGAAACCCATATCCGCAACACGGCGCGCTGCGCCGGGCTTGAGCCTTAAGCCGCCACCGTCGCTCGCAGTTGAGAAGCCGCATCGCGCACGACATCGGCGACGTCCGTCAGCTGTCTCGCAATCGGGCTCGTCTTGCGCCAGATCATGCCGATCGTGCGAGACGGCTGTGGCTCCTGGAAGCGCGCAATGGAGACGGCAGCCGAGCGCGTCTCAACCGACATTGCGATTTCCGGGATGAGCGTGACCCCGATGCCGGCGCCCACCATCTGAACCAGGGTCGTCAGCGAACTGCCGTCGAGGATTTCGCGCGGGCGCACCGAGCCCATGTCGCAGAAGGAGAGCGCCTGTTCGCGGAAACAATGTCCCTCTTCAAGCAGAAGCAGGCGCATCTCGCGCAAGTTATCCTTGCTCGGCACCGGCTTTGCCTCATCCTCCAGCGGACGGACCAGCACGAAGCTCTCTTCGAAGAGCGGGATTTCCTCCATCGACGGTTCGGACACCGGAAGCGCGACGATGGCCGTATCGAGCCGTCCATCCGCCAGCTCCTGGATCAGCTTCGGCGTCACGGTTTCGCGGACATGGATATCGAGATCCGCATTGGCGCTGGTCAGACTAGAGATCAGCGCCGGCAGCAGATAGGGCGCAACGGTGGGGATGACCCCGATGCGGAGCCGTCCGACGAGCTGGCTGCGATGGGCGCGGGCGAGATCACCGAGTTCATCGACAGAGCGCAGAATATCGCGCACCCGAAGCAGGAATTCTTCGCCAAAAGCCGAGAGCCGGAGCTGCCGGGCCGCACGCTCGAAGAGTTCTGCGCCCAGCGTGTCTTCCAGCTCCTTGATCTGTACTGAGAGCGCCGGCTGGGAAATCGAACAGGCCTCGGCCGCGCGGCCAAAATGGCCATGACGAGCCAGAGCATCGAAATAGCGCAGCTGCCGGAGGGTAAAATTGATCATAACCTTAGCCTATGGAACTCATCATTATTTCTAACTTACATTAATGAACTCGCTTTGCTAGAACAATTCCAGAAGCTGCCGGATGGGCGCCGTCACTAGGGGTGAAGGCGATACGATCCGGCGGTCGGCGATGGCTCCCCCGCCTTTCGCCGGCGACTTCATCAGGCTGTGACGCTGGCGTGTTCGATTGAACAATGGCGGCCGCAGCCAGCCACAAGCGGGTTCTTCTAGGAGGCAATAATGGATACCCTGAGCAACAAAGCTGCCGGCAAATGTCCGGTCATGCACGGTTCGAACACGGAAACCGGCGCAACGCCCGTGGCCTGGTGGCCGAACGCACTGAACCTCGATATCCTGCACCAGCACGATACGAAGACCAATCCGCTGGGCAAGGACTTCGACTATCGCGAAGCGGTCAAGTCCCTCGACGTGTCTGCACTGAAGGCCGACATGAAGGCCCTCTTCCGTGACAGCCAGGAATGGTGGCCGGCCGACTGGGGCCATTACGGCGGGTTGATGATCCGTCTTGCCTGGCACTCCGCCGGCTCCTACCGGCTGGCTGATGGCCGTGGCGGCGGCGGCACCGGCAATATCCGCTTTGCTCCGCTCAATTCCTGGCCCGACAATGCCAGCCTCGACAAGGCCCGCCGCCTGTTGTGGCCGCTCAAGAAGAAGTACGGCAACAAGATCTCCTGGGCCGACCTCATCCTCTTTGCTGGCACTGTCGCCTATGAAGACATGGGTCTGAAGACCTTCGGCTTTGCCTTTGGCCGTCCCGACATCTGGGGTCCGGAAAAGGACGTCTATTGGGGTGCCGAAAAGCAGTGGCTTGCCCCGTCCGACAACCGCTACGACGACGTGACCAAGCCTGATACGATGGAAAACCCGCTTGCCGCCGTGCAGATGGGTCTCATCTACGTCAATCCGGAAGGCGTGAACGGCAAGCCGGATCCGCTGGCGACCGCCGCACAGGTCCGCGAGACCTTCGCCCGCATGGCGATGAACGACGAAGAAACCGCAGCGCTCGCTGCCGGTGGTCATACCGTCGGTAAGGCGCATGGTAACGGCAATGCCCAGGCGCTCGGCGTCGAGCCGGAAGCCGGCGAAGTCGAAAACCAGGGCCTCGGCTGGCTGAACCCGAACCAGAACGGCAAGGCGAGCCTCGCCGTGACCTCTGGCATCGAAGGCGCCTGGACGACCAACCCGACCGTCTTCGACATGGGCTATTTTGAGCTGCTGTTCGGCTATGACTGGGAACTGACGCACAGCCCCGCCGGCGCGCAGCAGTACCAGCCGGTTGGCATCAAGGAAGAGCATATGCCGGTCGATGCGACGGATCCGTCGATCCGTCGTATGCCAATGATGACCGATGCCGACATGGCGATGAAGGTCGATCCGGCCTACCGCGCCATCTGCGAAAAGTTCATGGCCGACCCTGAATACTTCAAGGACACTTTTGCCCGCGCCTGGTTCAAGCTGACCCATCGCGACCTCGGCCCCAAAGTTCGCTATATCGGTCCGGAAGCCCCGACCGAAGATCTGATCTGGCAGGATCCGATCCCGGCCGGTCCCAAGAACTACGACGTCGGTGCCGTCAAGGCGAAGATCGCTGCCTCTGGCCTCTCTGTCGCCGAACTGGTTGCCACCGCCTGGGACAGCGCCCGCACCTATCGGCAGTCCGATATGCGCGGCGGTGCCAATGGTGCGCGTATCCGTCTCGCCCCGCAGCGCGAATGGGAAGGCAATGAGCCGGCCCGTCTCGGCAAGGTGCTCTCGGTTCTCGAACTGATCGCCGCAGAGTTCGGCGCGAGCGTCGCTGACGTCATCGTGCTCGCCGGCAATGTCGGCATCGAAAAGGCTGCCAAGGCTGCCGGCTACAAGGTCGACGTGCCCTTCGCTGCCGGTCGTGGTGATGCCACTGCCGAGCAGACCGATGCTGCAAGCTTTGCAGCGCTTGAGCCGCTCGCCGATGGTTTCCGCAACTTCGCCAAGAAGGACTATGTCGTCAGCCCGGAAGAGATGCTTCTCGACCGCGCCCAGCTGATGGGTCTGACGGGTGCGGAAATGACCGTGCTGCTCGGTGGTCTGCGTGTGCTCGGCGCCAATTTCGGCGGCTCCAAGCACGGCGTCTTCACCGACCGCGAAGGCCAGCTGACGACCGACTTCTTCGTCAACCTGACCGATATGGGCTTCACCTGGAAGCCGACGGGCAAGAACTCCTACGACATCTGCGACCGCAAGACCGGCGCGGTCAAGTACACCGCGACCCGCGTCGACCTGGTGTTCGGCTCGAATTCGATCCTTCGCGCCTATGCGGAAGTCTATGCTCAGGACGACAATCAGGAAAAGTTCGTGAAGGACTTCGTGGCCGCCTGGACCAAGGTGATGAACGCCGATCGTTTCGACCTTCAGGCCTGATGCGATTTGATGGGCCGGCACTCCTTACGGGGTGCCGGCATCTGCGAAAGCCGGAGATGCCGCCGCGTCTCCGGCTTTTTGCGTTCCGGATGAGCGATTGGACGCTTAACGCAAAAAGGCGCGAAACCGCCGCAGCGAGAGGGCGAAGAACACGCTGGAAATGGCAACAAGGGCCAAGAGCTGCGGCCAGACCACCGAGATCCCGGCATCACGAAACAGCACAGCCTGGGCCAGAATGACGAAATGGGTGTTGGGCGCCAGCGTCATGATCCATTGAATCACCTCCGGCATGCTTTCCCTTGGCGTCATGCCGCCAGACAGGATCTGCAGCGGCAGGAGCACCAGCATCAGCAAAAGCCCGAATTGCGGCATGGAGCCGGCGACGGTTGCGAGGAAGATGCCCATGCAGGTGGCCGCGACGAGCTGAAGGGCGGCTCCTAGAATGAACAGCAGGATCGACCCATGCAACGGCACCTGCAAAGCCCCCTCGACCACGACCAGTAGCGAGAAGATCGTCGCCAGAAGGACAACAAGGCCCATGGACCAGATCTTGCTCAGCATGATCTCCGACGGGCTGACCGGCATGACCAGAAGATGCTCGATGGTGCCGTGTTCACGCTCGCGGATAAGGGCAGCCCCCGTCAGGATGATCGACAACATAGTCACCGCCGAGATGACCTCAGTGATCGAGCCAAACCAGCTCTTGTCGAGTTCGGGATTGAAGCGCGAGCGCAGCACCAGATTGGCCGGCACCGTGGTGGCGTCGCGGCCACGATCGAGAAATCCGTTCAGTTCGGTGGTGACGATCTGCTGGATGTAACCGCCGCCGGTAAAGGCCTGGGTCATCTGCGTCGCGTCGATGTTCAGCTGGATCCGTGGAGCTTTCCCCGCCAGCAGATCCCTCTGGAAACTCGGGGGAATATCCAGCACGAAGGTGTCCAGACCTGAATTCATGCGCGGATCTATCTCAGCCGGGGTGATCAGCTTCGGAGGCAGGAAATAGGGTGGATAAAAGGCTGCGATGATGCGCTCCGAGGCAGGCGAACGATCCTCGTCGACAATGGCAATGGCGGCCTTGTTCAGCGTTTCCGGTTCCGCCGTTGCGGCGGTGTAGATGTTCACGGTGAAGGCATAGAGGATCAGCAGCAGGAGTGCCGGGTCGCGGACAAGGCCCCGCAGTTCCTTGATGCCAAGCTGGAAGATTGTCGCCAGTCGCATCGCTCACTCCGCCTGCTTCTTGAGGAGAAGGGTGCCGGCCGTCAGAAGCACGGGACCGACGATCGCGAGCGCGACAAGCGGCGTGCCGAGGTCGGCAAAGCCCAGCGCTTTCGAGAAGACACCACGGGAGATCGTGACGAAGTGACTTGCGGGGTAGATCTGGCCGATCAAGGCACCAGCGCCCTGCAGTGCCGAGACCGGCGACATCATGCCGGAGAACTGCACGGCCGGGATGATGGTGAGCAAGGTGGTGCCGAAGATCGCGGCGATCTGGCTCTTCATGAAGCTCGACAAAAGCAGGCCGAGCGCCGTGGAGGCAAAGACATACAGGAATGCACCTAGAGCCAGCGCCCAGAAGTTGCCAGTCAGCGGCACCCGGAAGGCGAAAACGGCGAAGGCCGTCAGCATCAGGAAATTGAGGCAGGCGATCGCGAGATAGGGGATCTGCTTGCCGAGCAAAAATTCGAGCCGGGTCACGGGTGTCACGTAGAAATTGGTGATCGAGCCGAGCTCCTTTTCGCGCACCACGCTGAGCACCGAAAGCATGGCGGGGATCAGCATCAGGAGCAGCGGGATGACCGCGGGCACCATGGCAACCAGGCTTTCGACACCTGGATTGTATCGATAGCGCAGTTCCAGACCGAAGCGACCCGATGCAGCCGCATCGCCGTAGAGCTCCCGCGCCTTGCGGGTGAGCCAGCCTGCATGCATGCCCTGCACGTAACCCGACACGGTTTCCGCGCGCATCGGCATCGCGCCGTCGATCCAGGCGCCGATCTCGACCGGCTCCCCTCCCCGCTGCAAATTCCGTCCGAAGCCCGAGGGAATTTCGATCGCGAGACTGATCTCGCCGGAGCGCATTCGGCGATCGAGATCGGCATAGTCGGTAATCGGCGGTCGCTCGATGAAATAGCGGGAGCCGGAGATCTCGGCGATGTATTCGCGGCTCAACACCGTGTCGTCGCGGTCGAGGGCGGCAAAAGTGAGGTTCTCGACGTCGAGGTTGATGCCGTAGCCGATGACGAACATCAGGATGAGGCTTCCCACCATGGCAAGCGTCGCCCGGATCGGGTCCCGGCGCAGTTCCAGCGCTTCGCGGCGGCTGAAAGCCAGGAGACGGCGACGGTCGATGAACCCGCGCTGTCGCGGTCGGGTTGGAACCGGAGCGGGTGCTGGCTCGGGGGCCTCGGGCTCGTCTGCAACAGCGGCCGCAGTTGCATTTACGCCGATCGCCTCTTCCAGATAACCGATGAAGGCTTCATCCAGGCTCGATGCCGCCCGGCTCGCCACGATCGCTTTGGGCGTATCCGTCACCAGCACGCGGCCGGCATGCATAAGTGAAATCCGGTCGCAGAGCTCCGCCTCGTTCATGAAATGGGTCGAGACGAAGATCGTAACATTGTCGCGCCGAGACAGGTCGGCCAGCAGTTGCCAGAAGTCATCGCGGGCAATGGGATCGACGCCGGAAGTGGGTTCATCGAGAATCAGGATGTCCGGCTTGTGGATCAGGGCGACGGCGAGAGACAATCTCTGGCGCATGCCAAGCGGCAGGCTGTCAGGCAGGTCATCGAGTGCTGTCGCCAGGCCGAAACGCTTGGTGAGCTCCTCGATACGCGGAGCGATCTCGGCTTCCGCCATGCTGAAGAGACGGCCATGCAGTTCGAGGTTCTGCCGCACCGTCAGCTCGCCATAAAGCGAGAAGGCTTGGCTCATATAGCCGACGCGTCGTCGGATGCCGATATCCTTGGGGTCGACCGCACGGCCGAAAACCTCTGCCTTGCCTTCACTTGCCGCAAGCAGGCCTGTCAGCATTTTCATCGTCGTCGTCTTGCCGCAGCCGTTCGATCCGAGGAAGCCGAAGATCTCGCCCTTCGGAATGTCGAAACTCACCCTGTCGACGGCGGTAAAATCGCCAAAGCGCATGGTGAGCCCTTCGGCCCGTATCGCGGTTTCCGCTGCCGCTCCGTCGATCCTTGCCGGGATCGCCAGCGTCCTGTGCTGCCGACGCTTTTCTTCCGGCAGGAGCGCGATAAAGGCAGCGTCGAGATTGTCGGTCGCTGTCGTCTCGAGCAGGTCCGTCGGCGAGCCGGAGGCAAGTACCGAGCCTTCATCCATTGCAACCAGCCAGTCGAAGCTCGCTGCCTCTTCCATATAGGCCGTGGCGACGATCACGCTCATGCCGGGCCGCCTTGTGCGGATCTCGTCGATGAGCTGCCAGAACTGACGCCGTGACAGAGGATCCACGCCCGTCGTGGGCTCGTCGAGGATCAGCAGGTCCGGATCATGAATAAGCGCGCAGCAGAGGCCCAGCTTCTGCTTCATGCCGCCGGAAAGCTTGCCGGCCGGCCGGTCCGCGAAAGGCGAAAGTCCGGTCGCCTGCAGGAGGGTGCGGATGCGTCGCTCCCGTTCCGTCCGGTCCTGGCCGAAGATGCGTCCGAAGAACTCGATGTTCTCGTAGACGGACAGGGTCGGGTAAAGGTTCTTGCCCAGACCCTGCGGCATGTAGGCGATGCGCGGGCAATTCAGGCGGCGGTGGCGGGAACTGGCCATGTCGCCTCCCAGCACCTCGACCCCTCCCTCCTGAATGACGCGCGCTCCGGCGATGAGCGAGAGCAAGCTGGACTTGCCGACACCGTCAGGACCGATCAGGCCGACCATGACGCCGGCCGGGAGATCCAGTGACACCGATTTCAGCGCGCGTGTCTTGCCATAGCTGAGGCCGACACCTTCCATGCGCACCACCGAAGCCGGCGATGGATTGTCGCGGGCGGAAGCGTCCATGTCACTTCACCAGCGTGCTGGTCAGGCTTTCGGGCCAGGGAGCCTGGGGATCAAGATTGACATAGGCCATGCCCGGAAGCCCGGTCTTCACCTGGTGGATGTATTTTTTCAAAAGTTCTTTCGGGATCGCCGCCTTGACCCTGAACATCAGCTTCTGGCGCTCCTCCTCGGTTTCCACCGTCTTGGGCGTGAACTGGGCAACATCGGCCACGAAGCTGACCTCAGCCGGGATCGTGTAATTGGGAACGGCGTCGAGAACGATCCGGGCTTCGCTGCCAAGGGCGATCTGCCCAACCTGCAGGGTGGGGAGAAAGAAGGACATATAGACATCGGCAAGGTCCACCATGTTCAAGACGCGGCCACCGGCGGCCAAAACCTCACCCGGCTGCGCCACGCGGTACTGGACCCGGCCGTCGCGGGGCGCGCGCAGTGTACTGTCGGCGATATCGGCATTGACCTTTTCGATCGCGGCCGTCGCCACGTCGATCGCCGCTTCGGCATCAACGATCTGGGCCCTGGCCGCGCCGATCGCGGCATCGGAAGCAGCAACCTGTGCTCTGGCTGCAGCAAGTGCCGCCTTCGCGCTTGCAACGTTTGCTCGATCATCATCCACCGTCTGCTGGCTGGTGGTGTTGCTCTCGATCATCCGTTCGGCGCGTGCGAGCTTGATCGTGGCCGCATCGAGTTGCGCGTTGCGCTGGTCGACGGTTGCGAGCGCCGCCGCGCGTTCGGCTTCGCGCTGCGCCACCAGGCTCTTTGCAGTTTCGACGCCGATCTCAGCCCGGCGCCGCTCGGCCTCCGCCTGGCGAAGTCCCGCCTGCAATTGATCCGTGTCCATTTCGGCCAGAACCTGGCCTGCCGTGACGAAGTCCCCTTCGCCGACCAGGATTTCCTTCACCCGGCCGCCGCTCTTTGCCGAGATGTCGACTTCGACAGCCTCGATACGGCCATTGCCGCTGGCGATATGATCCGGGAGACCGTCACCCGCATAGGTTTTCCAGCCGTAATAGGCACCGCCCGCCACCAGGAGGACCAGCACTGCGGCCAGCAGGCCGCCCTGTCGCTTCGCCATGTCATCTCTCCGCACCATCCAGCAGACATGGCCGCGGAAACGGCCATGTTCCTGCAGGCAGTGTTACGACTGCAGCGCAGCAATGATCTTGATTCAAATCAAGAAAGGGCCAGCAGTCGCCGCGGTTTCAGGCGGCTGGCTTCAAAAGCGACTGCTCGGCGCACAAGCTGTGGGGAGCGGGGATCAGAAGCCGATGGCGAGCCGACGCAGATCCTTGATGTCGGGAGCTGCCATCGATTCGAGATGCCGCTCCCAGGCGAGCGCCGTTGAGACGATCACGTCAAGGTCGTCGTGCCGAGGCTGCCAGTCGAGGACAGTGCGTGCGAGCGTTGAATCGGCGACCACCAGACCAGCGTCGCCCGGACGGCGGTCGACGTAATCGACGGCGAAAGTCTGGTTGGTCGCGCGGCGCACCGCCTCGATGATATCGAGCACGGAATAGCCACGGCCATAACCGCAATTGGCAACCAAAGGACCGCCACCCTTGCGCAGGTAGCAAAGCGCCCGCAGATGCGCATCAACGAGATCGTTGACGTGGATGTAGTCGCGTACACCGGTACCGTCGGGCGTCTCGTAATCCGTGCCGAAGACCGACATGGACTTGCGGCGGCCAAGGGCTGCCTCGCAGGCGACCTTGAGAAGATGGGTGGCGCCGACAGCCGAATTGCCGGCGCGGCCTTTCACATCGGCACCGGCCACGTTGAAATAGCGCAGCGCGACGTAGTTCAGGCCATGGGCCCGCGCCGTGTCCCGGAGCATCATTTCGCTCATCAGCTTCGACTGGCCATACGGCGTTTCGGGGCGCAGCGGCGCATCTTCGCGGATGGGCTGAGCGTTCTCAGGTGTGCCATAGACGGCCGCCGTCGAGGAAAAGATCACCTTGTCGATCCCAGCCTTCACGGCAGCGGTCAACAGGCGATGGGTATTACCGGTGTTGTTTTCGTAATAGCCGAGAGGATCCGCAATCGAGTCCGGCACGACGATCGAGCCGGCGAAATGGATGATCGCCTCGATGTCGTTCTCCGCGAAGACATGCTTCAGGACTGAAGGCTTGCCAATGTCGCCGAGATAGAAGCGCGCCTGCGGCGCAACGGCCCAGCGGAAACCAGTCGAGAGTCGATCGACGACCACGACTTCTTCGCCCGCTTCGAGCAAAGCCCAGACCATGTGGCTGCCAATATAACCGGCTCCGCCCGTGACCAAGATCGCCATGATTTTCTTCCCGCAGTTTCTTATTGGGAAGACAGGAACACGAACGACCTTTCCGAGTGCTTATCAATCGGCGTCAAGCGATTGAAACTCATTGCATTTTACGAGCTTTGCTGAAGACCGCGTCAACAGATTCACTCGCATTTTATGCAATTTCAACCGCGTCCCATGCGAAAGCCTAGAGAGCCCTGATGAAGCCGGCCAGTCGCTCCGCCGCGTCCTCGATCTGCGCGGGATTGCGCAGGAAGCAGGCACGCAGAAATGGCAGCCCACCCTCGCCAAAAGCCGTTCCCGGCGCAAGGCCGACCCCGGTCTTGTCGACGATGTCGAGGGCTGCCTGGCGGCTGTCGGTGATGCCGTCGATCTTGAGGAAAGCGTAGAGCGCACCTTCCGGCTTCAGAGTCTCGACCCGGTTGGTGGCAGTGAGCGTGTCGCAGAGGATATCGCGGGACTTCGTCGCGCGGGCGATGTTCTCACGGACGAAATCGTCACCGTCGTCGAGCGCGACCACAGCGCCGCGCTGCATGAATTGGGCGACCCCGGACGTCGAATATTGAATGAGATTTTCCAGCACTTGTCCCAGTTCCGGCGGAGCCACGATCCACCCGACACGCCAGCCGGTCATCGACCAGTTTTTCGAGAAGGAATTGGCGAAGATCACTCGGTCGCCCTCTTCCATCACATCAAGGAAAGAAGGTGCCCGCGTCGCACCGCCGTAATAATAGAGCGCGTAGATCTCGTCGGCGAGGATCCAGATGCCGTGGCGCCTAGCAATCTCCAGGATCGCCTTCAAGTCTTCGCGGGTAGCAGTCCAACCGGTCGGGTTCGACGGAGTATTGATGAAGAGAGCCCGGGTCTTCGGCGTGATCGTCTTTTCGAGCCGGTCGAGATCGAGCATCCAGCGGCCATCGGCGAAATCCAGCGGCAGGCCGACCGATTTGCCGCCGGCGAGATCGATGGCGGCAACGATGTTCGGCCAGCAGGGCGAAAGATAGATCATCTCGTCGCCGGGCGAGGTGAGCGCCTGAACGGCAAGCGCAATCGCCTGCATGCCTGAGCCGGTCGCGTAAAAATGCTCGGCTGGAAGATCGACGGAAAAGTGGCGCTGGTAATAGCGTGACAGGGCCTGGCGGATTTCCGGAATGCCGCGCTGCCAGGTGTAGAAGGTCTCGCCGCCGAGAAGTGCTTCGCTGGCCGCGCGGTTGATGAAATCCGGGGTCGGCAAATCGCCCTCACCGGCCCAAAGCGGCAGAAGGCCATCGCGACCCCGCGCGTAATTGATGATTTCGACAATCCCGCTTTCCGGGGCTGCGAGGGCGCGCGGGCTCAGGCTTTCCAGCAAAGACATGCGGTGGGCTCTCCTTCGTTCTGAGTGCCCTGTCTAGCTGATGCGCCACAGAAAATCCCATGATTTTCCGTGAGGAAGGGATCGATACGGCTGATGGATGGCTGCGGCGGCATGCAAGGATGACCGCAGCCAAAGCCTTCAGCGGGTTTTCAAAAGGTCGCGGATCTCGGTCAGCAGCTGGATATCGGCCGGAGGCGGCGCTGCTTCGGTTGCCTTCTGCTCTTCCTTTTCCATCGACTTGCGGATCGTGTTCACGCCCTTGACCATCAGGAAGATAATCCAGGCCAGGATCAGGAAATTAATGACCACGGTGATGAAGTTGCCATAGGCGAAGACGGCACCCTGTTCGCGGGCGGCGGTAAGCGACGTCGCCGTAACCTTGCTGCTCAGGGGCAGGAAGTAGTTGGAAAAATCGAAGCCACCGAAGACCACGCCGACCACCGGCATGACGATGTCCTGAACGAGCGAATTGACGATCAGGCCGAAGGCCCCGCCGATGATGACGCCGACCGCAAGGTCCATGACGTTGCCGCGCGCAATGAATGTCTTGAATTCGTTCAGCATACCCCTGCTCCTTTGTCATGCTATCCACCGCCGTCCCGGGCAGTGCCTGTTATCGTTAACGAAAATCAATTCATTCGGAAATGGTGATTTTTGCTTCGCGCCGGATTCTCTTCGACTTAAGATCAAGACACCGAGCGATTTCAAAATACGCAGACATCCCCTAGAGTTCCCCAGGGGTGCGATGAGGAGGAAAGCGTGCTTCCTGGCTGGATCATCGTTGTCGCGGCGCTCGGCTATCTGCTGTTCCTGTTTGCGGTGGCGAGCTATGGCGACCGCAAATCGAAGATCAACGGTGTTCCGGCCGGTGGCCGGCCGATGGTCTATGCGCTGAGCCTTGCCGTCTACTGCACGTCCTGGACCTATTTTGGCGGCGTGGGACTTGCTGCCGAGCACGGGCTGGAATTCATGGCGATCTATATCGGGCCCATCCTGATGTATACGCTCGGAATGCCGATCCTTCGGCGCATCATCAATCTCGCCAAGACCGAAAAGATCACCTCGGGCGCGGACTTCGTGGCTGCCCGTTACGGCAAGAACCCTATTGTCGGCCTCTTGGTCACGATCATCTACCTTGTCGGGATCATCCCCTATATCGCGCTCCAGCTGAAGGCCGTATCCAGTTCGGTCGCCGCCGTCATGGACCCATCGGCCTATGGAATCGGCACGGGCAATCTCTATTTCATCGATCTGCCGCTGATCGTCGCCTTCCTCCTCGCCTGCTTCGCCGTGGTCTTCGGTACGCGGCACACGGATGCAACAGAGCATCAGGACGGCCTGATCCTGGCGATTGCGATGGAGTCGGTGGTCAAGCTGGTCGCATTCTGGACGCTCGGCATTTTCGTGGTGTTCACGCTCTATGACGGACCGGCGGATCTCTGGCAGAAAGCGACCGAAAGCCCTGCCGTCATGGCGGCCCTGTCACACCAGACGCCCGCCAGCCGCTGGATCCTGCTGATCCTTCTTTCGGCCTTTGCCATCATCATGCTGCCACGGCAGTTCCATGTGACGGTGGTCGAGAACCGCACGCCGCGCGAGCTGAAGCTCGCCGGCATCCTGATGCCGATCTATCTGATCGCCATCAACATCTTCGTCCTGCCGGCCGCGATCGGCGGGGTGTTAACGTTCGGGGGCGGAGGTGATGCCGATCTTTACGTGCTGTCGCTGCCGCTTGAAGCGGGCAATGGGCTGGTGACCCTGATCACCTTCATCGGCGGTTTCTCTGCGGCGACCGCGATGGTCATCGTTGCCTCGGTCGCGCTTGCCATCATGATTTCCAATGACATGGTGCTGCCGATCTTCCTGCGTCAACGCCTGCTCGGACGACCGAGCCAGCGCGAGGATTTTGCCAAGACGCTTTTGCATATCCGCCGCACGGCCATCTTCGGCGTGCTTTTTCTCGGCTATGTCTATTTCCGTTCGGCAGACAACACGACAGGGCTTGCCAAGATCGGCCTTCTCTCCTTCGCCGCCATCGCCCAGATCGCGCCGGCGATGTTCGGCGGCTTGATCTGGAGACGGGCCAATGCGCGAGGGGCAATCGCCGGTCTGACAACCGGTTTTCTCGTCTGGGCCTATCTTCTCTTCCTGCCGAGCCTCGGTGCCACCGATCATTCCTGGATCGCGTCCAGCATGCTGGGCTTTCTGCTGCCGGGTCTCTCGATGTTCGAGGCGCAATATGCCGACCCGCTGGTCAATGCGACGATCTTCAGCCTGCTGGTCAACACGCTCGCCTTCGTCATCGGATCCCTCAGCCGCAATCCGCGCCCGGTCGAGCGCATCCAGTCGGCGATCTTCATCAAGCGACAGCCTCGCTCCAACTTTGCCACGCGCGGTTGGAAGACCAGCGTCGCGGTCGGCGATCTGAAGGCCGCAATCGCGCGCTATCTCGGCAATGAGAGAATGGAGCGTTCCTTCCGATCTTACGAACAGGCGGCGGGTCGGAAGCTGGCGGACGATAGCCCCGCCGACATGGCCTTCATCCATTTCTCCGAACAGCTTCTCGGCAGCGCAATCGGCTCGTCCTCGGCCCGTCTCGTTTTGTCGCTCATCCTGCAGAAGGCGGAGGACCCGTCTGCCGACACGGTATGGCTACTCGATCAGGCATCGGAAGCACTCCAATATAATCAGGACATGCTGCAGACGGCGCTTGCACAGATGGAACAGGGTATCGCCGTCTTCGACGCATCGGATCGACTGACCATCTGGAACCGTCGTTTCCGCATTCTCCTGGATCTGCCGGAGCATGTTGGTCAGGTCGGCTTTCCCCTTGCCGACATGATTGCCATCCTCGCCCAACGCGGCGACGTGGCGGCATCGGATGTCGCGACCGTTATCCATGGATTTCACCAGTTCGACCATCCGTTCCAGATGGTGCTTTCCGGTGGCCAAAGGATCATCGAAGTGCGCTGCAACCTGATGCCCGACCAAGGGCTGGTCGCGACGTTCAGCGACATTACCGCCCGGGTCGAGGCCGATCAGGCGCTGAAACAGGCAAACGAGACGCTGGAGCAACGGGTGAGTGAGCGCACCGCAGAGCTTACCCGGGTCAACCATGCCCTGGCCGAGGCGCGGGCAGCGGCCGATGAAGCCAATATCGGCAAGACCCGATTCTTTGCCGCCGCCGGCCACGACATCCTGCAGCCGCTGAATGCGGCTCGCCTCTATTCGTCTTCCCTTGTCGAACGGCTGGGAGATTCGGAAGATAGCGCTCTGGTTGAGAACATCGATTCAGCGCTGGAATCGGTCGAAAGCATTCTCGGCGCGGTTCTCGACATCTCCAGGCTCGATACCGGCGCGATGAAGCCGCGTTTTTCCACCGTGCCGCTCAATGGTCTTTTGCAGAAAATCGAAACGGACTTTGCGCCCATGGCGCGCGAGAAGAACCTCAAGCTCGTGGTGATGCCGACCAAATTCTCCGTGAGGTCGGACCCGACCCTGTTGCGCCGGCTGATCCAGAACCTGGTGTCGAACGCGATCAAATACACACCGGCGGGTCGTATCGTGGTCGGCGCGCGGCGTCAGGGCGACAAGGTGGTGATCCAGGTGACCGATTCCGGCATCGGTATTCCCTCGTCCAAGTTCCGGACCGTTTTCAAGGAGTTTGCCCGGCTTGAAGAAGGCATGCGCACCGCGTCCGGCCTCGGCCTTGGCCTCTCGATTGTCGACCGCATCGCGCGGGTGCTGCACCATCCAGTGGAACTGGCGTCCAAGCCCGGCAAGGGCACGACTTTCAAGGTGGTGATGCCGATGGACGTGGCGAAGCCTGCCTCGGACGGCGTGGTGAAACTGGCGCCCGAGGGCCGTGCCACCCCCTCGCTGCAGGGCTTCCGGGTGCTGTGCATCGACAACGAACCAACGATCCTCGAGGGCATGCAGCTGCTGATCTCCGGCTGGGGCTGCGAGGTCAGTTGCGCAGGCTCGATCGCCGAAATGGATGCGCTGCTGGAGAAGAGTCCCTCTCCCGATCTCGTCATTGCCGACTACCATCTTGGCGATGGCAGCGGGATCGGGGCAATCCTGCGTTTGCGCGCGCTGACCAAGGCGGACATGCCGGCACTGCTCATCACTGCCGATCGATCGGCAGAGGTGCGCGCTGAAGCCGAACGCCACGCCATCACGCTGCAGCACAAGCCGGTGCGCCCCGCTGCTCTCCGGGCCTTCATGACGCAGGTCTCCTCGCAACGCAGGGCGGCGGCGGAATAGGCTGCCGCTTTTGCGGACAAAAGGAACCATAGGTCCCGTGCGTCGCCACACCTGGCGTCCCTCTTACCTTCGCCTTCCGGAGAATAGCAGAGGGCAGCAAAGCTCACTATGGTGGGGTGACCCGACGCAGCAGGGAGGGCTGACGAAGGCATGAAAATCGCTGTTTTGTCCGACATCCATGGCAACCGACAGGCCTTTGAGACCGTGCTTGCCGATGCAAGGGCTCGAGGTGCGGAACGCTTCGTTATCCTCGGCGATATCGTCGGCTATGGCGGCGATCCTAAGTGGTGCGTCGAGACCTGCATGGCCATGGTTGCTGAGGGCGCTATTGCCGTGCGCGGCAATCATGACCAGGCGATCAGCGACCCCTCCTATGCGATGAATGCCTCCGCCGGGATCGCGATCGACTGGACGCGCATCACGCTTGAGCCGTCGCATCGAGAATTTCTCGCACGTCTGCCGGTCTCCGCCACCGAGGAGGATCGGCTCTATGTGCATGCCGAAGGTTCGGCGCCAGGCCGGTTTACCTATGTGCATGACCGCAGCGACGCCGAGGCCCATTTCAGAGGTTGCAGTGCGCGGCTCAGCTTCTGCGGCCATGTGCATGCGCCGGCACTTTACGGCCAGGGCTTGGGCGGCAAGATCACAACCTTCGTTCCGTCGTCCAATATCGGCATTCCCGTCGGTCCCCCGCGACGCTGGCTTGCCGTGATGGGTTCAGTCGGTCAGCCCCGCGACGGCAATCCGGCAGCAGCCTGGGCGCTTTACGACACGCAGGATTGCGAGCTTTCCTTCCGCTGGACGGCCTATGACATAGACGGCGCGGCAAACGCCATCCGTGCCGCATCATTGCCGGAAGGTCTGGCGCTGAGGCTTTACAGGGGACGCTGACGCCGGTCGGGCAAGGCTCGGGAATTGGGGGATCGCATGGCACGCACACGGATCGACGAGGGCGACGTTATCGACGGCTTCACGCTCGGCAAGCTCGCCCATACCGGTGGCATGGCGAAGCTCTATGAAGTGACCCATCCGGACCATGCGGGCCCCCTTCTGATGAAGGTACCGCGCATCGGCTCTGGCACTGACCCTGCCACCATCGTCGGCTTTGAAATGGAGTTGATGATCCTTCCCCGGATCAGCGGCCCGCACGTGCCCCGCTTTGTGGCGCGCGGCGACTTTTCGCGTCAACCCTACATCGTTGTAGAACGACTGCCGGGCAAGTCGCTCTATCCCCTGCTGGAGCGACTGCCGTGTTCACAGCCAGAGGTCGTCGAGACCGCTGCGAAGATCGCGACAGCACTTACCGACCTTCATCGCCAGAAAGTCGTCCATCTCGACATCAAGCCGTCCAACATCCTCTTTCGCGATACCGGCGAGGCGGTGCTTGTCGATTATGGTCTCGCCCGCCATCTCGAGCTTCCCGATCTGATGGACGAGGAGTTTCGGCTGCCCTATGGCACCGCGCCCTATATGGCGCCGGAGCAGATCCTGGGCGTCCGCTCGGATTTCCGGTCAGATCTGTTTGCGCTCGGCGTGTTGATGTATTTCTTCTCGACCGGGCGCCGGCCCTTTGGCGATCCGCAGCGTATGAATGGTCTGAAGAAGCGGCTGTGGTGGGATCCGCCCCCGCCGCGCGAGCTCAACCCGATGGTCTCGAAGGCATGCCAGGAGATCATCCTGCGCTGCCTGGAGGTCAATCCTGCGCGTCGATACCAGTCGGCAGCTCAACTCGCCCTTGACCTCGGCAATCTTTACGATGTCCGTCTCACGGCCCGCGCGGAAAAGACCAGCCGGGATGGCTGGCGCAAGGTGGTGAAGCGCATGCTGAACCCCGATCCAATCGAGTTGATCAAACCCAAAGGGGCGGCCGCCATTCTCGCTTCCGCGCCGATCGTGATGGTCGCCATCGACCTGAATGCGGCAAGCCAGGAACTGGCCGAGGCACTGCGGGAGACGGCGAAAAGGATTATCCGCAACACGCCCCATGCCCGGATCGCCTGCGTCAACGTGTTGAAAATCGCCCGCATCGCGCTTGATGACGATCTCGACGCAGATGGGAACAGCAAACACGTTATGCGGCTTGCTGCCCTCAAACATTGGGCAGCGCCGCTCGGGGCGGACGAGGCGGATATAACCTATCACGTGCTGGAGGCCGTCTCTCCGGCTCAAGCAATCCTCACATTCGCCCGTGACAACAATGTCGATCACGTCGTCATGGGTGCCCGAGCCAATTCGACGCTGCGCTCCTTGATGGGAAGCGTCTCCGGTGAAGTGGCAGCCTCCGCTCCATGCTCCGTTACCGTTGTTCGGGTTCGCGGCGCGAGCGCTCCGGTCGGCAAACAAAGCTCGATCATAGAGGGCGAAGCCGATCTCGCCGGGCACGCGTAAACGCACAGGGCTCGGGGCGCCAATGCTCCTATAGCCGCAGCGACCACACTGTCGCCTGTGTCACGGCCCCTTGTTCGGCGATGAGCCGCAAGGCCCTTACCGGCTCAAAGCCGGCGATGCGTTTCGTACCGGCCAGACGTCCGCCATCGGCGAAGACTTCGAGCGATCCGTAGTCGAGGAAGACGCGGATGCGCCTCACGCCTGCGGCTCTTGCGATATAACGCGGCCCCGGTGGCTCTTCCGGCCGGTCGAGAAAGCCGTGCAGAATCTCAAGACCTTCGGCATGCTGGGCGAGCGCCAGGCGCATCTCCGGATGATCGAATTCCAGGCGGAATTCCGCGCCGGGCTGACCCAGCTCGAACACCACTTCGGCGGCCCCATGCGGCAATTGCACCGATTGCCCGGCCACCAGCCGTGTGCGGTCTATCATCCGGGCTCTCAGGCTTTCCGCCGCACCAATGGGCGGGGTGAGCAGTTCGCCGCCGTCGAGAACCAGGGTGCGGGGCAGGCTCATGGCCGAGGGGAAATCAACCGTCGGACCGGTGTCGGCCCAATTGCCGAGCCAGCCAATACCGACCGGTGTGCCGCCATCGACAAAAGCCTGGAAGGCATAGTTGTCCGTGCCGAAATCCAGTTCGCGACCGAACTCCTTGGCGAACGACCGGCCATCGAACCAGCCGATGTCGATCATGGTCAGGTTGCGGCGCCCGGTTTCCTTGTCCTCGCCATTCATAAGCCCATAGATGAGCGCCCAGCGCGTCGCGGGGTCCCGTGCATCGCCATCGACTGGCAAAAGGCATGGGCATTCGAGTGCCGAGGTCTGGTAACGCGTCTCGGTGTAAAGCTTGCCGAGATAGGTCCAGCCGTCTGCGGCGGTGTTGTCTGCCGTCTCGTAGAGCAACACCACGCCGCCCTCGGCGCTCTGGCTGCCGAGCAGCATCTTCCAGAGCCCATCGGGACCACGAAAGACATAAGGATCGCGGAAATCGAAGGTCAGCCCCTCGCCATCCGGCCTGCGCGGCAGGAGCACTTCGGCGGCGCCGGCGCTAAAGAGATCGGTCGAGGTTGCCGTCAGCTGGATTTCCTGTTCCGGAATCCGGTCAGCGATCTTTTCGGTAAAGAAGACACGGATACCGGGCCCGTCGGGTCGAGCGATGGCGGAACCGGAAAAGGCGCCACCTCGCTTGTCTGGCCGGACGGTCAGTTCCTCCGAGGGAAACAGGAAGACCGGCAGATGGCGCCAGCGCAGGTAGTCGGGCGAGACAGCGTGGCCCCAGTGCATATTGTTCCAGATACGGCCATGCGAGTAATGCTGGTAAAACAGATGCGGGCGTCCGCCAAAGCGACCAAAGCCGTTTGGATCATTCATCCAGCCGAAGGGCGGGCGGAAGTGATAGCCATTCGGCAAGTCGGGTGGCTCGTTGGCTGGATTTGTGTGGATGACGGTGATGCCCGTTTCCAGGACGTCGGACGGGGTGAACCAATAGGCCACTGAGACAGAGGTGACCGCCGTATCGTAAGCGAGCGTCACGGTGCCGCCGCCGAAGACATGGTAGATGCGGAAGGAGTTTTCCTCGGCATTGACCGCCTGAACCTCGCCGAACTTGCCATTGACGCTGTAGAGGGACACGGATCCGGGCTCGGCCGGTGTGACCGCCTTCAGCCACAGATGCAGCATGGCATTGACCGGGAGATCCACATCGATGGTTCGGTGACCTTCCGGAATTGCGTGCGATATCGTCATGCTTGTCTCCTGCCGCTCATGCCCGACTGCCCATATCAGCATTCAACGGACCATCATGGTTCCCTGTTCCCTCAGGCACCGTCACAGAGGTTTCAGAAAAACGTCATGGCTGTTTCACGCGAAGCACCTATCGCCGCAGGACGCGATCCACGGACGAGGGAGACCCGCCATGCGCCTTGCCATGCTTTTCGTCAGCCTGTTCTTTGCGCTTGTTGCAGCCGCCGCGAGTCTGGCGCGGATCCCGGCTCCGATGCATGCAGCCTTGATCCACGACCGGCTGACCCATGCCAACCTCTACCGCGATCATGTGATGGTGGTGGCGCATCGGGCCGGCTGGAAGCAGAACGGCAAACCGATGCGGGCGGAAAACTCCTTCGCTGCCATCGACCATGCCTCTGCGATCGGCGTCGAAATGGTCGAACTCGACGTTCGCCGCAGCCGCGATGGCGCACTGGTGATCATGCATGACGAAACGCTGGATCGCACGACAACCTGCCAGGGCAAGGTTGCCGAGCGGGATCTCGCGGACTTGAGGACCTGTCGCCTGATCGTCGAAGGTGTGCGCGAAGTCACCGACGAACATGTCTTCACGCTGGAAGAGGCCATGCTGCATGCGCGCGGCCGGATCATGATCAACATCGACAACAAGCTGGAGCCCGAGGCTCTGGTCGAGGTCGCCGACCTTGCGCGTCGGCTCGACATGACGAATGGCGTGCTCCTGAAGATGGCAATCTGGAACCCGGAGCGGCTGCAGCTTGCCCGCGACATCCGCCGCGCCATCGGTCCCGATATCGCATTCATGCCGATCCTGGCCGACGACGCGGTAACCGAGCCCGCCTTTGTCGATCGGACACAATCGGCGCTTGGCACACCGGCTGCCGAACTGATCCACTGGCACCGCGACGCTAGCCTGCCGCTCACGCCCGATGGCGGCCCGCTGCTTTCGCCGCTGTCACGGGCTGCGGCGATCCGCAACAACACGCATCTGTGGATCAACACCTACCCGATCACCGACCGGCCGGAAGGCATGGTGGCCGGTGGACGCGGCGATTATCTCGCTTTGAAGACCGGGCGCCCGGAGGATGTCTGGGGCTTCTTCGTCGAGCGTGGCGTGACGATCATCCAGACCGACGAGCCGGAGGCGGTCATCGCCTGGCTCGACGCACAGGGCCTGCGTCAGCCGTATGAACTGACGAATTGACGGTGTCATCTCCCCCTTGCGGGGGAGAAAGTGAAATCGAGGAATTGGCCCGATCAGGGCCAAACCTCAGATTTCACAAGAGAGGGGCTCCATTCGTGCGTCTCTGCCCCCTCTCTTGCAATTTCTAGTACTTAGCTGCGCTAAGAGCTGAAATTCCATTCTCCCCGCCAAGGGGGAAATGGAGTTCGCGCAAGTGGCACCGTCTCTAAACTACGCTCACGCAGCCTTGGCGGCTTCACCATAAGGGTCAAACCGTCCGTAGAATGTTTCGCCCTTGGCGGCCATGTCCTTGAGGAGCGGCGTCGGGGTGAAGTGGGCACCGTAGTCCTTCGCGAGGCGTTCGCAGAGGCTTACGAAGGTCTTCACACCCATGCCGTCGATGTAAGACAGCGCACCACCGGTGTACGGCGCAAAGCCGAAGCCGAGGATCGAGCCGACATCGGCTTCGCGCGGATCGGTGACGATGCCTTCCTCGACGGTGCGGGCGGCTTCGAGTGCGATTGTCGCCAGGAAGCGTTCCTGGAGCGTCTTGACGTTGACGGCATCCGGCTTCTGCTGCGGATAAAGATCCTTCAGACCCGGCCAGATGTGCTTCTTGGCGGGCTTTGCCGGATAGTCGTAGAAGCCCTTGCCATTCTTGCGGCCGAAGCGTTCTTCCTTCTCGACCATGCGGGCGACCAGCTCCATGTGGCGCGGATCGACGGCCTTGTCGCCGAGATCGGCGACGGTCGCCTTCAGGATCTTGTAGGAAAGGTCGATCGCCACTTCGTCGTTCAACGCCAGCGGGCCGACCGGCATGCCAGCGAACTTCGCGGCATTTTCGATCATGACGGGCGGTACGCCTTCGATGAGCATGTTGTAGCTCTCGGCCATATAGCGCAGGACGCAGCGGTTGACGAAGAAGCCGCGGGTGTCGTTGACGACGATCGGGGTCTTCTTGATCGCGGCCACGTAATCGAGGGCCACGGCGAGCGCCTTGTCGCCGGTTTCCTTGCCGAGAATGACTTCGGTCAGCATCATTTTCTCGACCGGCGAGAAGAAGTGGATGCCGATGAAATCGACCGGACGCTTGGAGTTCTTAGCCAAGCCGGTGATCGGCAGCGTCGAGGTGTTCGAGGCGAAAATCGCGCCTTCCGGTAGCACGGCCTCGACCTTCTCGATCACGGCCTTTTTGACGTCGCGGTCTTCGAAGACGGCTTCGATGACGAGATCGGCGTCAGCGAGCGTGCCGTAGTCGTCGGACGGCGTGATCAGCGAGAGCAGCTTATCACCTTCGTCCTTGGTGAGCTTGCCCTTACCGACAGCGCCGGCAACGAGACCTTCCGAATGGGTCTTGCCCTTAGCCGCGGCTTCCATGTCACGGTCGATCAGCACGACATTGATGCCGGCCGCGGCCGTGACATAGGCGATCGAAGCGCCCATAAAACCGGCGCCGACAACGCCAACCTTCTTGATCTCGGACTTCGGCTGGCCAGCGGGGCGACGGGCGCCCTTGTTCAGTTCCTGCATCGAGACGAAGAGCGAGCGGATCATCGAATAGGCTTCGGTGGTCTGGACGATCTCGGTGAAATAACGCTGCTCGATCCTGAGGCCCGTGTCGAAGGGAACCTGCAGGCCTTCATAGACGCTCTTCAGGATGGCAAGCGCTGCCGGATAGTTGCCGGCGGTTTCGCGGCGGAGAATAGCCGAAGCAGCCGGCCAAAGCTGGGCTGCCGTCGGCGTCCAGATGCCGCCACCGGGAACCTTGAAGCCCTTCTCGTCCCAGGGGGCGACCGGCTTCAGACCATCCTTGATCATCTGCTTGGCGGCGTTGATCAGTTCGCCCGGTTCGACGACCTGGTGCACGAGGTTCATCGCCTTGGCGCGGGCCGCCGACAGCGTCTGACCGGTGGTCATCATCTGCAGGGCATCCTGCGTGTTGGCCAGACGCGCCACACGCTGCGTGCCACCAGCGCCGGGGAAGATGCCGACCTTGACTTCCGGCAGGCCGATCTTGACCGACTTGGCGTTCGACGCCACGCGACCATGGCAGGCAAGCGACAGTTCGGTCGCGCCACCCATGCAGGTGCCGTTGATGGCGGAAACCCACGGCTTGCCGCAGGTTTCGATCTTGCGCCACAGCCATGTCATGCGACCGGCAGCGTCAAACAGCTTCTGAACGGCTGCGGCCGGGTCCTTGGCCTTTTCCTCTTCGAGCATGGAGAACATGCCCTTGATCATGGTGAGATCGGCACCGCCGGAGAAGGACCACTTGCCCGAGGTGAAGACCACGCCGACGATGCCGGCATCCGTCACGACGGCGTCGAGGATCTTCTCGATCTCGTCCATCACCTCGACTGTGAAGACGTTCATCGACTTGTCCGGCATGTCCCAGGTGACGAGGGCAATGCCGTCTGAGTCGGTCTCGATGGTGAAATTCTTGTAGGTCATGTTGGGATTCCTCTTCCCTGAAATTCGATGTTGCGAAGAGCCGCCCCCTCACCCGACCTCCGCTTCGCTCGGCCACCCTCTCCCCGAGGGGAGAGGAGGATTGGCCAGCGCTGCGGCGACTTCTCTTCTCCCCAGCGGGGAGAAGGTGCCGGCAGGCGGATGAGGGGGCTACCTCATCAAACGCGCTCGATTACCGTCGCCGTGCCCATGCCAGCGCCGATGCAGAGCGTGACCAGCGCGGTGTTCAAATCGCGGCGTTCCAGCTCGTCCAGCACCGTTCCGAGGATCATCGCGCCGGTGGCACCGAGCGGATGGCCCATGGCGATCGCGCCGCCGGCGACGTTCATCTTCGAATGATCGACGTTGAAATGCTGCATGAAGCGCAAGACGACGGCGGCGAAGGCCTCGTTCAGTTCGAACAGGTCGAAATCGGAGATCTTCATGCCGGTGCGCTTCAGGAGCTTTTCGGTCACGTCGACCGGGCCGGTGAGCATCAGGGCCGGATCGGAGCCGATATTGGTGAAGGCGCGGATGCGGGCGCGGGGCTTCAGACCCATCGCCTCACCACCGGCCTTGGAACCGACCAGAACAGCCGCGGCACCATCGACGATACCGGAGGAGTTGCCGGCATGGTGGATGTAGTTGATGCGCTCGATCTCCGGATGGGCCTGGATGGCCACGGCTTCGAAGCCGCCCATTTCGCCGGGCATCTGGAAGGAGGGGTTGAGGCTGGCAAGCGACTGCATGTCGGTGCCGGGGCGCATGTGTTCGTCGCGGTCGAGAATGACGAGGCCGTTGCCATCCTTCACCGGGATGACGGACTTGGCAAAGTTGCCGGCAGCCCAGGAGGCGGCGGAGCGCTTCTGGCTCTCGACGGCATAGGCGTCGACATCGTCACGGGTAAAGCCATACTTGGTGGCAATCAGATCGGCCGAGACGCCCTGCGGCATGAAATAGCCGGGGAAGTTGACCGAGGGGTCCATGTACCAGGCACCGCCCGACATGCCCATGCCGACGCGCGACATGCTCTCGACACCACCGGCGATGACGATATCGTCGGAGCCTGCCTTGACCTTGCCGGCCGCGAGGTTGATCGCATCGAGGCCAGAGGCGCAGAAGCGTGAGATCTGGATGCCGGGGGCGGCGAAGTCATAACCGGCCTCAAAGGCGGCGGCCTTCGGGATGACGGCGCCGGCCTCCATGACGGGGTCGACGCAGCCGAAGATGATGTCGTCGACGGTCGAGGTGTCAAGGCCGTTGCGGTCGCGCAGCGCTTCCAGCGTCTTGGCGGCCAGACGCGGGGTCGGCACTTCGTGCAGCGAACCGTCCTTCTTGCCGCGCCCGCGGGGCGTGCGCACGTGGTCGTAAATGAAGACTTCAGTCATCGTCTCTCTCCCTTGGGCGCACGGGGCGCCGGAATTTTTCCCTCTTCTCCCCAGCTGGGAGAAGTGCCGAGCGAATGCGAGGCGGTGAGGGGGCCGATTGCGCAAGCGCCCCCTCATCCGGCCCTATAAGGCCACCTTCTCCCCGCTGGGGAGAAGGGGAAGATCAAAACGCCTCGGCGGCCATTTCCATGAGGCTGTCCGCGCCAGTCTCGATGCGGGCCTTGCGCAGCGCCGTCTCCGGCATGACCTTCTCCATGTAGAAACGGCCGGTCAACAGCTTGTTCTTGTAGTAGTCGGCATCACCAGAACCGGATGCCAGGTTTTCGTGTGCGGCCTTGGCCATCTTGGCCCACATGTAACCAAGCACAACGAGGCCGAAGAGGTGCATGTAGTCGGTCGAGCCGGCACCGGCGTTGTCGGGCTTGGCCATGGCGTTCTGCATGAACCACATGGTCGCGGCCTGCAGGTCGTTCAAGCCCTTCTTCAAGCTCTTGGTGTAGGCGGAGAGGTTCTCGTCCGAACGGTTCTCCTCGCAGAAATCACCAATTTCCTTGAACAGCGCCATCACCGCACGACCGCCGTTGAGGCCAAGCTTGCGGCCGACGAGGTCGAGCGCCTGAATACCGTTGGCACCTTCGTAGATCATCGCTATGCGGGCATCGCGGACATACTGGCTCATGCCCCATTCTTCGATATAGCCGTGACCGCCATAGACCTGCTGGGCCATGACCGCATGGTCGAAGCCCTTGTCGGTCAGGACGCCCTTGAGGATCGGCGTCATCAGGCCGAGCACGTCGTCAGCCAGCTGTTTTTCAGCCGCGTCGTGTGAACGGTGCGCGATGTCGGACTTGAGCGCGGTCCAGAGCGTGAAGGCGCGGCCGGCCTCGTTGAATGCCTTGATGGTCAGGAGCGCGCGGCGGATGTCCGGGTGGACGATGATCGGATCAGCCTTCTTTTCCGGCGCCTTGACGCCGGAGAGAGAGCGACCCTGGATACGCTCGCGCGCATAGTTGGCGGCGTTCTGATAGGCGATCTCAGAGATCGACAGACCCTGCAGGCCAACGCCGAGGCGGGCTTCGTTCATCATGACGAACATGGCAGCGAGGCCCTTGTTCTCGGCGCCGATCAGGTAACCGGTCGCCTCGTCATAGTTCATCACGCAGGTAGCGTTGCCGTGGATGCCCATCTTGTGCTCGATGGCGCCGCAGGAAACCGTGTTGCGGCTGCCAACCGAGCCGTCGTCGCCGACCATGTACTTCGGCACGATGAAGAGCGAAATGCCCTTGGTGCCTTCAGGCGCGCCTTCGATGCGGGCGAGCACGAGGTGAATGATGTTATCCGACATGTCGTGTTCGCCGGCCGAGATGAAGATCTTCTGGCCGGAAATCTTGTAGGAGCCGTCGCCGTTAGGGACTGCCTTGGTGCGCAGCAGGCCGAGGTCGGTGCCGCAATGAGGCTCGGTCAGGTTCATGGTGCCGGTCCAGATGCCCTCGACCATCTTCGGCAGGTATTTCTGCTTCTGTTCGTCGGAGCCATGGACGAGGATCGCGGCGATCGCGCCCTGGGTCAGGCCCGGATACATCATCAACGCCATGTTGGCCGACGACATGTATTCGCCGACGGCCGAATGCAGCACGTAGGGCAGACCCTGGCCGCCGTACTCAGCCGGAATGGAGAGGCCGAGCCAGCCGCCTTGACAATAGGCGTCGTAAGCCTGCTTGAAGCCTTTCGGCGTCTTGACGGAGCCGTCGTCTGAGCGAACGCAGCCCTCCTGGTCGCCGGAGAGATTGAGCGGGAAAAGCTGCTCTTCCGCGAGCTTTGCAGCCTCGCCGACGATCGCCTCGATCATGTCGGGTGTCGCGTCTTCAAAGCCCGGCAGGTTGTTGTACCGCTCGAGACCAAGGACGTCGTTGAGAATGAAAAGCGTGTCGTTTACGGGGGCCTTGTAGACAGGCATCGGTCATCTTCCTCCAAAGACTTCGGTTCCGACGGATCGGACTGTTCTGGCTTATACAAATAATTGACGTGCGCGTAAACGTCAAAATTATGCCGGGCTCGATTTTCACCTCGGCGCGGACGGCCACCCCTCCCCCGCGCAGGCTGCCCGTCCCGGCTTGTGCGGGGCATTTCAGGCAGAGCTGAACTTAACCGAGTTCGCGCATTTCTTAACCCGACTTAACGGCTTGTTTACCATGTTTCATGAAAGGTTGCGTTTGAAAGCCGATGATCCGAAGCCGATTCCCGCCATCCCTGCCGCAACTGGGGCCAGGACGCAGGAAACGAGCCATAGGATCGGCGGCATCGGACGCATCAGGGGGGATAACGCCCTTCCCGCATCATGAAGCGAGCAGAACCATGAACGGATCTCGATCCCCCTCTCCGCGCCCCGGCAGCTCGTCCTCGCTGGATGCGCTGAGCCGTACCATCGAGGGGCTTGAGGCAAGGATCGAAGGCCTGATGACCCAGTCGGGCGCACGGGTTGCAGCGCCAGAAGCGCCCGCTCGCCCGCTGCCGCGCAGCCGGCCCGAAGAGCCGCCGCGTCGGGTCGATCCGCTCGCCGAGATCCGTCAAAGACAAAAGGCACTGGAAGAAAGCCGTGCTCGTGGCACCGACGGCGGCAGCCTTTACAGCCGTGGCGGCGATCAGCCCGTGCGCGCGCCAGTCAGAACCCCGCCGCTCACCGAGCCCCGTCCGGGTTTCAGCACCCGCAGCGAAGCGCGGACAAACGTGTCCCTTCCCGCCGCTGCCGCTCCAAGAGCGCGTGATATGGGCGAGCCGCTTAACGGTCTGCGCCAGGACTTGCGTCAGGACGTGGCCGAAACGATCTCCCGCGAAATTGCCGGGCTGCGCAGCGAGATGCGCGCGATCCGCGCCATGGCCGAAGAACAGCGCCCGCAAGACGACCTGCGCGCCGACCTTGCGCGCCTGGCCGACAGCATTCAGCAGCTGGACAGCGCCCGCACACCGGGCAGCGACGGCCTGCGCCAGGATTTCGACGCGCTGCGCTCGCTGATGGACGGGCTTGCCCGCGAAGAGACCGTGCAGCGCATGGAACAGCGCTGGAGCGATGTCGAGGTGCGCCTCGACGAGCTCGACACCGGCGCGATGCGCGACGAGATCATCCGTCTTGCCGACCGTCTTGATGACATCAAGGCCCAGCTCGGCAGCATGAGCGACAGCCGCACCATCAGGGCGCTCGAAGACAAGCTGATGACGGTCGCCAGTGCGCTTGAGCATATCGGCGCGCATGTCGATCCGAACGAGCGCATGGTGATGGAGCAGTTCGCCGGGCTCGACCTGCGCCTCGACGAAATCACCCGTGCCATTGCCGCCAATAGTCGGGCCAGCGGACCAGCGAATGATCCGGCCACGTTCCACCGACTAGAAGATCGCCTGGTCGGGCTCGCTCGCCAGATCGAGACGCTTTCCGAGCGCCGCGCACCCGAAGCAGATGTCTCGCAGGAACTGGCCGAGCGGCTGGAATTGCTGACCGTCCGTATCGAGCAGCTCTCCGCCGAACAGGGTGCGGTCCGCCTTGAAGAACGACTGGACCAGTTATCCTATATGCTGGAGCGGGGCCAGACGTCCGTTCCGGCACCGGAACTGACCGGCTATCTCGCCGATATCTCGCGCAAGATCGATGCGCTCGACAGCGGCGCCGTCAACGATCGCCTGGCCGACCGACTGGAGATCCTTGCGCGTCGCATCGAAGATCTGGATGCCCCGCACGCAGCCGCCGTGATCGACGACAGCGCGCTTCGCAACCTGGAAGACCGGTTGAACGCGGTGGTCGACCGACTGGAAGAAACCAGTTCGAGCGTGCCGGGCTCCGAAAGCGCCAGCCTGCGCGGTCTGGAAGAACAGATCGCCCATCTCTCGGCCCTGATCAGCCAGCCCTCGACCGATCCGGAAGTGACGGGCCGCATCTCGGCGCTGGAAGACTATGTTGCGACCAGCGACGAATACATCATCGAGGCAGCTCGCCAGGCAGCTGAAACGGTGATGGCAAACTTCAGCCAGCGCAATCTCCTGAGCGGCACGGCGCAGCCAGCCGACCTCTCGGCACTCACCGCTCTTTCCGAGCACCTGAAGCAGCTCGAAGACTATTCGCGTCATTCCGAGGAGCGGACCCACCGCACCTTCGAAGCCCTTCACGATACGCTGGTGCAGATTGCCGGCCGGCTGGACGAATTGCACGAGTCCTCCCAGCGGCAGGATTCGGCACCGATGTTCGCTCAGGCTCCGATTGCCGCGGCACAGCCGTCACGTCCCGCCGAACCGATGCCAGCCTCGGCAAGCGTGAAGCCGCCGGAAATGCCGGCTGCAGCCGCCAGCCACCCTGTGGATGAAGAGCTACTGGCAGCAGCAGACGATTTCGCCCAGACAATGACGGCCATGCCGGTCATCGATGCCGCCCGCGAAAAGAAGGCATCGAAGCCCAGCCTGCTTGCCGGGCTCGGCAAGAAGCTGATGCCGAGCAAGAAGGCTCCGAAGCCGGCCCAGCCCGCGAAGACGGAAGGCCGCGAGGTCATTGAGCCCGCCCCGTCCATCGACCCGGTCGACGTCCTGCCGCCTGACGAAGCCAATGAACTGCTGGAACCCGGTTCGGGCGCACCCGACGTGCGCAAGATCCTTGAGCGCGTGCGCGCCAGCCAGCAGGCCTCAAAGTCATCCGCTTCGGATGCCGAAACCGGTGACCGCACCGACTATATCGCCGCTGCCCGCCGCGCTGCACAGGCTGCTGCGATGGAAATGAACAAGACGCAAAAGGCGAGCCCTGCTGCCAAGGCGACCGCCGGCAAATCTGCCGGCAAGGCCAATGCAAAGGTGAAGATGGCCTCCGAACCTGGACAGCCGTCGCTCTTCGCACGCTATCGCCGGCCGATCCTGATGGCCGTTGGCGCGATCCTGCTTGCTGCTATGGCCATGCCGCTGGTCAACACGCTGACCAAGAGCGATGCGCCTGTTGCCATCGAGGACGTTGCCCCCGAAGAAAACACGCTTGTGACGCCGGCCGAGGCGACAAACTCCGACAGCGTCAGCCAGGCAGCACCGGTCACCGAACCCGTCGCGCCAGAAGCGAGCGAAACTGCAGCATTGACGGAACCACCAGCCGAGGCACCGGCACCGGCTGTTGTCGAGCCCGCTGTCGCACCGGTGACCCCGGCACCCGAACCCGTCACGATCACCGCAGCGGCACCTGCGACACCACCAGTCAATGCTCTGATGGCACCGGCAGAAACCGGCCCGGCTCAGACGCTGGACAACCGTGCTGCCCCGGCAAATGCATCTGCTCAGCCGCCGGCGCCGAGCCAACCGGCTGCAGTCGTCGCCGCTACTGCCCCTACCCCCGCAGCACCGGCCGCGGAAATCGTCGTGCCGGCGGAGATCACGCCGCCGTCGCTTTCGATTGCGGCGAAGAATGGCGATCCGCTGGCGCTCTTCGAAATCGGCGCGCGCTACACCGAAGGTCGTGGCGTGGCGAACAATTTTGCCGAAGCCGCAAAGTGGTACAAGCTTTCCGCCGACAAGGGCTTTGCGCTTGCACAATACCGTCTGGCAAACTTCCTGGAGAAGGGCACCGGTCTCGCGCCCGACATCAAGGAAGCCAAACGCTACTACGAAATGGCAGCAGCCTCCGGCAATGCCAGCGCCATGCACAACCTCGCCGTCATCTACGCCTCCGGCAAGGATGGCGCGCAGGATTATGCCAAGGCGGTGGAATGGTTCGGCAAGGCGGCTGAGCGGGGCGTTTCCGACAGCCAGTTCAACCTCGCCATTCTCTATGCGCGCGGCAATGGTGCGGCACCGGATCTGACCCAGTCCTACAAGTGGTTTGCGATCGCCGCCAAGGGTGGCGACAAGGATGCCGCCCAGAAGCGCGACGAAGTGGCCAATGCGATGAAGCCGGATCAGCTGGAGCGCGCCCGCGCCGAGGTTGATTTGTGGAAGGTAACGCCGCTCGACCCGGATGCCAACTCAGCGAATACGCCGGATGAATGGGCCGGCAAGGGCCTGAAGACCGCCAGCATCGACATGAAGAAGGCGATCCGCAACATCCAGGCGATCCTCAACAAGAACGGATTTGATGCAGGCAATCCGGATGGTGTCATGGGCGCCAAGACGGTGACTGCGATCAAGGCTTTCCAGACCTCGATCGGCGAAGAGCCGAACGGTCAGGTCAGTGACAAGCTGGTGAAGGAACTGCTTGCCCGCAACAAGTGATCGCGCCGTCACAAAAGGCCTAAAATCCCTGCCTATGCAGGGATGCTGAATTGACTCGCGGAATATGCGGGCGCAAGAAGGAAATGCCGAGGGATCAAGTCCGATCAAGGACTTGGTCCATCTGAACTGATCCAAAAAAGGGGCCGAACAGGTCCGCACGAGATCCGCGCCTCAAGCGCGGATAATCGCATTTGAGGTCCTGACGTGACGATCTATCTGCCGATCGCCGAGTTGTCGGTCAATATCTTCATCATCCTCGGCATGGGTGCGGCTGTCGGCTTCCTCTCGGGCATGTTCGGGGTCGGTGGCGGCTTCCTGATCACACCTCTCCTGATCTTCTACAACATCCCGCCCGTCGTTGCGGTTGCGACCGGTGCGAACCAAGTCGTGGCGTCCTCCGTCTCCGGTGCCATCACCCATTTCCGACGTGGCTCGCTCGACATGAAGCTCGGCACGATGCTTTTGATCGGCGGTCTGACGGGAGCAACCGTCGGTGTGTGGATCTTTTCCTGGCTGCGCCGCCTGGGGCAACTCGATCTGATCATCTCGCTGCTTTACGTGGTCCTCCTCGGCACAGTCGGCAGCTTGATGCTGTCGGAAAGCCTCAGGGCGATGCGCCGCAGCGCGGGCAATACCTCGGCAACCGTAAAGCGCCCCGGTGAACACAACTGGGTGCACCGTCTCCCGTTCAAGATGCGTTTCAAGAAGTCGAAAGTCTATCTCAGCGTCATTCCCGTCCTGCTGCTGGGCTTTGCGATCGGAATCCTGACGCCGATGGGTATCGGCGGCGGCTTCATCATGGTGCCGGCTATGATCTATCTCTTGCGCATCCCGACCAACGTGGTCGTAGGTACGTCTCTCTTCCAGGTCATTTTTACCACCGCCTACACCACGATCGTGCAGGCGGTGACAAGTTATTCGGTCGATATCGTGCTCGCCTTCGTCCTGATGGTCGCGAGCGTCATCGGGGCGCAATACGGCGTGCGCGTGGGGCAAAAGCTGCGCGGCGAACAATTGCGGGCACTTCTTGCTCTGCTGGTGCTCGCGGTCGGCGTTCGCCTGGCCATCGAGCTCATCGTGCCCCCCGACGACATCTATTCGATCGTGATCGGGGGCTGAGATGATCATTCGCCTCCCGACCTTCGTATCCGCGCTGCTGATCTCCCTGCTCACCGCATTGCCGGTTGCCGCCCAGGATCCGCTCGCGCTGGATTTCACGGGCAAAGAAAGCCTCGACATCGGCACCTCGACGAGCGAAATCGCGATCACCTCGGATTTCTCCGGCGCCGACCTCACCATTTTCGGGGCGCTCGCCAATACCGACCAGTTGCTGCTCGCCATCGGTCAATACGATGTGGTGGTGACGCTGGAAGGGCCGCGCGACTGGACAACCGTGCGCCGGAAAGAGCGGCTGTTCGGCATCTGGGTCAACCGGACCTCTATGACCTTCGAGCAGATGCCGATCTCCTATTCCTTGGCCAGCACCCGGCCGGTCGAGCAGATTTCGGTTGCACGCGAGCTGACCTCCCGCAATATCGGCATCGATCATCTGGCACTCACACCGACCGGCTACATCACCACAGCCGCCAATCTTGCCGAGTTTCGCGATGCATTCCGTCGCCTGAAGCAGAGCCAGGGCCTCTACCAGCGCGACACGAACGGCGTCCGCTTCGTCTCCTCCAGCCTGTTCAAGGCGACGCTGCGCCTGCCTGCCAACATTCCGGATGGGGTGCACATGGTGCATGCCTATCTGTTCAAGTCAGGCGAGTTTATTGCGGAAAAGGAATTGCCGCTTCGCGTGATCAAGACCGGTCTGGAAGAAGCGATCACTGAAGCTGCTCATGAGCAGCCGCTCGTCTACGGCCTGTTTGCCGTCCTGATCGCGCTGATCACAGGTTGGCTGGCGAGTCTGGTCTTCCGGAAGGATTAAGGGCTCAGCCCAGCAGATTGCCGTAGCGCACGGAATAGATCCGGTCGCGACCGATCAGGTGGGCGATCAGGTCGGTGCGGGCGAACAGACCGGTGAAGGCCTTGTGGCGCAGGTCGAGGCCGCCGGTCGTTACCCCGAAGGATGGCATCACCATACGACTGCCATCGGTTGCGAAACACGGCCGCCGCACGGATTTTTCCCGGCGCCGAACGGTCGCCGAAGGATGCAGGTGACCGGCCACCTCGCCCCTGCCGTGGGCGAGCGAGGGTTCGTGACGAAAGGTGAGACCGGCAAGCGCGATCTCGTCGGCCGAAATCCCGGGCAGTCCGGTCGTGCCATCAGGATCGTGGTTACCGTTGATCCAAATAAGATCGCGGCCATGGGCCAGCGCCAGGATCATTTCGCGGAACTGCAGAGGCATCAGGGCCGAGCCGACCCGGTCGTGGAAATTGTCGCCGAGGCTGATCACTGTCTTCGGCTGATAGCGCGCAACAACGGCTTCAAGCATTCGCAGGGTTGCCAGCGTATCGTAGGGCGGCAGAAGCTGGCCACGACGGGCAAAGGCCGCACCCTTTTCCAGATGCAGATCGGAGACGACGAGGGTGTCCTGATCCGGCAGGTAAAGCGCACCCGTCAGGTCGCACACAGCGGCAACGCCGCAGAGTGCGATCTCCGTCGCGATAAGGGTGGTGTCAGGTGGCGAAAGCCGCCGTGCAGTCATGCTCGTCATGCGTCAGTCCTGCCGTTTCCGGCGTTTCATCCTTCGGGTGCCCCGATATCAGGCCATGGCCTCGGAGATCAGGTCCTCGGCCGCCATGGACAGCACATGTTCCTGCGCCTCACCCGCCACCGTTTCCTTGCCGATTTCCAGCATAACCGGCACGGCAAGCGGCGAGATGTGGTCCAGCCGCTTGTGCAGGATGTGGCCCTTGATTCGCTCCAGCATATCGGCAAGTCGGGCGATGTCCAAAAGTCCTGCGGCGGCATCCTGTCGCGTCGCCTGCATCAGGATGTGGTCCGGCTCGTGGCTGCGCAGCACGTCATAGATAAGATCGGCCGAGACCGTCACCTGCCGACCGGACTTTTCCTTGCCCGGATGGCGCTTTTCGATCAAGCCGGCGATCACGGCGCAGGTGCGGAAGGTGCGCTTCAGCATCCAGCTCTCATCGAGCCAGGCTTCGAGATCGTCGCCCAGCATATCCTGATCGAACAGGTCGGAGAGACTGAGGACACCACGGGCAACGCGCGAGCCCATGTCTTCGAGCGCCCAGATGGCCAGCGCATAATCGGTGGCGACGAAGCCCAGCGGCTTTGCCCCCATGCGCTCCAGACGCCGGGTCAGGAGCATGCCCAGCGTCTGGTGAGCCAGCCTGCCCTCGAAGGCATAGATGACCATGTAGAAGCGCTCGCCGCGCGGGAAGGTCTCGATCAGCAGGTCGCCGCGCTTCGGCAGCACGGATTTTTCCTCTTGCAGCGACAACCAGTCACGCACCTGGTCCGGCAGGCTGGTGCGGCGGGCGGGATCGTCGAGCATGGCGCGGACCTGGTCGGCGAGATAGGTTGAGAGGGGGAACTTGCCGCCGGCATAGGCGGGGATCTTCGGATCCTGCGAGAAGGCGTTGGAGACGAGACACTCGTTGTCGCGGATGCCTTCAAAGCGCAGCACCTTTCCGGAGAACAGGAAGGTATCGCCCTGGGTCAACTGCTCGAAGAAGTATTCTTCGACCTTGCCCAAAGTCATGCCGCCCCGGCCGATCGAGCCGAGGTGATTGCGCTTCACCAGCCGCACGTTCAGCATGGGCATTTCGACGATCGTGCCGAGGTTGAGACGATATTGCTGCGCTACCTGCGGGTTGGAGACACGCCAGAGGCCCTCCTTCGTTTTCCGAATCCGGGCGTAGCGCTCATAGGTCCGGAGGGCATAGCCGCCGGTTGCGACGAAATCGATGATGCGGGCAAAGGTTTCTCGGGGAAGCGCTGAATAAGGCAGCGCGCTCACCACCTCGACGTATAGGTCGTCTTCATCGAAGGGGCCGGCACAGGCCATGCCGAGCACATGCTGGGCGAGCACGTCGAGCGAACCCTCGCCCACCGGCGGCGTGTCCTGCGCGCCGAGATAATTAGCGTCGAGGGCCGCCTGGCATTCCATGACCTCGAAGCGGTTGGCGGGCACAAGAATGGCGCGGGACGGCTCGTCCATACGGTGATTGGCACGACCGATGCGCTGGGCAAGCCTTGAGGCGCCCTTCGGTGCCCCCACATGGACGACAAGATCAACATCACCCCAGTCGATGCCGAGATCGAGCGTCGATGTGGCGACCACGGCGCGCAATTTGTTCTCGGCCATCGCCGCTTCGACCTTCCGTCGCTGCGAGACGTCGAGCGAGCCGTGATGGAGCGCGATCGGCAGATTATCGTCATTGACCGTCCAAAGTTCCTGGAACAGCATCTCGGCCTGAGAGCGCGTGTTGACGAAGAGCAGTGTGGTCTGGAAGTCCTTCAGGACGTTGTAGACATCGGGGATGGCATAACGGGCGGAATGGCCCGACCAGGGAATGCGCTCCTCGGTTTGCAGAATGGTGATGTTGGGCCTTGCCCCGCCTTCGACGGTAATCACACCGGATGCAGCTTCTTCGTCCATTCGCTGGCCGACCAGCCAGCGGCGCAAGTCCATCGGTTGCGCGACCGTGGCAGAGAGGCCTATGGTCTTCACATCCGGGGCGAGGCGCCTGAGGCGGGCAAGGCCCAGCGAGAGAAGATGCCCGCGCTTCGAGGTCACCAGCGAATGCAGCTCGTCGAAGATGACATAGCGCAGGTCCTTGAAGAACCTGATGGCATCGGAATGGGACAGAAGCAGCGCCAGTTGCTCCGGCGTGGTCAGCAGGATGTCGGGCGGGTTCAGCTTCTGCCGCTGGCGTTTGCCAGCCGGAGTATCGCCGGTCCGGTTTTCGATGGTGATCGGCAGCCCCATCTCTGTGACGGGCTTCATCAGGTTGCGCTCGATATCGACCGCGAGCGCCTTGAGCGGCGAGATGTAGAGCGTGTGGATGCCGGTGAAGGCCTCGCCCGGCTTCTTAGCGCCGCGCTCGGTGAGGTCCGTCAAGGCTGGCAGGAAACCCGCCAGCGTCTTGCCCGCACCTGTCGGCGCGATCAGCAGAAGGCTCTCACCCGCCCTCGCCCGCGCCAGCAGCTCCATCTGATGCGCGCGCGGGCGCCATCCTTTTTCGCCGAACCAGCGAAGGAAGGGGGCAGGCAGCAGCGAGAGATCGGAATCAGATGTGTTCACTGCGCCAAGGTAGTGGACGGGAGCGGAAAGAGAAGAGGCAGGTAGCCGACAGTCTATCTCGGCTCTCGCTTCTGGCTGTCGCGCAGGACCCATACGGCCCAGAGACCTGCGACCATGACAACTGTCGAGATGACTGCAGGCGCCAACTCGCCGCCGGCTGGGGTCGCCACGGCGAAATTATAGGCGGTGTGCCAAAGGGCGCAAACGAGGATGGAGCGCTCAAAGGTTAGATACAGCCAGGATAGAACGAAAGCGCCGAGCAGGAGCCCTATGGCCCAACCGAGGAGAGCGGGACCGATCATCTCCGCCATATTGCGGTGAACGAAGAACAAGGGGAGATGCCAGAAGAGCCAGAGCAGAGCGACCCAGAGGGTCGCCCTTTGCGCCGAACGCTCTGCCAGCAGCCGCTCAAAAGCGTATCCCCGCCAGCCGACTTCTTCTCCAAAACCATTGAGGAGTAGGACTAGAATGATCGACATCCACCATCCGGTGGTCGACGGTACACCGGGATAGTCGAAAAACGCGTTCACCGGCGGCCAACCCTCGCCTTTGGCGTGGCCAATGAGGATCGTAACGGCGAGCAGCACGAGCGGCAATAGGATGAGCCCAAGCGCAAGCCAGGGGCGGCTCGGTATGCGCAGACCTCTGCGAAACAGATCCCGAAGGCCTGCCCTGCCCTCAAAGACCGCGGTGGAGACAACAGCTCCGACCAGCGGCCCGGCCAGTCCCGGAAGATGCGACGCGGATGAACCCGGCTCCACCATCTGACCGCTGAAAAACATCCAGCCCCACCAGCTCCAGGAGACGCCGAGCGTCACGCCGTAAAAGGTGGCGAGACGACGTCGGAGAGAGGCGGGTCTCGAGAGATCTGCGGCGACCAAGAGTGTTACCTTAGCGCGATGTACCGATCCGAGCGGTGGTTGATGGCGAGAAACAGGTTCAACACCACCGCTCCAATGACAGAATAGAGCACCACGCCCGGGCTGACCACGGCGAAGGCAAGCACCATGACACAGAGGTCGAAGGCAAGCTGCACGAGGCCGGCGCGGATGCCGAAACGGTCCTGAATGTAGACGGCAAGAATACCGATACCGCCGAGGCTGGCGCGATGGCGGTAAAGCGCCAGCAGCCCGAAGCCGAGCAACAAACCGCCCAGCACCGCGGCCCAGACGGGAGCAATGCTTTCGATCACCAGAAAGCGGCTTTCGATTTCGACGAGGAAGGACGTGAGCCCGATAGCGAGGAAGGTCTTGATGGTGAAATCGAGACCGACGCGGCGGAAGGACAGGATGTAGAAGGGCAGGTTGAGCAGGAAGAAGAGCAGACCGAAGCTCCAGCCGCTCCAGTAATGCAACACGAAGGCGAGGCCGGCCATGCCGCCGGTCAGGAGCCCGACCTTGGCGAGGAAATAGAGGCCAAGGGCGGCGATCAGGCTGCCGGCTACGAGGCCCTGCAGATCTTCCGCCGGGCTGTGGCGGGTCGGGTTGGAATTCCAGATGCCCAGCATGCTCGTCATTTGCGCCATCACATCTCTCCAGAAACCGGTGGCCTCCCGAGACAAATGCTACGCGAGAATCGGCGATCCGCAAGAGCGATGGGTCAGGAAAGCTGACCTATCGATGAAATCGCAACAAAGCTGCTTTTCAGGGCCTTCTCAACGCAAGAAACAGGATGCCGGAGACCGGTTTGCCGCCATCCATGCGAATGGTGGTTCGGCGCAGTGTGATCAGTTCGAAGCCGGCTTCCGCCAGACCCGCACGGACATGGGCCTCGGTGTGGGCATAACGCAGGCTCGGAGCGAGGAGAAAGCCGTCACCCTCCCCGGCATCCTCGACCGAGAAGGCGAAGAGGCCGCCAGATCTTGTAAGGCTTGCCGCCAGGGAAAACGCGTTGCCGAGGTCACCCAGATACATCAGCACATCTGCCGCTGAAACGAGGTCGGCCCGGGCTGCCCGGAGCCCATCGGCGAAGAGGCCCGATACCGTGGCCTCGAGCGACAGGTCAGCCTTATCAAGAAGATCGTAGAGATGCTTCTCACCGGCCTTGGCCAGCATGTTCACCGAGAGATCGAAACCCTCAAGCCGGTCCGTGCGCTCGCGGATCTCGGCACCGAAGAGGCCCGTGCCACAGCCGAGGTCGACCGTCGTCTCGAACCTATCCGGATGATGCTCCGCGACAAGTGCGGCAAGCTTTGCCGGAACCGTATAGTCGAGGCGCTCGACCAGAGCCTTGTCGAAACGGTCTGCGTAGTCATCAAACAGAGCTTCGACATAGGCGCTCGGCGGCGCATCGGGGACTTCCTCAGCGCCGAGCAGCGCCAGTTTCAGACGGGCCCCGAAGAGATCTTCAGCATCCCGCTCCAGCACCTTGCGCAAGGCGACAACGGCCTTCTCCTTGGCGCCGACCTTTTCCGCATAATCCGCGAGCCGCACGAGACCCGCCGTCCAATCCGGTGCCAGTTCCAGCGCCTGCTCCATCAGCTCGACGGCTGCCTCATGTTCGCCATTGTCGGCGAGCATGCGGGCATAATCGGCGCGGCGATCGGCGATGACGTCGCCGGACGAGAACTGCGTGGGATGCATCGGCTAAGGTCCTCAACGCCTTTTCCAACGCGGCCAAGGCGCGCGGTCTTGACCGATCAGCGGAAAAAACTCAAGTCCTATCGGCAAGACCAGAGCCGGCGACTTGCATGGAAAGGGCGGTTCGCCCATATCTTCGCCAACAACAGGAGACAGGCATGGCGGACGGTATCAATCGATTTCTCGGCGACACACCCGGCAGGACGCTGGTCAAGCTGATCGTCGTTTCGCTGATCGTCGGCTTCGTCATGGCAATCTTCGGGCTTGAACCGATGGATCTGATCAACGGTGTCCGCTACTTCATCATCGATCTCTGGCACACGGGTTTCGATGCGTTGGGCCGGGTCGGGCAGTATTTCCTGATCGGCGCGACGGTGGTCATCCCGGCCTTCATCATTCTGCGCCTGTTCGCCTCCCGGAACTGATCCCTGATGACACTCCCCTCCCTGCCGCGCAGGCGGCTGCTCCTGCTGTCCGCAGGCGGCTTTGCCGCCGCCATCGCCGGCTGCCGGACCACCGACGTTCTCACGCCCAACGACGGCCAGTCCCGGGTGGAGACGACGGCTGCCCTTCCCATGGTCAACACGCTGCGGCAATCGCGCGGCCTCTCTTCGCTGAGCCGGAATGCGCAGGCGGAAATCGCCGCCGTCGCCCAGGCGAAACGCATGGCACGGGCGGGCCAGATGTCACACCTGATCGGTTTCAACGACAGCTTTGCCGCGCGCATGAAGGGACATGGCGTACCCTTGCCGGCCGCCGAGAACATTGCCGCCGGCCAGGATACGGTGCAGCGCGCCGTCCAGGCCTGGATCGATTCGAAGCGCCACCTCGACAACATGCTGGGAAATTTCAACGGGCTCGGCGTCGCCGTCGCCTGGGATGCCTCTTCCGGTAACCGGCCTTATTGGGCCATGGTGCTGTCGGCCTGAGCGATTCTCCGCTCCGGTTCCCGCCGGAGCATCGCATGAATTCGTCCCCCTCCCCCATCCGGACCTTCTCCGTCACCAACCGATCCGTTCTTGCGATCGCCGTGCCGATGACGCTCGGCTTCGTTACCACGCCCCTTTTGGGCCTGACCGACACCGCCGTGGTCGGACGTTCCGGCTCAGCCGAAGCCTTGGCCGGCCTTGCCATTGCCGCTGCGCTCTTCGACCTCTTGTTCGCCAGCCTAAACTTCTTGCGCGCCTCAACGACGGCACTTGTGGCGCAGGCGCAGGGGCGTAGTGAAACGGGCGAGCTTTTCGCTGTCTTCTGGCGGTCGATCGCGCTCTCGATCGGTTTCGGGCTGTTGATTCTGATTGCGTCGCCTCTGATCGTCCGCGGCGGCCCAGCCCTGATGGGCGCCACCGGAGAGGTCCATTCGGCGGCGGCGACGTATATCGGCATCCGCATTCTGTCCGCGCCGGTCACGCTTGCCAATTTCACCCTGCTTGGCTTCGTGCTCGGACGCGGGCTGGGGTCCATCGGACTGGCGCTGCAGATCCTGCTCAACGGCGTCAACATCGTCATGTCGATCCTGCTCGGCCTTACCTTCGGCTACGGCATTGCCGGGGTTGCCTGGGGAACGGTGATCGGCGAAACCGTCGCCATGCTGGCCGGCATCGGTTTCATCTTCTGGCGTTATGGCGCAGCGGCTATGCCCCGCCTTACGATGCTGAACGACGGTGCTAAACTGATGGCGCTCTTCCGGCTCAACCGTGACATTCTCATCCGCACCTTCTCGCTGATCACGGCTTTCACCGTGATGACCCGCATCGGCTCCGGCTTCGGCGCGGTGACACTGGCCGCCAATGCGGTGCTGATGAACTTCTTCATGATCTCGAGCTTCTACCTCGACGGCATGGCGACCGCCGCCGAACAGATTGTCGGCGAGGCCGTCGGTGCGCGGTATCGACCTGCATTCCTGAGGGCGGTGCGCCTCACCGGGCTGTGGTCCTTCGGTCTGGCTGTCGCGAGCCTCGGCTTCTTCCTCGCTTTCGGCGACGCGATCATCGCCTTCATCACGACCGCCGGCGAAGTCAGGACGCTTGCCGAAACCTACCTGCCCTATGCGGCGCTGACCGCGCTCACCGGCGCGCTTGCCTTCCAGATGGACGGCGTCTTTATCGGCGCCACCTGGTCGTCCGAGATGCGCAACATGATGATCCTCGCGCTTCTCGGCTACCTCGCGAGCGCCGCCGTTCTCGTGCCGCTTCTCGGCAATCACGGGCTCTGGATGGCGCTCAACGTCTTCCTGGCGCTCCGCGGCCTGCTGCTCCTGTCACGGCTCAAGGCGAAGGCCGATCAGACCTTCGCGGAGAGCCAATGATCGAGCCGCGTGTCGCGCAAATCGCGGATGTTCGACACGCCCTCGCGGTCGAGGATTGCGGAAAGCCCCTTGATAATACGGCCGGGAAGCGCCGGGCCTTCATAGACCATGCAGGAATAGAGCTGGACAAGATCCGCACCTGCCCGGATCTTCTCGAGTGCTGTTTCGGCCGATGACACACCCCCGACACCGATGATCGGGAGGGCGGCACCGACGCGCTTACGCATGCGCGCCAAGACCGCTGTCGACTTGTCGAAGAGCGGCGCCCCGGACAGTCCCCCCGCCTCTCCGGCATGGGTGCGGTCGGTGAGGTCATCGCGTGACAGCGTCGTGTTGGAAACGATCAGGCCATCGAGATCATGGGCGAGCGCCACTTCGGCAATGTCGTCCAAACCTTCCTCGGTGAGGTCCGGCGCGATCTTCAGGAAGACCGGCAGGCGTTTGCCGGCCCGGATCGCCTCCTCTTTGCGGGCGGCCAGCACGGCCGAGAGGAGCGCATCGAGGCTCTCCTTGGCCTGCAGGTCGCGCAGACCCGGGGTGTTGGGGGAGGAGATATTGGCGGTGAAATACCCGGCGACCGAATAGAAGCGGCGGATCCCGGCGACATAATCGGCCACGCGGTCTGCCGCATCCTTGTTGGCACCGATATTGACGCCGACGATTCCGGGGCGGTTGCCTCTGGCCGATAGCCGCGCGAGCGCCGCATCGTGGCCTTCGTTGTTGAAGCCGAGGCGATTGATCACGGCGCGATCGCGCTCCAACCGGAAGATGCGCGGCTTCGGATTGCCGGACTGGGCCTTGGGCGTCAGCGTGCCGACTTCGGCGAAACCGAAGCCGAGCGAGAGCAGCGCATCCGGCACTTCGGCATTCTTGTCATATCCGGCGGCCATGCCGAGCGGGTTTGGAAAGCGGATGCCGGCAACGGTCTGGGCAAGGCGCGGATCGGCAGCGGTCCGGCAGGCAGGTACGAGGCCCGTCTTCAGGCCTGCGATCGACAGGCCATGGGCCGTCTCGGCGTCGAAGAGGAAGAGGCCGCGACGGCCGAGCGAGAAAAGATCGGGCATCGGTCAAGCCTCCTTCATGTCGGCGGGAAACACATGGAGGCCGTCTGCCCTGAGCGGCAGCGGCTTTTCCCAGAGCACGGCATCGAGCGGCAGATCGGCAAACAGATGGGGGAAAAGATCGCCGCCGCGCGACGGCTCCCATTTCAAGGCATCTCCAAAGACCGTGGCATCTACCGCCACCAGCACCAGGTCCGCTTCGCCGGCAAAATGCAACCGCGCGGTCTCAACGGCCTGTGACCCGGTGGAGAAATGGATGTAGCCGTCCTTCAGGTCGATCGGAGCGCCCCGGAAAACACCCTCTTGCCGGGCCTGTCGCCACAATTCCTGCGGCACAATCTTGTATATGGTTTTCACCATGGTCCGGCTCCTCTCTCGATGATCAGGCGTCGGGCTGCGGTTTGCCGCAAACCGCGCCAAAAGTCCACGCCGCAGGCTGTGGTCCCGATCAAGAGGAGGTCACCATGCGTTTTTCCCAACCCGCAATTCTGCTGCTCACGGTCACAAGTCTCGCTCCATTGCTGTTCGCCGCACCGGTCCTGGCTCAGGACGGTGTGGCCGACCGCTACATTCTGGAAAAATCCGAGAGTGGCTTCGTCCGGCTCGACCGTCAGACCGGGGCGGTCACGCTTTGCACCGAGGCTGAGGGAACTCTGACCTGCCGGATGGGCGCCGATGAACGCGCGGCCTATGATGCCGATCTCGCCCGGCTGGAGAAGCGCGTTGAGGCACTGGAACAGCAACTGGCCAGTGGACGCCCGGCCGCCAGCGCGCCCTTGCCGAGCGATGCCGAAATCGACCGGTCAATCGGCATCATGGAACGCTTCATGCGCGCCTTCTTCAATCTGATGCAAGAATTCCGGGGCGAAGAGGACAGGCCCTCGCCAGATGGAACCTGACGCCTATGGCACTGCGTGTGCCATTCTTTGCACAACCATTGTCTAGTGCCGCAGCAGGCGCTAAAAGAAGAAGACGCGATCACGCGCAAATGACATCGCTCTTGGGAGGGGGCTTTGACATGGCTGCATCGACCTTCATCATCGCTGACGATCATCCGCTGTTCCGCGGCGCGCTGCGCCAGGCGGTCACGGGCATAGACGGAAACCAGACCATCATTGAGGCGGGCGATTTCGAGGCGGCGCGCAAGGCTGCCGCCAGTCATCCCGATGCCGATCTCATGCTGCTCGATCTTGCCATGCCGGGCGTTTCCGGTTTTTCCGGCCTGATGGCGCTTCGGGCGGAATTCGCCAGCCTGCCGCTGGTCATCGTATCTGCGACCGACGATCCCGTCACCATCCGCCGCGCACTGGAGCTCGGCGCCTCGGGCTTCATCTCGAAATCGGCCGGCATCGAGGACATCCGGGCCGGAATCCAGTCGGTTCTGGAAGGCGATATCGCAACGCCCGCCAGTTATACCGGTGGCCAGGAGACCGACCCTGATGTCGCCGACCTGATCAACCGCCTGCGCACGCTCACGCCGCAGCAGAGCCGCGTGCTCGGCATGCTGGGCGAAGGCCTGCTCAACAAGCAGATTGCCTATGAGCTCGGCGTCTCGGAGGCAACGATCAAGGCTCATGTCTCGGCGATCCTGTTGAAGCTCAAGGTCGACAGCCGGACCCAGGCGGTCATCCAGCTCGGCAAGATCAACATGGCGATGGTGGCCTGATCAACCTTTCTCGTTGAGGATTTTATTCCTTTTCGCTTTACTCTGCGGCCCCGCTCCAGTATGGTTCTGCCGACTGCCGGACAGGACCCATCCGACCTGCCGGTTAACGGTGGGGCGCGAAAATGCTTTCGCATGACAGCATATGGGCCGCGATTGACAGGCTGGCGGAGCAGCACGCGCTGACGCCTTCCGGTCTCGCACGCCGTGCTGGGCTCGACCCCACTTCGTTCAACAAATCCAAGCGCGTCGGCGCCGACGGCCGCATGCGCTGGCCCTCCACCGAATCCATCTCCAAGGTGCTGGAGGCAACCGGCGCCAGCTTGGATCAGTTCATGCGCTACGTCTCGCCGGACAGCCTGCGCGCAAGCCAGTTGCCGGAGGGATCTTTTCCGCCGCAGGCAAGCTCGATCCCCCTGCTCGGCATGGCCCAGGCGGGTGCGGGCGGGTTTTTCGACGACGGTGGATTTCCGGCCGGCCAGGGCTGGGATCTGGTCGAGTTTCCGGCAGCGCCCGGGCGCAACAACGGGGTCTATGCGCTCGAAGTGCAGGGCGAGAGCATGAAGCCGCTCTATCGGGACGGTGACATCCTGATCGTCGAGCCGGGCGCCCAGGTCAGGCGCGGCGATCGCGTCGTGGTCAAGACCCGCGAAGGCGAGGTCATGGCCAAGATCCTTGCCCGCCAGAGCGCCAAGACGATCGAGTTGCAGTCGCTCAATCCGGAACACCCGCCGCGCAGTCTTGAGATGAGCGATGTGGAATGGGTGGCGCGGATCATCTGGGCCAGCCAGTAGGAATTGGAACCTATGCGACGGACCGCCACCATCATCGCGGGCGTGATCGGCCTCCTCGTCTGGGGCTTCCTCGTCGTCACAGCCGGCCAGAGCTTCCGTGAGGATCCCGTCGATTACGACATGCAGGACCTCGACGTTCCCGATCCGGCAGAGCTCGACCTTCCGGATGTCAGTGCCGCGCCGCCCGCTGCTGCGGGGACATTGTCTCAAGATGCGGCCCTTGAGCCCTCTCGTCGGGTCCGCGCCATCGAGCCGCAGCAATTCGCCTCACCGGCTTTTGCCGATGCCGAGAACCTGGAGCGGGTCGAGGCGCGAGCGCCGCTTGCCGACCCGCCCAAGCGGGCCAAGGCCGCGGTGGTCCTCCTGCACCGGCCGACCAGTCTTCAGGCAGGCTTGATCGGCTTCGGTGCGGCGCAGACCGTCCGGCTGATCGATGTCACCCCCACGGCGCTCGAACGCAGCTGTCCGGATGCCGGAGGCAGCGAATGGGCTTGCGGCGTGATGGCCCGAACCCAGCAGCGCCTCTTCATCCGCAACCGCTCGCTCGCCTGCGAAACCGCCAGCACCGTGTGGACCGGAGAGATCCGAACGCGCTGCTGGATCGGCCTGCAGGACGTCTCTGCCTGGCTTGCCAAACAGGGATGGGCGGAGGCCGAGCCGACGTCTTCTCTTGCCTCCCTCACCGAAATCGCCCGCGCCGAAAGACGCGGGCTTTTTGGTGATGCCGTACGCTAGCACCAGCCCCATTCCATCGAACTGCACCGGGCCGTTCCTAGCCGCGCCTTTCCCGTCCAGTGGCCGAAAGGCTGCGACATTGCTTGAAACGGGTCGTCATGCTCCCTACTCTTTCGCCAGCCAACAGGAACAAAAGACAGATGAACAACCACGTTTCTCCGCAAGAAGCCCTGATCTTCGTCATGGTCATGGCGTCTGCGGTCGACAATGCCATGGCCGAAACCGAACTCAAGCGGATCGGCCAGCTGATCGACATTCTTCCGGTCTTCGACGATTTCGAGAAGGATCAGTTGATCGAGGTCTCGCAGCGCTGCGCGAAACTTCTTTCGGGGCCTGAAGGTCTTGATATTGCGCTGGAGACGATCCGCGACGCGCTGCCGGAATTTCTGCGGGAAACGGCCTATGCACTGGCGGTGGAAATCATTGCCGTCGATCTGTCGGTCAAGCCGGAAGAACTGCGCCTGCTGCAATTGCTGCGCGACCGCTTCGAACTCGACAAGCTCACTTGTGCCGCCTTGGAGCGCAGTGCCTCGGCCCGCTATCGCCGCGCCTGACGGGGCTCTGCCGGAAGTCCGAGCTCAATAAAGGCCGGCCGGGAAATATCGCAGGTAAATCTCTTCGAGCCGCCCGTTTTTCGACAGGGCGGCCAGGGCACTTTCCAGCGCTGCAGCAAGGCTGTCGTCCTTGCCTGCGACCATGATGGTCATGCCTTCGCCCAGATGGTTTTCCGAGAGATAGGCGCCGTCGAGGAAGGCGCAACAATTGCCAGCGGCCGGGCTCTGCATCCAGAAGGACAGTTGCAGCGCATCGGCAAAAACCGCATCGATCCGCTTGTCTCTCAGCGCCTCCATCAGCGTGTCGCGATCCTTGAACGGAACAGCGCGGATGTCCGGGAAGAAGGTCTTCAGCATGGCCGCATGCGCCGTGTCCTTAACGACGCCGACCGGGCGACCGAAGAGGTCTTGCGCACCGGTGCCGGCGGGATACTGTTTCCGGTCGACGAGAAAGCGCGCAGGCAAAAGCAGGTAAGGACGCGTAAACCGGAAACGCTTGCGCAATTCAGGCGTCACCGCAACGCCCGCAAGTACCGCCTCACCCTGCCCCGCGTCGAGCGCATCGGCAAGTTGTTCGTAAGGCAGCGCCTGGATCTGACAGCGCGCCTGCATCGCCAGCTCTTCGCAAAGGGCGCGGGCGAGATCGACATGGAAACCGGAGAGACGGTCGGCCTGGTCGGTGAAGTTGAAGGGCGGAAAATCCGTTGTTGTCAGGAAGCGCAGACGCAGCATGCCGCTCACATCCGGACGCACCAATCGTTCACGCGCATCGAAGAGCACGGGCAGGTCTGCTGCCTGAGCCTGAGCCTGAGCCTGGGCCTGTGCCTGTGCCTGTGCTGGGCCGACCGGCAGGAAGGGTACAAGGAACAGCATCGCCAGCCCTTGGCACAACCCCTTGAAATCTAGGGATGTAACTTTTACGCGCATCTCTATCATCATCAACCGGGTGAGTGGGGGCGTCGTCGTAATCCGGTGACGTGTATCAGTTTGGTGTGGACGAGGGAATACGGCCCGCGGCTCGTCGCCGTGCGCAATGCTTCTGGATCACATGAAAACAGGCCGGGCGAAAGCACATCGGCCGGTTTGGACCGTCCCCTATCGAACCTTGAAGCCGAGGCAAGGCTCCTCCATTCTCTCGGCATTTCCAAACCTCTTCTCGCACGCATGATAAAGCGCGCTCTGGAGACGGGGACGACCATCGAGGAAGAGCTGCTGGCCAGCGGCGATGTCGAGGAAGACGCCTATTTTGCAGGCCTGGCGCGCATGTTTGGCCTGTCGTTCCTGGCAGAGATTTCGCCCGACCTCGTCGTCGACCATCGGGCGATCGACAGTCAGCTGACCGAACCGCGCCTGTTGCGACTATATTATCCTGACCGGCCGCCGGTCATGGCCATCTTGCCCTCCATCACGTCGATGGAAAACCTGCGCGCGCGTCTCAAGCGAAGCGGCCGTCTTGCCGATGAGATGGTGATCACCACGCCCACTGCCCTTCGGCGCGCCGTATGGCGGGTCGGGCAGGACCGACGCGCGAGAATGGCGGTGCACCAGCTGTTCGACACGGCCCGCCCGAATTCCGCCCGGCTGGTGGTGACCGGCGACCAGGGCTTTCTTGCAGGCCTCTTTCTCTGCGTCGTCAGCCTTGCAGCCATGCTCGCGCCCCTCCTGTGTCTCGCCATCATTCACATGCTGTTGTCCGTCTTTCATCTGGGTGGGCTCTTCCTCCGGCTGATGGTGGTAGCCTATGGCCGAAAGAACCCGCCGCGCCGTGCCTTGCTCGAAGCCGAGACCGGTCACCTTCCGGTCTATACGGTGATGGTGGCCATCTACCGCGAAGCGGCTGTCGTGCCGCAATTGCTGGCAGCCCTTGATACGCTGGACTGGCCGAAGAGCCGGCTCGATATTAAGCTCGTCTGCGAGGCGGATGATGAAGAGACCTTGGCCGCCATTCGAGCGGCCAGGCCCGGGCCGCATATCGAGGTTGTCGAGGTGCCGGCACTCGCCCCGCGGACGAAACCCAAGGCGCTCACCTATGCGCTTGCGGGTGCGCGCGGCGAATTCCTCACCATCTACGACGCAGAGGATCGCCCGCATCCGCAGCAATTGCGCGAAGCCTATCACGCCTTCCGCTTAGGCCCGCCGGAACTCGCCTGCCTGCAGGCGCCGCTGGTGATCGCCAATGCCGGAGAAAGCTGGATCAGCGCCATTTTCGCGCTCGAATATTCCGCCCTGTTTCGGCGTCTGTTGCCGGCGCTCGGCTTTCATCGCATGCCATTGCCGCTCGGTGGCACGTCCAACCATTTTCGCACGCGGGTGTTGATCGACAGCGGCGGCTGGGATCCGTTCAACGTGACGGAGGATGCCGATCTCGGCATGCGGCTTCATCGCATGGGCTATCACGCCTCGACCATCACCTTTCCCACACTGGAAGACGCTCCCATTTCGTTTAAAATTTGGCTCGGGCAGCGGACCCGCTGGTACAAGGGCTGGCTGCAAACCTGGCTGGTGCTGATGCGCCAGCCCCTTCGAACCGGCCGGGACATGGGCTGGCTGTCCTTTCTCGTCTTTCAACTGCTTGTCGGCGGCATGCTGGTCGCGGCACTCAGCCATCCCGGCATGCTGATCTTCGTGACCCTCTCAATCCTGTCTCTCTTGAAGATCCCGGCCCCGCAGCCCGGCCTGTTCACAACGATCATGCTCGGCATCGACATCGTCAATATCGTCGGCAGCTATACGATTTTCTTCGCGCTCGGCGCCACACCGATGACGGACCGCGAAAAGCAGGGCATGGGGTGGAAATGGATGATGATCCCGGTTTACTGGATGTCCGTCTCTCTGGCCGCCTGGAAGGCCGTGGTGGAACTTCGTCTGCGCCCCTTCTACTGGAACAAGACACCCCACAGCCCCAGCCGCTTGGCAAAGGATCAGCGCAAGAAAGCGGCGGCGCGCAGCGTATCCTCGCCAGAGAGTTCGTGACCGGCGTTGACATCCTCCAGCGTCACTTTGGCCCCCAGCGCCTGCAGACCGTCCGCAAGGCTCACTGACCGAGCATGGTGAAGATCTTCGCTTCCAGCCAGGATCAGGATCTCGCTTCCCCGAAGGTCCGTCTCAGGCCAGACATCCAGCACCGGCATCGGGCGGATCAGGACGGCGCGGCGCACGAGACAGGGATGCAGCATCATTGCCGCAGCCAGGAGATTGGCCCCGTTTGAATAACCGAGATAGGCCGTCTCTTTTGCCACCAGGCCATAAGTCTCGACCGCTTGCTCGACAAAGGCCGCAAATGCCTCCGCTTCTGCCCTTATATCGGCCTGGTCGAAATCGAGTGGCCCGAAGCGGCGGAAGAAGCGTGCGACGCCCTCCCCCGTTGCCCGACCGCGCAACCCGATCAAGGTCGCCCCCGGCCGGATCTTGCGGCCGAGCGGCAGGAGGCTTGCCTCATTGCCGCCGGTGCCGTGCAACAGCATCAGCGTTGAACCATCCGGGGCGTCAGCCTCGTGGATGCGATGGACGAAAGGCAGGTCGCGATAGAGGATGCGCGGCTCCCCCGGCAGGCCGAACTGCGGCAGCATGGGCACGATGTCCTCCCGGCGCAGGCGAAAATGCTCGGGGATGAAGAGTGTCGTTCCGAGCGTCTCCAGCGGTTCATCGACGGCGAAACCCGGACCATCATCGGTCGCCAGCTCGATCAGGCCTCCGCCCGGCTCGCGCACATAAAGCGAATAGAAATACTTGCGGTCATGCACATTGACCGCATCGATCCCCTCAGACGCCAGCGACGCGACCTCGGCATCGACGGCGGCGATATCGGGCAGGCGCAGCGCCACATGGTCGATGGCACCGGTACCAGGGGCCGCCGGCCAGAAACCGGTCGCATCCCTGATATCGAGGATCTGGCCACTCTTCGATGTCATACGGGTGATGCTGCCGGCCGTTTCCGCCGGCACGAACCCGCCATGACGCGCCAGGAAACCTGTCGTCTCTGCCGGATGCTCGGAGAGAAGCGTCGCCCCGCGCAAAGCGATGATCGCGTCGTCGGCCTCGATGCCACGCGAGTTCCAGGGCGTCCCACCCTTCACCGCCTCGGTCCCCACCAACTTGACGATGATGCCGTCCGGATCCTTCAGCCGCAGCACCGGCTCGCCGAACTCCATCGCCGGGCCTTCGGCCCCGATGCCTGACTGCAGCGCCCGGGTGAGCCAGAAACCGATCGCCTGCGGGCGGATGGCAAAGGCGATCTCGCTTGCCGCACCATGACCGACGCGGCCCGCAGAGCCGTCCTCCCAGGCCAGGAAGGAGACGAGCGAGCCGGGGCTTGCCACCGCATCCCCGTAGAAGAGATGCAGCTGCGCCGCATCCTCGAAGCCGCCGGTGCGCTTGACGAGGCGCAGGCCGAGAAAGCCGCAGTAGAAGTCGACATTAGCCTGGATCTTGCGGGTGATCGCCGTGATGTGGTGCAGGCCGCTGGTCATGCTCATCTCCCTGTTCTACCCTCCCTTACAACATATGAAGGCAAGGAAAAGACCATGGTGGCACTGCTCGGCATTTCGGGAAGCCTGCGCAAGGGCTCGCTCAACACGGCGCTTATGAGGGCCACAGCTGAGATCAAGGGCGACGGCTACACGCTGGAGGCCGCCACCATCCATGGCATTCCGCTCTATGACGGAGACCTTGAAGAGGCCAGGGGCATTCCGGCCGCAGTGACGACGCTGAAAGACAAGATCATCGCCGCCGATGGCGTGATCCTGTTCACGCCCGAATACAACAACGGCATTCCCGGCCCCTTCAAGAATGCCATCGACTGGCTGTCACGCCCCTCCTCCGACATCGCCAAAGTCTTCGGTGGCAAAGCGTTTGCGCTGGTTGGTGCCTCGCCCGGCAATTTCGGCACCCTGCTCAGCCAGAATGCCTGGCTAAGCGTCTTGCACACGCTGGGCTGCCGGGTGTTTTCGGAGAAGCGGCTGATGGTGTCACGAGCGCATACGCTGTTCGATGCGGAGGGTAAGCTCACGGATGAGGCCACGGCCAAGCGGCTGGGGGAGCTGCTCGCGGGGTTTGGGCGGTTTGCGGCCAAATAGCGAGAAAGACTGGAGCGGGTGAAGGGAATCGAACCCTCGTATTCAGCTTGGGAAGCTGCTGCTCTACCATTGAGCTACACCCGCGACGGGGAGAGGAATCCAACAGTTCGCCGCCGGTGTCAAGCGTCGGCGGCTGGCTTTGCCGGCGCCTTCCTCACTCCGGAAGGCGGAAATGCTTCGACAGCTTCAGGCCCTGCGCCTGGTAGTTGGAGCCGAGGCCCGTGCCGTACAGGCCCTCCGGGCGTTCCTGCATGTGCTCATAGACAAGGCGACCGATGACCTGGCCGTGTTCGAGGATGAAGGGCACTTCGTGACTTCTGACTTCCAGAACCGCACGGCTGCCGGAGCCGCCGGCCGGGGCATGGCCGAAGCCGGGGTCGAAGAAACCGGCGTAATGGACGCGGAATTCGCCGACGAGCGGATCATAGGGCGTCATCTCGGCAGCGTAGAGCGGCGGCACATGCACGGCTTCGTTCGAGACCAGGATGTAGAACTCATCCGGATCGAGGATCAATTCGTCGCGGCCCCGGCTGTAGAGCGGCTCCCAGAAATCCAGAACCTCGTGGGCGCCCTTCAGGTCGACGTCGATGACCGAGGTGTGGTGCTTGCCGCGATAGCCGATCAGGCCCTGCGGGCCGGAGCCCTTGAGGTCGATCGACAGCGCGATGCCGCCGCCGGAGACGTTGGGCATGTCACTTGCGACCAGTGTCTCGGCTTTGTGCAGATCGACCAATTCCGTTTCGCCCAGCAGCGCGTGGCCGACGCGGAAGCGGATCTGCGACAGGCGCGAGCCGCGCCGCACGATGATCGGGAAGGTGCGCGGCGAGATTTCGAGGTAGAGCTGGCCCTTGTAGCCGGCCGGGACCTTGTCGAATTCCTGGGCGTAATCGACCATCACGCGGGTGAAGATGTCCAGGCGGCCGGTCGAGCTCTTCGGGTTGGCCGAGGCGGAGATCTCGGCCGGCAGGTCGAGGCTTTCCATCAGCGGCACGATATAGACGCAGCCGGTTTCCAGCACCGCGCCGTTTTCGAGATCGATCTCGTGCAGGGTGAGCCGCTCCAGCTTTTCGGCCACCGTATGGCCCCGGCCCGGCATGAAGCTCGCGCGCACCCGGATCGCCTTGCCGCCCAGCCTCAGGTCCAGGCTCGCCGGCTGGATCTGGTCGTGGTCGAGCATGGCTTCGCTGATGAGCTGCCCCTCACCGAACAAGGCGCCGATGGCGCGATCCGCCAGAATGCCGGGTTTACTGGTCATGGTCTCTATCCTGTTTGGGCTCGACAAAACCAAAGCCCACCAATTGACGCAAGGCCCGCGAAGGCGTAAGGCAGCCTTATCCCGTGGTGATTTGGCCGGTCGGCTTGCAGCCACGTTAAACAACTAGCTAAATAGACCGGGTTTACGAAACCGGTCCGTTCACGCGACCGGTTTTTTTGTGTTCGAAAGGCACGTGCATGAGCAAGAACTGGCGCCCGGCCACCCAACTCGTCCATGGCGGCACGCTGCGGTCTCCCTTCGGCGAAACGTCGGAAGCGATCTTCCTGACCCAGGGCTTCGTCTATGACAGCTCGGAAGCGGCCGAAGCCCGCTTCAAGGGCGAGAATGACGGCTATATCTACGCCCGTTACGGAAGCCCGACCAACGACATGTTCGAAAAGCGCATGTGCCTCTTGGAAGGTGCCGAGGATGCCCGCGCCATGGCATCCGGCATGGCCGCCGTTGCCGCTGCCGTTCTGTGCCAGGTAAAGGCGGGCGATCACATAGTTGCCGCCCGCGCCCTGTTCGGCTCCTGCCGCTATGTCGTCGAGACGCTCGCGCCGCGTTACGGCGTCGAATGCACGCTGGTCGACGGCCGCGATCTCGCCAATTGGGAAGCCGCCATCCGGCCGAACACCAAGGTGATGTTCCTCGAGAGCCCGACCAATCCGACGCTCGAAGTGGTCGATATTGCCGGTGTCGCGAAGCTTGCCAACCAGGTTGGCGCCAAGCTGATCGTCGACAACGTCTTTGCGACCCCGCTCTTCCAGAAGCCGCTGGACCTCGGCGCCCATGTCGTCGTCTATTCCGCGACAAAGCATATCGATGGCCAGGGCCGCTGCCTCGGCGGCGTGGTGTTGTCATCGAAGGAATGGATTGACGAAAACCTGCACGACTATTTCCGCCACACCGGCCCTGCCATGTCGCCGTTCAATGCCTGGACGCTGTTGAAGGGCATCGAGACCCTGCCGCTGCGCGTCAAGCAGCAGACGACGAACGCTGCAGCAATCGCTGACTTCCTCGCCGAGCAGACGGCTGTTGCCAAGGTCATCTACCCGGGCCGCAAAGACCATCCGCAGGCCGATATCATCGCCAAGCAGATGACCGGTGGTTCGACGCTCGTGTGCTTCGAACTGAAGGGCGGCAAGGAAGCAGCCTTCAAGCTGCAGAATGCACTGGAGATCATCAAGATCTCCAACAATCTCGGCGATGCCAAGAGCCTGATCACCCATCCGGCGACGACGACTCACAAGAACCTCACCGACGAGGCGCGTGCAGAACTCGGGATCTCCGGCGGCACCGTGCGTCTGTCCTGCGGCATTGAAGATACTACTGACCTGCTGGAAGACTTCGCCAAGGCCCTGAAAGCTCTATAATTCTGCGGCAAAGCACAGCGAAATCCAAAAATATTCAGCCGCAGCCCATGCTGCGGCTGGTCTATCGCCCTTGACGCCCACAGTTGCGTCGTTATCCCATGAAATGATGAGGGATAACGTTTTGGTTGTTGCCGCCGCAACGCCAAGTTCCATATTGTCATGAACGCAGACTGATTTCGCAGGGCCCAGGCATGTATCGCGCACTGACACGGGACATCGAGGTTCGGGTCGAACCTTACTATCTCGAGGAACAGTCCGACCCGGATGACAGCCGCTATGTCTGGGGTTATCGGATTGTAATCTCCAATCATTCGCGCTCGGCCGTGCGGCTGACTCACCGCTATTGGCATATCACCGATCAGAACGGCCAGGTCGACGAGGTGAGCGGCCCAGGCGTGGTTGGCGAGCAGCCAAGGCTCGATCCTGGCGAAACCTATGAATATTCCTCGGGCTGCCCGCTCGATACGCCCTCTGGCATGATGTACGGTTCGTACCGCATGGAAACCGAGGATGGGGAGACGTTCGATGTCGATATTCCTGCGTTTTCTCTCGACAGCCCGGGCATGCATCGCACGCTGAACTAGAGCGGGTTGAGTTCGCTTGCGGCGGACGCTATCAGAGCTGGCATCCGTTTCGTCTGGCAAAAGGTATCCCGGCATGAACCCAGCCTTCCTCGTCACCCATAATGGTGGCTTCCATGCCGACGAACTTCTGTCCAGCGTCGTCCTCACACGGCTTTTTCCGCAGGCGCGCATCGTGCGCAGCCGGGCGCCCGAGTGGATCACGCCCGCAGCAGACCGGATCATCTATGATGTCGGCGGACGCTATGACGCCGACATGCAGATCTTCGATCACCACCAGCGCGGCGCGCCGTTGCGCGATGACGGTCAGCCCTTCAGCTCCTTCGGCCTGGTGTGGAAACATCACGGACGGGCCTATCTCGCTGCTCTCGGCATTCCCGAAACCGATATCGAGCCCATTCATCAGGCCTTCGACCAGAAGTTCGTGCTGCCGGTCGACCTGATGGACAACGGCGCGCTGAGCCCGGCCAGCGCCGGCCCTCTTGCTGATCTGACACTTCCGAGCCTTTTGGAGACGCTCAAACCCGTCTTTGACGACCGGAGCGCCGAGGCGGAGGAGCGGGGGTTCCAATCGGCGCTCACCGTCGCCCGCAGCCTTGTCGAGGCGGGCATTGCCCAGCGCGCTGCCAAATGCCGGGCGGAGTCCCTGGTCACCGAGGCCATCGCGCAAACCGGTGAGGGCCGCGTGCTGGAACTTCCCATTGGCATGCCATTTCGCCCGGCCATAGTGAAGGCTGGTGCCGACCACCTGCTCTTCGTGGTGCATCCGCGCGACAAGGACTGGTGCATTACCGGTATCCGCCGAACGGACGAAGGTTTCGAACTTCGAGCCGACTTGCCGGCCACCTGGGCGGGCTTGAGCAATGGCGAGCTCGAAGCCGTTTGCGGCGTCAAGGGCGCCAGCTTCTGTCACAACGGTCGCTTCATCGCCGCTGCCGCGACCCGCGAAGCGATCCTTGCAATGGCGGATCTCGCGGTGAAGGCCGCTTTGGCTGAAAGGTCAGCTGCCGCGACGGCCTGAAAAGCGTTCACCGCCTTCAAGATGTTAAGCCGCCGCGCTCCCTCGGGACGCGACGGCTTTGTTTTTTTTCCACCGGGGGGAAAGGTCAGACCGGGCGCGCTTCTCCTGCCGCCCCGACGCTATCGATCAAGGTTGCGCTTGCCTGATTGAGGCCCAGCACCTCGACCGGGATGTCGTGTGCCTGGAACCGCTGGACGACACGGTCGAGGGCAGCGACGGCCGTGATGTCCCACAGATGCGCCTGGGTGAGATCGATCATGACCCGCAGACCTTCAGCATCACGGATATCAAAGGCGTCGACGAAGAGATCGGCAGAGGCAAAGAAGACCTGCCCCGAGACCTGGTAGCGGAGCAGTCCCGCCTCCTCGTCGGCCAGCGTCTCGACCTTCAGCAGGCGCGCGACCTTGAAGGTGAAGAAGACACCGCTCAACAGCACGCCGACGGCGACACCCAGTGCGAGGTTTGCCGTCAGCACGGTAACAATCACGGTCGCGACCATCACGACGCTCGACATCTTCGGATGCACGACGAGGCTCCGGAGCGACGACCAGTCGAAGGTGTCGATGGACACCATGATCATGATGGCAACCAGTGCGGCGACCGGAACCTGGGACACCCACGGCTTCAGCAGAACCATCAGGACGAGCAGAAGCGCGCCGGCGAACAGCGTGGATAAGCGGCCGCGGCCGCCATATTTCACATTGCTGACCGTCTGGCCGATCATGCCGCAACCCGCGATCCCGCCGAAGAGACTGGCAACGACATTGGCAAGGCCAAGGCCGGTGCTTTCCCGGTTTTTCGAACTCGGTGTGTCCGTCAGATCATCGACCACGCTTGCTGTCATCATCGATTCCAGAAGGCCGACCATGGCAATGGCCAGCGCCGGGCCCGCAATGATCTGGAGCGTGTCCAGATTGAGCGGGACGGTGAGCCAGGAAAAGGTGGGAAGCGAATCTGGCAGGTGGCCGAGATCGGCAACCGTCAGGACTGGCAGATCCAAGACCGAGGCGCCGACCGTCAGCACCAGAATGCAGATCAGCGGCGACGGGATCGCCGTCGTCAGCCGAGGCACGAGATAGATGACGCAGAGGCCGGCCGCGATCATCGCATAGTTCAGCCAGCCGCCATGCAGGATATGCGGCAGTTGCGCCGCGAAGATGAGGATTGCGAGCGCGTTGACGAAGCCGGTGCGCACGGATTTCGACACGAAGCGCATAAGGACGCCGAGACGCAGGAGACCGAAAACGATCTGGATCAGGCCCGCCAGAAGGCCGGCAGCCAGCAGATAAGGCAGACCATGTGCCGCGACCAGGGGTGCCACGACAAGCGCGACGGAGCCTGCGGCTGCGGAAATCATCGCAGGACGCCCGCCCGTAAATGCAATCACGATGCCGATCACGAAGGAGGCGAAGAGGCCGACCTGCGGGTCGACGCCAGCGACGAAGGAGAAGGCGATGACCTCCGGGATCAGCGCGAAGGTGGCAACCGCGCCGGCAAGCATTTCACGCAGAGGGTTGGCGGACCACTCGCGTCGGTAGGTGATGAAGGATGTCATGAAAACCACAGAATAGGACAACGAGCCGGGCAGAACCTGGCTGAGGGAGGATTGCGTTGCTGAGGTTGTCTGGCGGATCGGCGGCCAGAAGAGCCACCCGGATTTGCACCGGGTCCTAGTGGATGCAGCTGTCCTAACGTGCGGTGACCGCGAAGGCAAGCCAGAGGGACCGCATCTTATGCCGTGGACTTGGCTTCCTCCGCATGCTCTGCCGCGAGCAACAGGCCGAGCACGTCGCGCTGTGACATCGGCTTTCCGTAGAGATAGCCCTGGATCAGCTGAGGCGAGAGCGGGCTGAGGATCCGCATCTCTTCCTCCGTCTCGACGCCCTCCAGAACGCATTTCAGGTCCAGATTGCGGCACAGGACAATGATGCCGGCGACGATCTCGCGGGAGGTGGCGCTCTGTGCCACCTTGCGCACGAATGTCTTATCGATCTTCACCTTGTTCAGCGGCAGCTGGTCCAGGTATTCGAAGCTTGAATAGCCGGAGCCGAAATCATCAAGGGCGATCCTGAAGCCGAGGCCGGAAAGATCCTCGAGCAGAAGCCGGGAGGCCGCGATGTCCTTCATCACAGCCGTCTCGGTGATCTCGAATTCCACTCGTCCCGGCGCGATGTCCCGCTTCGTTACCTGAGCCACGAGCGAAAAGAGAAAGGCACGGTCGGCCAGGTCCTGGGCCGAGAGATTGAAGGAAATGGTGATGTGTTCCGGCCACAGGTCGAGCGCGTCCAGCGCCTTGCTGAAAAGGACCTGCGTGACACTCTGGATGAGCCCAGCCCGCTCCGCAGCTCGGATGAAGCGATCCGGCTGGACCAGTCCAAGGGACGGGCTTTGCCAGCGGGCCAGAGCCTCGAAGCTGACGACCGCCTGTTTCTTGACGTCGAATTGAGGCTGGAACAGCAGGTAGAGCTCCTGCTCCAGATTGGCCTCGCGCAGCGCCCGCTCCAGGGAAAGCGCTTCCCGCATCTTCTGGTCCTGGTCGGATGTAAAGATCACCGTTTGCCCTCGGGCAGACTGCTTGCCGCGGTAGAGCGCGAAGTCGGCCTTTTCGTAGATCTGGCGCGTACTGTCTCCCATGGCGGGGAACTGCGCGAAGCCAATCGTGCCTCCCAGGGAAAGCTGTAATGGCTGCATTTCATAGGGCCGGCTGACTGTCTTGATCAGACCATTGCCGATTGCTTCGATTTCGCCCGCCTCCTGTTCTCCGATGACGACAATGGCGAATTCGTCGCCTCCGATGCGGCCGAACTGGATGCCGGTATTACCTCGATCGCCCAGTCGATCCACGACTTCGCATAGGACATGATCACCGACGGCATGGCCATAGATGTCATTGATCGACTTGAAACCATCAAGGTCGAGAATGCCGATCCAACAGGGAGTCTTCTCCTCCACCAGCCTGTCGACGTGGGCGAAGATCGAGCGTCGATTGGCTAACCCCGTAAGGCTATCGAGAGCCGCAAGCTGATCGGCAAAGAGGCGCGCGTCGATCTGGCGCAGGATCGCCTTGCGCAACAGTGTCGCCATGCCCAGCGAGGCGAAGGAGGTGGCAACGCCGATAAAGGCGAACTGATGTGCAATCTCGGGCGCGGCCTGACGGGCGAAAATGAAGAGCGTACCGATCGAAATGATGACGCTCGCAAGCGTTGCGCGCAGTGTGACGCCGGTGGTTGAAAAAACCACGGCCATCAGCACGAAATAAATGAGCTTCTGCTCTTCGAAATGCAGCGTCATATAGGCTACGACGTTTGCATACATCAGCAGGTTCGTGATCAGACCGATCGCCTCAAGCCTGCGGAGCGGCGTTCCGCCCGCAGGCAGCATGACCCAGCGGAATATGGCATAAAGGATCGCCGTAGAAAGGCTGATGCCGCCGAGGATCAGAAACGGGAGTCCCGTCTCGTCTTGCCAGTGTCCCCATGTCACGAAAACATAATAGGCACAGCCCGGCAGCAGGAAGCCCCGGACAATCGGCCGATAGGCATCTGCCATGGCGCGCCGCCGCGTGGCGCTGGTCCAGACGTGGTACTGGCTCTTGAGATGACCGAGGAATTTGCCAAAACCGAGGGGATCAGCAGTCCCCTCCGTCTCCCTTTTCATGCGCGATGTGTCGTGCGGCACCGCTGTATTTGCATCAAACCCCATGGCATCCCTCGCGCAGGTATTGCCGGAGTTTATGTGCCTGCCGTTTAGAATAAATGAATATCGCGATAGCTTACAACTATTAGCGGCGTTCAAACGTCTTTCGAGCGCAGATTGGCCGGGTTAACCCCGGCCGGCAGATTTCATGCTCAAGCGGCGGTAAGCTCGCTCGGCTCATAGTGATAGCTAGTCGAACAGAATTCACAGGTCACCGTCACCTGACCTTCCTCCGTGCTTGACTCGATCTCGTCTGCGGAAAAGCCCTGCAGCACGCCCTTGATCTTGTCGCGCGAACAATTGCACCGGTCATGCACTGCCTGCGGCGCGAAGGCGCGTACGCCGCGCTCGTGGAAGAGCCGGAACAGCAACCGCTCGACACCGACCTGGGGGTCGGTCAGCTCGTCGGCATCGATCGTGTCGACCAGCATGCGGGCCTCGTCCCAAGCCTCGTCACCATGCAGGTCGGTTTCGCGATCGTCACCATCGCCGCCATGAAGGTCCGGATGACGCATGCGCTCCGGCGCCTCAGGCAGGAACTGCGCGATCAGGCCGCCGGCACGCCAGGTGCGACGCGGCTTACCGTTCTCGTCGCGGTCGAAGAGTTCGGCAGCCCCCAGGCGCACCCGGGTCGGGATCTGTTCCGACTGACGGAAATAGACGCCGGCGATGTCTTCGAGCGAGGTGCCGTCCAGCGGCACAATGCCTTGGTAGGGCTGCATGAACGTGCCTTGGTCGATGGTGAAGGCGAGCACGCCCGTGCCCAGCAGCTGCTCCGGCGATGCCCGGCCTGCGGCCACTGCTTCGGTAAGAGCCTCTTCGTCGAAACGCGCATAGGCGCGGACGTTTTCCGGAGAGGTGAAATCGGCGACCAGCAGATCGACCGGACCATCACCCTTGGTCTGGACGGTGAACTTGCCCTCAAACTTCAGCGAGGTGCCGATCAGGACGGTCAGCACGATGGCTTCCGCCAGCAGGCGCGCGACCGGCTGGGGATAGGCGTGGCGGTCGAGAATGGTGTTGATCAGCGGCCCGAGTTGGACGGCACGGCCACGCACATCGAGCCCCTCGACCTGAAAGGGCACCACGCTATCGTCACCGGCGAAACCGAATTCGCCGAGTTCTGCTTGTCTATTCGACATAAATGTACTCCTGGCGCCGGAACGCCCAATCGCAGGGCCTGAGCAGCCCGATCAGAAACCGCACAGATGGGATCACCTGCGCCAAAGGTCAAGACGAAGCCGGGCCGGCCGCGCGTGGCCGCCTCAGATGGCGCCGAGGCACCAGGCGAGGATGGACTTCTGCGCATGCAGGCGGTTTTCCGCCTCGTCGAAGACAACCGACTGGTTGCCGTCGATCACCTCGTCCGTCACTTCCTCGCCGCGATGGGCCGGCAGGCAGTGGAGGAAGAGCGCCTCGTCCTTCGCTTTCTTCATCAGCTCGGCATTGACCTGGAAAGGCTGGAAGACGTTGTGGCCGCGGGCCTTGTGTTCCTGGTTCATCGACACCCAGGTGTCGGTAATCACGGCATCGGCGCCGGCAACGGCCCGGTCGGCGTCATGGCAGAGCATGATCTCGCCGCCATTGTTGCGGGCCCAGTTGAGGATCTTGTCGTCCGGCTCGGAGCCGAGCGGAACCGCCATGTTCATCTTGTAGCCAAAGCGGGCAGAGCCCTCGACCAGCGAATGCAGGACATTGTTGCCGTCCCCGGTCCAGGCCAGCGTCTTTCCGGCGATCGGGCCGCGATGTTCTTCGACCGTCAGGATATCGGCCATGATCTGGCAGGGATGGGTCAGATCGGTCAGCGCGTTGATGACAGGCACCGTTGCGTGTTCGGCCAGCTCCAGCAGGCGCGAATGGTCTGTCGTGCGGATCATGATGGCATCGACGTAACGCGACAGGACCTTGGCGGTATCGCCAATGGTCTCGGCGCGGCCAAGCTGCATTTCGGTACCCGAGAGAAACAGCGTTTCGCCACCCAGCTGGCGCATGCCGACGTCAAAGGAGACGCGGGTACGGGTGGAGGGCTTCTCGAAGATCATCGCCAGCATCTTGCCCGCGAGCGGCTTATCGGCGTTGCCGGCCTTCGTCGCCTGCTTACGGCTGCGCGCGTCGTCGAGCATGTGACGCAGGTCCTGCGCGGAAACGGCAGAAAGATCGAGGAAATGCTTCGGGGATGCCATGGATGATACCTGTCTTGCACTTACGCGGTTGCGGCGGCCTTGGCCCGGATGTGTTCGGCGGCGCGCTCGATGCGGGCGATGCCCTCACGGGCTTCGGCAGCGGTGACGGTGAGCGGCGGCAGCAGGCGGATAACATTGTCGCCGGCAGGAACCCCGAGCAGATGCTCGTCGCGCATGGCCATCAGCAGCTCGGTGTTCGGCACCTTGGCTTTCATGCCGAGCATCAACCCCTCGCCGCGCACCTCTTCGATGACGTCGGGGTAACGATCGCCGAGCGACGCTAAGCCTTGCCGGAAGACGAGGGCCACGTCACGGACATGGTCGAGGAAGCCTTCGGCCAGCACCACGTCGAGAACGGCATTGCCGACGGCCATGGCAAGCGGATTGCCGCCATAGGTCGAGCCATGCGTGCCGGGTTTCATGCCATAGGCGGCCTCATCAGTCGCCAGGCAGGCGCCGAGCGGGAAGCCGCCGCCAATACCCTTGGCAACCGCCATGATGTCCGGGGTGATGCCGGCCCATTCATGGGCGAAGAGCTTGCCGGTACGGCCGACGCCACACTGGACCTCGTCGAGGATCAGGAGCAGGCCGTGCTCGTCGCACAGGTCGCGGAGTGCCCGCAGCATCTCGACCGGGATCGGGCGGATGCCGCCTTCCCCCTGCACCGGCTCGACGAGAATACCGGCCGTCGCTTCTGTAATCGCTGCCTTGACGGCATCGAGATCACCGAAGGGTACCTGATCGAAGCCCGGCGCCTTGGGGCCGAAGCCTTCGAGATATTTTTCCTGACCACCGGCCGCGATCGTCGCGATGGTGCGGCCATGGAAGGCGCCTTCCATCGTGATGATGTGGAACTTCTCCGGGTGACCCTTGGCGAAATGATAGCGGCGCGCCGTCTTGATCGCGCATTCCAGCGCCTCCGCACCAGAATTGGTGAAGAAAACGCGGTCGGCAAAGGTGACGTCGGTCAGCCGCTTGGCCAGCTTCTCCTGGCCGGGCACTTCATAAAGGTTCGACAGGTGCCAGACCTTGTCGGCCTGATCCTTGAGCGCGCCCACCACATGCGGATTGCCATGGCCAACCGAGGTCACGGCGACGCCGGCTGCAAAATCGAGATAGCGCTCGCCGGTCTCGGTGATCAGCCAGACGCCCTCGCCTCGCTCGAAACGCAGCGGCGCCCGATTGTAGGTCTGATAGAGCGGCGTAGCGTCTGCCATGGCGATTGCATTCCTTCTTGATGCCCGTACGGGGGCCGAGCCCCTGCGGGCTCAAGACAATTAAAAATGCCGCCTTGCGGCGGCGTGGGCACTATCTTCATTTAACCCTGCAATGTCAACGAAACTTGGCAAAACTCGGGTCCCTGGCGGAAAAACGGATCCGAACCGCGCGCGAGTCCCGGGCGCAGATTCCACCTGTTGCATACTTGACTCACTCGGGAAGCAAGTTGGGGAAAACCGCGAAATCGATTCCAGATGATTCCTGCGACTCTTGTCACAGAGTCAGCCTGCCACTAGGTTAAATTTCATTAAGAGATTGCATGCGGCGGAAGTGATCACCGACAGTTACGAGGCGGTTTTGTTTCGAATTCGTTCGAAGCAACGGTGACGGATTCTGCCATGACACACGCGAGCGGCGGAGAAGTATGGCATGAATTGGACTGATGAGCGGGTTGAAAGACTGAAGCGTCTTTGGGCCGAAGGCCTGAGCGCGAGCCAGATCGCAGCGCAATTGGGTGGCGTGAGCCGAAACGCCGTTATCGGCAAAGTACACCGGCTGAACCTGCCGGGCCGGGCCAAGGCCGGCGGCAGCACCTCGTCTGCACGGCCCGCCAAGCGCGCCACGCAGACGCAACGCCCGACGACCTTCCAGGCCCGTCCGGCAGCGAACACCACCACCCGCACCGTTGCCCGGGCTTCCGGCGCCACCATGCTGAAGGAAGAAGTCGAAGTCGACACTTTCCAGGAAGTCGAAGTCAGCCGTCCGCTGAACGTCGTCGTTCCGATCTCGCGCCGTCTGGCGCTGACGGAACTGACGGAACGCACCTGCAAGTGGCCGATCGGCGATCCGATGAAGGACGACTTCCACTTCTGCGGCTGCGAAATCAACGACGCATCGCCTTACTGCACCTATCACGCAAAGCTGGCCTATCAGCCGGTGAGCGACCGCCGCAAGGCCGCTCGCTAAGCGATCAAAAGAACATCAGATGACGTAGACGGGTCCTTCGGGGCCCGTTTTCTTTTGCCCGATACGCCAAACACAAGAGCCGCGACGGATGATCCGTGCGGCCCCTGTTGGTTGCAAGTGATTGAAGTCTCAGGCTTCCATCGAATAGCCCGCACCACGAACGGTGCGGATGACGTCTTGCATGTTGGAGAAGTTGAGCGCTTTGCGCAGGCGCCCGACATGCACATCGACTGTGCGTTCGTCGACATAGATGTCGTGGCCCCAGACACCGTCCAGCAGTTGCGAGCGTGAGAAGACGCGGCCTGGCGAAGTCATCAGGAATTCCAGCAGGCGGAATTCGGTTGGGCCGAGGCGGACTTCGCGGCTCTTGCGATGAACCCTGTGCGTTTCCCTGTCCAGTTCAATGTCGCCGCAACGGAGAACGCTCGACAGCACTTCCGGCTTTGCCCGGCGGAGCATGGCTTTCACGCGCGCCATCAGTTCCGGCGTCGAGAAGGGCTTGACCACATAATCGTCCGCCCCCGTCGCCAGTCCGCGAACCCGTTCGCTTTCCTCGCCGCGCGCCGTCAGCATGATGATCGGCAGGCGCTCGGTCTCCGGCCGGACGCGCAGGCGACGGCAGAGCTCGATGCCGGAGACGCCCGGCAGCATCCAATCGAGGATCAACAGGTCGGGTACCCGTTCCTGCAGACGGATCTCGGCCTCGTCGCCGCGCAAGATCGTTTCGACCTCGTATCCTTCCGATTCCAGATTGTAACGCAGGAGGACGCTCAGCGCCTCCTCGTCTTCGACCACGGCAATCTTCGGCTGCATCAGACCATCACCTCGCTGTGGCCAAGGCTCATTCGGTGATCGCGCCGACGGAAGACGTCAGGTCTTCCTTCGGGCGTTCGCCTTCCGGCACCGCACCTGTCGTCATGTAGTAGATGGTTTCGGCGATGTTGGTCGCATGGTCGCCGATGCGCTCGATGTTCTTGGCGCAGAAGAGTAGATGCGTGCAGCTGGTGATGTTGCGCGGATCCTCCATCATGTAGGTCAAAAGCTCGCGGAACAGCGAGGTGTAGATCGCATCGATCTCCTCGTCGCGATCGCGGATCGACTTCGCCTTCTCGGCAGAACGGGTCGTGTAGACGTCCAGCACTTCCTTGAGCTGGGCCAAAGCCAGATCGGAGAGATGCTCGAGACCGCGGGCGAGTTTGCGCGGCACGCCGGTCGCCTGGATGGCGACGACGCGCTTGCAATTGCTCTTGCCGAGGTCACCGACACGTTCGAGGTCGGCGGCGATGCGAAGGGCACCGATGATCTCGCGAAGGTCCGAGGCAACCGGCTGGCGTTTGGCGATGGTGACAACGGCCTTTTCGCCGATTTCCTTTTCCATGGCGTCCATGACGACGTCATCGGAAATGACCTTCTGAGCAAGTGCCGCGTCGGAGTTCACCAGCGAGCGGACGCTTTCGGCGACCATCTGCTCCGCCAGACCGCCCATTTCGGAGATGCGGCGCATCAGAAATTTCAGTTCCTCGTCGAAGGCCGAATAGATGTGTGAGGAAGCCATAGCCTAGATCCTTGATTGTGAAGAGAGCCGGAAGGTGCGCCGAGGGGGCTCAGCCGAAGCGGCCCATGATGTAGTCCTGCGTGCGCTGGTCGTCCGGATTGGTGAACATCTTGTCGGTGTCGTTTTCTTCGACAAGTTCGCCCAGGTGGAACATGGCCGTACGCTGAGAGACGCGGGCAGCCTGCTGCATCGAGTGGGTGACGATGACGATCGTATAGTTCTCGCGCAGTTCGTGGATGAGTTCCTCGACCTTGGCCGTTGCGATCGGGTCGAGCGCCGAGCAGGGCTCGTCCATCAGGATGACTTCCGGGCTGACGGCAACGGCGCGCGCGATGCAGAGACGCTGCTGCTGACCGCCGGAGAGACCCGTGCCGGCGGCGTCCAAGCGATCCTTGACTTCGTTCCAGAGGCCTGCCTTCTGCAGGGCGGTGGACACGATCTCGTCGAGATCGGCCTTGTTCTTGGCCAGGCCATGAATCCGCGGTCCGTAGGCGACGTTCTCATAGATCGACTTCGGGAACGGGTTCGGCTTCTGGAAGACCATGCCGACTTTGGCGCGGAGCTGCACCGGGTCGACCTTGGCATCGTAGATGTTCTCGGCATCGATCAGGATGTTGCCTTCGACGCGGCAGCTGGCGATCGTGTCGTTCATCCGGTTGATGCAGCGCAGGAAGGTCGACTTGCCGCAACCCGACGGGCCGATGAAGGCGGTAACCGAGCGCGGACGGATCTCGATGTTCACGTCCCGCAGGGCCTGCTTCTCACCGTAGTAAACCTGCACATCGCGTGCGGTGATCTTGGATTCAGTCATGATTGGCGCTTTCGTCGTCGTCATCTTTGTCGAGAGATTGTTCATCATCATACACCCCCTTACCAACGGCGCTCAAAGCGGCGACGAAGAATGATTGCTACCAGGTTCATCATGATCAGGAAGACCAGGAGGACGATGATGGCGCCGGAAGCGCGCTCCACGAAAGCCGGGTCGCCGCGCTGGGTCCAGTTGTAGACCTGCACCGGCAGCGCCGAGGCGGGCTGAAAGAAGCCGTCCGGCGGTCCGGAGGGAAATTCCTTGACGAAGGCGACCATGCCGATCAGGAGCAGCGGAGCCGTTTCGCCGAGCGCACGGGCCAGGCCGATGATCGCGCCGGTCAGGATGCCGGGCATGGCAAGCGGCAGCACATGGTGGAAGATCGACTGCATCTTCGAGGCGCCGACACCGAGGGCGGCGTCGCGGATCGAAGGCGGCACGGCCTTCAGCGCCGAACGGGTCGCAATGATGATGGTCGGCAGGGTCATCAGGGTCAGAACCAGGCCGCCGACGATCGGCGCCGACTGGGGCAGACCGACGAAGTTGATCAGCACGGCAAGGCCCAAGATACCGAAGACGATGGAAGGAACGGCCGCCAGATTGGCGATGTTCACTTCGATGAGGTCGGTAAACCAGTTCTGCGGCGCGAACTCTTCGAGATAGATCGATGTGGCAACCCCGATGGGCAGCGACAAAGCGAGCACGATCAGCATCATATAGGCGGAGCCGATGATGGCGATGCCGAGACCGGCTGCTTCGGGGCGTGTGTCCGAAGCATCGGCCGAGGTGAAGAAGGACCAGTTGAACTTGGTCACCAGAATGCCGGCCTGCTTCAGCGTATCAGCCAGCACCAGCTGCTCGGGAGAGACGTTGCGGTCGAGCTTGGCGCTCTCCATCGTCACGCGGCCCTTGTAGTAACCGTCGATACGGCCGGCGGCGAGCAGGTCGAACGAGACCGTCTTGCCGATGACCGAGGGATCGGCCAGCACGTAGTTGCGCAAGTTGGCCGGGCCATCCTTGGAGATCAGCTCGCCAACAGCCTTCGGCGTCAGGCCGTCTGCAACGAGCCCCTTCGCCGCAATCGCATCACCGAGAGCCTTTTCGATCAGCGGCGCATAGCCGAAGGTCGAGACCTTGGCGATGGCAGCGCGATCACTGGTGCCGGACGGATCGAGCTTGGCCGGATCGAGATAGACATCGATCGTGATGTAGGTCTGCTGGAACGACGACAGGCCGTTCGACAGGATGGAGGCGAGCAGGCCGACGAGCGCGATGATGCCGAAGGCAACGGCGGCTTTGCCGAGCATGCGGAAGCGGGCTTCGGCGGCATTGCGCTTGCGGGTGCGTTCATCGAGGTTCAGGAGAGACTTGGACTGCCCCTTTGCTGCGGGGGCTCCGAATGCGGTGAGGTCGGTCATTCGTACTGCTCCCGGTACTTACGGACAATGTAGAGGGCGATCACGTTCAGGAGAAGCGTGATGACGAAGAGGGTGAGGCCGAGCGCGAAGGCGACCAGCGTTTCGGGGCTGGCGAATTCGGTGTCGCCCGTCAGCTGGCTGACGATCTTGACGGTCACCGTCGTCATGGCCTCGAAGGGATTGAGATCGAGCTTGGCCGAGGCCCCTGCCCCGAGCACGACGATCATGGTTTCACCGATCGCGCGGCTGGCGGCGAGAAGGACGGCACCGACGATGCCCGGGAGAGCGGCCGGCAGGACAACCTGCTTGATCGTCTCCGACTGGGTGGAACCGAGCGCATACGAACCGTCACGCAGCGCCTGGGGCACGGCATTGATAATGTCGTCCGACAGCGAGGAAACGAAGGGGATGATCATCACGCCCATGACGAGACCGGCGGTCAGGACGGACGACGACGAGCTTCCGAGACCGAGCGGCTGGGCAAGCCAGTCGCGTAGGAAGGGACCGACCGTGACGAGGGCGAAAAGGCCGTAGACGATGGTCGGGATACCGGCCAGCATTTCGATCGCCGGCTTCACGATGCTGCGGGTCTTCGGGCCGGCATATTCCGACAGGAAGACTGCGATCATCAGGCCGATTGGAACGGCGATCACCAGCGAAATCAGCGAGACGTAGAAGGTGCCCCATAGCAGCGGCAGGATGCCGAGGTCGGAGCCGCCGCGGAACTGCGGGTTCCAGACCGTCGAGAAGAAGAAGTCCTGAGCCGGATAGATGGTGAAGAAGACATAGGTTTCGACGACCAGCGAGCCGACGATGCCGACCGTGGTCATGATCGCCACCAGCGAGGAGATCATCAGGATCGCCTTGACGAAGCTCTCGCTGATGTTGCGGGCGCGGAGCTCGGGATCGATGCGGATATAGGCGAGCGGCAGCGCACCGATGGCGAGCGCGAACACGGCGATGGTCATCAGAAGCTGACTGAAGTCGATGTCGGCGCGGTAAGCCTTGGCTGCCTCGAAGACTTCGGCCGGAACATCCGCGCCGAGCGCGATGCCGGAAGCGGCCAGACGACTACGGATATTGTCGGCATCCAGCGCCTTGATGTCGACGTCGCTACCAGCCTTCGCTTCGGCTTCACGCAGGACGGCGAGGCCGTCGCCGATGCGGCGAACATCCGCCATGACGAGGCTGTGGGCGCCGCCTTCAGGAACCGACGCATCCGTGATCATGCCGCTGATGCGGCCGTCGATGATGGGATGCTGAACGGTCAGCCAGAGCATCAGCAGGATCAGCGCCGGCACGGCGGTGATCAGCGCGACGGTCTGACCATAAAAACCGGGAAGAGAATGCAGCTTCATGCCACGTTCGGTCGAGAGGGACATCGCCCGCCGCCGCCCAAGCGCGTAACCGATCGCCGCTAGGGCCAAAACGCCCAGGATGATGATACTTACGTCCATGTTGCCCCGCCATGCCTTCGGAAACGAAAACCGGCGGCACTGGTGTGCCGCCGGTCAGGTCGAGACTTAGTTCAGCGGCGCCATCGGCGTGCGAGCCTTGACGGCTGCCTGCGTCTTGGCCAGCTCCGGATCCGAAACCAGGCCGTAGGCTGCGAGCGGGCCGTTCGGGCCAGCGATTTCGTCCGAAACGAAGAACTCTACGTATTCCTGGAGACCCGGGATAACGTCGAGGTGAGCGTTCTTGACGTAGAAGTAGAGCGGACGCGAAACCGGGTATTCGCCCTTGGCGATGGTTTCAACCGACGGAACGACGCCTTCCATGGTGGCAACACGCAGCTTGTCGGTGTTGTTCTGGTAGAAGGACAGGCCGAAGACGCCGATGGCGTTCTTGTTGGCAGCGATGCGGGCGAGCGTTTCCGGATAGTCGCCGTCGATGTCTACAGACACGCCGTCGGTGCGCAGGACGTTGCAGCCCTTCTTGGCAGCATCCTTGTCACCATTGTTGGCGGCGAGAAGGGCTTCCATCGTGCCGTCCTTTTCGCAGCCGGCTTCGATGACCTTCACGTCGAAGACTTCGCGGGTGCCGTGCTTGGTGCCCGGGATGAAAGCGAGGATCGGCTGAGCCGGCAGGTCGGCGCGGATCTCGTTCCAGTTCTTGTACGGGTTGTCGACCAGCTTGCCGTCCTTGACGACCTGAGCGGCCAGAGCGCTGTGCCAATCGGCAGCGGTGAAGGCATATTCCGGGCCGCTGATTTCAGAAGCGAACACGATGCCGTCGTAACCGATGCGAACTTCCTGGATGTCGTTCACGCCGTTGGACTTGCAGAGCTCGATGTCGGACTTGCTGATGCGCGACGAGGAGTTTGCGATGTCGATGGTGTTTTCACCCACGCCTTCGCAGAGCTTCTTGCGGCCGGCGCCAGAGCCGCCGCCTTCAACAACCGGCGTGCCGAAGTCGAAGTTTTCACCGAAGGCTTCGGCAACGATCGAGGCATAGGGAAGAACAGTCGAAGAGCCGGCGATCTGGATCTGGTCGCGAGCGATTGCTGCGCCAGCGAAGGCCACGGTGGCCGCCAAGGCAGCGAGGGAAAGTTTCAGAGCGGTCATAGTCATCTCCCGGAATGGGCTTGTGTGTCTTTGCGGCCGTGCGGCGTCTGCCAAGCACCGGCAGCTGCGTTCATAGCGGCTCTCAGCTCACGCTTTTATGTCAGTTGGGTGAAACATTTGTGACAGATCAAGCGATTGAAAATACTGGGTATTTTCCGAACCATCCCACTTGGACGTAGGTTTTATGTCAAAAACGGACGGTAAACTCGCTGCCGACGCCCAGTTCCGACTTCACGATCAGGCGTGCACGGTGGCGCGTGAGGATGTGCTTGACGATCGCAAGCCCTAGCCCGGTGCCCTTTTTCGAGCGACTGTCCTCGACATTGACCCGGTAGAAGCGCTCCGTCAGGCGCGGAACATGTTCGGCCGGAATGCCCGGTCCCCGATCCTGGACGCGAACCTCGGTGCCGACCCCCGGCTCGCGACGGACAATAACGTCCACGACCTTGCCGTCCTGGCCATATTTGCAGGCATTCTCGATGAGGTTCTCGAAAACCTCGACGAGTTCGTCCCGGTCGCCCATGACCTCGATCTTCTCCTCCGGCAGGTCGAGGCGGATCTCGACGCCGAGATCCGTCGCCAGAGGCGCGAGGCTGTCGCGCACATGACCGAGCACCGGCTTCAGATCGACCATCTGGTCGGGCGGCAGATGCGCCTTCAATTCGAGCCGCGACAGCGACAGGAGATCGTCCACGAGACGGCTCATACGGTTCGCCTGGTCGAGCATGATGGCCAGGAAGCGTTCCTTGGCCTTCGCATCGTCCTTCGCCGGACCCTGCATCGTCTCGATGAAACCGCGCAGAGAGGCAAGCGGCGTGCGCAACTCATGGCTGGCATTGGCGACGAAATCGCTGCGCATGCGGTCGAGGCGACGCAGCTCGGAGATGTCGCGGAAGGACAGGAGAAACAGTTGCCGCCCCTCAGTCTGAACCGGTGCGACACGTACGATATAGACGCGCTCCGACGGCAGCCGCTCCGAATGCTCGATCTGGTTGGGCGATCCTGTCTCGATCGTCTCCCTGATCATGTCGAGAATGCCGGGGGAGCGCCAACGGGCGGAGACGTGCTGCCCCTCCCCCAGGTCACCAAAGGCGCGCTCGGCCGCCGAATTCTGGGCCAGCAAGTCTGCTTGCGGCCCCATCACGAGGACCGGTACGTCGAGCGCCTCGACCGAAGCGCAGATCGATGGCAGCGGATCGGCCGGCAGGGCCGGCTGCGGGATTGAAATCGTCGGGCCGGCTTCCTCTTCGCCCGGCGGATCAAGCACCATCACGATGCCGATGAGCAAAACGAAAAGGACGAGGGCATAACCGGCAGCCGCGCCGGAATACCAGGCGGCCAAGGCCATCAGGCCCGAAGCGACGATGGCCAGCCAGCGCGACAGAATGTGTCTCAGGGGACGGCGCCAGCCGCTGCTCTGCCCGTTGTCTGCCACCTGCGACGCACCTCGCGTTTCAATCCTATCAAGCCTGATAGACGCGATTCATGACAGAAGTTCCGGTGGCCTGCCATGGCTGGTGCGGCTTTATCCCCCACACGCGTCACCAAGCCCGCCATCTTCGCGCCCGAGCCTTGCGCTCTATCTTCGCTTGCGCTCAATTATGGAAAACAGACAAAGGCGATCGGGCCGGAGGAAGACCATGGACGCACAGACGCAAAGCCGCGCCGTTACCCTGAAGATCCGGGGCAAGGAACGGATCTTCGACATCGACCAGCCGGAGCTGCCGGACTGGATCGAGGACGCGGCGCTGAAGTCCGGTGGCTTTCCCTACGACAAGAAGCTTTCGGACAAGGCCTATTTGGCGGAACTGACGGAGCTGCAGATCGAGCTGGTCAAGGTGCAGTTCTGGATGCAGAAAACCGGGCAGCGCGTGATGGCTCTGTTCGAAGGCCGGGATGCCGCCGGAAAGGGCGGTGCGATCAGCGCCACCCTCGCCTACATGAACCCTCGCTCCGCCCGCGTCGTGGCGCTCACCAAGCCGACCGAGACCGAGATGGGGCAATGGTATTTCCAGCGCTACATCTCGCATTTCCCGTCAGCTGGCGAATTCGTGCTGTTCGACCGCTCCTGGTACAACCGGGCCGGCGTGGAACCGGTGATGAGTTTCTGCAAGCCCGAACAATACGAGGCCTTCCTCAAGCAGGTGCCGCGCTTCGAAAAGCTGATCGAGCAGGAAGGCATCCACTTCTTCAAATTCTGGCTGGATACAGGGCAGGAGATGCAGCTCAAGCGCTTCCACGATCGCGCCCATGATCCACTGAAATGCTGGAAGCTGTCGCCGATGGATATCGCGGCCCTGCACAAATGGGATGACTACACGCAGAAGCGCGACCGCATGCTGAAGGAAACCCATACGGAACGGGCGCCGTGGACGGTGCTGCATGCCAACGACAAGCGGCGAGCGCGGCTGAACCTGATCCGCCATATCCTTCTGTCTCTCGACTACGAGGGCAAGGATAAGGACAAGATCGGCAAGCTGGACAAGAAGATCATCGGCAGCGGGCCCGGCTTCCTCGACTGAAACCGTCGATTGGGAGGGAAAGCCGCCCTTAGGCCTCGGCCAGGGCACTCACTGCCCCGGCAGAACCCGCACGGCATAAAGGTTGATACCCCTGCCCTTGCCTGTCACATCCGCATTGACGATCAGACGACCGGGCGTCGAGGGCGCCATGCCGCTGTCGAAGGTGACGCGGAACAGCGCGTCGAGCTTCTGCGGATTGACGGTGAAACGATGGCGCGGACAGTCGCCCATACGCGGGAAATCGCATTCCACCGAGATCTGCACCGGATTGTCGTCCGGCGACTGCACGGTCAAGGCAATGGTCGAGGTGCGGCCGGCCAGTTCCTGCAGAACGTCGGCCGGCACGGTGATCTCGATCGAACCGGCGGCATCGCCGCTCCGCGAGACGATACGGGCGGCCGTGCCGTCGCTGGCCGTCACCATGTCGACCGTTGCATTTGAACGGGGATGCAGGGCTGACACCTGATCCGGCGTGAAGACGCTGATCCAGTCGTCGGTAAAGCCGCCGCGGGTATCAATCGCCTGCGGGCCTTTCGGCGCCTCGACCGGCTGCTGGGCATTGCCGGCAAAGTCCTCTTCCTCGGCGCGCGGCGGCGGATTGGGAACGCTGGTATCGCGCTGTTCCGCCGTCAGCAGCAGTCCCGAGGTGTAAACCCACCAGGCCCCGATCCCGAGGGTTGCCAGAAAAATGGTGAAGATCATCAGCCGGGCCACGCCGCCGCGCCTGCGCTTGCGCGGCTGGACGGCGCGTTCGGACCGCATGTCAGGCATCGGGCCCTCGTCGGCCAGATGCGCCTCGCGCAGATCCGGTTTCGGTGGCTCGATGTCTTCGTCGAAGGCCGGCTCACGATCGTCAACCGGTGGCACCGGGGCCGAGTGCTCGACGGGGTCGGCAGCAAAGCCGGGTTCCACGCGACCGGCCGGTCGATCTCCCGAAACGGGTGGTGCAACCGACGGCTCGACACGGCGATCGCCAGCCGCGGTCGGGGAGGATGCTGCGGCGACGGGTGGCTCGACGGGCATATCCAGGCGCGCGCGCTCTTCCAGTTCAATTGCGTGGATCAGCGCCTCCAACCGGCGCCGCTGGTGGTTGATCGCTTCTGCATCCTCGATGTTCTGCTTGCGCAGCCCCGTTTCGAGCGCCTGACGCGCCGACTGATAGACCCGTGCCCGTGATTCGGCATTGGCCCGGTCAGAGCGCTCTAGGGCGTTCCGGATGGCTGTTTCCAATCCGCTCATTGGTCGCCATACTCCTTCGGGGATCGCCCCTGCCACATCGCATCCATAGTTTCGATTCGGTAGACGCTCGATTTTTCAAGGGCAAGCCCGGAAACCTCCTATGGTCACGAATTAACACAGGATTGAGACCTTTCGCATCGATCTTGCCACAGCTTTGCCAATCCGCCCTTCATCCGCGTCTCTTTTCAGTCCGCCCCTGATCTGCTATTTGACGTTTGCGTAAACGTAAACTTCATGGGAGGTGAAGTGATGGCCCTGCCGTCGATCCTGAAAGACACTCTGAGGCTGCCGGTCGTCGCCTCGCCGCTCTTCATCATATCGCATCCGCAGCTCACGCTGGCGCAATGCAAGGCCGGCATCGTCGGCTCCTTCCCGGCGCTCAATGCCCGGCCGGAAGCGCAGCTCGACGAGTGGCTGGCCGAAATCACCGAAGAGCTCGCCTCCCACAATGCCCGGAACCCGGATCGTCCGGCCGCCCCCTTCGCGGTCAACCAGATCGTGCACATGTCGAACAAGCGGCTCGAACACGACCTGATGATGTGCGTCAAATACAAGGTGCCGATCGTCATCTCCTCGCTCGGCGCCGTGCCGGAGGTGAATGCCGCCGTGCATTCCTATGGCGGCATCGTGCTGCATGACGTGATCAACAACCGCCATGCCAATTCGGCGATCCGCAAGGGAGCGGACGGGTTGATCGCGGTCGCGACCGGCGCCGGCGGGCATGCGGGCACGCTCTCACCCTTCGCGCTCATCCAGGAAATCCGCGAATGGTTCGGCGGGCCGCTGCTGCTCGCCGGCGCGATTGCCAATGGCGGCGCAGTGCTGGCCGCCCAGGCGATGGGGGCCGACATGGCCTATATCGGCTCGCCCTTCATCGCCACCACCGAAGCCCGCGCGTCGGATGCCTACAAGCAGGCGGTGGTTGATGCCCATGCGAATGACATTGTCTATTCCAACTATTTCACCGGCATCCACGGCAACTACCTGAAGCCATCGATCGCTGCCGCCGGCATGGACCCCGATCATCTGCCGGAAGCCGATCCTTCGAAGATGGATTTCGACAAGGCGACGACCGGCGGCGCCAAGGCCTGGAAGGATATCTGGGGCTGCGGCCAGGGCATCGGCGCCGTCAAGGCGGTCGAACCCGTGGCTGCCGTCGTCGATCGACTTGAGCGCGAATACATAGGCGCAAAAAAGGCGATTTGCGGCTGAGACTTGCGCTGCTAGCGTCCCCCGCAGATCTGATTTGCGGGGACGCCATGCACCACCTGAAACTCACCCTCACCCTCACCCTCACGCTCGCAGCCATTCTAGGCAGCGCTCTGCCCAGCCAGGCGGACGACGGCGCCTACAAGGAATTCAAGGCCTGGCAAGTCTCCTGCAGCCAGACCCGCGCCTGCACCATGCGACAATTCCTGTCCGACAAGCCGCTGTCAGGCTTCGAGCTGCAGCGCAGCGGCAAGCCGGATGCGCCGGTTCTGCTGGTGATCTCGCCGAGTGACAATGCCGTCACCGAAGCCGAGGGCGCGCCGGAGGTGCGCATCGCGGTCGACGGGGGCGAAGCGTTGGTGCTGAGCGGCCCTGCCGTCACGGCCGATCCTGGCGCTTACTCCTTCACTGTGAGCGGCGATCTCATCGGCAATGGCGTTATCGACAGCCTGAAAAACGGAACGACCGCCACGATCACCCTGACGCGCGGCGACAAGACCGCCAAAGGTGATCTTCCTCTGGCAGGTGCGGCCGCAAGCCTCTTGTTCATCGACGAATATCAGGACCGGATCGGGCACACGGACGCGCTGAGCGCCAAGGGTGACAAGGCGCCCAATCCGGCCCTGCCGGTCACCGACATCACGTCCATCACCGAACTGCCGGAGGCAATCCGCGCCCATTTCGCGGAGGGCGGCGACTGCGCCGACACCGATCCCGGCATGTTCAACGGCAATGCGCTGTCGCATCAGCTTAATGAGGACACGGCGATCTACATCACGCCCTGCGGCTCGAGCGGTGCCTACAACGTCCCCTATACAGCCTATGTCGACGCCTTCGGCATGATCGCGCCGCTCGCTTTCCCGACCATGGTCGACGGCGCCCCCAGCGCCACACCCCAGGCCTTCAATCTCGCCTATGACTGGGAAAAGAAGAGCTTCTCCTCCTTCTTCAAGGGCCGTGGCATCGGCGATTGCGGCACCTACAGCCAGTGGCGTCTGGCGGAAGGCGCGATGGGGCCGCAGCTCGTGCTGGTCGAGGAGACGTTCCGCGACTGCCCGGAACAGTTCAGCGAGACCGACGAGATTGACCCCGGCAGCTGGCCGAAGACCTGGCCGGTGAAGTAAGGCGCCGGCCCGCACACCCGGTGACTGTGCCCGCCTTCGAGCACGCCGGGGAAATTTTCCCCGGCACCCGAAAACCGGCTTGAAATCACCCGGCAATCCCTGTATCAGCCCCTCACCATTAGCAACGGGCTTTCAGCCTGTTCGCAGATGCCGCTTTAGCTCAGGTGGTAGAGCACATCATTCGTAATGATGGGGTCGCAGGTTCGAGTCCTGCAAGCGGCACCATTTGCCAAACATGCCCTCACCCCCCCGCCCCATAGCCCTTCAGCCGCCTTCTTGTATCCGACGGGCTCTCGCGAAAATGCGCGCGGTAGCTGCGGGAGAAGGCTGAGGCCGAATTGAAGCCTGTGGCGGCGGCGATGTCGGCGAAGGGGGTGCGGGTTTCGATCACCTTGCGGCGGGCGGCGTTGAGGCGCAGCGCTAGGTAATGAATGTGCGGCGGGGCGCCGATCGCCTCGATGAACAGGGTCTGCAGCCGTCTTTCGCTGATGCCGATGCGGCGCGCCAGTCGCACGAGCGGCAGCGGCTGGTCCAGATGCTCCTCCATCACCCGCATCGCCTGGCTCACACGGGGGTCGGCGAGCCTGATGCTGCCGGTCGAGGGCATGGCGGTGGCTCCGGGGCTTACGCCGCCCTGCTCGTAGATGAACTGGCGCGACACTTCGAGCGCCAGCGAATAGCCATGGCGGCGGCGGATCAGCTCCAGCATCAGGTCCAGTGTCGGCAGCGAGCCGCCGGTGGTGATGCGTTTGCCGTCGATGACAAAGCGCTCGCGCACCGTCTTCACCTGCGGATAGGCGGCGGCGAAGTCGTCATAGTCTTCCCAGTGCAGCGTGGCAGAAAAATTGTCGAGCAGCGCGCTCTCGGCCAGCAACCAGGCACCGGATTCGATCCCGGCCACCAGGCTGCGATGGCGGGCCGACTTTGCCAGCAGGCGCTTCAGGTCGGATGTGGCGTAGCGCTTCCAGTTGTGACTTGAGAGGACGAAGAGGGGATCTTCCTCGCTGCCCGGCTGGAACGCACCGTCCACCGGGATCGGGATATGGCTCTTGGTTTCGATTGTCTGGCCGTCGGGGCTGAGGATCCGCCAACGATAGAGTTCCAGCCCGCTTACTCGGTTTGCCAGACGCAGCGGTTCGATCACGGAAGCGACCAGAATGAGATTGGTGTCGGGCACGACAAGGAGGTCGAGCACGGTGGTGGGTGAAGAGCGATCGGACATGCGGCACGGATCTCGCAATATTGCCGATAGTGTATAGAACTTGTCCGATACTGCAAAGCATACTGCGGCATTCTGTCTCGTAATAGGGCCAACGAACGAGGGAGAATAATTGGTGCCTTTGACCATGAACCGGGATGTCTTCATCACCTGTGCCGTCACCGGCGCCGGAGACACCACCTCGAAATCGCCGCATGTGCCTGTTACCCCCAAGCAGATCGCCGACTCCGCCATCGATGCCGCCAAGGCGGGTGCTGCCGTCGTGCATTGCCATGTGCGCGATCCGGAAACGGGGGCCGCCAGCCGCCGCAACGATCTCTACAAGGAAGTCACCGACCGCATCCGCTCCGCTGATGTCGACGTGGTTCTCAACCTGACCGCCGGCATGGGTGGCGACCTGATTTTCGGCAATGTCGAGCAGCCGCTGCCGCTCAACCCCGTGGGCACAGACATGGCAGGCGCCACCGAGCGCGTGTCCCATGTCGCCGAATGCCTGCCCGAAATCTGCACGCTCGATTGCGGCACGATGAATTTTTCGCTTGGCGACTATGTGATGACCAACACGCCGTCGATGCTGCGCGCCATGGCGAAACTGATGACGGATCTCGGCGTGCGCCCCGAGATCGAGGCCTTCGATACCGGTCATCTGTGGTTCGCCAAGCAGCTGGTCGAGGAAGGCCTGATCGAGGATCCGGTCCTCATCCAGCTCTGCATGGGCATTCCCTGGGGCGCGCCTGACGACCTCAACACCTTCATGGCCATGGTCAACAATGTGCCTGACAACTGGACCTTCTCGGCCTTCTCTATCGGCCGCAATGCCATGGCCTATCCGGCTGCAGCAGTCCTTGCCGGCGGCAATGTGCGCGTCGGGTTGGAGGACAATCTCTATGCCGGCAAGGGCCTGCTCGCCACCAATGCCCAGCTCGTTGAAAAGGCCGTGACCGTGATCGAGGGCATGGGTGCCCGGATCATCGGGCCGGACGAGGTGCGCAAGAAGCTCAAGCTCACCAAGCGGTGATGCCCCGACCGTTCCCGCGATTGTAGGGACGGGTCACTCGACAAACCGACATGCGGACGAGAACGTGATGAGCAGAATTCAAAAGGCGGCCTGTATCGGCGGGGGTGTAATTGGCGGAGCCTGGGCGGCGCGTTTCGTGCTGGCCGGCATCGACACGACGATCTTCGATCCGCATCCGGAGGCCGAGCGCATCATTGGCGAAGTGCTCGCCAATGCCGAGCGCGCCTATGAAATGCTGACCATGGCGCCGCTGCCGCCGAAGGGAAAGCTTACCTATGCCGCTTCACTCGAAGAGGCTGTCGCGGGCGCCGACTGGATCCAGGAAAGCGTGCCGGAACGGGTCGATCTCAAGTGCGGCGTGATTACCGAGATCGATGCAGCCGCCAACCCCAAGGCGCTGATCGGCTCCTCGACTTCCGGAATCCTGCCGACCGATCTGCAGCGCGACATGAAACATCCCGAACGCATGTTCGTCGCGCATCCCTACAATCCTGTCTATCTCCTGCCGCTTGCCGAACTCGTCGGCGGTGAAAAGACCAGCCGCGCCGTGCTGGAAGATGCCAAGGCGAAGCTCGCCCCTATCGGCATGAAGGGCGTGATCCTCAACAAGGAGATCGAGGGCTTCGTCGGCGACCGGCTGCTGGAAGCGCTGTGGCGCGAGGCGCTCTGGCTGATCAAGGATGACATCTGCGACACCGAGACGCTCGATGACGTGATCCGCTATTCCTTCGGCATGCGCTGGGCGCAGATGGGTCTGTTCGAGACCTATCGCATCGCCGGCGGCGAGGCCGGCATGCGGCATTTCCTTGCCCAGTTCGGCCCCTGCCTCGCCTGGCCCTGGACCAAGCTCACCGATGTGGTCGATCTCAACGACGAACTCGTCGACAAGATCGCCGGACAGTCGGACGCCCAGTCCGGCGCGCACGGCATTCGCGATCTGGAACGCATCCGCGACCAGAACCTTGTCGGCATCATGCAAGCCCTGAAGGCCGGCGATGCCGGTCGCGGTTGGGGTTCCGGAAAACTCCTGGCGGAGTTCGAGGCGCATCTCTGGTCGGCTGCGCCGGCGCCCGCTGCCGCAGACACCACCAAGCCGATCAAGCTTGCGGACTTCCGCGTGCATCCGTCCTGGGTCGACTACAACGGCCACATGACGGAATACCGCTACAGCCAGTGTTTTGCCGACAGTTCCGATGCGCTGCTGCGCCTCATCGGCGTCGACATGGATTACGTCTCGGCCGGCCACAGCTATTACACGGTCGAAAACCACCTGCGCCTGCTCGATGAGTGCAAGCTGGGTGACGCGCTCTATGTCGAGGTGCAGTTGCTGCCTTCGGATGGGAAGAAGCTGCACTCGTTCTTCTGGCTGCGCCGCTCTTCCGACAATGCGGTCGTTGCGACCTGCGAACACCTGATGCTGCATGTCTCGTCGGCGGAAGGCAAAACCATGCCGCCGCTCCCGGTCGTCCTGTTGAAACTCGAACCTCTGATCGCCGCCCATGGCGGGCTGCCGGTGCCCGAAGGGGCGGGTCGCCATGTCGGGCAGAAGAGATCGCCGGCATGAACACCATCAGCCTGAAGCCACAAGGATAGACATATGGATTTCGCCCTCACCGCAGAGCAGCAGATGATCGTCGAGACGGTCCGCGGCTTCGTGGAGAGCGAACTCTATCCATTGGAGGATGAGGTCGAGAAGACAGGCCATGTGCCACCCGAGATGGGCTGGGAGATCGCGGCCAAGGTGAAGGCGCTCGGCTTCTTCGCCTGCAACATGCCGGAAGAGGTCGGCGGTGGCGGGCTCGATCACCAGACCTTCACGCTGGTGGAGCGCGAACTCGGCCGGGCCTCCATGGCGCTCACCGTCTTCTTCGGCCGCCCCTCCGGCATCCTGATGGGCTGCAACGACGACCAGCGCGAACGCTACCTGCTGCCGGCCGTTAGCGGCGACAAGTTCGATGCGCTCGCCATGACCGAGCCGGGCGCCGGTTCGGATTTGCGCGGCATGAGTTGCACCGCGCGTCCCGATGGCGGTGACTGGGTGCTGAACGGCACCAAACATTTTATCAGCCACGCCAATATCGCCGATTTCGTCATCGTCTTCGTCGCGACCGGCGAGGAAGAAACGCCGAAGGGCGTGAAGAAGCTGATCACCTGCTTCCTCGTTGATCGCGGCACACCCGGCTTCACCATCCGCGACGGTTATTCCTCGGTCTCGCATCGCGGCTACAAGAACTGCATCCTCGATTTTGACGATTGCCGACTGCCGTCGGCGCAGATCCTCGGCGAGGTCCACAAAGGCTTCGAGCTTGCCAATGCCTGGCTCTACGGCACGCGGCTAACCGTCGCTGCAAGCTGCGTCGGCCGGGCGCGGCGTGTCTTCGACCTCTCGGTGCCCTATGCCGCCGAGCGGCATCAGTTCGGCAAGCCGATCGGCGCGAACCAGGGTGTGTCCTTCAAGCTTGCGGACATGATTACCGAGATCGATGCGGCCGACTATCTGACGCTAGCCGCCGCCTGGCGTCTCGATCAGGGCTTGCCGGCCAATCGCGAGATCGCCTCGGCCAAGCTCTATGCCTCGGAAATGCTGGCGCGGGTCACCGACGAGGCAATCCAGATCCATGGCGGCATGGGCCTGATGGACGACCTGCCGCTTGCCCGCTTCTGGCGCGATGCGCGCGTCGAGCGGATCTGGGACGGTACCTCGGAGATCCAGCGTCACATCATCAGCCGCGACCTGTTGCGTCCGTTCGGAGCATAATGATGGCGCACAGACCCCTGCACTCAACCTCTTCCTCCCGCGCCTCCCCCGGATGGCCACAGGACCCGTATCAGGGCCTGTGGCCAGGCGGCGACCCTGATGTCTCGGCATCTGGGATGCAGGAAGGCACGGGTCTGCTCGCGCCGCTCCCCGCGATCCGGTTCGGCAGCGTCCTCAAGGCCCGGTGGCTTAGCAGGGGGCTTGGATGACAACCGAAGCCCGCTCGCCGCTTTCCCGCTTGATCCGCCCTGAAACCATTGCCGTCTTCGGCGGCAAGGAAGCGGCGCGGGTGGTGGAACAGTGCAGCAAGGCGGGCTATCGCGGCGCAATCTGGCCGGTTCATCCCACTCGCGAGACGATGCATGGCCATCGCTGTTACCGGTCGGTCGCGGAGCTCCCTGGTGCACCGGACGCCAGCTTTATCGGCGTCAACCGCAGCCTCTCGGTCGAGATCCTGCGCGCGCTGAGCCAGCGCGGCGCCGGCGGTGCCATCTGCTATGCTTCCGGTTTTGCCGAGGCCGTTCAGGAATTGCCCGACGGCCCCGAATTGCAGGCCGAGCTTGTCGATGCCGCTGGCGACATGGCGATGCTCGGGCCCAATTGCTACGGTTTCATCAATATGCTGGACGATGCCCTGCTCTGGCCCGACCAGCATGGCATGAAACAGGTGGAGAGGGGTGTGGCCATCCTCACCCAGTCCTCCAATATCGCACTCAACATATCGATGCAGGCCCGCGGACTGCCGATCGCTTATCTGATGACCGCAGGCAACCAGGCCCAGACGGGGCTGTCCGCGCTCGCGACCGCTGCCCTGGAGGACGAGCGCGTGACTGCGGTTGCCCTCCATGTCGAAAGCTTCGACGACCTAGAGGCCCTGCAACAGCTTGGCAGCCGTGCGCGTGCACTCGGCAAGCCGGTTGTCGCGCTGAAGGTCGGAAAATCGGTCGCCGCCCAGCGCGCGGCGCTCTCCCACACCGCCTCGCTTGCCGGCAATGATCGCGTCTCCTCGGCCTTACTCAAGCGTCTCGGCATCGGGCGTGTCCACTCGCTGCCTGAGATGCTGGAGACATTGAAACTGCTGCATGTCTGCGGGCCCCTTGCCGCCAATACCGTATCCTCGATGAGCTGTTCCGGCGGAGAGGCCTCGCTGATGGCGGATGCCGGCATCGGCAGGTCGGTTGAATTCCGCGATCTGTCACCGCAACAACTGCCGGCGCTGCGCGAAACGCTTGGTGCCATGGTGACGCTCTCCAATCCGCTCGACTACCACACCTTCGTCTGGGGCAACCGGGCGCGGCAAGCCGAGGCGTTTTCGACCGTCATGGAAGGTGACTACGGCATCAATCTCGTAGTCCTCGATTTCCCACGGGCCGACCGCTGCGATGTCAGCGACTGGACGACAACCATCGAGGCGTTCATCGACGCAAAGCGTCGGACGGGTGCTGCCACCGGCGTGGTGGCGACCCTTGGCGAGACCATGCCGGAAGCTGTCGCGACACGTCTGGTTGCCGAGGGCGTCGTGCCCTTCTGCGGCATTGACGAAGCGCTGGCCGCGATCGATATCGCCCATTCTATCCACGTCGCCTGGAGCAGCCCGGCCCCGGCCTGCCTCTCGTGCTCTCCTGTCGTCGATACGGATGTGACATCTCTCTTCGAAGATCGCGCAAAACCCTTGCTTGCCGCCTATGGCGTTACCGTCCCCTATGGCCTGATCGCCCGCAATCCGGAACAGGCGGTTTCCGTGGCCGATCGGCTCGGCTATCCGGTGGCCGTCAAGGGCATTGGCATCGCGCATAAGAGTGATGTCGGCGCGGTGCGCCTCAACATCAGAAGCGCCTCCGAAGTGCTTGCGGCGGCGACGGCCATGGGCGCCATCACCGAGCGTTTTCTCGTTGAAAAGATGGCCCAAAAGCCGGTGGCCGAGCTGATCGTCGGCGCGTTCCGGGACCCCTTCGTCGGACCGGTCCTGACCCTCGGTGCGGGCGGGGTCCTCGTCGATCTGATCGACGACAGCACCGTCTTGCTGCTGCCGACCACGGATGCCGAGATTCGCGCGGCAATTGCCGGCCTCAAGGTTTCAGCTCTGATCAAAGGCTATCGCGGCGGGCCGGCAGGCGATATCAATGCATTGGTACAACTCGTCGCCTCTGTCGCAGATTATGTCGCAGACAACGCAACGAGACTGGAAGAACTGGACCTTAATCCGGTTCTGGTGCTGCCGGAAGGTGAAGGCGTCATCGCCGTCGATGCCTTCATCCGGACAAGGAGTTGAACGTGTGACCGCCCCTATCCGCACCCGCCGCGAAAACGCCATTCTGGAAGTGACGATCGATCGTCCCAAGGCCAATGCCGTTGATCTCGGGACGAGCCGAATCATGGGCGAGATCTTCGCCGCCTTTCGCGATGACGAGACGCTGAGGGTCGCCATTATCACGGGTGCAGGCACCAAATTCTTCTGCCCCGGCTGGGACTTGAAAGCCGCCGCAGACGGCGATGCCGTCGATGGAGACTATGGTGTCGGCGGCTTCGGCGGTCTCCAGGAATTGCGCGACCTCAACAAGCCAGTTATCGCCGCGATCAACGGCATCTGTTGCGGCGGCGGCCTCGAGATCGCGCTTTCCGCCGATCTCATTCTCGCCACCGATCACGCCACCTTTGCGCTGCCCGAGATCCGCTCTGGCACGGTTGCCGATGCTGCCTCGATCAAGCTGCCAAAACGCATTCCCTACCACATCGCCATGGACATGCTTTTGACCGGCCGATGGCTCGATGCGCAGGAGGCGCATCGCTGGGGCTTCGTCAACGAAATCCTCCCCGCCGACGCCCTCATGGACCGGGCTTGGGCGCTGGCCAGGCTGCTCGAAAGCGGCCCGCCACTTGTCTACGCCGCGATCAAGGAGATCGTCCGCGACGCCGAGGGCCGTGATTTTCAGTCGACGATGAACAAGATCACCAAGCGGCAATACCGCACTGTAGATGCGCTTTACGGAAGCGAGGACCAGCGCGAGGGCGCGCGCGCCTTTGCCGAGAAGCGCGACCCCGTTTGGAAGGGGAGATAGAGTTAGCCAACGCGTGAGGGCGTCTGCGGTCGGCCCGATTGCGAATTCCACGACCGCCAACGTCACGGACAAAGATGCCGGGCGATCAACCAACCAGGACAAGGGAACAGACTATGAGCAATGAAAAGTTTCTCAACAGCCTCACTTCGGCGGCCTTGAGCCGTCGCGAATTCATGGGCCGCGCCATGGCGGCTGGCCTGACGCTGACCGCCGCCAGCTCGCTCTACGCCACCAGCGCGTCCGCCCAGGAACCGAAGCGCGGCGGCAATCTGAAGCTCGGTCTCGAAGGCGGCTCGGCCACCGACAGCAAGGACCCGGCAAAATTCCTGTCGCAGTTCATGTTCTGCATCGGCCGCTGCTGGGGCGACATGCTGGTCGAAAGCGATCCCTTGACCGGCGCTGCCGTGCCGGCGCTGGCCGAAAGCTGGGAACCGTCGGCTGACGCTGCCACCTGGACCTTCACCATCCGCAAGGGCGTGCAGTTCCATGACGGCAAGGAACTGACCATCGACGACGTCGTCGCTACCTTGAAGCGCCACACCGACGAGAAGTCAGAATCTGGCGCGCTCGGCGTGATGAAGTCGATCAAGGAGATCAAGAAGGACGGCGACAAGCTCGTTCTCGTTCTGACCGAAGGCAATGCCGACCTGCCGCTGCTTCTCACCGACTACCACCTCGTCATTCAGCCAAACGGCGGCAACGACGATCCGCTCGCCTCGATCGGCACCGGCCCCTACAAGCTCACCAGCTTCGAGGCCGGCGTGCGTGCAACGCTTGAGCGCAACACCAACGATTGGCGCTCGGACCGCGGCTATGTCGACACGATCGAAATCATCGGCATGAACGATGCGACCGCCCGTATCGCAGCGCTCGCCTCGGGCCAGGTGCATTTCATCAACCGCGTCGACCCCAAGACCGTTGGCATGCTGAAGCGTTCGCCGAATGTCGAGATCCTCTCGACGTCAGGTCGCGGCCACTACGTCTTCATCATGCATTGCAACACCGCGCCGTTCGACAACAACGACCTGCGCCTGGCGCTGAAATATGCGATGGACCGCGAAGCCATGGTCGAGACCGTGCTTGGCGGTTACGGCAAGGTCGGCAACGACTTCCCGATCAACAGCACCTATGCCCTCTTCCCCGAAGGCATCGAGCAGCGCGCCTACGATCCTGACAAGGCCGCGTTCCACTACAAGAAGTCAGGTCATTCCGGCCCGGTTCTCCTGCGCACGTCGGAAGTCGCCTTCCCGGGTGCCGTCGACGCTGCCGTCCTCTATCAGGGCAGCGCACAGAAGGCCGGCATCGAGATCGAGGTGAAGCGCGAGCCGGGCGACGGCTACTGGTCGAATGTCTGGAACGTCCAGCCCTTCTCCACCTCCTATTGGGGCGGGCGCCCGACCCAGGACCAGATGTATTCCACGGCTTACCTTTCGACGGCCGACTGGAACGACACCCGCTTCCTGCGCCCGGACTTCGACAAGATCCTGCTCGAAGCCCGCGCCGAACTCGACGAGGCCAAGCGCAAGGAAATGTATCGCGACATGGCGATGATGGTGCGCGACGAAGGCGGCCTGATCCTGCCGATGTTCAACGACTTCGTGAACGCCGCGCAGAAGAGCGTGAAGGGCTATGTCCACGACATCGGCAACGACATGTCGAACGGCTATGTCGCAACCCGCGTCTGGCTCGAAGCCTGATCGCCGGAAACGGGCAGTCGCCTGAGGCACTGCTCCGGTCACTCGGCCCGCGGACATGAGGTTCGCGGGCCAAACCCGTTTTTCTGGATAGCGGCTGGAAACGCATGACCCAATCGACCGATGCCGGTGATCCCCCGGCCCTCTCCCTTTACCAGCGGTTTCCGCTGGCCGTGCTGGTGCTGCAGCGCCTCGCGCTCAGTATGCTGCTGCTGCTCGCCGTCTCCATGCTGATCTATGGCGGGGTCGAGGCGCTGCCAGGTGATTTCGCCACCACCTATCTCGGCCAGTCGGCGACGCCCCAGGCGGTCGCCAATATCCGTGCCGATCTCGGCCTCGACCGGCCGATCGTCACCCGCTATTTCGAGTGGCTCGGCGGCGTCCTGCAGGGCGATTTCGGCACCTCTTGGGCGAGCCGCAACTCGGTCACCGAACAGATCGGCAAGCGGCTCGGCAATTCGCTGTATCTCGCGGCCCTCGCCGCCGCCATCTCGGTCCCACTCGCGGTCGGTCTCGGCATGCTCGCGGTCCACTTCCGCAACCGCACGCCGGATCGCATCATCAACGTGATCTCGCTTGCCGCCATCTCGCTGCCGGAATTCTTCATCGGCTATCTCTTGATCCTGGTCTTTGCCATCAACCTCAACATCGCGACCTTCCCGTCGACGGTGCATGACGGCATGGCGCTTGCCGACCGGCTGAAAGCCATGGCGCTGCCGACGGCGACGCTCGTCCTCGTCGTGCTCGCCCACATGATGCGCATGACCCGCGCCGCCATCCTCTCGGTGATGTCGTCGGCCTATATGGAAACCGCCGAACTCAAGGGTCTCTCGGCGCTCCGCGCCATCGTCAAGCACGCGGCCCCGAACGCGATTGCCCCGATCGTCAACGTCGTCGCGCTCAACCTCGCCTATCTCGTCGTCGGTGTCGTCGTCGTCGAAGTGGTCTTCGTCTATCCCGGCATGGGCCAATACATGGTCGATGCAGTCACCGTGCGCGACATGCCCGTCGTGCAGGCCTGCGGCCTGATCTTCGCAGCCGTCTACATTTTCCTCAACATGCTGGCCGACATCATCGCGATTGTCGCCAATCCGAGACTGAGGCATCCGCGATGAGATTGAAACAGATCCCCATCAGCGCCTGGGTCGGCATATTTGGCATTGCGCTTGCCGTCTTCTGTGCGCTCTTCGCCCCTTTCATCGCGCCCTATGGCGAGCGTGAAATCGTCGGTGCCGTATGGGAGCCAATGGGTGGCACCTTTCTGCTCGGCACTGACAATCTCGGCCGCGACCTGCTCTCGCGCATGATATACGGCACGCGCACGACGCTGACCGTGGCGCTCGCCGCCACCGTCATATCCTTCTCGCTCGGCATCTTCCTCAGCTTCACCGCCGCCGTTTCGCGCGGCGTGATCGACCAGACGCTGTCGCGCTTCAACGACCTGATGATGTCGATCCCGACGCTGATCTTCGCGCTCGTCGTTCTGGCAGTCCTGCCGCAGAACCTCTTCGTGCTGATCCTGGTCATGGCGATCCTCGATTCCACCCGCGTCTACCGCCTCGGCCGCGCCGTGGCACTCGATGTCGCGGTCATGGAATTCGTCGAAGCGGCCAGGCTGCGCGGCGAAGGCACGCTGTGGATCATCTTCCGCGAAATCCTGCCCAATACGCTCTCTCCTCTGCTCGCCGAATTCGGCCTGCGCTTCGCCTTCTCGATCCTCTTCCTCTCCACCCTCTCCTTCCTCGGCCTCGGCATCCAGCCGCCGGCGGCCGATTGGGGCGGCATGGTGAAGGACAACAAGGACGGGATCATCTTCGGCATTTCCGCAGCGCTCGTGCCCGGCTCGGCCATTGCCGCACTTGCCGTCTGCGTCAACCTGGTAGTCGACTGGCTGCTCGGGCGCACATCCAGCCTGAAGGGAGGCCGTGGCGATGTCTGAACTCCTTACCGTCCGCGATCTCAAGATCGAAGCCACATCCTATCCGCCGGGCGAGCCGCCCAAGGACATCACCATCGTCGAAGGCGTCTCCTTCAGCCTGCCAAAGGGCCGGGTGCTCGGCCTGATCGGCGAGTCCGGCGCCGGCAAGTCGACCATCGGCCTGTCGGCTCTCGCTTACGGTCGCGGCAGCGTGCGCATCACCGGCGGCGAAGTGCTGCTGAATGGCGAGGACATCCTGAAGCTCGGAAAATCCGGCATTCGCAAGCTGCGCGGCGACCGCGTCTGCTACGTCGCGCAATCGGCCGCCGCCGCCTTCAACCCGGCCCATCGGCTGGGCGACCAGGTGATCGAAGCAACCGTCGCGCACAGGCTGATGACGATCGAAGAAGCCCGCGCCCGCGCCACCTACCTCTTCGGCGTACTCGGACTGCCCGATCCGAAGACTTTCGGCGATCGTTATCCGCACCAGGTCTCCGGCGGCCAGTTGCAACGCGCCATGACCGCCATGGCGCTGTGCTCCAATCCGGAACTCATCGTCTTCGACGAGCCGACGACCGCGCTCGACGTCACCACCCAGATCGACGTTCTGGCCGCGATAAAACACGCGATCGCGGAGACGCATACGGCTGCCCTCTACATCACCCATGACTTGGCCGTGGTTGCACAGATCTCGGATGACATCATGGTGCTGCGCCAGGGCAAGACCGTTGAATACGGCACGACCCAGCAGATCATCGAGGCGCCGGGTCAGGAGTATACGCGCGCGCTGGTCAATGTCCGCCAGGCCCGCAAGGAGGAAGCCACCGACCAGAGCGATCGACAGCTCAAGATCGAGAATGTGACGGCCGGCTATTCCAACGGCTTCAAGGTGCTGCACGACGTGTCCCTGCACCTGCCCAAGGGCCAGACACTCGCCGTCGTCGGCGAATCCGGCTCCGGCAAGTCTACCCTAGCGCGCGTCATCACCGGCCTCCTGCCGCCCGTCTCCGGCACCGTCACCTTCGACGGCAAGGCGCTGACGCCGGCCTTGAAGCAACGCAGCCGCGATGATCTGAGGCGTATCCAGCTGATCTATCAGATGGCCGATACCGCCATGAACCCGCGCCAGACTGTGCGCGACATTATCGGACGGCCGCTCACTTTCTATCACGGCCTGCATGGCTCAGCGAAAACTGCCCGCGTCAAGGAGTTGCTGGAGCAGATCGAGATGGGCTCCGGCTTCGTCGACCGCTATCCCGCCGAGCTGTCCGGTGGGCAGAAACAGCGCGTGGCGATTGCCCGCGCGCTTGCAGCCAAACCCGAACTCATCCTCTGCGACGAGCCGACCTCGGCGCTCGATCCGCTGGTGGCGGAGGGCATCCTCTCGCTTTTGATGCGGCTGCAGGCGGAAACGCAGGTCTCCTACATGTTCATCACCCATGACATTGCGATCGTCCGCGCGATTGCCGACAGCGTGGCCGTCATGCATCGCGGCCGGCTTGTGCGCTTCGGCCCGAAATCCGAAGTGCTCTCGCCACCCTTCGACGACTATACCGATCTGCTGCTCAAGTCCGTGCCGGAGATGGAATTGGGCTGGCTGGAGAAGGCGCTTGCGACCCGCCGCATGGAGAGTGCGGGGCACTGATCGCACCGCCCTTAGACCCCCTCTGGCCTGCCGGCCATCTCCCCCAAAAAGGGGGGAGAAGACTTCGCGGCAATGCCTCTCGCCCCAACCACACATGGGCGCGGCCAGGTTAAGCCCTCCCCCTTGTGGGGAGGGTTTGGGAGGGGAAAACCACGAACTGAAATTCCACCTGAGAGCACAGCATGACATCGCGCCCGTTCACCACCATCGAAAACCAGTGGATCACCCTTGCAGACGGTACAAGGCTTGCCGCCCGCATCTGGATGCCGGATGGCGCTGAAGCCGATCCCGTGCCCGCCGTCTTCGAATTCCTGCCCTATCGCAAGCGGGACGGAACGAGCCCGCGCGACGAATCCACCTATCCGGTGTTTGCAGCCGCCGGCATTGCCGGCGTGCGCGTCGATATCAGAGGCTCGGGCGAGTCCGACGGCGTCATTGACGGCGAATATACCGAGCTGGAACTCGCCAATGCCTGCGAGCTGATCGCCTGGATCGCCGCCCAGCCCTGGTCGAACGGCTCCGTCGGCATGATGGGCATCTCCTGGGGCGGCTTCAACTGCCTGCAGGTCGCGGCTTTGCAGCCCCCAGCACTGAAGGCGGTCATCTCGATTGCCTCGACCACCGACCGCTACAACGACGACATCCACTACAAGAACGGATGCCACCTCTCGGCCCAGCTCTCCTGGGCCGCCACCATGCTTGCCTATCAGTCGCGCTCGCCGGATCCCGAAATCGTCGGTGACCGCTGGCGCGAGATGTGGATGGAACGACTGGAAAACGAACCCTTCTTCCTGGAAGAGTGGCTGGAGCACCAGCGCCGCGATGCCTTCTGGAAACACGGGTCCATCGGCGAGAATTTTTCCGCCGTCGCGATCCCGTCGTTGGTCATCGCCGGCTGGGCCGATGGCTATCGCAACACGCCGCTCCTCGCCGTCGAGGGCATGCCTGATCGCTCCAAGGCGCTGATCGGCCCCTGGATCCACAAATATCCGCATTTCGCCTGGCCGAAGCCGCGCGCCGATTTCCACGGCGAAGCCATCGCCTTCTGGAACCGCTGGCTGCGCGGCGAGCAAAATGGGACCGAGGCTGTGCCGCAAGTGCGGGCCTATATCCTCGACGCCGTCAAGCCCGCGCCGCGCCGCGATGTGGACCCCGGTTTCTGGATGTCCAAGGACCGCTGGCAGGCGCCTGAGATGCTGAACTTCTATGTGGAATCCTTCGGCTCTCTGACAGAGGGGCATCCGGTCCCGCATGCGCCGGCCCATACTGTGACGCTGAAGTCTCCCCTCGACACGGGCACCGCCGCCGGCGAATGGTTCACGCTGAAGCCCGATGCAGAACTCGCCGGCGATCAGCGCGGCGACGATGCGGGATCGCTGACCTCCCAGACGGCGCCGCTCACCCAAACACTCGACATCTTCGGCAGACCGGAACTCTCTGTGATGCTGTCGAGTGACGCACCGGTCGCCAATCTCATCGCCCGGATCGTCGACGTGCATCCCGATGGCACGGCCACCCGCGTCGCCTTCGGTGTGCTGAACCTCACCCACCGCAACGGCAATGCCGAGCCGCAGCCAATGGTGCTCGGCGAACCCACACCGATCCGCCTCACGCTGGATGCCTGCGGCTATCGCTTCCGCCCCGGCCACCGCATCCGCCTGTCGCTGTCGACAGCCTATTGGCCGATGGTGCTGCCCGCGCCCACCGATGCGGAACTGACGATCGACATCGCCACGCTCGGCCTTGCCCTGCCGAAGCTCGGCGAGCACGACACCTTCGAGATGAAGCAGCCGGACAATCCGAACCCGCTGCCGACCTATATCGAACATGCGCCGTCGGCCACCCGCCGCCAGGTGCTGCGCGATCTCCAGGTCAACCGCACGGATTACACGATCTACGAGGATACCGGCATGTTCGAACATCCGGGCACAGGCCTCTCCACCCGGCAGGTCCGCGACGAGGTTTGGTCGATCTCGCCGGGTGATCCGCAGTCGATGACGGGCACCTCGGTCTGGACCTGCGACATGCAACGCCCCGGCTGGTTCGTGCGCACGGTCTCCACCTCGCGCATCGCCTGCACAGAAACCCACTGGCTGATCAGTGCATCGGTCATTGCTTATGAAGGTGACATCAAGGTGTTCGAAAAGTTCTTCCCGCAAAAGGCGATCCCGCGCGATCTGATGTGACGCGTCGCCCTCAGCCCTGCGCGGCAAACCGTGTTACCGCCGCGCAAAGCGCCTCGAACCCTAAGCGCGCGCCCTCGCTCATATGCCGGGCGCGCAGCCAGGCATGCACCATCTGCGGCTCCTCGCGGAACCAGACCTCGACACCCGCTTCGGCGAGACGGCTCGCATAGGCGCGGCCGTCGTCGCGCAGCGGATCGAAATGGGCGACGGTGATGAAGGTCGGCGACAGGCCGGTGAGGGATGCGCTGAGAAGCGGATGGGCGACCGGGCTATCTTCAGGCGCTTGCAGCACGGTCCGGTAGTATGCAACGTCCGATGTCGTCAGCCCCGGCGCCTGCGCCATCTCCGCATAGGAGCCGGAGACGAGATCGCCGCCCAGCGCCGGATAGATCACCGCCTGACCCACGATCCCTGCTATCCCTTCCTCCCGCGCCCGAAGCGCCAGTCCGGCGGCGAGATTGCCGCCTGCGCTGTCGCCGATCAGCACCACTTTGCAGCTGCCATCGAGCAAAGACTTGAGTACCGCAAACGCATCATCATGCGCCGCCGGCCAGACATGCTCCGGCGCCAGTCGATAATCCACCGACACGAGTTCTGCGCCGGCATGCTCTGCCAGCTCCGCGCAAATCGCATGATGGCTGTCGAGCGAGCCGACGACGAAACCGCCACCATGGATGTAATAAAGCACGGTCTCGGTTTTGACCTCCGCGGGACGGTACCAGCGGACCGGAATGCGCTCCTCGACCTTCCGGTCCTCCGTCACCATGCCGGCCGGCAGCGGCCTGTCAAAATGGGCGCAGAGCGCATCATACCACGCACGCTGCTGGCTGATGGAAGCGTCCACCGCATCGTCCGGATAGAAGGCGGCGCAGGTGGCGAGGAAGTCGAGGATTCCGGCTTCGGTCGGAGCCTTCTGGTGGGGATCGGTCATGCGCTGTCCGTTCGGAGAGTGAGACGCCTTGGGTGTGTATCTCTGGAGCCTAGTCCCGGACGGCTCTGCAATCCACTCCGTTTGCGGCAACGTACAGCCAAATCCGGCGAGCCCGCCGGTTTCAAACCCTTCGCCACAGAATCAGACTTTTCCCCCAGCGTGTTTCATGTCAGGAGAGCCGGAGGGCGCGAGTGCCGTAAACTTTAGTACGGGCTCGGGCGGGTTGATTGACGTCTCTCCTGCTGCAGCGCGATTACGCTGCCGTCCTCTCGATCTCTCCGCCAAGCAAACAGAATAAGGGCCCCGCAAGCGAGGCCCTTTGTCATGTCATAATCTCGGGTCAGATCCAGTAGGGCGGTACGCCATAATAGTCGTAAACCGAGCGGCCATTGTTGCGATACCAGTCCTCGCTGTCGTCACGATATTTCGGCGCGCCTTCGACCTGTTCCTTTGTCAGACCGATCCGGTAACCGTCGAGCTGGTCATCATAGGTAAGCGTTTCCCAAGGCAACGGATAATACTCGTCGCCGATGCCCCAGAAACCGCCGAAGCTCAGAACGGCATAGGCCACGCGACCGCCGCGCTTTTCGAGAAGTACGCGCTGGATAGTGCCGATACGGTCTCCGTCCACGCCATAGACTGCGGTACCTTCGACCTTGTCGCTGGCGATCAGGGTTGCGGTATCCTTGGCATAAGGGTCCTTGCCGCTCACGGCGCTGTTGACCTGGTCCATGATGCATCCTCCTGTATTGGTTGATCGTATCTGGTCAACGGCAAGGCCTGTCGAATGGTTCCGAATAACCGAGGCCACGCCCTCGCCCGACACGGCTTCTTGAACCCAAGAATGAGGCGACACCCTGCAACGCTGCGCCGTCCCTGTCGCCATCAAGCGAGCGAACCCGGTGTATTGACGTTTACGTCAAGGTTATATAATTTTTTCGGGACTTGTGCAGCCTTTGCGTTAGCATGAGGTTCCAGGCTAAGGGGAGGAGCCCGCCTGGTGGATGCGCATCTGAAAATGGTTCGGGAGGACAATATGACGGAAACTATGAGCCGCCTCAGCGGCCGCGCCGCCGAAAAGATCTGGGTCCAATCCTATCCCGCCTCGGTGCCGGCGGAGATCGCCCCACATGCCCATCCCTCGCTCGGCGCCCTGTTCGAAGCGAGCTGCGCCAAATACAGCGAGCGTCTGGCCTTCACCAGCATGGGCCGTTCTATGACATTCCGCGAGCTGGAGGAGCAGTCGCGGAAAGTCGGCGCCTGGTTGCAATCGAAGGGCCTCTCCAAAGGCGACCGCGTCGCCGTCATGACGCCGAACATCCTGCAGAATCCGGTCACCGTCTACGGCATCCTGCGCGCCGGCCTCACGGTCGTGAACGTTAACCCGCTCTATACGCCCCGCGAACTGGAACACCAGCTGAAAGATGCGGGCGCCAAGGCGATCATCGTGCTCGAAAACTTTGCCCATACCGTCCAGCAGGTCGTCGACCGCACGGAGGTGAAGCATGTTGTCGTCTGCACCATGGGCGACATGCTCGGCCTCAAGGGCCATATCGTCAATTTTGTCGTGCGCAAGGTGAAGAAGCTGGTGCCCGCCTGGACCATTCCCGGCCATACCAGCTTCAAGGCCATGCTGGCCGAGGGCGCAAGGCAGACACTGAAGCCGGTCGCTGTTTCTCCCGGCGACATTGCCTTCCTACAATATACCGGCGGCACCACCGGCGTTTCCAAGGGTGCGGCGCTGACCCATGCCAATCTCTTGGCCAACAAGCAGCAGATCGCGCTCTGGCTGGAAGCCGCCTTTGCCGGCCAGTCGCGTCCCGATGTACTGAACTTCGTTTGCGCGCTGCCGCTCTACCATATCTTCGCACTCACCGTGAATTCGCTGATGGGCATCGCGCTCGGCGGCCATAACCTGCTGATTGCTAATCCGCGCGACATTCCGGCCTTCATCAAGGAGTTGCAGAGCTTCAAGTCGCATGTCTTCCCGGGTCTCAACACGCTGTTCAATGCGATGATGAACAATCCAGAATTCAAGAAGATCGACTTTTCTTCGCTGATGCTGGTGCTGGGCGGCGGCATGGCCGTGCAGCGGCCGGTCGCCGAACGCTGGCTGCAGATGACCGGACGGCCGATCACGGAAGGCTACGGCCTGTCCGAGACCTCACCTGTTGCCACCGTCAACCGGCTTGATGCGCGCGAATTCTCCGGCATGATCGGCCTGCCGCTTCCTTCCACCGACATAGAGATCCGCGACGAGGACGGCCAGACGCTGCCGATCGGCGAAGTCGGCGAGATCTGCATCCGCGGCCCCCAGGTCATGGCAGGCTATTGGCAGCGCCCCGAAGAAACCGCCAAGGTGATGAGCGCGGACGGCTTCTTCCGCTCCGGCGACATGGGCCTGATGAACGAACAGGGTTACGTGAAAATCGTCGACCGCAAGAAGGACATGATCCTCGTCTCCGGTTTCAACGTCTATCCGAACGAGATCGAGGAAGTCGCCGTCATGCATCCGGGCGTGCTCGAATGCGCCGCTGTCGGTGTGCCGGATGGTCATTCCGGAGAGGCGGTGAAACTCTTCGTCGTCAAGAAGGACGAGGCGCTCACGATCGACGAGCTGAAGGCTCATTGCGCCGCAAATCTAACCAACTACAAACGCCCGCGTTACATCGAGTTCCGCACTGAACTGCCGAAGACCAATGTCGGCAAGATCCTGCGTCGCGAGCTGCGGGACGAGAAATAAATCGATTGAAATTTGGGGAGGCGTCAGGCCTCCCCTGTCTTGATAGCGCCTTGTGCTGCGACTAATGTCCCGTGCAACCATGTTAACAGGGACATTCCGATGCAAGCCATCATCGACAAGCTGACGAGCGCCGTTGCCGCCACCCATGCCGAAGACCTGCGCGCCGCCTTTGCCGCCGATCCGCAGCGTTTCTCGCATTTCAGCGTCACGCTCGGCGACCTGCTGATGGATTATTCCAAATGCGCCGTGAATGACGAAGTTCTAACCCTGCTTGAGGAACTGGTCACCACGGCCGGGGTCGCCGACAAGCGCGACCAGATGTTCTCCGGCGCCCCGATCAATTTCACCGAAGGCCGCGCCGTTCTCCACACCGCGCTGCGCAACCGCTCCAACCGCCCTGTGCTGGTCGATGGCCGCGACGTCATGCCTGATGTCAACGGCGTGCTCGAAGCCATGGGCAAGTTTGCCGACGGCATCCGCTCCGGCGAATTGAAAGGCGCGACCGGCAAGGCCATCACCGATGTCGTCAATATCGGCATCGGCGGCTCGGATCTCGGCCCTGTCATGGCGACGCTGGCGCTTGCCCCCTTCCATGACGGCCCGCGCGCGCATTTCGTCTCCAATATCGACGGCGCCCATATTGCCGACACGCTGAAGACGCTCAACGCCGAAACAACCCTCTTTATCGTCGCGTCGAAGACCTTCACTACGATCGAGACGATGACCAATGCCCAGACGGCGCGCGCCTTCGTCGCCGACGCGCTCGGGGAAGCCGCCGTCGGCCACCACTTCTGCGCCGTCTCGACCGCGCTCGACAAGGTCGCCGCCTTCGGCATCGACCAGTCCCGCGTCTTCGGCTTCTGGGACTGGGTTGGCGGTCGCTATTCGATCTGGTCGGCGATCGGCCTGCCGCTGATGATTGCCATCGGTCCTGACCATTTCGGGCAGTTCCTCGATGGGGCGCACGCCATGGACGAGCACTTCCGCACCGCCCCCTTCCGCGACAACCTGCCGATGCTGCTCGGCGCGCTCGGCGTCTTCCACCGCAACGTCCTGAACTACCCGACCCGCGCGATCCTGCCCTATGACCAGCGCCTGTCGCGTTTCCCGGCCTATCTGCAGCAGCTCGACATGGAATCGAACGGCAAGAGCGTCACCATCGACGGCAAGCCGGTCCAGGGCGCATCCGGCCCCGTCGTCTGGGGCGAACCCGGCACCAATGGCCAGCACGCCTTCTATCAGCTCATCCACCAGGGCACGAGCGTCATCCCGGCCGAGTTCATGATCGCCGCCAACGGCTTCGAACCGGAACTGCGCCACCAGCACGACCTCCTGATCGCCAATTGCCTAGCGCAATCGGAAGCGCTGATGAAGGGCCGCACGCTCGCCGAAGCCAAAAGCCAGCTGACCGCCAAAGGTGTATCGGACGAAGAGGCCGATTTCCTCGCCCCGCACCGCGTCTTCTCCGGCAACCGCCCGTCGATCACCTTCGTCTACGATCAGCTGACCCCCTTCACCCTCGGCCGCCTGATTGCGCTCTACGAACACCGCGTCTTCGTCGAAGGCGTGATCTTCCGCATCAATTCCTTTGACCAGTGGGGCGTGGAACTCGGCAAGGAACTGGCGACGGGGCTTTTGCCGGTGGTGCAGGGCAAGGTGGCTGCCACCGGGCATGACAGCTCGACGGTCGGGCTGGTCTCGGCGCTAGCGGGGCGGAAGACGGGGTGAGTGCGGAAACGCGGTGCTCATCGCGCCACGCGGAAAGAGCAGCGACAAGAAACTCTGTCGATTAGACGACGCTGTGCATACGCCGCCCTCACCGCAGTGATTCGGCACGAGGCGGGCCCCTCATTGACAATCTCCCATTTCAATGGTTCTAGTCGCGCAGGTTCCGAGCACCTGCCGCCTGCAGACGCAAGTCACGGTAAAGCCGGTAAGCAGTTTTCTTCTCACCCTCGAAGCATTTCGTCGGTGGGCAATGCAGGCCCCCATCACATTCGAAATGCCTCTTTGGAGGAGTGAGTGATGTCTCTGCGGCAATCACCCGAAAACCGTTTTCTGACTGCCTCTCCGGGCAGAATTTTCACTGTGACAGCACTACCCATGATCGCGATCATGGGCATGAATGGCGTGCTCGGCATCGTCGACGCCTTGTTTCTCGGCCATTTCGTCGGCGCCGAGGCCATGGCTGCGGTCGGCATGACGTTCCCGATCCTGATGCTCACCATCGCGCTGTCGACCCTTGTCGGCGGGGGCATGTCGAGCCTTCTCGCCCGCCAACTCGGCGCTGGCAATCGCGATGAAGCCGCAGTAACCTTCGCAGCTGCGCACGGCCTGGCCCTGTTCATGGCGTCCGTGCTCATCTTGCTTTTCTGCATCGCCGGTAGAGGGTTTTCGGTCCACCTGGCCGGTTCCGAGGGAACGATTGCGGACATGGTCTGGGTCTTTCTTGTGATAACCCTGTCCGGAACCCCGATCCAGTTCCTCCTGGCGGTCCACGCCGATGCCTGCCGCAACGAGGGCCACGCTGGGACGATGGCGCTGATGTCGCTTGGGGTTACCCTCGCCAATATTGTGCTGAACTACGTCCTCGTGGCGCGCATGGAGCTTGGCGTGGCCGGATCGGCGCTCGGCACGGTGCTTGCACAAGCGCTCGGATTGGCTCTTCTCATCGTCTTGCGACGGTTCATGTCCGACATGCTGCCGCTCAGCAGTATCTGGCGACATCGCTGGACTGGCAATTGGCGAGGGATAGCGGTCCTAGGTGCACCGCTCAGTCTGGGCTTTGCCGGAATGGCACTTTCCGCCGCCAGTGTGGTTGTGGCCCTGCGCTTTGCGGCAAGCGCCGACTATGCCAAAACCATCGCAGCATATGGCATCGCGACACGAATTTTCGGATTTGCCTTTTTGCCTAACATGGCTGTCGGCATGGCTATGCAGAGCATCGTCGGCCACAATGTCGGGGCTGGTCTTTATGCGCGTTCCGATGCTGTTCTTCGGATCGCAGCGACGACAACACTGCTTTATTGCGTTGCCGTTGAGGCTCTTTTCCTCAGTCAGGGGAGCCTGCTCGGCGCCTTCTTTGTGGCCGATGCCGCTGTGACCAGTGCAGTTGGCCGGATTCTCCGGATCATGTCTGCCCTCTATCTGTTTTCCGGGCCCATCCTGGTGCTCGGCCTTTATTTCCAAGCGGTGGGTCAGCCTGCCAGGGCCGCAGTCTTGACGGTGGTAAAACCTGTCCTTCTGGTGCCATTGCTGGTGACGGCTGCTACGCTGCTGCTGGGTGGACATGACGTCTGGTTCGCCTATCCGACCGCCGATCTTCTCGCGGCAGCTGTCACCGTTCTTCTCCTGGTTACTGCCTTCAAAGAGCGGGGCAATGCCGGGCTTGGATTGGCTGCGAAGGGAGTTCCGCGATGACAGTCAGGACCATCGCCGAAGCAAAGGCGCATGCAAAGGCCCTTCGGGCAAGGCTTGCTGCCGAAGGGACAATAGTCGGGCACGCAAAAGCGCTGGAACTGGTCGCACATCAGAACGGTGCACGCGACTGGAACACCTTGTCTGCCAAGCTCGCCAGGGCCGCTTCACCCCGGTTTTATCTCCAGCAGAGGGTCAGGGGATATTATCTTGGCCAGGCATTCGAGGGCGAAATCGTCGAGATCAGATCTTCGAACAGCGGCCATGCGGTGTCGATTCGCTTCGACCAACCGGTCGACACCGTGACCTTCGCAAGCTTTTCAAACCTGCGTCGCGTCGCAAGAGGTGTTGTGGATGACAGCGGTCGTTCCGTTGAAAAGACGTCAAACGGAGTGCCGCACCTGATCATCGCGGCGCTGTAGCACCAGCCTGTTGGGCGGCTGACAGGGCCTGCCGTTGCAGCGCCGTCTCAGAACCCAATCTCGGCTGCCGTCGGCGGGTTGGCCCCTGCCCGCGATACCGTCACGGCCGCCGCCTTGGCGCCTACCGTCAGCGCCTCACGCACGGCCTCTTCCGACAGCGTCGCTACCTTTTCCTTGGTCAGCAGGTCCTGACGCTTCAGCGAAGCCAGAATGCCCGCATCAAACGTGTCGCCGGCGCCGACGGTGTCGACCACTTCGACCTTGTTGGAGGGCACGGAGACCTTGAAGTTCGCCGTATAGGCGGTCGCCCCTTCTGCACCCTTGGTCAGCACCACGAGCTTGGCGCCGCGTGTGAGCCAATAGGCGGCACGTTCGTCCTGGGTGCCCGGGAGATCAAACCAGTCGAGGTCTTCGTCGGAGAATTTCAGGATGTCGGACATGTCCGCCATGCGGGCGATGCGCGCCTTGTGCTCTTCCTTGTCCTTGATGAAGCCGGGGCGGATGTTGGGATCGAGCGAGATCACGCGGGTCTTGTGCTCGCGGGTCATCAGCGCCTCGTAGGTCGAGCCGCAGGGTTCCGGGATCAGGCTGATCGCGCCGAAATGCAGGGCTTCGCAGCTGTCGTCGAGGGTGGGAAGATCGGCTTCGGTGATCATCCGGCCGGCGGTGTTTTCGTCGTAGAAGGCGTAAGAGGCCTGACCGTTTGTCAGCTTGACCAGCGCAATCGTGCAGGGGCGAGAAAGCGTAGCGCAATAGCTGTAATCGACGCCGGAGGATTTCAGCGTGTCACGCAGGATATCGCCCAGCATGTCATCGGAAAGACCGGTGAAGAAGCCGGTGTCGATGCCGAGGCGCCCCAGCGCAATCGCTGTGTTGAAGATCGCGCCGCCGGCATAGGGAGAAAAGGCCCGCTCGCCGAGCGTGGTTTCGCGTGGCAACATGTCAATCAGCGCTTCGCCGCAACACAGGATCATCTCGACCTCCCAGTGATCTGTTTCAATCGATTTAAACTAAGTCATGCCGGATTTCCAGCGCGATTATGAGCATTTGCTCAAGCGAGAGACGAAACCCCACCATTGCGCCCCGACCATTCGAGCGGCGCATCAAGGAAGGCCTCGACTTCCGACAGGGTCTTCTCATCAAAGAGTTTCTGCTCACGCGCAACAGTGAGCACGTTCCGCCAGGTGGCGATGTAATGCAGCTTCACCTTGCCGTCGTCAAAGCGCTGCAGACCTTCCGGGAAGATGTCGTAGTAGAAGAGTGCAATGCCATGATCGACAACGCCGCCGGCTGCTCTGATCGCATCGATGAACTTGAACATGCTGCCGCCGGCCGTGGTCAGGTCCTCGATTACGAGCACGCGCGCCCCTTCCGGAATATGGCCCTCGATTTGGGCATTGCGGCCATGGCCCTTAGGCGCCTTGCGCACATAGATCATCGGCAGGGCCAGGCGATCGGCAAGAAGGGCCGCGAAGGGAATACCCGCTGTCTCACCGCCGGCGATACAGTCGAACTGCTCAAAGCCGGCATTGCGCATCAGCGTCGCTGCAGCGAAATCCATCACGGTGGAACGCACGCGCGGATAAGACAGAAGCTTGCGGCAATCGATATAGACGGGGCTCTTCATGCCAGACGAGAGCTTGTAGGGCTCAGCCGCATTGAAATGCACCGCCTTGATCTCCCAGAGCATCTTCGCCACGAGGTCTGCCATCACGGCGGGGTCGGTGAAGGGGGTCTGGATCATGGCGCTCTCCTGTCAAATGCGGTCAGAAGCGCAATAGCAGCAAGAGGCGAGGCTGACCAGACGCTGGCGCGGGGCTGCACGCCCCTCCGACTGTCCGGATGAGAGATGACTGGATGTCTCTCGACCCGGCCTGATGGAACAATCGCGCGGCTATGCGATTTTATCCCCGCGTCCGCACCTCACAACAAGGTTTCATCCAATGGAAAACTATCTGATCATCCAGCCGCTCGTCGCCCTCATCGCCGGCATTCTTATTCTCATCATGCCGCGCCTCTTGAACTACGTCGTCGCGATCTATCTGATCATCGTCGGCCTGACCGGCCTCTGGCCGCAGCTGTCGACGATGACATCGTAACGCCCGGAGCCGAAGCGCAGCGCGCTGAACGCCTGCCGTTTCGACGCCCGACACCAAAAAGGGGCCCGCATCGCTGCGAGCCCCTTTCTCTATTCCGTATGATCAGCCTTTGACGATCTTCAGTTCGCAGGTCGGCTGGAATGCCTTGAGGTACCAGGTCGGACCGTCGCAATCGCGGCTAGAGGACTTCAGGGTCGACTTGGTCGGAGCACTCGGTGTCGGGTCGGTCGGGCCGCCGTCGATCGGGCCTTCGTCATCCGGGCAGGGCTTGCCGCCGTGGTGACCATGGCCGTGGCCGTGATGACCCTTGCCGTGACCCTTGCCGTGACCCTTGCCATGGCCCTTGCCGTGGCCCTTTCCATGACCCTTGCCGTGGCCCTTACCTTCGCCCTTACCATGGCCCTTGCCGTCGCCCTTGCCATGGCCCTTGCCGGGACGGTCCTTGCCAGGACCCTTGCCATCGTCCTTCTTCGGACCGTTTTCCGAGCCGTGGTTCACCTGCGGTTCACCGCGGTCACCGCGCGGATGATACTCGTCGCTGTGACGCGGGGTCTCATCCTTGTCTTTGACTTCGTCAGAGGGGCCGCCGCGATCGTCCGGCTTGTTGCCGCGGTCTTCTGGGGCACCACGGTCGCCGTTGTTGGATGAGGTGTCATCCTGCTTGGGACCATCTTCACTCTTCGAGCCATTGCCCTGATCGCCATGATCGGATGGGCCGCGATCATTGTCGTCAGACGGACCGCGATCATTGTTCTCGGACGGACCGCGGTCGGTGTTGTCGGACGAGTTGCCACGGTCCGCAGGGGCACCACGATCACCGTTGTCGGACTTGTCGTCCTGCTTCGGACCGTTGTCGTGGTTGCCACGATCAGACTGATCGTCGTCGTCGGACTGGTTCCCACGGCCGCCGTTGTCACCGCGGCTGTCACTGTCGCCACGGCCGCCACGGCTGTCATTGTCCGACTGGTTGCCGCGGCTATCGTTGTCCGACTGGCTGCCACGGCTGTCGTTGTCCGACGGATTGCCACGGCCGCCATTGTCTGACGGATTGCCGCCCCACGAACCACCCTGGCTACCACGGCCGCCCTGATCGCCCTGGCCGCTTTCGCCGCCCTGACCACCCTGACCACCCTTGTTACCGGCCTGCTTCGAGGCCGCTGCGAAGGCGGTGGCGTTGAAGAGCACCGGCTGCAGGCCGACGGCGGTGGAGGCGAAGAGCGCAGTCAAAAGAACGGCTGCACCCTTGTTAACTATCGACTTGGAGGTGCTGACGTACACATCCCGGAATGACTTGGAAGAACGCATTACTAACTCCCCACGAAATATTTAAGACGACCAATTCGTCTGTGAGGAGATAGATATCCACAGTTATATTCTGTGTCATCTTGATTTTAATAGATTGTAAACCATGGTAAATTTTAACGATCTCCTTTAAATTCTTTGTTTAAATAAAGTTTTAGGAATTAATACTTGTGAATACAAAGAGCATCCCGCTCTATTGAAGCTACAAAGGCGCCTCCATGGAGACCGGCGCCGAACACGCACGCCAGATCTGCTAATGTAAACAAAGTCTTAATTGCAGAGACTTTGGCCGTCGGCGCAAATCTCGTTGCCGCAACCGTTCGGCTCGCCATGTGTGTCGCCGCCCTCTGACAAACCGCAGGCCGGAGCAAACGCGCTCAAACGCGAACGACCGGCCGCTCGTTTGAGAGAGGCCGGCCGATGTTAGGGTCCGCTGGGTTCAGTTGAAAAAAGAGGCCCGGATCGGGCTACAGGGCTGGGTCCGAGTTCAGGCAACATTCCAATGCAAGGGGAACATCGGGTCGAAGACGGTGACGGGGCCAGCTCCGGTCTCGATCTTTGCCGGGAATTCGACCGGCTCTTCCCGCTTCACCAGCGTGATTGTCTCCTCGTTTGCCGGAAGACCATACCAGGCAGGTCCGTTCAGCGAGGCAAAAGCCTCCAGTCTGTCCAGTGCATTGTCCTGCTCGAAGACATGGGCAAGGCAGCTCATCGTGTTGATCGAGGTATAGATACCGGCGCAGCCGCAGCCGCATTCCTTCAGCGGGTCCACATGCGGTGCAGAGTCCGTACCGAGGAAGAACCTGATGTCGCCGGAGGTTGCTGCCTTGCGCAAAGCCAGACGATGGCTCTCTCGCTTGGCCACCGGCAGGCAGTAATAATGCGGCCGGATGCCGCCGACGAGAATGGCATTGCGGTTGATGATCAGGTGATGCGTCGTGATCGAGCCGGCGAGGTTCCTCTCGGCCGAGCGAATATAGTCGATCCCGTCGGAGGTGGTGACATGCTCCATGGTCACCTTCAGCTCCGGCAGACGCTTGCGCAGCGGGTCGAGCACCGTGTCGATGAAGACCTTTTCGCGGTCGAAGATATCGACATCAGGCGTCGTCACCTCGCCATGCACGCAGAGCGGCAGGCCGATCTTTGCCATGCGCTCCAGAACCGGCATGGCCTTGTCCATGTCGCGCACGCCGCCATGGGAATTGGTGGTGGCACCGGCCGGATAGAGTTTGACCGCCGTGATCAGGCCGGAGCGCTTGCCCTCCTCGACATCGTTGGGGTCGGTGTGCTCGGTGAGATAGAGGGTCATCAGCGGCGTGAAGCGGTCGCCTGCCGGCACGGCCTTGACGATGCGCTCCCGATAAGCCCTTGCATCCGCCGTGGTGACGACCGGCGGCACGAGGTTGGGCATGATGATGGCGCGGGCGAAATGACGGCTGGTGTCGCCGATCACGCCATCCAGCATGGCGCCGTCGCGCAGATGCAGGTGCCAATCATCGGGGCGACGGATCGTCAGGGAAACCATAATGCGACATGCCTCCGGCTTGCAGAAATCTGCCCGCCCTTAGCATGTTCGTCCGAAGGATCAAAGGATCTCAGGCAACCCGTTCGCCGGGGAACCGATCCGTCGACGCCGCCATGGCGCGCTCCGCCTCTTCGGCCTGTTCGCGCCGGTCCTGGTCCATGATCGCCTGGATACGCGGCAGGGCACGCTCGAAGGCGGCGACACAATCCGGATCGAACTGGGTGCCGGCGCGGCCGAGGATATGCTCGACGGTGCGGGCAAAACTCCAGGCCGGCTTGTAGGGACGCTCGGTGGTCAACGCGTCGAAGTTGTCGGCGATGCAGACGATCCGGCCGGAGATCGGGATCGCGGTGCCCGCCAGACGGTTGGGATAGCCCTGCCCGTCCCAGCGCTCGTGGTGGCTGGCGGCAATCTCCGAGGCGAGCTGCAGCAGCGAGGAATGCGAGCGACCGAGAATGTCGCTGCCGATTTCGGCATGCGACTGCATCTGGCGATATTCCGCTTCGGTGAGGCGCCCCTGCTTCAAGAGCACCGTATCGGGCATGGCGACCTTGCCGATGTCATGCATCGGGGCCGCTAGGCGGATGTCGTGGCAGAGTTGCGGCGACAGGCCGAGCTCGATGGCGATCGCTTCGGAATAGGAAGCGACGCGCAGCGTATGACGCGCCGTTTCCGGATCCTTGTAGCCGGCAGCGAGAGTAAGGCGATGGATGATCTCCTGCTCGCGCTCACGCAGTTCGCCAACGGCACGCTCCACCTCGCGGCGCAGCCATTCCGCCTGGTCGGCCAGTTGGCGGCGGGCGCGGGCGAGGCTGACGATATTCTGCACGCGGGCCTGGAATTCGACGGGATTGACCGGCTTGGTCAGGAAGTCGATGGCACCTGCATTGAGCGCCGCCATGCGGGTCGTCATATCTTTGTCGGCAGTCACGAAGATCACCGGCACCTCGGCATATTTATCGAAGCGGACAATCTCGGTGAACAGCTCGACACCGTTATAGACCGGCATCTGGTAGTCGATGATGGCAATGTCGAAATCGAGCTCCGGCAGGGCCGAGAGCACCGCGTCCGGGCTGGCAAAGGGCACCGCTTCGCAATTGTCGAGTTTGCCAACCAGCTTGGTCAGAAGCTTCAGATTGGTGCTGTTGTCGTCAACCAACAAGATACGCATGAACGCCTCCGTGCTTCTATGCAACGAGTTTGAATTTGAGGGCCTGAATTTCTTCGCCCAGTATGTCGATATCGGCGGCTTCGGGGGCCTGGTGGCGCAGCGCATTGGCCTTCACCGCCAGATCGTTCAGTCCGACATTCGAGGCCGCCCCCTTGATCGTGTGGAGCACGCGATCGCGCCTGTCCGGGTCCTGCTTGCGCAGCGCCTCATCCAGTTCTGCCAACAGTTCTTCCGCATCGTTGAAGAAGGATTCAACCAGTTCCTGGAAAACGTCTTCACCGAGGGCATCGACCAGTTCGGCGTGACGCGCCTCATCCAGTCCCTCGATGCCGAGGCCCGGAAGCGCCTGCAGCGGCATGGCACTCATGTCCGGCTCCGGCAGCTCAAAGCGCTCAAGCGCCGGTTTGGGGGCGGCATGCGGGGCTTGCGACGCGCCGCGATCGGGCGTGGTGGCATAGGCGATCATCTGTTTCAGTCTTTCCAGGGTCACGGGCTTGGATTCAAAGCCCTGCATGCCGGCATCCATGCAGCGCCGGCGGTCGTCGTCGGACGCGTTCGCGGTCATGGCGATGATCGGCGTCGAGGCGCAGGGTCCCCCTTCGGCGATGATCCGGCGCGTGGCCTCGATCCCGTCCATCACCGGCATCTGCATATCCATCAGGATCAGGTCGAAGACCTGTCCACGGGTGATCGCGACAGCCTCGGCGCCGTCATTGGCGATCTCGACGTGCTGTCCCAACCGGGCGAGGAACCGCGTGGCAACGATCTGGTTGACCTTGTTGTCTTCGACGAGAAGGATCCGGTAGCGCGGCAGCGTCTCTTCCGCGGCCGTCTTGGCAACAACCTTTTCCGCCTCTTCGCGGCCAACGGGCACCACCGACAGTTCGAACCAGAAGATCGAGCCGACGCCGACGGTGCTGCTCATGCCGAGCTCGCCCCCGAGCTTTTCGACGATCTGCTTGCAGATGGTAAGGCCCAGACCTGTTCCGCCGTACCGACGGCTGATCGAGGCGTCGACCTGCGAGAAGGGCTTGAACAGCTTGTCGAGCCCCGCCTCGTCGATGCCGATGCCGGTGTCTTCCACCTCGAAGCGGATCATCAACTTGCCTTCGCGGTAGAACTCGCGCAGGCGGAGGGTAACGGTCCCCTGGCTGGTGAACTTCACCGCATTGGACAGAAGATTGAGCAGAACCTGACGCAGGCGCGTCGGGTCGGTCTTGACGAACAGGGCTTGCAGGGATTCGGGCAGATCGAGAATGATCGTGTTGTCCTGATCGTCGGCGCGACCGCGGATAATGCTGACCGTGCTCTCCGCCAGACCGCAGATATCGAAGGCGCGTTCCTCGAGTTCCAGCTTGCCGTGTTCGATCTTGGAGAAGTCGAGGATCTCGTTGATGATCTCCAGCAGCGCCTCGCCGGAGGAGCGGATCGTCTTCACGCTTGAGAGAGCATCATCGGGCAGTTCAGACAGTTCAAGCAGTTCCGACATGCCGAGGATGGCATTGAGCGGGGTGCGGATTTCATGGCCCATGGTCGCCATGAACTGAGATTTTGCCCGGTTGCCGGCATCGGCCGCTTCATAGGCTTCCGTCAGTTCGGATGCCATGGCCTGGAGTTCGCGGCTGGTTTCGCGCACGGATTTCAGCTGCCGGTTCAGGGTGACGACGAGAAAGACCACGGAAACCATCAGCAGGACGAGCATGATGCCCGAGGTGCGTTCGAGCCCGAGGATGATCTGTCGGCTTTCAGCACGTTCGGAGCTGACGCGTGTATTGGTATAGAGCAGGAACTGCTCGGTTATGCGGCCGAGGCCGGAAACGACGGCTTCCAGACCATCCAGCTGCTCCGCCGCTGGATAGTCGCCAACTGTGATCCCGTCGAAGACCGGCTGGATGCTGGTGATTGTCGTCGCGATATTGTCAATGTAACCACGGATCTTCAGATCCTGAGCGAAGTAACTGCCGAACTTCGACTGATCCAGGATTGCGATACGCGAATAGAGAATGTCGTAGCGGAGGCCGAGTTCCTGGAAACCCTCGGGATTCGGCTCGCCCCGGCGCAGGATCGACAGGCTGTAATCAAGCTGCCGGGCCTCCCGGTCCAGCTGATAGACGGACCACATGGAATTTTCGCGCACGCCGTCTTCCATGATCCGGTATTGACGGGCGATATCCACGAAGAGGATGAGAAGCACCAGGAGAAGGACAGCCGAAATCAGCTGCAGGATGAAGGCCACATGGCCTCCTCCCGCTGCCTTTCGGAGTGTCGCTTCCCGGTTGTTCACTTGCTGACCTCGATTTCCTTGATCTGCCAGACGGAGCGCGAGAAATATTTCTCGTTGTAAAGGTCTGGGTTCTGGTCGAACGGATAGACGATCATCAGCGGACCCTTGTCACGCACGGACATGGGCTTGCCATCCATCCGGGTCGCCAGCATCGTCGCGAGCTTGGCGTCTTCGGCCGGCACTTCGGCTGCGTAATCGTTGAGCGCCTTGACCGACAGTAGTGTGCCTGTCGAACCCACGGCCTCCAGCAATGCGCTGAGGAGCGGTCCTTCAAACGTCACCTTGCCGTCCGTCCAGGGCGTTTCCATCGTCGCCTTGCGGCCGGCCAGTGCTTCGAGCATGGCAAGGTCGAACTCGGCGGTGTTGCCCGCATTGGTATTGGTAATGGCGCCCTTCACCGTCAGGACCACAGGTCCCGTGGGCGCATCGAGCGCGAGCGCGGATGTCGATGAGACCGCGCCTAACAGGAGCGCAAGTAGCATGCCTTTCATGGGATTTCTCCAGGTCGCGTTGAGGGTTCAGGCCGACTTCGGCAGGTCTTGGACGATCGCAGCAGCGCCGAGGTGATCGGCGATCAGCTTGCGGAAGGCCATGGCCTCGACCGGCTTGTGCAGGAAATCGGTGACGCCTGCGGCACGGGCTTCCTCGCGCAGGCGCGGATCCGTCTCGGCGGTTACCATGACGGCCGGGACGTTGCGGTAGCGATCCATTAGGCGCACCGCCTTGATGAACTGCAGACCCGACATGCCCGGCAGCAGATGGTCGACGATCAGCATCGAGAAGGTTTCAGCGTGACAGAAGGTCAGTGCTGTGTTCCCGTCAGTGGCCACGACCATCTCTTCGTTCGTCACCTTCTTTGCGAGATGCTTGATGATCATCGCATTGGTCGGGTTGTCTTCAACGATCAGTATGGTCATGCCACCACTCCTCTCCGGCGCTGGTCCCCTGGACTGCCGCGCCTCCCCATCTGCCGGGGAGACGTTGCACGCGTTAATCTTTCATGGAGGAGTTGTATCAGGGGGAGGCTGAGATTGGCTGAAGCAAACCGGTACAATTTTACCGATTGCCCATTTAATTAGAACTTAAGAATTAACGATGAAACGAAGTCCCGAACAGGACCAGCAACTTAGGCAAATCGCAACGTAATATCGGCCGGATGGCTGGCGCTCAGGACGAGACGGCCGTTGGGAAGATCATTGTCCTCGACCTTCGCGCGGATCTCGTCCTGGGACAGTCCGTAATGGATCCATCGCGCCACGAGCCGGCGCTCCAACTCGTCTTCTTCCGGCGCGACCATCACCGTCAGATCGAAGGAAGAGGCAATCGGCCGCCAGGGCTCGCGGTCGAGCAGGACGTAGTTGCCTTCGACGAGAATGATGCGGTCTTCCGGTGCGATACAGCGGGCGGCACAGATGGCGAGCTCCCGGTCACGGTCGAAAACCGGGACCAGCACTTCGCCGCCGGCGCGCACAGCCTGCAGGATGTCGCGAAGGCCGCGCACGTCGAAGGTCTCAGGCGCGCCCTTGCGCGGCAGGAGGCCGCGTTCGATCAGCAGCCGGTTGTCGAGATGGAAACCGTCCATCGGCAGGACGGCGGGTGCCTGTTCCAGCTCTTTCAGTTTTTCGAAAAGGGCATCGGCGAGCGTCGACTTGCCGCCGCCGGGAGGCCCGGCAATCCCGACGAGAAAGCGGGCCTTGCCTTCAGCCCGCCTGACGATCTCGTCGGCCAGTTCGTCGACCGTCATGCTCATGCCGCGAGACCGGCATCCGGTGCCGGCCGGGCGCCCGTCATAAAGGCGACGGCGTCCGACATGGTGTAGTCCTTCGGATTGATGACGCAGAGCCGCTTGCCCAGGCGATGGACATGGATGCGGTCGGCCACTTCGAAGACATGCGGCATGTTGTGGGAAATGAGCACGATCGGCATGCCGCGCGAGCGCACGTCGAGGATCAGCTCGAGAACCTTGCGGCTTTCCTTGACGCCGAGCGCTGCCGTCGGCTCGTCGAGAATGATCACCTTGGAGCCGAAGGCCGCCGCACGGGCAACCGCCACGCCCTGACGCTGGCCGCCCGACAGCGTCTCCACCGCCTGGTTGATGTTCTGGATCGTCATCAGGCCAAGTTCGGTCAGCTTGTCGCGGGCGAATTTTTCCATCGCGGGACGGTCGAGCTTGCGGAAGACCGAGCCCATGACGCCGGGTTTGCGGATCTCGCGGCCGAGGAACATGTTGTCGGCGATCGAGAGTGCCGGGGACAGAGCGAGGTTCTGATAAACGGTCTCGATGCCGGCCTTGCGCGCCTCGATCGGCGAGCGGAAGTTGATCGTCTTGCCTTCGAGCTTGATCTCGCCTTCGTCCGGCGTGACGGCGCCCGAGATCGCCTTGATGAGCGAAGACTTGCCGGCACCGTTGTCGCCGATGACGGCGAGGATTTCGCCCGGATAGAGGTCGAAATCGGCATTGTCGAGGGCGGTGACGCGGCCGTAACGCTTGACCAGGCCGCGGGCGGTGAGAATGGGTTCCTGGGTCATCAGCCTGCTACCTTTCTGATCCACTGGTCGATTGCGACGGCGGCGATGATGAGCACGCCCGTGAGCAGCACCTTCCATTGCGGATCGGCGCCGAGCATGTTGAGGCCCATGGACACGACGCCGACGATGAGGGCACCGAAGAGCGTGCCCAGGATCGAGCCGCGTCCGCCGAAGAGCGAGATGCCACCGACCACCGCAGCCGTAATGGCCTGAAGATTATAGTCGGTGACCGCGGCCGACGGCGAAATCGACCCATTGCGGCCGATCGAGACCCAGGCTGCGAGCCCGGCAATGACGCCGGCAAGCGTATAGGTGCCGAGCAGCACGCGGTCGGTGCGGATACCGGCAAGCTGGGCGGCCTCCGGATCGTCGCCGACCGCATAGAGGTGCCGACCCCAGGCCGTGTGATTGAGCGCATACCAAAGCCCTAAGACCAGGATCAGCATGAAGACGACGCCGAGCGTGAAGACCGCCTTGCCGACCTTGAAGCTCTCGCCGAAGACCTGAAGGAAGGGTGCGATGGCCTCGACATCGGCATCGCGCAGCGTCTCGTTAGCCGAATAGATGAAGTTGGTGGCCATCACGATGTACCACGTGCCCAGCGTGACGATGAAGGGCGGCAGCTTGACCTTGGCGACGAGCACGCCGTTCAGGAGGCCGCACAATCCGCCGACGGCCAGGCCGATGATGACGGAAATTCCGGAGGGGATGCCGTAGTGGATGGCGCAATTGCCCATCACCACGGCGGAGATGACCATGACCACGCCAATCGACAGATCGATGCCGGCGGTCAGGATGACCAGCGTCTGGGCCGCCCCCAGGATGCCGACGACGGCGATCTGCTGGAGGATCAGGGTCAGCGTATAGCTGGAGAAGAATTTGCCACCGATCGTCAGGCCGAAGATGATGATCGACATGACAAGGACGATCAGGGGCACGGCCGCCGGCGTTGAGTGTAGGAAGTGCTGGATCTTGCGCAGAGTAGAGCGGTCCTCGAAGGATGCCACGCTCGTTTCACTCTGGGTCAGCACCTTCTCGAATTCCTGGGCTCCCGCCATAAGACATACCTCCCGATGTGGTTCTTGTGCCGGACTCCGGGCCCGGTATTTGACACGGGGCGGCCAGAAGCCGCCCCGATCTTTTCATGGTCCGCCATCAAGCTGCGGGGATCAACCCCAGCACTTGTCCGTACCTTCCTTGACGCTGATCGACTCAACGCCGGCAGCCGGCTTGTCGGTGACGAGGGCGACGCCCGTGTCGAAGAAGTCCTTGCCTTCGGTCGGCTTCGGCTTCTCGCCGGTTTCAGCGAACTTCTTGATCGCTTCCACGCCGAGCGACGCCATCAGCAGCGGATACTGCTGCGAGGTGGCACCGATCTGGCCGTCGGCCACGGCCTTGACGCCCGGGCAACCACCGTCGACCGAAACGATCAGGACGTCGTTTTCCTTGCCGACAGCCTTCAGAGCCTGGTAGGCGCCAACAGCGGCCGGTTCGTTGATCGTGTGGATGACATTGATGTCGGGATCCTTCTGGAGAAGGTTTTCCATGGCCTTGCGGCCGCCTTCCTCGTTGCCGTTGGTCACGTCGTGGCCGACGATGCGTGCATCATCTTCGTCGCCGATCTTGTTCGGATCCTTCGGGTCGATGCCGAAACCGATCATGAAGCCCTGGTCGCGCAGAACGTCGACGGTCGGCTGCGACGGTACGAGGTCGAGGAAGCCGATCTTGGCGTCCTTGGCCTTGTCGCCGAGGGTGGCAGCAGCCCACTGGCCGATCAGCTTGCCGGCAAGAAGGTTGTCGGTTGCGAAGGTGGCGTCGGCAGCGGTTGCCGGATCGAGCGGCGTGTCGAGCGCGATCACGAGCAGGCCGGCTTCCTGGGCCTTCTTGACCTGGTCGACAATCGCCTTGGTGTCGGAAGCCGCGATCAGAATGCCCTTGGCGCCGTCGGCGATGCAGGATTCGATGGCCGCAACCTGGCTGTCATGGTCACCGTCGACCTTGCCGGCATAGGCCTTCAGGTTGACGCCGAGTTCGGCGGCCTTAGCGGTCGCGCCTTCCTTCATCTTGACGAAGAAGGGGTTGGTGTCGGTCTTGGTGATGAGGCAGGCCGAAACGTCGGCGGCCGAGGCCGGAGCGGCGAAGACGACGCCCAGCGCAAGCGTCGACAAGGCAGCGGTAAGCAGAGACTTTTTCATTAGGTATCCTCCCGAAAGTTGGTGGGCCAGCTCCTCCGGCCGCAACGTGTCGGCACGGATCGCGCCTTCGCAATCCGATCGGGGTTTCTCGGCCCCACTCCTCCACGACCCATTAAAAACTACAGAAGTTTTGAGCTGTCAATAAATAAATCCAGTTGAATTATTAAATCGCTGTGACATTCTCGCGGAGCTGCCGTAAAAGGGAGCGGTCGGGAGGAGCGGCCTTGGTGTCACAGGAAAGCTATACGCAAGCGGTCGATCAGGGCCTGAAGTCGAGCGCCGGCGGAGGCTCGAACCAGGTCCGTGTGCGCGCCTATAACGAACGTCTGGTGCTGTCGCTGGTGCGTCAGCATCCGGGCTGTTCGAAGGCGGACATCGCCCGGCTGACCGGGCTTTCGCCGCAGACGGTGTCGGTCATCATGCGCTCGCTCGAAAGCGACGAACTGCTGATGCGCGGCGAGCCCATTCGCGGCCGCGTCGGCCAGCCTTCCGTGCCGATGTACATCAATCCCGAGGCGGTCTTCTCCTTCGGCGTGAAGATCGGCCGGCGCAGCGCCGATCTGGTGCTGATGGATTTTGCCGGCGAGATCCGCGAGCAGAGGCACCAGACCTATCCCTATCCGCATCCCGACCACCTCCTGCCCTTCATCTGCGACGGCATCCATGCGCTGGAGGCCGCCATGGACGAGGCCCAGCGCAACCGCATCGCCGGCATCGGCATCGCTGCCCCTTTCGAATTGTGGAACTGGGCGGAAGAAGTCGGTGCGCCCGCCGGGGCCATGGACATCTGGCGCCAGGTGGATCTGCAGGCGGCCGTCCAGGCGCGCATGGGGCACCCCGTTTACTTACGCAATGACGCGACCAGTGCCTGTGGGGCCGAACTCGTCTTCGGCGCCGGACAGCGCTATCCGGATTTCGTCTATTTCTACATCGGCTCCTTCATCGGCGGCGGCATTGTCGTCAATGCCGCTCTCTTTGTCGGGCGCACTGGCACTGCCGGCGCGATCGGCCCGCTTCCCGTGCGCGACAAACATGGCGAGACGCGACAGCTCCTGGACATCGCCTCGATCTTCGTCCTCGAAAATCTGCTGCGCGAACGCGGCATCGATCCGCAGCCGCTCTGGTACGCCGCAGAACAATGGATCGATTTCGGCGAGCCGCTCGAAATCTGGATCCAGGATACCGCCGCCGCCCTTGCCCAGGCCGTGGTCGCCGCCGCCTCGATCATCGACTTTGCCGCCGCCATCATCGACGGCGGCTTTCCGGACTGGGTGCGCAAGCGTCTGGTCCAGGCCACCATCGAAGCGATGAACCGCCTCGACCTGCAGGGCGTTGTCGTACCAGACATCATCGAGGGCGAAGTCGGCGCCCAGGCCCGCGCCATCGGCGGCGCCAGCCTGCCGATCTTCGATCGCTATCTCATCGACCAAACCGTATTGTTCAAGGACACACATCATGCTGAAGGGAATTGATCCCCTCCTGAGCCCCGAACTTCTCGCCACCTTGCGTGCCATGGGCCATGGCGACGAAATCGCCATCGTTGATGGCAATTATCCGGCACTCGAACATGCCCGCCGTCTCGTCCGCCTCGACGGCCACCATCTGGTGCCGGTGCTCAACGCCGTGCTGAGCGTGATGCCGATCGACGACTTCGTGCCGGAAGCCATCTTCCGGTCGGTGGTCGGCGGCAAGCCGGACCAGGTCGATCCCGTCCATCAGGAGATCATCGACTGCTGCGCCCGGCATGAGCCGAAAGTGCCGGTGACAAAGCTGATCGGGGCCGATTTCTACAACCGCGTAAAGGCCGCCCATACGGTTATCCAGACGGGTGAGCCGCGGCTTTACGCCAATGTCGTCCTGCGCAAGGGTGTCATCTATCCCTGATCTCGCGTAGGCGAGAAAGGATCAGCCTTCCAGGGCCCTGGACAGGCGGCGGGAGAGCTCGAGCGGGTTTTTCAGAACGATGGCCCGGCTCGTCCGCTCGACAAGATCCTCGCGCGCCAGCCTCGACATCTCGCGCGAGACCGTCTCGCGGCTGGCACCGATATGCTCGGCCAGTTCCGCATGAACGAGCGGCGGCGATATAATGCGCTCGCGGCTTCCATCATTGCGCACCCGCGAAAGCCGCAACAGCGTATTGTAGAGCCGGTGCTTCGTATCGAGGAAAGACATCTCCGAAAGGCGGTCGTTCATGCCGCGGATGCGGCGTGACAGATGCTGGAGCAATCCGAGCGCCACATCGGGGCGCTGCTGCAGGATGTCGTGAAACACGGCATAGGGGATGACGGTGACCGAGGCATCACTGACCGCCATCAGGCTCGCGGAGCGCGCGAGGTCGTCGACCGCCGCCTGCTCACCAAGGATGTCGCCCCGCTTGAAACTGCCAAGGATCGCTTCCTTGCCGACAGAGAAACGCAAGACGGCACGGATCTCACCCGTCTGAACAATGAAGACATCCTTGGACATGTCCTCAAAATCGACCAGACTTTCGCCGGCCGAAAGCGTGCGCGAATGGCAACGCTGCAGCCACTCCCGATCCTCTTCAAGGCTCAGGCCGGAGAACACCCTACAACCCCGGAGTGTTGTTGGCATGCCTGCAACATTTTGAACCATGGAGCCTGCCGCTAAATTCGATTTCATCTTTGATTGTACTTGTCGATCTTCTGAATCACGATTTCGAGAGAGTACTTATCTCCATCGCCCCACACGATAGCAAGATGGCTGCGATCAAGACCCTTACAATTCGCCTAGCAACATCAGACGAATTTAATTCAAATGCCGGACATGCGAGACGGTGCCTCTCACGCCCCGAAGCCCTTACCCGATCGAGCCCGAGGATGGACCCCAGACGTCGGTCAGGGCGAAGCCACGCTCGAAAGGATCAAAGGGATCGAGCGCCACCTGATGCAGGCCGAAGGTAAAGCCGCGGCCGCTGATCGTCGGAATGACCGCCGGGCGACCGGCAACCTCCGACAAGGCCGACAGACCCACCTCGAATTCCGAACCGATGATCGAGCGCGACAGCATCTGATCGCCCACTTTCACCCGCCCGCGGGCATGGAGTGTAGCCAGATTGGCGGAATTGCCGGTACCGCATGGCGAGCGGTCGACGCGCCCGGGCCACATGGTGGTGCAGGTGCGGATGGCACCGTCGGGGTCGACATCGCGGAACATGACATAGGCGACACCGGAAATCGCCGGAATTTCCGGATGGACCACCGGAATGCTGCCGTTGATCTCCTGCTTCAGGATCATGCCCGCCTCGACCAGCGCCCGCGCATTGGCCTTGTCGATGGTCAGCCCCACCTGGGCCACATCAACCAACGCGTAGAAGATGCCGCCATAGGCGAGGTCGAAGGCAACAGGGCCCCAGTTGTCGGTATGGAGCCGAACGTCGAGTTCGTGCACGAAGGACGGCACCATGGTCAGCTTGACGCGTTCGCAGCGACCGTCTCGGCATGTTGCCGTGGCCTTGACCAGGCCGGCTGCCGTTTCCAGCATGACGATGGTTTCAGGTTCGCGCATTTCCACCATGCCGCTTTCGAGCAGCGCCGTCGTCACGCAGATAGAGTTGGACCCGGAACTAGCATGCGCCTGATCCGGCTGAAGGATGACGAAAGCGGCATCGGCGTCCGGGTGTTTGGGCGGCAGCAGCAGGTTGACCGAACCGATCGGCGCGCCGCGCGGCTCCAGGACAAGCATGCGCCGCAGTTCCTCGCCCTTGGGATCGCTGTTCAGCCAGGCCAACTGGTCGGCCACCGTATTACCGGGAATCTTCGGAACACCCCCGATCGCGACCTTGCCGATTTCACCTTCGGCATGCACGTCGAGAAGCTGGATCGTACGCTTCCATCTCATGTCACTGTCTCACATTCACGACATCGGATCCGCGCCTGCGCGCCTCTGCGGTCGCTGCGGCTTGGCCGCAACGCACGCATGGCAGGGGCCGAATCCCGGCCTGTAACGATAAAGTCGACAGTTAGAACACGCTTTCGTGTTCACCAAGCCCTTTTGTCAGGGAAGCGGAAAAAGCCGAACGGGCGACGCTTTTCAGCATCGCCCGTCAGAATATCCGGTGAGCAAGATCAGGCGACGAGCGCGAAGTCGTCATGCGTCAGGATCTGGCCGACCTTCACATAAGCGAAGATGGTCGCCTCGACGCTACCGCTGCCATCGGCGTCATAATAAAGAGCCCCAGTCGACTGGTCGTGCAGGATGCGCTGGTCGGCAGTGGTGGCCGTCGACCCCGAACCGAAGGCCTGTTCGAGCAGCGTACCAAGCGAGCCGATGTCGGTGAAAACGTCCACGTCGAGCAAAATCTGGTCGAGCGAGTCGAAGTCTGTGATCCGGTCGGCATTGCCAGCGCCTGTCTCGGCGAAGACGAACTTGTCTGCGCCGGCGCCGCCTGTCAGCGTGTCATTGCCGAGACCGCCAGAGAGCCAATCGTCCCCGGTGCCGCCATCAAGACGATCATTGCCTTCACCGCCATACAAGGTGTCGTTGCCTGTATTGCCGAGCAGAGTGTCGTTGCCGCCCTGACCGTACAGCGTGTCGTTCCCGGCACCGCCGTCAAGCGTGTTCGCGCCACTTCCGCCGATCATCACATTGTCGAGGCTGTTGCCGTAGCCCTTGAACGCCGAGGTCCCTGTATAGGTGAGGTTCTCGATGTAATTGCCGAGGCGATAGCTCGTCAAGCTGGTCATCACGGTGTCGATGCCCTGCCCTGCGATTTCAGAGACGCTGTCATGGCTGCTGTCCACGACATAGGTGTCGTTGCCGGCACCGCCGGTCATCCTGTCGTTGCCGGCACCGCCGGTCATCGTGTCGTTGCCGGCGCCGCCGTCGAGACTGTCATTGCCCAGCCCGCCGATCAGCGTATCGTTGCCGATGCCACCTGACAGCGTGTCGTTGCCCGCACCGCCGGTAATGCGGTTGGCAAGTTCATTGCCGGCGCCGGTAAAATCGCCGGCGCCGAGATATTCGATGTTCTCGAGCCAACTCGACAACGTATAGACAGACAGCGTCGTGCGCACCGTGTCGGTGCCCGCATTGCGCGCCTCGGTGATTACGTCTCCGAGCACATCGACATAATAAATGTCGTTGCCGGCGCCGCCCGTCATCTGGTCTGCACCTGCCCCTCCATCAAGGATGTCGTTACCCGCAGCACCGAACAGGATATCATTACCAGCATTGCCTCGCAGCGTATCATTGCCACCACCGCCGGAAATCTGGTCGATGAAGTCCGTGCCGGTGAGGACCTCGGAACGCGAGGTTCCATTGAGAATGTATGGGGTGGCCTGCGCGTCGTCATTGGCGATGGTGACCGTGGCAGAGGCAGTACCGAGCTTCAGTCCCGACGATGCAGCGGACAGCGCCAGCGCAAAGGTTTCGGCGCTTTCGAAGGTGGTGTCGCCATTCAGATAGACGGTCACGGTCTTGGTCGTTTCGCCGGCAGCGAAGCTCACGGTGCCGGTCAAGGCCCCGCTGAAATCCGAGGCATTTGCGGCATTGGTGCCCGTGCCGGCAGCGGTCCAGGTCAGACTTTCCGTCGCGGTCGCAGCCTTACTTAGAGTGATGGTGAAGGTGACGGCGGTGGTGCTACCCGTGCCTTCGGTGACCGTCGAAGCCCCGGCCGCGACCGAAGCGACGGCCGGCAGAAGACTGGGATCCAGCAGCGAGGCGAGCGTGCGTTCGACATTCATCGAATCGATGAACCGTTCGACCGCCGTGATCGTGTCGGCGCCGATCAGGGTTCCCATGAAGGTGAAGGTGGCGAGCGCGACATTGTAGGTCCAGGTGATATTCGCCCAGCTGTCGCCGAAGACCACCGTGTCGGTGCCCTCGCCGCCGTCGATCCGGTCATTGCCGGTCCCGGCCGCGATCGTGTCGTTGCCGCCGAGCGCGTTGATCGTATCATTGCCGCCATTGGTGGTGATGACGTTGGCGAGAGCGTTGGCGGTGACCGTGTCGTTGCCGTTGCCGGTGACGGCGTTTTCGATCCAGGCGCCCCGCGCGATCGAGATGTTCATCGTCATGCTGTTGGCCGACGAGAAGGAACCCGGCGCAAGATCGACGGTGCTCGCGGTGTTCCAGCCCGACAGGTTCAGCGTATCGGTGTCGCCGGCATCCCAGATGCAGATGATCGGGTTGAGGTTCTGGGTGAAATCATAAATCGCAGCCGTCGTGCCGGTGATGTTGGACTGAAAGCCATAGACGGTATTGCCGGTCCGGGTCGTCGTGTCGGCGCCATACATGGATTGCATGGTCATGATGTCGTTCATCATCGGCGTCTGCGGCGAATAGAGCTTGCCATCCGCGCCGACCCAGTCGGCCCAGGCCACCAGGCCCTCGCCATTCGACGAACCGGATCCCCAGGACGGGCCGAAATAGGACATGACCGAGTAGACGGTCGAATCCTGGTAGGAGGATGGCGTATCGGCGCTGCCGTTGTATTCACCCATGTGTTCGAGACCCAGGGCATGGCCAATCTCGTGGACGAAGGTCAGGAAGCCGTGCGCGCCGATCTTCGGGGTCATCAGGTCATTGGTGCCTTGGCCCGAATTATAGGCGCTGTTCATCCAGACGCTGCCGGTGGTCGGAAAGTAGGCATGGGCGTAACTGACGCCGGAGGTCGCATTGCCGAATTCGATATTCGCCGCCGAGGTCGTCGTGCCGGCCGTCACCTGCTGGATCGACGAGGCGATGACATCATCCCAGAGCGTCAGCGCCAGAATGGCGCGCGCCTGCTGCGTGGCGTTGAAGGCAGAAAACCCCGACTCGCCCGAATAGGTGGCCATGGCAGAGACGACCGTGGGGAAGGAGTAGGTGATGACCGAGCCGGACCACTTGGAGCCCGAATTGAGCTGGTTGATGACCTGCTGGTCCGTCCAGGTTGCCAATGCCATGTGCTTCCCCAAGGTATCTGCGGCCGGACCGCGGTTCTTGGAGACTGTTGTAACAACAAGGGATTAGGGTCGGGTAAGCAAGAGCGGTAAACGCGGGCTCAACGAAAAAGCTCGAAATTTATGGAATTGCCGCAACCTCGCAGCCGACGACGCGTACCAGACGCAATTGCTCGACTGCATGACGTGGGAAGGGAGAGAAAAAAATGGCGCACCCGAAGAGATTCGAACTCCTGACCCCCAGATTCGTAGTCTGGTGCTCTATCCAGCTGAGCTACGGGTGCTTGCCAGCCGACTGTTCGTCGGCGTTGGCGATCCTCTAAAGCGTGACGCTTTGGAATGCAAGCGTCGTTTTTCAAAAAAGAGTCATTTTGCCGTCACGTCACCTCAAGCGGCTTCCGAAAGAAGGCTCAGGCGCGGGCGCGCCAGTCGTTGAGAGCCACTGGCCTGTCGGGGATTTCGATGCGGAACAGGGTGCCTGGCCCCGGCTTTTCCACAAGCGCAATCGTGCCGCCATGGGCGAGCACCAGTTCGCGGGCAATCGCCAGCCCCAGCCCCGTCCCGCCCGAGCGGGCCGAGCCGCGGAAGGCGGCGAAGAGATTTTCGCGGGCCTTAGGCGGCATGCCGGGCCCGGTGTCGTCGATGGTGATCGCGACGACCGAGCCGGTGCGCTGGGCCGAAACGGTGATGCGGCGCGGATGGTCGGGATCGTCGGGTGCGTGGCTCGCCAGTGCCTGCACGGCATTGCGGCAGATGTTGTGAATGACGCGGAAGAGCTGTTCGCTGTCGCCGTCGATCTCGATATCCGGCGCGATCATCTCGACGAATTCGATGGCCAGCTCCTGGTTCAACTGCAGAAGTTCACGCACCTCCTGGCAAAGCTCGACCAGGCGGAAGCGCCGGCGTTGCGGCTCGGCCTCCGAGGTCTGCCCATAGGACAGGACCTCGCTCGTGTAACCAACGGCCCGGTCGATCGCGCGCAGAAGCTTCGGGGCAAAACTTTTTACCAGCGGATCCTCGACATCCACCAGCCGGTCCGACATCAGCTGGGCAGAGGCCAGAATGTTGCGCATGTCGTGGTTGATCTTGGAGACCGCGAGGCCGAGATCGACCAGCGTCTTCTGCTGGCGGAGCGTCTTTTGCAACTGATCCTGCATGCGGGTCAGGTGGCGACCAGCCACCGCGATTTCGTCGTGACCGTCCGATGGGTTCAAAATTCGGGCAGGATCCTCCGGATTTTCCGCAAAGGCCTGCATGCTGCGGGCAAGCCGCCGCACCGGCATGATCATGATCCGGTTGATGGCGAGGAACATCAGGACGGCGGTGATCACCGAGATCATCAGCGAGACGATGAGGATGTTGTGCGCGTAACCCAGCATGGCGCGGCGCAGCGGCCTCTCCTCCATGACGATCTCGATGGTCGTGTCGCTCGCATCGGCAATCGGGCCGTAGACGCGCAGCAGGCGGTCGCCGCCGAAGAACAGCGTGTAGAAGGCATCGCGGATCGATTCGAGCTCGGAATAATCGGCAAGATCGTAAGCGGCATCCACTTCCGCCGGCATCTCGGTCACGGCGAGCAGGCGCGAGGTACCGTCCTTGCGCAACACGATCGCCTTGGTGCCCGTGGTCGCCAGCGTGTCCTCCTGCACACCGCGCGGCAATTCCAGCGGCTGCAGGCCATCGATGACCACGCCGGCAGCGGCAGCCGTATTGAGGCGATCCTGCAGCCAGCGCTGGCGCATGGTGGCGACAGACGGCGCAAAAATCAGGATTTCGGCCAACATCACGAAGGCAATCGTCAGCCACAACAGCTTGCCGGACAGCCCCCTGATCCGGCTCGGCATGCGGTAGCCACCGGAGAGGTCGGACTGCAGATCGCTGTCCTGCCGGTCAAACATCAAGTCACGTTCCTGTTGTCCCAAAGGTCGATTTCGGATCGGGGCGTCCAGACATCTTAGTCGAGCGCGCCAGACAAGACCACGCGGAAGATCGCCGCAGACGTTAATCTTTGGTCATGGAAACGAAACGGCCGCGGCATTGGATGCCGCGGCCCTCGATTTTTCTCGGATATTCTCAAAGATCAGAACTCTTCCCAGCTGTCGCCCTTGGGGGCAGCCGCTGCGGCCGCCGCCCGGCCGGAGCCGCCAAAGGCACGGGCAACGCTGCCGGCCAGCTGCCGTGCCGGCGATGCCACCGGCCGATGCTGGGCTGCGACCGGTGCTGGCGCCGCGCGCATGCCACGGGCGTCGTCGCCGAGCTTGAACTGGCCGATGATCTGGGCGAGGCCGCCTGCTTCCGCCGACAGCTTGTGGGTCGAGGCCGACGTTTCCTCGACCATGGCCGCGTTCTGCTGGGTAACCTGGTCCATCTGGTTGATCGCGGTATTCACCTCGGCGAGACCCGTTGACTGCTCCTTGGCGGCAGCCGCGATCGAATGAATATGGTCGTTGATCTTCAACACGCGGCTTTCGATTTCCGACAGTGCCTCTCCGGTGCGCTGCACCAGCTTCACGCCGCCGGCGACTTCCTCGCCTGACTTGGTGATTAGCGTCTTGATGTCCTTTGCGGCATTGGCAGAGCGCTGGGCGAGTTCGCGCACTTCCTGGGCAACGACCGCAAAACCCTTGCCGGCTTCGCCTGCGCGGGCCGCTTCGACGCCTGCATTCAGCGCCAGGAGGTTGGTCTGGAAAGCGATCTCGTCGATGACGTTGATGATCTGCGAGATTTCGCGCGAAGCCTGCTCGATACGGCCCATGGCGTTGACCGCTTCACCAACCACGGTCGCCGACTGGGCGGCGCTGTGCTTGGCTTCGGTCACCATGTGGCTCGCCTCCTGGGCGCGCTCGCTCGACTGACGGACCACGACCGTGATCTCGTCGAGTGCTGCCGAGGTTTCCTCCAGTGCTGCAGCCTGCTGTTCCGTGCGCTTCGACAAATCATTGGTCGCAGACGTGAGCTGCACCGTATTGTCATTGATCGAGTCGGTGCGGCCGCGGATATCAGACATGGTCTGGCGCAGGCGCTGGAAGGACTTGTTGACGTTTTCCTGCAGCTCGGCGAAGACGCCGCGGAAGGTGCCGCTCATTTCCTGCGACAGGTCGTTGGCAGCCAGGCTGCCGATAACGCGGTTGGTTTCCGAAACACCGGTCTCGACCGAACCGAGAAGCTCGTTGATGTTCGAGGCGAAACGGTTGAGGTTGGCGTCCTCGTAGTCCTTCTCGATGCGACGGGAGAAATCGCCGGCAGCAGCGGAGGCGACGACAGCCGCCATGCTGGTCTGCAGATCGTCGCTCTTGGCGCGCATGGCGCTTTCCTGGGCGTTAAGCCGCTGAACCGAGAGACCGTTCTCCTTGAATACCTCGACAGCCGCAGCCATCTCGCCGATTTCATCCGGACGACCGCTATAGGGGATTTCGGTCGAATAATTGCCGCCGGCAATGGCGTTCATCGCGCCGGTTACACGGCGGATCGGGCGGCTCAGATGGTTGACGCCGATATGAATGCCGAGGCCGGCCCCGATGGCGACGGCCAGCAGGGTCACGCCGGAAATCAACATCAACATGGTGCTGCGGAAGGAGGCGAGGCTGTCCGTCATCGCCGTCAGTTCGGCCAGATCCGCCTCGACCACCGCATCGATGTCGGCCTGGAAGGCCTTGCGGTTAGCGCGGTTGGCGTCGGTATTGCCCTGGGCATTGGCTTCCTTGGGATCGGCCTCGATCCCGAGACGTGCCGTTTCAGCGCGGAACGTGCGGAATTCAGCGGCTTTCGCCGTCATGCCGTCGAAGGTCGCCTTCTGCGCCTCGGGCACCAGAGGCTTCCATTGGGCAAGGGCTGCATCCATCTTGTCGAGGTTCTTCAGGATCCCTTCGGCGAAGGGCTTGGCTTTCTCGGTATTGGGCGCGGCGTAGATACCGCGCGCTTCCATGACCACGGCCGTCACCATGCGGTTCAGACGCTCACCCAAATAGGCGCGCTGGGAAATCTCCAGAAGCGCTGCCGATTTTTGCCCGTACTGGACCGTCACGAACACGCCCATAGCGCCGATGACAATCGCTGCCACCCCCAGAATGCCCACCAACGAATAGACTTTGCCGCTAACCTTCACGACCTGCACTCCAATGCGAATGCGCCCAACGCGCATACTCCCTAATATTCGGATAGGTTAGTCAGGAGAGTTTAACGGCTCGTTCCTCCCCATTTTTAGGGAGTGCTCATGTCGTGCAGATCCGTGCAGTTTTTCCGCCGCGTAGAGGGGAAATCACGTCCCTTCAATTCCGCCGTCGCGCGATTGACTCTTCGGACCCGCACCCGTATAAGCCGCGCACGTTCGGAAAAGGCGCCCCGGCGGCGTTTTCCCGTGCGATGAACCAACGCTTTTGCAGCAATGCAAATCCCAAGAAGGGCCGCACACCGCGGTATTAAATAAATGTCAAAGCGTACTTTCCAACCTTCCAAGCTTGTTCGCAAGCGTCGCCACGGTTTCCGTGCACGCATGGCGACCAAGGGCGGCCGTCAGGTCCTCAACGCTCGCCGCTCGCGCGGTCGTGCGAAGCTTTCGGCTTAAGGCCTGAAGTGCCCGACGAGATTGACGGGCTCATGACGTCCACGGACACCAAGATATCTGTCGGCCGGCTGAAAAGCCGGCCCCAGTTCCTCGCCGTCAGACGCGGCGAAGCGCGCAAGGGTCGACTGTTCCTCCTCGAGGTCCTCGACCGCAAGGACGACGCGCCGGCCCGAGTGGGCTACACGGTCACCAAGAAACATGGCAATGCAGTGGAACGCAATCGTATGCGGCGCAGGCTCAAAGAAGCCGTGCGACTGAATGCGGCGTTTGCAATGAAGCCGGGACACGACTATGTCATTGTCGGCCGGCGCGAGGTGCTCGGTGCACCCTTCAGTCAGCTGTCGCAACAGCTGATCCATCGTATTGAAAACCGCCAGACGAACAACACGCGGTCGCACAAGACCGGTCCCAGGAAAGAATGATGAAGAACAACCGCAATTATTTCGTCGCGATTGCCTTATCGGTGCTGATCGTACTTGCCTGGCAGTTCTTCTACATGAACCCTCGCATTGAGGCCCAGCGCAAGGCGCAGGAGGCCCAGATCGCGCAGCAGCAGGCTGCCGAGGCCGCAAATCCTGCCGCGACCACCACCACGCCGGCTGCGGGTACCGCCGTCAACGGCGCGCTTCCCGCCGGCGCTGCCACGGCCGGGTCCGTCGAAAGCCGCGAAGCCGCTGTCGCCAAGACCGCCCGGATCGCCATCGACACGCAGGATCTTCAGGGCTCGATCAACCTCACCGGCGCGCGCTTCGACGACCTGAAGCTCAAGCAGTACCGTGAGACCGTCGACAAGACGAGCCCGATCGTCACGCTGTTCAATCCGGCCGAGACCAAGGACGCCTATTTCACCGAGCTCGGCTTCATCGCCGGCGACAATGCCGGCCAGGTCCCCGGCCCGAACACCGTCTGGACCGCGCCCGCCGGCGCGACGCTGACGGAAGCGACCCCGGTGACCCTCACCTACACCAATGATGCCGGCCTCACCTTCACCCGCAAGATCTCGGTCGACGAGCATTACATGTTCACCGTCGAGGACACGATTGCGAATGGCGGCACCGCCTCTGCCAGCATCGCGCCCTATGGCCGCATCACGCGCTACAACAAGCCGGCGACGCCTGCGATCTTCGTGCTGCATGAAGGCTTCCTCGGCGTGCTCGGCGCGGAAGGCAGCCTGGTTCAGGACAAGTATGCTGCGATCGAGAAGGAAAACGTCGTCAATCCGAAGGCAACCGGCGGCTGGCTGGGGATCACCGACAAATACTGGGCGTCGTCGATCATTCCGGCCCAGACCCTGCCGTTCGAATCGCGCTTCTCGCACTTCACCGACGGCCAGCCGCGCTTCCAGGCCGATTTCAAGGCCGATGCTGTCAGCATCCCGGCCGGTCAGAACACCTCGATGAAGACTCTGGTCTTTGCCGGCGCCAAGCAGGTTCCGGTCATCGACGCCTATGAAGCGAACCTCAACATCCCGAAGTTCGACCTGATGATCGACTGGGGCTGGTTCTATTTCTTCACCAAGCCGATGTTCAAGATGATGGACTATTTCTATCATCTCGTTGGCAACTTCGGCGTCGCGATCCTGCTCACCACCATCGTGGTCAAGGTTCTGTTCTTCCCGCTCGCCAGCAAGCAATACGCCTCCATGGCCAACATGAAGCGCGTGCAGCCGAAGCTTGAAGAGCTGAAGGTGAAATATGCCGACGACCGCATGGGCCTGCAGCAGGCGATGATGGCGCTCTACAAGGAAGAGAAGATCAACCCGGTCGCCGGCTGCTGGCCGGTGCTCCTGCAGATCCCCGTCTTCTTCGCGCTCTACAAGGTCATTTACGTCACCATCGAAATGCGCCACGCGCCGTTCTTCGGCTGGATCCAGGACCTTTCGGCGCCCGATCCGACGAGCTTCGTCAACCTGTTCGGTCTCCTGCCCTTCGCAGCCCCGACCTTCCTGCATCTCGGCGTCTGGCCGATCATCATGGGCATCACCATGTGGGTCCAGATGCGCATGAACCCGACGCCGCCGGATCCGACCCAGGCGATGCTGTTCAACTGGATGCCGGTGATCTTCACCTTCATGCTCGGCACATTCCCGGCCGGTCTCGTGATCTACTGGGCCTGGAACAACACGCTTTCGGTCCTGCAGCAGTCGATCATCATGAAGCGCCACGGCGTCGACATCGAGCTGTTCAAAAACATCGGCAAGGTCTTCCGGCGAAAACCCGCTGGCACCAAATGATCTCGACAAGCCCCGGTTCTGCCGGGGCTTTCTCGTTTCAGCCCCTTGCTGCAGTGCATCGAGACATCATGACCCAGGCTGCCTCACTTCCAACTCCCCGCTCGCTTGCCGGTATCGCACTCGTGCTGGGCTCCGCCATCGCCTGGAGCTATGGCGGCGCGATCCAGCGTTTCATCGGCGTTGCCGACGGCTGGACCATCGTCTTCTGGCGCTGTCTGTTCGCGGGCCTCTTCCTCGCCGTCTTCATGCTCTTGCGCGACGGGCCGCGTGGCACGCTCCGTCTCTTCCGTGCACTCGGCTGGCCCGGTTTCTCCATCGCCGTCGGCTTCGCGCTGGTCTCCACCTTCTTCGTGCTCGCGGTCTCGATGACGCCGGTTGCGAATGTCGTGCTGTTCATGGCCTCGATCCCGCTCTTTGCGGCGCTTCTCGCCCGTATCGTTCTCGGCGAGCCGATCACGCCGGTCACCTGGGGCGCGATCTTTGCCGTCATCCTCGGCGTCGGCATCATGGTCTCGGCCTCGATCGGCGAAGGCGGCTCCGTGCTCGGGCTGACGCTTGCGGCCAGCATCCCCGCAATCTTCGCCTGCATGACCGTCGTTACCCGCCGCTATCCCGGCATCCGCATGACACCGGCCGCCTGTGGCGGCTCCTTCATCGCGTCTGTCATTGCGGCCACCCAGGCCGGCGCCTTTGTCGTGGGCGGCCAGGATCTCGCGCTGCTCTTCTGCTTCGGCGCCCTCAATCTCGGCCTCGGCATGGCGCTCTACGTGACGGGCGCGCGGCTCATCCCGTCAGCGCTCGCAGCCCTCCTCGGCACGGCCGAAATGATCCTCGCCCCGGTCTGGATGGTGATCCTGCACAACGAGATCCCCTCGGGCCGTACGATCCTTGGCGGCGCGATCGTCATGGCCGCCCTCTTCACCTATCTCGTCAGCCACATGCGCCCTTCCCGCGCAGAGGTTCAATGAGCTGCGGCTTGACTTTGCCGCGCAAAACCTGAATTGACCGGGTTCAAGAGAGGCCAGAGCCATGCGCGACCCCAATCAGAGAAGCGACTATCCCCTGTTCGTCCGTCCGTGGATCTTCATCCGCGGCGTGCCGTCGATGGAATTCCTGCCGCCGGAAGGTCCGCTCGAAGTCGCCTTTGCCGGTCGCTCGAATGTCGGCAAGTCATCGCTGATCAATGCGCTGGTCGGCCAGGCCGGTCTTGCCCGCACGTCCAACACGCCGGGTCGCACCCAGGAGCTCAACTATTTCGTGCCCGATGGCTTTTCCGGGCAGGCCGATGATCTGCCGCCGATGGCGCTTGTCGACATGCCCGGCTATGGCTATGCCAAGGCGCCGAAGGAACAGGTCGATGCCTGGACGAAGCTGGTTTTCGATTACTTGAGGGGGCGCGCGACGCTGAAGCGCGTCTATGTCTTGATCGACAGCCGCCACGGCATCAAGAAGAACGACGACGAAGTGCTGACGCTGCTCGACAAGGCCGCCGTCTCCTACCAGATCGTGCTGACCAAGACCGACAAGATCAAGGAAGCGGGCGTGCCCCGGCTGATTGCCGAGACGCTGGAGAAGATCAAGAAACATCCGGCCGCCTTCCCGGAAGTGCTTGCGACCTCGTCTGAAAAAGCAGACGGCCTCGAGCAATTGCGGGGCGCAATCACCGAGGCCGTCAAACAGGGCCTTTGACGCTCAGGCACCTGTGATGGGACAGGGGGCTAAACAGCCCCCTCCTTTAGAAATTACATCTTCGGCAGGATCACCGCGTCGACGACGTGGATGACGCCGTTCGACTGCTTGACGTCGGCAATGGTCACGGTCGAGACGCCGCCGTTCTCGTCGGTCAGCGTCACCTTGCCGTCGGCGGCCTTGGCCTTCAGCGTGCAACCACCGACCGTCGGCACGTCGTGTTCGCCGCCGTCATCGGCGATCATCTTCACCAGCGCGTCCGACATCACGGCCTTGCCGACCACATGGCAGGTCAGGACCTTGGTGAGCTGGTCCTTGTTCTCAGGCTTCAGCAGATTGTCGACGGTGCCGGCCGGCAGCTTGGCAAAGGCTTCATTCGTCGGGGCAAAGACGGTGAACGGGCCGGCGCCCGACAGGGTCTCTACAAGACCGGCAGCCTTGACGGCGGCAACGAGCGTCGTGTGATCCTTGGAGTTGACGGCGTTTTCAACGATGTTCTTGGTCTCGGGCATCTCTGCACCACCAACCATCGGGTTTGCGGCATAGGCGGCAACGGAGCTGGCGAGCAGGGCGGCGGTGATTGCGAGCGGGCGAAGGGCGATCTTGAACATTACGGTTTCCTCTGTCCTTGGTGTTCTTGAACGCGTCCTGACGGTTCGGGCCGTCGGACGCCTGAGTGGGATCCCTCAATCGGGGACACCACCAAGGACGGGGCGCTTCGAACAGAAGTTTCAAAAACGGCGAAAATTTTCTCGCCGTTTTTCTATCCTCTTGAATTAAAAAGAAACTTTCAGCCGATCAGGGGTGCACAGGGCCGACGGCCAGGACCGGACCCGTCGCCTTGCCGGTCGGGGAGCCACCAAACGGTTCCAGACTGACGGCCAGCACCACACCTTCCGAGAGCCGTCCGCGCAAGGCTTCCGGCACGGCGATCTCGCCCTGCCCCGTCTGTGGCAAGACACCCAGCGAGACCGGCGGCTGCTCGCCCTCGACCAGCCACAGCTCCAGCGATTTCTGCTCGGCGCCACCGGCTGCCACCGGCGTTACCGCCAGCTGGCCCGAACCCGCGTCATAACTCGCGAGAAGCGCGATCTGGCTCTGTTCGCCCGACAGCTCCGCCGTCAGCCGTGTGGCTGCCGGCTGCGGCCGCAAGGCGGGCGCCCATTGCAATCCAGCCACAAGCGCCAGACCGCCGAGCGAGGCAAATGTCAGTCCGCGCCACAGCCACAGAGCATTCCACAGCCCGCGCGGTGCAGCGTTATTTTCAGCCACCGGAAACAGCCGCTGCTCGATCTTGCCGAACAGCTGATCCGGCGGCGTCACCTCGGCGTAGTCGTCGTTGAACTGGAGAAGATTGGCCTCCCAGCGGCGCACGACCTCGGCAAACTGCCGGTCATGGCGCAGACGCGCCTCCACCTCGGCGCGCTCAGGCACACCGAGAACGCCGAGGACATATTCCCCGGCGAGGACCTCGTCCCGCGATCTGTCACCCTTGCTCTGGTCGGGCGTGCTCATCCATGCACTCTCTCAGTTTCAAAAGGCTGCGTCGCAGCCATGTGCGCATCGTGTTCAACGGAACCGCGAATGTCTCGGCCAGTTCCTGATAGGACAGTCCCTCGACATAGGCCTGTCGGACGGCGCGCGCCCGGTCAGGATCCAATGCCTCCATGCATGTGTCAATGCGTGCGCCTTCAGAGCGCAGCATCGCCGTCTGTTCGGGGTCGGGCCCAAGATCGGCCAGATCTTCCGCCGCCTCCAGATCCTCGCTCTCTGGCCGCTTCGCCCGCAAGCGGTCGATGCAGCGGTAGCGCGTGATGGCGCAGAGCCAGCCATAGGCGTTGAGGCCATCGCCCGAATAGCTGCCGGCCTTGTCCCAGATCCTGACGAAAACGTCCTGCAGGGCTTCTTCCGCATCGCCCCTGTCCTTCAACATACGAAGGCAGATGGCAAAAAGTTTCGGCGAGAGCTTCTGATAGAGGAGCGAAAACGCGGAGCGGTCGCGAAGGGCCACACGGGCCAGCAGCTCGCCGATGTCGTCGCGTATCATGATACCCCCATCCTCCAGTCGCAGCTGATTTAGGGCGGCAATCTGTTTCTGCAATGCGACAGGATGAAGATGCATGTCACCGGCCGCTTATATTGTGAGCCGATTATTCCATCGCGGCGACACATGCGTTAAAAGGCCGCCATTCCAAACGAGGTTTTCTCCATGTCGGCTCCCGAAAGCGAAATCCAGGCCCGCCTTCTCGTCCAGGCCCTGCCCTTCATGCAGCGCTATGAGAACAAGACCATCGTCGTCAAATATGGCGGCCATGCCATGGGCAATCCCGAGCTCGGCAAGGCCTTTGCCGCCGATATCGCCCTTTTGAAGCAGTCCGGCGTCAACCCGATCGTCGTCCATGGCGGCGGCCCGCAGATCGGCGCGATGCTCGCCAAGATGGGCATCGAATCACGCTTCGAAAACGGCCTTCGCGTCACCGACCAGAAGACGGTCGAGATCGTCGAAATGGTGCTCGCCGGCTCGATCAACAAGGAAATCGTCGCGCTGATCAACCAGACCGGCGAATGGGCAATCGGCCTATGCGGCAAGGACGGCAACATGGTCTTTGCGGAAAAGGCGCAGAAGAAGGTCCGCGATCCCGACAGCAATATCGAGCGCGTGCTCGATCTCGGCTTCGTCGGCGAAGTGGTCGAAGTCGACCGCACGCTTCTCGACCTGCTTGCCCGCTCTGAAATGATCCCCGTCATTGCCCCGGTCGCCCCCGGCCGTGACGGCGCCACCTACAACATTAATGCCGACACCTTTGCCGGTGCCATTGCCGGTGCGCTCAATGCCTCGCGCCTGCTCTTCCTGACCGACGTCCCTGGCGTGCTCGACAAAAACGGCAACCTGATCAAGGAACTGTCGGTCGCGGAAGCCCATGCGCTGATCAAGGACGGTACGATTTCGGGCGGCATGATCCCGAAGGTCGAGACCTGCATCGACGCGATCAAGGCCGGCGTTCAGGGCGTCGTCATCCTCAACGGCAAGACCGCCCATTCGGTCCTGCTCGAACTGTTCACCGAAACGGGCGCCGGCACGCTGCTGGTGCCCTGAGCACTGCCGCTGTCGGCCCTACCCTACCCCTCGCCGGTCACTCGACCGGCAGGGGCCTTTCCTGCACAGCCGGGCCCGCCTGTGCTCGCATCATCAGCACGGCAATCAGCACCAGTGTATAGCCGGCAAAATTGTAGAACAGTCCCGTTGCCAGTGCGTGGATATAGGCCGCGTGATTGGCGGTGCCGGCGGCCAGGCTCGTCGCCAGATCGGCAAAGAAGATCTGGCTGACGATCGCAATCCCGAGCGCACTTCCCACCTGCTGGATCGCCTGCAGCGCACCGGAACCAGAGCCTGCATCATGCGGCGGCACGCCCGCCAGCACCAGCTGGAACATCGGTGCAATCGCGATCCCCATGCCAAGCCCGCTCAACAAAAGCCAGGGCAGCAGCGCCACCCGGTCGGCCACATCGCCAAACCCCATGATCTGGAAGCGCAGCATCGCCATGCCGGTGATGACCATTGCGACGCCCGCAATCACCCTGAGGCGCGGCGTGATGTTGCCGAGCCGGCCTGATATCAGCGAGGCGACGAAGATCCCCGACGAGAAGGGCACCGTCGTCAGGCCTGATTGCAACGGGGTGAAGCCAAAGCCCTGTTGCAGGAACATCGCAAAGGTCAGGAAGAAACCCGGCAGCGTCGAAAAGAAGGTCGCCGTCATCAGCGTGCCGATAACATAGTTGCGATTGGTCATCAGATTGAGCGGCAGCAGCTCCGGCCCCTTTGTCCGATGCTGGCGGCGCTCCCACAGCGCAAAGGCAATCGCCAGCGGAACAGCGAGCGCCAGCATGACGAAACACCAGGCGGGCCAGCCGAAGCCGCGCCCCTCGATCAGCGGGAAGATGACGCAGAAGATCGCGAGGCCCGCGAGCACGATGCCGACAAGATCGTTCTTCAGCCCCGGGCGCGGTGCCAGCGCCGGTATCAGGCGTGCGCCGAGCAGGATGGTGATGATGCCAACGGGAATGTTGATGAGAAAGATCGGCCGCCAACCAAGACCGAACAGATCCATGCTGATCAGCCAGCCGCCCAGCAGTGGGCCGGAGACGGAGGCGAGACCGGCGCTCAAGCCAAACAGCGAAAAGGCCGCCGCCCGTTCCTTGGGCGGAAACATCATCTGCGCGATCGCCAGCACCTGCGGCGTCATGACGGCAGCACCCGCTCCCTGCAGCAGGCGCGCGAGGATCAGGCTGTTGATGCCGGGCGCCATGCCGCAGAGCAACGAGGCGAAGGTAAAGGCGCCGACACCCATCAGGAACACCCGCTTCTTGCCGCGAACATCGCCCAGCCGGCCAAAAGGCAAAAGCCCAAGCGCAAAGACCAGCACGTAACCCGCCACAACCCACTCGATCTGGCTCGACGTCGCCCCCAGCCCCGACTGCAGGCTCGGCAGCGCCACATTGACGATGGTGACATCGAGCAAATTCATGAAATTCGCCAGCATCATCACGGCCAGCGCCGTCCAGCGCTTGGGGTAGGCGTGATCAGATGCGGCAGCGCCGGGTGGGTTCGAGGGGGTCATGGGGTCTCCGGCGGCTTCTGCGCGTTGCGTATCTTGGATGTATCGCGCGGCGGGAAAAGCGCAAATGTTTTTGAAGGTCGGCGCGCCAATGCCACGACTTACCCGCCAGCGGCGGCCCTACCTCCCCCTTCCGGGGGAGGACGGAAAATCCAAGGCTTGAGGTCCGCGCAAGCCGCCTAAACTTCAGATTTTCCCGGAGAGGGGCACAGTTCCGTTGGCACTCTCCTCACCGAGCCCCCCTCTTGCGAAATCCGAGGTTTGGCCCTGATCGGGCCAGTTTCTCTCAAAACCTTCGCGCGGCGTCGCGCTCAGGCCCCCGTTCGCTGACATCCATTCACTGGATCGATTTCTGGCCTTCGGCCACCGCTCCGAAGTCTCCCCCGCAAGGGGTGCATGGAACCCAAGATTGGCTTGTGTCTGGATCCTCGGGTCAAGCCCGAGGATGACGACCTCTCGGGGAGATAGGGGTATCCTCCGCAAACGTTGTCCGGTGAAGACAGTAGCGGAGGATACCAGTCGCCCCCCCACACTCCGTCATCCTCGGGCCTGACCCGAGGATCCATACACAAGCCTTCTGACGCCAGACAGTCCCGCCAGACAGGGCCCTTTCCGAAAAAAGGGGGATGACTTCCAGACTTTTCCCAACAAAATCAAACCCCCACACATTTTTTCATCCCCCACCATTTTCCCTCCCGTAAACTCAACCCCGTCCCGCCCTCGGATACACCTGACGATGCGATGTCAGGCGAGGCGGGGCCGGCGCCGGGGTTAAGCGCTGTCGCAGGTGCAAGACCCCGGCCCGCTGCAACGGTCTCCCTCCGGACGTGGGGATGGAACGAAGGTTTGGCGGTCGGATGCCGCCAACCGGATAACCCGATCGGAAGGACGTGCCTCAGGGGCACACAGACAAGGCGCCAACGCTGTCGCGAACCATACCAGACGGCGGGGCGAAACAAACGGCGGGGATGNGCTGTCGCAGGTGCAAGACCCCGGCCCGCTGCAACGGTCTCCCTCCGGACGTGGGGATGGAACGAAGGTTTGGCGGTCGGATGCCGCCAACCGGATAACCCGATCGGAAGGACGTGCCTCAGGGGCACACAGACAAGGCGCCAACGCTGTCGTGAACCATACCAGACGGCGGGGCGAAACAAACGGCGGGGATGATGGTCGAGATCTGAAAAGGTCAAAGGCTTCATCCCCCGGGCGAGGGTCCCGGTCGGAATGGTGCACCATCCGGCGGGAACCTCCCGGGCCACCGGCCAGGCTGATGCGTCATCGAAAGGTGATGCCGCAGCCGGACCCGCGCCCGGTCGAACGTCGGTCATCCTCGGGCCTGACCCGAGGACCGACGCCCGTCGCCGCCTTGCCAGAGGGACGCATGCAGCGGGAAAAAACGCCGAACGGGGCGCCGGAAGGAGCCACATAAACTACTTAGACAGGTTGCTTCTGGCGCCTCGTCCGAGACAAATTTTGACCGANTGCAGCGGGAAAAAACGCCGAACGGGGCGCCGGAAGGAGCCACATAAACTACTTAGACAGGTTGCTTCTGGCGCCTCGTCCGAGACAAATTTTGACCGAYCCGGAGGGAGATGATCCCGACCGGCGGCGAAGCTTGGGGTTTTTGACAGTCTTAACATTTCGGGTTGCGAAGCAGCGCGAGTGTGCCGACACGCTGGCAGATCCTCGGGACAAAGCCCGAGGATGACGATCGCAGAGAGGAAACGCATTCTCCACAACCGTCGCAACAGGCCGAAACGCATGCGGAGGATACCCGGCCTAACCCCAATCGCCGTCATCCTCGGGCCCTGTCCCGAGGATCTGCCGAGGGTTCGTTCCGCACCTGGGTGATGGTGGGCACCTCAGCATGAGGCCGAGCGGAAGCCGCCGCGACCGCCTCTCCCTTGTGGGAGAGGTTACAAAATCGAGGGCTTAGTCCGATCAGGGCTAAACCTCAGATTTTCCCGGTGAGGGGATCGGTGATGGTGGCACGACGAACGGACCCCCTCACTTGCGATTTCTGATGTTCAGGCGGCTTACGCTCACCTAATTCATCGAAATCGCTTTCTCCCCCACCGACGGGGAGACGTCGCCCTATCCCCCTCAAACCAAAACCAGCAACAACACCCCGCAGACGATCAACCCACATCCCGCCACCTCAAGCCGGTTGATCCGCTCCTTGAAGAACAGGACCGACGAAGCGAAGGTGAACAACATCTCGACCTGGGCCAATGCCTTCACCACGGCCACCTGCTGCAGCGTCATGGCGATAAACCAGCCGAAGGAGGCAGTCGCGCCAACGAAGCCGACGAGGGCGCTGATCTTCCAGGCGGCGCGGATGCGGGAAAGCTCCGCCCGGTCGCGCCACAGCATCCAGGCGAGCATCGAGAGGGTCTGCACCACGATGACCACACAGAGCGTGTAGCCCGCCTGCATAACCGCATCGGGGGCCGGCAAGGTCGGCGCCAGCGACAGCGAGGCGGCGCGATAGGCGGTGCCGGAGAGGCCGAAGAAGAAGCCGGAGGCAAGGCCGATCCCGGCGGTGCGGCTCAGAACCGACGTCACCAAGGCAGAGGGCGTGAGCGTGGTGCGCGCAACCGAGATCAGCATGACGCCGGCGATCGAGACGAGGATCGCGGCAAAGGTGCCGGCCGTCACCGTTTCGCCGAAGAAGACGAGCGCGATCAGGGCCGCCTGGGCCGGCTCCGTGCGCGAATAGGCGGTGCCGACGGCGAAGTTGCGGAAGGAGAAGAGATGCACGAGCAGAAAGGTCGCGGCAATCTGGGCGAGCGCCCCGACCACCGCCCAACCGGCAAAGACGAGGCCCGGGATCGGCAGAGGGTGGCCGAAGCCCTGATGCAGGATGGCGAGATAGAGGAAGGCGAAGGGCAGGCCGAAGCCGAAGCGCACGAAGGTGGCGCCTGTCGTGCCCATGCGGCTCTTCAGGTGTTTTTGCAGGGCAGAGCGCATGTTCTGCAGGAAGGCAGCACCGATGGTGATGATGGCCCAGAATTCCATGGGGATCGATCCGGAATGACAGCCGGCGTCGGAGACGCGGCGAAATGGGGAAATGCGGTGAAGGGCAGGCCGCAAGGGCCGCGCATCAGGCCGTGCGGTGGCGGATGGTCCCAGTGGCAAGCGGATGGAAACGGCATGGCAAACGCTTGCGATCCTGCAGGATCACACTCGACTTGCCGGTGCGGATCAACATCATTCGAGCCATGTGCCTCTGATAGCACTTCCCGAAGCGGCAACCAATCCTATTTCCTGCGGACCCATGCGATCGAACGCAGCCACCCGGCCCCCGTTGCATCCTCTCAGGCTTCTGCCATAAGGACCCGATGACCAAACCTGCCAAGCTCCCCTCGCCCGATGATTTTGCCCATGTGCGTGACTGGGTCTTCGACCTCGACAACACGCTCTACCCGCATCACATCAATCTCTTCGCGCAGATCGACTCCAACATGACCGCCTTCGTGGCCGAGCTGCTGCAGGTCGATCCGGTCGAGGCGAAGGTGCTGCAGAAGCGTTACTACCACGAGCACGGCACGACGCTCGCGGGCCTGATGCTGCATCACAAGGTCGATCCGAACGCCTTCCTCGAAAAGGCGCATGCGATCGATTATTCGATGCTGCTGCCTGACGAAGCGCTGGGCAATGCGATCAAGCGGCTGCCGGGGCGAAAGTTCATCTTCACCAACGGCACGGTCGCGCATGCTCAGGATGCGGCCCGTGCGCTCGGCATCCTCGACCACTTCGACGACATCTTCGACATCGTCGCGGCCGACTATGTGCCGAAGCCGGCCGGCGCCACCTATGACAAGTTCGCCAGCCTCAACCGCATCGACACGAAGCATGCCGCGATGTTCGAGGATCTGCCGCGCAATCTCGAAGTGCCGAAGACGCTTGGCATGAAGACGGTGCTGCTGGTGCCGCGCAATCTCGACACGGCTGTCCTCGAAACCTGGGAGCGGGTGGAGCATATCGATGGTGAGAGCGTCGATTTTATCACCGACGATCTTAGCGGCTTCCTCGGCCACGTTCTGGGCGATCCGGCCTGACTTTCAGGTGAAGCTTACGAAAGTTTCATGCGCCTTACCGATCGTTAAGTAGGCCGTGGCCGCCATCGACCCTACATTCCTCTCATAGACACAGTCATTGAAAGGACCTCAGATGAACGGCAGAACCATCACCCTGGCGACCCTTGCGGCGTCCCTCCTGATCGGTACCACGGCCGGCGGCGCCTTTGCCCAGGATCGCGGCGATCGACGCGGCCCGCCGCGCGGCGGCCCGGAAGTCATGTTCGTCCGCATGCTGCAGCAGTTCGATACGAACAAGGACGGCAAGATCAGCAAGGAAGAAGCAGCCGGCGCCAGCGAAGCGATGTTCGCTTCGATCGACGCCGACAAGGACGGCTCGATCACGCCGGGCGAGATGCGCAAGCATCGCGAGTCGATGCGCGCCGAAATGGAAAAAGCCCGCGCCGAGATGAAGGCCGATGCCCCGGCACCGGACGACGAGGCGGCCGTACCGCCACCGCCGCCGGGCGATGATGATCAGGACGAGGCAGCCGCTCCGCCGCCGGACGAAGGGCCGCAGGACATGGCCGAAGCCGATGACATGGGTGGTCCCGACGAGATGCGCGGCCCCGATGGCATGGACGCCATGGGTGGTCCCGGCCCAGGCAAGCATCATGACGGCAAGGGCCGTGATGGTAAGGGGCACGATGGCAAGCGCCATGGCTGGCACAATGAGCGGGCCGAGCGCGGCGAAGGCCGTGGTGATCGCGGTCCCGGTGGCATGGGTGGTCCTGTACGCATGATGCGGGTGGCCGATACCGACGAGAACGGCCAGATCAGCAAGGCGGAAGCAACCGCCATGGGCGACAAGATGTTCGAGCGCATGGACCGCAACAAGGACGGCGTGATCAGCGTCGATGACATGCCGAAGCGGCCGATCTTCTTCCGCTGATCCTGACAAGCCTCCCAGGCGACGTGGATGCGGCCCCTTTACGGGGCCGTTTCTGCGTCCAGGTCGTAGAAATCAGCGATGATCTGCCAGGCTTCCTCCGCCGTTTCGGCGAAGTGCAGGAGTTCCAGATCTTCGGGCGCGATCGTGCCGAAGGTGGCGAGCGCCTCGAAATTGATGATGTCGTGCCAGAAAGCCTTGGAGAACAAAATGAGCGGGATTGGCGCCATGCGCTTGGTCTGGATCAGCGTCACTGCCTCGAAGAACTCATCCAGTGTGCCGAAGCCGCCGGGGAAGATGGTGATCGCCTTGGCGCGCATCAGAAAATGCATCTTGCGGATGGCGAAGTAGTGGAAGTTGAAGCTGAGCTCCGGCGTCACATAGGGGTTCGGCGCCTGCTCATGCGGCAGCACGATGTTGAGGCCGATCGAGGGTGCGCCGACATCGGCGGCACCTCGGTTCCCGGCTTCCATGACGCCTGGACCACCGCCGGTGACGACGACATATTCGTGATAATCGCTGGCCTTCGACTGATTGGAGCAAAGCTGGGCGAAGCGTCGGGCCTGGTCGTAATAGATCGAGGCATCTTCCAGGTTCTTCTTCTGGATATCGTTCTTCGCCGCCCAGGCGGCCTCGCCGGGTGCGGGGATGCGGGCGCCGCCGAACATCACCACCGTCGACTTGATGTTGCGCTCGGTGAGGATCATCTCGGTCTTCAGCAATTCCAGCTGCAGGCGCACCGGCCGCAGTTCCTCGCGGCAGAGGAATTCGTCATCGGCATAGGCGAGCGTATAGGACGAGGACGCGGATTGCGGCGTGCGCGGGATGACCTTCGCGGTCTGACGGTCCGTGGAGGAGTCCTTCAAAGGATCCCAGGATCCGTCCTTGCGCCGATGCTTGCCGTTTTTCAGTCTCGCCATGCTTGTTCCTTTCCGACGCGCAAGGCCGCCAGTCGCTGTTTTCATGCAGCGACTTATGCGCTAGAGCTTTGCGCGAATTTTCGATCAGACCCTGATCGCTTCCATCCCCAAGGTTAGACAACGAAGTTTAAGGAATTCAGATGAGCGCCTCCGATCTCACCCAGCTCGAACACGTCATCGAAGCTGCCTTCGAGAACCGCGACACGGTCTCGACCGCCACCAAGGGAGAGATCCGCGACGCTGTCGAAGCCGCGCTTGATCTGCTCGACAGCGGCAAGGCGCGCGTCGCCACCCGTGGCGAGGACGGTAGCTGGACCGTGCATCAGTGGCTGAAAAAGGCCGTACTTCTCTCCTTCCGCTTCAATGACATGGAAGTCGTCAAGGGCGGTCCGGGTTCCTCGACCTGGTGGGACAAAGTGCCGTCGAAGTTCGAAGGCTGGGGCGAGAACCAGTTCCGCGCCGCCGGCTTCCGCGCGGTGCCGAATGCCGTCGTGCGCCGCTCGGCCTATATCGCGCCAAACGCGATCCTGATGCCTTCCTTCGTCAATCTCGGCGCCTATGTCGGCGAAGGCACCATGGTCGACACCTGGGCGACCGTCGGTTCCTGCGCACAGATCGGCAAGCATGTGCACCTGTCCGGCGGCGTCGGCATCGGCGGCGTTTTGGAGCCGATGCAGGCCGGCCCGACGATCATCGAGGACAACTGCTTCATCGGCGCCCGTTCGGAAGTCGTCGAAGGCTGCATTATCCGCGAAGGTTCGGTGCTCGGCATGGGCGTGTTCATCGGCAAGTCGACCAAGATCGTCGACCGCGCCACCGGCGAAGTGACCTATGGCGAAGTACCGCCCTATTCGGTCGTCGTCGCCGGTTCGATGGGCAGCGACAAGGTGATGCCGAACGGCGTTGCCGCACCGCATCTCTACTGCGCCGTGATCGTCAAGCGCGTCGACGCACAGACCCGCTCGAAGACCGGCATCAACGAATTGCTGCGCGACTGATCGCAACACAGCTGGTGGCGTTCGACGCCACCAGCTGACTGGCCGGCGCCGGGGCCACCGCGTGACAGGGGCCGCCGGATCGGTTACACCTCCCCCTGTTCTCCCCATCTTGATCCGGGGCGCGGCTCCAGGATCTAACATTCCCGAATCTGGTCATGATCGCCACACATCCCGTTGACGTCCTGCAGGCCCTGATCCGTTGCCCCTCCGTCACGCCGGACGAAGGCGGGGCGCTTTCGGTGCTGGAGGACCTGTTGAAGCCGCTTGGCTTTGCCGTCGACCGGATGGTCGAGCGCGACGTCGATACACCCGACATCGAAAACCTCTATGCCCGCGCCGGCACCGATGGCCCGCATCTGATGTTTGCCGGCCATAGCGATGTGGTGCCTGTCGGCGATGAGGCGGACTGGTCGGCCGGGCCGTTTTCCGGCGAGGTGCGTGACGGAATGCTGTTTGGCCGGGGCGCTGTCGACATGAAGGGCGGGATTGCCTGCTTCATCGCGGCCTATGCGCGGCTGGTCGAGGCCGGCAAGGTGCCGAAGGGCTCGGTGTCGCTGCTGATTACCGGCGACGAAGAAGGACCTGCCGTCAACGGCACGGTGAAGCTGCTCGAATGGGCAGCCGCACGTGGCGAGCGCTGGGATGCCTGCCTGGTGGGCGAGCCGACCAATCCCGATACGCTCGGCGACATGATCAAGATCGGTCGGCGTGGCTCGGTTTCCGGGACTGTGACGGTGCGCGGCGTACAGGGCCACGCGGCCTATCCGCACCTCGCCGACAGTCCCGTGCGCGGTGCGCTTTCGCTGGCCAAGAGCCTGATGTTCCCGGCCTTCGACGCGGGCACGGAAAATTTCCAGCCCTCGAACCTTGAAGTTACCTCGATCGATGTCGGCAATGCCGCGACCAATGTCATTCCGGCGACCGCCCGCTTCAAATTCAACATCCGCTTCAACGACCATTGGGATGCCGACAGCGTGAAAGCCGAGATCCTGCGGCGTCTGGACGCGGCTGCCATCGATCCCGAGCTTCGGCCGGGTCGCGCCGCGATCGGCTATGAGATGGTGTGGTCCGAGCGGCCGAGCCACGTATTCCTAACGCGCAGCAACAGCCTGATTTCATCGCTCTCCGCTGCAATCGAAACGGTGACGGGCCGGACTCCGAAGCTTTCGACGACCGGCGGCACATCGGATGCGCGCTTCATCAAGGATTATTGCCCTGTCGTGGAGTTTGGCCTGGTGGGGCAGACCATGCATATGGTCGACGAGCGCGTTTCAGTCGCCGACCTCGAAACCCTGACGGTGATCTACCAGACCTTCATCGAGCAGTGGTTTGCGCATGCCGACGCTTAAGGAAATCGAGATCTACCTGAAGGGCCTGTGGCTGCTGATGAAGCAGGATCCGGCAGGCTTTACCCATCTCGATTTCAGCGATCGCGGCGCTGCGCGCTCCTTCTGGTCGATCGCCTGGTCGCTGCCGGCGATCCTCTTGTCGTTTGCCTGGTGGCGCGTGCTCTTCCTTGAGGGACAGCCTTCGGGGACCTCGGCCGGGCTTCTGTTTTTCTTCCGGCTGGCCCTGGTGGAAGCGGCGAACTGGCTGGTGCCGGTCATCCTGCTTGGCGTGCTGTGCTGGATGGTCGGGCTTGCTGAAAAATTCACCGCCCTCGTAGTGGTGACCAACTGGCTGGCGCTGCCGGCATCCTATGCCTATGGCCTGCTGGTGCTGGTCATGATGCTGCTGCCGGGCCTCAGCGGACTTGTGGCGCTCCTCTGGTTCCTGCTGATGGTGACGCTGATCATCATCCTGTTCCGCATCGTCCGAATGATCATTGGGGACCACCTGCTGACCGTGTCGACGATCATCATGGTGGTGTTGGTGCCATCGATGATTCTGGCGGAAGTGCTGGAACGTTATCTCGGCGTTTACCCGGGCTGAGGTCCGGCTTCAGATATCCGGCTGCGGCTCGTCGCCGGGATAATCCACCCGCATGAAATAGAGGCCTTCCGGCGGCGCCACCGGGCCGCAGGCCTTGCGGTCGCGGGCTTCGAGGGCTGCGCGCACATCCTCAGGCGTCAGCTTGCCTTCGCCGGCCTGTTTCAGCGTGCCGGCAAAGGAGCGGATCTGGTTGTGCAGAAAGCTCTGGGCGCTGGCGCGGATCTCGATGAGATCGCCGTGGCGGGAGACATCCAGCCGGTCGAGCGTGCGGACCGGGTTCAAGGCCTGGCAATGGACTGAGCGGAAGGTGGTGAAGTCGTGATGGCCAACCAGTTGCTGGGCGGCTTCGTGCATGGCTTCGTGATCGAGCGGCTTCGGCACCCACCAGGCGCGGTTGGCCTCGAGCGCGAGACGCGCCGGACGGATGATGATGCGATAGAGATAATGGCGCTTGAGGGCTGAAAAACGCGCGTCGAAATCATCCGGCACGGGCATGGCGTCCAGCACGGCGACCTGCTCGCCGGCCTGGGCGAGATGGGCGTTGAGCGCATTGCGCAGCTTCACAGGGTCCCAGGCACGGGTGAGATCGGTGTGGACCACCTGGCCCCTGGCATGCACGCCGGAATCGGTGCGGCCGGCACCCCGGACGACGACGGTTTCGCTGGTCAGGCGAAACACCGCCTTTTCCAGCGCTGCCTGCACCGAATGGCCATTGCGCTGGCGCTGCCAGCCGACATAGGCGGTGCCGTCATATTCCACCATCATGCGGAAGCGCGGCATCAGGCGATCACCTTGCCCTTGACAAGCGGCGTGCCGCGCAAGAAATCCTTCGCGTCGAGCGGCTTTCCACCGGCCTTTTGCAGGCGCACGAGGCTGACGGCTCCGGTGCCGCAAGCGACCGTGAGCTGATCGTCGATGATGGTGCCGGGCGCTGCGAGTTGGCCCTCCGCTTCGGCGAGATGCGAAGCGAGCAGCTTCACACGCTCGGGCTTGCCGCCGACCTCGATTTCGGTCCAGGCGCCCGGGAACGGTGCCAGACCTCTGATATGGTCGTGGACCTCCTTCGCCGGACGGGACAAGTCGACACGGGTTTCGGCCTTGTCGATCTTGGCGGCGTAGAGCACGCCTTCTTCCGGCTGGGCGACGGTTTCGAGTGCGCCTTTTTCCAGGAGCGCCATGGCCTCGACCATGGCGTCTGCACCGATCAAGCTCAGGGCATCATGCAGTTCGCCGCCGGTCATGTCGGGACCAATTGCGATTTTGCGGGTGAGCGCGACGGGGCCGGTGTCGAGGCCCTTGTCCATTTTCATCACCATCATGCCGGTCTCGGCATCGCCGGCCATGATCGCCCGCTGGATGGGGGCGGCACCGCGCCAGCGCGGCAGCAGCGAGGCATGGCCATTGTAGCAGCCGAGCCGCGTGCCATCCAGGATCGCCTGGGGCAGAAGCAGCCCATAGGCGACGACGACGGCGACATCGGCGTTCAGGGCTGCGAAGGCCTCGCGGTCGGCGGGATCACGAAAATTGAGCGGGTGACGAACCTCGATGCCGAGCTCTTCGGCGGCCTGATGGACCGGCGACTTTTGCAGATCGAGGCCACGGCGGCCGCCCGGGCGGGGTGGCTGGGAATAGGCGGCGACGATCTGATGACCGGCGGAGTGAAGCGCCTTGAGGGTGGCGACGGAAAAGGTCGGCGTTCCCATGAAAATGATGCGCAATGCCATATCGATCTCGCCTTCAGGAGGGAGCGGACGGTCGCGCCGAAGCGCGGCCTCGGATCAGATCTTCTGCCGGGCAGCCTTGGTGAAGCGCTTGATGACCATCTCGCGCTTCAGGCGGGAGATATGGTCGATGAAGAGCACGCCGTCGAGATGGTCGATCTCGTGCTGCAGGCAGGTGGCGAGCAGGCCATCGGCCTCGGTCGTCACTTCCTTGCCGGTGCGATCGAGCGAGGTGACCGTAATGGTGGCGGGACGCTCGACCTCGGCGTAATAATCCGGGATGGAAAGGCAGCCTTCCTCATAGGTCGAGCGCTCGTCCGATGACCGGATGATCTTCGGATTGATGAAGACGAGCGGGGCCGGCTCTTCGCCTTCCTTGGCGAGGTCGATGACGAGCAGGCGGCGCGGCACGCCGACCTGGATCGCGGCGAGCCCGATGCCGGGGGCCTCGTACATGGTCTCGAGCATGTCGTCGACGAGCTGGTTCAGCTCGGAATCCACGCGCTCCACAGGTTGAGACACCTGGCGCAGCAGCGGATCGGGCAGGATTATGAGTGGCTTGATGGTCATGAGCCTCCCTTAGCGCAAGATCGAAAGGGAGGAAATCGGAAAATGCACCGATCTTCTCCCCTTCTCGTCTGAGCGATCAGGCGGCATTGCGGCGATGGCCGCGACCCGCATCTTCGGTCCGGGTGCGGATATGGCTCATCAATTCCACGAGGCCGGCGACTTCGGCGCGCAGGCGACGGGTTTCTTCCGAGGTCTGCTCGACCATGCCGCTGTTTTCATGGGTCAGCAGATCCATGTTGCGGGTGGCCTGGTTGACCTCGTTGAGGCCCGTCGCCTGATCCTTCGCGGCGGTCGCGATGTCGGAGACGAAGCTGTCAATGGCATCGATGCGGGCGATGATGTCGCCCAGAACCTCGCCGGTGCCGGTGACGAGTTCGACGCCCTGCTTCACCTGATCGGAACTCTGCGAGATCAGCTGCTTGATTTCCTTGGCGGCATCGGCCGAGCGCTGGGCGAGCTGGCGGACTTCCTGGGCAACGACGGCGAAACCCTTGCCGGCATCCCCGGCGCGGGCGGCTTCAACGCCGGCGTTCAGGGCGAGAAGGTTTGTCTGGAAGGCGATTTCATCGATGACGCCGATGATCTTGGAGATTTCGGTGGAGGATTTCTCGATGGCGTCCATGGCGTTGACGGCGCGGGAGACGACGGTGCCCGAGGTCTGGGCCTGCTGCTGGGTTTCGCGCACGGCGGCCGATGCGCGCTCGGCATTGGCGGCCGTCTGGCTGACGCTGACGGAAAGCTGTTGGAGTGCGGTGGAGCTCTGCTGGACGCCGGCAGCCTGGCGGGTGGTGCGGCTCGCAAGTTCGCTCGATGCATGGGCGATGGCATCGGTGCCACCGAGGATTTCTTCCGAGGCGCGGCGGATGGCGGCGAAGGAGACGTTCAACTTGTCGACCGTGTCGTTGTAATAGCCGGCCATTTCCTTGAAGTTTTCCGGCAGGTCGGTCGTCATGCGGGTTTCGAAATCGCTGCGGGCGAGCGATTCCAGGCCACGGCGCAGATGCTCCATGGCGATCGCCTGATCGGCCTCGAAGCGGGCCCGCTCCTCTTCCAGCGCCTTGCGCCTGGTTTCCAGCTCATCGAGATAGACAGAGATGGCATAGTCCATATCGAGCATGGCGGCCTTGACGAGAGCCTTCATCTTCTCGGCCAGGGCTTCCGCATGGCGCTTGCCAAACGGGAAGGGCCAATGCTTGACGAGCACGCCGGAGAGCAGTTCGCCAACCAGCATGGAATAGCCGCCGATATACCAGCGCGGCTCCAGCCCGATGCGGGCATGGGCCTTGCCGACGGCGGTGACGCCGCGCACATAATCCTCATCGAAGCCGCCCTTGGCGACCTTGTCCCAATGGCCGATCTGGGCGTTCTTCGCGCCGTTCATATGGGCGCTGTCGCGAAAGAAACTGGCCATCTTAGCCGTCTTGCCGACCTTGGCATAGAACTTGTCGAGCGCCGGCCCCATGACATCGTGGATGGTCGGACGCAGCTCTCCCAAGGTGTCGCGCGTCTTCTGGTCGATTTCCAGGAAGTCGAGGCGTTCGGACAGATCGGTGTTCGATTTCTGATGCATGATACCAACGCGAGGCTGAGGGATTGATCGTCGTCAATCAGACCTGTCACGGTTTCCTAAACAGAAGCTAAACGCCGGGGCGAATTGTTCCACTTCGCCCCGGCGCTGGCGGTCAACCCGCCATCCTCCGATCCGCCGGCTGATGGCGACGAACAGACGTGTGGCTCTGGGCATGGGCATGCGCGTTCTGGATCCGGAAACCCTGGAGGGCGGCGAGCAGGCGTTCGGCCTCTTCCCCGAGCGTCGCAGTCTGGGCGGAGGTTTCCTCCACCATCGCCGCATTGCGCTGAGTGATCTGGTCCATGGAGGCGATCGAGGTATTGACCTCGCGCAGGCCGCCCGACTGGTCGGCTGCTGCGGCCGCGATCGTGCCGACGATCTGGTTGATCTCGCCGATGCGCACGATGATCTGCTTCAAGGCATCGCCGGCATTGTTGACGAGGCCGACGCCGGAATTGACCTGGGTCGAACTCTGGGAGATCAGGCTCTTGATCTCGCGGGCAGCATTGGCGCAACGCTGGGCAAGTTCGCGGACTTCCTGGGCGACAACCGCAAAGCCACGACCGGCCTCGCCGGCGCGGGCGGCCTCAACACCGGCATTGAGGGCCAACAGGTTGGTCTGGAAGGCGATTTCGTCGATGACGCCGATGATCTTGGAGATGGCATCGGAGGATTTTTCGATGGCGCCCATGGCATCGACGGCCCGGGAGACGACCTCTTCGGAGACACGCGCCTCATCAAGCGCAACACCGACGACCTGAGCTGCCTTCTGGGCGCCATCGGCGGTAAGCGTCACGTTCTGGGTGAGTTCGTGCAGGGCGGCAGTGCTTTCCTCAAGACCTGCCGCCTGCTGCTCGGTGCGCTGGGCGAGGTCGTCGGTTGCCTCTGCGATGGCGGACGTGGATTTGAAGATCTCGTCGGCGGAGCTGCGAACCGTACCGATCGTAGCGCGAAGGGCATCAACAGAGGCATTGTAGTCGCGCGCCATCTCGGCGAAATTGGCGGGCAAATCGTCCGGCAGTCGGGCTTCGAGGTCGCCTGCAGCAAGCTTGGTCAGGACGGCCCGCAGGGCGGCGAGCGCGGTTGCCTGTTCAGCCTCGGTGCGCAGCCTTGTCTCTTCTGCCTGCTTGCGCTCGGCGGCCAGGATGTCGAGATAGACAGAGATGGAGTAATCCATGTCGAGCATTGCGGCCTTCATGACGACGGAAATCTCGTCGGCCAGTTGTGGCGCCTTCTGCCGGCCGAAGCGGCTCGGCCATCGGTCGCGGGAGACTGCGTGGATCAGCTGTTCGAGCACCAGCGCATAACCGCCGATATACCAGCGCGGCTCAAGACCGATGCGGGCGTGGGCTTTGCCGACCTTGGTGACACCCTCGACATAGCTGTCGGTGTATTCCGCCGTGCCGACGATGCCCCAATGGTCTTCCTGACGACTCTTGGCACTGCGGATGTGATCTTCGCTACGAAAAAAAGCTGCGGTCTCAGGCACCTTTCGGATTTTATCGTAGAAGATTTCAAGGGCGGTCCCAATATTGGCTCGAATTAGCGGACCCATTCGGCGCAGGGTATCACGCCCTTTATCGTCCAATCCCAGAAATCGCAGGCGGTTCTTCAGATCCGCATTATCACTCGCCGATACCATCTTAGTCTTTCCATCCGAAGGGTCATGGCAATATCGCCATGCCTTATTAAGGAATACCCCAAATGGTAAATGTGGAGTTTCTAAAATTGACGAAATTTGCAGCGTGCAGTTGTGAGCAGATGTTTTTGGGTAGCCACCGCTCCCACCCTTGCCATTTGTCAATTTGACCGCAAACTTAATTTCAGCTTTTGCGTCCATTACCCCGAGGCTGGCGGCGCGTTCACTCTTTGATCTGGTCCGTCCGGTCGAATCGGATATAGTCTTGCCATGAACATTCAAGATCTTCCCGCGATCACTATCGGCTCCGTCACGCTCGGACCTGGATTCCTGCTGGCGCTCGCGGCGGTGCTGCTCGCCCTTCCCATCATCGCCTTGATCGCTGCGGCGCGACGGTCGGCGAACCTTAGGGCGCAGATGATGGAGGAAACGCTGCGGCGCGACGAGGCGGCGGAGGCGCGGCTAGCGGAGCTTCTCAAGGCACAGGCGGAGATGCAGGGGCGGCTGGCGACGATGGCCGAAGTGTTCGGGAGCCGGCAGGCGGAGCTGAACCAATCGATCAGCCAAAGGCTGGATGGCATGACGCATCGGCTCGGGACGACGATTACCGAGCAAACGAAATCCACGCATGACAATCTGCGCACGCTGCAGGAGCGGCTGGCGGTAATCGATGCAGCGCAGAACAACATCCAGTCGCTGGCTAAGGATGTGGTCGGGCTGCAGGCGATCCTCTCCAACAAGCAGACGCGTGGCGCCTTCGGCCAGTCGCGGATGGAGACGATCGTTGCCGACGGGCTGCCGATGGGGGCCTATGAATTCCAGACGACGCTTTCCAACGGATCGCGGCCGGACTGCACGATCCGTATGCCGAATAATTCGCCGCCGCTGGTTGTCGACGCGAAGTTTCCGCTGGAGGCCTGGAACGCGATCCGCGACGGGGAGACGCCGGAGCACAAAAAGGTCGCGAGCCAGCAGTTCCGCCGCGACATCGAGGTGCATATCAAGGATATCTCAGACAAATATCTGCTGCCGGGCGAGACGCAGGAGATGGCCTTTCTCTTCGTGCCGTCGGAATCGATCTTTGCCGAGATCCACGAGAATTTCGAAGGCGTGGTGCAGAAGGCGCATCGCCAGCGGGTGGTGATCGTCTCGCCGTCTTTGCTGATGCTGTCGATCCAGGTGATCCAGGCGGTGCTCAAGGATCAGCGCATGCGCGAACAGGCGCATCTGATCCAGGGCGAGGTGGTCCGGTTGATGGAGGACCTCGGCCGGCTGGACGACCGGACACGCAAGTTGCAGAGCCATTTTCTGGCGGCGCAGAAGGATGTCGAGCAGATCATCACCTCCTCCGACAAGCTGGCCAAACGCGGCGCCAAGATCGAGGCGATGGAATTCGAGGTGCCGGGTGGCGCGGTGGACCCTGCCGACGCCTCGCCACGGGCAGTGGAAAGCCGGACCGGGCTTCTCAAGCTCAGGGTTGTTGACGAGGACTGACGGGCTGGTCCACAAGAGCGCAACACCCCGGAGCAGATCCGGCGCCGTCAGCGTCGCCCTTCATGCTCTGGAATTGCTTTAGGGAGGCTCGCGCGCTCATGATCACCGTCTTCGGCTCCATCAACATGGATCTCGTTGCCACCACGCCACGCCTGCCGGTTCCTGGTGAAACGGTGGCGGGCACGAGTTTTGCGACGGCTGCCGGCGGCAAGGGTGCGAACCAGGCGCTGGCCGCCCGCCGCGCCGGTGCCGATGTCCTGATGGTGGGCGCTGTCGGCCGTGACGAATTTGCAGCGCCGGCGCTGTCTCTTCTCAAAGATGCGGGAACCGACCTCACGGGCGTCAAAACAGTGGACGGGCCGACTGGTACGGCGCTGATCCTGGTGGGCGGGGACGGCGAAAACATGATCGCGGTGGTGGCCGGTGCCAATGGCACCGTGGATGCCGGGCAGGCTGAAGCCGCCGTTTCGGCTCTAAAGGCCGGTGATACGCTGATGCTGCAGCTGGAAGTGCCGGCTCCGGCGGTGGAAGCGGCCCTTAATGCTGCCAAGAGCGCCGGTGTCCGGACAATTCTCAACCTGGCGCCACTGACGGCAGAAGCCTCGACGCTGGCGAAGCTCGCCGACGTTGTGATTGCCAACGAGACGGAATTCGAATTGCTGGCGGGGCGCCAGGGGCTGAGCGCTGCCGAACGGGAAGAGACGGCGCTTGCCATGCATCGCGAGACCGGGCAGGTGCTGATCATCACGCTCGGTGCTGCAGGCGTGATCGCCGCCGAAGGCGACATGCTGCACAAGGCGCAGGGACTGAAGATCGAGCCGATGGACACCGTGGGCGCCGGGGACACGTTCTGCGGCTATTTTGCCGCAAGCCTCGATGCAGGACTGGGCTTCGGCGCGGCACTTCGCCGGGCGGCGGTGGCAGGGTCGCTGGCCTGCCTGACGGCCGGTGCCCAACCGTCGATCCCCCTGGCGGCGGATGTCGCGGCCAGGACATAAAACGTCTCAGAGATTCCTGGCGATCGAAAACATCCGGAAAAGCGCTGTTTTTCAGGCTTTTCCACCTTTCTGTCTTTAATCAATATTTAGGATTGGCGATTCATCTTTGCCGTCGAAGCCAACCCTTTCGCGGCTGGTTGCTTGTGCCCGTGCCTCCATGATGGAGCATGTTCCAGCATTGCGAACGCATCACGCGCCTCCAATGCCGTCATCTTTCATGTGACCCCGAGGTAGCAATGTCCATTTTTTCAATGAAGTCGTTGGCCGCCAAACTAATACTTGTGACGGGTGCCGCCATCGCGACCGTCCTTTTTGTCTCGAACCTCTTCCTCATTCTCCAGACTCGCGAACGCGTCGAAGCCCTGACGATGGCCCAGGCGCAGGCCGAAGCGAAGGCTATCGCCACGGATGTGGCCGGCTCGGTGGGTGAACTCGCAGGCGCTGCCCGATCCATGGCTGGCGTGATCGGACGCGCACAGGAGGGCAAATATCTCGACCGCAAATCCGTCGTCGACGTGTTGAAGGCCAATCTCGAACAGAACGCCTTTGCGTTCGGCAGCTGGTTTGGCGAAGAGCCGAACGCCTTTGACGGCCAGTCACCGAACCTGGCCGGCAACACGGAGACCGGCTCTGCGAAGAATGGCGCATTCAATCCTTACTGGACTAAGAGCAAGGACGGCGGCTTCACCTTCTCGACCTTCGATTCTGGCTACGATGCCGAGTGGTATTCGCTGGCTGCCAAGAGCCGCAAGGGCGCGATCACGCAGCCCTATGCGGAATCGACCACCGGTGAGAACACTGCGATGACCTCGATCGCCTATCCGGTGATGGCAGGCGGCAAGCTGATCGGCGTGAGTGGCGTCGATATTTCGCTTAAAGCCATGGCCGACAAGCTGAACAAGCTCCATCCGTTCGAAACCGGCCGCGTCACGCTGCTCTCGCAGACCGGCAAATGGATCGTCGCTCCGACGCCCGACCTGAAAATGAAGAACTATGACGGCGCCGGTGCAGACCTCGTCAAGTCGTCCCTGACGTCTCTGACCGGCGGCATCGTCAAGAATCTCGGCGAGGGCGACGCCTCCTTCGACCGTGTGGTCTATCCGTTCTCGCTGCCCGACGTGAACGCCAACTGGGTTATCCTCGTGGATGTTCCCCATGCCGCGATCAGCGCGCCGGTGCAGTCGCAGACCTACATGATGATCATCGGCGGCTTCATCGTGCTCTTTGCCGTGATGACCGCACTCTACCTGGCAGTGCGCAGCTTCGTTCGCAAGCCTCTCTCCGGGCTCGTCGACAGCGTCACTGTTCTGAGCACCGGCCGCTATGACGATAGCGTACCGAACCAGGATCGCCAGGACGAAATCGGCATGGTGGCGAAGGCGCTCGACGGGTTCCGCCATCGCCTGGCTGAAAGCCGCGTTTTGGCGGCCGAAGCGGATGCACAGCGCAACGAAGCCGAAGGCGAACGCCGTCGCAACGAGCAGGAACGCACCGCCTCATCGGCGACGCAGCAGCACGTGGTCTCCGCCCTCGGCAACGGTCTGGCTGAGCTGTCGCGCGGCAACCTCACCTTCCGGATTGCCGAGGAGTTTCCCGGGGAATACGCCGCCCTGAAGCGCGACTTCAACGGCGCCGTCGCGACACTCGAACAGGCGATCGCATCGGTCAACACGAGCGTCGTCAACATCAGCGCCGGGACGAGCGAGATTTCGGAAAGTGCAGCCGATCTCTCGAAGCGGACCGAACAGCAGGCCGCCAGCCTCGAAGAAACGGCAGCCGCGCTGAACGAGCTGACGGAGCAGGTGAATTCGAGCGCCGACAATGCCGGCGTTGCGGCCAATACGGTGAGCGTTGCCGTTCAGGATGCGGAGAAATCCGGTGAGGTTGTCCGACGGGCGGTCGCCTCGATGCATGGCATCGAGCAGTCGTCGCTGGAGATCTCGCGGATCATCGGTGTGATCGACGAAATCGCCTTCCAGACGAACCTCCTGGCGCTCAATGCCGGGGTGGAGGCCGCCCGTGCGGGTGAAGCCGGCAAGGGCTTTGCCGTCGTCGCCCAGGAAGTCCGCGAGCTCGCCCAGCGGTCTGCCAATGCGGCCAAGGAGATCAAGGCGCTGATCAACGCATCCGGCGCACAGGTGAAGGACGGCGTCGAGCTGGTCGGCCAGGCCGGCGAAACCCTGCAGAAGATCTCCGATCAGGTCATGCAGATCAACGCCCTGATCCTGCAGATCTCCGCCTCGGCCAGCGAACAGGCGTCCGGCCTCAAGGAAGTCAATTCGGCGGTCAACCAGATGGACCAGGTGACGCAGCAGAATGCGGCGATGGTCGAGGAAACAACGGCAGCCAGCATGGCGCTGCGCAGCGAGTCCGACAATCTGCGGGATCTCGTCGCGCGGTTCCAGGTCAGCGGCAGCGCGCATGCCACGACTTCGCTGCGGAGCACGGCGGAGATCATGCGGCGGCCATCGGGGGCTCCGGTCACGGCGGCGCCCAAGACGCCTGCCTACCAGCCTGCACCGCGCAAAGTCGCCGCCTCCGGCGGTGCGTCATCGGGCGGCGACAGCTGGGAAGAGTTCTGAGACCCTCTGAACTATCTGCTCAAAACCGAGAAAGGGCCGCCAGACTTTGGCGGCCCTTTGCATTTCAGCTCAGGCAATGACATGGGCGGCGCCCTCAGAGGCGGGCGAAACGCTCGATGAGCAGATCGAAGAAACCGTCGGCATCGACTTCGCGCATGACCTGGACATTCGGCTTGCGGCCGGAGACGCGCCACCAATCGACGACGGTCATGCCAACCGTCAGTTCGGACTGCAGCTCGATCTCGACATTGCAGTGCCGCCCGCCGAAGAGCTCCGGCTTCAGGAGGTAGGCGATGACTGTCGGATCATGCAGCGGACCGCCGTCGGAGCCGTATTTTTCCTCGTCAAAGCGCTCGAAGAACTGCAGCCACTCGACCATGGTTGCGGCGGGCTTCGTGCCGATTTCGGCGATGCGGGCGACGCGGGCCTTGGTCGTCATCAGCTGATGGGTAACGTCGAGCGGCATCATGGTGACAGGGATGCCGGAGCCCATGACGGCAGCTGCCGCATGCGGATCGACATAGATGTTGAATTCGGCGGCCGGCGTGATGTTGCCGCCTTCGAAGAAGCCGCCGCCCATCATGACCAGTTCCTTGACGCGTGGCGCAATGTCGGGGGCTTTTTCGAGGGCCAGACCGATATTGGTGAGCGGACCGAGCGTACAGAGCGTGACTGTGCCTGCCGGCTCGCGGCGGATGGTGTCGATGATGAAATCGACGGCATGTTGAGGCCGCACCGTCATCGTCGGCTCGGGGAGAACCGCGCCATCGAGGCCGGTCTTGCCATGCACATGCTCGGCGGTAACGAGGGGGCGTACCATCGGCCGCTCGGCGCCTTCATAGACGGCGCGGTCCTGCTGGCCGCAGAGTTCGCAGACGATGCGGGCGTTGCGGCTCGTATAGGAGAGCGGCACATTGCCGGCGACCGTGGTAATGCCGAGAAGGTTCAGTTCGTCCGGGCTTGCGAAGGCGAGCATAAGGGCCGCTGCATCGTCCTGGCCCGGATCGGTGTCGATAATGATTTTCCGAGGTTCTGTCATGGGGTGTCCTGATGTCGAAAGCGCGAGGCTTGGCGGTCCGGATGGCGTTTGTCAAGCATTCCACCGCTTGTCGCGCCGCGCGAAGCTCCCCATATTCGGGGCGATGGAAACCGGCCTCCTGAGCCGGTGATGCCAAGCAGAGGATAGCATGAGCCGGAGCCGACTGCCCACTGACGGGTTGATCATCACATTCAGTCTCGCCGAGGAGGTTCCCCTTCGCCGGCCAAGAGGCAGTGACGGCTATCCGCCCTATGACATCGAAAGGCTGCCCCCTGAAAAGGGGCAGGACCGGCTGCGAATCACCCTTGCCGTCGCCGGCTTCACCGAAGACGAACTGGATGTGACGGTTGAGGGCGGGCAGCTTTCGATCACCGGCCGGCAGGCGGAGCGCGAGGAGCAGGACTTCCTCTTCCGGGGCATTGCAGCCCGGCAATTCCAGCGCGTTTTCGGGCTGGAAGAGGGTATGGAGGTGACCGGGGCGAGTTTGCGCAACGGCCTGCTTTCGATCGAAATCATCCGCATGGCACCGGTCCATCTGGTAAGGAAAATTAACATCTCCGCCGCACAATGAGGATTGCGGCATGGTTTGCCGCCTCTCCCCCGCATGTGGAGGCTCGGAATGTTAATGAAAGAAGCTTCAGCCCGCCTGACGCAATCCGAACTGGCTCATCTCGGAGCCGGCGAAGTGGGCTATATTCGCAAGATGAAATCGGACGAAGTGTTGCGCTGCTTTCCGGAAGCGCCGGAGATCGATCCGACTCTGGACCTCTGGGCCCTGTTTGCCGCAGACGGCACGCCGATCCTTTTGACAGACAACCGTTCGAGCACCTTCTTCAAGGCAGCCGAAGACGATCTGAAAACCGTTTCGCTGCATTGAGCGAGACGCCAGACTGGATGGTGTCGGCCTCTAACGAGGCTGATCAGCGGCGGATGAAGGTGAGATAGGCCGAGGACCGGCCTTCGCGACGGGCCTTGGCTTCGTAACGCGTACCCGGCCAGCCCTCATAGGGTGAGAGCCAGTCACTGGCATTGCGCGCCGTCCAGTCGAAGCCCCCGTGATCGCGGCAATGCTGCAGCGTCCAGTTGACATAAGTGTCAATATCGGAGGCGAAGCAGAAGGTGCCGCCGGGCTTCAAGACCTTATGGAAACGCTCCAGATTGACCTGCGAGACGAAGCGTCGCTTCCAGTGGCGCTTCTTCGGCCAGGGATCGGCGTAGAGAAGGTCGATCTGGTCGATCTGGCCTTCGGGCATCCAATCCAACAGTTGCACGGCATCATCGTCATAGACGGCGATGTTCTTCAACCCCTCGGCCTCCACGACGGCGAGGAGCTTTGCCATGGAATTGACGAAGGGTTCGACGCCGATGAAGCCGGTGGAGGGATTGGTGCGGGCGCGGTGAACGAGATGCTCGCCACCGCCGAAGCCGATTTCGAGACGGAGCCTTTCGACGGGTACTGGGAAGAGCGATTTCAGGTCAGCAGGAGCCGCCGTACCGAGATCGACCTTGAGCTCGGGCAGGATGGTCTCCATGCGCCCGACCTGCTGCTCGCGCAACGGCTTGCCCTTGCGTCGACCGAAGAATGCCTCGGTCGACCTCGTCTTGCGTTCCGCGTCCGTCATATTGCCTTCAAGCCTTGAGAGCGTCCTTGAGCGGCTTGACCAGATCGAGCTTCTCCCAGGAGAAGGACCCGTCGCGGCCAGCCTTGCGGCCGAAGTGGCCATAGGCTGACGTCTTAGCATAGATCGGCTTGTTCAGGTCAAGATGGCGGCGGATGCCGGACGGGGACAAGTCCATGACCTTGCGGATGGCGGCCTCGACCTCGTCCTCGGTGACCTTGCCGGTGCCGTGCAGGTCGACATAGATCGACAACGGCTGGGCAATGCCGATCGCGTAGGAGATCTGGATCGTGCAGCGATCGGCGAAACCGGCGGCAACGACGTTCTTGGCAAGGTAACGGGCGGCATAGGCGGCCGAACGGTCGACCTTCGTCGTGTCCTTGCCGGAGAAGGCGCCACCGCCGTGAGGCGCTGCACCGCCATAGGTGTCGACGATGATCTTGCGGCCAGTGAGGCCCGCGTCACCATCGGGACCGCCGATGACGAACTTGCCGGTCGGGTTGATGTACCAGGCGCAGTCGTCGGCAATCTTCAATTCGCCGAGCGCTTCCTTGATAAAGGGTTCGACGACCTGGCGGACCTTCTTCGAATCCCAGCTCTCGTCGAGATGCTGGGTCGAGAGAACGATCGAGGCGACTTCGGCCGGCTTGCCGTCGACATAACGGACGGTCACCTGGCTCTTGGCATCAGGACCGAGCTTGCCAACATCCCCTTCGCCCTTCTTGCGGGCGGTCGACAGGAGCTGCAGGATCTTGTGGGCGTAATAGATCGGGGCCGGCATCAGGTCCGGCGTTTCCTTGCAGGCGTAACCGAACATGATGCCCTGGTCGCCGGCGCCTTCGCTGTTGGAGCTATCGGCAGCCTTGTCGACGCCCTGGGCGATGTGAGCGGACTGGGAGTGCAGGAGCACGTCGATCTTGGCGGTCTTCCAGTGGAAACCGTCCTGCTCGTAGCCGATGTCGCGGATCGCCTTGCGGGCGGCGGACTTGAACTTGGCGGGGTTGATGACCTCGTTGCCGTTCTTGTCGGTCTTCATCAGGCTCGGCGGAAGGCGAACTTCACCAGCGATGACGACGCGGTTGGTGGTGGCGAGGGTCTCGCAGGCGATGCGCACTGTCCAGGGATCGACGCCGGTCTTGGCCGCTTCCCGGTAGACGAGATCGACGATCTCGTCGGAAATGCGGTCACAAACCTTGTCCGGATGACCTTCGGATACGGATTCGCTGGTGAAGAGATAGTTGGCGCGCATCGGGATTCCCCTCAAAGTATGGATGGCGGCATCGTTACCCAGTTCAAGTTTCCATGACAAGAACACAACCACATAAATATATCTTTATGTGAGTAAACTTTTCCCTACGGGTCAAAAAAAGCGGCCCGGGGGGACCGCTTTTTTTCGCCAAGTTCGATGACCGATCACTCGGTATCGGCTTCGGCTCCGAGTGCCTTGACCAGATCGACGATCTTGCGGCGGACCTTGGGGTCGGCAATCTTGACGAAAGCCCGGTTGAGCTGCAGGCCCTCGGACGAGGACAGGAAGTCCACGACGTAGTTGGAGCTGGAGGCTTCGGCCATGCCGGTTGACGAAGAAGCATTCTCGCCCGGCGCATCTTCAAAGAAGAAAGAAACCGGGACGGTCAGAATATTTGAAATATTCTGAAGGCGGCTTGCACCAACGCGGTTGGTCCCCTTCTCGTATTTCTGAATCTGCTGGAATGTGATGCCGAGGCTTTCACCAAGCTTCTCCTGGCTCATGCCAAGCATCGTGCGACGAAGGCGAATCCGACTACCCACGTGGATGTCAATCGGGTTCGGCTTCTTCTTGTTCTCGATCATTAATGTCGTCCTGACAAATGTGTTGGCGTTTCGACCATAACCCCATGCCCGCCCAACCATTACGATACGTTGTACCCGTCGTCGATGATCTTCCAGCATACTTTCAGACTCACGGTCGGAGCCACTATGCAATTTTAGGGGTTTTTGGTCAATTCATTCGCCTAATAAAACCCAGACTAGAAATGGACGCCACGAAACCAAGGGATCCCAGGATCAACCAAAAGTTTAGGTTGTGGTCTAAATTGTTCCATTTCGGCACAGAAGCTATGCTCAGGGTTGCATCGACTGCGCCCGATGCGTTCAGAGCCAGGCCGTCCACTACCTCACCATGAGCATCAATCACGGCAGAAATACCATTATTGGCATCACGCAAGAGCGGTACACCGCGCTCCACCGCCCGCAAGCGGGATTGCAGGAAGTGCTGGTAGGGGCCGGGCGTCGCGCCAAACCAGGCGTCATTGGTGATGTTGAGGATGGCGTTTGCGCCCGCTAGATCCGCAGGGATTTCGCCCGGGAAAATCGCCTCGTAGCAGATCAGCGGATAGAAGGAGATGCCCGATGGAAGAGTGAGCGGCGACCGGCTGGCGGCGGGCGAGAAGCCGCCGGGCAGGCTGATCAGTTCTTCAATGCCGAAGCGGCGCAGCACATCCTCGAAGGGCACATATTCGCCGAACGGCGTCAAATGCACTTTGTCACTGGCCGACAGGATCTGACCCTTGTCGTCGATCATGTAGATGGAATTGTAATAGAGCGGCGGCAGGCCCGCGCCGCGTTCCTCGGCACGCACCGCACCCGTGATCAGCACCTGGCCATCCTGAAGCACGTCGCCGATGCGGACCAGGGCATCCGGATTTTCGGTGAGGATGAAGGGTATGGAGGTTTCCGGCCAGACAATTACGTCCGGTCTTTTCCGACCCTCGGGCGGGGGGGCCGATGTGAGCGCCAGGTGTTTCTCAAAGATGCCGACGCGATCGGAATTCTCCATCTTCTGCGCCTGGTCGATGGCCGGCTGAACGAGGCGGACGCTGATCTGCTTCCGCTCTCCCGTGTCTGATGGAGCGAGATAAAGCCGCCAGCCGCCATATCCCAGATGTGCTACCGAGAGGAGTACGGCGATCAGGAGGCCGGGCAGCAAACCCCGGCGGGTGCCGAGCAGAGCGGGTGCGGCAAAGACGAAGACCGACAGTGCCGTCACCCCGAAAAGGCCGAGCACATAGCTCGACTGCATCATCAGCGGCACGGGCATGGCGGCGTAACCGATGGCATTCCAGGGAAAACCAGTGGCGACCGTGCCGCGCAGCCATTCGGCAAGGCCGAAGCCGAAGGCCAGTGCCGCGATGCGGCCCATGCCGTCGGACCATACGAGACGGGCGAGCATGGTGGCAAAGCCGTAGAAGATGGCGAGCATGGCCGGCAGACCGAGGACGGCAAGCGGGATTGCCCAGGCAAAGCCGCTGTCATCGACCAAGAGCGCATTGCCCAGCCACCAGAGACCGGCGACGAAATAGCCGAGGCCAAAGAGCCAGCCGGTGACGAAGGCGGCGCTCAGATTGAGGGTTCCGCTGCGTTCTGGATTCCCAGTCAAGCCATCGAGAAGCCAGACAAGCAGGGTGAAGGAGACGAACATGGCTGCAAAGATGCCGAATGGCGGCATGGCAAGAGCGCCAACAGCACCCGCCAGGACGGCAAGCCCTGCCCGCCGCCATCCTCCGAGCAGCAAAATCCTGCCGGCCAGTCGTTCCATGCACACCCCTCCGCTACCGCGAATCAACCGCCCGGCAGTGTTTCAAACTTCCGTGCGGATGTCGCGGCCTTCACGATGCGGGGCCTTTACGCGCCGGAGGCGGAATTGTCGCCATTCTCAGGGGATGAGGACGTGGCGGCAGGAGAGGCAGTTGCCGCAGCCGCAGGCATACGAACCACATTCGTGGCGGCCGGTAATTCAGGCTCGTCCACGACCGGTGCCGCAGGTGCGGTTGCCTGCCTGCTGCGGCGTAGCTTGGGCTCCGCCTTCGCGGCACGGGGTTTGGCTTCTGCGGGCTGGGCGGGAGGCGCCTTGGCCGGCGCCGACGATTTTGCCGGCGTGCGTGTCTTGCCCGTTTCGACCTCGTCGTTACGGGGTTCGACCTCGCCCTTGGTCGAGCGGCGGCGGGCGGCGGCGCGCTTGCGGGTGACACGGACACGCTTGATGCGGCGGGGATCCGCGTCGAGAATATGGAATTCGAAGCCTGGCAATGCCTGCACGACTTCACCGCGGGCCGGAATGCGGCCAAGCGCGGAGAAGATCAGGCCGCCCAGGGTGTCGACGTCTTCGAGGCGATCCTTGATGTCGAAATCGGGGCCGATCGCCTCGGCGATCTCCTCGAGTTCGACTCGGGCGTCCGCCACCAGCACGTCATCGGAAATGCGGCTGAACATGACTTCTTCATCGTCATGTTCGTCATCGATGTCGCCAATGACCATTTCGACAATGTCTTCATGGCTGACGAGGCCGTCGGTGCCGCCGTATTCGTCGATGACCAGCGCCATTTGGGTGCGGGCGGCCTGCATGCGGCTCATCAGGTCGGAGGCGAGCATGGATGGCGGGACGAAAAGGATCGATCGGATGATGCCGGCCTCGGCGACGGTCTTGGACAGATCGATGCGGGAAAGATCGAAATCGATCTTCGCCTTCGCCGTCTTGTCTGATTTCTCCACCTTGTCGGCGCCGTTTACAGCAGCACGCGCGGGTGCGCGGCGGCGGCTGCGGGCCTGCTTGGTGACATAGGAGAGAAGGTCGCGGATGTGGACCATGCCGCGCGGGTCATCGAGCGTTTCGGCATAAACGGGCATGCGCGAACGGCCGGAGACCTCGAAAATGGTCATCAATTCGCCGATCGTCACGCTTTGGTCCACCGCCTCGATATCAACGCGCGGCACCATGATGTCTTCGACACGCACTTCGCGGAAGCGCAGGATATTGTGCAGCATCGCCCGCTCTTCGGGCGTGAAGGCCTCACCCAGGCTCGCATCCGCCTTCAGCGCGACCGTCAGGTCCTCGCGCAGGCTCGTCGACGACGACGGCTTGATGATGCGGGCGAGACGAGCCCAGAAAGAGGTGGAGTTTCGGTTCGAGCTTTCCGCTCGCGAAGGACTACTGCCCTCGTCGGACGACGGGCCTTCAGGTCCGTCATTGGCCTCAGGGGCCGTTCTTGTCACAAAGTCGCTCATTGGTCCAAACTATCAGATGGGGTCCTGCCCCGCATAGGGGTCAGATAGGCCAAGTTCCGCCAGAATGCGAGTCTCCAGCGCTTCCATTTCCTCGGCGTCTTCGGTTTCGATGTGGTCGTAACCGAAGAGATGGAGGAATCCATGCACCATGAGGTGCGTCAGATGGTCCTCGAACGTCTTGTCGAGTTCGACGGCTTCGCGCTCCACGGTCTCGCGGGCGATGATGATGTCCCCCAGCATCGGGCCGGGCATCTTGCCGGGTGTGAGGGGAAACGCGGGAAAGGACAGAACGTTTGTCGGCTTGTCCTTGTTGCGCCATTCGGCATTGACCTCGCGGATCATTTCATCGTCGGCAAAGACGAGCGAGACTTCCGTCGGCTGCACCGGAAAGGGCTGGTTCTCGACCTCGGCGAGAAAGGTTTCCGCTGCGCCGAGCACGCGGGAGGCCAAAGCCTCCAGCGCCGTCTCGTCGGCCCAGCCGTCTGACTCGACGGCGATCTGTATGTCCAATTGCGTCATATCGGGTCTGGGCGGGCCGTCAGGGATCGGCCTGCTCGCTTTCATCCTGTACCTTGTATTTGGCGTCATAGGCCTGAACGATACGGCCAACCAAGGGGTGGCGCACGACGTCGGTGTCCTTGAAGCGGACGACAGAGACGCCTTCGACGCCCTTCAGTACCTGCAGCGCCTCGACCAGTCCGGAGGTGACTCCGCGCGGCAGGTCGACCTGGCTGGGGTCGCCGGTGATGATCATACGGCCATTTTCACCAAGGCGGGTCAGGAACATCTTCATCTGCATCGAGGTGGTGTTCTGCGCCTCGTCGAGAATGATCGCGGCATTGGCGAGCGTGCGGCCGCGCATGAAGGCGAGCGGGGCGATTTCGATAACGCCGGCGGTGATGGCGCGTTCGACCTTGTCGCCGGGGATCATGTCGTAGAGCGCGTCATAGAGCGGGCGGAGATAAGGATCGACCTTGTCCTTCATGTCGCCGGGCAGGAAGCCGAGGCGTTCGCCGGCTTCGACGGCGGGGCGGGACAGGATGATCTTGTCGACGACGCCACGCTCTAGAAGCTGGGCGGCATGGGCAACCGCGAGGTAGGTCTTGCCGGTGCCGGCCGGGCCGACGCCGAAGACCAGTTCGGCGCGTTCAAGGGCGCGCATATAGGCGTCCTGGGTCGGCGTGCGGGCGGCGATCGTCTTCTTGCGCGTGGAGATCTGGGCCATCGACAACCGGGCCTTGCGCTCGAGGGTCGGCAAGGTCAGCTGGTCGTCCGCTGCGACCGCCATGCGGATTGCACCTTCGACATCAGAGGCCTCCACCGAGCCGCCGCTCTGCAGACGGGCATAGAGGAAATCGAGCGCGCGGCGGGCCTGATTAGTCGCCTGCAATTCGCCAGTGATGGCAACGGAATTGCCGCGGGCATGGGCCTCGATCTGCAGCCGCTGTTCGAGCAGCTTCAGATGCTGGTCAAATTGGCCGAAGAGTTCGCTGGCCAGCCTGTTGTTCTCGAACGTCAAGATGAAGTGATTGGCGTCGGTCGCAGCGGTTTTGATGTTGCGCGAGGGTGAGGAAACCACTTCTGTTGCGTTCAAGCGATCAGGCTCCTGGATCAGGTTAAGGCCCTCACTCTAACCCTCTGCCACCTCGGCAAACAAGCTGTTTGGGCCGGCTGCGGTGATTCGTACCTGTATAATGTCACCGATTTGCGAAGACATTGCATCAAGATTCACAGATTGCAGCCAGGGGGAGCGTCCGATGAGCTGGCCGGGCATGCGGCCGGGCTTCTCAAGGAGCACGTCCATCTGGCGTCCGACCAGGGATTGCATGAAGGCCTGCTGCTGTTCGAGCAGCAACGCCTGGAGGCGCGCCAGTCGTTCGGTCTTCACGTCCTCGGCGACCTGATCTGGAAGATCGGCGCCGGGCGTTCCCGGTCGGGTCGAGTACTTAAACGAATAAGCCTGCGCATAGTTCACTTCGCGCACGAGATTCATCGTGTCTTCGAAATCCTGATCCGTTTCACCGGGAAAGCCGACGATGAAATCGCCAGAGAGCGCAATATCGGGGCGGACGGAGCGGATGCGGTCGATCAGGGCAACGTATTCAGATGCCTTGTGGCGGCGGTTCATCGCCTTCAGGATCCGGTCGGACCCCGACTGCACCGGCAGGTGCAGATAGGGCATCAGCATGCGGAGATCGCGATGCGCCTCGATCAGGCGGTCGTCCATGTCGCGCGGATGGCTGGTGGTGTAACGCAGACGGGCAAGGCCGGGGATTTCAGCGAGCCGGTAGAGAAGATCGCCGAGGCCGATCGCTCTGCCCTTTTCGTCCTCGCCATGCCAGGCATTGACGTTCTGACCCAACAGAGTGAGTTCGCGCACGCCGCTGTCGACGAGGCGACGGGCTTCCGTCAAAAGCTGGGAGAGCGGGCGGGAGACTTCCGAGCCACGGGTATAGGGCACCACGCAGAAGGTGCAGAACTTGTCGCAACCTTCCTGAACAGTCAGAAAGGCCGTGACCGAGCGCGGCTTGCCGATGACCTTGGTCGGATCCGGCAGGTGCTCAAACTTGTCTTCCAGCGCATATTCCGTGTCGACCACGCGCTCGCCCAGACGCGCCTTCTGCAAGGCCTGCGGCAGCCGGTGATAGGTCTGCGGGCCGAGGACCACATCGACTGCGGGCTCGCGGCGGGAGATTTCCTCGCCTTCGGCCTGGGCGACGCAGCCGGCGACGCCGATCATGAATTCCTTGCCTTCGGCGGCCCGGGCCTTCTTATGCTCGCGCAGGCGACCAAGGGCAGAATAGACCTTTTCGGCGGCCTTTTCGCGGATGTGACAGGTGTTGAGGACGACGAGATCGGCGTCTTCCATGACCTCCGTCGGGGCATAACCATCGGCCGCCAGGGCATCGGCCATGCGGCCGCTGTCATAGACGTTCATCTGGCAGCCATAGGTCTTGATGAAGACCTTGCGCGTGTTGGCGCCCGGCGCCTGCTGGTCGGTAAGGGTCACGGTGTCCTGGGTCATGCGGGCTATTTAGTGGTTTTCGGCGCGCGGTTAAACCGAAAAATCATAGGATGCGATCAAGGGCGATGGCGGCCGCGCAGATGGGCAAGCAGCATGCCGCGCAGACGGCTCTCGACTTTTTCGGCCAAGCTCTTGCGGTTGTCGCCGGGGCGGAAGTCTGCGGTTTCACCAAAGGTGACATCGACATCAAGGGCGCCGGCCCTCAGGACGCCAAGCAGATGGGGGACCAGGCCGATATCGCCCGGCCAGCCGGCGATCGGGCGATAGTAGCGCCCCATGGGCATGCCCTGGACGCGGGTGTAGGCGATGGCGACCGGCTGCACGTGAACGACGGCATCTTCCGCATCCTTCGGCAGAGCAGCGGCAGCGGCGCCGAAAAGGGAGGACTTGACCGAGAGCACGCGGTTACCGTCGGAGGTGGTGCCTTCGGGGAAGAGCACGACGACTTCGCCATCGGCCATGCGACCGGCGATCTCGTTGACCTGATCGCCCGTGCGACGCTTTTCCTCGCGCACGACGAAGATCGTCTTTTGCAGGCGGGCGAGCGTGCCGAAGACCGGCCAGGAGGAGACTTCGGTCTTGGCGATGAAGACAACGTCGGCGAGCGAGCCGAGGACGACAATGTCCTTCCATGACGCATGATTGGCGGCGATCATCAGAGGGCGGCGCGGGTCGAGGGCTCCATGGGCATGAACGCGGATGCCGAGGCAGTAGAGGGCGATCCGGTGCCAGGTGCGCGGCAGGCGGCGACGCAGGCGCCAGTCGAAGCGCAGGGCGAGCAGTTGCAGCGGGATGAGGACGATTGAGACGAGGAACAGCACGACGGCCATGACGGCGATCCGCAGGCTGTTGACCAGGCCGAACCTGCCGCCGTCGGATTGCATCGGCTATTTCTCGTCCTTTGACAACGGAATCCCGTAAAGCTCCAGACGATGGCCGACGAGGCGGAAACCGTGTTCGCGGGCGATGCGTTCTTGAAGCGCCTCGATCTCGGGCGAATGGAACTCGACGACGGTGCCGGTCTTCAGATCGATCAGGTGATCGTGGTGTTCTTCGGGGACCGTTTCATAGCGGGAACGTCCGTCGCGGAAATCGTGACGCTCGATGATGCCGGCATCTTCGAAGAGTTTGACCGTGCGGTAGACGGTCGAGATCGAGATCTTGGCGTCGATTTTGGAGGAACGGCGGTACAGCTCCTCGACATCCGGGTGATCGTCGGAATCTTCCAAGATACGGGCGATGACACGACGCTGCTCGGTCATGCGCATGCCGCGTTCGGCACAGAGCGCTTCCAGCGATTTCAGGGCGTCGTTCATAAGGTCAGCATATCCGCAGATGATCGGTTGGTGCAATCGTCGGGTTAGCGAAGATCGCGACGCATGACAAGCGCGGAGGTCCGGCGACCACTGTCGTCGGTGTAATAGGCGGGGCGTTCGCCGACCGTCTCGAAACCGAGCTTGCGGTAGAGACCCAATGCCGGGGCATTGCCATCATCCACTTCGAGGAACATGGCCTCGCCCCCGCGGTTTTTCGCCTCGCGGGCTGCTGCCTGCATCAGGCGCCAGCCGAGGCCGAAACGGCCGACCTTGTCGCTGACGGCGATCGTCAGGATCTCGGCCTCACCCGCCACTTCGCGGGCGAGCACGAAGCCGGAAAGCGGCGCCTTGAAGATCAGGGTGTTGGTCTGCCAGGCGGCGAAACCGAAGGTGTTGGGCTGGAGGAGCAGGCTCAGGAATTCGCCGTCCCCCCAGGCACGGGGAAAACGCTGGGCATGCAACTCGGCCACGGCACGGCAGTGATCCGGCACCATGTCTACGATTTCGAATTCGGGCTGGCGGTAGAACAGGCTGTCGCGCATGTCAGGCTCTCGATACGGCAAAACCGGTCTGCGGTTTTGCATCCGGTCCGCGCAAATAGAGTGGCTTGGCCTTGCCCTGAGCTTTCGTCGTTGCTGATATGCGGGCGACGATCTCGATCGGGTAATGATCGGGTTCGGTTTGCGCTTCGGGGTCGGCGATCAGGGCTGAAGCCGAGCCGACAAGCTGCGTACCCGGACGGGCTGCGCGGGAGAGGAAATCCTCCAAGGTCACGAGGGCAGGCTCGTCTTCGGGCACGCCGTTGCGGAAGGCCTGGACATAGACTTCGTCGCGATGGGCATTGATGGCGGCGAGCACAGGGGCATCAGTCGCGGGCACCGTGCTGGCGAGGACTTCAAGGGTGCAGACGCCGACGCAATCCACGCCGAGGGCCAGCGCCAGACCCCGGGCGGCTGCGACGCCGACACGGATGCCGGTAAACGAACCCGGGCCGACGGTGACGCCGATTTTCTGCACGTCTTTCAAGCTGAGGCCGGCGCTCTTCAGGGCTTCTTCGATCATCGCCATCAGGCGTTCGGCATGACCGCGGCCGATGGTTTCGCTGATGCTTGCCAACAGCTTGCCGGAATTGGTGTCAAAGACGGCGGCTGCGCAATCCACACCCGCCGTATCGATCGCAAGGACGATCATCCTATCCCCAGACCGGTCCAATCAGACCGCTTCGACTTCCTGAACTTCCGGCACGAAGTGGCGCAACAGGTTCTGCACGCCATGCTTCAACGTCGCAGTCGAAGACGGGCAACCGGCGCAGGACCCCTTCATGTTCAAGAAGACCTTGCCGTCCTTGAAGCCGCGGAAGGTGATATCACCGCCGTCCTGGGCGACGGCCGGGCGGACGCGGGTTTCGAGCAGTTCCTTGATGGTGGCGACGATGGTTTCATCGCCGGCCTCGAAGAACTCTTCGTCGCCATCGACTTGGGCCGACGTGGACGCGGTACCCATGACCGGAGCACCGCTCATGAAATGCTCCATAATAGTGCCGAGGATGGCCGGCTTGAGGTGCTGCCATTCCGGGCCGTCCTTGGAGACGGTGACGAAATCATAGCCGAAGAAGACGCCGGTAACGCCGGGGATCGCAAAAATGCGCGAGGCGAGCGGCGAGGCGGCAGCACTTTCGGCGTCGCGGAATTCCGCGGTTCCCGTCTGCATCACCACCTTGCCGGGCAGGAATTTTAGGGTGGCGGGGTTCGGCGTGGCTTCGGTCTGGATGAACATGGCGGTCTCCGGGGCGGTGATGGCACCGCAAAAGATTAGAATATTTCCAAAATAGACCTTGCGGGTCGCATCTTCAAGACGCGATCCTCAGGAAGTCCATTTAGCACAGCGCGTCGATTTCCTCGTCCGTGAGAGAATCCGGCAGCACCGTGACCGGGATCGGGAAAGCTGCACCCCGACCGGCAATCATCGAGACGAGCGGGCCCGGACCTTCCTTGGTGGAGCCAGCGGCCAGCACGAGGATCGCGATATCGCGATCTTCGTCGATCAGGCTGTTGATCTCGGGATAGGCGCTGCCTTCGCGGATAACGAGTTCCGGCTCGATTCCGATCGTTTCCCGAACGGTCTGGGCGGCCTTGGCCATGACGGCTTCGGCTTCCTCACGCGCTTCGGCGCGCATGATCTCCTCGACGCCCAGCCATTGCTGGAAATCACCGTCGGGGATCACGTAGATCAGCACCAGTCCACCGTTGGAATTCTTGGCGCGGCGGCCGGCATAATGGACGGCGCGGGAGCATTCCGGGGTATTGTCGATGACCGCCATGAACTTGCGGCGGTGACCTTCAAGACGTGAGAGACGTGTTGAAACCATAGAGAACCCCGCCGGCTGTAAGGTGTAACGAATGCTGATTGCGGGCCTGATGCCAGCCCGCAATCCTTATGACCTTATCGCACGAATCCGATGATGTCGCGGACTTCGTTCATGGTCTTTTCGGCGCGGACGCGGGCGCGCGCGCTGCCGTCACGGAGCACGGCGTCGATGTGGCCGGGATCTTCCATCAGGCGGCGCATCTCGGCATTGATCGGAGCGAGAACGTTGACTGCGAGATCGATCAGGGCCGGCTTGAAGACCGAGAATTGCTGGCCGCCGAATTCGATAAGAACGTCTTCCTTCGAGCGATCGGCAAGGGCTGCGAAGATGCCGACAAGGTTGTCCGCCTCGGGGCGACCCTTGAGGCCGTCGACTTCGCTCGGCAGCGCGTCCGGGTCGGTCTTTGCCTTGCGGATCTTTTTGGAGATCGCGTCCTGGTCGTCCATCAGGTTGATGCGCGACAGATCAGAGGGATCCGACTTCGACATCTTCTTGGTGCCGTCCTTGAGGCTCATGACGCGGGGAGCCGGTCCATCGATCAGCGGCTCGACCATCGGGAAATAGGCATGAACAGGCTCTTCGCCGACCTTGATGTCGATGCCGAGGCCGGTCGGCACGATCTTGTCGTGGAAGTCCATGTTGAACTTCATGGCGATATCGCGGGCGAGCTCCAAATGCTGCTTCTGGTCGTCACCGACAGGCACATGGGTTGCGCGGTACACGAGAATGTCGGCGGCCATCAGGCTCGGATAGGCGTAAAGACCGAGCGAGGCCTGCTCGCGGTCCTTGCCGGCCTTGTCCTTGAACTGGGTCATCCGGTTCATCCAGCCGATGCGGGCGACGCAGTTGAAGATCCAGGCAAGCTCGGCGTGCTGCGGAACCTGCGACTGGTTGAAGACGATATGCTTTTCCGGATCGATGCCGGCGGCGAGGAAGGCGGCGGTGATCGAACGGATCTGGGTGGCCATGTCCTCGTGGACCAGCTGGGCGGTCAGCGCGTGCATGTCGACGACGCAATAGATGCAGTCGTTGTTTTCCTGCAGTGCGACGAACTTTCTGATGGCGCCGAGATAGTTGCCGAGATGGAGGTTGCCGGTCGGCTGTACGCCGGAGAAAACCAGCGGCTTGAACTCAGTCATTGTTATCCTCAACAGGCTGGTGGAGGGCCCGATCTACTGATCGTGTCGGTCTCGGCTTATGCACGGCGCGCGGGGCGCAATCAAGCGCTCAGAAGCCTGAATTCTGGTAGCTTCAATGCGACCAACCGATTCAATTAGACTCAGGTAAGTGTTCCGATGGCTTCATTCCTAATCGTCGTCGCGTCTGTGCTGGCGCTTTTTGTCCAGATCCAACAGGGGCGAGGATATTCAGGCGCGACTATGTGCGCAGGCCCGGCTCTAAGTGCGGTAATCGTTTCATCTGTTGCCTCCCAAATGCAGATTGATTTTGAAGGAAATTACCGTGTTGCTTTTATTATATGCTGCCTCGGCCTCATCACCTCCATCGCGATAGTGCTCATCCCCGCAGTCATGGTTAGGCGGTTCGAAATCACAAATCTGAAGCCCAAAGCTAGAGGCTTGAGACTATGTTTAATATATTCGTCAATTTTTGGCATCTGCCTCCTTCTCTTCTTTGGACTTACATCCATGGGCAAATCCTGCGGTGACGCAGCAAAATGCAAAACGATCACCAATTTACTTGGTGGTGATTACACGTACACCGGACTGTTTTTGCATTTATTTTTATTTAATCTTTTGGCACTTTTGTTGATCATGTCTTTAGTCGCCGCAATCGTTAGACACGGAAATTCTAGACAAAAGAGACACTAGAATCTCTTCAAGGGTCCGACCCGCCTTAATATTTCAACCTTTCCTGCGCTCGATCAGATCCCAAAGGTTTCCGTAGAGATCGGCAAAGACGGCGACTGTGCCATAGGGCTCGTGACGCGGCTCTTCCTGGAAGACCGCACCGGCGGTCTGGAAACGCCGATGATCGCGGGCGAAATCATCGGTTTCGAGGAAGAAGCCGACGCGGCCGCCGGTCTGGTTGCCGATCGCGGCGCGCTGAGCATCATCCGTGGCTTCGGCGAGCAGCAGGGACGCCCCCTCCCCGCCCCTTGGGCGGACCACCACCCAGCGCTTGCCCTCGGGCTGACCTACGTCTTCCACGCAGGTGAAACCGAGGCCATCGCAGTAGAAGGCCTTCGCGCGATCATAGGTGTCGACGACCAGAGAGACGAGAAAAAGGCTGTTTCGGCTCATGAACGGGGGCTTTCGGTTCGGACTGTGACGCAGGGGCGCCTCATGTCACGCCTACGGTTTTTTCCTCCCGGAATCGAGAGAGTTAGATAACGGTTTCGTGTGCAACCGCCCGGGACATCCGCGGTACGCAGTCACCTTTAGAATAGTCAAATGAGCATGGCGCACCAAAATTGCCACATTTGCAGGAATAAAAAACCTCCGCAGGCGACCTGGATCGCCAAAAACAACAAACTCATTCCAGAAGGTCACTCATGCGCACATTGTTTCGCGTCGCGCTCGGCTGCGTGCTTTCCATCGGTATTCTCTCTCCCGTGGAGGCCGTCGAGACCAAGAAGCGTCACTTCTTCATGAAGCATGACACCACGGTCGCCTATACGCTTCAGCGGGTGAGCGTTCGCGCCAGCTGCTTTCCGGACGAGTTGAAGGGGATCCTCGCCCATATCGCCAAGAAGACCGGCAAGAAGCCGATCGTCACATCAGGACATCGTCCGCGCTCAGGCAAGTCGCAGCACAGCCACTGTTTCGCCGCCGATATCCGAGTTCCGGGCGTCCCGGAAAAGACGATCGTGGCCGCCGCTCGCACCGCGCCTGGCATTGGCGGCATTGGCCGTTATTGCAACGGCATCGTACATGTCGATATCGGGCCGAAACGGACCTGGACCTATTGCTGATCGCTGCCGTCGGCAACCGGCGCGTTTTCGGCAGCCGGCTTCGGCTTGCGCTTCAGGTTGCGTCTGATCATGCCGAGATCGGCACCGCCGATGGCAAAGGCCACGCCGAAATAAACGGGCATTGCGATGGCGATCAGGCCGCCGAGGGCGAGCAACTGGTCGAACAGCGGGCTCTGTGGTGAGAGCCAGCCGGACCAGCGGTCCGACAGATAGACGAGCATGGCCGCCATGATGGCCGAGGCGATCATGAGGCGCAGCGTGCGGGTGATCAGCGACCGCTCGACGGTGAGATGGCCGCGCCAGAGCAGCACGGAGAAGAGCAGGACCGTATTGGTCCAGCCGGCGGCAGCCTCGGCAATCGCGATGCCGCTTTCCTCGAAGGTCGGAAACAGCGTGACGGCGAGGCCGGTATTGAGCGCGACCGAGACCATGGTGAAGCGCATCGGCGTCTTGGTGTCCTCGCGGGCGTAATAACCCGGCTGGAGCGCCTTGATCAGCACGAAGCCCGGCAGGCCGAGACCATAGATGGCGAGGATCGAGGCGACGACTGCGGTGTTCTGTTCGGAAAAGGCACCACGCTCGTAAAGCACACGGATGATCTCGTCCGACAAAACCCAGATGCCGGCAGCAGCCGGGAGCGTGAGGAAGAGCACGAATTCGATGGCGCGGTTCTGCAGATTGCCGGCCTCTTTCATGTGACCGCTTTTCAGCGCCCGCGCCAATTCCGGCAGAAGAACCACCGCGACCGCGACGCCAACGACGCCGAGCGGCAGCTGGTAGATGCGATCCGCATATTGCAGGGCGGCGATAGCGCCTTCCTTGCCGGATGCGATGGCCTGGCCGATCAGCTGGTTGATCTGGGTGATACCGCCGGTGACGGCGGCCGGGATCGCAAGGACCAGCAGGCGCTTTACATTCGGCGTGAAGCGCGGGCGCTTGAAGCCAAGGCGGATGCCGGCATGGCGTACGCCGAGATAGACGACCGCCATCTGCAACAGGCCGGCGCCCAGCACCGACCAGGAGAGTGCCCAGGCGGTGGCGGCGGGATCGGCGCCAGTCCAGAGCGCCCATCCAAGCGCGCTGATCATCAGCACATTGAGGAAGACAGGCGCAATGGCGGCGGCGAAGAAGTGGTGCAGCGAGTTGAGCATGCCGCTCAGCATGGCCGTCAGCGACATGCACATGAGATAGGGGAACATGACGGTGGCGAGGCGCACCGTCAGATCGAACTTCTCCTGATCGCCGACGAAGCCGGGGGCGATGATCCATTCGACGATCAGGGGCATGGCAAGCTGCATGCCGATGGTGAGGATCATCAGCACCGAGAAGAGGACGCCGAAGACCTCTTCGGAGAAGCGCTTGGCGCCATCCAGACCATTTGCCTCGATCTCCTTGGCAAAGAGCGGCACGAAGGCGGCGTTAAAGGCCCCTTCAGCAAAGAGACGACGGAAGAGATTGGGAAAGCGGAAGGCGGCGTAGAAAACGTCGGCGACCGGGCCTGTGCCGAGTGCTGCGGCCATCAGGGTTTCGCGGGCGAAGCCGAAGAGGCGGCTGCCGAGCGTTGCCCCACCGACGGTCATGAATTTCTTGACGAGGCTCATATCAGGCGCGTGCCTTTTTCGGCGCCGGGGTCGCGCGGGGCGGCGGCGCAATGATGCCCGAGGGCATATTGTCCTTCAGCTCGTCCGGCTGTTCGGTCATCACCGGCTTCAGGCGGTTGGCGATATTGGCCTGGCGGTTTTCGTTGGTCACCTTCTGGCCGACGAGATCGGTCACGTAGAAGGTGTCGATGACCTTTTCGCCGAAGGTGGTGATGCGGGCCGAGTGGATGTCGAGCGAGAGATCGGACAGGACAGCTGTGATCTCGGCGAGAAGACCGATGCGGTCGAGGCATTCCACTTCGATGACGGTGAACTTGTTGGAGAGCGCATTCGACAGGCGCACATCCGGCTGGACCGGGAAGGTCTTGTTTTTCTTCTTGCCCTTTGAGCGCGTCGCGATCACTTCCGGCAGGCGCTTCCGGCCCGACAGCACGTCCTCGATCATCTTGCCGATGGTGGCGGCGCGGCGCATCTCGTCTTCATCAATCGGGAACTCCCGGTTGATGAGGATGGTATCGAGCGCGCGGCCATCCGAGGTGGTGAAGATCTGCGCGTCGGCGATGTTTGCACCGGCTGCGGCACAGGCGCCGGCGATGATCGACAGCAGGCGCGGATGGTCGGGCGAGAGTACCGTGATCTCGGTGATCGCGTGGAACTGGTGGGTGCGCACCATGGTGGCGAGCGCCTTGCCCGACTTGTCCGATTCCCGGATGAAATGGGCGTGGCGGACCTGGTCTTCGAGATCGACGGAGAGCAGATAGGGCTCGTAATGCAGCTTGGTGTAAGTGCGCTGGTCCTTCTGGCTCCAGCCTTCGAGCGCCTGAGTGAGCTGCTCGGCGGCGTGCTTGGCGCGCTCCTTGCGGGAGACCTGAGAGAAGCCGCCTGACAGCAGCAATTCGGTCTCGTAATAGAGCGTGCGCAAAAGCTGGCCCTTCCAGCCGTTCCAGACACCGGGGCCGACGGCGCGGATATCGCAGATCGTCAGGACCAGCAGCATCTTCAACCGGTCGAGCGACTGCACCTTTTCGGCAAAGTCGGTGATCGTCTTGCGGTCATGCAGGTCACGGGTCTGGGCGACCATGGACATCAGCAGGTGCTGGTCGATCAGCCAGGCGACCATTTCGGTCTGCTTGGGCGAGAGGCCAAGACGCGGGCAGAGTTTTCGCGCGACCTTGGCGCCGGCGACGGAGTGATCCTCCTGCCGCCCCTTGGCGATGTCGTGAAGCAAGACCGCGACATAGAGCGTCTGGCGATCCTCGATCTCCGGCATGATCTTGTTGGCGAGCGGATGGATCTCCTCCGCCTTGCCCTTGTCGATCTCGGAGAGGACCTCGACCGTGCGGATCAGGTGCTCGTCGACGGTGTAGTGATGATACATGTTGAACTGCATCATCGAGACGATCTTGCCGAATTCCGGCATGAAGCGGCCGAGCACGCCGGCTTCGTTCATGCGACGCAGGATGAAGCCGGGGTCCTTGCGCGAGGTGAGGATCGACAGGAACAGGCGGTTGGCTTCCTCGCTCTCGCGGAAATCATGATCGATCAGCGACAGGGAGCGGGTGACGGCCTTCAAGGCATCCGGATGGAATTCCAGCCCGTTCAGATCCGCCACATGGAAGAGGCGCATGATCGACATTGGGTCCTTTTTGAAGACACCGGGATCGGCGAGCGCGATGCGGCCACGGTCATCGATGAATTCGCTGGCGCCGGCGATCTTGCGCGGGCGATTGGCGAAACGGCCGATCATGCCGCCGAGGCCGGGGATCGCCTTGGCCTGCTGGTCCTCAAGCGCGGCGGAGAAGATGCGGGTGAGGTCGCCCACGTCCTTGGCCACCAGGAAATAGTGCTTCATGAAGCGTTCGACCGCCGAGAGACCGGGGCGCGCCTGATAACCGAGGCTCTTGGCGATTTCCGGCTGGATATCGAAATAGAGGCGCTCTTCCGGCTTGCCGGTCAGATAATGCATGTGGCAACGCACGGCCCAGAGGAAATCGTCGGCTTTCTGGAAGAGGCGCCATTCCTGACGGGAGAGCACACCGAGGCGAACGAGTTCGCCGGTATCGCGAACATGGTAATTGTATTTGGCGATCCAGAACAGGGTCTGGAGATCGCGCAGGCCGCCCTTGCCTTCCTTGACGTTCGGCTCGACGAGATAGCGGCTGTCGCCGGCCTTGCGGTGACGTTCGTCCCGTTCGGCGAGCTTGGCGGCAATGAATTCCGGCGCGGTGCCGGTCGTCACTTCCTGGTCGAAGCGGTGCTGCAACTCGGTGACCAGCGTCTCTGCGCCGCAAATGAAGCGGGTTTCGAGGATGGCCGTTCGGATGGTCATGTCGGACTTGGCGAGGCGAATGCATTCCTCGACGGTGCGGGTGGCGTGGCCGACCTTGAAGCCGATGTCCCAGAGGAGATAGAGGACGAATTCCACCGCCTTGTGCATGGTGGGCGAGGCTTTGGGGGGCAGAAGAAACAGCAGGTCGATATCGGAGCCGGGTGCGAGCGTGCCACGACCATAACCACCGACGGCGGCGACGCTTAGGCCATCCGCGCCCTTCGGATAGACATGGAAGCGGGCGATGTCGAAGATTACCGAAATCAGCTGGTCCTGGATCCAGGAAATGCGATTGGCGCAGTTGAGACCGCTGCCATCCTCGAAAAGCTTCAGACGTGCCACTTCGCGGGCGTCGGCGTTCGCCTTTTTCAGCACGGGCAGCAGCTTGGCGCGGATTTCCAGCAAGTTGCCGGTCTGTGCGCGGGCGACCGTTTCACAGGACGCCTTCAGGGCTTCGACGTCGAGGAGATCGTTCAAGGCAAGTTCAGCTTGGGCCATGGGCGCGGCATGCTCTCTCAGTCGTCGGGAATAAGCCCGGTTCGGGTGGCGCTATAGCGCTTTTCGGGCGCCTTTGACAGGCACTCTACCCATCAAGGCTTGCCAAGTTGTTTCTTGAGATCATAGAGCGCATCCAGCGCCTGGCGAGGCGTCAGGTCGTCAAGATCGAGTGAGCGCAATGCCTCCTCGACCTTCGAAGGGCCAGCCTTAGCAATCTCCTCGCGGCGAACGGCGACCTGGAAGAGCGGCAGATCGTCGATGAGCTGCGCGGCCGGGTTCTTGCGGTCGCTGTCTTCCAGGCGTGTGAGCACATCGCGGGCGCGAGCGACAACGGCGGCAGGGAGACCGGCCAGGCGAGCGACCTGGATGCCATAGGAGCGATCGGCAGCCCCCGGGCCGACCTCATGCAGGAAGATGACGTCGCCATCCCATTCCTTGACGCGCATGGTGACGTTGGACATGCGGGCGAGCTTTTCCGAGAGAGCGGTCAACTCGTGGAAATGGGTGGCGAAGAGCGAGCGGCAGCGGTTTGCCTCATGCAGGTGCTCGACCGCGGCCCAGGCGATGGAGAGGCCGTCGAAGGTCGCGGTGCCACGGCCGATTTCGTCGAGGATGACCAGCGAGCGGTCGGTCGCCTGGTTGAGGATGGCGGCGGTCTCGACCATCTCGACCATGAAGGTCGAGCGGCCACGGGCCAGATCGTCGGAGGCGCCGACGCGGGAGAAGAGGCGGTCGACCACGCCGATATGGGCAGCACCGGCGGGCACGAAGGAGCCCATCTGGGCAAGGATGGCGATCAGCGCGTTCTGGCGCAGGAAGGTCGATTTACCGCCCATGTTGGGACCGGTCAGCAGCCAGATGGCGCCGGGGCCTTTGGTGTCATTGGGCGAAAGATCGCAATCATTGGCGATGAAGGGGCTGGCGGCCTGGCGGCGCAGGGCCTGCTCGACGACGGGATGGCGGCCGGCGGTGATCGTGAACATTCTCGAGTCATCGACCAGCGGTCGGCAATAGCCTTGCTCTTCGGCAAGCGCAGCCAGGCCTGATGCGACATCGATGGTGGCGAGCGCGCGCGCAGCGGCCTTGATCGGTTCGGCTGCCGCGACCACCTGGCTCACCATCTGATCAAAGGCGGCGAGTTCCAGTGACAGGGCCTGGCCAGCGGCGTTGGCGATGCGGCTTTCGAGATCGGCGAGTTCGGTCGTGGTGAAACGCATGGCGTTGGCCATGGTCTGCCGATGGATGAAGCGGGCCTTGGCCTCGTCACCCTCGATCATCGGACCGGCATTGCCGGCGGTGACCTCGATGAAATAGCCGAGCACGTTGTTGTGCTTGATCTTCAACGACTTGATGCCGGTTTCCTCGGCATATTGCAGCTGCAGGCCGGCGATGACGCGGCGGGACTGGTCACGCAGCGCTCTGAGTTCGTCGAGTTCAGGGATTGCGCCGTCGCGCAGGAAGCCGCCGTCGCGCTTCAGGAGCGGGAGTTCGTCAGCCAGCATAGAGGCGAGGCTCGGGGCGAGATCGGCGGGCAAGGCTGCCAAATCGGTGACGGCCTCGGAGAGTTCTTTCGGCAGCCTTGCGGGATCGAGCAGGCGACCGACATCGGCGGAGGCGAGAAGTCCGGCGACGATGGCGCCGAGGTCACGCGGGCCGCCGCGATCGAGTGCTAGACGGGAGAGCGCGCGGGGCATGTCGGGCACGCGCTTCAGGGCATCGCGCAGGCGGTCGACGAGCAGCCCATCGGCGAGCAGATGGGCGATCGAATCCTGCCGGTCGGAGATGGCCTCCGGATCGGTCAGCGGCGACATCAGGCGCTCGGCCAGCAGACGGGCGCCGCCGCCGGTGACGGTGCGGTCGATGGCCTTCAGGAGCGAGCCGTTGCGTTCACCCGACAGCGTCTTGACCAGTTCGAGATTGGCGCGGGTGGCGGGATCGATGAACAGAGTGGAGGCGGCATTCTGCCGTTCGGGCAGGCCGAGCGGCGGGCGCTCGGAGATCTGGGTCTTTTCGACATAGGCGACGGCGGCTGCGGCCGCTGCAATCTCGGCGCGGGAGAAGGCGCCGAAGCCATCGAGCGTTCCGACACCGAAGTAACGGGCGATGCGGCCTTCGGCGCTGGCGCTGTCGAAGAGGATGCCCGGCTGGGGCACGACGACGCGGCCGAGCACATCGAAGGCAGGCTTCAGCTCTTCGTCGTGGAAGAGCGTGTCGGGCACGATGAGTTCACGCGGCTCGATGCGCAGGATGTCGGCGAGAAGGCGCGTTTCTGTGGTTTCGGCGAGGCGGAAGATGCCGGTGGAGATATCGATCCAGGCGAGCGCCAGCTGCGGCGCGGAGCCGCCGCGGATGCGGGCGAGCGCCATCAGATAGTTCGATTCGAAGGGCGAAAGGAGTTTTTCTTCGGTGATCGTGCCTGGGGTGACCAGACGCACGACGTCGCGCTTGACGACCGATTTCGAGCCGCGCTTCTTCGCCTCTGCCGGGTCTTCGACCTGCTCGCAGACGGCGACGCGGAAGCCGAGGGAGATCAGCTTCTGCAGATAGTCATCCGCCGCATGCACCGGCACGCCGCACATGGGAATGTCCTGGCCGAGATGCTGGCCGCGCTTCGTCAGCGTGATGCCGAGCGCGCGCGCGGCGTCGACCGCGTCCTCGAAGAACAGTTCGTAGAAATCGCCCATGCGGTAAAAGAGCAGGCTGCCGGGATTGGCGGCCTTGATCTCGATATACTGTTCCATCATCGGGGTCGCCGTGGCGCGGCTCTCCTCCGAGGTCAGCTCGGCGACGTTCAGGACATCACTCGGGGTGGCTTGATATAGCGTCACGGGCTCAATGTTTTCTTGAAAAGGATGCGATGTGACACTAACGACTTAAGGCGAGGAAACACAACAAGGATGGGCCGGCGTTCGCCCGCTGCCCACAAGATGGTGAGGGGACGCATGGCAAACGAGAAGACCACCGGCCGGACGAAAGTCTCGGTAACGGAGCAGCAGGCGCTGGACTTTCACTCGCAGGGGCGTCCCGGCAAACTCGAGATAACCCCGACCAAGCCGATGGCGACACAGCGCGACCTGTCGCTTGCCTATTCCCCCGGCGTTGCCGTGCCTGTGAAGGCGATCGCTGCCGATCCGGCGACAGCCTACGACTATACGACGCGCGGCAACATGGTGGCGGTCATCTCAAACGGCACGGCCATTCTGGGCCTCGGCAATCTCGGGGCGCTTGCTTCCAAGCCGGTCATGGAAGGCAAGTCCGTCCTCTTCAAGCGCTTTGCCGATGTCGATTCCATCGACCTCGAAGTCGATACCGAGAATGTCGACGAATTCATCAATTGCGTGCGTTATCTCGGCCCCTCTTTCGGCGGGATCAATCTCGAAGACATCAAGGCGCCCGACTGCTTTATCATCGAAAGCCGGCTGCGCGAGCTGATGGACATTCCGGTCTTCCACGACGACCAGCATGGCACGGCCATCATCGCGGCTGCCGGGTTGATCAATGCGCTCAAGCTGACCGGGCGCGACTTCAAGACGACCAAGCTCGTGTGCAATGGTGCGGGCGCTGCGGCGATCGCCTGCATCGAGCTGATCAAGGCCATGGGTTTCAACGGCGAGAACATCATTCTCTGCGACACCAAGGGCGTGATCTATCAAGGCCGCACCGAGGGCATGAACCAGTGGAAGAGCGCCCATGCGGTGAAGACCGACCGTCGGACGCTAAAGGAAGCTATGGTGGGCGCCGATGTGGTGTTCGGGCTTTCGCAGAAAGGGGCGCTGTCTTCGGAGATGGTCGCCTCGATGGCACCGAACCCGATCATCTTTGCCATGGCCAATCCGGACCCGGAGATCACTCCGGAGGAAGTGGCCGCGATCCGCGACGATGCGATCATGGCGACCGGGCGTTCGGACTACCCGAACCAGGTCAACAACGTGCTCGGCTTCCCTTACATCTTCCGAGGTGCGCTCGATGTGCGGGCAATCCAGATCAATGATGCGATGAAGATCGCGGCTGTCAGGGCGCTCGCCGATCTGGCGCGCGAAGACGTGCCTGATGATGTGGCGGCCGCCTATCAGGGCGAGCGGCCGCGTTTCGGGCCGCAATATATCATTCCGGTACCCTTCGATCCGCGGCTGATCTCGGCCATTCCGGTTGCTGTCGCTAAGGCTGCGATGGAGACGGGCGTGGCGCGCAAGGCGATCGAGGATCTCGGTGCCTACGCCCATGAACTGTCGGCCCGTCGCGACCCGATCGCGGCGGCCACCCAGCGCATCTACGAGCATGTGCGCAGCCATCCGAAACGCGTCGTCTTTGCCGAGGGCGAAGAGGAGCAGGTGATGCGGGCGGCGATCGCCTTCGTCAACCAGGGGCTTGGCACCGCGATCCTGCTTGGTCGCGACGAGCCGCTGAAGGCGACGGCGGAGCGAGCCGGGATCGATCTCGACCGTCCGGGGATCGAAGTGGTCAATGCGCGGCTTTCGACGCGGGTCGAGGCCTATACCGAATATCTCTACTCACGCCTGCAACGGAAAGGCTATCTGCACCGCGATGCGCAGCGGCTGATCAACACCGACCGCAATCACTTCGCCGCCTGCATGGTGGCGCTGGGCGATGCGGACGCCATGGTGACGGGTACGACGCGCAATTATTCGACCGCCCTTGAAGACGTGCGCCGTTGCATCGATACTGCACCCGGTCACCGGGTGATCGGGGTGTCGCTGGCGCTGGCCCGTGGACGGACGATCGTGGTGGCCGATACCGCCGTGCATGACATGCCGACGGCGGATGAGTTGGCCGATATCGCCGAAGAGGCAGCCGGCGTGGCGCTTCGGCTGGGGCTGGAGCCACGCGTGGCGCTGCTGGCCTATTCCACCTTCGGCCATCCGACCGGCGAGCGTTCGGAGCGAGTCCGCGAGGCGGTGAAGATCCTCGACCGTCGCGGCGTGTCTTTCGAATATGACGGCGAGATGGGCGCCGACATTGCGCTCAACCAGCACCGGATGGAGCAGTATCCGTTCTGCCGTCTGTCGGGCACGGCCAATGTGCTGGTCATGCCGGCAATCCATTCGGCAGCGATCTCGACCAAGATGCTGCAGGAACTGGGCGGTCTGACCGTGATGGGGCCGTTGTTGATCGGGCTCGAAAAATCGGTGCAGATCGCGCAAATGGGCGCCAAGGACAGCGACATCGTCAACATGGCGGCGATTGCGGCTTATAACGCGGCGGGCTGATTAAGACGCAAAAACCGGAGCGGCTTTCGCGAGCCGCTCCATATCCCCGTCAAGCTCGTGCTTGAGCCAGCGCTTGAACTTCTCCACCTTTTCCGACCGCTTCGCATTCTCGGGCACGACGAAATAGTGGCCGAAGCCGGTTTTTACTGCGGGGCCGAAGGGCGCGACCAGCTGGCCGTGCTGCAACTGGTGAGAGGCGAGAGTCTGCCAGGCGAGCATGACCCCTTGGCCTGCGATCGCCGCATCCAGGCAGAGAGAGGCTTCGCTGAAACTGTGGCGCGCCTTGATCTCCGCGCCGGCCAAGCCGACGGCTGAGAGCCAGACATCCCAGGTGAACATGGCCCGGCTGTCGATGATCTTGGGAAGGTCCAGGATGTCAGCGGGCTGCTTGAGAGACGCCGCCATGACAGGCGTGCAAACGGGTGCGATGCGCTGTTCGAGGATCAATTCCGATTTGAAGCCTGGCCAGTGGCCGCGACCGACCCGAATGCGCAAATCCACATCCGTCTGGCTGGCATCGGTCAGCCGGTCATTGGCGTCGATCCTGAGCCCGATATGGGGATAGAGCGCGGAGAAGGCGGCAATGCGATGAACGAGCCAACGGGCGGCGAAGACGGGGGCAACAGAGATGGTCAGCAGGCTGTCGTCGGTCTTCTGCGCCAAGGCGACGGCACCGGACAGGAGCCGGAAGCCGTCCACAAGACGTGAGAGCACGCCTCCCGCCGTCTCGATGGGGACCATGCCCCGGCTGGTCCGCTCGAAGAGCGTTCGGCCGAGCTGCTGCTCGGTCTTGATCACCTGCTGGCTGACGGCGCCAACCGACACGCCGAGTTCGTCTGCCGCCGCCTGAAGCGAGCCAAGGCGGGCAACGGCTTCCACGGCCCGCAGGCCGTTCAGATGCACCTGGTTCAGGTTTTTCATATAGAAAAGCTATAGCCGGCCGGGTCAAAACTCAATTGAAAAGTATCGAGGGGAAGCAGAGGATCAAGGCCTGTTCAAACCGACTTCGCGTCCAGCAGGCGCGCGTTAGGGGAAGCCATGTTCAAGCTTTTCTGGAAGACGGCGGTTCGGCCGCGCGATCAGGTCGCTAAGGACTGGCGGTACGATCCGTTGGGTCATCCGGAGCTGCTCGGCATGAGCCCAAGAGAGCTTGCGGACCTGCCGATGGTGACGGAGGTGGCGTTGCGGGTCGGGAAGGTGGAGGTGGCAGATGGTTGCCGAGGCGGGGTAGGTGGAGACATTCCCGCCGGATGTGTCGTTTCGCGGTGACTGGTGACACCTGAGGGTCTGCGGTTCGGCTTCGCCGCCCCCTCATCTCCCTGCCGGGATCTTCTCCCCGCTGGGGAGAAGAGACGATTGTCAGCTGGCGCTGGCGAAGCGGCCGGCGTCGGCGCCGTAGTAGTTCACGTAGCGGCCGGAGATGCTGGCGATGGGCAGGATGATCAGCACGTCGGTCGTGTTGAAGGCCTGATCGACGACGGCGCCATTGCCGACCATGGCACCGAGGCGGAGATAACCCTTGATCAATGGCGGCATGGCGAAGAGGGCGCGGCGCGGGTTGACCGCTTCCGAAGGCATCAGGTCCATCTCGCGGTAAAGATGGGGCAATGCGTCGACGGCCCATTCACCCTTGGCAACGGCATTCTGATGCAGGAAGGACAGCGCCAGTGCGTGTTCTTCCGGCTGCGTGCCGGGGAAAGAGCCGCAGCCGAACATGGCGTCGATGCGGTGATGGAGCGCATAGGCCCAGCAACCCTGCCAGAGCAGCTCGACCGTGCGCTTAGTGCGGTATTGCGGTAGGACGCAGGAGCGACCGAGCTCCATAAAACGCTTGCCCGGATGGCGGGCGACGAGCGCGTTCACACCGAATTCGGAGCCGGAATAGAAGCCGCCATGGGCGATAGCCACGTCGTGGCGCAGCAGACGATAGGTGCCGACGATCTGGTCTTCGGCGTCGCCCTCGATCGAGCGGTCGAGCACGAGAAGATGATCGCAGAGCGCGTCCCAGCTGTCGACCTCGCGGCCACGGCGGGCGTCTTCCAAGGAAACCTGGGCCTTCATCTCCTCGACAAAGACGCGATAGCGCACGGCCTGGGCGGCGTCGATTTCGCGTTCTGTGCCGGCGATGCGGGTTTCCAGATTGCCGATGCGACCGAGGAGATCGCGGCTGGCGGACACGGTCGAAGGGCGCGTCGCAGGGCCTGCGTCCAGCATCATTCCACGGTCGAGCACATCCACGTTCATCGGCTTAATCCAGCGTTCAAGTCACGGGCGTTTAAACACTTTACTGCAACAGGAAAGTGACAAAATTCCGCTTATCCCTCACTCGGCGTCGGGCTTCGGCTTCCGGTGCTGGATGACCTCGTCGATGACGATGCAGATCGCACCGATGGTGATGAAGCTGTCCGCCAGATTGAAGACCGCAAAGGACCAGGTCTGCGTGTAGAACAGGATGTAATCGACGACATAACCATAGGTGAAGCGGTCGATGAGATTGCCGAGCGCGCCTGCGATGATCATGGCAAAGCCGAGATGGGCGCAACGCTGCTCAGGGCCGGTCTTGCGCCAGAGCCAGAGCACGAAGGCGACGATGACGAGGCGGAGCGCCACGATGAACCAGGCGTCGAGATGCGACAGCATGGAGAAGGCGACGCCGAGATTGTGGGTGCGGTAAAGCGCCCAGAAGGGTAGAACCGGGACCAGCTCCTGCATGGGCAGAGTGATCTCGACCGCATATTTGATCGCCTGATCGAGCAGGAGAGCGGCGATGATGAAGAGGATGACCGGCAGCGGCCGATTGAAGGCTGACAGCATCGGGGTCACTTGCCTCCATCGAGCGCGAGCAGGTGGCGGCGGACCTCGAAGAGCATGACGCCAGTGGCGACGGCCAGATTGAGGCTGTCGGCCATGCCGACCTGCGGGATGCGGGCGAGCTTGTCTGCGGCCTGAGCCAGCTCATCCGGCAGGCCGGATTGTTCGTTGCCCATCATCAGGATGACGGGCTTGGAGCGATAGTCGATGGTGCGGTAGTCGACGGCACCAGCGAGATGGGTCGCGACGAGACGGGCGTCGACCGTCTTCTTCCACTTGAGGAAATCGGCAGGCGTTGTCTTTATGAGCGGCAGCGCGAACATCGAGCCCATGGTGGCGCGCACGGTTTCCATAGAGAAGGGATCGGTGCAATCGCCGACGAGGATGACGCCCGAGGCGCCGGTGGCGTCGGCCGTGCGGATGATCGTGCCGAGATTGCCGGGATCGCGAACGCGGTCGAGCGCGATCCAGGTTTCGGAATCCTGCGGCCTGATATCCTTGAGTGCCGTCCAGCGCTGCTCGAAGACGGCGGCGACCATTTGCGGGTTTTCCCGCCGGGTGATTGAGGACATGACCTTTTCGCTGACTTCCAGCACAAGGCCACCTGCGGCAACGGTGCGGGCGGCGACCTTCTCGACCAGCGGCTTGCCCTTACCGGCCTTGGCATAGACGAGGGTGCGGATGGTCCAGCCGCGATCGAGCGCATCGATGACGAGCTTCAGGCCTTCGGCGAGAAATATCTTGCTCTCGTCGCGCGCCTTTTTCTGGGAGAGCGCCTTGATGTCCTTGATGATGGGATTGGCGAGGCTGGTGACTTCCTTGACCTGGCCGACGCGGCGCGGCCCCTCGTTTCGATAGTCGTCGGTCATTTCGGTACCCAGCGGCTGAAGAGAGAGGTGGAGAGCGCGCGGCCCGGCGTCTTGCCGTCGAGGCCTGCCTCGCGGATCACGAGTTCGCCCGATTCGACCAGACCGCCCTTGCCGCGCATGGTTTCGCGCATCAGTTCGTGGATCGAATAGAAGCTCGCGCGGATCGAATAGGCTGTCAGCACAAGGCCCACGGCCTTGGGCGCCAAGAGTTCGCGGCAGATGTCGAGCATCAACGGCAGATGGTCGAAGAGCTGCCAGACCTCACCATTGGGACCCCGGCCAAATTTCGGCGGGTCTGTGAGGATGATGTCGTAGCGATGGCCACGGCGCTCCTCGCGCAGGATGAACTTCATCGCATCCTCGCAGATCCAGCGGATCGGCGCCTTATCGAGGCGGCTCAAGGACTGGTTCTCGCGGGCCCAGCCGATCGCCTTCTTCGACGCATCGACATGGGTGACTTCGGCGCCGGCAGCGGCGGCGACAAGCGAGGCGACACCGGTATAGCCGAAGAGGTTCAAGACCTTCAGCGGCCGGTCTGCGGATTCGATCTTTTGCTTCATCCAGCTCCAATGGGCGATCTGCTCGGGGAAGACGCCGACATGGCGGAAGGCGGTGAAGCGGCCGTGAAAATCGATGCCGAGCAAAGACAGCGGCCAGGTTTCGCCGAGCGCCTCGCGCTGGAAACGCCAGCGGCCCATGCCGTCTTCGTCGGTGTCGCCGGTGAAGACGGCGTCGGCCTTATCCCAGACATGGGTGGGTAGTGCCTTTGGCCAGAGCGCCTGGGCTTCCGGGCGGACGATGCGATAGGGGCCGTATTGCTCCAGCTTCAGACCGTCGCCGCTGTCGATCAGGTGGAAATCGCCGGCGCCGGAGGATTCGAGGATGAGCGGCACGCGCTCGGCCGGACGGTCGCCGGTGCGGATGGCGAGCGGGCGGGCCGGTTCGGAAGCCGCATCAGCAGGGCTTGCGACCTTGCCGTCTTCTGCGGGGCTGCGACGCATCGGCCGGGAACTGCTGCGCTCGGACTTGCCGGCTGCGTGCCCCGCTGCAGGCGCCGACGATGGCCGTGCAGGCTTGCCAGCAACGTCCCCTGCCTTCGGCGGGCGGGGGCGGCCGGCATCGCCATTGGCTTTTGGCTTCGCTCCCGGGAATGGCTTGGCGCCGGGGCGACGTTCCTTGTTCTTCACGTCAATGATCCGTGGCTCGGTGCTGATCTCGGCCAGCCCTTAGCATTCCGGACAGGGCGCGAAAAGAAAATTTGCCGCGAGGCTATTTGGCGGCGAGTTGCGGGGTGGCCTGAGGCAGGGTTGCACCGGCGATCTGTTCGGCGCGGGTCTTCTGGCGATCGGCCTCGGCCTGCCATTGCTGTGCCATGCGCGACTGGCTGCGGGCCTTTTTGCGATGCTTGCCCTGGGAGAACCAGGTGACGACGGCGCCGAGCAGCACGCCCAGCATGACCGCAAGGATGAGCAGGACGAAGAGCGGCGCCGAGAGCGACAAGGCCTGATCTGCAGGGTTGAACGGATTGAGGGCCAGACTGACGGGGTGACGATTGGCGACGGCGAGAACCACCAGGAGGATCGCCAGCGGCAGCAGGATCACGAGGCTCACGATTTTCCGGACCATGTTGCAACTCCCTGCTGTTCCGCCCTCGATGCAGGCGGCATGTCGTCAGCTCCAAGGTAAGGCCAGGCGCTGAATTTTCAATGCGGCCCGATCTTATTCGTCGTCTTCATCGCCCATGCCGGGGTTCAGACGCTCGCGAAGCTCCTTGCCGGTCTTGAAGAAGGGCACCCATTTTTCCTCGACGAAAACGGTTTCGCCGGTGCGCGGGTTGCGGCCGGATCGCGAGGGGCGATTCTTCACGGAGAAGGCGCCGAAGCCGCGCAGTTCCACGCGGTTGCCGGCGGCAAGCGCATCAGTGATCTCATCCAGGACTGCGTTGACGATATTTTCGACATCGCGGTGATAGAGATGCGGATTACGGGCCGCGACAATCTGCACCAATTCCGACTTGATCACGCCGACCCCCTGAATTTTCTGTTGTGACTTGAGCGGCGCCAACGTTGCCAAAGCAAAAAAGCACAGTCAAGGAACAACTTAACCATAGCGCGAGCACCTTGCTAAGCCAATGACCGATGTCACAAACATTTGGAAGGGCGCCGGTCTCACTTTCTCCGCATGAAGGAGAGAAGACGGGCGATCTTTAGATGCTCCGGCACCTCCTCTTGTGCCGCGCTTGCGACAATCCATATGCGCCGTATTGGCAAGCGCCGAGAGACATGCGAAACGACAAAAACTGCGGGCCGCTCGGCAGACTGGCTGCCCGCCATCAAAACGGATTGCGACGAATGCTGCAGACCCCCACCGACATCCGTCAGGCAAACGGAGCCGCCTCCGATGCGGCAGCCTATCGTCGCGCGGTGGGCCATTCGGCGCGCGTGCGGCGGCTGCGTGTGCTTCTGCCGGTGGCGGCACTGATCATCTCGTTGATCTTTATCGGGGTTTCGGCCGTGCGCAGCATGATGCCGGAAGAGCTGCATATCGAGTCGGCGAAGATCGAGAACGGCAAGATCGTGATGGAAAAGCCGGCGATCGCGGGCCGCAATTCCGACGGGGTCAATTACTCGATGCGGGCCGACCGGGCCCTTCAGGACATCAAGAATCCGAACCTGATCAATCTCGAAACCATCACCGCGGCCGTGCCTGTGAACGACAAGGTGGTGGCGCGAATCGTGGCCCAGGGCGGGCTGTTCGACAGGGGCGCCAATCTGCTCAATCTCGACAAGCCGTTCACGCTCAATCTGTCGAGTGGGATCGACGCGCAGTTCAATTCCGCGCGCCTCGACATTGCCGGCGGCACAATGGAAACGAAAGACCCGATCGCCATTCAAACCAAGGGCGCGTCGATTGTTGCGAACTCCCTCAATATGAAGGATAAGGGTCGAACAATGATATTTTCGGGGGATGTCAGGTTGAACATCGAGCCGTCCTCCCTGCGCAGCAATCGGTCAATGGAAACGATCCAGCCATGAAACATCGCCGCCTCTCCCCGCTCATGATCGCTGGTCTCGTGCTCGCTGCCGGCTGTGCCACCTTTGCCGGATCTGCGGCCATGGCTCAGACGAAGAGCAGCCAGATGGCCGGGATGAAGCTGTCCAACGATCAGCCGATCCAGATCGAAAGCGACGCGCTGGAAATTCGCGAGCAGGAGAAGAAGGCTTTCTTCACCGGCAACGTCAAGGTCGTGCAGGGCACCACCACGCTTCAGGCCGGCGCCATGACGGTTTTCTACCGTGGCGAGGGCAGCACAGTCACGCAAGGCAATGCCGACATCGAGAAGATCGACGTCTCGGACAAGGTGTTCCTGCAGTCGGAGACGCAGCAGGCTACCGCCGACAAGGGCTTTTTCGACATGTCACAGCAGGTCTTCGTGCTCGAAGGCGACAAGGTGGTGCTGTCGGAAGGGCAGAATGTTTTCGTCGGCTGCAAGCTGACGGTGCACATGGAAACCGGCCAGGCCAAACTCGACAGTTGCGGGCGTCGCGTGCAGATCCAGCTCGACCCCAAATCGCAGAAAAAGTGACCGATCGGTTTGAACGTGCAAATTCCGTTTTTTTCCAGGACTAAGCAGGCCAATCCGGCGACTGCGCCGGCAGGTTTGCCGGGCGACAAGGCGCGCTATGAGGGCACGCTGATCGCACATGGTCTGACCAAGACTTATAACTCCCGCCGCGTGGTGAACGGGGCATCGCTGGTCGTGCGCCGGGGCGAGGCGGTTGGCCTGCTCGGCCCGAACGGTGCGGGCAAGACCACCTGTTTCTACATGATCACCGGCCTTGTGCCTGTTGATGCCGGCACAATATCGATCAATGGCAATGATGTGACGTCGATGCCGATGTATCGTCGTTCACGGCTGGGCGTGGGCTACCTTCCACAGGAAGCGTCGATCTTTCGTGGCTTGAGCGTGGAAGACAATATTCGGGCCGTGCTCGAAGTGCATATCTCGGACAAGAAGCAGCGCGAGGCAAAGCTCGACGAGTTGCTGAACGAGTTCCATATCGAGAAGCTGCGCAAGTCACCTTCGGTGGCGCTCTCCGGTGGTGAGCGGCGGCGCCTGGAAATCGCCCGCGCGCTGGCGACCGACCCGACCTTCATGCTGCTCGACGAACCCTTCGCCGGCGTTGACCCGATTTCGGTCTCGGATATCCAGAATCTGGTGCGCCACTTGACGGCGCGCGGGATCGGGGTCCTGATTACCGACCATAATGTGCGCGAGACGCTGGGGCTCATCGACCGCGCCTATATCATCCATGCCGGCGAAGTGCTCACCCATGGCCGGGCCAATGACATCGTCAACAATGCCGATGTTCGCCGCCTCTATCTTGGCGACAAGTTCAGCCTTTGAGCTGGACAATAAAAGTCTGCCCGCGACCTCCTGCGGCTTGACCAAACCAAAATAAAAAGCAATTTTTGGGCCAAGTGGATTTCGCCCTGCATAATTCGCAGTTTGCGGGGTGAATGCAGGGGAGTCGAGCGTCCGCCATGGCCTTGTCCGCGAATCTGTTCCTGAAACAGAGCCAATCGCTGGTGATGACACCGCAGTTGGTGCAGTCCATCCAACTGCTGCAGATGACCCATATCGAATTGATGCAGTTCATCTCGCAAGAGGTGGAACGCAATCCCCTGCTCGAATTGAATGCAGATGACGGAGATTTGGGCTCCGACGCTGCCGATACCGCCGACGCCCATGGCAGCGCCAGCGTCAACAACGGCCAATCCACCGACGATACTATTGCAAGCCCCTCGCTCGACAGCGACTGGTATGAGGGCAGCGGCAGCGAGAACCTCAATGACCGGCTGGACACGAATTTCGACACCGCCTTTGCCGACGAAGGCTCCAGCATGCGTCCCGATGCGCCGGAGCTGCTCGGGCAGTGGAAGTCGATGCCGGGGAGTTCCGGGGAGACCGGGGAAGGCTTCGATCTCGACGATTTCGTTGCCGGGCAGATCAGCCTACGTGACCACCTGAACCAGCAGATTCCTTTTGCTCTTCCGACACCTGCCGACCAACTGATTGCGGCCGTCATGGTCGATCACCTTGACGAGTGCGGCTACCTGCGGCTCGATCTCGATGACCTGGCGGCGCGACTGGGGCGTGCCCGGGAGCAGATCGAAACCGTGTTGCAGACGCTGCAGACGCTGGAGCCCGCAGGCGTCTTTGCGCGCTCGCTCAGCGAATGCCTGGCGATCCAGCTGCGCCAGCGCGACCGTTATGATCCGGCAATGGCCATGCTGGTGGACAATCTCGAGCTCCTCGCCAAGCGGGATTTTGCCACCCTGAAGCGGCTCTGCGGCGTGGACGAGGAGGATCTGCTCGACATGCTGTCGGAGATCCGCAAGCTCAACCCGAAGCCGGGCGGCTCTTTCGAGCACAGCGTCTCGGAATCGGTGACGCCCGACGTCGTCGTGCGCGCGGACAACAATGGTGGCTGGCAGGTCGAGCTCAATCCGGATGCGCTGCCCCGGGTGCTGGTCAATCACAGCTATATGGTGGCGGTGGGGCGCCAGGGTGGGGCGAAGGACAGTCCCGATCACGCCTTCATGTCGGAATGCATGCAGAACGCCAACTGGCTCACCCGCAGCCTCGACCAGAGGGCGCGCACGATCAGCAAGGTGGCGGCCGAGATCGTGCGGCAGCAATCGGCCTTCCTGGATCACGGGGTCGATCACCTGCGGCCGCTGAACCTGAAAACGGTCGCAGACGCGATCAAGATGCATGAATCCACCGTCAGCCGCGTCACCACCAACAAATATATGCTGACGCCGCGCGGGCTGTTCGAGCTCAAATATTTCTTCACGGTGTCGATCGCATCCGCAGAAGGTGGCGACAGCCACTCGGCCGAAGCCGTTCGTCACAGGATCCGGGCGTTGATCGAGAAAGAGAGCCCGGAGGCGGTGTTATCGGACGACGACATCGTCGACACGCTGAAATCCGGCGGCGTGGAGCTTGCGCGCCGGACCGTGGCAAAATACCGTGAGTCCATGAACATCCCGTCCTCGGTTCAGCGGCGGCGGGAAAAGCGCGCCATGGCGAAGATCCCCACCCACTGAGACCCCCTTGAAATCCGGGAAATTAACCGGTCATTGACTTTTGACGGGATGGCGGCTAGAAGCGCGCCGCAATCGACAGCGCACACTGTTGGCCCCGGAGACAATTGGCCGGATCACGCCCGACAAACGAAGGTACAGACTGCCCGCACCACTCTAAAAGCTTGGACGCGGGCGTCGCTTGGCGTAAAATGGGCACGTAACCAATCATAAGAAGGGAAACTCCATGAGTGTGCGTGTATCCGGCAAGCAGATGGAAATCGGTGAAACTTTCCGCCAGCGGATCGAAGACCGAATCCAGGATGCGGTTACCAAATACTTCGACGGAGGGTATTCCGGGCAAGTGGTCGTGGCAAAATCGCAGTCGCGATTTTCGGCCGATTGCCTGGTGCATCTCGATACCGGCGCAAACCTGCACGCCGCAGGTGAGGCCAATGATCCGCAAGTGGCCTTCGACACCGCCTTTGAGCGCGTCGAGAAGCGCCTGCGCCGCTACAAGCGCAAGCTGAAGGATCATCACGCCGGCGAAGCATCGAACCCGCCGATCGAGGTGGCCTACACGGTCATGGACTCCGTCGACGAGGATCATGAGGAACTGCCGGAAGACTATGCGCCGACAATCGTGGCCGAGAGCACGAAGAAATTGCGGACCATGACGGTTGCTTCGGCAGTCATGGCCCTCGACATGACGGACGAACCGGTGCTGCTGTTCAGAAGCCCGGGAAAAGAACAATTGAATATCGTTTATCGTCGCAATGACGGTAATATCGGGTGGATCGATTCCGCCAACATCAAAGGCTGACGAGACTGGCGCGGGCAAACGCGAAAACGTTCGCCCGCCACCGGCTCAGACGCATGAAGGAAATTGATATGGCCTTGGCAGATTTGCTGCATCAGGACGCTGTCGTACCGACACTCAGGGTGAATTCGAAGAAGCAGCTGCTTCAGGAACTCGCGGCCAAGGCTTCCAAGCTGACCAATATCCCCGAGCGCGAAATCTTCGACGTCATCCTGCAGCGCGAGCGGCTGGGTTCGACCGGCGTCGGCAATGGCATCGCCATTCCACATGGCAAGCTTAACAAGGTCACGCAGATCACCGGGGTTTTCGCCCGGCTCGAAACCCCTGTCGATTTCGAAGCGCTGGACGACCAGCCGGTCGATCTCGTCTTCCTGCTACTGGCACCGGAAGGTGCTGGCGCCGATCACCTAAAGGCCTTGTCGCGCATTGCCCGCGTGCTGCGCGACCAGGATCTGGTCGCCAAGCTGCGCGCAACGGAATCCGCCTCGGCGATTTATACCTTCCTCAATGAGGAGCAGGCCTCGAACGCCGCTTAAGCGGCATCGACGCACCGTGCAGATATAAAAAAAGCGCCTCTCGGGGCGCTTTTTTCGTTTGCGGTGACGCCCGTGATCAGGCCTTGGCAGCATCCTCGGCGGAAGCTTCCGCCTTAGGGCCGCCCTTGGCGACGCCAACCATGGCAGGGCGCAGGACCCGCTCGCCGATCGCATAACCGGCCTGCACGACCTGGACGACGGTGTTGTTTGCCACGTCAGGATTGGGCACTTCGAACATGGCCTGGTGGAAGTTCGGGTCGAACTTCTGGCCGACCGGCTCGATCTTGCGAATGCCGTGACGTTCCATGGTCGCCAGCATGCCGCGCTCGGTCATCTCGACGCCTTCAATAAGGGCCGTGACCGCAGCATCGGCGCCAGCGCGGGCGTCTTCCGGCAGGCTTTCGATGGCGCGGCGCAGGTTGTCGGAGACGGAGAGCATGTCACGGGCGAAGCCCGTCATGGCATAGGACTTGGCGTCCTTGATCTCGCGTTCGGTGCGACGGCGCAGGTTGTCCATGTCGGCTGCGAGGCGCAGGAAGCGATCGCGCAAGTCGGCATTTTCCGCCTTCAGGGCTTCGAGCGCATCAGTCTCGCCGCCTTCGGCTTCAGCCTGCGACTGATCTTCCTGAGCTTCGGTAGCGTAAGCCTCTGCGGCGTCCGCGTCAGGTCCGTTCTTGTTGGTTTCTTCGGTCATGACGTTCTCCGAATGATTCTGCGTTTTCGAACACGGGGTTCGATTTCGTGCCCGATATCAGGGTTTAGGGTGAAAAAATCAAGGGTCGCCGGCCAATTCGGCCTTATACCAAATCTCGATGATAGGAACCGATAGGATCGGCTCGATCGTCCCTGCTGGCTAGGAGAGGTCCGAAGAGCGATGCTTGCGCATCGGTCGAGGATCTCGACGACGCCAGAAGGGGCGAGAAGCCGACCGAAGTTGGCTAATGGGAGGCCTCTGGCGTTGTTGCGCCGCTTGGACGATGCGGAAGCATCGCCCGGCGCATCGCGCCTAGCCAGCGACCTGCCATTAGCCATCCTATAGGTTCTATCATCGAGACTTGGTATTACCGCCCGGAGCGCGACAAGCGCGCCATGAGCTGGGCTGTATAGTCGACCATCGGCACGATGCGGGAATAGTTAAGCCGGGTCGGGCCGATTACGCCGACAGCGCCGACGATGCGGTCCTCGCCGTCCCGGTAAGGGGCAACGATCAGCGACGAGCCAGACAGCGAGAAGAGCTTGTTCTCCGAGCCGATGAAAATGCGAACACCCGGGCCGCTTTCGGCCAGATCAAGGATCTCGATCAGGCTTTCCTTGCGCTCGAGATCATCGAAGAGGAGGCGTAGGCGATCGATATCTTCGAGGTCAACGAGGCCTTCGAGCAGGTTTGCACGACCGCGCACGATGAGGCGGGTCGGGTTCTGCTCGGCCCCCTCGCCCGACCAGACTGCCAGCCCACGCTTGACGAGGTCCTGGGAGAGCGTGTCGAGCTCGGAGGCGACCTCGGCCTTCATGCTGTCGATCTGACTGCGCAATTCGCGCAGTGTCTGGCCGGTCAGATTGGCATTGAGAAAATTCGCGGCTTCGGTGAGCTGCGAGGCGGTGACGCCCGAGGGCAGATCGATGATGCGGTTTTCGACCTGATTGTGTTCACCGACGAGCACGGCGAGCGCCTTGGTCGGCTCCAGGCGGATGAATTCGACATGTTTGAGGACCGGATCATTCTTCGCCGAGATGACCAAGCCCGCGCCGCGCGACAGGCCCGACAGCATGCGACTGGCCTCGGTCAGCATAGTTTCGACCGGCTGGTCCGGGCTTGAGGGACGGATCTGGCGTTCGATGCTGTCGCGCTCGGTTTCCGAGAGGTCGCCGACCTGCATGAAGGCATCGACGAAGAAGCGTAAGCCCGCCTGTGTCGGCAGTCGGCCGGCGCTGACATGGGGGGCGTAAATGAGACCCAAATGCTCGAGATCGCTCATCACGTTGCGCACGGAAGCGGGCGAGAGCGACATGGGCAGCAGTCGGGAGAGATTGCGTGAGCCGAGGGGATCGCCGGAATCGAGATAGGTCTCGACGATCCGCCGAAAGACCTCTCTGGAGCGGTCGTCCAGCGATGCTGCAACATCTGCGATGGTCGTGTTGGATGCGGCCATTGTCAGGGCTGGCATGATCTCATTGTTTCCATGGCAAGAATATAGTCATTCGCAGGTGGATGACAAAGGGGTAATTGGCCGGCTGCCCGCCGTTGCAGGACCTGCACATGGTTTTTCTTTGCAAATACCCGCCGCCGTCCTTAGAAGGCTCTGACAACCCAGGAGATAGCAATGCGGCCATCCGGCAGAAAAACCGACCAAATGCGCAAAGTTTCTTTCGAGCGCAATTTTTCCAAGCATGCCGAAGGCTCCTGCCTGGTGAAGTTCGGCGATACGCATGTGCTTTGCACCGCGAGCCTGGAAGAAAAGACGCCGCCATGGCTGCGCAATTCCGGCAAGGGCTGGGTGACGGCGGAATATGGCATGCTGCCGCGCGCGACCGGCGAGCGCATGCGCCGCGAGGCATCCTCGGGCAAGCAGAGCGGCCGTACCCAGGAAATCCAGCGGTTGATCGGCCGGTCTCTGCGGGCCGTCGTTGATCTCGAAGCGCTCGGCGAGCGGCAGATTTCGATCGACTGCGACGTCATCCAGGCGGATGGCGGCACGCGAACGGCGTCGATTACCGGCGCCTTTATTGCGTTGCATGACTGCCTGAAGTGGATGGAAGCCCGCAGCATGATTAAGGTCGAGAAGGTCCTCAAAGACCATATCGCCGCCGTTTCCTGCGGGATATTCGCCAATCAGCCGGTGATCGACCTCGATTATCTGGAAGACTCCGCAGCCGAAACCGATGCGAACTTCGTCATGACAGGCTCCGGCGGCATCGTCGAGATCCAGGGCACCGCCGAAGGCAAGCCGTTCAGCCAGGACGAATTCCTGACGCTGCTGGGTCTCGCCCGCAACGGGATTGACGAACTGGTGGCGCTGCAGAAGCAGGCGATTGCCTGAAGGCAGGAAAGCATGATCGAAGGCGTTCTCGAAACCGCCCTTTATGTGGACGATCTGGACAAGGCCGAAACCTTCTATGGTGGGGTGCTGGGACTTGAGACGATCCAACGGAACGGCAATCGCCACATTTTTTACCGCTGCGGATCCGGCATACTGCTGATTTTCAACGGTGTGGAAACGCTGAAACCCTTGCCGCCCGGCTCACTGGACGTGCCGAGACACGGCACGACCGGGCCCGGCCATGCCTGTTTCCGCGTCACCGGGAATGATCTCGACGCCATGGCGGACAAGCTGAAGAATGCCGGCATTCCCCTGGAATCGACCGTCACCTGGCCGAACGGCGCCCGATCGATCTATTTCCGCGATCCGGCGGGAAACAGCCTGGAATGCGCCGATCCCCGCCTGTGGGATCTCGAATAGGACATTCACTATGCGCAAGCTCGACACACGCACCATCGTTGTTGCCAGCCACAATGCCGGCAAGATCGCCGAAATCGCCGACCTGATCGGCCCCTTTGGGTTCTCCGCCAAGTCGGCGAAGGATCTCAACTTCGTCGAACCCGACGAGACGGGCACGACCTTCGAGGAGAATGCGGCGATCAAGGCGCTGGCCTCGGCCAAGGCTTCGGGACTTCCCGCCCTCTCCGACGACAGTGGTCTTGTCATCGACGCTCTCGACGGCGCGCCTGGCGTCTACACGGCCAATTGGGCCGAGCGCGAGGACGGGACACGCGATTTTCCTTGGGCGATGGGGAAGGTGGAAAAGGCGCTTGCCGAGCGCGGCGCGACGGAACCCGCCCAGCGGACCGCCCGCTTCGTCAGCGTGCTCTGCCTTGCTTGGCCGGATGGCCATACTGAATTTTTCCGGGGCGAGATCGAGGGCGTCGTTGCTTGGCCGCCGCGCGGGACGGCGGGCTTTGGCTATGATCCGATCTTCCAGCCGGAGGGCCATGCGCGCACCTTTGGCGAGATGACGGCAGATGAAAAGCACGGCTGGAAGCCGGGCGACCCGGAAGCCCTGTCGCACCGGGCGCGGGCGTTCAAGCTGTTCGTCGAAACCTGCCTGGAGGCATGAGCTTTGACCGACAGGTCGTCCACGCTTTTGCCCGACACGGGAGAGCCCGGTTTCGGGGTCTATATCCATTGGCCGTTCTGTGCGGCCAAATGTCCTTACTGTGACTTCAACAGCCATGTGCGCCACCAGCCGGTGGATCAGGCGCGTTTCGTCCAGGCCTTCCTCACCGAAATGAAGACGATGCGGGCGCTGTCGGGACCGAAGACGGTGACCAGCGTGTTCATGGGCGGTGGCACGCCATCACTGATGGATCCTTCGACCGTCGGCGCCATTCTGGACGGCATTGCCTCGACCTGGCATGTGCCCGACGGTATCGAGATCACCATGGAGGCCAATCCCTCCAGCGTCGAGGCGACGCGCTTTCACGGCTATCGCGCCGCCGGCGTCAACCGCGTGTCGATGGGCGTTCAGGCGCTGAACGATGCGGATCTCCGCTTCCTTGGGCGGCTGCATGACGTGGCCGATGCGCTGAAAGCCATCCGGCTAGCGCGGGAGATCTTTCCGCGTATGTCCTTCGACCTGATCTATGCTCGGCCGAACCAGACGGTGGAGGCTTGGGAGCGCGAGTTGAAGGAGGCGATCTCCTATGCGGTCGATCACCTGTCGCTCTATCAACTGACGATCGAGGAAGGCACCGCCTTTTACGGGCTGCACAAGGCCGGCAAGCTGATCGTGCCGGACGAGGAGCAGGCGGCGACGCTTTACGAGGCGACGCAGGAGATTACCGCACGCGAGGGCATGCCGGCCTATGAGGTTTCCAACCATGCGCGGCCGGGCGCCGAGAGCCGGCATAATCTCACCTATTGGCGTTACGGCGATTATGCCGGGATCGGCCCGGGGGCGCATGGGCGGCTGACGCAGGGGCGATTGAAGATCGCGACGGCAGCGCAGAAGCATCCGGAGACCTGGCTCTCCGCCGTCGAGCAGGATGGCCACGGGATCGTCGATCGGGAGGATCTCGACAACGAGGCCCAGGCTGACGAATTGCTGATGATGGGACTTCGGCTGCGCGAGGGTGTCGATCTCGCCCGCTGGCAACAGCTCTCCGGTCGTGATCCGGACCCGGACAAGGAGCAGTTCCTGCTGGAACAGGGCTTCATCGAGCGGCTGGGCAATTCCCGCCTGCGCTGCACGCCGGCAGGCATGCTGATCCTGAACGCCGTGGTGGCCGATCTCGCCTGCTGAAACGAAGGAGAGTGTCATGCCTGTCGATGATGCCTTTGCCCGACATGACATGGCTGTCCTGTATGATGCCTTCAACAGTCACGGGGACGACAAAGCCTTTTATCTCGGCCTTGCGGACACGCCTTGCCGGGTGCTCGACATCGGCTGCGGCACTGGATCGATCGGGCTGGCGCTCGCCGATCTTGGGCACGCGGTGACAGGTCTCGATCCCGCACCCGGCATGCTGGCGGTGGCGCGGAGCAAGGACATGGGCCACCGTGTGCACTGGGTTGAGGGAAGTGCGCTCGACCCCAGACTATCTCTCGACGAAAAGTTCGATCTGGTGATCATGACCGGTCATGTTTTTCAGGTGTTTCTCGACGATGCCGAAACGCGAGCGATGCTGGATTTTGTTCGGCGGCATCTGGCGCCCGAGGGGCGGTTGGTGTTCGAGAGCCGCAATCCGCTTGCGCGGGCGTGGGACCACTGGACGGAAGGCGAGACGCGCGAGTTTCGGGATGTCGACGGGATTGGGCCGGTCGAAGTATTCTACCAGGTGAAGGCGATCGAGGGCGAGCATGTCACCTTCGATGCCGTGTTCACGCTTCTGGAAACTAGCGAAAGGCGGTTAAGCGAGAGCCGGTTGCGGTTTGCGGACCGCGAGACCATTGGTCGATTGCTGACGGAAGCGGGTTTTGCGGCGACAGACTGGCTCGGTGATTTCGACGGCAGCCCCTCTTCCGCGACCAGCCCTGAAATCATTCCCGTCGCCAGGGTTCAGGCCAGGCCCGCGTGAAGATAGAGCCAGGTGGTCGGTTCGCCGTCAAAGGCGCCGCCTGAGACAGTTTCGATGTCGATCTCGGTGAAGCCGGCGGGCCGGCAGAGTGCTTCCAGTTCCTCTTGAGAAGGCCTGTTGTAGTAGCGTCCGAGGCGGTCGAGCCCCTCCGCTCCGCCCGCCTTGAAGCTGGCATAGAAGCGCCCGCCGGGGCGCAGCGCCCTGATGATGCGGCCAAGGACATCCGGAAGATCGTTGCGCGGGACGTGCAGAAGGCAGGCATTGGCCCAGATGCCGTCGAATTCCGCTTCGTATCCCAGCTGCTGGAATGGCAGGACCAGAACCGGGCGTCCCAACCTTCGCTCGGCTTCGGATGCCATGGCGGCTGATCCATCCGAGGGGGTGACATCGAAACCGCGCGCGAGCAAGGCCTCGCTGTCGCCGCCTGCGCCGCAACCGAGTTCCAGAATGCGGGCACCCGCTGGCAGACGCTCGATGAAACGGATCATCTGCGGTTCGGGCAGACGCCTGTCACGCGCCGCATAGAGGGCGGCGTTCTCGTCATAGAAGCGAAGGGAAGGATCGCCGGTCATGGGATCTGCTCAAAAAGAAAGGCCGGCTTGGGAGCCGGCCTTGATATGTCGTCTTATTCGTTGATCAGGCGTCGCAGCAGTTCGATTTCCTGCGACAGCTTCTGATCGGCGGAGATCAGCTCCTCGATCTTGCGCACGGCATGCAGCACCGTGGTGTGATCGCGCCCGCCGAAGCGGCGGCCGATTTCGGGGAAGGAGCGCGGGGTCAGCGTCTTCGACAGATACATGGCGATCTGGCGCGGCTTGACGATGACGCGGGTGCGGCGGTTAGAGACCAGTTCCTGGCGCGACACATTATAGTGACGGGCGACGACGCGCTGGATGTCTTCGATGCGGACGCGCTTCTGGTCGCCGGCGCCGACGAGGTGGGCGAGCAGTTCGTCGACGCGTTCGATTGACAGGTTCGGCTCGAAGGAGCGGCGGAACAGCAGCTGGTTGAAGGCACCTTCCAGATCACGGCCGCTGCTGGTGATGTTGCGGGCAACATGCTCGAGAATATCGGAGGGGATATCGAGCGACGGATCGTCCTTGCGGGCGGCCTCCAGACGCGATTTCATCATGTCGAGGCGCATCTCGTAATCAGGCGCTTCCATCTCGATCGCAACGCCACCCTGGAGACGCGAGCGGACGCGCGGATCAAGCGATTCCAGTTCCCACGGCGCGCGGTCGGCGGCGACGACGACCTGCTTGGCGCTGTCGAGCAGCATGTTGAGGAGATGGCAGAACTCGTGCTGGATCATCTTGCCCTGCAGGAACTGCATGTCGTCGATGATGAGGAGGTCGATGTTGCGCAGCGAGTCCTTCAACGTCAGGGCATCGTTGTCGCGGATGGCAGTGGCGAAGCGCCACATGAAATATTCGGCGGTCAGATAGACGACGCGGGGTGCGCGCGGGCTATGAACAGCGGCATTGGCGATTGCCTGCAGAAGATGGGTCTTGCCGAGGCCAACCGAGGAATGGATGAAAAGCGGGTTGAAGCGCACGGCGCCGGCGCCGGCTTCGGCAATCGTCTTGGCGGCGGCGAGTGCCACACGGTTCGATGCGCCTTCGACGAAGCCATCAAAGGTATAGCGGCTATCGAGGGGCGAGCCGAAAAGCGGGCTTGCGGTGCTGGCGGCGCGACCGGTGACGGAGGACGGACCGGCAGGAGAGGCGATCTGGCCGATGTGCTGCGGACCCGGCTTGCGGCTGGCCGCCTGCTGCGGGGCGGGCTCTGCACCTGGCTGACGCTCGTCGAGGGCCGGGCCACGGATGTTGCGGCTTGCGCTGCGCACCATGATCTCGACTTTGAGGATCGACGGATCCTCGGCCTGGAAGATCGTGGTGATGAGATCGAGATAGCGGTTGTTGATCCACGACTTCAGGAAGGTCGTCGGGACTGTCAGGCGCACCACGCTCTTGGAGGCGGAGTGCAGCTTCAGGCGGCCGAACCAGCTCTGATACACATCAACCCCAACCTGGGCTTTCAATCTTTTGCTGAACCGGTCGAAAAGAGCGTCATGCTTCATTTCGGCATTGTCTCCCGCGCCCTCGGAGCATGCGGCGCCCAGCGCCGAATGTGCATTGTCCCCGTTCGCCAACGCACCGGCCGTCATAGAATTCGTCTGCATTTTGCCGCCTTCCAAATCATTCCAGGTGCCGGGCGCCTCTTAAGCCGTCCGACAGCCGCTTCTCTTATGGCGATCCGTAACCGGATCAACAGTCCCCGAATGGACTGGTTCCAAGCCTTCAGCCAAAGGCTTCGCATCAGTCCGGCCACCATCCCCCCAAGACGACGACCTGCTCTCATTATAGTGGACTGCATCCTCGACATGCGGTCCACTCTTGCTCGATCCGGCAGCAAGCCCGATCGAGGCGCAAAACCGCCACCACGCGGAAACCACAGGGGTTGCCGATGCAATGCCGGTTACTTTTAGAGAAAACGGAATGGAAACACTCCGCTCCGGCAAAGGCTTGCGTGTCGGATCGGTATTTCTACCTTCCAGACCGTCTTTGCAGACCAGTCCCGCGCCCTTTGCTGGAGATCATTAATGCAGGATCAAAAGGCAAGATCAACACTGATTTTTACGCGAATTCGGCGCATGGCCATTGACTCTTGGTACTTCATTTTTGCGTCACATTCGGCTGAAAAAGAATCGCTTTTGAATCAAGGAGATTCACAATCAGTCCCGAATTGGACTTTCCTGGACGCGAAAAAATAAAAATTCTCTTGACTCGCGAAGCGCCCAACCTGCCCCAAGGGGAAGCGAGCCAACACACAGGCACCTCCCCCAAGATATTGAAATATATGTAGATTTTCTGTCACGCCATTGACACGCTGCGGCGCACAAGCATATCCTAAAACACAATTTTGACGGGAGGCCGGCGGACAACGCAAAAAGCCCGGCGAAACGCCAGGCTCTTTAGATTTTGTCAGAATGGTGTCTAAAATTAGACAGCCAGAGCCTTCACACGAGCCGCCAGGCGCGAGATCTTGCGCGATGCGGTGTTGGCGTGAACGACGCCCTTCGTGGCGGCGCGCTGCAGTTCCGGCTGGGCTGCCTGCAGGGCATCCTTGGCAACCGCTGCGTCACCGGAAGCGATCGCTTCTTCGACCTTGCGGATGAAACCACGAACGCGCGAGCGACGAGCCTTGTTGACTGCAGTGCGGGCAGCGATCTTGCGGGTCGCCTTTTTCGCCGAAGAAGTATTGGCCATAGATGCCTCTCTCGAAATTCAAACCAAAGCCCACCATCGCCGCGTCGGGTCGTTGCGACCTGCCATACCAGCACTTGGGGAGCTGTTTCATGGAAAGGCACTAAAGGCTTTTCCAACCGTGGGCGGGCATATAGCGGGAAAGCGCGAATGCGTCAACGCGGATTCTGCAGATAACGCGCCGTTGCGGGCGCTTATCTGTTGCGGAAGGCCGGCTTGCGCTTCTCGACGAAGGCCGCCATGCCTTCCTTCTGGTCTTCGGTGGCAAAGAGCGAGTGGAATAGGCGGCGTTCAGAGCGCAGGCCCTCCGTCAATGTCTGCTCGAAAGCGCGGCTCACCGCCTCCTTCGCCATCAAGACGGCGGTCAGAGAAAAGCCAGCGATCTTGGCGGCGGCTTCCAGGGCTTCGTCAAGCAGGCGCTCCGGTTCGACCACGCGGGCGACGAGACCAGCGCTCTCGGCTTCCGCCGCATCCATCATCCGACCGGTGAGGCACAGATCCATCGCCTTGGCCTTGCCGACGGCGCGGGTCAGGCGCTGGGAGCCGCCCATGCCGGGAATGATGCCAAGGGTGATTTCGGGCTGGCCGAATTTCGCGGTCTTCGAGGCAATGATGAAATCGCACATCATGGCGAGCTCACAACCGCCGCCCAGCGCAAAGCCGGAGACGGCGGCGATGATCGGCTTGCGGAAGCCGGCGATATCGTCCCAGCCGCCGATGAAGCCGCCGGTATAGGCATCGACAAAGTCGAGCGACTGCATTTCCTTGATGTCGGCTCCGGCGGCAAAGGCCTTTTCCGAGCCGGTGAGAACAACCGCGGCGATGCCCGCATCGGTCTCCAGCTCGGACAGCAGCTGGCGCAGTTCGCGCATGACCGTGGAATTGAGCGCATTCAGCGCCTGCGGCCGGTTAAGGGTAATAACGGCGACGCGGTCGCGACGTTCAGTCAACAACGTTTCGAATGACATGTCTCTCTCCCTGGCTGGCCTTCAAGGCTCACTTCTGGCACCGGCGACAATAGAATGTCGAGCGACCGGATTGAACTATCCTTTCGACGGTACCGCCACAACCCTCCGTCAGGCAGTCGCGGCCCTCGCGGTCATAGGCGCGGAAGAAGTGCTGGAAATAGCCCAGCGTACCATCCGTCTGGATATGGTCGCGCAGCGACGAGCCACCGGCCTCGACGGCGTCGGCGATCACCTCGCGGATGGACGAGGCAAGCAGCGTCAGCTCCGGCTTCGGCTTGCCGGTCTTGGTCACCAGGGTCGAGACTTTGCGGGTGGGCGACAGATGCGACCGCCAGAGCGCTTCGCAGACATAGATATTGCCGAGCCCGGCGATGACTTTCTGGTCGAGCAGTGCGCTCTTCAGGGGCTGGCTGCGATCGGCAAAACGCGAAGCCAGATAATCGGCTGAGAGCCTATTGCCGACGGGCTCGGGCCCGAGATCGCGGAAGGCGGGGTAATCGTCGAGCTCGGCGCGGTTGACGAGATCCATGAAGCCAAATCGGCGGGGGTCATTGTAGATGACGCGGACCGGGCCTTCTGCGCGCTCCAGATGAAAAAGAACGTGGTCGTGCTTTTCGTCCTTGCTGCGCTCGTGATGGAAGACGCCGGGTGTTTCTGCCGCCTCCCCCTCTTCGATGCGGAAAGAGCCGGACATGCCGAGATGGGCAATCACGGTTGCGCCGTCATCCAGATCAATGAGGAGATACTTGGCGCGGCGCGACAGCGCCTCGATGCGACGGCCTTCCACCCTTGCGGCAAAATCGCGCGGCAGTGGAAAGCGTAGGTCGGGGCGGCGCAGCTCCAGGCGTCGCAGCTGTGCGCCTTCCATCGTCGGCGCCAGGCCGCGACGGACTGTCTCTACCTCTGGCAATTCCGGCATTTCAGCCCATCTTTCTGTTTGAAGCGCCTGTTTTACGGTCTATAGACCAGCCTTGAAGCGGGTGTACTTGCGCAGATAGCGCGTGAGAAGCCTTTTCGCTATGGTCCCCCGACCTGTCCGTACCGTGGAGTGAACCGATGACCGAAAGCCGCATTTCCGCCGATGGTGGCATGGAAACCTCCTACGGGTTCCGTCAGGTCGACGAGCAGGAAAAGCAGGGCCTGGTCAACGAGGTCTTCCACAAGGTGGCCAAGCGCTACGACATCATGAATGACGTGATGTCGGCCGGGCTGCACCGGGTGTGGAAGGATGCGATGGTCGCCTCGCTCAATCCGCGCAAGGATCCGAACTATAAAGTGCTGGATGTTGCCGGCGGCACCGGCGACATCGCGTTTCGAATCGTGGAAGCCTCCAACGGGCTGGCCCATGCGACCGTGCTCGACATCAATGGCTCAATGCTGGGTGTGGGCGCAGAACGCGCGGAAAAGAAGGGGCTTACCCCAAACCTCACCTTTGTCGAGGCAAACGCCGAAAGCCTGCCCTTCGAGGACAACACCTTCGACGCCTATACGATTGCCTTTGGTATTCGCAATGTGCCGCATATCGATGTGGCGCTGTCGGAGGCCTTCCGGGTGCTGAAGCGCGGGGGCCGACTGCTGGTGCTGGAATTCTCGGAAGTGGAGCTGCCGCTCTTGGACAAGGTCTATGACGCCTGGTCGTTCAACGCGATCCCGCGTTTTGGCAAGATGATCACGGGTGATGCGGAGCCCTATCAGTATCTGGTGGAATCGATCCGCAAGTTCCCGAACCAGCCGGACTTTGCGCGGATGATCGAGCGTGCCGGCTTCGCAAGCGTGCGCTTCACCAATTTCACCGGCGGCATCGCGGCGCTGCATTCCGGCTGGAAGATCTGACCGGCATGAGCATGATCGGTGCATATTTCCGCTTGGCGCGGGTCGGCTGGGTGCTGGTGCGGGAGGGCGTTATTGCTGCCCTGCCCTCCGAGGGCTTGCCGCCACTCGTCGGCTTCGCGAAAGCGGCCGTTGCACCGCTTGCCCGCAGCCGGGCAAAATCCGTCGACCGCGCTGATCGGCTCGCCAATGCGGTGGCACGGCTCGGACCTTCCTATGTGAAGATCGGCCAGTTCCTGGCAACGAGACCCGATGTCGTGGGTGCGGAATTCGCGGAAGATCTCTCGGGGCTGCAGGACCGGATGGCGTTTTTCCCGACTGAAGCAGCCCGCACCACGATCCGCGAGTCTCTCGGCCGGACGATCGAAGACCTTTATGCACGCTTCGATGAGCCGATTGCAGCAGCCTCGATCGCGCAGGTTCATCCCGCCGAGGTCGAGACGCCAGAGGGACGCCGCAAGGTGGCCGTGAAGGTGATCAGGCCCGGCGTGCGCAAGCGTTTTGCCGCCGATCTTGAGGCCATGTATCTCGTCTCGCATCTGCAGGAACGGTTCATCCCGAACTCGCGGCGGCTGCGGCCCGTCGAGGTAACGAAGACGCTGGAACAGACCACCAAGGTGGAGATGGATCTTCGGCTGGAGGCAGCTGCCCTTTCGGAGATCGCTGAGAACACGGCGGATGATCCGGGCTTCCGTGTCCCCCGGGTCGACTGGGAGCGCACCGGTCGTGACGTCGTGACGATGGAATGGATCGACGGCATCAAGATGTCGGATGTCGCAGGCCTTGTCGCCGCTGGACATGATCTGAACGCTCTTGCCGATACGCTGATCCAGTCCTTCCTGCGCCACACGCTGCGCGATGGCTTCTTCCATGCCGACATGCATCCCGGCAATCTGTTCGTAGATCCCACCGGGACCATTGTTGCCGTCGACATGGGCATTGCCGGGCGGCTGGGCAAGAAGGAACGTCGCTTCCTCGCCGAGATCCTCTATGGCTTCATCACCCGCGATTACCTGCGGGTGGCGGAAGTTCATTTCGAAGCCGGTTATGTGCCGTCGCACCACAATGTCGCGAGTTTTGCCCAGGCGATCCGGGCGATCGGCGAGCCGATCCATGGCCAGCCGGCTGAGACGATTTCCATGGGCAAGCTTTTGACGCTGCTGTTCGAGGTCACCGAGATCTTCGACATGGAGACGCGCCCCGAGCTTGTCATGCTGCAGAAGACAATGGTCGTGGTCGAGGGCGTTTCGCGCATTCTCAATCCGCGCTTCAACATGTGGAAGGCAGCCGAGCCGGTCGTTTCTGACTGGATCCGCGACAATCTGGGACCGAAGCGGATCGTCACCGACCTCAAGGACGGTGCGAAGGCCGCCATGCGACTGGCGGAGGCGCTGCCGGAGATCGCGACCAAGACGGAAAAGCTGCATGGCGAGATCGTGCGGATGAGCGAGGAAGGGCTTCGCTTCGATGCGGAGACGGCCGAGCGGATCGGGCGGGCGGAGGCACGGCATACACGGTCCGGGCGGGTGGCGCTCTGGGTCATCGCCCTGTCGCTTGTGACGATTGCCGTACACCTCCTTTAACGCATTGCATTTGACCGAAATTTATTTCGCGCTCCGGATGGAACAATAGGGCGACGATCGCGTTGGAACATCGAAACGCGTTCTTTGTTCCGTCTGGAAATCAATGTCTGCCACACAAACCGGCCTGGTCCGATCCGCCCTGCTCTTTCTTTTGATCGGCACCGGGATCCTTATCATCATCATCGTCGCCAGCTTCGGGCTGGTCGAGCGTACCCGCACGACCTTCGCCGACATCCTCGTTGAGCGCGATATCCGACGCATGTCGGCCGACCTCATGCAGAAGCTGACAGATGCGGAAACCGGCCAACGGGGCTTCCTGATCACCGGGGACGAGATTTTCCTGCAGCCTTACGAAGACGCCGTCGGCGAGATCCGCGCCGCCGTCGACAAGCTGGCAGCAGCGGTCGATGGACGGCCGACCAAGGAACGAGACACGCGTGAGCTGAGCGAACTGGTGAATGCCAAGCTCACCGAACTGGCACGCACTGTGGATCTGGTCCGCAGCGGCGAGCAGGCCCAGGCAATCGCCTTGGTCGAGACGAATGTCGGCCGCGAGTCCATGGACCGGATCCGTGCCATCCTGGAGGATTTCAAGCAGAAGTCGGATGCCGCCATTGACGGCGGAGCCAACCAGCAGATCGACGCGACGCAACAGCTGCAATGGATCACCATCGCCGGCGGGGTGGCGATCATCGTCATCATGGGCGCCGCCCTTTTCGTCGTTGGCCAGCACATTCGGGCGCTGGCGACGTCGCAGCAAGAGGTTCGGCGATTGAACGAGGGGTTGGAGGCGCGGGTGGCCGAGCGGACCGAAGACCTGATGCAGGCAAATCAGGAAATCCAGCGCTTCGCTTACATCGTCACGCATGATCTGCGGGCACCGCTGGTCAACATCATGGGCTTTACCGCAGAGCTCGACACCTCCCTCAAGGCTCTGCAAGCCTACGTGCTGAACGACGGCAAGCCGCTTACGGAAGACGAGATCCAGTCGGCGCGACTGGCTGCCTCCGAAGACTTGCCAGAAGCGATCGGCTTCATTCGCTCTTCGACGCGGAAGATGGACGGGCTGATCAACGCGATCCTGAAGATCTCACGCGACGGCCGCCGCCAGCTGAAGCCCGAAGAAATCGAACTCAAGCCGCTGGTCGAGACGATCACGGCGAGTGTCTATCACCAGATCAGCGAAAGCGACGGGACCATCGATCTCGACATCCGTGCCGACCGTCTGATCACCGACCGGCTTTCCGTCGAGCAGATCCTTGGCAACCTTGTCGACAACGCCATCAAGTACAAAAAGCCGGAGGTGCCATTGGCGCTATCGATCCGCTCGATGCCCGAGGGCCGGCACATGGTTCGCATCGAGGTGCAGGACAATGGCCGCGGCATTGCCGAACAGGACCACGAGCGCGTCTTTGAGCTCTTTCGCCGATCCGGACAACAGGATAAAGCGGGCGAAGGCATCGGGCTTGCCCATGTTCGTTCCCTGGCAAGGAACCTGGGCGGGGAGATCAGCGTTACCTCTCGTTTGGGAGAGGGATCAACCTTCGTGCTCAGGCTGCCATACGATCTATCACGCTTGGTACGGAGTTGATTATGAAAGCGGTGGGAAAAGAAGTTACGATCATCATGATCGAAGATGACGAGGGCCATGCTCGTCTCATTGAAAAGAACGTCCGGCGTGCGGGCGTGAACAACGACATCATTCCGTTCACCAACGGGACCGAGGCGCTTGATTACGTGCTGGGTCAGGACCGGAGCGGAAAGGTCTCGGAAGACCGCTATCTTCTGATCCTGCTCGACCTCAACCTACCCGACATGTCCGGCACGGATATCCTCGATCAGATCAAATCCAATCCGTATACGCGGCGAATGCCTGTGGTCATCCTGACGACGACGGACGACGAGCGCGAAATCCAGCGGTGCTACGACCTCGGGGCCAATGTCTATATCACCAAACCTGTCGATTACGACAATTTCGCCAATGCCATCCGGCAGCTCGGTCTCTTCTTTTCCGTTATGCAAATCCCATGACCCCGGACCCGCGCCGATGAGCTTCCGCGTCCTCTATATCGATGACGACGCAGCCATTGCGCGCCTGGTGCAAAAGCATCTGGTTCGGCTCGGGCACGACATGGCGCATGCGGAAACCGCGAATGACGCGCTGGAACTCTTGAAGAGTGGGGAGTTCGACGCGATCGTGCTCGATCACTATCTGCGCCAGACAACGGGTCATGAAGTGCTGGCCCTGATGCGGGAAACCCGCGTCGACCTACCTGTCGTCTACGTGACAGGTTCGAACGAGGCGCAGATCGCAATCGAAGCGATCAAGGCGGGTGCTGCCGACTACGTCATCAAGACGGTCAGCGAGGACTTTCTGTCTCTGCTGACGAGCGCCATCGAGCAGTCGATCGCGAACGCACAGCTGCGCGCCGCCAAGGAGCGGGCGGACGAGGAAATCCGCCTGGCCAAGGAGCGGGCGGAAGCGTTGCTCGCCGAGGTCAATCACCGTGTCGCCAACTCGTTGGCGCTGGTCGCCAGCCTTTTGCGCCTGCAGATTTCCAGCGCACGGAGCGAAGAGGTGAAGGCGGAGCTTGCCGAGACGCAGGCCCGCATTACCGCGATTGCCGGCATGCATCGCAGCCTCTACACCTCCGACGATGTCAGCCGGGTGGAACTCGACCGATATCTCGGCCGCCTGACGGCAGAGCTCTCCAACTCCTTGAGCAGCGCCGAAAAACCGATGCGGCTGCTGCTCGATGCCGACCGGATCTCGCTCAGCGCCGACAAGGCCGTTTCCGTCGGCATGATCGTCACCGAACTGGTGACCAACGCGCATAAATACGCCTATGCCCCCGGTGAAGGAGGCGATATCCGCGTGCATCTGAAGCGGATATCGGACGACGACGCCCTGCTCAGGGTGGAGGATGACGGGGTGGGCATGAACGCCGATGACGCACCGAAGGGCACCGGGCTCGGCAGCCGGATCGTCAAATCGATGGCCTCAACACTGGGCGACGGTTTGCGCTATCTCGAAGGCCAAGGTGGAACCGTCGCAGAGGTGCCGCTGAAGCTCGACGTGATCTCCTGATCCTTTCCCAATGGCTCCCGGCGTTTACCAGCCCTTGCGACAGCGTTTGCCTCAGCGCCGATTTGCGCTAGGGTCACGCCGACAAAAGGGGCCCTACTTTCATGACCTTGGCCGGCAAGCGTATTGTTCTGATCATCGCCGGCGGCATTGCCGCCTATAAGAGCCTCGACCTCATCCGGCGCCTGCGGGAACGGGGCGCGGGCGTGACGCCGATCATGACGCGGGCGGCCCAGGAATTCGTCACCCCGCTTGCCGTTGGCGCGCTTTCTGCGGCCCATGTCTATCTCGACCTGTTTTCCCGTGAGGATGAACAGGATGTCGGCCATATCCGGTTGGCGCGGGACTGCGATCTCGTACTGGTGGCGCCGGCGACAGCGGATCTCATGGCGAAGATGGCGCATGGGCTCGCCGACGATCTCGCCTCCGCCGTGCTTCTTGCCAGCGATCGGCCGATCCTGATCGCGCCGGCGATGAACCCGAAGATGTGGGACAATGCTGCAACCCGACGCAATGTCGCGACATTGAAGGCGGACGGCATCAGGATGATCGGCCCGATGGCGGGCGAGATGGCCGAAAGCGGCGAGCGCGGCCTTGGCCGGATGGCCGAGCCGCTGGAGATTGTCGTTGCGGTGGAAGAGCTCTTGTCCGGGCCGAAGCCGCTCGCCGGCTTGAAAGCCGTCGTGACTTCAGGCCCAACCCAGGAGCCGATCGATCCCGTGCGCTATATCGCCAACCGCTCCTCCGGCAAGCAGGGGCATGCGATTGCCGCAGCTCTGGCCCGGTTAGGGGCAGAGGTCACACTGGTCTCCGGACCTGTGACCATTCCCGATCCTTCCGGTGTGCGTGTTCTGCATGTGGAGCGGGCCGAAGAGATGCGGGATGCTGTGCTCGCCAACCTGCCGGCCGATATCGCGGTCATGGTTGCGGCCGTTGCCGACTGGCGGGTGGCTTCCGGTTCAGACCAGAAAATCAAGAAACAGCCGGGAGAAGCGCCGCCGCCTCTGATGCTGACCGAGAACCCGGACATCCTGAAGACCGTGGGGCATCGCGCGCAGCGACCGCGCCTCGTTGTCGGCTTTGCCGCCGAAACGCAAAATGTCGAGGCCAACGGACGGTCGAAGCTGGAGCGCAAAGGCGCCGACCTGATCGTTGCCAATGACGTCTCGCCGGCGACGGGGATCATGGGCGGCGACCGCAATCGCGTGCGACTGATCACCAAGGACGGCGTAGAGGACTGGCCGGAGCTCTCGAAAGAGGAAGTTGCGCAGCGGCTGGCCGGCTGGATCGCCTCCCATTTTGCGAGTGCTTCCGCGTGAGCCTGTTCGACCGTGCAGATTTCGTATGCTTCGTGGAAGGACTTGCTGGCACAAGCCTCGTCGACCAGTGGGACGGTTGCGTCGCCAAGGTCGGGGACAAGGTCTTCGCTCTTTTGACCGACAGTGAGCGGCATCTCGCATTCAAGGTGAGCGAGGAGAGTTTCGAGATCCTGACATCGCTCGAAGGCGTGGCGCAGGCGCCCTATTTCGCCAAGCGCAAATGGGTGAGCGTGAGCCCGAGCACGGAGCTGACGGCAACGGATCTTGAGGAATACCTTGTTCGCTCCTACCGGACCGTCAGCGGCGGCCTGACACGCAAGCTCAGGCGTGAACTCGGCATCGAAGACTGAGGCCGGAGCGTCAGCCGGCGAGCGCGATCGGCCGATCCGGCGCCATTTCGATTCGCGCGGAGACCGGCTTGAATTCGGCAGCCTGCAAACCCTTATCGTTGAGGATGACGGCACTTGAGGCGGGAATTTCTACCCAGGTGTCGGCCTCGTCGTTGAGCGGTTCGGAAACGAGGCAGTAGCTGCCCTTCGGCCCCATGGGCGCTGCATAAAGGGTCGGCGCGAACTCATCAGTCGAGTAGCGCACGGCATAAAGCGTGTCTCCGTCCGAGAAGGCAGCCGTCAGGCGGATGCCGGCAGCGCCTGCCAGATGCAGGCTGATCTGCTCGACGAAGCCGACGGCCTCGGCCATCGCCGCGAGCGGGCGTTCCTTCAGGCCGAATTGCAAAGCAAGCAGGAAAAGCAGTTCGCTATCCGTCGTGCCGACGCGGGCGTGGAAATGCGCGTCATCGAGCATCGCTTCCATCGGGCGGCGGATGCGGTCGAAATGGTCTATCTGGCCATTGTGCATGAAGGACCAGGTGTCATGCACAAAGGGATGACAATTGTCACGGCGGGTCGAGCCATGGGTCGCGGCACGGACATGGGCGAGGAAGAGCGGCGAGCGGATCTGGCGAGCGAGGCTTTTCAGATTGCAGTCGGACCAGGCTGGCAGCACGTCACGAAAACGGCCCGGCTCGGGTCTGTCGCCATACCAGGCGATGCCGAAACCATCGGCATTCGTGGCGGTCTTGGCGCGGGTGGCGCAATGGGACTGTTCGATGAGCGAGTGGGCAGGCGAGGTGACAAGTTCCTCGAGGAAGATCGCTTCTCCGCGATAGGCTGCCCAACGACACATGCGTTTCACAACTCCGGAAGGCGCCGACACAAGGGCTGCCCGACAACAGTGTTCGCCTTATAGGCTAACGATTTGCAAACATCCGCACTTTCATGACAGAATTTTGTCAGGGGTCGCAATCTTTTTCTGCGCTGCAGCATAGGCAAATGTGAACACTGCGTTCCGCTGGGCCCTACTGCAGGGGGAGCCGGGAGCGGCTATATTGGGCCCTTGAAACCATCACTTGGCAGAGGAGCCCCGCCCCATGTCCATTCGTCCCGTCAAGCATGAGAGCCGCGCCACACCGACCCTGGAAGGGGCCGGCGTCAAGCTGCACCGCGTCTTTGGCTTCGGCGATCCTTCGATGACCGATCCCTTTTTGATGATGGATGATTTCCGCAACGACGATCCTGGCGATTACATTCGCGGCTTTCCCTGGCATCCGCATCGCGGCATCGAGACGATCACCTATGTGCTGGCCGGCACCGTTGAACACGGCGACAGCCTCGGCAATCAGGGCATGCTGGGCGCCGGCGACCTGCAATGGATGACGGCCGGCAGCGGCATCATGCATCAGGAGATGCCGAAGGGCGATTTCGCTGGCCGCATGCACGGCTTCCAGCTCTGGGCCAACCTGCCCTCATCACTGAAGATGACGAAGCCGCGCTATCAGGACATCAAGTCCGCCGATATCCCCGTGGTGGTCGATGACGACGGTACATCCGTGCGGGTCATCTGCGGCGACTTCTGGGGCAAAGCGGGTCCCGTCGACGGCATTGCCGCCGAACCCGTCTATCTCGACATCTCCGTCCCGCCGGGCAAGCGCAAGACCTTCCCGGTCGATACCTATCGCTCGGCCTTTGCCTACATCTTCGCCGGCTCCGGCTCGTTCCGCGATGCCTCCAAGCCGTTCGGGGTGAAGGTCGAGAAGGAATATATGGGTGAGGAGCTGAACATCCGTGACCTCTCCGGCAATCGTACGCTGGTCGTTTTCGACACCGGCGATGAAATCACCGTGCAGGCCGGCGAGAAGGGCATCCGCTTCCTGCTCGTCACCGGCAAACCGATCAAGGAGCCGGTCGCCTGGCACGGTCCGATCGTGATGAACAGCCGGGAAGAACTGATGCAGGCGATGAAAGAGCTGCAGAACGGAACTTTTATCAAGGCCGATCATTAATAGGGTGCAGTCAAGTTCATCTCGCCCGGCGGCCCTCCAGCGCCGGGCGTTTCTTTGTCCGGAGGTTGCCCATGCAGATCACCGGTGCATGCCAGTGCGGCGCTGTTCGTTACGAGGCGGAAATCAACCCTGAGCGGATCGGGATCTGCCATTGTACCGATTGCCAGCGCCTGACCGGATCGGCCTATCGCGTGACGGCCGCAGCCCTGCCCGACAGTCTCCGTCTTCTCTCCGGCGAACCTCGACGCTACCGAAAGCTCGGTGACAGCGGAAAGCCGAGCGATCAGTTCTTCTGTGGCGACTGTGGCTCGCCGCTTTGGCGTGAAAGCGCTGACGGGGCGATCGGCATCCGGCTTGGCACCATTGACCAGCGGCGCGAACTTAAACCTCACCACCAATCATGGCTGGGTTCCGCCCTGCCCTTCGTCTTCGACATCCGTGATCTCGAGCGGCACGCCGACAGCTGAAATCTTCAACGCCTCTGGTCGGCCGACTACAGAGCATGGAAATGGTGCACAGGGCCGTGGCCGCTGCCCACCTCAAGCCGGTCCGCCATGGCAATGGCCTGCTGAAGCCAGTCCTTGGCCGAGCCAACGGCTTTAGCAAGCGGACGGCCCTTTGCCAGCTCGGCGGCAATCGCGCTCGACAGGGAGCAGCCGGTGCCATGGGTGTTGCCACTCGCAATTCTTGTCGCCTCGAACCAGGTGACGTCGTCCCCACTTAGCAGGCAGTCCGGGCTGTCTCGACCTGCGAGATGCCCGCCTTTCATCAGAACGGCGGTGGGGCCGAGGATTGCCAGTCGCTGGGCTTGTGCAGCCATGGTCTCGCGGTCGCGAGCTTCCGCTTCGTTCAACAGGGCTGCCGCCTCCGGCAGGTTGGGCGTGAGCAGGGTCGCGAGCGGCAGCAAGCGCCGCTTCAGGACGGTGACGGCGGTGGGGTCGAGTAGTGCCGCACCGCCCTTGGCGATCATAACAGGGTCGAGCACGATCGGGACACCGCGATGGGGTTCGAGCGCGCGGGCGACAGCCTCCGCAATCCCGGCATTGGCGATCATGCCGATCTTCACCGCATCAACCTGTATGTCCGCGAAGACCATACGGATCTGCTCCTCAACGAAATCGGGATCGAGCGGGCGGACAGCCGAGACACCTTGCGTGTTCTGGGCAGTGAGCGCGGTCAAGGCAGCCATGGCGTAGCAGCCGCGCGCGGAGATTGCCTTAAGATCGGCCTGGATGCCCGCACCTCCGGAGGGATCGGAGCCGGCGATAGACAGGACATTGCGGATTTGGGTGGTCATCGGCGCGCTCCCTTCAAAAGGCGGAGCGGTGACGATCTTACGCAGCAAGGCTGCCGAAAGGACCGAACGACTCCCTCCGCCAGCATGATCTGGTTCAGGTTCAAAGGGTGCTTCTCAGCCCGGCTCTCGCCAGACGCCCCTGTCTTCTTTCTGTCTAGACCAGTCCGCCGCTCCTGTCACCGGTGGAGCGGCTGCCAATCAATTCATTTGCCGCCAGCCGCCAAATTGGCTACCTGCCTGTCATCCCCCAAGCATCAGGTGCACGCTCTTGACCCTTACCGCCTCGCTTCTTCCTGCCAGATCCTATCATGGCTTTCTGTTCGACATGGACGGCACGTTGCTCAACTCCATCGCCGCCGCCGAGCGGGTCTGGGGTCGCTGGGCCGCAAAACACGGGCTTGATGTCGAAGCCTTCCTGCCCACCATGCATGGCAAGCGCGGCATCGACACGATCCGGGGGCTGAACCTGCCGGGTGTGGATGTCGAAGCGGAGGCGCTGGAAATCGAGCGCGGCGAGATCGCGGATGTCGAAGGAATTGTGCCGATTGCAGGTGCGATCGATTTTCTGAACGCCCTGCCCGCCCATCGTTGGGCGATCGTGACTTCGGCGCCTTCGGCGCTTGCGCGTGCCCGCATCGCAGCCGCGGGCCTGCCGCAGCCGCTGAAGATCGTGACCGCGGAAGACGTCAAGATCGGCAAACCCGACCCGGCTGGCTACAGGCTGGGCGCTGAAAAGCTCGGCGTCGATCCCGCACATTGTCTGGTGTTCGAGGATGTGATGGCCGGTGTTCTGGCCGGCGAAGGCGCTGGCGCCGATGTCATGGTGATCACCGCGACCCATGCGCATCTGCTTGAGACGGATTATCCGAAGCTGCACGGCTATGAGGGCGTGACGGTGGATGTCGATGGTGAAGGGCTGATGCGGCTGCGTCACCGCTGAGGCGGTGACCAGATTGCCTCCCCATTGAGGCTTCGCGGCATGCGCCCTATGGAGCGCATGCCGAAGCATTTGACGTCACGCTGCCTTGGCGACGTGATACTCCTTGATGGCGACCATCTTGATCGCCGGATAACGCTCGGCCTCGTAACGCAGCGAGAACTGATCCTGCGCCATGAAGACCGGGTCGCCGTCGAGGTCCCGGCAGATATCGCCGCGACGCTGGGTCATGAATTTTTCCAGATCGTCCTTGCTTTCGGCCGAAATCCAGCGGCAGACGGAGAAGCGCGACATCTCGAAGGAGACCGGCAGGGTGTATTCCGCCGACAGACGTTCCTTCAACACGTCGAGCTGCAGCGCACCGACGACACCGACGATGGCCGGCGAGCCATCTTCCGGCGAGAAGAGCTGCACGACGCCTTCTTCGGCCATCTGCTGCAGCGCTTCCTTCAGCTTCTTTGCCTTCATCGCATCTTCCAGCCGCACGCGGCGGAGGATTTCCGGCGAGAAGTTCGGCACGCCCTGGAAGACGAGGTTTTCACCTTCGGTCAGCGTATCGCCGATGCGCAGTGTGCCGTGGTTCGGGATACCGACCACGTCGCCGGCAAAGGCGGTGTCGGCCAGCTGGCGTTGCGAGGCGAAGAAGAATTGCGGGGCCGTCAGCCCCATCAGCTTGCCGGTACGGGCGAGCTTGGCCTTCATGCCGCGCTCCAGCTTGCCGGAGCAGATGCGGGCAAAGGCGATGCGGTCGCGGTGGTTCGGGTCCATGTTGGCCTGGATCTTGAAAACGAAGGCCGTCATTTTTTCTTCCGAGGCATGCACGGTTCTGACGTCAGCAACCTGGTCGCGTGGCGGCGGCGCGAAGTCACCCAGCGCATTGATCAGATCGCGCACACCGAAATTGCGCAGCGCCGAACCGAAGAAGACCGGCGTCATGTGGCCTTCGAGGAAAGCTTTATGATCGAAGGGGCGGCAAGCCTCGACAGCGAGTTCCAGTTCGTCGACGAAAGCGGTCCGTTCGTTTTCCGGCAGGTGCTCGGCCACGCTCTGCGGTCCATTGACCTTGGTCGCCTCGGCCTGGGTGTCACTGCCTCGATAGCTGCTGTTGGCCAGATTGTAGGAGCCGCAAAAGCTCTTCGAACGGCCGACAGGCCAGGTGATCGGGGCTGTATCGAGCGCCAGCTTCTCTTCGACCTCGTCGAGGATCTCGAAGATGTCGCGGCTTTCGCGGTCCATCTTGTTGACGAAGGTGATGATCGGGATGTCCCGCATGCGGCAGACTTCGAAGAGTTTGAGTGTGCGCGGCTCGATACCCTTGGCGGCGTCGATGACCATGACGGCAGCATCGACCGCGGTCAGCGTACGGTAGGTGTCGTCCGCAAAGTCTTCGTGGCCGGGCGTATCGAGAATGTTGAAGACATTGCCTTCATATTCGAAGGTCATCACGGAGGTGACGACCGAAATGCCGCGCTCGCGCTCGATCTTCATCCAGTCCGAACGGGTCTGGATGCGATCCTTCTTCGCCTTCACTTCACCGGCGAGCTGAATGGCGCCGCCGAACAGCAGCAGCTTTTCGGTGAGCGTCGTCTTGCCGGCATCCGGGTGGGCGATAATAGCAAAGGTGCGGCGGCGGGAGACCGCCTCTGCGAGGGTTTCAGCCATGTCTCAGGAATTCCTTTTGGTCGGCGGTTATCTAGCGTTTCGACGGCCAATATGCAATTGAGCGCGCAAAACAAAGGAATGCGCCATGTCCCCGATCCCGACCGACGTCCTCGCACCCGTGCTTAATCTCAAGCGCCTGCCGCATGGTGAAGGGCTCGACCTGCCGGCTTATGAGACGCGCGGCGCGGCTGGCATGGATCTCAGGGCTGCCGTGGTGGCCGACGAGCCGATGGTGCTTGCACCGGGACAGCGTGCGCTGGTGCCGACCGGTTTCATCTTCGAGATTCCCGAGGGTTTCGAGGCGCAGATCCGGCCCCGTTCCGGCCTTGCCTTCAAGAACGGTGTGACGTGCCTCAACACGCCCGGGACCATCGACAGCGATTATCGCGGCGAGGTGAAGGTGCTGCTGATCAATCTCGGGGACGAAGATTTTGTCATCGAGCGCGGCATGCGGATCGCCCAGATGGTGATTGCGCCGGTGACGCAGGCGCGTGTGGCCGAGGTGACCGAGACATCAGACACGGCGCGGGGTGCCGGCGGGTTCGGCTCGACGGGGGTGTGAGGGCCCGGGCATGTCGGAGAGACTAACCCTACGGCAAGGTTATTTCGCCAATCCGGACGCCTTTCAGGCGCTCGCGGATCTGCTGCAAGACGTCTTCGGCATCGACATCACTCTGCAAAACCGCCTCGGCGGGCCAGACCCGTCGTCGATGCCGTTCGGGTACTTTGACGAAACCGGCCGCTGCATTGCCAATTTCTCGGCGTTTGCCATGCCGCTTGTTATCGAGGGTCGTGTCGTCAGGGCGGCGGGTTTTCAATCCGGTGCCGTTCGCCCTGACTATCGTGGCCGGGGACTTTATCGCGACCTGATGCAGCGCGCCTTTGCCTGGGCCGACGCAGAGGGTTTCGAGGTGGGCATCCTTTTGACCGACAAGCCCGATCTCTATCGCGCTTTTGGTTTTCAAGTTCTGCCGCAGTTCCGGTTTTGCGGGAAGGTGCCGCCGACGACTTCCACCGGCATTCATTCTCGGGATCTCGATCTGGCGAACTCCGATGATGTCGCGCTGGTCTCACATATTCTGGCCAACCGCCAACCGGTTTCCGCGGTGTTTTCCGTTCAGCGCCAGTCCGAAATGTTCCTGCTGAACTCATTCTTCGATCCGGAGATCCGGCTGAGCTACCTGCACACGTTTGATGCCGTCATTGCCTGGAAGCTTGAGGGCGAGAGCTTGCACATGCTGGATATTGCGGCGCCTCGCATCCCCTTGATGGCGGACATCTGCTCCGCCTTAGGCGTTGTGGTTGATCGGGTCGAGGTGTGTTTTCCGACAGACCGTCTCGGATGGGTTGGCGAAGCCCGCCCCTATGCCGGGTCCTGCGCCCTGATGATCAGAGGTCTTGAGCCATCTGCCATCAAGGTCCCCCTCATGCTGTCGCCGCTGGCGGATTTCTGAAGGGTGTCGGCAGCCTTTTGCGGCTCTTGAGCAAGACTTAAGCCGACCGACGAAGGCCGCCTGCCGACGTCGCCACGCGCGCTTCGCGTGGTCAGCGCTGCGCTTCCGTGACCATGCGGATGGCGAGGGCTGCAAGCACGGTGCCCATCAGCCAGCGCTGCACCACCATCCAGACCGGCCGTCCGGCGAGGAAGAGGGCTATGGTGCCGGCCGACAGGGCGATCAGACCATTGCCGGTGACGGCGATCGCGATCTGCGCAAAGCCCAAGATCAGCGACTGGGTGAAGACGCTGCCAATCGTGGGGTCCACGAACTGCGGCAGGAGCGACATGTAGAGGATGGCGACCTTCGGATTGAGCAGGCTGGTGACGAAGCCCATGACGAAGAGTTTCCGCGGGCTATCGACCGGCAGGTCCCGCACCTGGAAGGGCGAACGGCCGCCGGGGCGGAGCGCCTGCCAGGCGATCCAGCCGAGATAAAGTGCGCCGCAGAATTTCAGCATGTCATAGGCAAGCGGCACAGCGAGCAAAAGCACGGTGATGCCGCAGGCGGTCAAGAGCATGTAGACAAAGAAGCCAAGCGCCACCCCGCCCAGCGAGACAAGCCCGGCCATAGGCCCCTGGCAGATCGAGCGCGACACGAGATAGATCATGTTCGGCCCCGGCGTCAGCACCATGCCGAGACAGATAAGTGCAAAAGCGACGAAGGCGGGAAGGCTTGGCATGCGGAAGGCTCCGGGCTATGGCCGCGCCACTTAAGAGCGGAGGCTTTCACGCTGCAAGGCCGATCGTGTCACCGTTGCAAGTCGGCTCGGGCGGACTTATGCAAAGGGTGCGGAAGAGGACACCACCATGACACTGGCCACGATTATCGCCTATTGCGGCGCGCTGTTCATTGCAGCGGCTATTCCCGGACCCGGTATGACGGCCATCGTCGCGCGGGCGCTTGGGTCCGGATTTCGGCCGACGCTCTTCATGGGCTTTGGGCTGATCCTTGGCGATATCGTCTACCTGACCGCCGTGATCCTCGGGCTGGCACTCGTGGCAAAGACATTCACCACGGTGTTCCTCGTGATCAAGTTTATTGGGGCGGCCTATCTCGTTTATATCGCCTACAAACTGTGGACATCGGGCCTGCTGGCGCAGTCCGTGGCAGCAGAAACCGAGAACCGGGCTTGGCGCTCTTTCCTTTCGGGCCTGTTGGTCACACTCGGCAACCCGAAAACCATGCTGTTTTATATCGCGCTGGTGCCGAGCCTTTTGCCGCTCGGCGCCATCGGTCTCGTCGATTATCTTCTCTTGATCGGGCTGACATTTGCCGTGCTGATGTCGGTGCTCATTCCCTATATCCTGCTCGCGGCCCAGGCGCGGCACCTGATGAAGAGACCGTCGGCCTTGAAGCTGCTCAATCGCGGAGCGGCGGGGATCCTTGCCGGCACCGCCGCCTATATCGCGACGCGGCCCGTCTGATCCGCGAGGGCAATCGCGGTGGCGCGATGTCACAGACGAGTTTTGCGACCGGCTTTGCGATCAGGCGCGGAGGAATATTTCCCTTTTCAATCAAGGCGCAGACAAAGGGTTCTGGCGGGACGAGGGCAATGCGCCTATCTTCGGTGTCAGCAAAAAATCTGCAGGGAGACCAGACATGACGGATGCCAAGAAGCCCGGACGCGGTCGCGTCTATGGATCGATCACCGAGACGATCGGCGATACACCGATCGTCAGGCTGGACAAGCTGGCCAAAGAAAAGGGCGTGAAGGCGCATCTGCTGGCCAAGCTTGAATTCTTCAATCCGATTGCCTCGGTCAAGGATCGTATCGGGGTGGCGATGATTGAAAGCCTGGAAGCGCAGGGCAAGATAGCGCCCGGCAAAACGACCCTGATCGAACCGACCTCGGGCAATACCGGCATTGCGCTTGCGTTTGCCGCCGCGGCCAAAGGCTATCGCCTGATCCTGACCATGCCGGAGACCATGTCGGTCGAGCGCCGCAAGATGCTGGCGCTGCTCGGGGCGGAACTGGTTCTCACCGAAGGCGCCAAGGGCATGAAGGGCGCGATTGCCAAGGCGCAGGAGCTGGCAGAAACGACGCCGGATTCCATCATACCCCAGCAATTCGAGAACCCGGCCAATCCGGAGATCCACCGCAAGACGACAGCCGAGGAAATCTGGAACGACACGGAGGGCGGCATAGACATCTTCGTGTCCGGCATCGGCACCGGCGGCACGATTACCGGGACGGGCCAGGTGCTGAAGGCGAAGAAGCCTTCGGTCCAGGTGGTGGCGGTCGAGCCCGCCGACAGCCCGGTTCTCTCCGGCGGCAATCCCGGACCCCACAAGATCCAGGGCATCGGCGCGGGCTTTGCCCCGGCCATTCTCGACACCTCCATCTATGACGAGGTCGTCACCGTCACCAATGACGAGGCATTCGAGAATGCCCGGCTGGTTGCGCGGCTGGAAGGCGTGCCGGTCGGGATTTCCTCGGGTGCTGCGCTGACGGCCGCGATCAAGGTCGGCCAGCGCGCGGAGAATGCCGGCAAGACGATCGTCGTCATCATCCCGTCCTTCGCCGAACGTTATCTCTCGACTGCGCTGTTTGCCGGGCTCGGGGAATAAACAGTCCGTCCGCAATCGGCAGATGCGGCCCTCCCGGGCTGCATCTGTCTAGTTCAGCCCCAGCGCATGCTGGCCACCAATCCCGGTGACTGCGCTTCGATACTATGAGGGCGGCTGTCGCAAGGCGCAGATGATAGATGGTGGCGATCGTTCTGAGCCTAAAAGGAGGGCCGGAGCGACGAGGTCTGATGATTTTTCTTCTTCTCTCCCCGGTGAAAAACTGCTCCTTTCACGCGCGTCGCGCATGCGTCGACATCCTCTCCAGCGCCGCGGGAAAGACCGTTGAGCTTGTGAAAATCAGGAGGGACCACTAAGTGTCGTGATGGGTTGCAGCCGTCATTCGCGTCAGCTAGCATTTCTTTAACACCTTTCCGTAATTTCTGATTATTCGTAAGTTCTGCGAGACGAATGGGGCCATGCGCGCATATTTCGATACCTTGCCGGCCTTTGCCGCGGTTCAGAAAACGCTGTCCAGCAAGGACAAGATCGTCACCTATGGGTTGAGCCTCGTCGTCTTCCTGGTTGCGCTGGTTCTGCGGGCTTGGCTCGACCCGCTGATGCCGGCTGGCTTTCCGTTTCTCACCTTCTTTCCCGCCGTCGTCATCTGTGGCTTCGTCTTTGGTGTGCGTCAGGGCATCCTCGTCTCCATTCTGTCTGGCCTGGCCGCCTGGTTCTTCTTCATCACGCCCTATCGCTTCGATGTCTCAGCCGGCACGCTGGTTGCCATGGGCCTCTATGTCTTCGTTATCGTCACCGATCTCACCCTGATCCATCTGATGATGGCCGCCTACCGGGCCGAGATCGCTGCGCGGCAGGAAACCCAGCGGCTGGCGGACGGCCAGGAGGTCATGGCGCAGGAACTCGACCACCGGCTGAAGAACATCTTCGCCACCATCAATGCCATTATCAGCCTGTCGCTGAAGAACGCCTCCAGCGCGGAGGAACTGGCGGCGCGCCTGCGCGACCGCCTGACAGCACTCGGCCGGTCCAATCTTCTGCTGCGGGGCCTGCGCGAAGGCGAGGATGCCTCGCTGCAGGCCGTTATCTTCCAGGCGCTTGAGCCCTTTGCGGTCGTCGGCACCCCCCGCTTTTCCGCCTCCGGTCCCAGGGTTCCGATCGGCGGCCAGACGGTGGTGGTGCTCAGCCTGATCCTGCACGAGCTCGGCACCAACGCTGCCAAATATGGTGCGCTCAGTGTCGGTTCCGGCCAGATCGATCTCACCTGGCGGCTGGAGCAAGCCGAAGGCGAAGAGGGCCGGCTGGTCATCGAGTGGCGCGAGAGCGGCGGTCCGGTGCCGACGGCGCCCCAGGCGGGTGCCGGCGGCTTCGGCTCCACGCTGATGAAGCGCGTCATCTCCGGCGTGCGTGGCCAGGCCGAGATGAGCTATCCCGAAAGCGGCGCCATCATCCGCATGTCATTGCCAACCGATATGCTGCGCCCAGCCGAGATGGGACAGCCGGCCTGATCTTCGCCTCAACCACCGAGGCCGAAGCGCCCCGGCCTAACAAGATCGCCCCGTCTAGTCGCAGTCCGCACTCGCAGCCTTCCGTTCCCCCCAGCTTCGGGATCTCGGCGCGCCAAACTTACCCCTTCTCCAGCCGATCACGCCGCCGCCGCCAGACGTTCCGAGGCGATGCGGTAAGAGATCGCTTCGGCAAGATGGATGCGGCCCAAGGTTTCCACCCCATCCAGATCGGCGAGCGTGCGAGCCACCTTCAGCACGCGGTGATAACCGCGGGCCGAAAAGCGGAACTTGTCGGCCGCGTCGCGCAGAAGCTGCAGACCCGCAGGGTCGGGTTCGGCAAGCGTCTCGATCAACGCTGTCGAGCAGCGGGCATTGGTCGAAAACGGCAGCTCGAGGCGCGCGAAGCGTTCGCGCTGACGCTGACGGGCGGCCGCCACGCGCCGGGCAACGTCGGCGCTGCTTTCAGCCGTTCCGGGCCGGATGAGATCGGAGGCCGAGACCGCCGGCACGTCGATGCGGATGTCGATGCGATCCATCAGGGGGCCAGAGATGCGGCCCTGATATTCCGTCTGGCAGCGGATGCCGCGGGCGCAGACATGACCCGGCTCTCCGGCCATGCCGCAGCGACACGGGTTCATCGCCGCCACCAACTGGAAGTCGGAGGGATAGGAAACACGATGATTGGCGCGGGCGATGATGCATTCACCGGTTTCGAGCGGCTGGCGGAGCGCATCAAGAACCGGCGGGGCAAATTCCGGCAATTCGTCAAGGAAGAGAATGCCGTGATGCGCCAGCGACGCTTCGCCCGGGCGGGCTTTCAACCCGCCACCGACCAGGGCCGCCATGGTGGCGGAATGGTGCGGGGTGCGGAAGGGTCGCCGATCGGAGAGCTTGCCGCCCGAAAGCTGACCCGCGATCGAATGGATCATCGAGACTTCCAACAGTTCCGGCGCCGACAACGGCGGCAGGATCGAGGGGAGCCGCGCGGCCAGCATGGACTTGCCAGATCCGGGAGGGCCAACCATCAAGAGATTATGTCCGCCGGCAGCTGCCACTTCCAGCGCGCGCTTGGCGCCTTCCTGGCCCTTGATGTCGGCGAGATCGGGCAGGTTGGCCGGTAGCGCGCGCACCGAAGGCTCCGGTCGTGACAGGACCTGCGTGCCACGAAAGTGGTTAGCGAGGCCGATCAGGCTGCGGGGGGCCAGAATATCAAGCTCGGCGCCGGCCCAGGCGGCCTCAGCGCCACTTTCCGCCGGGCAGATAAGGCCCTTGTCGACGGCATTGGCGCTGATCGCCGCTGGAAGTGCGCCGGCGATCGGGGCGATCGTGCCATCAAGATTGAGTTCGCCGATGACAAGATAACCCGAGAGAGCATCACCGGGAATGGCGCCGAGTGCCGCCATCAAGCCGAGCGCGATCGGGAGATCGAAATGACTGCCTTCCTTCGGCAAATCTGCCGGCGCCAGATTGACGGTGATCTTCTTCGGCGGCAGGGAGAGGCCCGAGGCATGAAGCGCCGCCTGCACCCGCTCGCGGCTTTCGGCCACGGCCTTGTCGGGCAGGCCGACGATCTGCATCCCCGCCTTGCCGGGCGCCACCATGACCTGGACATCGACGGGCACACCCTCGATCCCCTGGAATGCAACCGTACTGACACGCGCTACCATTGCCCGCCCTCGCCGATCGACGTGAAGCGCCCAACGCAACTTCATATTGCGTGTGACGACGGGAACAATCTCGCATAAGGAGCAGTGAATGGCAAGAACATTTGCGGAACATCCGCATCTGCAGGTAAGTGTCGGGTTGCATCGGGTTGCAGAGGCAGAACGCCTCAAGAACTTTTGCAGCCGATTCAGGCAGTTGGTATCAGCCGCGCTTGCTTTCGATGGCATCCCAGAGAAGCGAGGCGATATCCGCGCCACCGAACTTCTTCACTTCGCGGATGCCGGTCGGCGAGGTCACATTGATCTCGGTCATGTAATCGCCGATGACATCAATGCCGACCAGAAGGAAGCCGCGTTCGCGCAGAGCAGGACCAATGCGGGCGCAGATTTCGCGCTCGCGGGCTGTCAGTTCCGTGGGTTCCGGCCTGCCGCCGGCATGCATGTTGGAGCGTGCATCATGTTCCGCCGGCACGCGGTTGATCGCCCCAACCGGCTCGCCATCGACGAGAATGATGCGCTTGTCGCCCTTGCGCACGGCCGGCAGATAACCTTGCGCGATGAAAGGCTCGCGGAACATCTGGTTGAACATCTCCATCAGCGAGGAGAAGTTGCGGTCGTCGCGCGTGGAATGGAAGACGCCGGCGCCTCCATTGCCGTAGAGCGGTTTCAGGATGATATCGCCCTGCTCTTTGCGGAAACGGGCAATCTCTGCCGGATCCTTGGTGATCAGGGTCGGTGGCATCAGGTCGGCAAATTCGGTGACAAAGATCTTTTCCGGCGAGTTGCGCACCCAGGCCGGATCGTTGACCACCAACGTCTCCGGGTGAATGCGCTCCAGAAGATGGGTCGAGGTGATGTAGCTCATGTCAAAGGGCGGGTCCTGGCGCAGCAGAACGACATCCATGGTCGACAGGTCGATACGCTCCGGGGCGCCGAGGGTGAAATGGTCGCCCTTGACGTCGCGCAGTTCCATCGGCTCGACGGTCGCATAGACCTTGCCGTCGCGCATCGACAGGCGGTCAGGCGTATAGTGGAAGAGCTTGTAGCCGCGCGCTTGCGCCTCCAGGCTCATGGCGAAGGTCGAGTCGCCAGCGATGTTGATCGTGGAGACGTGGTCCATCTGGACCGCGACATTGGTGATTTTCGCCATAAGCTCTGTCCTCGTTCGAAAGCAAGGCAGATTTAGGCTGCGCCAGTGGTGATGGCAACGGCGACAGCCTTGAATTTTCCTGATGCTGCTCTCTGTTCAGAGGGCAGAGAACTTTCCCTGGCGAAGGGCGTTGCGCAGGCGATAGAGCATGGCAATGGGCCCGGGGAAGGGTTTGCGCAGGAATGCCACTTTGCGCACATAGTTGTCGATGCGCCAGGTTGCCCAGGTGCCGCCACGGAAATAGGCGATGTCGCCGGCCCGTAGCAGGCGCTCTTCGCCGTCTGCGTCGGTCACATGCACTTCGCCTTCCTGGATGACGACCGTTTCATCCCAGCCGAAGTACCAGCGGAATTCGCCGGCCGTGCAATCCCAGACGGCAGTAGAGCTTGCTTCATCAGCGCTGGTGGAGTGCTCGCCGATGCGGGCGAGCGGCGTGCCGCGGATGATCCATTCCGGATTGATCGGGGCAGCCTTCAGCGCGAGGTGATCACCATGCGCGGCGACCATGGCAGCCGGGCTTTCGCTCCGGCGGCGTGGCGTTGCGAGCATCAGACCGGCCATGCCGGCCAGGAGCAGTTTCACAGGCATAAGGTTCCCCCACACAGCAAATCGGGGAGAAGCTTATCCAGAAGCCGCTAAAACCCGGTTTGTCAGATTGCTCAAATGCAATCTATCGGGAGCGCTCAGGCAAAGCTTGGAACAGGAGCCTGCCTGACAGGCGCGGGCGCCTCTCCTGCGGTTACCGGCTCGATGCGCTTATCGGTATCGGCCGAGAAGAAATGCAGCTTTTCAGGCGCGATCCTGACCGGCAGCCGGCCGGTCAGCGGCGCGTTCGGCGAGACGATTACCGTGAGCATCTGATCGCCCACCAAACCGTGGACCAGCCGCTGAGCGCCGAGTTCCTCGACGTAGTCGACTGACAGCACGAACTGGGCTTCGTCCGGTTCCGCGACCACGAGATCCTCGGCCCGAAGGCCGATGCGGATCGGGCCTTCCGGCAGATCACCTGGAATATCGAGGGGAGCCACGCCGACGATCAGCCGTCCGTGCTCGACCTCACCGTCGAGAAGGTTCATGGCGGGAGACCCGATGAAGCTTGCGACGAAGGTGGAGGCAGGACGGTTGTAAACCTCAAGCGGGGTGCCGATCTGCTCGATGCGGCCGCCGTTCAGGACCACCAGGCGATCGGCGAGCGTCATGGCCTCCAGCTGGTCGTGGGTGACATAGATCGCGGTCGTCTTCAGGCGCTTCTGCAGCTTGCGGATTTCGCCGCGCATGGAGACTCGAAGCTTGGCGTCGAGATTGGAGAGTGGCTCATCGAAAAGGAAGACAGCGGGCTTGCGGACGATGGCGCGGCCCATGGCGACGCGCTGGCGCTGGCCGCCCGAGAGTGCGCGCGGCTTGCGGTCGAGATATTTTTCGATCTCCAGCATCCTGGCGGCTTCGGCGACACGCGCGGCGATTTCCTCTTTCGGGGTGCCACGATTCTTCAGGCCATAGGCCAGATTGTCGTAGACCGTCATATGCGGATAGAGCGCATAGTTCTGGAAGACCATGGCGATGTCGCGGTCCGCTGGCTCGACCTCGTTGACCACTCGGTCGCCGATCGAGATCGTGCCTTGCGAGATCGCCTCAAGGCCCGCCACCATGCGCAGCAGCGTGGACTTGCCGCAACCGGAGGGGCCGACGAGCACGATGAACTCGCCGTCCTCGATCTGGATGTCGACGCTGTCGACGGCCTTGGCGCCGCCCTTGTCGTAGATCTTGCAGACCTCGTTGATATCGATGGAAGCCATGTTGCGCTCCTCTCTCACTTGTCGGTTTCGGTGAGGCCCTTGATGAACCAGCTCTGGAACACGACCACCACGATAACGGGGGGCAGCATGGCGAGCACGGCCATGGCAAAGGCTTCGTTGTAATCGGGGATCTGCGCGCCGACCCAGACCTGGAGGATCTGCTTGATGCCGCGCATCAGGGTGTAGAAGCTCTCGTCTGTCGTCATCAGCATGGGCCAGAGATACTGGTTCCAACCATAGACGAACATGATGATGAACACTGCGGCGATCATCGTGCGCGAGAGCGGCAGCAAGATATCGACGAAGAACTTGAAGGGGCCAGCATTGTCGATGCGGGCGGCCTCCAGCAGTTCGTCGGGCACGGACTTGAAGAACTGCCGGAAAAAGAAGGTGCCGGTGGCCGAGGCCAGGAGCGGCAGGATTAGGCCCTGGTAGCTATTCAAGAGACCCAGATCGCTCATTACCTTGTAAGACGGCATGATGCGCACTTCGAGCGGCAACAACAGCGTGGTGAAGATCAGCCAGAAGGCGAGCGTTGCAAAACGGAAGCGGAAATAGACGATGGCATAGGCCGCCAGCATCGACAGCACGATCTTGCCGATGGCAAAGCCTAAGCCGAGGATCAGCGAGTTCATCGCCATGGTCAGGCCCGTGACCTGGCCGGTGAAACCACCGGACTTGAATAGAACCTTGTCATAGGTCGACGTGAAGTCATCACCGATCGACAGCATCAGACCATGGGTGTGGATTTCGGCAGCGGAGTGGGTCGAGGTGGTGAAGGCGACGACCAGCGGTCCAAGCATGAAGATCACGCCCGCGATCAGGATCAGATGGTCGAAGAATTTGGTGCGGTACATGGCGCTCTCCTCAACCGTAATGGACGCGGCGTTCGATGAAACGGAACTGGATCATGGTAAGGACCAGGACGACCAACATCAGGATGACCGACTGGGCCGAAGACGAGCCGAGATCGTTGCCGCGGAAGCCATCGAGATAGACCTTGTAGACCAGCGTGATCGGGTTGTTGGCCGGCTTGTCCTTCACGATGACGTCGATGACGGCAAAGGTATCGAACAACGAATAGGTCATGTTGATGACCAGCAGGAAGAAGGCGGTCGGGGTGAGGAGCGGCAGGATCACCGTCCAGAAGCGCCGCGTGCCGGACTTGCAGTCGATGGCGGCTGCCTCGCGGATCGAGGCCGGGATGCCCTGCAGACCGGAGAGGAAGAAGATGAAGTTGTAGGGGATCTGGTTCCAGACCGCGACCGCGACCATGGCAAAGGCCGTGTCGAAATAGTTGAGGCCGACCTTCATGTCCCAGCCGAACAGGGCGGCGAATTTGACGAAGGGGCCGATATGCTGGTCGAAGAACATCATGCCGATCAGGCCGGCGACCGGCGGGGCGATGGCATAGACGACAATCAGCAGCGTCTTGTAGGCCGACTTGCCTCTGATCACCGCATCAGCCTTTAGAGCGAGCAGGAGACCGAGCGACAAAGCGAGCGTGGTGACGATCAGGCTGTAGGCGACCGTGAAACCGGCAATCTTGCGGTACTCCGGCGAGGCGAGCGCATCCGAGTAATTGGCGAAACCGACAAAGCTCGAGCCGAAGCCGAAGGGATCCTCGATGTAGAAGGACGAGGTGATCGCCTGGGCGGAGGGCCAGTAGAAGAAGATCGATATGATCACGAACTGCGGCAGCAGGAACAGATAGGGCAGATATCGCGAATTGAACTGGACGCGCTTCATGGTGGTGTCTTTCGAGAAGAAGGGGCCTCCCGCATGGAACGGGAGCCCCTCATCCGCCTGCCGGCACCTTCTCCCCGCAAGCGGGGAGAAGGGCGATGCCGCAGCGTCTACACACCCTCTCCCGGCCTGCGGGGAGAGGGTGGGGTGAGGGGCAATCGCCCGGGGATGATCAGCCGGCCGTCTTGGCGAAGCGGGCGAGCAGCTCGTCGGCTTCCTTCTTGATGGTTTCCATGGCTTCCTTCGGGGTGGTTTCACCGGCGAAGATGCGGTTGTATTCCCGTTCCATCACCGAGCGGATCTGCGGGTAGAAGCCGAGGCGATAGCCCTTATCCCACTCGGCGCCCGGCAGCTGCAGCTGCTTGATGCCGATTTCAGCGGCGGGCTTCTCATTGTAGTAGCCTTCCGCCTTGGCCGCTTCATAGGCAGCATTGGTGATGGCGACGTAACCGGTGGCCTGGTGGTAGAACTTCTGGATCTCGGTCGAGGTCAGGAAGTTGAAGAAGGAGGCCGTGCACTTGTTTTCTTCAGCCGACTTGCCCGACATGGCGAAGAGAGCAGCGCCGCCGATGAAGGAGTGGACGCCAGCACCTTCGATCGAGCCCCAATATGGCAGGAAGGTTGCCGAGAAGGGCATGGTCGCGGTCTTCTGCAGGCCGCCGAAGGAGCCGGACGAGCCGATCCAGAGAGCAGCCTTGCCTTCTTCGAAGACCTTCTGGTTGTCGTTCCAGGCCGCGCCGTAATAGCCGAACAGGCCCTGGTCGTACCAGGCCTTGAGCTTGTCATACATCATGACGTGGCGCTCGTCGGTGACGTTGATCGTGGTGTCGACGACGCTGTCATAACCGTTGTTGTTCGAGGCGAACTGGATGTTGTTGCGCGAGAAGAAATTCTCGGTGAACTGCCAGGTCAGCTGCGACTGGACGAGCGGGATGAAGCCGGCCTCTTTCAGCTTCGGGGCGATGGCTTCGAACTCTTCCCAGGTCTTGGGGGCTTCGACGCCGGCCTTCTTCAGGGCTTCGTCGTTGATGTACATGATCGGGGCCGAGGAGTTGAACGGCATGCCGACGAACTTGCCGTCCGAGTCGGCGTAGAAGTAGCGAACGCCTTCGATGAAGGCATTGCGGTCGAAGGCAAAGCCGTTGTCCTTGAGGAGGTCTTCAGCCGGAATGGTCGCGCCCTTGGAATTGATGATGGTCGCGGCACCTGCGTCGAAGACCTGCAGGATGTTCGGCTGCTCGCCAGAGCGGAAGGCGGCGATGCCGGCCGACAAGGCTTCTTCATAAGAGCCCTTGGAAACGGGCGTGATGGCGCATTCGCTCTGGGCGGCGTTGAACTTCTGGGCGAGCTCGTTGATGACTTCGCCGTTGCGTCCACCCATGCCGTGCCACCAGGTGATGTTGGTCGCGGCAAGCGTCGTCGATGCGGTCATGGTCAGGGCCAGAGCGGCCAGGGAAATCTTCTTGATCATGGGACAGATCCTCTCCACCGGTTGTTGCGGTGAGGCCTGCATTAGGGCTGATCGATGACAGCCACTTGAATGTTTCGTGACAGACCTGTCACAAAAGACGGGTTTCGAGTTTTCCACAACGAAGCCGAAACGAAGCTAGAACGCACCCGGCAGGTGCGTCGGCCAGCGCCATGGCCGCACCACGATGATATCATGGCGAAGTGACAGTTTTGTCGCGTCGGACTGCCTGGAAATCCAGTGATCTGCGGCATTGTGGATGCGCCGCTGGGCCTCCCAGCCGACGGCATCGACGCCGGATGAGACGGTCTTTCGCGCTTTCACTTCGACGAAAACGACGAGATCGCCACGGCGGGCGATGATGTCGACTTCGCCTGCCCGGGTGCGGTAGCGGAAGGCGAGGATGCGATATCCCTTGAGAAGGAGCGCGACCGCTGCGCGATATTCCGACCAGCGGCCCAGCCTTTCGGCGCGGATGCGTTTTCGATCCGCGCCTTGCCGCTTCATGCGGCCCCCTTGAGTTCCAGCAGGCGCTGATAGAGGTCCTTGCGCGGCAGACCTGTCAGTTTGGCTGCTTCGGTAGCCGCCTTGGCGGTCGGCATGGTGCCGGCGAGTTCGGCGAGCAGACTGTCGACGTCGGCCGCATCTGGAGCGGCATCCGCCATCGGCGGGCCGATCACCAGCACCACCTCGCCCTTCACGGCTTTGTCAGCATAGATCGCCGCGAGGTCACCCAGCGTGCCCCGGCGGAATTCCTCGAAGGTCTTGGTCAGTTCGCGGCAGACGGCGGCCGGGCGGCTGGCATCGAGTTCCTCGGCGGCAGCGTTAAGCGTATCGCCGATACGGTGCGGGGATTCGAAGAAGATCAGCGTGGCCGGCACCTTGGCGAGTTCCTTCATACGTTCGCGTTTGGCCTTGTCCTTGGTCGGCAGGAAGCCGGCGAAGAGGAAGGCATCATTGGGCAGGCCGGAGCCGACAAGGGCGGCGAGCGGCGCAGACGCACCCGGGATCGGCACGACACGATGGCCGGCCTCGATCGCCAACTGACCGAGACGATAACCGGGATCGGAGACGAGCGGTGTGCCGGCATCGGAGACCAGGGCCACCGATTTGCCGGCGTCCAGCGCGGCGAGAAGCCGGGCTCCCGCCTCGTCGGCATTGTATTCGTGATAGGCGTAAGGGCGATTTTCGATGCCGTAGCGATCGAGCAAAACGCGGGTGACGCGGGTGTCCTCGCAGGCGACCACGTCGGCGCCGGCCAGCGTCTCCAAAGCCCTCAGCGTGATGTCGCTCAGGTTGCCGATGGGGGTCGCGACCAAGTAAAGCGCCGGCTCCAGCGGGCGGGCGGGCACCAGTGTGTCGTTGAGGCGGTAGCGCTTGGCGGACGGCGCCTGCGCTTCGGATTTGTCATGATCTGTCATGGCGTCTTTATCCTCCACGCCCCGATCTTCTACAAGGGCGCCCGGCCATAAACCATTCTGTCAGGCTCAGGTGTGCATGGGCGTGGAAAACCTTGGAGGCTCTTGCTTTTCCGGTTCGTTTCCTGCCATTTTGCCCGTCCACATCGTCCGGCCCGGGCTTAAGGCCGGCCCTTCTTCCATCCGGGCCTCCGGATGACGACACGTCGAAAGCGGTAGCGTCTCATGCGTATAACTCTTGAACGGTCCAATCTCCTCAAGTCGCTGAACCATGTGCATCGCGTGGTCGAGCGTCGCAACACGATCCCGATCCTGTCGAACGTCCTGTTGAAGGCCGAAGGGGCAGCGCTCGACATGAAGGCGACCGACCTCGATCTTGAGATCACCGAAAGCACGCCGGCGATGGTGGAGCAGGCCGGAGCCACGACAGTTCCCGCGCATCTGCTCTATGAAATCGTGCGCAAGCTGCCGGATGGATCGGAAGTCCTGCTCGCCACCACGCCTGACGGTGGCAGCATGACGGTCGCTTCGGGAAGGTCGAAATTCTCGCTGCAGTGCCTACCGCAGTCCGATTTCCCGGATCTCACCGCCGGAAGCTTCAGCCACAGCTTCAAGATGAAGGCGGCCGACTTCAAGATGCTGATCGATCGCACCCAGTTCGCGATCTCGACTGAAGAGACCCGCTACTACCTGAACGGTATCTTCCTGCACACGATCGAAGCCTCCGGCGCCCTTAAGCTGCGCGCGGTTGCGACCGACGGTCACCGTTTGGCGCGCGCCGATGTCGATGCGCCCTCGGGGTCCGAGGGCATGCCGGGCATCATCATTCCGCGCAAGACGGTCGGCGAATTGCAGAAGCTGATCGACAATCCGGATCTGATCATCGGTATCGAGATCTCGGACTCGAAGATCCGCCTCTCCATCGGCTCGGTCGTTTTGACCTCCAAGCTGATCGACGGCACCTTCCCCGACTATCAGCGCGTCATTCCGCAGGCGAACGACAAGGAAATGCGCGTCGATTGCCAGACCTTCGCCCGTGCCGTCGACCGAGTCTCGACCATTTCGTCCGAGCGTGGCCGCGCCGTGAAGCTGGCGCTCTCCGATGGCCAGCTGCTGCTCACCGTCAACAACCCGGATTCGGGAAGTGCGACGGAAGAAGTGGCTGTCGGCTACGAGAACGACGCGATGGAAATCGGCTTCAACGCCAAATATCTGCTGGATATCACCAGCCAGTTGTCTGGCGACGACGCCATCTTCCTTCTGGCCGATGCAGGCTCCCCGACGCTCATTCGCGACACGGCCGGCGTCGACGCCCTCTACGTCCTGATGCCGATGCGCGTATAATTTTTCGCGGATTCTTCTCTCTCGGCGTCATCTGATCTTGTTTTTGCGACAATTCGCGCCAAAGTCGGCTTACGAGTTGAGTCACTGCGGTCAGGAACGGAGACAATGATGGCACTGCGCTTGAAGGAACGGTTCGAAAAGAAGTTCGACGAAGAAATCCGCTTCTTTCGAGGAATGATGCAGGGGCCCAAGCAGGTCGGCGCCATCGTGCCGACCTCTTCCGTCACCGCCCGCAAGATGGCGAGCGTCATCGATACGGCCTCTGGCCTCCCCGTTCTTGAGCTCGGCCCGGGCACCGGCGTCATCACCAAGCAGATCCTCGCGCGCGGCGTGTCGCCGGAGAAGATCGTCTCGGTCGAATATTCGCGCGACTTCTATGAACGGCTGGTCGAGGATTATGTCGGGGTGAATTTCATTCATGGCGACGCCTTCGATCTGAAGACCTCGCTGGGTGCCTTAGCCGACCAGACCTTCGATTGCGTGATCTCTGCCGTTCCGATGCTGAGCTTCCCGATGGAAGCGCGCATCCAGCTGCTCGAAGACCTTCTGTCGCGCATTCCCGAAGGTCGCCCGGTGGTACAGATCACCTATGGCCCGGTCTCACCCATCATCGCCAAGCCGGATCGTTACCACATCCAGCATTTCGACTTCATCGTGCGCAACATCCCGCCGGCGCAGCTGTGGATCTACCGCCAGGCGTGAGCGACATTCTTCATATATGAACAGGGGATCACGGTCCGCCCTCCCTTGGTCGTGCTTGCGATTCAGTGCGTGTCGTGCGAGTTGACGTCGGTCTCGATCTGGCAGGAGTCTTTGTCTTGAGCGCACGTCACCGTCTCATCGTCGGACTGGATGTTCCGACCGTCGCCGATGCGGAGGGCGTGGTCACCACGCTCGGAGACAGCATCTCCTTCTACAAGATCGGCTATCAGCTCGCCTTTGCCGGCGGGCTGGAATTTGCCCGCGACCTCGCCAAGGACGGCAAGCAGGTCTTTCTCGACATGAAATTGCTCGACATCGACAATACGGTTGCCTCGGCCGTCGAGAACATCGCCCGTATGGGCATGACGATGCTGACACTGCATGCCTATCCAAAGGCGATGAAGGCTGCCGTGGAAGCAGCCAAGGGCTCCGGTCTCTGCCTGCTCGGCGTCACGGTGCTCACTTCGATGGACGAGCAGGACCTAACCGATGCCGGTTATGAATATGATCCGCACACGCTGGTTTTGAAGCGCGCCGAACAGGCGCGCATCGCTGGCATGGGCGGGGTCGTCTGCTCGGCGGAGGAGGCAAGCGCCGTGCGCCAGATCCTTGGGCCGAAGATGGCGATCGTGACGCCTGGCATCCGCCCTGCCGGCGCCGATCATGGCGACCAGAAGAGGGTGATGACGCCGGCGGACGCGATTGCGGCCGGCTCGAGCCACCTTGTCGTCGCTCGCCCGATCGTCAAGGCTGCCGATCCGAAGGCGGCCGCACTCGCCATTCTGGCCGAGATGGATGCAGCACTCGGCACGGCACACTAAACAAAAAGCATTTCAGGGAGGACAGCATGTCTAAGGGATATTGGATCGCACGCGTCGATATTCGCGATGCGGAGCGCTACAAGGATTATGTCGCAGCGGCAAAGCCGGCCTTCGAGAAATATGGTGCGACTTTCCTCGCCCGAGGCGGCGCCTATACCCAGCTGGAAGGCCAGGTGCGCGCCCGCAACGTGGTGATCGAGTTCCCGTCGCATCAGGCAGCGGTCGATTGCTACAACTCGCCCGAATACCAGATTGCCGCCAAGATCCGCCAGGAAGTGGCCGATGCCGAGATGGTGGTCGTCGAGGGCGTCTGAGCTCTTGCGCCTGAGGCTCTTTGTCCTGCCGGAACAGGCTGATCTGCCCTTTCCCCGGCCAAGCGATTCGGCTAAGAGGGGCGCTGATATCATATGCGCCGCGTGCGCCGCACCGTTCAGGGGAGCCCGTCCATGACCTTGTCCAACCAACCGCCGCTTGTCACCGTCTTCGGGGGCTCGGGTTTCGTCGGGCGGCATGTTGTCAGGGCGCTCGCCAAGCGCGGCTATCGGATCCGCGTCGCGGTGCGCCGTCCTGATCTCGCAGGTTTCCTGCAGCCGCTCGGCAATGTCGGCCAGATTTCCTTCGTCCAGGCCAATCTGCGCTACCGCGCCTCGGTCGACAAGGCCGTCCAGGGTGCAGACCATGTCGTCAACTGCGTCGGAATCCTGTTCGAGAGCGGCCGCAACGGCTTTGACGCCGTCCAGGATTTTGGCGCACGCGCGGTGGCGGAAGCCGCCCGTTCGGTCGGCGCGACCCTCACCCATATCTCCGCGATCGGCGCCGATGCGAAGTCAGAGTCGTCCTACGCCGCGACCAAGGGTCGGGCGGAAGCCGCGATCCAGTCGATCCTGCCGGATGCCACGATCCTGCGCCCGTCGATCGTCTTTGGACCCGAAGACGGCTTCTTCAACAAGTTCGCCGCGATGGCGCAGCTGTCTCCCGTCCTGCCGCTGGTCGGCGGCGGCAAGACGAAGTTCCAGCCCGTCTATGTCGAGGATGTCGCCGAGGTCGTTGCACGCTGCGTGGACGGTACGATCGCCCGCGGCAAGATTTACGAACTCGGCGGTCGTGACGTCATGAGCTTCAAGCAATGTCTGGAGACCATGCTTGAGGTTGTCGGTCGCAAGCGCTCGCTCATCACCCTGCCCTTCGGCCTTGCATCACTGATCGGCAGCATCGCCTCGGCGATCCCGCTGATTTCACCACCGCTCACGTCGGACCAAGTCACGCTGCTGAAGAAGGACAATGTTGTCTCGGCAGCCGCCAAGGCCGAAGGTCGCACGCTCGAAGGCCTCGGCATCGAGCCTGTCACGGTTGCCTCGATCCTGCCGACCTATCTCGTCCAGTACAGGCCGCACGGCCAGTATGCCGGCTCCGGCAAGGCGGCCTGACAGGCACGCTCCCGCACGACCCTCTGTGCCGGAGTTGCACAAAAGACGCAGCTAAAGAAAGACGCGTGTTAACCGCGGATAAAGCAAGATCGCCTATTGATGGCGATCATAGCAATGCGTAAAGACTCGCCCGCAGCACCGGGCGAGATTGATCCGCCGGCCATTCATTTTTCGACAGTCTCAAGAGGCATTTCATGGGCAAGTCCATCGCACTGTTTTTTGCATGTGCGGCATTGGTGATCATCGCCGGTTCCTTCGTGGCCCCAACCACCGTGGCTGCCCGCAAGGGCAATTGCACCCCGGCTTATGGGATCGACCCGTGCAGCACGGCGTCCATTCCAGCGACGAACTGAACATTCTTCCATAAAAAGGGCCGCATCGAACGGCCCTTTTCTTTGCGCGGTGCCTGTGGGCTCAACCCACCAGGATCAGCGCCACCAGTCCGATCGCACCGACGGCGATCCGCCAATAGGCGAAGGGCGCATAGCCGCGCCGCGAGACGAAATCCAGAAGCGACCGGACGACAAAGATCGCCGAAACGAAGGCGGCGATGAAGCCGACTGCGATCAGCGCGCCATCGTTGAAGCTCAAGGCATCGCGGTTCTTGTAGAGATCGAGCGCGAAGGCGCCGACCATGGTGGGCATGGCGAGGAAGAAGGAGAATTCGGCAGCCGAGCGCTTATCCGCGCCGAGCAGGAGCGCGCCGACGATCGTGGCTCCAGAACGCGATGTGCCGGGGATCATGGCCAGGCACTGGAAGAAGCCGATCTTCAGCGCCAGCGACAGCGGATATTCGGTGACATCGTGATAGCGAGGCGTGAGCGGCTTGCGATCGATCCAGAGCAGCACGAAGCCGCCGAGGATGAGGACCACGCAGATCAGCATCGGCGTTTCGAACAAAACGGTCTTGATGAAATCATGGGCGAGCGCGCCGATGACGGCGGCCGGCAGGAAGCCGACGAGCACGGCGCCGACGAAGCGGCGGCTGGCAGCACTCGTGGGCAGCGACAGGGCGATCTGCAGAAGCTTGGTGAAATAGACGCTGAGGATCGCGAGGATCGCGCCCAGCTGGATCAGTACGGCAAAGGTGTTGCCCGGCGACTTGAAGCCGAGAAAATGGCCGGCGAGCAGGACATGCGCCGTCGACGACACCGGGATGAACTCGGTCAGGCCCTCGATGAGGCCGAGCACCAGCGCGCTGATAATTGATTGATCTTCCATGAGGTCTCCGTCAGGGGGAAGGCGGTCAGTGATTTGCTTGTATTGCTTTAACCAAGCACCTATAGCTTGGAAGCCGAGATCATGACCAGTCGCCTCGAATCGCGCGGTCAGGCGCCTTTACAAAAATCCGAGAATCCGAGTCACAATGCCGACCCTGTATCATCATTCGATGTCAACCGCGTCTCGTTTCATCCGTCTGGTGCTGGCCGAGTACGGCTTCCAGGTGGACCTGGTGGAAGAACAGACCTGGGAGAAGCGCAAGGAATTCCTCGCCTTCAATCCGGCCGGCACGCTGCCCGTCTATGTCGACGACAATATGCGGGCGCTCTGTGGCCCGGTGGTGATCTCCGAATTCATCGACGAAACGCATGGCGTGCTGAAGCGCGATCGCCGGCTGTTTGCCGAAGATCCGTTCCAGCGGGCGGAAATCCGCCGGCTGGTCGAGTGGTTCCTGCAGAAAATGGAACAGGACGTGACGAAGCCCTTGGTGCGCGAGCGGGTGCACAAGCTGCTGATCCCCAATGGTCTCGGCGGCGGCGCGCCGGACTCCAAGGTGCTGCGCACGGCACGCGGCAATATCCGCCATCACATGAAATACCTCACTTGGCTTTCGGGTTCGCGCCAATGGGTCGCCGGTGAGCGGTTAAGCTATGGCGACCTGTCGGCTGCAGCCGCCGTCTCGGTGCTCGATTATCTCGGCGAGATCGACTGGAACGAGTTTACTGTTGCGAAAGAATGGTACCAGCGGATCAAGTCGCGGCCGTCCTTCCGACCGCTGCTCACAGAACGCGTGCGCGGCATCACGCCGGTTTCGCATTACGCCGACCTCGACTTCTGACGGATCTTGCGATGGACGAGCCGCAGAGCGATCTGAAGATCAGGAAGCGGCGGGAAGACCTCACGCGCTTCCTGCGCGCGGAAGCGCTCGCGCAAGGCTTCGACGTCTGCCGCATCACCCTGCCCGACAGCATTCCGGAAGCGCCGGGACGGCTCTCTGAGTTTGTAGCAGCCGGTCGGCACGGTACCATGGGCTGGATGGAAGAGACCAAGGAGAGACGCGGCGATCCGCGCGTTCTGTGGTCGGATGTGTGCTCCATCGTGATGTTCGGGATGAATTACGGCCCCGACGAAGATCCGCGCCTTTTGCAAAGCGAGCCCACCAAGGCCGCCATCTCCGTCTATGCCCGCAACCGCGACTACCACGACGTGATCAAGGGCCGGCTGAAGGAGATCGCCACGCGCTTTGCCGCAAAGGCGGGCGCCGACGTGAAGGTCTTCGTCGACACCGCGCCCGTGATGGAAAAGCCGCTTGCGGCCGCAGCCGGGCTCGGCTGGCAGGGAAAACACACCAATCTGGTCAGCCGCGACTTCGGCTCCTGGCTGTTTCTCGGCAGCCTGTTCACCACTGAAGATCTGGAGATCGACACGCCCGAGCGTGATCATTGCGGCTCCTGTCGGGCCTGTCTCGACGCCTGCCCCACGGATGCCTTCCCGGCGCCTTACCAGATCGATGCACGGCGCTGCATTTCCTATCTTACCATCGAACACAAGGGCCGGATCGACCCCGCGCTTCGCCCCACCTTCGGCAATCGCATCTATGGCTGCGACGACTGTCTCGCCGCCTGTCCCTGGAACAAGTTCGCGGCGAGCGCCCGCGAGATGAAGCTCCAGGCGCGCGATGATCTAAAAGCCCCCGAAATCGCCTTCTTCCTGACGCTGGACGATGCCGGTTTCCGCACCTACTTTAGCGGCTCGCCGGTGAAGCGCATCGGACGCGACCGGTTTGTGCGCAACGTGCTGATAGCGGCGGGCAATTCCGGGTCTGCCGATCTGGTGCCCGCCTGCGAAACGCTGATCGGCGATGCCTCTGCCGATGTGCGCGGCATGGCCGTTTGGGCGTTGTCGCGGCTGTTGCCCGAACAAGGCTTCGCGGCTTTGCGAACGGCGCGCATGGAGCAAGAACCGGACGAGACAGTCCGGCTGGAATGGATGATGGAGAACTGACGCATGCGTGTGATGATTTTCGGGGCGGGCTATTCTGGTAAGGCGATCGGCCGGCTGTTGAGCGGACAGGGCGCCTCGGTGGCGGGAACCACGCGCAGCGCCGAAAAAGGGGCAGCTCTTGAGGCAGCCGGGATCAAGCCTTTCGTCTTCGATGGTTTCAGCCTTTCGCCAGACCTCCAAGCCGCCCTGAAGGACGTCACACATCTCGTCCAGTCGATCGCGCCGGGCGCGGATGGCGATCCGCTGGTGCGGCTGTTCGGTGCTCGCGGCCTGAAGGCTGCGATGCCGAAGCTGGAATGGGTGTGTTATCTTTCGACCGTCGGCGTTTATGGCGATCATCAGGGCGCCTGGGTCGACGAGACGTCGGAGCTGAAGCCGGTTTCGGTGCGCTCGGTGGAGCGCGTGGAGGCGGAAGAGGCCTGGCAGAGGCTCGCCACAGCCGAAGACATCCCACTCGCGATCCTCCGGCTCTCGGGCATCTATGGCCCGGGGCGGAACACCTTCATGAACCTTGCCAATGGCACCGCTCGGCGACTGGTGAAGAAGGACCAGGTGTTCAACCGCATCCGGGTCGAGGACATCGCCGGGGCAACGGCGTTCCTGGCCGGGCCGAAGACCGGCGGCGTGTTCAACGTCACCGACGACGAACCCTCGCCGCCGCAGGACGTGGTGACCGAAGCTGCCCGACTGATGGGGATGGAAGCACCACCCGAGCAAGCCTTCGAGACCGCCGAACTAACCCCCATGGCGCGCTCGTTCTACGGTGAGAACAAGCGCGTTTCGAATGCCAAGATCAAGGCTCTCGGATTCAACTTCAAGTTCCAGAACTACCATGTGTCGCTGGAGGAGTTACTTGCCTCCGGCCGGTGGAACCACAGGGCCTGAAAACCGTTTTCCCAAGTCAAACTTTGCGTGGCAAGAGGTCAAAATGGCTGAAATAGAGGGCCTTCGCCTCTTCCGCACCACAATTTAGGCAGCGAATATGGCCGTTGTGGAAAATTTTTCTTTCGGGATTCCGTGATCCTGATGTTTCCGAGTCGCCTCGGATTTTCATTCCAGGAATCCGACTGGAATCAAACAATTTTTCCGAATTACTTACCATTTGTTAAGGTAAAGACATCGTCTTGCGCCATCACGAATATTACAGACTGAGATAGTTCGTGATCGTTGGTTGGCACGTTTTTGCCACTTTTGACCCTGCCTAGCCGTCAGCACGCAACAAAATGCTCGTGTCAAAGACTAGGGAAATGAAACTTGACGATCAACCGACGCTCTATTTTCACCGTTGCAACTATTGCTGCACTCTGTGCTTTCGCGCCTCACAGTGCAGATGCCAAGTCTTCCTGCGGTGGTGCCTCCTGGTACGCGCTGCATTCGAAGACCGCTTCCGGTGAACGTATGAACCCGGCAACGATGACCGCCGCTCATAAGACCCTGCCGTTTGGAACCAAGGTCAAGGTCACCAATTCCCGCAGCGGCAAGAGCGTCGTGGTGCGCATCAATGACCGCGGCCCCTTCATCCGTGGCCGTGTGCTCGATCTCTCTAAGGCTGCCGCCCAGAACATCGGCATGGTTCGCTCGGGTCACGCAAAGGTCTGTTACGAGATCATCGGCTGATCTTGCGTCTGGCTCGTTACGGTGTGCGGATGATTACGCTTGGAGCCGTTCATTTCTAAATGGAATCAGTTCTGTTGGCTCAAACGGAGTCGCATGGTCGACCGGCCGGCGCGTGTCGTAGCCACAGCCTACGGCCAAGCCGGCCGGTCGATCAGGCGGCCCGTTTCAGCTAACCCGAGGGGCCGGGCATCTTTCCGCCGGGATCAGCGGCGATCGGCTCGCGCATACATCCGGGTATGCACCTCGCCGATCGCCACTGCCCCGACGAAAACCTGCTCCGGCAGAACTGCTTCCATTTAAAAATGAACGGCTCTAGGCGCTTGCCCTCGACCCTGACAGCCGTTACCACGCTCTCTTCTTTCAGAGGAGAATGATCATGCGTCTCGGCGGCCGTCTTGCCGGTGCGATCGAAGTCTTGGACGATATCGAGACCCGTCGCCGTCCCGTTGCCGATGCCCTCAAGGATTGGGGCCTCGCGCATCGCTTCGCCGGATCCGGCGACCGCGCCGCGATTGGGAATATCGTCTATGACGCGCTTCGCATGAAGCTGTCCCACGCCTGGCTGATGGATGACGACAGCGCGCAGGCCCTGGGCTGGGCCGTGCTGCTGCGGCAATGGGGCATGACACTCGATGCCCTCACGGCGAGTTTCGAAGGCGACAACTTCGCCCCTGCCCCGCTTTCTCCCGAGCAAATCGCGGCCTTCTCCTCCCGCGATCTTTCGACTGCCCCACTTCATATCCAGGGCGATATCCCGGATTGGGTGCAGCCGTCTTTCGAGGAAGCCTTCGGAGACGACTGGCTTGCAGAAGCCCAGGCGCTTGCCACACGCCCGACCCTTGACCTGCGCGTCAACACGCTGAAGGCCAATAGAGACAAGGTGCTGAAGGCGCTTGACCGCTCAGGCGCGAAAGCTTCGCCGATCGCCCGTTTCGGGATGCGCGTGCCCGCTGGCGAAGGCCCGTCGCGGCTGCCCAATGTCACCGCCGAACTGAGCTTTCAGAAGGGATGGTTCGAGGTTCAGGACGAGGGATCGCAGATCGTTGCCGATCTCGTCGATCCCCACGAGGGCCAGCAAGTTCTTGACTTCTGCGCCGGCGGTGGCGGCAAGACTTTGGCCATGGCAGCGGCCATGAACAACAAGGGCCAGGTGCATGCCTATGACGCCGACCGCAAGCGGCTGGCGCCGATCATCGAGCGGCTGAAGCGCGCGGGCACCCATAACGTGCAGGTACATGACAGCGCCAAGGCGCTGGAGAGCCTGAAGGAACGCTTTGACCACGTGCTGGTCGACGCCCCGTGCACCGGCACCGGAACCTGGCGGCGGCGCCCCGACACCAAGTGGCGGCTGACCGATCGCAATCTGCAGGAGCGCGTGACCCAGCAGGACGAAGCCCTGACGGCGGCATCTGCCTTCGTCAAGCCGGGCGGCTCGCTGGTCTATGTCACCTGCTCGGTGCTGCCGGACGAAAACGACCGGCAAGTGCGCGCCTTCTGTGAGAAAAACCCGGGTTTTGAAATCGTGCCCGTGCTCGACGACTGGAAGCGACTTTTTGGCGCCGCTGCACCGGCGCCGCGCTCGGCCGATGGCAAGACGCTGACGCTGAGCCCCGCCAGCATGGATACCGACGGCTTCTTCTTCTGTCGCATGCGGCGCAAGTAAGGCCACGTACGGCTTCGAAGATTGCGTTCTTCTTATACTCGACTGTTTGACACCAGTTTGATTTTCGGCCAAGACATGGCGTCCGTTTTAAAGCGTGGCGCCAGGTCGGCGCCGAAGGGAGACACCATGTTCCGCAAATCCGTCCTCGGCGCGTCTTTCGCGCTGCTCGCCACGTCCGCTGCGATCTTCGCCGGCCCGGCCTTTGCCGCTCCCTCCGCCAAGGAGGTCTTGACGCATTACACCGACCTCGCGGAGGCAAAATTCCAGGACGCGCTGACCACGGCCAAGGCGCTGGATGCCGCGATCGACGCCCTGATCGCCAAGCCGAGCGACGAGACTCTGAAGGCCGCCCGCGCCGCCTGGATTGCGGCTCGCCCGTCCTATCAGCAGACGGAAGTCTACCGCTTCGGCAACCCGATCGTCGACGAATGGGAAGGCAAGGTGAATGCCTGGCCGCTGGATGAAGGCCTGATCGACTATGTCGACGCCGGTTACGGCACCGAAAGCGACGGGAATTCGCTTTATGTCGCGAACGTCATCGCCAACCCGAAGATCAAGATCAACGGCGAAGAAGTCGATGCCTCGAAGATCACGCCCGACTTCCTTGCGAACACGCTGCATGAAGCCGGCGAAGTCGAAGCAAACGTGGCAACCGGCTATCACGCCATTGAATTCCTGCTCTGGGGCCAGGATCTGAACGGCACCGGCCCGGGTGCCGGCAATCGCGCCTATACCGATTACGACAAGGCCAATTGCACCAACGGCAATTGCGACCGCCGCGCCGATTATCTGAAGTCTGCCTCGACGCTGCTCGTGCAGGACCTGCAGGAAATGGTCGATGCCTGGGCGCCGGAAGGCGACGCCACGAAGAATGTGCTGGCTGACGAGAAGAAGGGGTTGTCGATCATCCTGACCGGCATGGGCTCGCTCTCCTATGGCGAACTGGCCGGCGAGCGCATGAAGCTCGGCGTGCTCTTGCATGACCCGGAAGAGGAGCACGACTGCTTCTCCGACAACACGCACAACTCGCACCTGAACGACGCCATCGGCATCGCGTCCGCCTATCTCGGCGATTACACCCGCACCGACGGCACGAAGCTCACCGGCCCGTCGCTCTCCGAACTCGTGGCCGCCAAGGATCCGGCACTTGACGCCGAGATGAAGGCCAAGCTGACCAAGACGCTGGACGCGATGCATGCCATGGCCAAGCGTGCCGAAACCGTCGAAGCCTATGACCAGATGATCGGCGAAGGCAATGCCGAGGGCAATGCCACCGTGCAGGCCGCGATCGACGGGCTGATCGACCAGACCCAGACCATCCAGCGCGTCATTGCGTCGCTGGATCTCGGCACGATCGAGCTTGAAGGTTCCGACAGCCTTGATAATCCTGGCGCCGTGTTCCAGTAAGAAGCAAAGGCGGGCCGTTCCGTTCAGAACGGCCCGATCCCCCCGATGAAAGCTCCGATCGCTCTCGCTGCCGGCCTCGCGCTGCTGATATCGACAGCGATCCCATCGGGCGCCGGGGACGTGGCCACACGCAGCGACCTCTCGGCAATAGACCTCGCCCGTGTGCTGGCCGTGACCCAGCCGACGAGCGACTTTTCCAGAGCAGAACCCTTCGAGATCAAACAAGGCGGCGCCGGGACCTCTCAGCATGGCGTCTCCCGCGATGCCTTTTCGCAGTTTGCTCCGAACATCACCTTTGCCGAAGAGCAGGATTTCAAGCTCGGCAACGCGCTCTTCACCAAGCTCTGGGTCTCCTCCCCCTCCTCCACCCAGGCTTCTGATGGCCTCGGGCCGCTGTTCAACGCACGGTCCTGCCAGAGCTGTCATGTGAAGGACGGACGCGGCCATCCGCCGGAGGGCGGTCGCGATGCGACCTCGATGTTTTTGCGGCTCGCCCGCAATCCCGCGACGCCGGAAGAGCGGGCAAGGTTGGAGACGCTGGAGGTGATGAGCCTGCCGGACCCGGTTTATGGCGGGCAGTTGCAAGACCAGGCGGTGCCGGGCTTAAGCGCCGAAGGGCGGATGCAGATCCGCTATGACGAACAGGCCGTGACGCTTGCCGGCGGCGAGACCGAGATGCTACGCAACCCAACCTATTCGGTCTCCGACCTCGCCTATGGCCCGCTTGACCCGACAACGACGCTATCGCCGCGCATTGCCAATCCGATGATCGGTCTCGGCCTGATCGAGGCGATCGCCGAGGAGGATATCCTGGCCCTGGCAGACCCGGAGGATGCCAACGGCGACGGGATCTCGGGCAAGGCGGCTCGCGCCCGCGATCACAGGACCGGAGAGATCAAGCTCGGGCGTTTCGGCTGGAAGGCGCAAAACGCATCCGTGCGTGACCAGAGTGCAAACGCCTTTGCCGGTGATATCGGCATTTCGACGCCTGATGATCCGCGTTCTTTCGGCGACTGCACGCCAGCGCAGGTTCAGTGTCTAACCAGCGCCACCGGCGTGCAAACGCGGCTGGGCGATACGGAGGCGCCTGACCCGGTGCTCGACCTCGTGATCTTCTACGCCAAAAATCTCGCACCTCCGGCCCGACGCGATGTCGGGGATGCCGAGGTGCTGCGCGGCAAGCAGCTGTTCTACGACAGCGGCTGTACCGCTTGCCATACGCCAAAATTCGTCACCAGCCGCAAGGCCGATAACAAGGCGCAGGCCTTCCAGCTGATCTGGCCCTATTCCGATTTTCTGCTGCATGACATGGGCGAGGGCCTCTCCGACGGGCAGACCGTGGGCGATGCCACCGGAACCGAGTGGCGCACACCGCCGCTCTGGGGTATCGGTCTTACAAAAGCCGTCAACGGACACACTTTCTTCCTGCATGACGGGCGCGCCCGCTCTCTCACCGAAGCCATCCTCTGGCACGGCGGAGAAGCGACGGCGGCCCGGGATCTCTTTGCTGCTTCCGCCCCAAAGGACCGAAAGGCCCTTATCACTTTCCTGGAGTCTCTCTGATGCGGACTATTCTTGCTCGGATCGCCCTCACTTCGTTTCTGACGCTGCCGCTCGGCTTGGGCCCGGCGATGGCGCAGGAAAGCCCGATCACCCCCGGCGTGCTCGACACTGCGAAGGTGCCAGGCGTCATGGCCAAGGCCGTGGATGGCTTCATTCGTCCCGGCTATCACCATTTCACCGAGGAAGCGGATACCATGGAGAAAACCATGGCCGCGCTCTGCGCTTCGCCCTCGTCCGAGAGCCTGCTGAATGCGCAATCGACATTCGGCGACCTGATCGAAGCCTGGTCGCGGGTCGAGATCGTCCGGGCCGGCCCCGTGCTCGACGACAACCGTTTCGAGCGGATCCTGTTCTTCCCCGACCGCAAGGGCACAGGTTTGAAACAGGTGCAGGCCGCACTCGCAAAGCCCGATCCGAGTGTGACCTCCGTCGATACGCTGAAAGGCAAGAGTGTCGCCATGCAGGGACTGGGCGCGCTGGAATTCGTGCTCTTCGGCACGGACGCGGAGACGCTGAAGGCTGCCGATGGCACCTATCGTTGCCAGTATGGTCAGGCGATCGCCGCCAATCTCAAGCGTCTCGGGACCGAATTGACGGCAGCCTGGGACGCGCCGGACGGCATCGCAGCCGCCTGGAAGACGCCCGGCCCGAAGAACCCGGTTTATCGCGACGAAGCGGAGGCGGCGAAGGAACTGCTCGGGGTCCTCGTTCACGCTGCCGAGACAGTTCGCGACCAGCGGATCGAGCATTTCTACAAGGGCGATGCCGCCAAAGGCCTTCCGCGCCAGGCGATCTACTGGCGCTCGGGCTACACCTTCCGCTCGATCACAGCCAATATCGAGGCAATTCGTGATCTGATGGCCCAGTCCGGCATGGTCGACCTCTTGGCCGAAGACAACCGGTCCGTCGTCAGCTCCGTCGACTTCGTCGCGCATTCGCTGTCGCGGGTATCCGGCGATATCGAGCCCGATGTCGCCAAGGCGCTGGCGACGCCGAAAGAGGTTGCCAAGCTCGACTTCCTGCTGCTCAACAGCCGCGACCTGATCCTGCGGCTGAACAATGATCTCGGCGGCGGGATCGGGCTAGCCGCCGGTTTCTCCTTCTCCGACGGGGACTGAGATGCCCACCCTTCCGCTTATCGATCGCCGCGTCTTTCTGAGGGGCGCAGGCCTCGCTTTCGTCGCCAGCCTTGCGCCACGCGCCGCCTTTGCGCTGGAGCGTGCGGATGCGGTCTATGCCTCGGGGCTGATGCAGCCGGATGGCCGCTTTGCGATTGGCCTTGTAAGCGAGAGCGGCGAGCTCATCGAGGAGATCGCCCTGCCCGGCCGGATCCATGGGCTTTGCCACAGCAAGGCAAACGGTCTCTCCGTCGCCTTCGCCCGGCGTCCCGGAACCTTCGCCGTCGTCTTCGACACCACCCGCCGGGCCGAGCCGCAGATCATTTCGGCGCCGGAGGGGCGGCATTATTTCGGTCACGGCGCCTTTTCGCCCGATGGACAGCTGTTCTACGCGAGCGAGAATGATTTCGACGCCAATGCCGGCGTCATCGGGATCTATGACTGTCTGTCCGGCTTCGAGCGTATTGGGGAAGTGCCGGCTTACGGCATCGGCACGCATGACATCACGGTCACATCCGAGGGCATCCTCGTCATCGCCAATGGCGGGATCGAGACCCATCCGGATTTCGGCCGCACCAAGCTCAATCTCGACCACATGGAGCCTTCTCTGGCGCTCGTTGATGCAAAGAGCGGCGACCAGATCCAGAAGCACACGCTGCCCGCCGAGTTGCGCCAGCTCTCCACCCGCCATCTCGATATCGCCGAGGACGGCAAGATCTGGTTCGCCTGCCAGTATGAGGGGTCGCGCACCGACCGGCCGCCACTGGTCGGGCATTTCTCCAAGGGCGAGGCCCTTTCCTTCGTCTCCCTTCCCGATGCGACGACAGACCGTCTCGGCAATTATGTCGGCGCGATCGCCGTCAATCGCAAACGGGGTCTTGTCGGCATCGCCTCGCCAAAAAACGGGCTCTGGGCCGTGCTCGACGGCAAGGACGGGCGTCTCATTTCAGAAACCGTTCTCGTCGATGCGGCAGGCATTGCGCCCTCGCCGGAGAGTTTCGCCGTGTCGTCCTATCGCGGGGAATTCCTCGACCGGATGCACCGGGTCGCCTGGGATCAGCATATCGTGCGCATCTGACCACTGGCCGTGGCACGAAACGCGCCCTAGATGACGCGCATGTCAAAGATCGTTCGCTACATCCTCTTCATCGGTTTGGTCGTCGGGGCCGGCACCCTCTCCGGTCTTTCGTCCGGCCCGGGCACCAGCAACGGCCCGATCAACTGGTACCTCTCGCTTGAGAAGCCCTTCTTCAATCCGCCGGCCTGGATCTTCGGCCCGGTCTGGACGGTGCTCTACATCCTGATCGGGATCGCAGGCGCGCGGATCTGGGAGCGCGCGCGAAAGTCCGCAGCGATGAAGCTGTGGTTTGCCCAACTGGTGCTCAACCTTCTCTGGTCACCGGCCTTTTTCGGCCTGCACAATCCGGAACTCGGGCTCGTGGTCATCGCCGGCATGCTGGTGACGATCATCGGCTTCATGATCAAGGCCCGCCCGATCGACCGCGTTTCCATGCTGCTCTTCATCCCGTATCTGGCCTGGGTCGCTTTCGCGAGCCTGCTCAATCTCAGCATTGCGCTGATGAACTGATTTGCCCTTCTGGCCGCTTGCATGCCCCTTTGGGGCGTGCCACTTTCCGGCCGAAGGGGCTTGAGGCATGACTGAAATCGATCCGGATACCGTCGAGGCGCGCATTCGCCGCAGTTTCGCGCGCCAGGGCGCCATGGAAACGCTTGGCGCAAAGCTCTCTCACATCAGCCAGGGCGTGGTGGAAATCGACCTCCGGTTCGATGCCAAGCTGACCCAGCAGCACGGCTTCCTGCATGCCGGCGTGATCTCGGCGGCGCTCGACACCGCCTGCAGCTATGCGGCCTATACGGTGATCGAGCCGGAAGCCTCGCTGCTCACCATCGAATTCAAGGTCAACCTGATGTCGCCCGGCCGTGGCGAACGTTTCCTGTTTCGCGGCGAGATCACCAAGCCGGGCTCCAACATCATCGTCGCCGACGGTCGTGGCTATGCCCTGACCGATGGACCGGCCAAGCTCATTGCCTCCATGACCAGCACGATGATGGTCATTCGCGGACGGGAGGGCATTTCCGAATGAGTTTCGAGATGAAGTCGGTCGCCGGGCGCAACGTGCTGTTCGTCATGGCGGCAGATCCCGAATACGGCGTTTTCCTGCGCACACGCATTTCGCCCCTGATGACCGGGATAGGCCCGGTCGAAGCGGCCGTCGTTCTCACCCGCGAGCTGACGCGCCTTGCGGTGCAGGACGATCTTCCCGATCTTGTCGTTTCACTTGGATCGGCCGGCTCGGCAAAACTCGAACAGACGGAAGTCTATCAGGTTTCGGCCGTCTCCTACCGCGATATGGATGCGTCTGCCTTCGGCTTCGAAAAAGGCAGGACACCGCTGCTCGATCTTCCCGCCGTCGTGGAACTTCCGCTGCGCATCCCCGGCATTCCCGTGGCGACGCTATCGACCGGCGCCAATGTGGTGTCCGGTGCTGCCTATCAGGCGGTTGAGGCGGACATGGTCGATATGGAAACCTTTGCCGTCCTCAGGGCGTGCCACGCCTTCGACCTGCCGCTCATCGGCTTGCGCGGCATTTCCGATGGCCGCCATGACGTCAACCATATCGACGACTGGACGCAGTATCTGCACGTCATCGACAAGAAGCTGGCGCTCGCCGTCGACGGCCTGCAGACGGCGCTGGAAGACGGCGTCTTCTGGTTCTGAGCGGCTGCACAAAAAATCGAGGCGCTGCGGGCATTCTGCCATTGAAACAGGGGCCCTTTTTCTTTAAAGGCTCGCCATGACCCAGACAGCACATCCCGACAGTGTTCTCATCGTCGATTTCGGCAGCCAGGTAACGCAGCTAATCGCCCGCCGCGTTCGTGAATCCGGCGTCTATTGCGAAATCGTCCCCTTCCAGTCCGCCGAAGAAGGCTTCAACCGGTTGAAGCCCAAGGCGATCATCCTCTCAGGAAGCCCCGCTTCCACACTGGATGAGGGCAGCCCGCGCGCCCCGCAGGTGCTGTTCGACAGCGGCCTTCCGATCTTCGGCATCTGCTATGGCCAGCAGACCATGTGCGCCCAACTCGGCGGCAAGGTCGAAGGCGGCCATCATCGCGAATTCGGCCGCGCCTTCCTTGAGGTCGAGCAGGATTGCGCGCTCTTCGAAGGTCTGTGGTCGGTCGGCTCGCGCCACCAGGTCTGGATGAGCCATGGCGACCGCGTCACCGCGATCCCGCCGGGCTTCAAGGTGCTCGCCACCTCCTCCAACGCGCCCTTCGCCTTTATCGCCGACGAAGCGCGCAAGTATTACGCCGTGCAATTCCACCCTGAGGTCGTGCACACGCCCGATGGCGCAAAGCTCATCCAGAACTTCGTGCAGAACATCGCCGGCGTGAAGGGCGACTGGACCATGCATGCCTATCGCCAGAAGGCGGTGGAGCAGATCCGAGCCCAGGTCGGCGACAAGCGCGTCATCTGTGCGCTCTCGGGTGGCGTCGATAGTTCGGTCGCGGCCCTGCTGATCCACGAGGCCGTCGGCGACCAGCTCACCTGCATCCTCGTCGACCACGGCCTGATGCGCAAGAACGAGGCAGCCGATGTCGTTGCCATGTTCAAGGAACACTACAACCTGCACCTCATCCATGTGGATGCCGTCGACAAGTTCGTCGGCGAGTTGGAAGGTGTTAGCGACCCGGAAACCAAGCGCAAGATTATCGGCCGCCTGTTCATCGAGACCTTCGAGGAAGAAGCGAAGAAGCTCGGCGGCGCCGATTTCCTCGGCCAGGGCACGCTCTATCCCGACGTCATCGAAAGCGTCTCGTTTACCGGCGGTCCGTCGGTTACGATCAAGTCGCACCATAATGTCGGCGGTCTGCCCGAGCGCATGAAGATGCAGCTCGTCGAGCCCTTGCGCGAACTGTTCAAGGACGAAGTGCGTGTGCTCGGTAAGGAACTCGGCCTGCCGGACAGTTTCATCGGCCGCCACCCCTTCCCGGGTCCGGGCCTTGCCATCCGTTGCCCGGGCGGCGTTACCCGCGAAAAGCTCGACATCCTGCGCGAAGCCGATGCCATCTATCTCGACGAGATCCGCAAGGCCGGGCTCTACGACGCGATCTGGCAGGCCTTTGCCGTGCTGCTGCCGGTCCAGACCGTCGGCGTCATGGGCGATGGCCGCACCTATGAATTCGTCTGTGCGCTGCGTGCCGTCACCTCGGTCGACGGCATGACCGCCGACTTCTACCACTACGACATGGAATTTCTGGGTCGTGCGGCGACGCGCATCATCAACGAGGTTCGCGGCATCAACCGCGTCGTCTACGACGTGACCTCGAAGCCGCCGGGCACCATCGAGTGGGAATGATCCGATAAAAAGGGGCTGTCCAGAGGACGGTCCCTTTTTCGTTTGGACGCCTTAGACCTTTTCTGCCGGCTCCTGCCGGCGGAGCCAGGCCGACAGGATATCGGAACCGAGTTCGGAGAGAAGCGGCGAAGAGGCCAAGATCTTGCGACGCAGTTCCTCTGCATCCGGCTGGGTGGCAAGAGCGGACTGCGCGACCTCGTCAAACACCAGGAGATCCGCCGAATAGACCACTGTGCGCTTGCGGGTCGCCATGGGCTCCATCTTCAACCGGTCGGCCCAGCCGAAGGCATCGCCGGATGTCAGATGGCGAAGCGGGCGATCAGGGGCGTTGGAGAGGAAGCGCTGGCGGTCGAGCGGGTCGGGAATGCGCGTGGCGAGCGCCTGGTAGAGCAGATAGGGATCGGTGGTCAGGCTGCCATAATGCTCGGCCAGCGTGAAGGCGACGGGACCGAGGAAGAGCGCGGCCTGGCGGGCGACCTGACGGATGGTGTTTGGCGGGATCAGCGGCAATCGATTGGGACCGAAGACCGCCCCCAGGATCGGCGCCAGTTCTGCCTGAAGATCGATCTCGTGGCTCAGAACCTCTTCGTGCAGGCCCCCGTCGACGACAAAGCCGGCGACTTCCGGCGGTACGGTTTCGCCTGGGCCGAAGCGCAACATCCGCCCGCGATCAGCGACAGAATTGGGGAAGGCCGCCGTCTGTGGCACAGCGGGCGGGATTGCATCCCTGCCCTCGCCGGTCATCGGGATGTTGTCCCGGTCAAAGGCGTACCAGAGCGCGGTCAGTACCCGCGAGGCGAGCGAGGTCGTGTCGATCGGTTTTGTCGTGTAGCAACGCAAAGCGTAGCGCATGACGCCCGTCTCAGGCTGCGGACCGATGAGGACGGCAGAGGGCAGCGGATCTTCTGCGACACCCGGAATGCCCCGGTCGAGGACTTCCTCAACCACCTTGAAGACGCGCATGGGCGGCACCTGGTCCGGCACGAGAAAGGGTACGGCGGTGCGCACCGGCTGGCCGCGCCTGACCACTTCCACCGCATCCGTGGCGAGCGTGCTGTTGGGCAGGACGACCGAACTGCCATCGGGCGTGCGCAGGAAGATCGAGCGCCATTTCAAGGCCACCACCTCGCCTTCGACGCTGCCCTTGCGGATGAAGTCACCCACCCTGAGCGGACGCTCCAACTCGATCGAGAGGCCGGAGAAGAGATTGCCCAGGGTGTTCTGCAGGGCAAAGCCGAGCACCAGCGAGACGATCGCGGAGGTGGCGAGCAGGCTGGTGATGTCGAACGCCGTGCCGTAATGCAGCCAGATGAGCATGGCGGCAATGTAGATGACGATCGAACTCATGACCTTGACGAGATCGGTGGTCCGGCTGTTGCCGTCGGAATCGTCGACGAAGGTGCCGACCGCCACTTCGACGAAACGTGCGACGCTGAGTGCCGTCAGGAATAAAGCCGTGTCGCGCAGCACCGGCGCCCAATCAGCGCTGTCAGGCGCCAGGGTGACGAAGAGCAGCCAGGTGAGGGCGGTCGAGGCGACAAGCAGTGCAGACAGCAGGTAACTCATCGGTCGTTCTTCCTGCCGCCAAGATCCGGAAAGAGCCGCAGTGCCTCGTTGAGACTGGTGCGCAGTCGCGAGATCGATTGCTCAAGGTCGTAGAACTGGCCGTTCATGCGCACCCGCGGTTCGGCCCCCTGCCATTCCGCTCCAAGGCTGGTCTCGATGGTCTGGCGGGTGATGGTTTCCAGGGGATGTGTCACATAGCGGCGCAAAAGCAGAAGGAAGATCGCGAGCGAGAGGACAAAGACGCAGGTGAGTGCGCCGAGTGTGACGGCAAGACTTTTGGCCGCCTGGCGATTGGGCCCGGCCACCGGCACCTCGATGAGCTGCATGCCGATCACGTCGCCCATTTTCCAGCCGAAACCGTTGTTGCCATATTTCGCCACCATCGAAGCCGGCGCCACCTCCGGCGTCGAGTGACATTGCAGACAGGCTTCGCTCGGCATGCGGAGCGGCCTTGCGAGATAGAAGCGGCGTTCGGCCCCCGTACCCACCTCGCCCGATTGCTCCTTCAGCTCCGCATCGTCCTGGAAGTTCTGCAACAGCGTCACTTCCCAGTCATTGGCGCGGTCATCGATATTGGTAGGGTTCAGGGATGCTTCTCGGTAGCGATAGTCGGGAAATTTCTCCCGAAGGATGCCGAGCGTGGTCTGGGCGCCGTAAGAGGGGACCATCTGCGGATGGAACTCTTCGTATCCCAGCGCCTTCACCAGCGGCGCCACCTGGCTGCTGGTGTAGTTGCGCATGGCCAATCCCATTTCCAGGAGGACGCGGGATTTTTCGTTCACCTCGCTGCGGGCCTGACGAAATTCGAGTGTGTAGGAAATATAGCCGGCGATGAGCAGGCCGAAGACAAAACAGACGGCCAAAATCAAGCCGAGACGAAACTCTATCCGCATGGAGCCTCCAAGCGCTGCGGGTCCGACGGGCATGCGATGGAAAAGATGCTAATGCGATGCAGCATATCGCTTAACTATGCCGTGGCAATTGGCCACGCCGTCCAAAAGTGACCTATTTTTTCGGCAGGCGGAAACGGTGTCCGACGCTTTGAATTTGCCGCCCTGCTTGCTATCTCTCGGCAGATATTTGAAGGACGCCCTCCATGACGACGATCTACGGCATCAAGAACTGCGACACGATGAAGAAGGCGCGCACCTGGCTCGAGAGCCATGGCGTGGCGCATGACTTCCACGACTACAAGGCCAAGGGAATAGATGCGGCAGTGCTCGACGGCTGGATCGGCAAGGTCGGGTGGGAGGTGCTGCTCAACAAGGCCGGCACCACCTTCAAGAAGCTCGACGACACGCAGAAGCAAGGGCTTGATGCAGCAAAGGCCAAGGCGCTGATGCTGCAGCAGCCCTCCATGATCAAGCGCCCGGTGTTGGACGTGGACGGCACGCTTGTCGTCGGCTTCAAGCCGGAGACTTACCAGCAGACGTTCAAGGCCTGACCCATGGCGAAAACCACCCGCGCGACGCAGTTTCTCGACAAGGCCGGGGTGGCCTATACCACCGCGACCTATGACTACGATCCGAATGCCGAGCGCATCGGGCTGCAGGCGGCGGAAGCGATCGGCGAGCATCCGTCGCGGGTGTTGAAGACGCTGATGGCCGAACTCGACGGCAAGCCGGTCTGCGTCGTCGTGCCCTCCGACAAGGAGGTCTCCATGAAGAAGCTCGCCAGCGCCTTCGGCGGCAAATCGGCGGCGATGATGAAACCCGCCAATGCGGAAAAACTTACCGGCTTCGTCGTCGGCGGCATCAGCCCTTTCGGCCAGAAGAAGCGGGTGCCGACCGCGATCGAGATCTCCGCGATGGACGAGGCTCTGGTCTACATGAATGGCGGCCAGCGCGGTCTGCAGGTTCGGCTTTCGCCGAAGGATGCGCTGCAAGCCCTCGTCGCTATTGCGGTACCGCTCACAGCCTGAAAGGCTCACATCCTGGAAGACCACCCGTCTAGACTTCGCCACCTTTGCGCTTAAGTCTGCAGCACCCGAACATGAAACAGGAATGCCCGATGACCCTGCCCGATTATTCCGCCTCCATCGATCCGACCAAGCTCGACAAGCTCGCCGAGGTAGCGATTAAGGTCGGCTTGCAGCTGCAAAAGGGGCAGGACCTGGTGCTGACCGCGCCGCTCGTGGCCGTGCCGCTGGTGCGTCTGATCACGGCGCATGCCTATAAGGCTGGGGCCGCGACCATCACCACCTTCTATTCGGACGAGGAGACGACGCTCGCGCGCTATCGCCACGGCCATGACGAGAGCTTCGATCGTGCGCCGAACTGGCTCTATGACGGCATGGCAAAGGCTTACGAAAATGGGGCAGCGCGCCTGGCGATCGCCGGAGACAATCCGATGCTGCTTTCGCAGGAAGACCCTGCCAAGGTCGGCCGCGCCAACAAGGCGACCTCGATCGCCTACAAGCCGGCGCTGGAGCATATCTCGAACTTCGATATCAACTGGAACATCTGCTCCTATCCCAACCCGTCCTGGGCGAAGCTCGTCTTCCCTGACATGCGGATCGAGGAGGCCGTGCGCAAGCTGGCCGACGCCATCTTCGCCGCCTCGCGCGTCGATCGTGAGGATCCGATTGCAGCCTGGGCCGAGCATAACGCTGAACTGAAGAAGCGCTCGACCTGGCTGAATGGTGAGCGTTTTGCCGCCCTGCACTTTACCGGCCCCGGCACGGACCTCACCGTCGGTCTCGCCGACGGCCATGAGTGGCATGGTGGCGCCTCCACCGCGAAGAACGGCGTTACCTGCAATCCCAACATTCCGACGGAAGAAGTCTTCACCACGCCGCATGCGCTGAAGGTGGAGGGCCATGTGTCCTCAACCAAGCCGCTTTCGCATCAGGGCACGCTGATCGACGATATCCAGGTACGCTTCGAAGGCGGCCGGATCGTCGAGGCGAAGGCCTCAAAGGGCGAGGCAGTGCTCAACAAGGTGCTCGACACCGACGAAGGTGCCCGGCGTCTCGGCGAAGTGGCGCTGGTGCCGCATTCCTCGCCAATCTCGGCATCGGGCGTGCTCTTCTACAACACGCTGTTCGACGAGAATGCCTCCTGCCATATCGCACTCGGCCAGTGCTATTCGAAGTGCTTCCTCGACGGCGCCTCGCTCAGCCAGGATCAGATCAAGGCGCAAGGCGGCAATTCCTCGCTGATCCACATCGACTGGATGATCGGCTCCGACAAGGTCGACATCGACGGCATTCGCGCAGACGGTTCAAAGGTGCCGGTCATGCGCAAGGGTGAATGGGCCTGAGGGCGGCTGCAGTCTTACGCACAAACTAAAAACCCCGTCCTGTCGCCAGGGCGGGGTTTTGAATTCGGGCCTCAGTATCAGCGGTAATAGACGATCTTGCCGCCATTCATCGCCGTTTCGACCCACAGCACGTTACGGGTGGCAATCTTGCGGGTCTTCAGCGCGGCCGAAAGGTTCGCGTCGTCGGCAACCCGGGCCTGAGCCATGCGCAGGCTGTTGCCAGTCGGGAAGGTCACCTGCAAGGGCAGGTCGTCGCGATCGTCGCGGTCGCCGCGACCACCGCTACCGACCACCCGGATGGCGGTGACATTGTCATCGTAATGCTTGCCAAAGAGGACCTCTTGCGGGGTCAGCTTCTGAACTTCGACATAATTTCCAGCCTGAGCCGACGCAGCGCCCAGGGTGACGGCCATGGCGAGGGCCAATGCAGCTTTCCTGATCATGATATTCTCCTTTGAAGGCCGGATGCTTGGGAGGCCATCCGGGGTGTCGAGTATCATGTGGTCACTCCCCCGGCGGATTTCCAGCGTCGTCACGTCAAGGTGATCAATTGCGCGCAATTAAACTGCCGCCCAGCGGCAGCCATAGCCGGAATGCGCCGGGCCACTTGATCCGGCCAGTGCGGCTGGCGATCCCTGGGGTCGATCGGGATTCTCCCGGATCCAAGATGCCTGCCGTTTCTCAGCCCTGGCGTGCCTTGCGGGCAGCGTAGCGTCGGTCTCGTTCGGCCTTGCGGGCCGCTTCGTCTTCGACGACGCGGGAGATGCGGTTCTTTTCGGCGGCCTCGCGGGCCTCCGTTTCAGCACGGGCGGCAGCTTCGGTAGCGGCCTGGCGTTCTTCGGCTTCGGCCTTCAGACGCGCCTGTTCCTCCGCCTTCAGGCGGTCGCGTTCGGCGTGGCGCTGTTCGCGGGCAGCTGCCACGGCGAGGCGCTCGGCCTGGCGGGCAGCGTTCATCGGCTCGGCGGCTTCCTTGGCAGCCTTGTAGGCCTGCAATTGTGCGGCCTTGGCTTCAGCGGCGGTGCTGCGGCGCTCGGAAAGTCCGTTGTCTCGGGTAAACTTCAAGTTCTGCTCCAGTCGTTCTCTCAGGAAAATTCAAGGTTTTTGCGCGCGCTTGGCCAGAAGCGCGGCTGTGACGTTTTCACGGTCCTGGCGCTCCTTGGCGAGACGGGCCTCGCGCAGGCGGAGGGTCTTTTCGTCGCGGGCTGCCGTGATCGAATCCAGTTCGTCGATGGCGCGGCCACGCGCCAGGAACTGCGATTGCGTCTTGGCGAAGGCGGCTTCCGCCGTCTGACGCGACTTGGTGAGATTATCGGTCATGTTGGTCTCCTTCGGAGGATTACCCGCAAGGGGGTAATAAAAAAGGCCAGGCGCATTGCCTGACCTTCCGTGGGATCGCGCTTTCGACAGTGCCAGTACATCCGTGGTCAAGGGAAAGCAGATCCCGGATCTATCAGGCTGCCTGCAGGTTGCAGGCCGACATCTTGCCCGACTTGTTGTCGCGCTCCATGTCATAGGCGATCTTCTGGCCTTCGACGATTTCGCGCATTCCGGCGCGTTCGACAGCCGAGATGTGGACGAATGCGTCCGGGCCGCCGTTGTCAGGCTGAATGAAGCCGAAGCCCTTGGTGGAATTGAACCATTTTACTGTGCCAGTGGTCATGATGAACCCTTTCGTAGCGCATAGATTTTCCCCAGCGCGACTGCGCTGCGGACAGGATAACGATTTTTGAAAGGAAGGTTCGTCAGGGCGCATCGAATGCGCGGTAACCAAAGCTTAGCAAGCAAATATCGATGACCCCTAGATAGAGACTTTGCTTGTGAAAGTCAACCATCGGTTCTGATTCAGGTCTCTTTTCAATCAAAAGTGTAATTTTTGGCGCTACAACCCGAACCCGTTTTATCCGTCACAAGTGCATGAAAACGGCTCTGATCCGGGCCAGAAACCTCTTTCGCTTTTCCTCGGTTGCCCGATCCATATCGTGGATCGCCAACATGCGGAAATCGACGCCCTTGGCGCAAAATGCCGCCACTCCGCGCTTCAGGATGCGCTTCAGCGGATTGCCCATGTAGAGGTGAACTACCCACCAGGGGGACCCCGTGGAGGTAACCACCCACAAGGTGCGGATGTGGGTCAGAAGCGGCACGATACGCCCGCCCGCCTTGTCGTGCTCGAAGGCGACGCCAGGGACCAGAATGCGATCGATGAAGCCTTTCATGATCGCCGGAAGGTTGAACCACCACTGCGGAAAGACCAGAACCAGGCCATCGGCCGCCTGCAGCTGCTCAACCATGCCGGAAACCTCCGTGGGCTGGTAGCCCGGTTCCATATAGGCGGCACGCTCTGCGGCCGAGAGGCGCGGATCGAAGTCCTCGGCATAAAGATCAAGTAGATCCACGACATGACCCTGCGCTTCCAGAGCCTCGACCACCGTGCGGGCGGCAGAGGCGGCAAAGCTCTCCGGCAAGGGATGGGCGAGCACGACGAGGAAACGCCGCGCGGCCATCAGAAGAGGCTGCCCTGCCCTGCCGGCGGCTCGCTTTTGCGCGGTTGTTTCTGCGCCGGCGCCGAGCGGGACGGCTGCGCAACCAAGGGTTCCCGGGGCGCTACGCCTTCGCCGGCGACTGCGGCGACACGTCCATCGGCGAGCTCGATTGCGATCGCCTGGCCATGCGCCAGGGCCGCCGCCCGCGAAACCGGGCGATCGTCTGCATCGCGAATGACGGCATAGCCGCGCTGAAGCACGTTCTTGTAGGACAGCGATTGCAGCACGCGGTCCTGCGCGATCAGCGCCTGGCGGGCACGGCGGAGATCGCCGACCACAGCCGTGTCTGCGCGCCGTCCGAAACCTTCAATCCGGTCGCGTGCCCGCTCCGTCATCGCCTTCAGCCGGGACGGCATAGCGTTCAAGGTGGCGTCGAACCTGTCGAGACGAGCCTTGTTGCGGTCGAGCAGCCGCTCGATGATGCGCTCGGCGAGCGCCGTGCGCTCTGCCAGGCGCTGCCTGCGCTCCACCAGCCGCCGGGCCAGCATGTCCGGTGAAAGCTTTGCTGCGGCCCGTTCAAAAGTCCGGCGCTTGTTCATCGTATTGAGTTCGAGACTACGCCCCAGACCGGCTGCGGCCTCATCGAAGCGGCGGCGCGGAAGCGCGAGCAGCTGATCAAGCGACGGCAAGGCCCGAACCAGAGCGCGCAGGTTCTGGCGGCGGCTGTCCATCTGGCGGTTCATAGCGCCCGAAAGACGGGCCGAGAGCGTTGCGACCTGGGCCTCCAGATCGGCCTTTACCGGTACTGCCATTTCGGCCGCACCCGTCGGCGTCGGGGCGCGCACGTCGGCTGCGTAGTCGATCAGTGTCCAGTCGGTTTCATGGCCGACGGCGGAGATGAGCGGAATATCGCTCGCTGCCGCCGCGCGCACCACGGCCTCGTCGTTGAAGCTCCAGAGGTCTTCCAGGCTGCCGCCACCGCGCGCGACGATCAGCACATCGGGGCGCGGCAGGTCACCGCCGGGCGAAAACGCGTTGAAGCCCCGGACGGCATTCGCCACCTCGTCGCCCGACCCTTCGCCCTGAACCTTGACCGGCCAGACCAGCACATGCACCGGGAAGCGATCAGAGATGCGGTGCAGGATATCGCGGATGACGGCACCGGTCGGCGAGGTCACGACGCCGATCACCTTCGGCAGGAAGGGCAGCAATTGCTTTGCGGCCGGATCGAACAGGCCTTCTGCCGTAAACCGGCGCTTGCGCTCCTCGATCAGCGCCATCAGGGCACCAGCACCCGCCGGCTCCATCTGCTCGATGACGATCTGGTATTTCGACGAACCGGGAAAGGTGGTGATGCGGCCCGTCGCAATCACTTCCATGCCCTCTTCCGGGCGATATTTCAGCTTCGAGAACGACCCTTTCCAGACGACCGCATCGATGCGAGCCTTGTCGTCCTTCAAGGAGAAATAGGCGTGGCCGGAGGAATGCGGGCCGCGATAGCCGGAGATCTCGCCCCGCACCCTTACATGATCGAAGGCCGTTTCGATGGTACGCTTGATCGAGCCTGAGAGTTCCGAAACGGAAAACTCGGTGAGGTTCGTCGGCGAATCGCTGTCGAAGAAATTGCTCATTTCCCCTTGCTAGCCGAAATTTCCGGCGAGATCAGCCCATGCCGGCTTCGCCGCGCAGGTTTCCCCGGCAATGATCAGGGCAGATTGACGGTGAAAATCTTCAGGCCTGACGGGCCCTCGATCGCAACCGGCGTCAGATAGGCGGGCACGTTGCCCTTGGCCAATTGCGCATAAAGCCCGTCCGGCTTCATCGTCGCAATCTTCTCGCTCTGGATGAAATCCGGGCAAAAGGCGAGAATGCCAACGTTAGCACCGCGCAGAAAAGCGGCGGCTTCTTCCGGTTCGGCAAGGCCGATATGGAGCTCGGTCAGCATGCCGCCCTGGTTGCGATGATAAGGGCCAGTCAGCACCCTGTGCTTGGTGAAGCGCAGGATTTCCGGGCCGATGTCAGAGGGAGCAGCAACCGTGGTTGGCGGCAACTTGGCAAGCGCCGCGTAGGAAGCCGGCATGTCGCAGTCCTTTGTGCTCGCCGCCTGCCCCGATGCGGGCGCCTCCACCAGCGACTTCATCCGGTTGGTGACGCCGGCCGTGCCCTCGACGAAAAGGACCCCACCGATGACCCAGGCGCTGGGCACCGACAGGATTGCGGTCAATGCAAAGACCAGGCCGGCACCCAGTAGCTCCGGCTCGTCTCTGGCTTTGCGGCGCAGATCCGAGATCAGCAGGGAGAGCGGCAGGATGGCGTAGAGGTTGGAGAAGGTCGCGCCCCGCACCTGCACGAGCGCCACGAGAAAGCTGATGCCAAGAAGCGCCAGCAGGATGACATGGCTGCGGACACGGTCACGCCCGAGAATGCGGAAGATGCAGACGCAAAGGCCGAAGAAGCCGACGGCATAGAAGCCGCCGAAACTTTCCGCATCGAGCGCCAATTGCTGGCGGAAGGACTGGGCTTCGACCACGCCATCCAGCCAGAGCGTTTTCAGCAGGGGATCAAGCTCGTTGAGCGGGTTTTGCAGGCATTGCGGCGCAATCACCACGGCGGTCGCCAGAACCAGTGCACCGGTGATCAGGATGGCAGCGATGCGCGGGCGCAAGCCGGTGTTACCGGTAAGGTAAGTCGCGCAGAAGAGGGCGGCCGCGCCGATGCCGACAATGGCGTAGAAGCCGATCGACAGACTATCGCAGGTGACGGCCGCATAACGGGCCGGTGGCACGGTGGCGAAGAACAGGGCCGAGAGCGATAGCGCGAGCGTCAGCGAAAAGGACCGGGCGGCGCTCGCATAGGCTGGCCCTTCCACGATCCAGACGAGGCCGACGATGGCGCAGACGACAGCCACCAGCGGCGTCGTCTCGGCACCGATGGCGATGGCCACTGCTGCCGCAAGGCCGGCGATCGCATGGCTGACCCTGCCCCGCAATGGGTCGAGAAGTCCAGCCGCCATGATGGCAGCAAGCACCATCTGGACATTGTGGTGATCGATGGAGCCGGGCAGGAAGCGGTTGCCGGTGATGCAGAAGACCGCGGTCAGCATCAGCGTGATATGCAGCGTCGCCTCATTGCCGATCCTTCGGGCAGCACATGCCATGGCCGTCATCAAGGGCACGACCAGCGACAGCGGCCAGACCAGCAGCGCCAGCGCTTCGGCCTGTTCGCCGGGCACAACATGGGAGAAGAGGCGGATGAGAAACGCGATCGGCAGGTCGATCAGCCGCGACCAATGCATCAGCGTGCCGCCGGCCAAGCCTAAGCGATACTGCATTAGGTCGAACCATGACTGTCCGGAGAGCAGATCGCGCACCTCGACAAGGCGCATGACGTCGTCGTTGTCGCCGCCGACATAATCACGCGCGCCCGGCAGGTTGAGAAGAGCGATCAGGAGGATGGCGGACAGGCTGTAGAAACCGACCCACAGGGGGAGAGATCCCCGCCATGAGTGTCGCTCGGACGCCGGTAAGGATACGTCAACCATCAATCCCCCGTTCTCCGAAGTTGCGCGCATGGACTGGCTCTTTGCAATCCTTCGAAGATGATACTCCGGCGAAACCTAGCCTTAACCTTCTCAAGAAATAGTAAAGCAACAGAGGACCATAGGGGCCTCCACAGCTTCGACAGGTTTCCCATGAGTGGTTCGGCCTCCAATGCTCCCGACATCGCCGTTCTCTTGCCCTGCTACAACGAAGCAGCGACGATCGGCCAGGTCGTGCGCGATTTCCGCGTCGCCCTGCCGGATGCGCGGATCTACGTCTACGACAACAATTCCACTGACGGGACAGCGCTCACCGCCATGCTCGCCGGTGCAACCGTCGTGCGCGAACGGCGCCAGGGCAAGGGCCATGTGGTGCGCCGGATGTTCTGCGACATCGACGCCGACATCTACATCATGGCCGATGGCGACGGCACCTATGGCCCTGGAGATGCGGAAGAACTCATCCGCACATTGATCACCGAGCGGGTCGACATGGTGGTCGGCACGCGGCGTGGGGTGCATGACGATGCGGGGCGCAACGGCCATGCCTTCGGCAACCGGCTGTTCAACGGGCTTTACCGCCTGCTGTTCGGCAATGATTTCACCGACATCCTCTCCGGCTACCGGGCCTTCTCGCGCCGCTATGTGAAAAGCTTCCCCGCCGTTTCCGCCGGTTTCGAGATCGAGACGGAAATGTCCGTGCATGCCTCGCGCCTGAAACTGCCGGTCTGCGAAATCGAACTCGATTACGGCCGCCGGCCGGAAGGCTCGCATTCCAAGCTCTCGACCTTCAAGGATGGCTTCAAGATCCTCTGGATGTTCGCCATGCTGATGAAGGAAACGCGGCCATTCGCCTTTTTCGGCCTGATCTCGGCCGGCCTGATGGCCGTCAGCCTCGCGGCCATGGCACCCGTGCTCTACGAATTCTTCACGACCGGCCTCGTCTCGCGCATGCCGACCTGGATTGGCGCCATGGCGCTGATGATGATGTCCTTCCTGTCATTCACGGCTGCGATGATCCTCGATTCCGTGGCCCGCTCGCGGGCAGAACAGCTGCGCATCCACTACATGACCCTGCCCGCCCTCAAGCGCACGGTGTTCACGTCGGAGCAGGCGGCTGACGCGACTTCGGCCAAGACAGGCCGCTCGGCCCGGGCTGCGGCAAAGGGCGACCGCTCGCGGGCGGCATGAGCAAGTTCCTGCGCTTTGCGATCGTCGGGGGTGCCGGTTTCCTGGTCGATGCCGGCATACTCTGGCTGCTGCTGACCTACACGCCGCTCGGCCCGCTGTCAGGCCGTGCCATCGCGATTGCCCTTGCCATGACAACGACCTGGCTGCTCAACCGGCGCTTCACCTTCGGAGCCTCGCGGCGCTCGATCGTGGTCGAGGGCTTCCGCTACGGCTTTATCGGGCTCGTCACATCAGTGGTCAATTACGGCGTCTATGCGGGGCTGTTGATCATGGCGCCCCTGCTCAGCCCCTATGCGGCGCTGGTGGCCGCGTCGATCGCGGCCATGCTGTTCAGCTTCTTCGGCTATTCGCGCTATGTCTTTCGCCGCTGATGGAGAAGACGCGGTTTACACCGCTTCCCAGCCATCCTTGTCCGCTGCGCGGTAGATCGCGTCGATCAGCTTCTGGTTTGCCTTTGAGCTTTCCAGCGTCACCACCTCGCCCTTGGTGCCGGCCACGGCACGGGCAAAGGCTTCGGCCTCCAGCTTGTACTGGCGGCTGTCGGGGAAGCGGAAGATCTGCGAGACGTTGTGGCCGCGATTGGTGAGCTCAACCTCTTCGGCACCCCAGCGATCGGCGTTGAAGGGCGACTTCACCTCGATAAATCCGTCCGTGCCGTGGAAGACCATCAGCTGGCGATTGGCCATCTGGGTCGCCACATAGAAGTTCAGCTCGAACCCGTCGAAATCCGCCTTCACGCTTGCGTAGATGTCCGTGCCGAACTCAGGATCGCGCTCGATCGTCGACTGGACGCGGACCGGCTCCTTGCCCGTGACGAAGCGGGTGGTGATGGTTGGGTAAACGCCGATATCCGGAAGCGCGCCGCCGCCGAGTTCGGGAATGTTGCGCATGTTGCCGGGATCTCGGTTGAAGTAGGTGAAGGAGCCCTGCACCATCTTCAGCGTGCCGATCGCGCCCTGGCTCAGCAGTTCGCGCACCTTCAGCCAGACCGGCGCGTAAGTCACCATATAGGCCTCGGTGATCAGCACCTTGTTGCGGTCGCGGGCTTCGATGATCGCGTCGATCTCGTCCGCCTTCAGCGCGATCGGCTTTTCACACAGCACATGCTTGCCGGCATTGGCCGCCTTGATGGCCCATTCGACATGCTGGCTCGTCGGCAGCGGAATATAGACCGCATCGATGGTATCGGAGGCGAGCATCTCCTCATAGGATCCGAAGGCATGCGGCACGGAAAAGCGGTCGGCCATTTCACGGGCACGGGCCAGATCGCGGCTTGCAACCGCCGTCACGACGGCGTTTTCGGCATCCTGGATGGCCGGCACGACGAGTTCACGACCGATCTTGGCCGTCGACAGAATTCCGAAACGCAGCATCTTATTCCTCCTCAAAATGTCGGGGCGGACATTAGGGGAAGCACCGGCAGGGTGCAACGGCGTTCGCTGACGAGGCGATGTAAATGCTGCAAGCAGAATGGCCGAAAATGTCCGCCTTTCGTCCGGCGCGCGCATGGTTGGCGGGTTTAAAGGGCTTATGCTAGGTTTCATCGCAACGACAGGAGACAGATATGTCCGCTCAAGATACCGCCCTCATCGTCGTCGACGTTCAGGAGAGTTTTCGCCAGGCGCCCTATTGGGAGGCTTCCGAACTGCCCGCCTATCTCGCCCGCCAGCAGGCGCTGACCGATGGGGCAAAGGCGGTCGGCATGCCGATCGTCCAGATATTCCACGTCGATACGGACGCACCCTTCACGCTCGAAAGCGGCTTGGTGCGCACGCTGGAAGAGATCACGATCGATCCCGATGTCACCTTCCACAAGGGCGTACATTCCGCTTTGGTCGATACCGGTCTTGAGGCGTGGCTGCGCGAGCGCGGTATCCGCCGCGTGATCGTCTCCGGCATCCGCACAGAACAGTGCTGCGAGACCACCAGCCGCCATGCATCCGATCTCGGTTTCGATGTCGACTTCGTCACCGAGGCGACGCTCACCTTCCCGATGACACATGCTTCGGGTCGTGTCTTCACGGCTGAAGACATCCGCATCCGCACCGAACTGGTGCTGTCGGGTCGCTTCGCCCGCATCGCCACTGTCGAGCAGGCGCTCGGCACCCTTTCCGCTGCCGCCTGAGAACTGCCATGGACGTGATCCCGGTCTTCATCCTCGTTCCGCCCGACACCCTGCTGATCGATATTGCCGGTCCGCTGGAAGTGCTGCGCTATGCGAACCAGGAGCAGGACCGGGTCCGTTTCGACTATCGCTACATCTCGGCAAAGCCCCGGCAGCAGACCTCGATCGGGCTTGTTCTCGACGGGCTGGAACCCCTGCCCGACAGCCTGCCGGAGAATGCGATCCTAGTCATTTCCGGCAGCCTGACGGTCGGCATTGCCGAGATTGCGCGGGAAGCAGAGCTTAAGACGCTGACGCGCTGGCTTGCAGGGACGGTTCGCTCCGACACGAAACTTGCGACCATCTGCTCTGGCGCGCTGCTGGCCGCCGCCGCCGGGCTGATGGAAGGTCATCAATGCACCACGCATGCCGAGTGTCTGGACGAGCTGCGCGCCCTCGCCCCGACCGCGAGCGTGCTGGAAAACCGTCTCTATGTCGAAGACGGCAATCGCTTCTCAAGCGCTGGAATTTCCACCGGCATCGACCTGATGCTGCATCTCGTCAGCCGCCTTGCTTCGCCTCAGGCCGCGCTTGCAGCCGCGCGCAAGATGGTCATCTATCTCAGGCGCAGCGGCCAGGACCCGCAGATGTCGCCCTGGCTGTCGGGCCGTAATCACATCCACCCGGCAATCCACCGCGCTCAGGATGCGATCATGGCCGATCCGGCGCGAGACTGGTCGCTACCGCGGCTGGCCGAGATCGCGCATCTGAGCGAGCGGCACCTGTCGCGGCTTTTTCGCGAGCATGTCGGCCTGTCGGTCGTCGACTACGTCAACCTGATGCGGGTGACACTTGCCCAGGAACTCTTGAAACAGTCCCGGCTCGACATGGAAAACCTCGCCCATCGCGCCGGCTTTACCTCGTCGCGGCACATGCGCCGGGTCTTTGCGCAGCATCACGGACTGTCCCCCAGCGCCTTTCGCAAGACGGCGGACTGAATTCGGAGACACTGGAAAGCGGCGTTGCTCAGAGCCGTTCATTTCTAAATGGAATCAGTTCTGTTGGCTCAAACGGAGTCGGATGGTCGACCGGCCGGCGCGTGTCGTAGCCACAGCCTACGGCCAAGCCGGCCGGTCGATCAGGCGGCCCGTTTCAGCCAACCCGAAGGGCCGGGCATCTTTCCGCCGGGATAAATGAACGGCTTTAGCCCATATCGACACCATGCGCAGGCGCCTGAAGCATTTCGCTTCTGAACCCATCAAAGCTTTTGAATGGTGCCTGCGACTGGCGCTTGATAGCGTCCCCGCGAGTTTTCGTTCCCCGATCCGTATTTGAGGCTCCCATGCAGAAACGTGCTCTCGGCCGCACCGGCCTTTCGATCGCCCCCGTCGTTTTCGGCGGCAATGTCTTCGGCTGGACCGCCGATGAGAAGACCTCCTTTGCCCTGCTCGACCGATTCTTCGATGCCGGCTTCAACACGATCGACACAGCCGATGTCTATTCATCCTGGGTCGATGGCCATGTCGGCGGCGAAAGCGAGACAATCATCGGGCAGTGGTTGGCGCGGGGCCATGTGCGGCGTGAGGACGTGGTGATCGTCACCAAAGTCGGCTTCGACAGCCAGGGGCGGAAGACCGGGCTGTCGCCCAAGTGGATTGGCGAGGCTGTCGAGGCCTCACTCAAGCGTCTCGGCACTGACTATATCGACCTCTATCTCGCCCATAAGCCGGACGAGGAGACGCCGATCGACGCGACGCTGGAAGCCTTCGGCCGTCTGAAGGACGCCGGCAAGGTTCGCGCCATCGGCTGCTCGAATTATGATGCCGTGCAGCTGAAGGCGAGCCTTGATGCTGCCGCGAAGGCTGGCCTGCCGCGCTTCGACGTTCTGCAGCCGGAATACAATCTCTATACGCGCGACCGGTTCGAAGGCCCGATCCGGGATCTCTGCCTTGCCGAGGAAATCGGCGTCATCAGCTATTATGCGCTCGCTGCCGGCTTCCTGACCGGCAAATACCGCAAGGCCGAGGACACGACCAATTCCTCTCGTGCCTACCGGGTCGGCGACTATATCAACCCGCGCGGCCTTCGCATCCTGGATGCACTCGACGCGGTTGCCGCTGAAACCCAGACGAGCCCTGCGACCGTGGCCATCGCCTGGGTCGCCGCACAGCCCGGCATTACGGCCCCGATCGCTTCGGCCACCAGCCTGCGCCAGCTTGATAGCCTTATCGCTGCCGGTCAGCTGTCGCTCTCGGATGCGCAGATCGCTCAGCTCAGCGAGGCGGCAGCATGAGTGCTTCAGCCCCCGTCATCCGCGACGCCACGAGCGCCGACGAGGACGCCTGGCGCGATCTCTGGGGCCAGTATCTTACCTTCTACAAGGTGGATCTGCCTGACGACGTGACCGCCCACACCTGGGCCCGCATCCTCGACCCTTCGTCTCGCGTCTCCATGCGCGTGGCTGATGTCGACGGGGTGCTGGCAGGTTTTGCCATCCATCATTTCCATGATTCCACCTGGGTGAAGACGCCGGACTGCTATCTGGAAGACCTGTTTCTAAAAGCGGCTTTTCGGGGTCGCGGCATCGGCCGGGCGCTGATCGACGATCTGATCGCGATCAGCAAGGCCAAGGGCTGGTCGCGGCTTTACTGGCATACCGACCGGGGCAATGAGACGGCGCGCAAGCTCTACGACACCTATGCCCCCGAAGACGGGCATGTTCGCTATCGGCTGAAATTCGTTTGATCCTGCTTATCCACGCCAGCGGAAGAAATCGATGAAGGCGCGCAGGGCCGGGCGCATCTGGCGGCGGCTGGGGTAATAGATCGAAAAGCCGTCGAACGGCGGGCACCAGTCTTCGAGCACGCGGACAAGCCGCCCCTCTTCGATGTCCTGGTGAACGCGGGCGTCGAAGATATAGGCGAGCCCTGCCCCGTCGATCGCGGCACGACGCATCAGGGTCTGGTCCGAGAGGATGAGGCTGCCGCGCACGTCGACGGAGAGTGCGCGGCCGTCCTTCTCGAATTCCCAGCGGTAGATGCTGCCGCTGGAAAAGCGGCGGCGGATGCAGATATGCGCCGCCAGATCGCGCGGATGCAACGGCCGTTCATGCTGCTCTAAATAGACGGGTGCGCCCACGACCGCGCCACGCCACGGTCCGCTGACGCGCACGGCAACCATATCGGCCTCCAGGTGTTCGCCCAACCTCAGACCCGCGTCGAAACCCTGCTCGACGATGTCCTGGAACCGATCATCCGTCGCGATCTCAAGCTCGATCTCGGGATAAAGCCGGGTGAATTCGCCGAGCCGCGGGGCGATGACGTCCTGGGCGGCAAGCAGCGGCATGGTGATGCGCAAGGGGCCGGCCGGATGGGCGCGACCGTCGGAGAGAGCGGTGAGCGCAGTATCGATATCGCCGAGCGCTGGCACCAGCACATCGAGAAGCCGGCGACCTTCCTCGGTCGGCGCCGCACTGCGGGTGGTGCGGGCGATCAGACGAAGGCCGAGGCTGCTTTCCAGCGCAGAGACGGCGTGGCTGACGGCAGAGGGCGCTATGCCCAGTTCGTCGGCTGCGGCGCGGAAGCTTCCGCGCCTTGCGACACAGGCGAGCACGGCCAATTGGGACAGCTGAGTTCGGTTCATTGTTCCAACAGATAGAACAAGCCATGAGGCTTTGCACCTGTTTTCAGAACTGAACAGCCGCCCTAGTTTATGTTCTGCCTGCTGTGCCGGCTTTCGCTGCCATGCTAGGCTTTAGTTCCAGATCCAGTCCTCGAAGGAGGTCCTAATGCAAATCCGTCGTCTCGGTTCTCTCACTCCTTCCGCCCTCGGCCTTGGCTGCATGGGCATGAGCCATGCCTATGGCACCAATATCGACGAGGCTTCCGCCCAGGCCCTGATCGACCGCGCGGTCGAGCTCGGCGTCACCTTCTTCGACACGGCCGAAGTCTACGGGCCCTTCACCAATGAAGAGCTGGTCGGCAAGACGCTGCGCAAACATCGCGACAAGGTGCTGATCGCCACCAAGTTCGGCTTCACCATCGGCGACGAGGCGAAGGCCGCTCGCCCCTCCGGTCTCGACAGCCGACCGGAGCATCTGCGTGCCGTGGCGGACGCTTCCCTCAAGCGGCTGGGCGTCGAGGTGATCGACCTCTTCTACCAGCACCGGGTCGATCCTGATGTGCCGATCGAGGAAACGGTCGGCGCCATGGCGGATCTGGTGAAGGCCGGCAAGGTCCGGGCGCTGGGTCTATCGGAAGCGAGTGCGCAGACGCTGCGTCGGGCGCATGCCGTGCATCCAATCGCCGCCATCCAGAGCGAATATTCGCTCTGGACCCGCGATCCGGAAACCAATGGCGTCTTTGACACCTGCCGTGAACTCGGCATCGGCTTCGTACCCTTCTCTCCGCTCGGGCGCGGCATGCTGACGGGTGCGCTGAAGGATCTCGGTAAGCTCGGCGCAAACGATTTCCGCCGCGGCCTTCCGCGTTTCGACCAGGAAAATTTCGACGCCAATCTGGCGCTCGTGACTGCGCTGGAAGCAATGGCTGCCGACAAGGGCGTGACTGCCGGCCAACTGGCCCTCGCCTGGGTGCTGGCCCAGGGCGATTTCATCGTGCCGATCCCCGGCACCACCAAGATCGCCAATCTGGAGAGCAATGTCGCGGCCACCGAGATCATGCTGTCGCCGCAGGACCTAGCGCAACTCGGCGCCATCGTGGCGCCCGACAAGGTGGCGGGCGCCCGCTACAATGAGTCGATGGCAAAGATGGCCGGGCGCTGACGTAGCAAGGGGAGGCTGCTCCAGCGTCCCCTGCCTCGTCTTTCCAGCATCAAATGGAAGCGGCGCCGCCCTCAGCTTCGGGCGCGGCGTCCCTCGGCAGTCGGCTTTCCGGCGTAGAACGACCGCTTGTTTTCATACATCGCGTCGTCGGCGCGCTTCATCAAAGCTTCCATGCTCTCGCCCGGCTCGCTCGTCGCCGTGCCGATGGAGATGCTGAGCGCCGCATCCGAATAGAACTGGTTGTTGATCTTCAGGATCTCGTGGATCGTCTCCACCATGCCCTGGGCCGCCTGATGATCCGCACCCGGCATCAGCAGCGCGAATTCGTCGCCGCCGATGCGCATGGCATGATGCGGCGCCTTCACCACGCTGTTCAATACCTCGCCGAAGCGACGCAACAACTGGTCGCCGGCATCGTGGCCGCGCTCGTCGTTTGCTTCCTTCAGCCCGTTCAGGTCGATGACGATGGCCGAGACCGGGCGCAGCGACTTGCGCTCCAGGCGGTTCAACTCGTCGGTATAGAAGGCGCGGTTGTGCAGCTTGGTCAGGATGTCGTGCTTGCCGAGATATTCGAGATAGGCCTCGGCCTTCTTGCGCGCTGTGATGTCTGTCAGCGCCACCTGCACCCGTGACCAGTCTCGCTCGTGACCCGGAAAGACGGCGAAGTTCAGGAGGATGTGCCGGACTGTACCGTCGAGAGCATAGTTCACCACTTCGCGGCTGTGAAACAGCCGGCCGTCCCAGAGGTCGATCAGCTGCTCGCGGAAAGGCTTTTCCATCTCGTCACGGAAGATCTCGCCCTGCCGCATGAGGAGCGTCTGGCGATCGGGTGCCGCAAACAGGTCAAGCGTTGCCTGATTGACATCGAGAACGCGGATTTCCGACATGCATTGGCGGACGAACTCCGGATGCACATCGGTAAAGACCCGGAAATCCTCGATGCCGCGTGACCGGACGTCTTCGATCAGGTTGCGAATGCTGCTGAAGTCCTCGATCCAGAGCGAGACCGGGGAATGTTCGAAAACCCCTTCGGCATAACGGCGGTTTTCCAGCTCGGCCCGGCGGGCGTCTTCCCGATCGGTCACATCCTCGGTGGTAACCAGGACCTGGGACAGGGTCTGCTCGTGGCCAGGGAACACAGAGCCGCGCAGCTGGATGTCGAGCCGCTGGCCGGTCAGCGTGTAATTGGCGGTGGCGCCGACAAACTCGGTCTTGCCGTCCCAGAGATCCGTCAACTCGTTGATATGCGCCTCCCACATGTCGTCACGGAAGACCTTGTCGAGATTGCCGGAGAGTTCGTCGAGATCGGCGGCCTCGAAGAGTTCGAGCGTCTTGCGGTTGACCTTGATGATGCGGATCTTGGACGAGCATTGCGCGACCCGCGAGACGTCTTGCCGCAGAAAGCTGCGCAGATCGGTCACACCGCCGGAACGCCAAACCTCGAATTGCGCTTTCACGGCGCTAAAATCCTCGATCCACATCGCGATCGGCGCGAGTTCGAAAATATTCGCGTCCACGGAATCGGTCATGAGTTTGCCTGCCTGAACATTCATTGCGTCATGAAAAATTGACGGTTCTTATGGAGCGCACCCTAGGCAGAGTTGATTAATGCAACCTTGCGCCCGAAGGGCAGAATCCGCCCCGAGGCTGACGTGTCCGGATGAACAGTGCGTTCGATGACCTAGTTCGAGGCTACGCAATGGCGATAGGCCGACGGTGTCGTTCCGGTTACCGCCTTGAACATGCGCGTCAGATGGCTCTGGCTGCTGAAGCCACAGGCGGTGGCGATCTGGGCGATCGGATCAGTGTCCGCCAGCATACGCCGGGCACGATCGATGCGGCGATTGAGGATGAAGGCATGGGGTGAGACACCGCAGCTAACAGTGAACATGCGCTGCAGGTGGAATTCACTCAAACCCGCAAGGGCCGCTAGGTCCTGCAGCGAAATCGTTCGGTCGAGCGAGGCGTCGATAAACTCGACCAACCGCCGGCGAACCAATGGCGCAAGCCCGCCACGCAGCGTCACGGCCTTCTCGCCCCCATAGCGGGGGTCGAGGAAGAGATGACCGACGGCCGTTGTCAGCGCCTGTTCGGCGAGCAGCCGTTCCCCGCTTCTCGTCGCTGCCGCCAGGCGCCCCAGTGCCGCGGCAAGTTGCGGGGCTTCATCGAATGTCGTTTCGGGGATCACCATCAGCCTGGCATCGCGATCGAAGGTCTGCGAGAACAGCCGCCGCAATTCCTGATCCGAGACATAGAGATGAACGAATTCGAAGGTGTCGGTGATCTCCCACTCGGATGAGGCGCCCTCCGGCATGATGCAGAGCGCGCCCGGCCAGCCATGAATAGAGCCGGCATCGATACGGCGGGTGCCATCCCCACCGAAGAGGTAACAGCTGAAAGTGTGGCCGTCGGCGCGCTCATATCGCATGCGGTCGTGGCTGTTGCGCCAGATGGCGCTTGCCCTGCCCTCGCCGAGGTCGAGCGTATCCAGCCGCTCGGCACGGGACGAGGCGGACAGCGAACCAAACACGGATGAGGCATGCAGCATGGAGACAATCCAGTGATATCGCAGGCATTTTAGCGCAAAATCGGGCTGGCGCCCACCACTGCCTGGCCAAGACGGCACCCGAAGGCGGAGTTCGCCGCAAGATCGTGCAAGAACTTTGCGCCAAACGCGCGTTGAAGTCTTCACCAAGGCTACCGCGCAGCGCCTGTACGCATTTTGCGTCCATCCGCTTCCAGACATGAAACGACATCCGATGACAAATTTCCTGCTGTTTTCCTCCACCGTCTTGATCTGGGGTACGACCTGGATTGCGATTGCGCTGCAGATCGGGCCTGTCCCGGTGCTGGTTTCGGTCTTCTATCGCTTCGCCACCGCCGCGCTCATTCTGGTCGCAGCGCTCGTCATTACGGGTAGGCTGAAGGTGCCGACACTGAAACAGCAGCCCTTCGTGCTTGCCCAGGCGCTCTGCCTGTTCTGCTGCAACTTCCTCTGCTTCTACCACGCCGCAAGCTATGTGCCGTCGGGCCTGATCTCGGTCGTCTTTTCGCTGGCGACGATCTACAACGCCGTCAATGCCCGCCTCTTCTTCGGCGACCGGATCAGCCCGCGCACGCTACTCGCCGCAACGCTCGGCGCCACCGGCCTCGTGCTGCTCTTCGGCGTCGACATCCTGTTCAGTCTCAACCCTGACAGCTGGAAGGGCATCGGCCTCTCGGCTTTGGGCACCTTGTTCTTCTCGCTCGGCAACATGGCTTCGCGGCGCAACAGCGCGTCGGGCATCGCACCGATCACCGCCAATGCCTGGGGCATGAGTTACGGAGCGCTGGCCCTGTTGCTGCTGATCGGGGTGACCGGCACACCGATCGTCGCGCCGCCGACGCTGACCTATTTCGCTGCCATGCTCTATCTCGCAGCCATCGGCTCGGTCGTCGGCTTCACCACCTATCTGATGCTCGTCTCGCGCATCGGCTCGCAGAAGGCGGCTTATGCCACGGTCCTTTTCCCCGTCGTCGCGCTCACCTTGTCGACGCTCTACGAGGATTATCACTGGACCCTCCTCTCAGGCCTCGGCCTGCTTTTGACCCTTGCCGGCAATGCCGTGATGTTTGCCAAGCTGCCGGCGCGTAAAACCGTACTCCTCCCGGAAAAGCAGCCGGCCTGAGCCGGGCCATATGTGACAGCCTGCCAAGGCGTGTGTGGCCGCATGAAATCACTTGGCGCGCAGATTTCGCGCGTCAGCGTCCGCTTTCTGCGCTATGAGGGCTGACCGATCCCTGACCTGCGCCGGAAAGCCAGACCATGCCCGCTAATCCCAAGCTTTGGCACCGCCCTTGACGCGGCTCACCGACACGGCCGCCCTCGACCGGCTGGGCTTCGCCGCCTTCTTCGCCGAGCAGGTCGGGCCGGACGAAAGCCATCTGCTCGTGCGGCGTATCTCGTCGGTTCACCGCGACCGCGTCGACGCGATCGATGGCAGCGGCCCAGCAATCCTTGAGCTCGCCCCGAATGCCAATACGGCCGATTATGCCGTCGGCGACTGGGTGCTCGCCGATCCTCACACCAATCTGTTTGTGCGCCGCCTGGAGCGACGTACCGTCTTCCAGCGCCGCGCCGAAGGCGTCATCGGCCACCAGCTGGCCGCCGCCAATGTGGACACCCTCTTCGTCGTCACCTCCTGCAATGCCGATTTCAACCCGGCGCGGCTCGAACGTTATCTGATCATGGCGAACGAAGCAGGCACCCGGCCGGTGATCGTGCTCACCAAGGCCGACATGGTGGACGACACCGAGACCTATGCCGCGCAGGCAGCCGCCCTGCAGCGGGATCTTTCTGTCGTGATCGTCAATGCCCGTTCGGCCGATGCCATCGAGCCCTTGATGCCCTGGTGCGGGCCGGGGCAGACGGTGGCGCTGGTCGGCTCGTCGGGGGTCGGCAAATCGACGCTGGTCAATACGCTGTCGGGCCCGAGTGCCGGAGAACCGCAAAAGACCGGCAGTATCCGTGAGCAGGACGCCAAGGGCCGCCACACGACCACGGCGCGATCCCTCCATGCCATTGCCGGCGGCGGCTGGGTGATCGATACGCCCGGTATCCGCACCCTCTATGTCAGCGACGTCACGGACGGCATCGACACGCTGTTTGCCGAAATCACCGACCTTGCCCCGCACTGCAAGTTCCGCGACTGCAGCCACTCCCACGAAAAGGGCTGTGCCGTGCAGGCCGCGATCAAGGAGGGAACGCTTGATCCTGCGCGCCTCGACCGCTGGCGCCAGCTTCAGGCGGAGAACCGCGACCGCACACCGGTCTTTACAGGCCCCAAGGGCAACAAGACGCTGCGCAAGAAGAAGTATTGAGCTTTCGGTCGCGCATCCCTACATAGGGGATACACACGACGCCCTTCGCACGCGTCGCATCCGCTCGCCTCATGCGAGCTTTTCTTCCCCGTTTACCGCGACATCTAGGGCTTCGGCATCCTGCCGGGGCATGTTTCGAATTGGAGACCAGCATGGCAGACGACACCACCGCCCCCACGGCGCCCAAGGGCTATGAACCCATCCCCTTCGCCAAGAAGCATCGCATCTCGGTCGAAGACGCGAAGGCGATCCTCGCCAAGCACGGCAATGACCGCAAGTCCGCCGACAAGGAAGGCCGTCGCGTCAGCCTTTGATGATGCTCCGGCACCGATACTCAAAAGGCCCTTTGCCAGCATATAGGGAAAGGGCCTTTTCTTTGCTCTCTGACAGTCCGGCAACAGATTTTAAAGCCTGATCAGGGATGCAGACTGCCGCCCGTCGACTTCTGGACATTGCCGACGATCTGTCTGATGCCCGCCTCTATCTCGACGAGCAGAAAACAGCTTCTGCCCGGCGTACCGCAATCGTTCGAGCCGACGGCGAGGCCAGAGCAGCCTGACCCACTTCAGCCGGAAGACGCGCTGTGATAAGCTCCAAGCGAAAGCAGGGGGGCTTGTGCGATGACAGACGAGCAGGCGGTTCGTGATCTTGCATTTCTCTACGTCCATGCAATGGCCTTCGGCGAAGCGGGGAAGCTCCGCGCAGCCTTCCACCCGAGTGCCGCAATCATAGGAAACTATCAGAACGATCTAGAATGGCTCAGCCTCGATGCCTTTATCGAGGCTATTCTCGCCGAGACCCCCGCCACGCCCGGATCAATACCTGTCTGCGACGTTCAATCCGTCACCGTCATCGGAGACACCGCATGCGTGACGGTGATTGACGAATTCGCGGGGCTGCGCTTCACCGACATCCTGTCTCTGGTGAAGGTCGCCGGCAACTGGAAGATCGTCAACAAGGTGTACTACATCAACCCCTGACGGGGGGGACGGATGGGAAGAGCGAGCGCCCATAAAACGCTCGCTCTTTGTTTTCATCAGGCGCGCAGCGCGCCGCCCGTCGACTTCTCGACATTGCCGACGATCTTCTTCGTCAGCGCGTCGAAATCCTCGTCGGTCAGGGTCTTGTCGGCCGGCTGGATCAGCACTTCGATCGCCACCGACTTCTTGCCTTCGCCCACCGAGGCCCCTTCGAAGATATCGAAGACGTTGACGCCCGTGATCAGCTTGCGGTCAGCACTGGTCGCTGCCTTGATGATCGCACCCGCCTCGACCGCCTTTTCGACGACGAAGGCGAAGTCGCGCTTCACCATCTGGAAGGGAGAGAGCTCCAGTGCCGCCTTGGTGCGGGTCGCCTTCTTCTTCGGCTCCGGCAGGGCGTCGACATAGACCTCGAAGCCGCAGAGCGTGCCGGAGACATCGAGCGCCTCCAGCGTCTTCGGATGGAATTCACCGAAGGTGCCGAGGATGACCTTGGGACCAGCCTTGATCGTGCCGGACCGGCCGGGGTGATACCATTCAGGACCACCCTGCTCGATCTGGACATTGCTCATCGGAATGCCGCAGGCTTCGAGGACTGCCAGCGCATCGGCCTTGGCGTCGAAGACGTCGACCGGCTTGCCGCCGCCCTTGGCCGTATTCGACCAGGCGCGACCGGCACCGGCAAGCGAGGCCGTGCCGCGACGGACACCGCCGGCGACGCGACGCTGGGTGTCAGGCGTATCGCCCTCATAAGTGCCCGACACTTCGAAGATCGCCACATCGCCAAAGCCGCGATCGGCATTGCGCTGGGCGGCGGTCAACAGGCCCGGCATCAGGGACGGACGCATGTCCGACATGTCGGCTGCAATCGGGTTGACCAGCTTCAGCTTTTCGCTGCCGCCGCCGAAGAGCTTGGCGTGCTCGGCCGGGATGAAGGACCAGGTGACGGCTTCCAGCATGCCGCGCGAGGCGAGCGCCCGGCGCGCCGTGCGGGTGCGGATCTGCAGGGTCGTCAGGATCTTGCCATTGACCGAACCGGTCGGCGGCAGCGGTTCCGGCTTGATCTTGTCGACACCGAACATACGCATGACTTCTTCGACGAGGTCTGCCTTGCCATCGACGTCAGGACGCCAGGAGGGAACCGAGACCTTGGCGGCCTTGTCGTCGCCCGAGAGGATCTCGAAGCCGAGGGCCGTCAGGATCTGGCGCGACTCCTCATTGGACACGGTCAGACCCGTCAGGCGCTTCACTTCCGCATAGGGGAAGTCGACCACCTTCTTGTCATGGCCCTTGTAGCCTTCGACCTTGGCGGCTGCCGCCGTGCCACCGCACATTTCGAGCACCAGTTCGGTGGTGCGCTCGAGGCCGGGGATCATGTATTCAGGGTCTACACCACGCTCGAAGCGATAGCGTGCGTCGGTGATGATGCCATGGGCGCGGCCGGTCTTGGCAATGTTGATCGGATCCCAGAGAGCCGACTCGATCAGCACGTTGACGGTGTTCTCGTCACAGCCTGAATGCTCGCCGCCCATGATGCCGCCGATCGATTCCGGACCGTTATCATCAGCGATGACGACATTGTTCGGGTTCAGCTTGTAGGTGCGGGTATCGAGCGCGAGGATTTCCTCGCCCTCCTTCGCCCGGCGCACGACAAGCGCACCCTTGACCTTGTCGGCGTCGAAGACGTGCATCGGACGACCCTGGTCGAAGGTCATGTAGTTGGTGACGTCGACCAGCGCCGAGATCGGACGAAGGCCGATCGAGAGCAGGCGCTGCTGCATCCATTTCGGGCTCGGGCCGTTCTTCACGCCGCGCACAAGGCGATAGGCGAAGCCGGGGCAGAGTTGGTCTTCGAGCTCAAGCTTGACCTCGACCGGCGTCTCACCGTCGACCTTGAAGCTTGGGGCTTTCGGCGCCTTGAGCGTGCCGAGACCGGAGGCAGCCAGATCACGGGCGATGCCGAACACGCTCGTGCAGTCCGGACGGTTCGGCGTCAGGTTGATCTCGATGACCGGATCATCGAGGCCGGCATAGGACGCGAAGGATGTGCCAACCGGCGCATCCTCGGGCAGGTCGATGATGCCGTTGTGGTCGTCGGAGATATTGAGCTCCTTTTCGGAGCACATCATGCCGTGGCTTTCGACGCCGCGGATCTTGCCGACGGACAGCGTCACATCGATGCCCGGCACATAGGTGCCAGGCCGCGCCAAGGCACCGATCATGCCGGCGCGGGCATTCGGCGCGCCGCAGACGATCTGCACAGGCTTGCCGTCGCCGGCATCAACCGAGAGCACCTTTAGACGATCCGCTTCCGGATGCTTTTCCGCCGTCAGGATCTTGGCAATGACGAAGGGCTTGTAAGCCGCCTTGTCATCGACATCCTCGACCTCAAGACCGATCGCGGTCAGCCGCTCGCAGATCTCGTCGAGCGAAGCCTCGGTTTCCAAGTGATCCTTCAGCCAGGAGAGTGTGAATTTCATTGTCTGGTCTCACTGAACAGGTTGGCGGAGATGCCGCCGTGCTTTGATATTGCGTCCCATACACGACAAAGATTGGCATTAACAGCCAATCTCTGCTTGGCAATCAACGCCAAAACATCGATTTCACGTTGCAGGAATTTGCTAAAGTTGACGTACGTAACGGCAGCAAAACGCGTTCTGCTCCCATGCACCCTATGGCCTAGGAAGGTGCAGCCTTTCACCTCTAAGTTATTCTTGTTATGGTCGGAAGGATGACCGGCTACCGCTATTCTGAGTTCTTTGATGGCGTCTAATTCGGCCTGAAGGCAGAAAAAGTGCTTCTGTCCAAAACAGCGAAGCACTTGCAGCGTTGCTTGGTTCTCCACAGCCAACGCCTGCAGAACTCCGTACATCATCAGTTGACCCATGTGCTGGTCTGCTGGCCACTCAGCTCGCTCAGCGGTCACTAGCATGTTCTCGACATCAAGCAGTGAGTCATTAGCGCCAAAATATCTGTCGAAGTCGAATGGTATTGAGCTCAGGCCAAATCGATACGCGGCATGGACACGATCATTGATTTTCGTACGGTAGTCGACAACCGAGTGCGCGCCTTCTGGATAAGAAAGGTCCGCATCTTCAGGAAGAGGCTTCCAATTCTTCAAAGCTTGAGAAGGATCGGGAGTTCGATCACCGAATGTAATGCTGGTCGGCTTCACGCCGCCTTCTCCGGCGCTTTTGCCCCTGGTGCCTTTACTCCAAGGAACATGCTCTTCACCGAGATGCCCTCATCGACCGTCGTCCACCAGATGCCTTCGTACATCAGCTCAATCTCGTTCAGGTTCTGCTCATCGAGGCCAGACAGAAACGGGTACCACCAAAGCGGTGCGGAGATCGTGCGGCCGTCGGCGAGCGTCACATGGACCTCGTCCTTTGTGCACCATGCCTTTACGGGACGCATCTCCTCGGTTTCAAATTCCAAAGAAGTCATTCCAGGCCTCGATCCATTCGCTTCGATGTTCGGCGATCACCGTCAAAATCCGCTCGATCTCCCGTTCATTGTATGTATCCAACATTCCGCGCCACTGCCAAATTCGCCAACCAGACCTTCAGCGACTTTCCATCCTTGACGACGTGTACATGCGCCGGTTCGCCTCGGTCGAGAGCGTAGAACCTGAACTTGTATCCATGCCAGACCAGGAGCGTTGGCATCGGCTTTGGTCATCCCCTCAATCAGTTTGCTATTGTTCGGAAGTCTCTCGATCCAAAAACGCGACCGACTTTGGCTAGGCAATTCACTGCCTCGTTTCCATCCCCCTCTTGCCCGAGACATCCGGCGATCGCGCGCCCGGTGCCTTTTCCCCGAGTAGCAGACTGACGACCGAGATATCCAGTTCGATATCGGGCCAGTGCATGCTATCAGGCATGAAGTCTATATTGTTCCGTTCCACCGGCATCGCGTCCTGAAGCTGCGGATACCACCAGACAGGAACGCTGACGATACGACCGTCCGTCAGTTCCACGTGCAGCAAGTCATCGGCGCAAAGCGCATCGACCGGGCGCATGTTCTCAAGATGTTCAATCACGTCTCATTGGCCTTCACATAATTCTCAAGCACGTCGTTGATCCGGCTCTGCCAGCCGGGACCGGTCCGGCGAAAATGCTCGACCACGTCGCTGTTCAATCTCAATCCCACCCGCTCCTTGACCGGAGCCTTTTGTGGACCGCGCTGGCCTCTGGTCTTAAAAAAGTTCGGCAGCTCCGGAAACTCGGATATCGGGCGCGCATTTGCGATGATCTCGTCCGTCAATTGTGACGCGTCCTCGCCATGAGCGATTTCATACTCGTCCAACGTGACCCGGCCGGCATCGACATCAACCAGCGTCGGGAGCGCGGGGCTTGCCCCTTTCGTAAACTTTGCGTTCGCGGTCATTGATCTTCCTCATCGAAATGATGCGCATCCTGCCGTTTCTGGGTGTCCAGCAGAGCCGACACAGAACACCGTCGAGATAGCCCGTCCAGTTATAGCGGATTTCGCCATAGTCCCGCCGAGTATCGACATCCACCAATATGGTTGCGGGATCGAAGTACACGACATCGGCAAAATCCAGCCCCCGCTCACGCAGGTTACGCTGCCGCTTCTCCTCGTCCCATTCCAGCTCCATCTTTACCACACATATTTAATTGTGGCCACGAATAAATCATCAGCTGCTCAAACCGCCAAACAGCGTCGGCACGTCCAGCGGGCGGAAGCCGTAGTGGCTCATCCAGCGGACATCGGCGTTGAAGAAGTCGCGCAGGTCCGGCATGCCGTATTTCAGCATGGCGATACGGTCGAGGCCCATGCCCCAGGCGAAGCCCTGGTACTCGTCCGGATCAAGCCCGCCGGCGCGCAGCACGTTCGGGTGAACCATTCCGCAGCCGAGGATTTCCATCCAGTCCTTGCCTTCGCCGAACTTGACGATCGGACCCGAGGAACGGTCGCACTGGATGTCGACTTCGAAGCTCGGCTCGGTGAAGGGGAAGAAGGACGGGCGAAAGCGCATGGTGACGCTGTCGACCTCGAAGAAGGCCTTGCAGAACTCTTCCAGCACCCAGCGCATATGGCCAACATTGGCGGTCTTGTCGACGACGAGTCCTTCGACCTGGTGGAACATCGGCGAATGGGTCGCGTCACTGTCCTGGCGATAGGTCTTGCCGGGAATGACGATCCGGATCGGCGGCTTTTGGCCCTCCATCGTGCGGACCTGCACCGGCGAGGTGTGCGTGCGCAGCACCTTGCGCTCACCGTTTTCATCGGGTGAAAGGAAGAAGGTGTCGTGCATCTCGCGGGCGGGATGCCCCTCGGGGAAGTTCAGCGCCGTGAAATTGTAATAGTCGGTCTCGATATCGGGACCTTCGGCGATCGAGAAGCCCATGTCGGCGAAGATCGCGGTGATCTCGTCGACGATCTGGCTGATTGGGTGGATGCGGCCGCGCTCGGCCGGCGAGGAGCGCACGGGAAGGGAAACGTCCACCGTCTCGGCCTTCAGGCGCGCATTGATCGCGGCATCCTTCAGGGCTGCCTTGCGAGTCGCGACCTCTTCCGTCACCTCGTTCTTCAGCGCGTTGATCGCGGCACCCCGCGTCTGGCGCTCTTCCGCGCTCATGGAGCCCAGCGTCTTCAGGAGTTCGGAGACAGAACCCTTTTTGCCGAGTGCTGCGACCCGCACCGCCTCGATCGCGGCCTCGTCGCCGGCTGCAGCGATCTCGGCGAGCAGCTGTGCTTTCAATGCGTCTAGTTCAACCATTTCATCCTGCCTTGGCGGTACCCGGGCCCTCCGCCTTGACCGGCGGGACCCTCATCAGAAATTCAGTTGCCATGATAAAGCGTCGCAGATCACTACCCATGTGCACGCGGCCAATCAACCGGGCGAGCGGCAAAATTCGGCCGATCAGGGCCGTCAGCTTGACCAATTCGACGCGGGCGGCCTCCGGCGCATGGATGAGCCATGCGTTGAGTGCCGCAGGGCATGTGGTCTCAGGGCTCAAGGCCCTGGAGGTCACCACGAGGAAGTAAAGCAGAACGTCGCGCGCCTGGGCCAAAGCGAGCGGCATGACCGAGGCCGGATCTTCTTCAAAATCCATGAAGCCCACCTTGCCGTCTTGCAGAAAGAAATCCCGCACATGCGGCCGGCCGTGGCTCAGACCGGCGGCATGCACGCGGCCCAGGGCTTCGGCAACCTCAATCAGCAGCGCATCATGGGCGACCGGATCGGACCGACGCAGGAGCCTCATGCGACGGTCGATCGTCGGACCGACATCCGACATGACCATGGCCGTTTGAGAGGCATAGACAATCTTTGGCACCGGAAACTCGGCATCGGCAAAGGCTCCTATGCGCGCAATTTCGCGGGCCTGCATGGCCTCCGGCGACAACTGGGGCGAGGGCTTCAGGATCGGAACGCGGAAGAGAGCGGCAAAGAAACCTTGCATGGCCACCAGCGGCGGCAGGGTCTTGCTGCCCTGACGCTTGATCCAGACGGTGCGGTCCTTCAGGTCCAGCCGCTGGACACGGCCGTTGCTTTGCATCATCGCGCGCAGAAGCTCGCCGATCTCGTCATTGCCGAGATAGACGTCGTGCCTGTCTGCTGTCCCCGGTTCTTCCGGATATGCCATGAGGGGCCTCATCCACGCGCCGCGTCAGGCGCGCATCGCAAAGAAAAACCCGCGCCGGATGCCAGCGCGGGTTTCCCAATATTTCAAACGTTCGGGAAGCGCTGGCTTACTTGACCGCGCTTTCAAACTCGTTGGCCGTACCGGCGTCCTTGAGATAGGCAAGCGCCTTCTTCGAAGCTTCGACGAGCTTTGCGAAAGCGGCCGGCTCATGGATTGCCATGTCGGACAGAACCTTGCGGTCGACTTCGATGCCAGCCTTGTTCAGGCCGTCGATGAAGCGGCCGTAGGTCAGGCCGAATTCGCGAACAGCAGCGTTAATACGCTGGATCCACAGAGCGCGGAAGTTGCGCTTGTTGACCTTGCGGTCGCGGTAGGCGAATGCCTTCGAACGATCAACAGCAGCCTTGGCGGCGCGGATCGTGTTCTTGCGGCGGCCGTAGAAGCCCTTGGCTGCCTTGAATACCTTGTTGTGCTTGGCGCGGGAAGTTACGCCACGTTTTACGCGTGCCATGTCATGATCTCCTTAAATGATCCAAAAAGCGTGGGGTCTCAGAGACCGTTCGGCAGGTAGTTCTTGATGACCTTCTTGCCGTCAGCTTCGGCGAGAACCATCGTGCCGCGTGCATCGCGGATGAACTTGTTGGACCGCTTGATCATGCCGTGGCGCTTGCCGGCGCCGGCTGCGAGAACCTTACCGGTTGCCGTGATCTTGAACCGCTTTTTGGCGGAGGATTTCGTCTTCATCTTGGGCATTTTGCTACTCCATTGTTCTTGTATCGAAACAGGCAGACGAACGCCCGTTTTCAAGCATAAAGAACGGCCACGGCATGCCCTGCCGGACCGTTCGGACGGGCGCTTATAACCGCGGAGGGGAAAAAGCGCAACGGGGCAGCGATTTTATTCTTTTGCGGCGCGAATCTTGCGCGTTGTGCGCGTCGGCATGCTCAGCGTCACCTTCAATCCGCCGAGGGCAGATCGGGCAAAGGAAAGGCCTCCGCCATAGGCGGCAAGAACGTCGGCGCTGATCGCGAGGCCCAGACCGGACCCTTCGCCGTCCCCCAGATGCACCCCGCGCCCGGTAATCTCCGCCAGTGCCGCCTCCTCGACCCCCGGGCCGTCGTCTTCGACAACAAGCCGGACGGCCGCCTCGTCTTGCACGGCCGATACCTGGATCAAGCCTCGGGCAAAGCGGGTTGCATTGTCGAGCACATTGCCAAGCGCCTCGGCCAGATCCGCGGGGTCCATGTCGGCCGTCAATTGATCATCCAGCCGCACGTCCCAATCGATCCCGCGGGCGCTGGTCACCGGCTTCAGCACCGAAACCAGCTTCCCGGTCAGCGACGCCAGGCCCGTCTGGGTCATCTGTTCGACGCCGAGACGCGCCGATTGCAGCTGCCGGTCTGAACGCTGGCGGATGAGGTCGACCTGCTGGCGGATCATCGCCTTTTCAGGCCCCGGCAGGCCATCCGCCACATGCAAGAGAACGGTCAGCGGGGTCTTCAAACCATGGGCAAGGTCGCTTGCCCGCGCTCTTGCCCTTTCGACGGCGGTTTCCCGCTCTTTCAGCAATTGATTGAGTTCGAGCACCAAAGGTTTCAGTTCCGTCGGGCCTTCTCCCTCGAACTGGTCGATCGACCCTGCCCGCACCCGGGCAAGGTTAGCCTGCAGGCGCGACAGAGGTGCAAGGCCGATGCCGATCTGCAGGAAGGCCGCAGCGAAGAGAACTGCTGCCGTGGCCGCAAGCATTCCGGCCATGGAGCCATGATACTGCGAAATCGCATCGTCCAGCACCTTGCGGTCGAAGGCCGCGAGAAGCGTGAAGGAACGACTGCCTAGGCCGGTCTCCACCTCGATCTGTCTGATATCGGCGAGAATGGGCGCGCCGTCCGGCCCCTGCGTCTCCCAAAAATGATAGGGGCCATCATGCAGAGCAGCCAGCGACAGCTCCACATCCCAGAGCGAGCGCGAGCGGATGACCTTGCCGTCCTTTGGGATAACCTGCCAGTAAAGGCCACTCCCCGGCAGGCCGAAGCGCGGATCGCTCGGTTCGTCCGTCACCACAGCTTCGCCGTTCTGGATTTCGATGCTTGCCGCCAGCTGGTCCATAATCGCCGACATATCGGAGCGATAGCGTTCGGCCGCATAGGTGGAGAAGACACGGCTGAGGCCGAAGCCGACCAGCAGCAGCACAAAGGCAATCGCCAGCACGGCGCCGATCACGAGCCGCAGACGCAGCGATTGCATCATGCGCCGTCGTCCGTCAGCGTGTAACCGAAGCCACGGCGGGTGGCGATTGCGAGCGGGTTGGTTTTGCGACGGATGCGAGCGACCATGGCTTCGACGGCATTTTTAGCCGCATCGTCGTCGCGGCCCTGCACCTGGCGGGCGATCTCCAGCGGATCGAAGACCCGCTGCGGCTCCGCAATCAGCATCGACAGCAGGCGGTATTCGAGCGGCGTCAGCTCAATCGGCCGGTTTTCGTAGGTGACGCGGCGGGCGGCATCGTCGATCACGAAGCCACCGGCCGAAGCCGTCGTCTTCGCCCGACCGCCGGTGCGCCGCAGCAGCGCCTTCAACCGCGCCAACAATTCTTCGCTGCGGAACGGTTTTGGCAGGTAGTCGTCGGCCCCGGCCTCGAAACCGTCCACCCGCTCCATCCAGGAACCACGCGCCGTGAGGATCAGGACCGGCGTTTCGACACCGGATGACCGCCACCGCTTCAGGATCGACAGACCATCCATTCCCGGCAGACCAAGATCGAGCACGATCGCGGCGTATTCGCCGGTTTCACCTTCCGCCCAGACGTCCGGCCCCGTCGCCAGATGGTGCACCACGAAGCCCTCCGTCTCCAGCTTCGAGCGGGTGAATTCGGCGATGGTCGCGTCGTCTTCAGCCAGCAGGATCCGCATTGCTCACCATCCGAAGAAGTTCAGGCGACGGCCCGTCGCAGCATCGAATTTCAGGGTCCGGACCTTTGCCCCGCTTTGAACCTTCAAGGTGTAGAACGGATTGCGCGCGTCGAGATTGAGATTGACTGCGATCACGCGCCCCTGGTGCGCGTCTTCAATCTGCTGCAGGATTTCGCGCAGAGGCCGAATGCGCCCCCGATCCACCGCCTCGCGGGCGAGCTGATGATCGGGGCTCGGCGGCGCGCTGCCAAGACTTTCGTCCGCTCCCGCGTCGTCCTCATCACCATCGTCGTCATTATCGTCATCGCCGCCGGAACTGCCGCTGCCGCTCCCACCGTTCCCGCCGCTACCGCTATTGCCGCTGCCGCTGCCGCTCCCACCGCTACCGCCATCGCCGCTGCCGCTTCCGCCACTACCGCTTCCGCCACTACCGCTACTGCCGTTACCGCTGCTGCCGCTTCCTCCGCTGTTGCCGTTGCCGTTGCCGTTGCCGCTGTTGCCGTTCTTCGCGGCAGCATCCGGCGCCAGCGCAAGTGCCGTCACGACGGTGGAAGAGAGAAGCATGAGCATAAAACGGCGGCGATCCATCACGGGCTCGATTTCTTTAAGCGACAAACCTAGCGCGGCCACATCGGCTCGCCAACTGGCAAATGAGCAATCCCCGCCCGGTGGGGGCCGGGCGGGGTAAAACGACAATGGATCTGCGGCGGCCGACCATTGCCGTTTCATGGGAAATCAGGGGGCGGGAACGACCGTCACGCCGGTGAGCGTCCCCTTTGGCGCCCGCAACTTTATTTCGGTCTTTCCGTGTTCCTGCTCGATCTCGAAAGCGAGCCGCACGCCGTTCTGGTCAACCGGGATCATCGTGCCATTGACCAGACCCTGAAGTTGCGCCTGATTGACGATCAGACGGATCTCGTCGCGATTGCCGCCACGGCCCTTGCCGTTGCCGTCATCATCGCCGTCATCGTCCTCGGCTCCGTCGTCGCCATGGTCATCGCCGGCGTCATGATCCGGGCCGTCATCATTGGAAGAATCGTCGGAGGAATCGTTGCTATCGTCATGGCTCGAGCCGGAACTGTCGCTGCCGCTGCCACCGCCATCATCGCTGCCGCCGCGAGCCAGGGCCTGCTGATCGAGCAGGGCCGAGAGTGACGCGGGCGCCACGGCGCCGAAAAACGGGAAAATGCCGAGCGCCAGTGCGGCCGTGCCGGAGACAAGCAGGGTACGCCGGGCAAGCGTCGTCATGGGACTTTCCTCCTGAGACGAAAGCTGTCTCTTTGAGGAGATCATGCACTGGCTTACCTGACAGATAGGCCGCAGCCGCTGTCAGCGTTCTGTCAGAAAAGTACGGGCAAGCGTTTGGAGAGGGTGCCACGAAAAAAGCCGCCCATAAGGCGGCTTTGATCTGTGGCCCGATCAGCGGGTCGCGCGGTGGGCTCAGCTCACTTCGGAGCGAGCACCATCATCATCTGACGGCCTTCGAGCTTCGGCTCGGCTTCGACCTTGGCGATGGTCAGCGTGTCTTCCTTGACCTGAAGCAGAAGCTTCATGCCGAGTTCCTGGTGGGCCATTTCGCGGCCGCGGAACTTCAGGGTCACCTTGACCTTGTCGCCTTCTTCGAAGAAGCGGTTCATCGCCTTCATCTTCACCTCATAGTCATGGGTGTCGATGTTGGGGCGCATCTTGATTTCTTTGACTTCGACGATCTTCTGCTTCTTGCGCGCTTCGGCCGCCTTCTTCTGGTTGGCGTATTTCAGCTTGCCGAGGTCGAGGATCTTGCAGACCGGCGGCTCCGCATTCGGCGAAATCTCGACCAGATCCAATCCGGCCTCTTCTGCCATACGCAACGCCTGATCCGTCGGCACGACACCGAGGTTCTGGCCTTCTTCGTTGATCAACTGGACCTTGGGTATGCGAATTTCTCGGTTGGAGCGCGGCCCGTCCTTCACGGGGGCATCGGTCTTAAACGGTCTGCGAATGGTCGTATTCTCCTCGAACTGTTTCGATATGTGAGCAGGCCCGGCCCGCGCGCATACGCGTGACAGGGCTATGTGATACTTGCGTCGGCGGAGTCAATAGCATGCCTCGTGAAGAAAATCACCTGTTGTCGGTCACTTCCTGAATGTGATTTACACCCGTGCAGCGAATCGGAGGTCCTCATGAACCAGCCCGCGAACATCCTGGCCGAAAAGACGATCACCGTCGGGTCTGACGCCTCGGCGCGATCGATCTGCATCATCGAGCGTTTTGCTTCGCCCGAGACGGGGCCGGACAAACCGGTTCTCGTCTGGCTTGGCGGCTATCGCTCCGACATGTCGGGCACCAAGGCCGTCGAGATGGACGCGCTCGCTGCGGAACACGGGATCGGGGCCATCCGCTTCGACTATTCCGGCCACGGCGTCTCCGGCGGTGACTTCGCCCTCGGCACAATCTCGCGCTGGACGGAAGAAGCGCTGGCCGTGATCTCCGCCTCGGGCGCCCGGCAGGTCATTCTGATCGGCTCATCGATGGGCGGCTGGATTGCCCTGCGGGTCATCCAGGAGGCGCGCAGGCAGGGACTGAGCTTTACGGTCGCGGGCCTGGTGCTGATTGCCCCTGCCCCGGACTTCACCAGCGAACTCATCGAACCCAGCCTCACCGAGGCCGAGCGGCGGTCACTTGAGGAGCGCGGCTTCTTCGAGGAACCATCCGAGTACAGCCCGGAGCCGAACATCTTCACCCGTGCGCTGATCGAAGACGGGCGGGCGAACCGCGTGCTGACCGGCCTGATCGAGACAGGCTGCCCGGTTCATATTCTTCAAGGTATGAAGGACCCCGACGTACCGCACAGCCATGCGCTGAAGCTGATGGAGTTCCTGCCGCTCGACGACGTGGTCCTGACCCTGGTGCGCGACGGCGATCATCGGCTGTCGCGTCCCGAGGACATCGCCCGGATGAAAGCGGCGATCCTGTCCATGCTATGACAGGAGCGCCCGCCCGCTTCTCCCCACCGAGCGGGCCTTTGCGAGCCTCCCTGCGTTAGAACTGTCGCATTTTAACCATAGTGACCGAATTGCAGCGGCCTTCCGTCGCCGCAACGTTGACTCGTACCCTCTGCCGCTCTTAACGTTTTGTTAAGGATATAGGGGACAGGTTCATGACGAACGGTTCACGCGCCATCACGGCGCTGATCATTGCTGCTGCGGTGCTTGCGCCCGCCCATGCAGGTTATTCGGCACCGTCGCCTTCGCGTTCGATGGTGACCGGCAACGTGACGTCCCAGCCGATCGGCCATTATGAATTCTGCAAGTCCCTGCCGCAGGAATGCGCCATGCGGACCCGCCCCACCACGCCGCCGAAGATCACCGATCACGGCTGGGGTATCATCCATGACATCAATGCCTCGGTGAACCACGCCATCGTGCCGATGACCGACGAGCAGATCTATGGCCGTGAGGAAGTCTGGGCTTATCCCGTCGATGCTGGCGACTGCGAAGACTTCGTCCTGCTCAAGCGCAAAAAGCTGATGGAAGCGGGCTTTTCCGTCGCCGACCTGCTAATTACCGTCGTGCGCAAGCCCGATGGCGAGGGTCATGCCGTTTTGACCGTGCGCAGCCAGACCGGCGATTTCGTGCTCGACAACCTGAATGACGACGTCAAGCTGTGGAACGATACCCACTACACGTTCCTCAAGCGCCAATCCTCGACGGATAGCGGTCGCTGGGTCACCATCGAGAACGGCACCTCGGACGTCCTGGTCGGCGCCCTGCAATAAGCTACAGCGCCGTCTTCAACCGGGGACCCGCCGTCAGGGCAAGCGTAGCGAGGACCGCCGCCAGCGAGGCGAGCGCAAGGCTTGCAAGCGCCGCTGCCGGCCCTGCCACGTCGTTCAGCCAGATCACAGAGACCGGGGCGATGGCGGAGACGACGATGCGCACCGCCGACAGGGTCCCCATGGTCCGGCCATATCCCACGACCCCGAAATAATGCAGCGGCAGCACGCCGCGCACGATGGATGTCAGTCCCTGGCCTGCGCCATAAAAGAGCGCAAAGGCGAGCGCGAAGCCGGTGGCCGGGATCAGCAGCGAGCCGGCGAGAAGGATAATTCCGAGCGCCATGACGACGGCTGCGATGATCGCCGTCAGTGGCGGCGAAAACAGATTGCGCCTCACATATTCGATCAGCCGCGCCGCCACCTGGCTGGGTCCGATCAGGCTGCCGGCAAGGGTCGCTATCCCCGTCGCATAACCCAGATCGCGCATCAGCACGAGCAATGTCGCGCCGATCGCTGAAATAACGAAGCCACCGGCTGCAAAGGCGATCGCCATCAGCACCATCTGCCTGCTGCGGTCGGCGGGAAGGCAATCCTTTGCAGCCCCGGTCACCGGCTTTGCGGGTTCACCCGTGTCGATGCGTGTCTTTGGCAGAGCAAGATGGATCGGCAGCGCAAGCAGGAGGTTCATCGCCGCCAGCACCAGATAAATCTCGCGCCAGGTCATCACGGTCAGCAGCCATTGCAGGAGCGGCCAATAGATCGTCGAGGCAAAGCCCGCGATGAGGGTGACCAGAGTGATATGGGCCCGTGCCTCCCGGCCATGGCTCTGGGCAAGCGCAGCAAAGCCTGCGTCATACTGAACCGCAAGAGCTACGAATTCGGCGGCGAGCGTGATCAGCGCGAAATGCCATGCGTTCTGCATCACTGCAAAAAGCGCCAGCGCCAGGGCCGCCGCGACCGAACCAAGGCACAGGACGAGGCGGGCGCCGAGTCGGTCGACCAGGCGGCCGATGACGGGTGCCGCAACCGCACCCGCCAGCAGACCAAATGAGAAGACCCCAAAGACGAAACTGCGGCTCCAGCCGAACTCACCGGCGATCTCGGGCGCGAGCACGGAAAAAGAGTAATAGAGCGTGCCGTAACCGATGGTCATGGTGACGCCCAGACTGATGGTCGCAAGTGGGAATTTCATGGCGCCTTGCTAGTCCGGTTTGATGATCAGCAGATGACAGTGCCCGGCGCCCCGTCGTCAAGCCGTCTCGCCTAGCCCTGACCGATCAGCACACCGGCTGCGAGCACCAGCGAACCGCCCAGCACCACCTGCATGGCCGCACGCCAGAAGGGCGTCTCCATGTAGCGGTTCTGGATGAAGGCGATCGCCCAAAGCTCGAAGAAGACGACAATGGCCGCCGTGATGGTCGCTGTCCAGAAATGCGGGATGAGATAAGGCAGCGCGTGACCAAGGCCGCCGAGCGCCGTCATGATGCCGGAGGCAAGGCCCCGCTTGATCGGCGAACCGCGCCCCGAGAGCTTGCCGTCGTCATGGGCCGCTTCAGTGAAGCCCATGGAAATGCCCGCACCGACCGAGGCGGATAGGCCGATGAGAAAGGTCGACCAGGTGTCGCCGGTGGCAAAAGCTGCGGCAAAGATCGGGGCGAGCGTCGAGACGGAACCGTCCATCAGGCCTGCAAGGCCCGGCTGGACATAGGTGAGAATAAACTGGCGGCGGGCGCCCTCGTCCTCTTCCGTCTTCGCCTCTTCGGTCACGTGTTTTTCGCCGAGCATGCCGGCAATCTCTTCGTGGCCCTGCTCGGCGAGTGCGAGATCCCCCAGCAGCTTGCGGATGCCCGCATCGGACGTCCTCTGGGCAGCGGCCATATAAAAGCGATAGGCCCCCTGCTCCATCAGTTCCGCCTCGGTGCGGATCTGATCCAGCGTCTGGTTCTTCCGCAACCAGTCCGGTTTACGGTCATAGAAGCCGCGCACGTGCTCGCGACGGATCAGCGGGATGCGCTCCCCGAACCGTTCGCGATGCATCTCGATCAGCATGTTGCGGTGGGTGTGCTCCACTTCGGCCATGTCTTCGAAGACCTTGGCCGATTGCGGAGCCGTGGCGCGCAACTGATCGGCATAGGCGAGGTAGATGCGGGCATCGTCTTCCTCGGAAGAAATGGCCAGCCCCAGGATCTCCTGTTCGCTGAGGCTGTCGAAAGAGCGCTTGGCCGTGGACAGGGATAAACCAAACATCTGTTGTCACCTTTTTAGAATTGTTCTAAACTTATGCCTCTCAGATGCCGTTTTCAAGGGTGAAGTTCTCACTTGACCACTTCATGTCGGAGACGTAGCCAAAGCCTGAAATCGCAAGGACGAACCCATGACCATGGAGCTTACCGGCCGCGCCGCACATCGCGCCGAGATCACCGCCCGCGCCGAGGCCGAGATGGCGGCCATGGGCGTGGACGTGGCTTTCATCGACAGGCTCGTCGAAACCTTCTACGGCCATATCGTGCAACACCCCGATCTCGGACCCGTCTTCGACAGGCGGCTCTCCGGCCGCTGGCCCGCCCACATGGTCAAGATGAAGGCCTTCTGGGCCTCCGTCGCCTTCAAGACCGGCGCCTATGGCGGCAAGCCCGTTCAAGCGCATCACGGCGTCGACGGCATGGCGGAGGGGCTTTTCCTGCAATGGCTCCAGCTCTTTTCCGACACGCTCACCGAGATCGGCGCAACGGAAGAGGCGCATCGTTGGTTCCTGACAAGCGCCGAGCGCATCGCCAAGAGCCTGGTGCTGTCGCTCTTTTACAACCCGGCTCTCGATGATCCGCGCCTGCAAAAGGCTCCGTGATTGTTCCTTGCGTGGACCGGCATCTTCACGAAAGAAAACGCAAATTTGGGCGCGGCACGGGGCAAGATCCCACCCTTTCGGTCTTGCACGCTTCGCCTCGCACCTTTAGACCCGCCGCGGGAGCAGGGCCGTATCGTTATCCGAAAAACCAAGGCAAGAGATCATGAACCGCCGTCAATTCTTTAAGCAGGCCGGCATTGCCGGCGTAGGCGCCGCAACACTTGCAGCCCCTGCCCTCGCCCAGGAAAATCCGAAGGTCACCTGGCGCCTCGCCTCGTCTTTCCCCAAGAGCCTCGACATCATTTTCGGTGCTGCGACCGATATTGCCGAGAGCGTGTCGAAGGCGACCGATGGCCAGTTCGAGATCCAGGTCTATGCCGCCGGTGAAATCGTGCCGCCGCTGCAGGTTGCCGATGCGGTCTCCGACGACACCGTCGAAATGGGCCATACCTGCTGCTACTACTATATCGGCAAGGATCCGGCTTTCGCGCTCGGCACCGCCATCCCCTTCGGTCTCAATGCCCGCATGACCAATTCCTGGTTCACCGCTGGCGGTGGCAACGAGCTGCTGAACGAGTTCCTCGCATCTCACAAGCTTTACGCGCTGCCGGCCGGCAATACTGGTGCCCAGATGGGCGGCTGGTATCGCAAGGAGATCAAGACCATCGACGACCTCAAGGGCTTGAAGATGCGCATTGCCGGTCTCGCCGGAGAGATCATGTCGAAGGTCGGCGTCACCCCGCAGCAGATCGCCGGTTCGGACGTCTATCCGGCGCTGGAAAAGGGCACGATCGACGCCACCGAATTCGTCGGCCCTTACGACGACCTGAAGCTCGGCTTCTACAAGGTCGCGCCTTATTACTACTACCCCGCCTGGTGGGAAGGCGGCCCGACCGTGCATGCCTTCTTCAACCTTGAGAAGTTCAATGCCCTGCCGGAAAACTACAAGCGCATCCTGACCGATGCGTGTGCAGCCGCCAATGCCCGCATGCTCGCCCGTTACGACGCCTCCAACGCCAAGGCGCTGCGCGAACTCGTTGCCGGTGGCGCGCAGCTGCGTGCGTTCTCGACGGACATCCTCGACACTTGCCACAAGGCAGCGAAGGACACCTATGCGGAGCTGACGGCGAAAAACGAGTGGTTCAAGAAGCTCTATGACAGCCAGCAGGCCTTCAAGCAGGACGCCTATCTCTGGAGCCAGATCGCCGAATACAGCTTCGATACCTATCAGATGATCCAGCAGCGCCAAGGCACGCTGTAACCGCTTTCAATCATTCGCAATGACAAAGGCCCGGGCGCTGTCCCGGGCCTTTTGCGTTTGGCGGTGGTTCTGGCGACGGCATTGCTCCGGCTGACGCAAGTGGCGATCGCAAAACGGCAATTGCACTAATTTAAAGAATGTTGATTTAGGCAATCTTCATGCCCTCGCGACTATTGTTGGGCAAGAATGAGAGGATCCGACATCATGCGCCTTCGGCTGACTTTTGCCGCTTTCCTTTGGATCGCGCTCGCGAGCGGGCCTGCCATGGCTGAAACCTGGACCGCAACCGCCGTCCGGCAGCCCGTGAATTACACCGTCGACAAGGTCACCTGGGAACGTCTGGTAACCGGCACTTCCGTGCCCGACGGCGCCTGGATCAGCACCGGGCCGCGCGGCCGCGTCGTGCTTCAGCATGGCGACGACATGATCACGCTGAAGCCCGGCACCATGAGTGCCGTCTTTGCCAAATCGGCCGGCGACGACAAGTTCGAGGTGGTGCAGCAATCGGGCGAGATCGCCGTCGAATTCGAGAAACGGCCCGGCCGGAACCTCAGCGTCCAGACGCCCTTCCTCGCAGCCGTCGTCAAGGGTACCGGCTTCACCGTCCAGGTCGACGACGACAGCACCAGTCTCTCGGTCAGACATGGCGTAGTCGGCGTCAGGGATCCGAGCGGCGGGCACGCTGCCGATCTGACCGCCGGTCAATCGGCTGAAGTCAGCTTATCGAACGGGTTCAGCGTCAAGGCAGCAGGCCGGAAACCAAAGATCGTCTCCATTCCGGTCTCGAAGCCTCTCGTCCCGGCGGTCGGCCAGACCCTGTCCGTTCAAAACGCCTCGGCAGCCGACAGCACCTCTGCCGCCAGCAAAGGAGCCGCCGCAAGCAAGGGTAAATCCGGCTCTGGTTCCGGGTCCGGCTCTGATGCCGGCACAGGGGGAAATAGCGGAAACAGCAGCGGAAACGGCAACAGTGGCGGCAAGGGCGGCGGCAAGGGCGGAGGCAAGGGCGGAGGCAGCGGAAACTCGGGCAAAGGCAATTCGGGAAACCGGGAGGATTGAGGCATTGTGGTCCTGAATCTACAGACGGCGGCTCCCTCCAACAGGATTGATTGCGCGTGACGCAGCAACGACATCACGGCAGACGGCGTCATCTGGTCGGGCAGGCAACCCTCGTAGCCTGCCTGCTTTTAGTCGTCGGCCTGACCAGTCTTGCCGGTCTCTTCGAACCGCTCGATCGACGGCTCTCAGCTTGGCGCATGGCGGCCGTGCCGCGTGATGCCACCGGCGAGATCGTCCTGGTCGAGATCGACAAGAAGAGCCTGGATGTCGTCGGCACCTGGCCCTGGAGCCGCTCGATCCATGCCCGCCTGATCGACCGGCTGGTGGCGGCGCAGGCCCGGGATATCTTTCTCGACATCGACTTCAGTGCCCGCTCCGAGAGCGAAGGCGACAAGGCGCTCGCGACAGCGCTGGAAGCCGCCGGTGGCGGTGTCATTCTGCCATCCTTCCAGCAGTATCGCTCCTCTGCGGATACTATTCCGGTCGTTGCCACAACCAGGCCCAACCCCCTCTTTGCGCCCCATGCCTGGGTCGCCAGCGCCAGCCTCTATGCCGACGATGATGGGATCGTGCGGCGCTTCCCGCTCGGGGAAACGCAGAACGGCACTTTCGTGTTTTCGGTTCCCGCCCTTCTGGCCGGGATCGCCGATCGGGGCACGGCCCCCTTCCTGATCGACTTCTCCATCGATCCCGCCAGCATCACCCGTGTCTCAGCGATCGACGTGATCGAGGGGCGGGTCAATCCGGCGATCCTTCAGGATCGCATCGTCGTGTTCGGCGCGAGCGCCATCGAGCTCAAGGACAACTTCATTGTGCCGGTGCATGGCCTGGTCTCGGGACCCATCGTGCATGTGATGGCGGCGGAAACGCTGCTGCAGGACCGCCGGCTCGTCTCGCCCTCTGTCTGGCCCTTGCTGGGTGCCATGGCGCTCGCTGTTTTGCTTGTTCTCGTGCTGACACGCTCGCTGCGCCGTCAGGTGCTGCTGCTTGCGGCCCTGATTGCCTTGCTGGAGACCGGCGCCGTCTGGATTCAGGCCGCTCACGCCATCAGCCTGCCGACCGGCGCGTTGATCGTCTTGGTCATGCTCGCGCTGTCAGCTCGCGCGTTCCAGGAGCTGGATCTGCGTGCCTGGCTGGTGAAACGCATGTCGATGGAGGCGAACAACAGCCGCAACCTGCTGGAGCAGGTCATCCGCGACAGCGCGGATATGGTGGTGATCATCGACGATACATGCACGATTGTCCGCCACAGCAGCCGGCTGCTGCCGCTTCTGTCCGAACTCGGGCTTTGCCCCGAGGGCCGGCTGAGCTTTGCCTGCCTGCCAAGCCCGTGGCAGGAGGAGGTGCGTTCAGCCCTCGGCGCTCCCCAGCCGATACATGACAACCCTGTGGCGCTCCGCGAGATCGAACTGACCGATGCGGCTGGGTCGCGGATTCTCGACTATACCATCACCGTTTCCGAGCTGGATCGCAGCAGCAGACGGCAGCGGGCAGGTCACAATGCTCGCGTCGCCTGCATCACCGCCCGCGACGTCACCGAACAACGGCAACAGGCTGAGCGGATCGCCTATCTTTCGCGCCATGATGTGCTGACGGGAGCGTTGCGTGCTTCTGCGCTCATCGCCGACCTCAACACACTGGCCGCCGAGGCTCCGCCGTCCAATGCCGGCGATCCCTCTGTCCATGCCGTCTATGCCGTCAACCTGCATCGCTTCAAGACCATCAACGCCACCCTCGGCCGCTCCAAGGGAGACGCGCTGCTGCGGGCCGTCAGCGGTCGGCTGGGGCGGATCGATCCGCTTTTGTCGCGGCCAGCCCGGCTCGGCAATGACAGCTTTGCGCTGCACACCGTGAAGCCGATCCCGCCTGCGCTCGCCCGCCTGCTCGCCGAGCGCATCCGGCAGGAATTTTCCGTGCCTTTCGAGCCGGATGGTACGCCTTACCGCGTGGGCGCGAGCCTTGGTATGACCACGGCCGATCAGCTCGCCGCAGGTTGCGGTGCGCAACTGGTCGCAGAGGCGGAACTTGCCCTTGATGAGGCTCGCCGTGAGACGACGGACGGGCTTGTCGAATTCGATCCCGAAAGCGGCGTACGCCATGCCGAGGCTCGACTGCTTGAATCCGAACTCTGGCATGCGCTGGATCGCGGTCAGATGAAGCTGCTCTATCAGCCGCAGGTCATGCTCGACACCAGGGCTGTTATCGGTGCCGAGGCGCTGATCCGCTGGCAGCATCCGCAGCATGGCATGATCTCGCCGCTGACGTTCATCGGCATTGCCGAAGCCAATGGCTTTATCGTCGAGCTGGGGGCCTGGGCGCTCCGCCAGGCCTGCCTCGACGCCGTGACCTGGCCCGACGGCATGGTGGTTGCCGTCAATGTTGCCCCACTCCAGCTGCAACGGCGCGACCTTGTGGCCGACGTGCAGGCGGCCCTCGCCGAAAGCGGCCTGCCGGCGCGGCGCCTGCAGCTCGAGATCACGGAATCGAGCTTCATCAGTGCGGCAGACGATCTGATCGAGAAACTGCAGCGCCTGAAATCGCTCGGCGTCAGTCTGGCACTTGACGATTTCGGCAGCGGCTATTCCTCGCTCGGCTATCTCGCGCGCTTTCCCCTCGACAAGATCAAGGTCGACCAGATGTTCGTGAGGAACCTGATCGAAAGCGCCGCAAGCCAGGCGATCATATCCTCGGTGCTGGCGCTGAGCGCCGGTCTCGACATGACCATGCTGTGCGAGGGGATCGAGACCGAGGACCAGGCACGGCATTTGCTGCAGCTGGGCTGCAATCAAGGCCAGGGCTATCTCTTCGGCAAACCCCAGCCGTCGGCGAACCTGAACCTGCTCGCCCGCCAAGGCTTCGCCCCCACGGTGCGGCAGGTCATGCGAGCCGCCGGCTGAGACTGGCGTCCGCTACGCCTCCAGCCCCTTCAGCACGTTCGCCACGTTGAGGCCAATCTCCGGCACGCCGTAACCGCCCTCCATCAGCGTCAGCACCGGTACTCCGCTTTGAGCGATCATCTCGCCCATCGTGATATAATCCGGGCTTTTCAGCTTGAAGAAACTGATCGGATCCTGCTCGAAGGTATCGACCCCGAGCGAAACGACGATGGCCTCGGCGCCATAGTCCTTGACGCGCTTGAGGCTGTCTTCGAGCGCTGCCGACCACGCATCCCAGGGCGTGCCCGAGGGCATCGGATAATTGGCATTCAGACCTTCGCCATCCCCTTCGCCGGTCTCGTCGGCATAACCGAGAAAATAGGGGAAGGCATTTTCCGGCTCGCCATGCAGCGAGGCGAAAAAGATGTCGCCCCGGCGATAGGTAATGTCCTGCGTGCCATTGCCGTGGTGGAAGTCGACGTCGAGGATCGCGACTTTCTTCGCGCCGTGATCGAGCAGGCGTTGCGCTGCGACGGCGGCATTGTTGATGAAGCAGTAGCCGCCGAAGAGATCGCGCCCGGCATGGTGACCCGGCGGGCGGCAGAGCGAAAAGGCGAAGCGGTTGCCGGCATTCAGCCAGTCAGCACCGGATAGTGCCACATCCATCGAGGCGATCGCGGCTTCATAGGTGCCCTTTGAGATCGAGGTTTCCGCCGAATTGGTGTAGTAGCCGACCGCGCCGTCGATATGCTTGGGCACGCGGCCCGTCTGGCTGCGGCGGCACGGGAAGGACGTCGGGATCGCCTCGCCCTCAAAGCCATGCGCCTCCCAGCGGTCCCAGCAGGTCTTCAGGAATTCGAGATAGCCGGCGTCATGCACCTTGAGCGCCGTCTCCAGCCCATGCTCGTCCGGCGCCTCGACGTCGGTAAACCCTGCTTGCTTGACAGCCGCCAGCACCCATTCGGCGCGGAACGGCCCCTCGAAGGGCTTTACCAGCAGGCCGCCATGCAGCTCGGTCTTCGCATCCCTCAGCTTGTGCTTTTCCGAATAATAGACACGCATCTCGTTCCCTCGTTCTTGCCCGCGTTCGGTGCTGCGGAGCTTCCGTTTTGGCAAGCCTAACGCCGGCTGATGGGCGACGGCAAGCGTCCAACAAAGTGATTTTGGTCGAACGACCAGATTCCGCCAGCAAACAGGGGACTTGACGGTTCTACTAGATAGAGATATTTGGAAACGATCGTTTCCTAATTCTGCGGAACTCGCAATGTCTGACACAGCCCTCTTTGTTCGCTCCGCCGGCCGGCCCCGCGCCTTCGAGATTGATGCGGCACTCGATGCCGCGATCACGGTGTTCACCGAGCGCGGCTATCACGGCACCTCGATCACCGACCTCAAAGCGGCGATGGGGCTAACGGCGGGCAGCATCTACAAGGCGTTCAAGGATAAGAAGGCGATCTTTCTCGCCGCCTTCGACCGCTACAAGCAGGTGCGCACAGCCCTTCTCTCCGAAAAGCTCGCGCAAGCCTCGACCGGCCGTGACCAGGTGCGCGCCATCCTGCAGTTTTACGCCGACGCCGCCTGCGGCGAGACCGGGCGGCGCGGATGCCTCGCGATCGGGGCTGCCGTCGAGCTTGCCCTTTTCGACGCCGATGTGGCCGAGCGGGTCGCACGCGGACATGCCGTGACCCTCGCCCAGATCGAAGGTTTCCTGACGACCGGCCAAGCCGACGGCTCCGTCTCACGCAGCATCGACATTCCGACCACCGCGCTTGCCATTTTCTCCTTCCTCCAGGGCATCCGCATCGCCGGCAAGTCCGGCCAGGAGTCGGGCCGTACCCGGGCTGCGGCCGATGCCATTCTAACCATCCTCGACTGATCCTCCCATGCCTTCGTCCTCCCCCTCCTCCCCCGGATTCCGTGCCATGACCCAGACCTCCTCCACCGCCGAACCTGCCCTTCCCCTCCCTCACGCCGCGAGCGCCCAAGGTCTCTCGACCGGGCTCACCTTCATCATGGCCGCCGCCTGCGGCCTCATCGCTGCCAATCTCTATTATGCCCAGCCGCTTGCCGGTCCGATTGCCGAAGCCATCGGGCTGCCGCTGCATGCAAGCGGGCTGATCGTCACGCTCACCCAGGTCGGCTACGGCCTCGGACTGCTGTTCCTCGTGCCGCTCGGCGATCTCGTTGAAAACCGCAAGCTGATCCTGATCATGATGGGCGTGGTCACCGCCGCGCTGATCGCCGCCGGTCTTGCCACCACGCCGCTGCCGTTCCTCGCAGCTTCCCTGTCGATTGGGCTCGGCGCCGTCGCCGTGCAGATGATCGTGCCCTTCGCCGCGGGCCTTGCCCCGGATCACGCGCGCGGAAAGGTCGTCGGCAATGTCATGAGCGGACTGATGGTCGGCATCATGATGGCGCGGCCGATCGCGAGCCTCGTTGCGAAACTTGGCTCCTGGCACACGATCTTCTTTCTCTCGGCTGCCGTCATGGTGGCGCTCGGCGCGCTTCTCGCCGCCAAGCTGCCGCGGCGCGTTCCAAAGACCCATCTCGGCTATGTCGCACTGATCGGCTCGATGGGGCGGCTGCTCACGACGCAGAAAGTGTTGCAGCGGCGTGCGGCCTATCAGGCGTTCCAGTTCTCCGCCTTCAGCCTCTTCTGGACGGTCACGCCGCTTTATCTCGCAAGCCCTGCCTTCGGCCTGACGCAGACCGGCATTGCGCTTTTTGCCCTCGCGGGCGTTGCCGGCGCCGTCGCCTCGCCGATTGCCGGACGGCTTGCCGACCGGGGTCTCTCCCGCCCCGCCACCGCCTTCGGTCTGTCGAGCGTGCTGGCAGCCTTCCTCATGACCCTGGTCACACCCGAGGGATCATGGATCGCGCTTGCCCTTCTGACGCTTGCCGCCGTGCTCCTCGATTTCGGCGTCACCACCACGCTGGTCACCGGCCAGCGCGCCATTTATGGGCTCGGTGCCGAGTTGCGCAGCCGGCTGAACGGGCTGTTCATGGCGATCTTCTTTACAGGCGGTGCCATCGGGTCCGCGGTCGGCGCCTATAGCTATGCCCATGGCGGATGGGCTGCGGCAGCGCTTGTCGGAGCGGCCTTGCCCACAGCGGCACTGCTCGTCTTTCTCACCGAGTTCCGCAGACGCTGACCCGCGCCGCGCGAACCCTGCATTCGAAACCCAAAGGGGCGGCCTCCAGGTCCCAAGACCCGAAAACCGCCCCTTCCCCCCGGCCCCCGCCGTAGTCGAACTTATTCGGTCAGATTGATCTGTTCTGTCTGGCCACCTTCGCAGGTGTAGCAGCAGTCTTCGCAGGTCTCGGCATTTTCCGGCCCGACGCCCCAGTAGCTCTCCTTGTCGCCGGAAATCCAGGCGCCGTAGCAGATCTTCTCGCCTTCGTCGCAGGAGAGCGGAATCTCCTTGGTCTCACCATCGTCGAGATAAAAGACCTGGTTGTTGCCCGGCCAGACATAGTCGCGGTCCTGGCTGTACAACTCGACCTCGACCGCGTTCGGATGATCGTTGCGCATGACAAAGGTCACATCTGCGGCAAAGGCCGGCGCGACGGCGGACAGCGCCAGCCCTGCAGCCAAGCCGATCATTGTCCTGCGTCTTGCCATGCTTGCCCCCTCTGCCCAAAAAAGCCTATTGGGGCGGGACCATAAACATATGGAAACGCTTATGGAAAGGGTGAACCCGGACGTTTTTTGGGCTGAATGTCCGGCAGCCTTCAACCCAATCGCTTGTAGAAGATCACGGTGTCGCAGAAGCGCCCGTCCGGGTAGAGCGCATAGTCCGGAATTTCGCCCGAGCGTTGCCAGCCGAGCTTCTCGTAGATCCTCTCCGCCAGCTCCCCTTTCGCCGTGTCAAGCACCAGCAGCTTGCGCCCTGCCTGCGCTGCTCCCGCTTCGGCTGCCGTCATCAACGCGGTCGAAAGACCATTTCCGCGTGCTGCCCGATGCACGAGCAGCTTCATCAGATCGGCCCGATGCGGCTGATTGGGCTTCAGCGCAAAACCGATCTGCACCGTACCCACGAGCCGGTCTTCAACGAAGGCGCCGTAGAGCAGCACCTCACCGCGCCCAACAGCCTCCGCCACGCCCCGCCAGAACGCGTCGCCCTCCTGCGCGGTGAAGGGCGGCATGAATCCGACCGAGGCATTGTCGGCGATACAATCGGCCAGCACTTCAGTGAGTGCCGGAATGTGTTCGAGGGCCTCGTTGGCAGAGAGCTGACGGATATCGGGCATGAGATCTTCCGGGTGCGCGAGTGGCGGGATGTGAAGTTCAGGGTCCAAGCGCGATGACCACGGCATAGCGGGCCGGCGCGTCGGTCGGGTTATGGTAGGCATGGACGTCGCCGACATTCATGTAGAGGCAATCGCCCGCCTCCAGCCGGTAGACATCATATCCGACCGTGAGTTCGATGACCCCCTCGAAGACCCAGACATGCTGGGTCTGGCTGCGCCCGGTCGGTCGGCCGGGAAAACGGACATGGGCATGCGGCGGAAACTCCACTTCGACGATATCCGTGCCGCTGCCCGTTCCCGGCGGCGAGACGGCACGGCGCAGATAACCGCTTTCCGGATCGCGCCAGACCGGCTGGCGGGCGCGGCGCATCAGTGGATCGGCCGCCTCGCCTTCATCGGCAAAGAAGACGGAAAGCGAGACGCCGAGCGCCGAACACAGCCGCGCCAGAAGGGCCGCCGTCGGGCTTGCCTCCGCCCGCTCAATGCGGGAAATCATCGCACGGCTGACGCCGGACGCCTCGGCGAGTTGATCGAGCGTCAAGGCGCGTTTGACCCGCAGCCCCCTGATGCGCTCGCCCACCGTCTTTTCGAAACCGTCGTCCACATCTTCCATGATAGTAGAATTGACGACTACGATCGTGGAGTCAAGAGCCGGAAATCGGTGGAACACTTCCCCGTGGAAAGGCTTATGGTGACGGGACAGCAAAAGGGAACATCATGCGAAAAATAGGTCGGGTGGCGGAGCTATGGCGATATCCGGTCAGTTCGGTCGGCGGGCAATCGCTGCCGCAGCTCGACGTTTCCCCCGCCGGCATCGAGGGTGACCGCCGCTTTGCGCTGTTTGATCCGGCAAACGGGCTTGCGGCCGCGCCTGAGCGGGAGCCACGCTGGCGGCCGGCGCTGTTCCTCGATGCCTTGCGCGACAAGTCAGCTCTGCTGCCGCAGCTGCGCTTTCCGGATGGCGAGACCTTCTGGCTGGATGATTCTCGGCTAAACCACCGGTTGGAGGCGCATTTCGGCTTTGCCGCGGGCATCGGAGCTTATGGCGGATTGGATGACGGGGCGGACATGCGTTTCCCCATCGTTTCCAACCGATATGCCCCGGCCGCGCTGCATCTCGTCACCACGGCCTCGCTCAGGGCTCTGGCCGACGCCGGAACCCTGCCGCCGCTCGACCATCGCCGTTTCCGCCCTTCCGTCCTGATCGAGACGGAAGAGGGCGACGGTTTCCTTGAGAACGCCTGGATCGGACACGACATCAAAATCGGCGCGACAATGGTTACCGTGACCGAGCCGACCCGCCGCTGCGGCCTGACGATGGTGGCACAGCCCGCGATCGACGAAGAGCCGCAGGTACTGCGCACGATCATGCGGCACAATGCGCGCAACCTCGGCGTCTATGCGACGGTGCAGGCGCCCGTCACCCTTTCGGTCGGCGACCCCGTCTATGCCGGGATCTGAAACAGCGGTGCCTCGCCCGTCTCGGGTGCAACATCTGCGAGAATGGCCTCGGCCACCGTCTCGCCAATCTCGCACGCGCTGGTGATGCCCTGCACAAACGGTTCCTTGTGCAACAGGAAGGCGATGGCCGCGCAATAGAGCCGGTTGTTGAGAGGCCCGTCGATCTTCGGGCGGTAGTGCTCGTCGACATCGATCCCGCCGGTGCGCACCGTATCGGGTCCACCCTCCAGCGTGTGCAGAGCGCCCGTGCGAGGCGTTGAGGATTCCTTCACGCCGCCCTGGGCAACGAGGGTCGGGAATGGCAGGTCGGTTGCCGACAGCGTCTCCTGACCGGTCGCATCGATAAATGAGCCGAAGCGATGCTCGACGTCACCGACGATGACACGGGCGCCACGCTCCGCGCCGCTCTCATCCGTCTCGATCCGGTAGTCGTCCCCAAGCTTCAGGATATCCAGCTTGCCCGCACGCGAGAGGGCCAGCAGGCGTCGGATGGAGGTGAGCGGCACCGTCGCATAATCGTCGATGAAGATCGTCTTGAAGTGTTTGTGGAAGCGCTTCAGGTCCTCTTCGTTCAGATGGGGAATGACGCGCGCAACAATCTCGTGGGTGATCAGGATCGCATAGCGCCAGGGCACCGTATATTCTTTCACCCTGTTGTCTTCGACTTCCGCCAGATTGCGCGCCGCCCAGACGAAGGGATCAGACTCGATGCGGTCGGCGTAGTAAGCCGCAGCAAACGTCTCGACCGTCAGCTGCGACAGCCCGATGCGCGCCGCATAGTCGGGGTCGGCGGTGACGATTTCCCGGCGGAACAGCTCGAAGACATCATCGAGCAGATCATGGCGGCCGGTCGCAATCAAGGCATCGATCGCCTCGTTCGTGCAGACCTTCGGCGTCTCATAGGGCAGCGGACAATAGAAGTCTGCTTCGGGCAACACGCCCTTGCGCGACATCATCGTCGCGTGGAATTCCTCGGTTCCCTCGGCCGGCTGATATTGCAGATCACCCGCCACATCGGCGTAGAACATGCCCCGCGCGGTTGCCACCGTCATCAGCGCATCAATGCTGCTGAGCGAGGTGCCGAGAATGCCGACGCGTTCGTTTCGCACCGTTTTCAAGGCCGTTGCCGGCCAGGGCGAGACGAAATAGCCGGGCCGGATCTCCGTTGTCTCCGGCCAGTTATGACCTGTCGCCATGACAACATGGTCGTAGAGCGCATCATGCCGACCATCCGGATTTTCGACGCCGAGCCGGATCTGCTCTGCCTGCAGTTCGATATCGATGACCTTGTGACGACCAAACACATTGACGACATGGCCTTTTTCGGCAGCCGCCAGACAGAGCCTCTGGAACTGTTCCTGCATATAGTCGCCAAGGACCACGCGCGGATAGAATTCCCGCTCGTCGATTGCTGTGCGCTGGATGCCCAGCTGCAGCAACCGATCATCGCTTTGCCGCCGCAGCCAGTCGACCAGCGTCTCCGCAAAGGCCGGCAGCTCGATGCTCGGGATGTTCGACAGCATCGCCGGGTCATTGACGTCGGGGTGGTAGGGCGTTCCCTTTCCCGGTTCTCCCTCGGCCTCGTAAAGCGTGATCGACAGGGGAACGGTCGAGCCAATCAAATGTTTGAACGTATAGAGGCCGGTCGGACCCGTGCCGATGATCGCGATTCTGGGATGCATGTGGTTCTCGCTGCCGTGCGAGGGATCTCGCATGCGGTTACGGTAGAATGTGCGATGCCGCCCCAAGGTTCCCGGCCTTCACGGCACAACTCCCGCGATGTGCTCCGGAACAATTCGGCTAGCTGCGCCCTTTTCCTGTCATGACAACCAGCCGGAGGATATCCCGATGATTTCTGCAGATCAGATTCGCGAACACATGGAAGTACGCGGCCTTGACGGCGCCCATGTCGGCACCGTCGATCACATGGACGGCGAAAGCCGCATCAAGCTCACCCGCACCGATTCGATGGACGGCCAGCACCACTACATTCCGCTGGACTGGGTCGATCACATCGACGAGCACGTGCACCTGTCGAAGAATTCGGACGACGTGAAGCGCGACTGGTCGGTCAACTGATCGACCTGGCTGGCATGATGCCGGCAAACCGAGAGGGCCGTTCCGCGGTAGCGTGACGGCCCTTTTCTTTGTCTGGACGGAGGCTCAGCCGCCGACCTGGGCGATCCAGTCGGGCAGGCTGTAATAGTTGGAGATACGAGCGACCTTGCCGTCGCGGATCTCGAAAAAGGCGCCGGCCGGCAGGCGGTAGGTCTGGCCGTTTGCTTCCGGCAGGCCCTCGTCGGTTGCCAGATAGGTGCCGTTGACGATGAATTCGGCCGCACCCCGCGTCCCGTCCTCGTTCACCATCACCACCATGTCGGTCAGCTCTTCCTTGTAGCAGCGGTTCATGTGATCCATGAACTTGCCAAAGGCTTCCTTCCCCGTCTGGCGTGCTCCCTGGTTGATGTCATGGGCAACGTCGTCGGTCAAAAGCGCGAGGAAACGGTCCATGTCGCCGGCATTGAAGGCATCGTAATAGGCGCGGATGGTGTCAGCGGCGGTCATCAATCACTCCTCGTCGTGGAACTGCTTTCGTCGTATGGGCTTGAGCGGTATAACCGCTCGGCAACGGACTGAACACACTCTATGGCGCTTACCATCCAATCCTTTTCCGGCAGCGACGCCGCGCCCTTTTTCGGCGACCTGGCGCGGCTTAGAACCACCGTCTTCCGCGCCTTTCCTTATCTCTACGAGGGAAATCCCGCTTACGAGCAGACGTATCTCTCGACTTATGCGAAATCGGAAGGCTCGATCTTCGTGCTGGCGATCGATGATGGCACCGTCGTCGGCGCCTCGACGGGAACGCCGATGATGTCAGAGACAGAGGAGGTGCAGGCGCCGTTCCTCGCAGCCGGCCTCGATCCTGCCCAGTATTTCTATTTCGGCGAAAGCGTCCTCCTGCCCGCCTATCGCGGACGCGGCATTGGCGTCGCCTTCTTTGACGGCCGCGAGGCCCAGGCGAAAAAACTCGACCTGCGCTACTGCACCTTCTGCGCCGTTGAGCGTCCAGCAAACCACCCGAGCCGCCCGGCCGACTACCAACCGCTCGACGCCTTCTGGCAAAAGCGCGGCTACACCCATCATCCAGAACTTGTCACGGCCTTCTCCTGGCGTGACCTCGATGAGGCCGAGGAGAGCCCGAAGCCGCTGTCTTTCTGGATCCGGGATCTGGGCGCGTGATCTCAGCATGCTGGCGCAAAACGAATGGGCGCGCTATGATGGTGAGGCACAGAGCGGAGCAAAGCCGATGCCTGCCCTCACCACGATGACGATCGAACTCAGCCAGGATGTGAAGGACAAGCTCGACGCGCTTGCGTCCGGCACGGAGCAAAGCAGCACGCGCCTCGCCAGTGAGGCAGTCGGCACCTTCGTCGAAGAAGAATTCGCCCTTCGAGACGCGATCGAACGAGGCAAGGAAGATGGTCGCGCGGGCAGGGTCGTCTCCCATTCGCGGGCGATAGCCGACATGCGGGACGCCATCGACGCGGCGCGCCGGAACCGGGCGAAATAGCGATGGCGCGTCCGGTCGTCTGGTCGGTCGATGCCTATCGGGACACGCTGGCCATCCTCCGGCACATCGCAGAAGACGATCCAGACACCGCCGAACGTATCGTGGACATCATCGAAGATGCAGGCCACCGCCTCGGTGAGAGGTCAACCGGCAGACCCGGTCGCGTCGCGGGCACATTCGAAAAATCTCTCGCCCCGTTGCCCTGGATCCTTTGTTATTCAATCCAAACCGACGCGGACCATGAAAGCGTGCTGATCCTGCGCGTGATCCATACGGCCCGCAACTGGCCAGGCGGCACCTGGCCCGAGTCGGATTGATCTGCCCGCTGCTCACCCCGACACCGCCGCCCGCCTGCCCTCCAGAAACCGTCGCTCGGCCTCCCCCGGACCGAGCGCGAGTGCGCGGTCATAGGCGGCGACGGCTTCCGGCAATCGTCTGAGCCGCGCCAGCAGATCCGCACGGGCAGCGTGGAAGGGTAGAAAGTCGTGGAGCGCCTCGACATCGAGCCGATCGAGTTCGGCCAGTGCCTGCGTCGCACCCGTCACTTCCGCCATTGCCACCGCCCGGTTGATCCGGATCACAGCATCGTCGCGCAGTTCGATCAGGATGTCATAGGCCGCCAGCACCGCCTTCCACGGCGGCGGGTCAGCGAGGCTCTTCCTGCCGCACCACAGCGCATGGATCATCATCTGCAGAATGCGCGGCCCGGGGCCTGAAATCCCGAGTGCCCGCCCGCAGTAGCGCCGGGCCTCCTCGATCAGCGGCTTCGACCACAGCGCCGGATCCTGCTCGGCGAGCGGCACCATGATGCCGTTCCCGTCCATCCGGGCCGGCCGCCGCGCTTCGGCAAAGTGGATGGTGGCGGCGAGCGCCAGCACTTCCGCCTCCCTAGGCAGCATCTCCGCCAGCAGCGCCGTCACCTCAAGCATCTCGCGGGCGAAACCCGCATGGCGGCCGGTGCCCGCCGCATCCTCATGCGCCTTGGCATAGGCCACTTCCAGCGTCGAGAGAACGGCTGCCAACCGCTCGGCCCAATGTTCCGGCCCCGGCACCTTGAAGCTCACGCCGGCTTCCGCAATCTTGCGCTTGGCGCGCACCAGCCGCTGCGCCAGCGTCGTCTCCGACACCAGAAAGGCCCGCGCCACCTCCTCCGTCGACAGGCCGCAGATCATTTTCAGCGTCAGTGCCGCCCGGCTGTCGGCGCCGACGGCCGGGTGGCAGCAGACGAAGATCAGTTTCAGCCGTTCATCCGGAATGACGGCATCGTCGCTGGCGAGCCTGTCTTCGGCTGTCGGTTCCGGTTCGGGTTCATCAGGACGGTTCTCGGCTCTGGTGCGCCTTCGTCTCAGGATGTCGAGGGCGCAGCGTTCGGCCACCCGGTAAAGCCAGGCGGCCGGATCGCGCGGCAGGTCTGGCACCTCTTTCTGCCCGCCACCCCAGGCCTTCACCGCTTTCAGGCAGCTTTCGGCAAAGGCTTCTTCGGCAAGGTCGAGGTCGCGGTAACGGGCGGCGAGGGCCGCACGAATGCGTCCGCCCGCAGCCCGAAACGTCTCATCAAGAACTCCGCCCCTCATCACCTCAGCGTTTTGCCACCATGCCCGGCGGCATCGGCAGCACGGGCCGTACCTCGATGGCCCCGTCCTTGGCCAACGGCACCTGTCTGGCAATGGCGATCGCTGCGTCGAGGTCGTCTGCCTCGATGACGTAATAGCCACCCAGCTGTTCCCGAGTTTCGGCAAAGGGGCCGTCATGGATGGTCTGCTTGCCACCTGCCGTGCGCACGGTTGTGGCAAAGGCCGAACCCTTCAGACCTGCTCCTCCCACGCGCTTGTCGCCGATCTCGGCGACGAAGGCAAAATGGCGCGGCCCGAGATCCGCCATGATCGGCCCCATCTTGTCCGGACCGCCGAAGATTTCCTCGTTTTCATAGATCAGCAGCATGTATTGCATCGTCGTCGCCCCTCCTTCGGGCCCTGCGGCACCACCCGTCGGCACCGTCGATGAAGAGACGCGGCAGTCGACGCGGATTCGACAGAGCTTTGAAAAATTTCCAGCCCGCACACTATCGGCGAGTGCGACGCCCGTGGCAACGTCCAAGCCTGGCGGTAAAGCGAGCGGCCCCCCAGACCCCAAAACCGCCGCGAGGGCCTGAAAAACCCGATCTTTCCGCTTTGCGAGAACTGGGCCCGCTGCTATATGCGCGAACCATGAGCACCGATCGCACGCCCCTGAGCCACATCCGCAACTTTTCCATCGTCGCCCATATCGACCATGGCAAGTCCACCCTCGCCGACCGTCTGATCCAGACGACCGGGGGCCTTGCCGAGCGCGAGATGTCCGAACAGGTGCTGGACTCGATGGATATCGAGAAAGAACGCGGCATCACCATCAAGGCCCAGACGGTGCGCCTGCACTACAAGGCCAATGACGGCGAAACCTATGTGCTGAACCTGATCGACACGCCCGGCCACGTCGACTTCGCCTATGAAGTCTCGCGCTCGCTGTCGGCCTGCGAAGGCTCGCTGCTGGTTGTTGACGCCTCCCAGGGCGTCGAAGCCCAGACGCTCGCCAATGTCTATCAGGCGATCGACAACAATCACGAGCTGGTCACGGTCCTCAACAAGGTCGACCTCCCGGCCGCCGAGCCTGAGCGCATCAAGGAACAGATCGAGGAAGTCATCGGCATCGATGCCTCCGAAGCCGTGCTGATTTCGGCCAAGACCGGCTTGGGCATCCCCGACGTTCTCGAAGCCATCGTGCACAAGCTGCCGGCGCCGAAGAGCGAAGGCGGTGAAAAGGCACCGCTCAAGGCCCTGCTCGTCGACAGCTGGTACGACACCTATCTCGGCGTCATGGTTCTGGTGCGCGTGCTCGACGGCGTTTTGACCAAGGGCCAGGTCATCCGCATGATGGGCACGGATGCCAAATACAATGTCGAGCGCGTCGGCGTACTGACCCCGAAAATGGTGTCGGTCGATTCACTCGGGCCCGGCGAGATCGGCTTCTTCACCGGCTCGATCAAGGAAGTGGCCGATACCCGCGTCGGCGACACGATCACCGAAGACAAGCGCCCGACCGCCAAGATGCTGCCGGGCTTCAAGCCGGCCCAGCCGGTCGTGTTCTGCGGTCTCTTCCCCGTCGATGCCGCCGATTTCGAAGACCTGCGCGCTGCCATGGGCAAGCTGCGCCTCAACGACGCCTCCTTTTCCTTCGAAATGGAGAGTTCCGCCGCTCTCGGCTTCGGCTTCCGCTGCGGCTTCCTCGGCCTCTTGCATCTCGAAATCATCCAGGAGCGCCTAGAGCGCGAATTCGATCTCGACCTGATCGCGACAGCCCCCTCGGTCGTCTACAAGCTGTTCATGACCGACGGCACGGAGCGCGAGCTGCACAACCCGGCCGACATGCCCGACGTGGTCAAGATCTCCGAAATCCACGAGCCGTGGATCAAGGCAACGATCCTCACGCCCGACGATTATCTCGGCGGCATCCTGAAACTCTGCCAGGACCGGCGCGGCATCCAGACCGAACTCACTTACGTGGGCAAGCGCGCGATGATCACCTATGAGCTGCCGCTCAACGAAGTGGTCTTCGATTTCTACGACCGCCTGAAGTCGATCTCCAAGGGCTACGCCTCCTTCGACTACCATCTCGACGGCCATCGCGAGGGCAACCTCGTGAAAATGTCGATCCTCGTCAATGGCGAGCCGGTCGATGCCCTCTCGATGATGGTGCACCGCATGGCAGCCGAAAAGCGCGGCCGCGACATGTGCGAAAAGCTCAAGGACCTGATCCCCAAGCACATGTTCAAGATCCCGATCCAGGCCGCCATCGGCGGCAACGTGATCGCCCGCGAAACCATCTCGGCACTCCGCAAGGACGTGACCGCCAAGTGCTACGGCGGCGACGCATCCCGCAAGCGCAAGCTCCTCGACAAGCAGAAGGCCGGCAAGAAGCGCATGCGCCAGTTCGGCAAGGTCGAGATCCCGCAGGAAGCGTTTATCGCCGCGCTGAAGATGAGCGACGAATAGGCTTCTCAAGCAGCGCCATCTGCCGCATAATCCAGACTCTCGAGAGAGGGCTGGAGCACGTGCATGGCACAGACATCGCGCAAGCAGGGCAATGGCAGCATCGCCGTCGACGAACGGCTGCTGCAGGAAGCCCGCGACCTGAAGCTCGACCTGTCGCGGGCCGCGACTGACGGCATCGCGCGCGCCGTGAAGGCGGAGAAGGAACGGCTGTGGAAGATCGAGAATGCCGAGGCGATGAAGGCGTCCAATGACTATGTCGAGAAGCACGGGCTGCCGCTTGCCAAATACCGGATGTTCTGATGGAACCTGCCTAAGTCTCTGCATTGGACTCTGAACTAGAAACAAATACCCAACATTATTGAATAGCATAACTGAGCAATCTACGTTTGGACAAAATCGACGGAGTTCTCATGCACAAATTCAGAATACTCAAAACCGAAAAGGGCGAATTCCGCGTCCAGTTCGTCTACAACTCTGAGATTATGGTCTGGTCGGAAAACTACACTTCCAAAGCCAGTGCTAAGAATCTCGTGGAGTCGCTGAAGAAAAACGCACCGAGTGCACCAGTGATAGATCTCACAAACGAGGAGACCGGCAGCGGCTACCGTTTCGAAATTGATCAGGCAAAGAACGGCGAAACTTTCTTGCGCTTCCGCGCCGTCAATGGCGAAATCATGGTTCGTTCGGAAACCTACAAATCGAAAGCAAGCGCCAAAAATTGCGCAGAGTCGATCCGGCGAAGCGTGGCTAATGCCCCTTTACTAGATCAGGCACTTTGAATAGCTTGCAAGCTATGATTTTGAACAAACAGGTTGCGCACGCATGGAGATGAAAGTCAGCCATGTTAAAAATCCTCTTTTAATCATAGCTATTTTTGCCGGGATTGCTGAGGTCTCGGGTACGGTCGTGCTGCCTCTTGTCGAACCTACTACGCAGACCGTGTTTGTCTGGTTCTTGATGACTTTTCCCTTCTTCCTTGTGTCTCTGTTTTTTCTTGTTTTGGTCTTCAAACATCACGTTCTTTACGCTCCGTCGGACTACAAGAACGAAGATAACTTTATGGATCACTCTCGTCCCGCTAAGGCAAAAGACGTGCACGATAAACGTGTGCAAGAAATTCTGCAAGCACAAGAACATTTCGCAAATGATGAAAGTCCAGCAAACCCTGAATGGGTAGATAAAAATTATGATTCAGCGCAAAAATCGAACTATATCTCCGCACAACAGTATCAGATCGTTGAATCTTGGGCATTAGAAAAATTCCAACAAGATCTTGATATTACAATATCGAAAAACGTTCGTGTTTCCGGAAACTCCGATTATATTTTTGATGGCATCGGATGGACAAATAAGAATTTATATGTATTCGAGATTAAACTTGTGCAAAAAAATACACGAGATGAAATCGTCGAAACCTGGTCGTCAGAACTTTCGCAAGCAATCTCTCAATTTAAAAACTCTGACCGAGGGGTTAAGCTGCATGTGGCTTTCGTAAGCCTAGATCCGAACCTTTCAGAAAGAAGACAGGACGAAATTCTTCGTTTGTTTAAAAGCTATTTAGGCGGAGTCGATCTAACTGTCACTTTTTTCAGCATTTCGGACTTTGTACTGGAGACCGGTATTCAGCTACAATAGGAATTCCTTCACTTGCCGAGTTTCAACGATGTCGATCGAAGCCCGCAAAGCCAATGACCTGACCGTCAGTAAAGCCCTCGTCACCGAGGCCGAAGCCCTCAGCCTCGACATCACGGGCGCCGCCGAACAGGGCATTGCCCGCGCCATCAAGGCCGAAAAGGAACGGCGCTGGAAGATCGAGAATGCCGAGGCGATCAAGGCCGACAATGACTATGTCGCCAAACATGGCCTACCATTTGCCAAATATCGGATGTTTTGACGATGGCGCGATTTCGGGTCCATCGCCTGAAATCGGAAGACCAAATGGTCGTGGATCTACGATCCGACTTCCTGCATGACCTGCCGACACGGGTCGCCGCCCCGCTGCAGCCGATCGAAACGGTCTCCTGGGTCATCGCGCGCCTGACACCTCGCTTCGAGGTTGGCGGAAAGAACTATGTCATGGCAACCCACCGTCTCGCGGCTCTTCCCCTGTCTGAGATCGGCCCCTCCATCGCCGATCTCTCCACGCGCGCCGACGAGATCACCGCCGCCACCGACTTCCTCTTCCAGGGCTTTTAACCGCGACTTGCCCGCCCGCGCCCATCGCGCTAGCATTCGCATGCAATCATAAGCCGATGAACGGATGAAGGGGGAGACGGGCATGCACAAGTTCAAGATCCTGAAGACCGAAAAGGGCGAGTTCCGCGTCCAGTTCGTCTACAATGCCGAAATCATGGTCTGGTCGGAAAACTACGCGTCGAAGGCGAGCGCGAAGAACTGCGTCGAGTCGCTGAAAAAGAACGCGCCTGCGGCCCCCGTCATCGACCTCACCAAGCAGGAAACCGGCAGCGGCTACCGCTTCGAGATCGATGAAGCCAAGAACGGCGAAACCTTCGTCCGCTTCCGCGCCGCCAATGGCGAGATCATGGTGCGCTCGGAAACGTATAAGTCGAAGTCCAGCGCCAAGAACTGCATCGAGTCGATCCAGAAGCGCGCGGCGGAGGCTGTTGTCGACGAGGTGGAGTGAGATTCGGCGGGTGTGTCCTACCTCCCCCTTGCGGGAGACGGCGGAAAATCGAAGGCTTAGGCGAGTGTAAGCCGCCTAACCTTCAGATTTTGCTGGTGAGGGGGCCGGTTCCGCTGGCACCGACATCACCAAGTCCCTCTCTTGCGAAATCCGAGGTTTGACCCTGATCAGTTGTCCCTGAGTGCCCGTGTTTGGATCCTCGGGTCAAGCCCGAGGATGACGGAGGGTGGGGAAGCTGCGGGGTATCCTCCGCAGACGTTGCCATCTTCCGAAGCAGGAGAGGAGGATACTATCCTCTTGGCACAGTCGTCATCCTCGGGCTTGACCCGAGGATCCAAACACAAGCTTGCCAACGGTTGGACGTTAGCTGCTACCGGCGCCGCCCCTGATCGCCGTTGCAACAAGTTGCACCTGAGCGCTTCGCGCCACCTTCTCCCCGATGGGGAGAAGAGAAAACGCTCCTAAAACCCCTCAATTCCGATAGCCGCAGGGGGATGAACTCCAGCGATTATTCAACTGAATCAAACCCCGACACATTTTTTCATCCCCGCCCATTTTTCCTCTCGTAGACTCTGGGCTGTTCCGCCCTCGGATACACCTGACGATGCGATGTCAGGCGAGGCGGGGCCGGCGCCGGGGAGTAGCACTGTCGCAGGTGCAAGACCCCGGCCCGCTGCAACGGTCTCCCTCCGGACGTGGGGCTGGAACGAGGGGCTGGCGGTCGGATGCCGCCAAACCTGGATACCCCGATCGGAAGGACGTGCCTCAGAGGCACACAGACAAGGCGCCAATGCTGTCGCGAACATCCAGACAGGTGCACCATCCGGCGGGAACCTCCCGGGCCACCGGCCAGGCTGAAGCGTCACTCTCGTGGTGATGTCGAAGCCGGACCCGCGCCCGGTCAATCCTGGAACGCAAGTTCCAAGGACCGTCGCCGCCTTGCCAGAGGGACGCATGCAGCGGGACAAAACGCCGAACGAGGCGCCGGAAGGAGCCACATACATTTACTTAGACAGGTTGCTTCTGGCGCCTCGTCCGAGACAAGCAGACCCGAACCGGAGGGAGTTGATCCCGACCGGCGGCGAAGCTTGAGGTTTTTGACAGTTCAGTTCCGGAAGGGTGGGAGAGCGGGCCACAAGCGCGGAGCCCATCTCCCCCTTGGTGGGGGAGAAAGCGATTTCGATGAATTAGGCGAGCGCAAGCCGCCTAAACATCTGAAATCGCAAGTGAGGGGGTCGGTTCGTCGTGCCACCATCACCGATCCCCTTACCAACAAAATCTGAGGTTTAGCCCTGATCGCTCTCAAGCCCTCGATTTTGTAACCTCTCCCACAATGGGGAGAGGGGTCGCCCCCCTCACAACCCATCGCCCGGTTTCCACGCTCTTGGCGCCTTGCCCGGCTCAACCACATAGAACCCGTCAGCCGCAACCTTCTGCCACTCCCCGGTATCACTCTGCGGCCACGTCACACGGACCTCGGTCTCAGCCAACTCCCCAAGGCCGAAATGCCACCAGCCAATCTTGCCACTGGCATGGCCGCCGCCGATGGTGATCTCTCGGCGCTGGACCACGTCGCCGGTCTTCACCTCGATAAAGGCGCCGATGGCATCCTGGTTCGGCCCGTCCTGGCGGAGCGCGATCTGGAGAAAGTGCCCGGCGCCTTCGGTTACATTGCGCCAGATCTCGACGGGCGAGCCCTGGTTGACGACCAGCAGATCAATCCGTCCATCGAGATTGAAGTCGGCAAGCGCACCGCCCCGTCCGGTCGCCACGCTCGCCACGCCGGCCTTGTCGCCCATTTCGGTGAACTTGCCATCGGCGCCCTGGATAAGCAGGTTGTTCGGGTCCTTTTCGGCGAAATCCGGCATCTTGGCGACGTTGCCCTTGGCGATGAAGAGATCGGCGCGGCCGTCATTGTTGACGTCCTCGAAATCGGTGTGCCAGGCCGTCGACGGGCGAATTTCACCGCCTGTATAGGGCCTATGGGCGGTCGCGCCCTTGGCGAAGGCAACATCGGCATAAGACGGCTTCGGCTTGCCGTCAGCGGGGACTTCGGCCAGCTTCTGCAGCTTGTTGTCGGCCATGCTGGTCAGGAAATATTCCGGGTAGCCGTCGAAATCGAGGTCGCGGCTGGCGATGCCCATGCCCCAGATGCGCAGATATTTCCAGCCTTCGGCTTGGGTGTAGAGCACCGGTGGCTGGCCTGCCGGCATATGCCACATCTGCTCCTGTCCGCCCTTGTAATATTCGCGATCGTTGGAGACACGCAGCGACGGCGTGCCGGATCGGTCCCAATCGGTGAACAGGATCGACAGCGGGCAAAAGGAGGGTTTAAGCGGCAACGGTGGCGCGAAACCCGGTTTGCCGTCGGTTGCGGGGCGTTGCAGCCAGTTGTCGGTGCAGGAGCCCCAGGGCTCGATATCCTCGAAACGGTCGATATAATTGCCGACGGCAACTGTCGGCCAGGTCGCGCCCTTTTCCCAGGTGGCGGAGAAAGCGGTCGACCAGGCATCACCGCCGTCGAATTGCCAGGACTCGTTGGCGCGCCCGAAGCGGCATTCGCCAAGACCCCGCATCACGACGTTTTCGCCGGAACGCAGGAGGACGACATCCTCGACGCCGTCGCCGTCGATATCGAGTGGATAGGCACCGATGACCTTTTCGAGTTCGAGGCCGGACGGCTTCTCCTCGAATTTCAGCGGACCGCCGGGCGTGCTGCGGTTCAGATAGAATTTCGCCTTGTCCTCGCCGCCGGCCAAAACGAGATCGGGAAAGCCGTCTTCGTTGCAGTCGAAGCTGCCGGCACCGCCACCGACCATGAATTCCCAATCGCCGCGATAGGTGCTCGATATCCCGCTTGTGGCAGTCTCGTCGACATAATGCGGCACGAGGGGGCCGTCTGCGGCATTGCCTGGCGAGACGGAGAGCGGCAGGGCGAGGATCGCCGCTGCGAGACGGATGAGGTGCCGGACGCCGGTCATGAGCGCGTCTTCAGGGCGACGGCACGCGCGCCGATGCAGCGCCCCTGCTCAAGACCGCGATCCACGGCGGAACGGAAGTGGATGCCGCCATAAAGGCGCGAGATCCCCGCCTCTTCGGCGGCTGCCCAGAAGCTCTTGAACGGCCGGTTCGGCAAGCTGTCCTTTTCGTGGGTGCTGTCGGTGAAGGCGTAATTCTCGCCGAAAAAGGCCGTGAGGACCGTGGCGGCAGCGCCCGACTGGGTGGAATGACCGCTTGGATATTCCGGGAAGGGCGGCGTGATCAGGATGGGCTCCCACTTCGGATCGATCACCCGCTTGATGTAGGTGACCGGGCGCAGGAGATCGTATTCGAATTTCGTATGCCAGCAGCCGATAAAGGCATCGGCCAGCGTCACGCCGAGCCGGGCGAGCAGATCGGCGTGATCTGCGGCACTTGCCTTGCGCTCGTCCAGTTGCTTCAGGGCGATCGCCATCCAGTGACCGGGTGGGGTGGGCGAGAGCATGGGATCATCGGACCAGAAGCGGGCGATGGCGCGCTGCTCCGGGGTGAGGTTCTTCACCGTGTCGTAGACTTCCAAAGCTTCCTGGTAGAAGACCGAGCCCTTTTCCTCGCTATAGGCCGGCGGGGCGGGCAGGCCGCAGGTGCCGCCTTCCGGCATGGCGAAGGGACGGTTTTCGCCCCATTTCGGCAGAAGCGGCATCTGTTGCTGGTTGATCTGGCTGGTCGGCACCCAGTGTGACGGGCCCTTGGTGAGGGCGAATTCGAGGGGAAAGCCCATGTTCTCAATCTTTGCCCCGCCATCGCCTTCGGACCAGGCGAGGATATGGGCCGTGACGCTTTCGCCATAGGCGGTGCTGCGGGCGACAAGTTCGGGGGACAGGCCTTCGTCGAGGTTTGACGCCATCTTTTCGCTGAAGCGCTTGAGCGCCCGCTGGCCGGTCGGGCCGGTATTGCTGAACAGGACCCTGGCCGCGGAACCGAGTGCTGCATTGACGACAACCGCCTCGTCATAACTTTCGCCGGCGATCCGGGCAGGAACGGGGGTGAGGCCGTTCAGCTGGCCGGCCAGGCTGATCATGGTCGTATCGCCTGACGCGAGCGCCTCATAACCGGTGACGCCGAGATAGGCAAAGGCGCGGCTGGCGACGGGGGGCGAATAGGTGGGCGTGTGGCGCACCAATTCGAGCATCAGGTGATACCAGTCGCGGATCACCTTGTCGGCGCCGACAGGCGCGGCGGACACGGGTGCGGCAAGACAAATGGATAGAATGAAAAATATAAGTGCGCCGAAGCGTTGCAACCCTGCGTTCATTTGCCCCCTCCCCGAGGTCCCTGAAGCTTAATCAAAACGATTAGATGCGATTAAGCACGGGTTTTGACTGCCCGCAAGGGGTGTGGAACCGGGGCTTCAGATCCAGCCGATCGCCCGCCCCGCAAGGCTCGCGGCGAAAAGCACGAGAAAACTCGCAGCGACCCGACCGAAGAGCAGCGGGTTTGCGACGGCCACTCGACGCAGGACCGCTGCACCGAATGTGAGCCAGCAGAGGGCGACGAGCACCACGAGGCCGGAGAAGAGGGCGAGATAAGGGAGCGGCGCGGCGAAGCCGTCCGGGATACCGGGGAGAGCCGGCGGGATTAAAGCAAGGCCGATGATCAGACCCTTGGGATTGAGGATTGTGGTCACAAAGACACCGAGCGCACCAATGGCACCCGGATCATCCACTGTCGGCGGGTGGCTCCAGAGCCGGATGGCCAGCAAGAGAACCCAGACGGTGGAGGCGAGCTTGACGATGAGGGCGGCCATGGGCTGGCCGGCGAGGATGGGGGCCGCGAGGAAGACCAGCGTCGAGATCGTGATGAGATAGCCGGCGAGCTCGGCACCAACCAGCGGCAGGGCGGCTTTCAGACCGCGTGCAGCGCCCGCGACCGCCAGCAGCGTGTTTGTCGGGCCGGGGGTGAGGAGGAGGAGCAGGACGGCAAGGGCAAAGGCAGGCAGAGACACGGGGGGCATTCTCCAGAAGCGATGCATCCCCCTAGCAGCGGCGCAACGCGACTGGCTTGATATGCGTCAAGCGGATCGCTCCGCCGCGCCTTAGCCTCGGATCGTCGCGACCCAGGCGCGGGCAAGCGCGAGGCCTGCTTCATCCGACAGGCCCCCGAAACGTTCCGCCAGTTCGTCGTGACGCGCCGCCCAGCCGGGTTCCTTCCGATCGACAACCTCCGGAAACTGGGTGAGCCAATCGCGGACCACCGTGCGGTTGGCCTCGAAATGGAACTGGAAACCATAGGCCGCGCGGCCCATGCGGAAGGCCTGATGGCGGGCGCTTTCGTTTTCGGCAAGGTGGAGCGCGCCTGGCGGCAGGGTGAAGGTATCGTCGTGCCACTGGAAGGAGAGGAACTCGTCCGGCACGGCCGCGAGCACGGGATCGGCCTTGCCATGGGTCGTCTTTTCGATGCCGCACCAGCCGAATTCGGGGGCAGCGCCGATCAGATTGTCGGCGCCATAGGCACGGGCGAGCAACTGGCTGCCGAGACAGATGCCGAGCAGGGATTTCTCGCCGTCACCAAAGCGACGCATCAGATCGGCGAGATGCGGCAGGTATGGGTGCTTTTCGTCATCGCGGGCATTCTGTTCGCCGCCGAAGACGACGAGGGCGTCAAAATCTTCCGGTTGCGGCAGCGCTTCGCCAGCATAGGCGCGGATGGTGACGGTTTCGACTCCGGCCTCTGCCAAGGCTATGCCGACCTGGCCGGAATGGGTGATCCTGGAATTTTCGACGATGGCGACGCGCATGGGGACTCGGGAGCATTTTGGCTGTTGAGAGTGAAAAGAGCATTGCATGCGCAGTCCCGCAAGGGCGCCCGGCGGCATTTGCCGGGCGCTTCACGTTATTCCCTGGAAAAGAATCAGAGGGTTTTCGGCAGTCGCGCATCCACCGAATGGGCGTTGCCGCCCCGGATGACGAAGTAGAAGGTCATCGCGGCCCAGAGCAGCGACTTTTCGGCGCCGGAAAAACCTTGGCCCATCTGGATCCAGTGGAAGTAGACCGTGACGAGCAGCACGATCGTGGTAGCGAATGCGGCAGGGCGGGTGAGAAGACCGATCGCCAGCAGGATGCCACCAAAGAACTCAGTGGCGGCGAGCAGCGGCGACCAGAAGACGCCGGGATAGAAGCCCAGGCCTTCGACCATCTGGACCGCGCCGAAGGGGTCGACGATCTTGCCCGCACCATGGATGACGAGGAAACCGCCGGCGACGACACGCAAGAGCGTTTCGGCAAATTCGTGGGTCGAGCGGTAGAGCGGTGCAAGTGCTGGGATGACGAGACGTTCGTTACGGATGGACATAGAGGCTCCTGTGCGGACAATGAATGTTGGCCCATTGCCGACACCCGCCGCGGATGGCAAGACGCTGCGGATCAAAACTTGATATTCTGAGTTGACTTCATCGTGAAGCAGAGGAGCCCTGATGGACAAGCCCCGGATTTCGATCACCTATTGCACCCAGTGCAACTGGCTTCTGCGCTCCGGCTGGATGGCGCAGGAACTGTTGCAGACCTTTGGCACGGATCTCGGCGAAGTGGCGCTTATTCCCGGCACCGGCGGGATCTTCGAGATCAGGCTGGGTGAGGCGCTGATCTGGGAGCGCAAGCGCGATGGCGGCTTTCCCGGACCGAAGGAACTGAAGCAGCGGGTGCGCGACGTGATCGATCCCGAACGGGATCTCGGCCATGTTGACCGGGCGGGTAAATCCGAGGGACTGGACACCTGATCCGGGGAGGCGGGGTCGCGCAGACGAGCCCGGATAAGGAAACGGGCGGCACACATGCCGCCCGCCTCTCATGTTTCAGCTTGGCTCAATAGAAGGGCGAGCGGCAGGTCTTGTAATATCCGCTTGACGACAGGAACTCGTTGGTTCGCGGATTATAGGAACGGTAGCGGTTGAGGCACCACTCGACATGGCGGGCCCAGACATTGCGGGGCGGGCGATAGCCCGGCTCGACGTAAACAGGCGGGCGCGGACGCGGGCGGTAGACCGGTGGGGGGCGATACACCGGCGGCGGACGGTAACCCGGCTCGTCATAGACCGAAGGCGGATAGTAACCCGGCGGCGGGGGCGGCGGATAACGCGGCGGGCGCGGCCGGTTCCAGGTTTCGTAGCAGCCGGAGAAATCACAAACGAGATCGACCTTCTCGATGCCAGCCATGCCGGCCTGTGACGGACTGGAAACCAGCGGGGCGATCGGTGCCGGCATCGCGGCCTCGGCGACGGGTGTAACGGCCTGGGCGCCGATCAGCGCCAGTGCCATGACGGCAAGCCTTGTTTTCATAGCGACATCCTAACTCGATTCCTTTTGCGACAGCCTTTCAGCCGCCGCATCGACCAAACCAGTCAGCCGTTTGATCACGGCTTTTTCACGACGATGTCAGCGCCATTTTATGCGACATCCCCTGACAGGCAGGGGTTGCGGGCCAATGGCACCTTGTCGCCGTACCGCGGTTTTTCTGGACCGACATGAAAACTTCAAAATGTCGGTTGACAGGCCAGAGCAGTCGCTTTACACGGCTCCTCGTCGCCCAGATGGCGGAATTGGTAGACGCGCCAGCTTCAGGTGCTGGTACTCGAAAGGGTGTGGAGGTTCGAGTCCTCTTCTGGGCACCAATTTCCTTTCAGAACAAGGCTTTGCCTTTGGCTGGAAGCATCATAAAAAGCCCGGTTCGCCGGGCTTTTTTGTTGCCTTTTTTCAGGATTGCGGAAATCCTTCCCGCTCACGCCGGCGCCATTCCCCCTGCCTGCGGCAGGCGGCCTACACCCCACAAAGGATGCTTCATGGAAGATACGGTTGCCATCGAGAGCCGCAGCGAATTTGCCCTCTGGGCGATCGAACGGGCCAAGGAGATCGTGGCGCAGGAAGGCACCGCGCTGGCGCTTGCGGCGCGGGACATGGACGAGGAAGGATTGCGCGACGCCGGCCAGAAGCTTGGCAGTGCAATCAGCGATGCGCTTCTGGAAGTCTTTGATGGATTGCTCGGCGACCAGGGCTGAACCCCGGTCTTTTCGTCAGTCGATGTTACGCGGATTGACACCCGGATACCACATGCGGCCATGGGACGGCGGCTCAGTGCCCTGATAGACGATGCCGTCCTTTTCGCAGCGATAGACGGTATAGGGCAGCGTGTCGCGCAGGCTGCGGCCGTTGAAGTTGCGGGGAGCCGCGAGGCCGGTTTCGCAAGTGTAGCCGTCATCCAGCGGATCCGGCGACTGCGGCTTGACGCCGGGCAGATCGTGGAAGGTTTCCGATCCGGCCTTGCTCCAGGCGACACCCTTTTCCGCGGCGACCACCGGTAAAGCGGCGGCCAGCGGCAAGGCGAGCGCCACAGAGGCGACCACGGCCAAAGACGCCAGCCTCACAAGGCGGAAGGTGCGCGGCAAAGATGAAACGAGCATCGGCATGGCGGGACATTCACTTTTGACGTCAGGGACATGCTCGATATAGGGATCTTTCACTCCAGACCCAAGATCGGCGCCCATCACGTTGCAGCGATGGGACGACGATAGCCCGTGGGGGTGCCGTAGAGCCAGCCGATGCGCTCGATGGCATCGGCCAGTGTTTCACGCGCGACCGTCATGGTGTGGCCGTTGGCGTGGATCATCATGACCTCGTCTTCCATGATCGCGGCATGGCCCTTCCAGAAGACGAGATCGCCGCGACGCAACTCTTCCCGCGTGATGGGCAGACCCAGTCCTGCCGCCTGCATATCGCTGTCTCTCGGCGCCTTCAGGCCTGCCATTGCCATCGACAGCTGGACAAGGCCCGAACAATCAATGCCGAGACCGGATTTGCCGCCCCAGAGATAGGGGGTTTCCAGGAAAAGCGCGGCGACCGAGACGAAATCATCAGCCGGCGGATCGGACAGCGGCCGCAGGTGGCGCAGGATGAGCGCGCTGCCATCGGCGAGCAGGCCGTAGCGGGTGCCGCGGGTTTCCGCCTCGCCGACCACCGTGACGCGGCTTCCCATGGAAATCGTGTCGCGGCGGGGAAAACGCAGGTCTGGCCCCGGATAGAGGAAGGTGCGGGGGACGCAGACGACGTGGGTGGTGGCTTCAGGGGGCCCAAGCGCATCTTCCGGCAAGTAACCGACATAACCATCGGCCACGGCCTGGACCCACGCGATGCCCCCTGCCCGCTCGAAAACGCTGACATCTTCGCCGAGCAGAAGCTGGGTATCGATCCCGGCGGTCATATCGGGCGTCGGGTGAAGGTCGACGACGGGCAAGGCGATGCGGGCGAGCTCCGGTGTGACAAAGCGTGTCGCCTGGACCTTACCCTCCAAGGCGGCATCGGCGAGATCGGGACGGAAGGCGTGAAGGCGGCGATCGAGGGTGGTCATGAACAGTCTCCGTCAGCCGAGTATGCGGCCTTTGGCGATGATGCGATCGCCGAATTTTTCGAGGAAAAGCGCGCCGCCGACAGTGCGCTTGACGATAACGCTTCGGCGATCGAGCGGGTCTCGCACCCGGTCGACCAGGCCCATCTCGCCCAGTGTATCGAGCGCGCGGGTGATGACCGGCTTGGTCACCTTCAGCGTTGCGGCGAGCCCGCGCACGGTGTGCGGCGGGGGCACGAGATAGATTTCGAGCAGCACCGCCAGCTGGCGCATGGTGAGATCGGGGCCATCATTCTGGACCTGTTCCAGGGTCACGCCATGCCAAAGGCCGAGCGCCTGGGTTGCCGTCAATTCAAGGGCCATCTGATGATCCCGCGTCCTGGCCGGGGCTGTCAGCGCCCTCGGCCTCTGATGCTATCATTCCGGCAAAGGAATGATTGTGCAAGAGGGCTCAAGCCCAGCGGCGCTGCAACAGGCGGTAGAGGGCGCGGATGGCCTGGGCCTCGCCACCGACGGGGCCGTGGGCGCGCTCAGACTGTGCCCAGCCGAAGATGTCGAAATGCGCCCAGGCGCGGCCCGGCGAGACGAAGCGCTTCAGGAAGAGGGCCGCCGTGATGGCACCCGCCATGCCGCCAGCAGGGGCATTGGTGAGATCGGCGATCTGGGCTTTCAGCATGCGCTCGTAGCCCTTGTGCAAAGGCAGGCGCCAGAGCGGATCGTCCACTTCCAAGCCGGCATCGGCGATGTCGTGGGCGAGGTCTTCGTCATCGGTGAAGAAGGGTGGCAGATCCGGGCCGAGTGCCACGCGGGCAGCACCGGTCAAAGTTGCCATGTCGATCAGGAGATCCGGTGCTTCGGAGTCAGCATAGGCCAATGCATCGGCGAGGATGAGGCGGCCCTCGGCGTCGGTGTTGTCGATCTGGACCGTCAGACCCTTGCGGCTCTTGTAGACGTCGCCCGGGCGGAAGGCATTGCCGGCGATGGAATTTTCGACGGCGGGGATGACGACGTGGAGATCGACCTTCAGCTTGGCATCCATGATCATCAAGGCGAGGCCGAGCACATTGGCGGCACCGCCCATGTCCTTTTTCATCAGCAGCATGGAGGCGGAGGGCTTGATGTCCAGACCGCCGGTGTCGAAGCTCACACCCTTGCCGACGAGGGTCAGCTTGGGATTGCCCTTCTTGCCCCAGCGCATTTCGATGAGCCTTGGTGCAACCGTTGAGGCACGGCCGACGGCATGAACGAGCGGGAAGTTCTTTTCCAGGAGTTCGTCGCCGGTGATGGCCGTGACCTCAGCTTTGTAATGGGCGGCAAGGCGGCGGACGGCGTCTTCGATGTCGGCCGGGCTCATGTCATTGGCGGGGGTATTGATGAGGTCGCGGGCGAGATAGACGCCCGCGATCTGGCGCTTGATATCGGCGGCATCGGCATCCTGCGGGATCAGCAGGCGCGGCTCGGTGATGCGTTCCGAGCGGTAGCGATCAAAGCTGTAGGCGCCGAGGCCGTAGCCGAGGAGAAGCCGGTTCGCGGTGAGCGGAGCCGTTTCGATATGCCATTCGCCGGCGGGCAGAAGGCGGGCGAGTTTGCCGGTCAGGAAAGGGTTTTCCGAGGGGTTGGAGCCCAGGCCGAGCAGCGCACCGCCGAGATGGCCGTCTGCCGTCGGGATCAGCAGAAGCGCGCCAGCCTCGGCCTTGAAACCGGCTTTTTTCGCCCAGTCGAGTGCCAGGGGCTCAAGCGTGCCCGTCTCGACATGGGCGGGCGTGACCGCGAAGACAGGAAGCGTCTTGCCGCCCTTGGTGCTGAAGGGGGTCGGTCGGTCGATATACTGGAACGGGGGCATGGCAGGGGCTTTCTGGAGGGGAATCGCGATGGGCCGATTAACACTCCGTTAGGGTTAACAGATTATTGCTTGAGCGGAGATTACGCCGTGCTTCGGTGCCGGCGATGACACGACATTCGGAGCGAACCGCCATGCTCACCCGGCATATTTCGAAGCACAGACATGTTCAGATCCTGGCGACGGCCGGCCTGGTGCTGGCGGTGCTGGCGACCTCGGGATGTTCAACGACGCGCGACAAGATGACGACGGGTTCCATCCCGAAGATGAACAAGGCCGTCGACAGCATGAGTGAGCCGGAACTGGCGCGCGCAGCCGAGAGCATGGGCCAGGCCTATGACCGCAATCCGAAGGACCGCAATGTCGGGCTTTCCTATGCCAATGTGCTGATGATGTCGGGGCGCAATGCGCAGGCATTGGCCGTGATGCAGCAGGTGGCGATCGCCAACCCGACCGACCGCGAGGTGCTGGCGGCCCTTGGCAAGGCGCAGGCGGCGGCAGGCCAGCTGGAAAAGGCGCTCGGCACGATCAACCGGGCGCAGACGCCCGACCGGCCGGACTGGCGGCTCTATTCGGCGGAAGGGGCTGTTCTCGACCAGCTCGGCCGGTCCGACGAGGCACGCGGGCGCTACCGGATGGCGTTGCAGATCCAGCCGAACGACCCGAGCGTGCTTTCCAATCTCGGCATGTCTTATGTGCTGACCGGCGATCTGAAGACGGCGGAGACCTATCTCCGACAGGCCTCGCAGCAGCCGGGGGCCGACAGCCGCGTGCGGCAGAACCTGGCGCTGGTGATCGGGCTGCAGGGGCGCTTCCAGGAAGCTGAACAGATCGCCGCGCAGGAGCTCAATCCGCAGCAGGCGGCGGCGAACCTGCAATATCTGCGTGGCATGCTGTCCCAGCAGAATTCCTGGCAGCAGCTCGCTTCGCAGGACAAGACGAAGAAGAAGGGCTGAGGTCCCTGCCCTCGTCTGAGGCGGCGTCAGTCATCTTGGGCCGGATCGGGGAAGCGCAGGTGTGAGCGGCCGCTGGTCAGGTCCTGCACGAGGCGTTGGGTCATGGCCTCGTCGCCACGCTTTAGCGTGACATCGAAACGCACGCCTTCGGCTTCGAAATGCTCGATGAGCGACAGATGCGGGATCGCCTGGAGGCGGGCCTTCAGGAGCGCCAGATCCGAGAAGCTGCAGGCGAGTTCGCCGGTGACGAGGGGGATGATCTCGGTTTTTGTCCCGAGCCGGAGCGCCTGGGCCGTCGTGCCGCCATAGGCACGCATCAAGCCGCCACTGCCCAGCAGAATGCCGCCGAAGAAGCGGATGACCAGCACCACCACGCCATCCAGTTCCTGTCCGTCAATCGCCTGCAGGATCGGCTTGCCGGCCGTGCCCGAGGGTTCGCCGTCGTCGGAGAAGCGATAGGCTTGGCCGAGGCGCCAGGCCCAGCAATTGTGGGTGGCGGTGGAATCGGATTTTTCGGCGAGGAAGGCTTTGGCTTCGTCTTCCGACGCGATCGGGGCCGCATAGGCGATGAAGCGGCTTTTCTTGATATCCTGCTCGTGGGTGACGGGAGCGTTCAGCGTGAACGGCATGGGCCTGCCCTCATCCTTGCCGTGTGGCCAGGGCCTCGTTGGCGCGCAGCCAGAGGGCGAGTTCGGCGATGACCGACAGCCTCAAGGCCGCCTTCATGGCAAGCGCGCGGGTGAGCGAGGTGTCACGCGGGGAAAAGCCGAGTTCGGCCATGATCGCGGTGGGGCTAAGACTGCGGGCGCGCATCACCGCCTCGACACGGGCAATGGTGGAGGGCAGCAGGTAGCGACCATTGGCGATCAGGGTTTCGTGGTCTGCCATAACAGGATCGGGGGCCGGCGAATCGCTTGCCTTTGCCGACAGGGAAGCGGTCGCCTCACCCTTCGACCTGACCTCGGCTGTGACCAGATCGAGGAATGCCTGACGCTCCTCGGGCGAGGCGCCGGTCCAGGCCTTCAGCAGTTTCGTCAGCGGGGTTGGCTTGGCTTTCTTCGACATGACCGGTTCTCTGTTCTTCCCCGTCCATAACCTGCCCGACCGGCGGGGGCGAGAAAAAAACTTAGGCCTGGATCGCTTCTTGCGACGGCATGAATTTGCCAGCGGCAACAGCGGGATCGGACACTCCCACACGGCTTTTTCGACACCTCGTGCATGAGGAACATCGAATGAACGACAAGCAGTCGTTAACCTTTATTTTCTACTGAAAAGACTTGTCATCCGCGTTCCCGTATCTCGTCAGCGTTCAGGTTTTCGATGCACCCTCCCCGTTCCAATTCCGCTTATCAGGCCAATCAATTCGGGGATCAAAACGGGGGTAGCGCCCAGGCACCGCAGGACCAGGCGGCGACCCGGCCGGCGGGTGCCGACCAGGTGGCGGCCAACCAGATCGAGGGCCGCGAGGAGCAGCCCGTCTGGCAAACAGCCTTCGTGCTCGGACCCAATGTGCGCTTTACCCGCACGCCGGACCGCGTGGCGGCCAAGCCCGAGACGGTCGAGGCGATGACAGCGCCGGCGGTTGCACCGGCGGCACCGCAGGTTTCGCGCGGCCAGGTCGCCCAGCCGCAGGCTGCGGCCGCGACGACCCGCGTTCCGCAGGCCCCAGTGCCGACGGCGCACACCCCGCGCGTCAACCCGCAGGCCGATCAACGCCCGGCGTCGCCCTATGGCCTGCCGCGCACCGGCGCCCCACAGCAGCCGGTTCCGGCATCCGCCCGGGCTCCGATCCCGACACAACCGCTGCAGCAGCAGCAACAGCCGCGCGTGCCGGCTTCCGTCACCTTGCCGCAGCCGCCGGATGCCGTGGGGGCGCGGGCGCTGACCTACAAACTGCGCCGCGAGCTGGCGCGCCAGCAGGCCGAACAGGCGGCCTGGGAAGCCTCGATGGCCGAGGACCCGACACGGCCTGTCGCACCGCCGCCGGTCGCCACCCAGCCCGCACCGCTGGTGCAGGGCATGCGAACGGTGATGGCGACGACGACATCGGCGACGGTCGGCCATGCGGCGGCCGCTCCGGGTGCCGCCGGGCCTATGGCTGGCGGTTATGCTGCTGCCGGGCATGCTGCTTCCGCACAGGCCCCGGCTGGACAGGCTGTTTCGGGGCGTCCGGTGCTGCCGAGCCACATGTCGACGCAAGTTTCCAGCGTCTCGGCGTCTGCGACCGTTGCACCAGCAGCGTCTGGTCCTGGTCCTGCCCCAGCCTCGGTCGCGCGGCCGACCATGGCGCGCAATGCCTTTCTAAGGGGGCCGGTGCAGCCTCAGCAGCCGGGACAGCCGCAGACGGCAGCAGCCACAGCGCCGGTGGCGCAGCCAGCCGCGGCAGCGATCCCAACAGTGACGCAGCCTTTGACCGGTTATGCTCAGCCGGGCGTGACACAGAATTCGGTCCGGCCACAGGCTCCGGTCGCGTCTCGTTCAGCCGCACCGCCGGCAGCCGCCGGCGCGCCACCAACAGCGCGCCTGCCGATCAGTGCGCTCCTGTCCGACCACATCTTCTTCGAGGCGATGATCGATCCGGTCGATGCCCCTGTTGAGACCGAGATGGCGCGTGCGGTGCCCGTGAACCCGCAGCCGTCCGCCATGGCGCCTGCGCCCGTGGCCCCTGCCGCCCCCGTGACGATCCCGGGCCGTAGCCCGGCGGTCCGCGCCGAAGTGGTGCGCTATCGGCCGGATGCGCTAGCGACCGCGATGCCGGCCGTTGCTTCACTGCCCAAGCCCGTGTTCGACGCGCCTGCCGGTTCGGTCGTGGCGCTCTATCGTGAAGTCGCGCGGCGTGATGTCGTCGCAGACCAAGCAGTGGCAATCATTCCGGCTGCTGGTGCTCCCGAAGGTGGTGCGGCTATCCCGGAACCGAGTGCATCTGCCCCTGCCCGCTCGGTGATCCCGACGTCATCCGCTTCCGCGCGCCAGCCCCTGTTCCGCGCCCAGGAGGCGATGGGCGAAGGCGAGTACGAACTGCCCTATCTCGACTTCCTGCAGCAGCCGCCGGTCCAGACGGGCATCACGATGACGGCCGAGGCGCTGGAGCAGAGCGCCGGTCTTCTGGAAAGCGTGCTCGAGGATTTCGGCATCAAGGGCGAAGTGATCGATGTGCGGCCCGGCCCCGTCGTTACGCTCTATGAATTTGAGCCGGCACCGGGTGTCAAATCCTCGCGCGTCATCGGTCTCTCCGACGATATCGCGCGCTCCATGTCGGCGCTATCCGCCCGTGTCGCCGTGGTGCCCGGCCGCAATGTGATCGGCATCGAGCTGCCGAACCCGGTGCGCGAGACTGTCTATCTGCGCGAGCTGATCGAGACGCCCGATTATGCCGAGACGCGCTACAAGCTGCCGGTTTGCCTCGGCAAGACCATCGGCGGCGAGCCCGTGATCGCGGAACTCGCGAAGATGCCGCATCTGCTGGTTGCCGGCACGACCGGTTCAGGCAAGTCGGTTGCGATCAACACGATGATCCTGTCGCTGCTCTACCGCTTCCGGCCGGACGAGTGCCGGTTGATTATGGTCGATCCGAAGATGCTGGAGCTTTCCGTCTATGACGGCATTCCGCATCTGCTGACCCCTGTCGTCACCGACCCGAAGAAAGCCGTGATGGCGCTGAAATGGGCGGTGCGCGAGATGGAGGACCGCTATCGCAAGATGAGCCGGCTCGGCGTGCGCAATATCGACGGTTACAATGCCCGCGCCGCTCAGGCCCGCGAGAAGGGCGAGACGATCACCGTTTCCGTGCAGACCGGCTTTGATCGGCAGAGCGGCGAGATTGTTTATGAAGAGCAGGAGCTCGATCTTTCGCCGATGCCTTACATTGTCGTCGTGGTCGACGAGATGGCCGACCTGATGATGGTCGCCGGCAAGGAGATCGAAGGCGCGATTCAGCGGCTGGCGCAGATGGCGCGGGCAGCGGGCATTCACCTGATCATGGCGACACAGCGTCCCTCGGTCGACGTCATCACCGGCACGATCAAGGCGAATTTTCCGACGCGCGTTTCCTTCCAGGTGACCTCGAAGATCGACAGCCGTACCATTCTCGGTGAACCCGGCGCCGAACACCTGCTTGGCCAGGGCGACATGCTGCATATGGTCGGCGGCGGGCGGATTGCCCGCGTGCACGGACCCTTCGTCTCCGACGAAGAGGTGGAGAAGGTGGTGGCGCATCTGAAGATGCAGGCGCGGCCGGACTATCTGGGAACCGTGACCGAGGATGCCGACGAGGCGGAGGACGAGCCGGAAGAGGACGTCGCCGTGTTCGACAAGAGCGCGATCGGCGAAGAGGATGGCAACGATCTCTATGACAAGGCGGTCAAGGTGGTGCTGCGCGACAAGAAGTGCTCAACCTCCTATATCCAGCGACGCCTTTCGATCGGCTATAACAAGGCCGCTTCGCTGGTGGAGCGCATGGAGCAGGAAGGCATCGTCGGTGCTGCCAACCACGTCGGCAAGCGGGCGATCATCGTCGGCGGGCGCGAGGTGAGCGCCGAGGGCGATTTCGAGGGCTGAGATTTTTGAGAGGGTTCAGGGCCGGAACTCGGCCTTGACCTCCTTCATCGCCAGGCGATCGACGATCGCGGGTGCCAAGAGCCGCAGCCAGCGGCCGAGCTTCATGCGGGGCGTCATAAGAACTTCTCGGCGCCCCTTTTCCATGCCTTCACGGATGAGCCGGGCACAGGTCTCGACCGGCATGGCGCGGTCGTCGCGGATCATCGAGACACCTGCCGGGGCGCCGCCGGGGCCGAAGCCCCGCTTGCGCAGATCCGTGTCGATCGTTCCGGGATAGGCGATCATCACCCGCAGGCCCTTGGGAGCAAGTTCGGCGCGGAGCGCTTCCAGGAAACCGTTCATGGCGAATTTGGTGGCGCAATAGGCGGTGCGGCCGGGCACGCCAACGAGGCCGGCCACCGAGCTGACACCAACGACCATACCCTTGGATGCAAGCAGATGCGGCAGGGCGGCCTGGGTGAGCCAGACGACGGACCAGTAGTTCATCACCATCAGCTTTTCCGACCAGTCGAGATCGGCATCGGTGAAGCCTTCGAAATTGGCATGGGCGGACATGCCGGCATTGTTGACGAGCACGTCGATGCGGCCGAGCCGGTTGACGGCTTCGGCGACCAGGCGACGGCAGGCGTCTTTGTCCGTGACGTCGGTCGGGATGACGTCGGTGCGGGTGCCACCGGCGCGCAACTCGACCGCAAGTTCTTCAAGACGGTCGGCATTGCGGGCCGCGAGCACGAGCGCGACGCCGCCCTTTTCCCGGGCGGCGATCTGGCGGGCAAGCTCGCGGCCGATACCTTCGGACGCGCCGGTGATGATGATGGTCCTCATGCGCGTCTCTCCTTTGCACGCTTTCTGACAGTACCGGGTTTGGATCACGGGCCTCGGCTCGTGCCGATGCGATTTCGGGACGGGCTCCATACGGAACCCTTTGGGCTTCCTGCGGTTCGAACACGGTAACCGACAAGGGAGAATTTCAACATGGTAGAAGACAGACGTTCGCTGTTCGTCACCGGGCTCAAGAATGCCCATGCAATGGAAAACCAGGCGCTTTCAATCATCAAGCCGCAGCTGAAGCGGATCGAGAACTATCCGCAGGTGGCCGCCCGCCTCGAGACGCATCTGCGCGAAACCGAAGCACAGATCACCCGGCTCGAAGACATTCTGGCGAGCCTCGACGAGGACAATTCGACCCTGAAGGACTGGATGCTGTCTGCAAGCGGCAGCATGGCGGCGATCGGCCACTCTATGGCCGATGACGAGATCCTGAAGAACTCCTTTGCCAACTTCGCCTTCGAGAACTTCGAGATCGCGGCCTATAACTCGCTGATCGTCATGGCGGAACTCGGTGGCTTCCAGGGCGCTGTCGGCGCGCTGCAGCAGAACCTTTCCGAAGAGGAGGACATGGCTGCGTGGCTGCAGGACAATCTGCGCGATGTGACGACCGAATTCGTTGCCCGGCGGGAAGCCGGCGAAAGCGCGAAGGTCTAAGGCGCGAAGGAAGCAATCATGGCCGGCCAACCTTGTCTCGCGACCCGAACCCCGCGCAGGTGCGCGGGGATATCCAGGCCGGGTTGACGGGGGAGAAGCAGCCGGGCTTCGATCCGGCCATGGCTCCGCTGGAAACGGATGCGGAAGCGGGTGGTTTCCCGCTTTCGCCCGACGAAACCACCACTGCCCTTGAAGGGCAACGAGCAGGCAAGCGCCAAGAAATATCCGGCGAGGACGGCTCGGCCATGAGGCCGATATTTTCCGGCAATCAACGGCGATACGGCAAGGGGCTGTGGCTGTTTCTGGCACTCCTGCTCCTGCTCGGTGTGGGCATTGGAGGAGGGCTGCTGGCGGGGGCGACGGCCGGCTGAGTGGTGGCGCCGACGCCACCACTGCCGATCATTTACATCTGAACGGGCTTGATCGTATCGACGGAGACGCCGCCTTCGAGCACGCCGCGCGTCAGGTCTGCCCGGTCCCGATCCACCTCGATGACGGTGTAGAGCTTGTCCGAGCGAAAGGCGCTCGCCATGTTCGTGGTGACGTCCTCGGCAGGCTTGGCGTCGATTTCCATGTAATCAAGCTCTCGCGCTGCTGCGATCAGGCGCGCGTCACCGCTGGAGCGGGCCGCCACTACAACGATCCCCTGGAACGGGGAATTGTCCCAGCGGGGGTCATCGGCTTCAGCAATCGGCACGAGGCGATAGACGTTCAGGACTTCTGTCGGGCGGGCGCCATCATTCCCGGCAAGGGTTGCGGAATCGCGCTGGCGCGCCTCCATTTCGACCGGCCGAGCGGTCAATTCGTCGTTATCCGGGTGCGCTGGGTCTTGTATCCCGGTTGTATCTCGATCCATTTCGGGTCTCCTCTCGTGTGTTCTTTCAACGATCCCCGGGACGGCAAGTTCCGTTCAGCCTGACCGCCGAGGAACAAGGCGGCGTTCGGCGGGTTCCCCGTCTGAGGAGCCACCATGCACACCCATCCCCCCGAGAATATCGAGACTGAAACGCTGAGCCGCGAGGACGTCGAGCGAGGACGCGATGCGTCTGCGCCGGGCGATATTCCTCTCAAGGGATGGAAGGATGTGTGCCTTCGGGTTTATCATCGTCTTCTGGAGGAGCGGGTCACGCTGACGGCTGCAGGTGTGGCCTTCTATCTGCTGCTGTCGCTTTTTCCGGGGCTTGCGGCCCTTGTCTCGCTCTATGGCCTCATCTCCGACCCTTCGAGCATCGGGGCGCAGATGGCCTTCCTGTCCGACCTCTTTCCAGCGGACGCGCTGGACCTCGTGCTGGGGCAGTTGAAGGCGCTCTCTCAGCAGAATGACAGTACCCTCAGCATCGGATTTTTCGTCGGGCTCGGGATCTCGCTGTGGAGTGCGCGCAACGGGGTCGCGGCCTTGTTCGAAGCGATGAATCTAGCCTATGCAGAGGAGGAAAAGCGCGGCTTTCTATCGATCACGCTGTTCAGCATCCTGTTCACGCTGGGCGGCTTGCTGGTGGCCGCAGTTCTGACGACGGCGCTCGCCGTCTTGCCGGTGGTCATGGCCGTCGTCTTCATTCCGGATCGGGTAGAACTGCTGATGAAGGTGGTTCGGTGGCCGATCATGCTGGCGGTAATCTGGCTGGGGACGGTGCTGATCTATCGCTATGGTCCGAGCCGGGAGGATGCGAAGCTCAGGTGGCTGAACTTCGGCACCGTGTTCAGCACGACGGCCTGGCTCATCACCTCGCTCGGCTTTTCCTATTACATCGAGAATTTTGCCGATCTGAACGCGACCTATGGGACCCTCGGCACGTTCATCGGCTTCATGCTGTGGACCTGGATCTCGACCGTGATCCTGATCGTCGGCGCGATCATCAATGCCGAGCTGGAGCATCAGACGGCGCGCGACTCGACCACCGGCCCCCGCATGCCTATGGGCGCGCGGGGCGCGACGATGGCCGATACGCTCGGGAAGACGCAGGACTAGAGCCGCTCACCCGGACCGGGCGGCGCCAACCTGGCGGCTGCCGGGGAAGAGGAGTTCGACGAAACGTTCGGCCGTGGGCTGCGGTTCGTGGTTGGCAAGCCCCGGTCGCTCATTGGCTTCGATGAAGACATAATCGGGTTCGGCCGGGTCGCGGACCATGAAATCAATGCCGACCACGGGGATCTTGATGGCTTTGGCAATGCGGCAGGCGGCGTCGACGAGATCGGGATGGACGGTTTCCGTGACATCGTGGATGGTGCCGCCGGTGTGGAGATTGGCGGCCTTGCGCACGGTGATCTCGCGGCCCTCTTCCAGGACGGTTTCGAGATCGAGGCCCTGTTCGGCCAGACAGCGTTTCGTCTCGACATCGACGGGAATGCGGCTTTCGCCACCGGTCGCGGCGGCCCGACGGCGGGACTGCTGGTCGATGAGCTTGCGGATGGCCGACCGACCATCGCCGACCACGCGCGGCGGGCGACGGACGGCAGCAGCGACCAGCCGGTAGTCGATGACCACGAGGCGCAGGTCCTCGCCTTCGAAGCAAGCTTCGAGCAGGACGCCGTCGCAGACCTGGCGGGCCTGCTTGATGGCGGTGATAAGTGCCTCAGGGGTCGAGACGCCGACAGAGATGCCGCGACCCTGTTCGCCGCGCGCCGGTTTGACGACAAGTTTCCCGTGTTTCTCGAGGAATGCTTGGCGCTCGGCCTCGGAGGCATCGGCGGAGATCTGTTCGGGCACGATCAGGCCGGCCCCCTCGGCAAAGCGTCGGGTGACAGCCTTGTCGTCGCAGATCGACATGGCGACGGCGGAGGTCAGATCCGACAGGCTTTCGCGGCAGTGAATGGTGCGGCCGCCATGGGCAAGGCGGAAGAAGCCGCCTTCGGCGTCGGTTACTTCGACATGGATGCCACGGCGGAGCGCCTCGTCGATGATCAGGCGCGCATAGGGGTTGAGCGCTTCATATGATTCGACCGGCTGGGCGAAGAACTTCTCATTGATGGCGTTCTTGCGCTTGACCGAAAAGAGCTGCACGCGGCGGAAGCCGAGCTTCTCGTAAAGGCCGATGGCTTTCTCATTGTCGTGCAGGACGGAGAGATCGACATAAGCCAGGCCGCGCGCCTGGAAGTGTTCGGCGAGCGTACGCACCAGGCCCTCGCCGATGCCCGGTTGGCGGGCCTGGGGGTGGACGGCGAGGCACCAGAGCGAGGCGCCCTGCTCCGGATCTTCGAACAGGCGCTTGTGATCGATGCCGGTGACTGTGCCGATGATCTCGCCGGTCACATCATCCTGAGCGACGAAATAGGTAACGGGGCGATTATCGCGCTCGCCGGCGAAGAAATCCTCGCGGACCTGGACCATGCCGCAGGCGGCATAGACGGCATTGATGCCGGCCGCATCTCCATCTGCACCGAGGCGGCGGATGGTCACGCCACGCGGGCGACGGCCACCGGCACGGTAGGTGGAAAGGTCGAGGCGGAAGGTGTGGGACGGGTCGAGGAAGATTTCCTGCGGGGCGCGGGAGAGGAGGACGTGGGGTTCGCCGACATAGAAGGCGATATCACGGCTCAGCGGGGCTTCGTCCTTGAGGGCGGCGAGAAGGGTGGCGTCATCCTCGAAGGTGCGAGCGAAGAGAAGGCGGCCCCAGCCGCAATCGAGCACCACGTTTCGCGCCGAATCAGGCCCATTCCCGCTGCGGGATTGCGGCGGAGTGCCAGCAGAGCCGGGCTGACGCAGACGGCTCAAACGATGGGAGAGAGCCTTGCTGCTGCGCGGTTTTCGAACCGTCTGGGAAGCCGTGGCCTGAGCGGATTTGTCCAGCTTCTTCATCATCAGACCTCGTGCGCCTGGAGCCACATTTCGAGCAGGCCGACCTGCCAGAGTTCGGAGCCCTGGAGCGGGGTGATGTGTTCCGAGGGGGCGGCGAGCAGCCGGTCGACATAGTCCTGGCAGAACAGGCCGCGGTCGCGTGCAGCGCTCGACGCCAGCGTGTCGCGCAGCATGTCGAGATAGGGGCCGGCGATGTATTTCAGCTGGGGCACGGGGAAATAGCCCTTCTTGCGGTCGATGACCGCACTCGGGATGATCTTGCGGGCGACGTCCTTCAGGATGCCCTTGCCGCCATCGCGCAACTTTTCCTCCGGCGGGATGCGAGCGGCGAGCTCGACCAGTTCGTGATCGAGGAAGGGCACGCGCGCCTCCAGGCCGAAGGCCATGGTCATGTTGTCGACGCGCTTGACCGGATCATCGACCAGCATGACATTGCTGTCGAGGCGAAGCGCGCGGTCGACCGGGGTGTCGGCGCCGTCGGCGAGCAGGTGTTCGCGGATCAGGTCGCCACTGACGTCTCGCTCTGCCATCCAACGCGGGTTGAGCTGGGTCGTCAAGGTTTCGTGCGAGCGGTCGCGGAAGGCGCGGCCATAATCGGCCACGACATCTTCGGAGCCGACGAGAGGCGGATACCAGTGATAGCCGGCAAATACTTCATCAGCCCCCTGGCCGGACTGGACGACCTTGATGTGTTTCGAGACTTCCTTCGACAGGAGATAGAAGCCGACATTGTCGTAGGAGACCATGGGTTCGGACATGGCGGCGATGGTGCCGGGCAAGGCTCCCATCAGATCGGCGGAGGGGACGAAGATCTTGTGGTGATCGGTTGCGAATTCGCGGGCGATCAGGTCGGAATAGACGAATTCGTCGCCCTTTTCGCCATTGGCCTCCTCGAAGCCGACGGAGAAGCTCATGAGACCTGTCTGACCGGCTTCGGCGAGGAGGCCCACGATCAGGCTGGAATCGACGCCGCCCGAGAGGAGGACGCCGACGGGGACGTCTGAAATCATGCGGCGCTTGACGGCGAGGCGGAGCGCATCGAGGAGGCGTTCCTGCCATTCTTCGCGCGTCAAAGACAGATCTTCGGCGCGGCGCTGGTAAGGCGGGTTCCAATAGCGGCGGTCTTCGAAGCTGCCGTTGCGCTCATAGATGCGAAGGGTTGCCGGGGGCAATTTGCGCACACCCTTGAGAATGGTGCGCGGCGGCGGCACGACGGCGTGGAAGGTCATGTAATTGTGCAAGGCTTCGACATCGAGAGCGGTATCGATGCCGCCCGTCTTGACGATGGCAGGAAGCGAGGAGGCGAAACGCAAGCCGCCAGAAACCTCGGCGAGGTAAAGCGGCTTGATGCCGAAACGGTCGCGCGCCATGATCACCCGGCCGCTGTCGCGTTCGTGGATGACGAAGGCGAACATGCCGTGGAAGCGAGAGACACAGGCCTCGCCCCAGGCATGCCAAGCTTTGAGGATGACTTCCGTGTCGCCACCGGAGAAGAAGCGATAGCCCTGCCGCTCCAGTTCGAGGCGAAGTTCGCGGAAATTGTAGATGCAGCCGTTGAAGACCAGCGACAGGCCAAGATCCGGATCGACCATGGGCTGCTGCGACTTGTCGGAGAGATCGAGAATTCGCAATCTCCGGTGACCGAGGCCGACATTACCGCGCACCACGACGCCGGCCGAATCCGGTCCGCGCGGGGCGAGTACATCCGCCATGATCGAGACTGCCTCTACCGACGGCGCGCCGCCGTCGAACCTTACTTCTCCACAAATGCCGCACATGAGCCTGGCTGGAACCTCCGTTGGAAGACAAAACGAATGGTCCCGACGGCCAGGATTTCACCCCGGCGCATCGGGCACGCCTTTTGCAAATGACCTTGGGGTCCGCATTGTTCCAATTTTTCCGTCCTGCCTTGCCGAGGCGCGTGGAGCAAACCGACGGGGCCGGTTCGTCTGGACGGAGGATGGATCAGCTCAGGGCCCTTTTCAGGGGCGCGATGTGGCGGAACACCAGGAGGTCGAGGAGGAGGACCGCGACGAGCACTGCACCGCTCAAGGGGAAGAGCAGTGACACGGCCAGCATGACGACCGCGCCGGTTTTCCAGAGGGGACCGGGTTCACTGACTGTCGGGGCGACCAGGCGGGCGGCCCCTTTGGGGCGACGCTTGAACCACATGACGAAACCGCTGACGGAGAGAAAGATGATGGCCAGACACAAGACCGTGACCAGGACGAGGTTCCACAGGCCGATGGCACCTTCGTGGAAGGCGACGCCGGCCGCCATGGCTTTTCCGGCGACCCCGTAATCGGCAAAGCCGACATCGGCGAGGATGCGGCCGGTATACTGGTCGATATGAACGATGCGATCATCGAGCGGATTGGCGCTGTCGTTGCTCATGGTGTCGCGCGAGATGCTCCAGACGCCGGTTTCGTCGCCTGGGAAGGCGAGCTGGAAGCGTTGGTCGAAACCCAATGCGCGGGCGAGCGTGACGATGGCATCGAGCGTGACCGGCTGGCCTTCGGGCGTGCCGATGACGCCGGCGTCAGAGCCGGAGGCCGGCATCGGGGTCTGTTCCAGCGCCCAGGGCACTTCCTTGATGCCGTCATAATTCATGCTGGCATGGGTGGCGTCCGACAGAGGTACATTGTCGTACTTTCCTGCCGGGAAAGTGCTCCAGGCCTGGGTGTATTTCTCGCCCCAGACGCCAGCCCAAGTCAGGCCGGAGAGCAGGAAGACGACGAGGAGCAGCGCGGCGTAAAAGCCGATCGACAGATGCAGCGACTTCCACAGCTGACGGCCCTTGGCGGACAGCTGCGGGACGAGCACGGACGAGAAGCCTCTCTCATCGCGCGGCCACCAGAGATAAAGACCCGTCACGACCAGCATAATGCCGAAGCCGGCGGCGATTTCGATGAGACGATCGCCGAGGTCACCGATCAGCAGCGTGCCGTGAATGGTTTCAGCGAGATCATAAAGACCGGCGCGGCGATCCCAGTGACCCAGAACCTTTGCGGTATAGGGATCGACGGCGACCATGAACGACCCGTCACCCTGATTGACCCGAAAGAGCGAGGCCTGAGTTGGCGTGCGCGGGGCAATGTATTGGACGATCTCGCCAGCGACCTCGCCATAGGCGGCTTCGGCCTGGGCGGAGACCGGGGCGGTGGTTGCCTGTGGCGTGACCAAATAGGTGTTTTCACCGTCCCGGCCATAGAGCGTTGCGGTCCAGAGCATGATCAGGCCGGTGACGGCGAGCATGATCAGGAAGGGCGCGACATACAGGCCGGCATAGAAATGCCAGCGCCAGGCCGTGATGTAGAAGCGGCGGGAAAGGCCGGCGGATCGTGCCGGGGGAAGCGAGACATCGGATATTATGGTCATTCTGAAAAATCCTCGATGAATGGGGTTTCGCGTTTCAGGATACGGGGCGGTCGCCGGAGGCGACGCGGGCCAGATGCAGGGGCTCAAGCACGGTCACGAGATCACTGTGCTGGAAATCGATGAGGCCGGCTTTCTTCAGGCGGGTGAAGCAGCGGCTGACCGTCTCGACCGTGAGGCCGAGCCAATCGGCGAGATCGGTGCGGGTGGGAAAGAGATGGAAGGTGATCGCGCCGCGCTTCTTCTGGCGAGCGGGGCGACCGAACTGGCCGGCAAGATCGAGAAGGGCGGAGGCGACGCGTTCCGGTGCTGTCTTGCGGCCGAGCAGCATGGCGAGTGCCTGGGAGCGGGCCAGCATTTCGCCGAGCGCGGATTCGAGATCGCCATGCGACAAAGGCTCGGCGATCGGTTCGAGACACGTGAGGCCGAGGGTTTCGGCTGAACAGCGATTGCGGTCGCCCAAACCGAGACCGATCAGGCGGCCGGGGCCGACGAGATCGATGATCTGACGGCGGCCATCGGTCAGGGTCTGGGAGGTGGCGACACAGCCTTCCAGCACGCGGTATTGCGGAGAGCGGGAGAAGCCTTCGAGAAAGAGCGTGGTGCGCGGCGGAAGCAGAGCGTTTTCCGCTCTGGATTTGCGTTCGGCACCCAGCATCGCAGGAAGAGGCGGCCCTTTGCGGGCCTCGCCTTCAGCAAGCATTGTCAACATGACTGACATCCGGATTGTGACCGGGCATGCGGTCATGCGCATGCGATCCGGCCTGATGGAACTGATGGCCCGGCGAGACGCAGGGCCGTTGATCGATCAGGTCAGGACGGGGGGTGCGCGAGGCGCGCTATTGGGCGGGAAGAGCTGGCGGTAATGCGCCTCTGCCGGCTGCGGCATGACGGCGGCGACTGCGACCGGCAAGCGGATGCCGACGAGATCGGCCGGAGCGGGCAAAGCAATGGCTGCGGAGATGCGACAGGCTTCGCAATCGGAGGCTGCCGTGTGGGATTTGGACTTGCCGTCCTGATCGATGCCGGGAAGGCAGAGTTCCGGAAGCGTGCCATCCGGCAGGATCAGACGCGCGACTTCGCTGGGGTCGAGCACTGGGATGACAGGAACAGGCGGGCGGTGGGCAAGGCCAAGCAGAACGAGCGCGACGACGCAGATCATGCGTATCGCCCGATCAAACCTTGTCCGGATACCCGTTTCGGCCATGCTATCCCCCGATAGATGTCGAGTGGATAGCATTGCGATCAGACACCTGCAAGCGCGCGGAACTGTCGCAATGCCTCTTGCGACACGGCCTCAAGCGCGGATGCGAACCGGACGGGGCTGACGGAGGATAAACCAGCCGAGATGACGGTGGAGCGTCGGCGCGATGCCGTAGACGATGGAACTCACCATGACCGGCGCGAGGACGAGGGTTCGAGCCCATATGGGCCAGCCTTCGGTCAGCGGCATCAGCACGTAGAGGATTGCGGTGACGAAAGATAAATGACCAGCAGCATCAAGGCGGCCAGCCGATGTTTGGAGGGCGCAGGACGGGCGACAGGGGAATTGGACATGGGCAGGCTCCATCAGAACGGTACGTATCGTTTATATTGAAACGCGCCGTTTCGTTCAATAGGAAATCGTGTTATGAGACCACAATGAGAACGACAGATGTGACGAAGGCGCCGATGGACATCACAAAACGCACCTCGATCGGCGCGCAACGAAACCCGGCGAGCGAGACGGCGATCCTTGATGCGGCAGAAGAGATCTTGCGCGAAAGCGGTCTCGGCGGCTTTTCCATCGAGGCGGTGGCTCGGCGCGCCAAGGCGGGGAAGCCGACCATCTATCGCTGGTGGCCCTCGAAGGCGGCACTGCTGCTTGATGTCTACCATCGGCAGAAGGGCGAGACTTTTTATGCCGATACCGGCGATACGCGGAAGGATCTCGTCGCCTTCCTCGAAGCGCTGCTCGGCTTCTGGCGAAACAATGGGGGCGAGATCTTCCGCTCGATCATCGCGGCGGCACAGAGCGATCCGGACGCGCTGATCGCGCTGCGCGACTATGCGGTGACGCGGTGTCGGTCGAGCGGGGTTATCCTGGCGCGCGGACAGGCGCGCGGCGAGGTGCGCGACGACTTCGACCCGGAACCGGTCATGGAATTGCTATCGGGCTTCTGCTGGAACCGGCTGCTGACGGGGCGGCTGGAAGTCTCGCCCGGCGAGATCGAAACGATCGTCGATGCCCTGATCACCGGGCTGTCGTCGACGTCGCGCTGACGAGGATCCGGAAGGCTCTGCTCAGTAGTGCGGCGGGCGGGTGATGGCCGGGGCGTCGAGCGATTGTTCCTCAAGGGTGAGGAAGCGTTCCGTCAGCCGATCGAGCTTGGCACGGGTCTGCTCCAACACCTTCCATTGCTCAGCCAGCTGATCCGACAGTTCCTCTATCACGCGGGTCTGATGGGCAACCGTCTCTTCGAGGCGCGTGATGCGATCGTTTTGCGCGTTATCCATCTTGGTCTTCCTCACGGTTTCGCCTGGACCCTCCCATGCCGCAAGATGGTGGTGGCGTCAAACGCCTGATGGAAATGGCTGGGATAGCGTCAGCGCTGCTTCTTCTTGCGGTAGGGAATCAGCATGATGGCCGAGGCGGTGACGGCAGCGGCGAATGTGAGGGCGAGCGGCAGCACCATCATGAGGGCTGGGAGAACGGGATGAAGCGAACGCGATAGCGAGGTGCCGACGCCGCCGATATCGAGCCACAGGATGGAGAGGCCGACGAAGAGGCCGATGCCGGCACCGACCGAAGCGTTCACGGCGAGGAAGCGCAACATCTCCCAATGGTCGCGCCTTGCCTCTTCCGGGCTCTGCTCATCGGATGGTCGCTGCATGGATGCCTCCGGAATAATCTCCCGTGATCCTAGCTGAGATAGGTCACGGCTTCACCGCGCCAAGCGTCGCAGCCGGCCTGTTGGGGGAAAAACATCCGGCACCTTGCCTTGGAAGGCCAATCGGCCTAGCTCAGGGTGCTGCAACTGATGTGACCGATGACCCAGAAAACCCAGATCCAGCGGCTGAAGCTCACCGATTTTCGCAACTATGCCCAGGCCGGCCTTGTCCTTGACGGGCGGCATGTGGTGCTGGTCGGCAAGAATGGTGCCGGCAAGACGAATTTCATGGAGGCGATCTCGCTGCTCTCGCCTGGACGGGGACTGCGCCGGGCTGTGCTGGCCGACATGCCGCGGATCGGGGCGGAGGCGAGCTTCACCATCTTCGCCGCCATCGACGGCATGAATGGCGAGGCGGATATCGGAACGGGGACCGAGACAACCGAGGAGGACAACCTCGTCCGGCGGCTCAGGATCAACGGTTCTCCCGCCAAGTCCGTCGATGATCTCACCGATCATCTGCGCATTCTCTGGCTGACGCCGGCGATGGACGGGCTGTTCACCGGGCCCTCGGCCGAACGAAGGCGGTTTCTCGACCGGCTGGTGCTGTCGCTGGACCCGGCCCATGGACGGCGCGCGAATGATTTCGAGCGGGCGATGCGTAGTCGTAACCGGCTGCTCTCGGAGGGGCGGTTCGATCCGTCCTGGCTGTCCGGCATCGAGCAGCAGATGGCGGCGCTCGGGGTGGCGATGGCCGCGGCGCGACGCGAGATGCTGGGGCTTTTGGCCGGATTGATCGAGGCCGACCGGCAGACCTCGCCCTTTCCTTCGGCCGAGCTTTCGCTGACCGGCTTTCTCGATGAACTCGGCGAGCTGCCGGCTTTCGAACTGGAAGAGCGCTATATCGAGGTGCTGGCACAATCGCGGCACCGGGATGCGGCGGCGGGACGCACGCTGGAGGGGCCGCATCGGGCGGACCTGACCGTGCGGCATATTGAGAAGAACATGGATGCGGAGCGCTGCTCGACGGGCGAGCAGAAGGCGCTTCTGATCGGGCTGATTCTTGCCCATGCGCGGCTGGTGGCAACGATGACGGGGTTTGCGCCAATCCTGCTGCTCGACGAGATTGCCGCGCATCTCGATGAAGGGCGGCGGGCGGCGCTGTTTGACCGGATCGATGCGCTGGGGGGACAGGCCTTCATGACCGGGACCGACGTCGCGATGTTTTCGGCGCTTGGGGACCGGGCACAGATTGTCACCGTGGAGGATGGCAGCCTCGATGCCTGAGACGACTTTGAACCGCCACGAAGCGGTGGCATGATGGCGAGTATGGACCCGCTGCTTCCCGACGAGATTTCCCGCTATCACCGCCATATCCTGCTGCCCGAAGTGGGTGGCCATGGGCAACAGCTGCTGAAAGCTGCGCGCGTGATGGTGATCGGAGCCGGGGGGCTGGGGTCACCTGTGCTGCAATATCTCGCGGCGGCGGGCGTTGGGACGTTGTCGATCGTTGACGATGATGGTGTGTCGCTTTCCAACCTGCAGCGGCAGGTGATCCACGATACCGGCACGCTGGGAGAGCAGAAGACGGAGAGCGCGGCGCGGGCGATCGCGCGGCTCAACCCGCATTGCCGGGTGGTGCGTTTCGAGGAGCGGTTCGATGCGCATTTTGCGCGGGACCACCTGGCGGGGCAGACGCTGCTCATTGATGGTTCGGACAATTTCGAGACGCGTTATGCGGCGGCCGATGCGGCAGAGGCGGCGAAGGTGCCGCTGGTGACCGGGGCTGTCGGGCGGTTCGACGGCACGGTGACGGTGCTGAAGCCTTATGAGACCGGCCCGGATAGCACGCTTTATCCGCGCTACCGCGATCTCTTCCCCGAGCGGCCGCCGGAGGGGCTCATTCCCTCGTGCGCAGAAGTGGGGGTGATCGGGGCGTTGACGGGGGTGATCGGCACGCTGATGGCGATGGAGGCGATCAAGCTGATCACCGGGATCGGTGAGCCGCTTGCTGGCAAGCTGTTGATGTATGACGGGCTTTCGGCGCGGTTCGAGACCGTGCGGTACAAGAGAAGGACAGAGCGCGCGTGATTGTGGTTGAACGGATCGGTGACAGCGGTTTTAAGGATCATGAGGCCCTGCTGGCGCTCATCCTACGATCATTCTCCTATATGGACGGAGTGATCGATCCGCCCTCCTCCGCCCATCGGCTGACGGTTGCGAGCCTCGAGCAGAAGGCGCGCGACGAGATCGGATATGTCGCGCTCGACGAGGGTGCGCCGCTCGGCTGCATCTATCTGCGGCCAGAGGCCGATTGCCTCTATGTCGGCAAGCTCGCGGTCGAGCCTTCCGCGCAGGGGCGCGGCATCGGACGGCGACTGATGGACGTGGCGGAGGCTCTGGCGGACGAGCTATCGCTGCCGGCGCTTCGGCTGGAGACGCGGATCGAGCTTGTCGGAAACCACCGCCGGTTCGGCGCCTGGGGTTTTGGCAAAACGGCGGAGAAGTCTCATGCAGGCTATGACCGCGTGACGTTTATCGAGATGCGCAAGGCGCTGCGCTAAGTCCGGTTTTACGTCCGGCTGGGCAGGACGCGGTTGGGCGGGCGGTGGCCGTCGAAATAGGTGCGGATGTTGATGATCACCTTGTCGCCCATGTCGATGCGGCCTTCAATGGTGGCCGATCCCGTGTGCGGCAGAAGCACGACCTTGCCCTCGTTGGCGAGCTTGACCAGCTTCGGATTGACGGCCGGTTCCTTCTCGAAGACGTCGAGGCCGGCGCCGGCGATCCGGCCATTGCGCAAGCATTGGATGAGCGCGTCCTCGTCGATGATGTCGCCGCGGGCGGTGTTGACGATGTAGCTGGTGGGCTGCAGCAGAGCGAGCCTGCGGGCCGAGAGCAGATGGAAGGTCGCCGGCGTCGAGGGACAATTGACCGAGACGATATCGACCCTGGCCAGCATCTGGTCGAGGCTATCCCAATAGGTCGCTTCCAGCTCGTTTTCGGTCGCCGGATTGACACGCTTGCGGTTGTGGTAGTGGATCGACAGGCCGAAGGCCTTGGCGCGGCGGGCGACTGCGGTTCCGATGCGGCCCATGCCGATGATGCCGATGCGCTTTCCCCAAATGCGGCGACCGAGCATCCAGGTGGGTGACCAGCCTTCCCATTCACCAGGGCGATCCATCAGCACGCGGGCGCCCTGGACGAGGCGGCGGGGAACGGCGAGGATCAGCGCCATGGTCATGTCGGCGGTGTCTTCGGTGAGCACATTCGGGGTGTTGGTGACCGTGATACCCTTGCGGGCAGCGGCATCAATATCGATATGGTCGGTGCCGTTGGAGAAGCTGGCAATCAGCTTGAGCTGGGGGCCGGCTTCTTCGATCAGGCTCGCATCGATTCGGTCCGTGACGGTCGGCACCAGCACGTCGCAGGACTTGACGGCCGCGATCAGTTCGTCGCGCGTGCGCGGTTTGTCGTCGATGTTGAGCTCGGCTTCGAAGAGCTCGCGCATGCGCGTTTCCACGGCGTCAGGCAATTTCCGGGTGATATAGACCGAGGGTCTTTTCCTGTTCGTCATGGGGTGGTTCGATGCCTTGTTCAGAACTCGTTAACCAACGCAGAGGATACTCTCCCCCTTGAAGGGCAATTTCTACCAAACCCGTCGGGGAAGACAAACAAAACTCGTCGCGGCTTCGCTGATTTGTCCAGAGCCCGTCGCGGGTTCGCCCCTGAGGGTCCGATAAGTCCCTTGTTTCCATCGTTTAGTCCGGAACGATCATGTTTGTGAACCTGTCCCGAGTGAGCATTGCATCCGGTGTCCTCGCGCTGTCGCTGCTGGCAGGGCTGCAGCCCGGTTTCGCCCAGTCTTCGACGAAGGGATCGAGCGGGCTGCCGCTGCCGCGTTTCGTCAGCCTGAAGGCGGAGAAAGTAAACCTCCGGGTCGGCCCGAGCACGGACTATGCCGTTTCCTGGCGCTACCTGAAGTCCGGCCTGCCGGTCGAGATCATCCGCGAATACGAGAACTGGCGGCAGATCCGCGATGCCGATGGCACCGAGGGTTGGGTTAGCCAGACGCTTTTGTCGGGCCAACGCACGGCGGTGGCAGCGCCCTGGATGCGCGGCAAGGGCAACAATGTCTATGTGATGATGCGGCGCGATTCGACCTCTTCCGCCGCCGTGATCGCCAAGCTGGAACCGGGCGTGGTCGTGAAGATTGACGAGTGCAACGGCAACTGGTGCAAGGCTGAGACACAAGGCGTTTCCGGCTGGGTCTCGCAGGAAGAGATCTGGGGCGCCTATCCTGGCGAGGCCTTCAAATAAGGCCGATCTCCGAAGCCCCCTTCTTCAGCGACATCATCGGGCGCGGGCCGATCTGCTGGATGACGATGCCGGCGGCATAACAGCCGAGGCGGGCGCAATCTTCGAGCGTCCGACCCTGCGTGTAGCCGAAGAGGAAACCGGCGGCGAAGAGATCGCCGGCACCGGTGGTGTCGACAAGGCTTGCGATTTCGGTCGCGGGCACGCGTATACGCTCATCACCCTTGACCACGACGGCGCCCTGATCGCCCATGGTGACGGCTGCCAGCTTGCAATCGGCCGAGAGGCGGGTGAGCGCTTCGGCGAAGTCATCGGTTTCATAGAGCGAAAGCGCTTCCTGCTCGTTGGCGAAGACGATGTCGACGGTGCCGGAGCGCATCAGCTCGAGGAATTCTTCGCGGTAGCGGCCGACGCAGAAGCTGTCCGAAAGCGTCATCGACATTTCGCGGCCGTTTTCATGGGCGATGCGGGCGCATTCGAGGATGGCCTGCTTGGCGCGCGGCGGATCCCAGAGATAACCTTCGAAATAGGTGACCTTGGACTGGGCGACGACCTCGGGCTCGACATCCTCAGGGCCGAATTCGACGCAGGCGCCGAGATAGGTGTTCATCGAACGCTCGCCGTCTTCGGTGACGAAGATCATGCTGCGGGCAGTCGGCGGCTGGATTGTGCCAGGTGCTGTCTCAAAATGGACGCCCTGGGCGCGGATGTCGTGAGTAAAAATGTGACCGAGCTGGTCTTCGGCGACCTTGCCGAAATAGGCGGCATTGCCGCCGAAACTGGCGATGCCGGCGGCCGTGTTGCCGGCGCTGCCGCCGGAGGCTTCGACGGCCGGACCCATCAGGGAATAGAGCCGTTCGGCACGCTCGGCGTCGATCAGGTTCATCGCGCTCTTGGTGATCCCGTTGTCGATCAGGAACTGGTCCTGGCAGCGGGAGATAATGTCGACGATCGCGTTACCGACGGTCAGGACATCGAACTGGCTCATGGAATCGGGCTCCGAATTTGTCGCTCGACGGTCATAGTCGTTTTTATGGGTTAGGAAATAGAAAAGACGCGGCCGGCAAGACTGTCATTTCGATGTCATTCATCCGCGCTATCGAGGGACTGCTGATGGCGCTCCCCCGCTGTTGGCGAAAGCCATGACGGCTTTTCTTTCGGGTGCCGACCACGGATGTACTGGCGGCGGCCCAAATTCCGGATCAGCCGGACGAAAAAGCAGGCATAGCCTGCTTTTTGACGTTCTGAGAGTAACGCAGACGGTTATATCGGTTCACCGGACCTGTCACGGGGACAGGTTTGCGGTTGGCGCTACGGCGCCCTCACCCTATCAATAGGGGATGTTTCTCAACCGAATCGACCTTTCATGACTGCCATTGCCCAAGACGTCCTGCCGATCTTCATCCTCATTCTGTTCGGCTGGGTGCTGGTGAGGTTCAACATCCTGTCGACCACCGTCGGAGACGGGCTCGGCGCCTTCGTCTTCAATGTGGCGGTGCCGATGCTGTTGTTCCGAACCATTGCCAATGCCGATTTTCACGGGGCCTCGCCCTTCCGGCTGTGGATTTCCTATTTTTCCGGCGTGCTCGTTGCCTGGACGATCGGCCATCTGATCGCGACCCGGCTTTTCGGGCGCGATCGGCGGGAGGGCGTGCTTGCGGGCGTTTCCTCGGCCTTTGCCAACAATGTGTTCATCGGCCTTCCGCTGGTGGAACGGACGGTTGGGCCGGAGGGGATCGTCGCCATGTCGATCCTGCTCGCCATCCATCTGCCGCTGATGATGATCATCGGCACGGTGCTGATGGAGCGGGCCGAGCAGAAGACGAGCGGCCAGCCGTCACACGGCATCCTCGCGGTTTCGCGACAGGTTGGCCTCAACCTCTTGCGCAATCCGCTGGTGATCGGCCTGATTGCCGGCATGGTGATCCAGCTGATCGGCGGGCCGCTGCCGAAGATGATCGACGGGCTGGTGGGCCAGGTGGCGGGCACCGCGGCACCGCTTGCCCTGATCTCACTCGGCATGACGCTCAACAAATACGGGATGCTCGGCAATGTCCGGATCGCCAGCACGATTTCCGCGGTGAAGCTGGTGGTGATGCCGGCATCGGTCTGGCTTACCTCACATCTGCTGGGGCTTTCGCCGCAGTGGACGGCGGCCCTGGTGCTGACATCCTCGGTTCCAACGGGGATCAATGCCTGGCTGATCGCCAACCGGTTCGGTGTCGGCCAGGGCCTTGCGGCATCCGTCATCACGCTGTCGACCGCCGTCGGGGTGCTCAGCGTTTCGCTCTGGGCGCTGTTCCTGCTCTGACGTCTCGACAAACGAAAACGCCCGACCACGAGGGCCGGGCGATCCATTTGACAGGATCTGAAACGATCCGTCTTTGCCGATTACGGCGTTGCAGGCTGAGCCGGGGCCGGTTCTGCCGGAGCGGCAGGTGCCTCTGCCGGCGCGGCAGGAGCCGCTTCAGCCGGAGCTTCTGCCGGTGCAGCAGCTGCATCGGCCGGTGCAGCAGCATCGGCGGCGGGTGCGGCCGCAGCGTCGGGTGCCGGCAGCGGCAGCGGGCTATCCGACTGGGTGTTCAGATAGGCGATCAGGCTGGCGCGCTCGTCGTCCTTCTTGATACCGGCGAAGCCCATGGCCGTGCCCGGGATATGCTTCTTCGGTGCGGTCAGGAAGGCATTGAGGTGGTCAAACGTCCAATGCTCCGAGTTGCCCTTGGAGAATTCGGTGATGGCTGCCGAATAGCTGAAGCCTTCGTGGCTGGCGATCGGACGGCCGACGACGCCCCAGAGGTCAGGACCGACCTTGTTCGGTCCGCCCTTCTCGATGCTATGACAGCTCGCACATTTCTTGAAAGTGCCCTCGCCGGCCTTGGCATCGGCGCTGGCCAGCAGCACGGCGATCGGCGTTGCAGCCGCGGCTTCTTCTGCAGCCGGTGCTTCGGTGGCTTCTGCCACGATAGCGAAGCCTTCCTTCTCCGGCACTTCCGAATGGAAGATACCTTCCGAGGCGATGGACACAGACATCAGCACGAAAACGGTGCCAAGCAAGGCACCAACGGCCATGTTCATATTAGAGTTCATCTGCAAAGCTCCCCATGCAGCCAGCCGATCAGCAACCGGACGATCTTGAAATCGCGCGGAACCTATGTCTTTTGCATAACACATGCAACACGATTATGGTCCCGCAACTGGGACTTTTTGACACTTCTGTGCGGTGATTTGAAGGGGTTAGGACAATGAATAACGGCAAAGGCGGCGAAACGCTGGTCCTCATCCCCGCCCGCCTCGCATCCACCCGTTTGCCGGGCAAGCCGCTCGCCGATATCGCCGGCCTGCCGATGATCGTTCAGGTGGCCAAACGCGCCGAAGAGGCCGATGTCGGGCGAATCATCGTGGCGGTTGACGACCAGCGCACCTTCGACGTGGTGGAAGCCGCAGGTTACGAGGTGGTGATGACGCGCGCCGACCACCAGTCGGGCTCGGACCGGATCTTCGAGGCGCTGACCAAGGTCGACCCGGAAGGGCGGGCGAAGATCGTGATCAATGTCCAAGGCGACCTGCCGACCATCGATCCGGAGACCATTCGCGCAGCCTTGCGACCGCTTGAGGATCCGGCAGTCGACATCGCGACGCTGACGGTCGAGATCGTCGACGAGCACGAGAAGACCAATCCGAATGTTGTGAAGGTGGTCGGTTCGCCCATTTCTGACAGCCGCCTCAGGGCGCTTTATTTTACCCGCGCGACGGCACCGCATGGGGCCGGCCCACTCTATCACCACATCGGCCTTTACGCCTATCGACGGGCTGCCCTCGAACGCTTCGTTGCCCTTTCGCCCTCGACGCTGGAAAAGCGGGAATCGCTTGAACAGTTGCGCGCGCTGGAAGCCGGCATGCGTATCGATGTCGAGGTGGTGAAGACCGTGCCGCTCGGTGTCGATACGCAAGCCGATCTCGACAAGGCCCGGCTGATCCTTTCGGCCTCCTCCAATTAAGGACCTCATTCTCTTGGCCCCCACGAACAAGATTTCCTTCCAGGGCGACTTCGGCGCCAATTCCGACATGGCCTGCCGCGACATGTTCCCGACCATGGAGCCCCTGCCCTGCCCGACTTTCGAGGATGCCTTCGTGGCGCTGGAGACGGGCGACGTGGATCTGGCGATGATCCCGATCGAGAACACGCTGGCCGGTCGCGTTGCCGACATCCACTACCTGCTGCCACTGTCGCGCCTGCATATCGTCGGCGAATACTTCATGCCGATCCGCTTTCAGCTGATGGTGCTGCCGGGGGTGAAGCTGGACGAAATCCGAACAGTGCACAGCCATATCCATGCGCTCGGCCAATGCCGCAAGATCATCCGCAGCCATGGCTGGAAGGCCGTGGTGGCGGGTGACACGGCGGGGGCTGCCAAGCAGGTGGCGGAAAAGGGCGACCGCAGCATGGCGGCGCTCGCACCCCGGCTTGCGGCCTCGCTCTACGGGCTCGATATTCTTGCCGAGAATGTCGAGGATTCCGAGAACAACGTGACCCGGTTCGTGGTGCTCTCGCGGGACGAGGCAGAGCCGAAGCGGACGAGCCCCGAAGAACGCTTCATCACCACTTTCGTGTTTAACGTGCGCAATATTCCGGCCGCCCTCTACAAGGCGATGGGCGGCTTTGCCACGAACGGCGTCAACATGACCAAGCTCGAAAGCTACCAGATCGGCGGCAAGTTCATCGCCACCCAGTTCTATGCCGATATCGAAGGGCATCCGGAGGATGCACCGGTGAAACGCGCGCTCGAGGAGCTGCGTTTCTTCTCCGAGAAGGTGCATATTCTGGGCGTGTACAAGGCGCATGAAATGCGGGGCAAGCTCTAAAAGCGAAAGCTCAATGGCGGCGGCTCAGACGATTGCTGCGCCATTCCAGGTGCAAAACCGGTTCCCACTTTTGCTGGAATGGCATGGTCGATTGCTGCGCCATTCCAGGCGCAAAACCGGTTCCCACTTTTGCTGGAATGGCTCAATGCCGCAATTCGTACCAGTCGGTGATCAGGCGGCGGGCGATCGTGCCTTCGATCGGGAGCGTCCGGCCTTCGAAGGAGCCTTCCTGCAGCATGGTGGCGATCTCGCCACGGGTGAACCAGCGACAATCCTCGAGCTCGACGGAATCGAAGGTGATCTCCGTCGTCGTCGCCTCGCCGTAGCAACCCAGCATCAGCTGGTGCGGCATCGGCCAGGGTTGCGAGGCGTGGTAGCGGACGCGGCCGACGGTGATGCCGGATTCTTCGCGGGTTTCGCGGCGCACGGCGTTTTCGATCGTCTCGCCCGGCTCGATGAAACCGGCAAGAGACGAATACATGCCGGCCGGGAAACGTGGGCTTCGACCCAGGAGGCAGCGATCCTTCTTTTCGTCCACGATGAGCATGATGACGACGGGATCGGTGCGCGGGAAGATCTCGTGGGCACAGCCCGTGCACACGCGCTTGTAGCCGCCGATGCGACCTTCCATGGCGGCGCCGCAGCGGCCGCAAAACTTGTTGTCGGCATTCCACCGCAGGAGGCTCAGCGCCTGGGCGACTTCGCCGAGCAGATCCTCGCCAACGAGCGCATCACGGAACAGAGCGCGGGGATCGGCTGGTTTGAACTCGGCCGAGAGGTCTTCCGGTTTCAGCGCGACGGGGACGGCCAATCGCGGCTCGCCGCTTGCCTGGTGGCCAAGCAGGATGGCGTCGTCGAAATTCGGCTGCAGGGCGGCAAGCTCGTAAGGCGCAAACAGCGGATCGAGGATTTGGCCGTCATGTTTCAGCACCAGCTGGGTGCCGGAAAAGGCGAGGATATGGGTGCCCTCGACCTTCAGCGCTGATGCAAGCGAGGTCTCGTCGCGGTGCTCGCTGTCGCGGTTCAGCCGGTTGCCGGAAAAGGCGGTGAGTTCGCTGGGTTCCAGATGGGGGGCGCGGCTGGAAAAAATGGAATTTCTCATTGGAGAGCTTCAAGGATCCGGGTTTTCATGTCGTCGAAGGCGGCCTGGTCGTAAGGGACGGATGTGCCGTAACCCCAGATCGGTTTCGGCCAATTGGGATCGTTCTCGGTGCGGGCAACGACATGAACATGGAGTTGCCGGACGATATTGCCAATGGCGGCGATGTTGATCTTGTCGGCGCCCGTCACCTGTTTCAGGGCGGCGCCAACGGTGACCTGTTCGAAGGTCAGCATGGCCTGGTCGAGTGGCGTGAGATCAAAGACTTCGGAGACATTGGTGCGCTGGGGCACGAGGATCAGCCAGGGCCAGCGGCTGTCCTTGGCGAGCCTCAGGTCACACAGGCCGAGTTTGAGGATCGACACGCTATCCTCCGCAAGGCGCGCGTCGAGGACGAATGGCTGCAAGGCTTCTCTCCCTTTCGTTTTTAGAAAGCCTAGCAGTTTTTTTCCGGCTTGGCTTGCATTTGGCAGCGTTATTGCCGATATGTCTCCTCGGGAGGTTGGTGGTGGACGAGCCACTCGCCAACCGGGTCAGGTCCGGAAGGAAGCAGCCCCAACGAGCGCGGCACGGGTCATCGTGCCAGCCTCCCACCTCATCTTCATTTCCGGCCTTTTTTCGACAGGGGCCGTGCCATGCCCGGCTTTGGGCGGCAAGGGGAAGCTGGCAGCGCGATGAGCGATTTGGAGCCCACAGCAGAGGCCAAGGCCGCCCCCGGCGGTTACCGCGTTCTCGCCCGCAAATATCGTCCCAAGGACTTTACCGACCTGATGGTCGGCCAGGAGCCGATGGTCAAGACGCTCACCAATGCGTTCGAGACCGGGCGTATTGCGCAGGCCTATATGCTGACCGGCGTGCGCGGCGTGGGCAAGACGACGACAGCGCGCATTCTGGCACGCGCACTTAATTACAAGACCGCCGAAATCGACAAGCCAACGATCGACCTGCGTATCCCCGGCGAGCATTGCCAGGCGATCATGGAAGGCCGCCATGTCGACGTGATCGAGATGGACGCGGCCTCGCATACGGGTATCGACGATATCCGGGAAATCATCGAGCAGGTGCGCTATCGCCCGGTTTCAGCGCGCTACAAGGTCTACATCATCGACGAAGTGCATATGCTGTCGACAGCCGCCTTCAACGGATTGTTGAAGACGCTGGAAGAGCCGCCCGAGCATGTGAAATTCATCTTCGCGACGACCGAAATCCGCAAGGTTCCGATCACGGTTCTCTCGCGCTGCCAGCGTTTCGACCTGCGCCGGATCAGTGCCGGCGATCTCGTCGGGTTGTTTTCGACCATTGCATCGAAGGAAGGCATCGAGGTCGAGGAAGAGGCGCTGGCGATGATTGCGCGCGCCGCAGAAGGTTCGGCGCGTGACGGGTTGTCGCTTCTCGACCAGGCGATTGCCCATGGCGGCGGCGTGGTGCATGCGGACGCTGTCAGGTCGATGCTGGGGCTCGCCGACCGGGCGCGCATCGTCGATCTCTTCGAGCAGGTGGTGCGCGGCGACGTGGCAGCAGCGCTTTCGGAATTCGCCAGCCAGTATGAGGCGGGGGCAAGCCCGTCGGTGGTGCTGACCGATCTTGCCGACTTCACCCATCTGGTGACGCGGCTCAAATATATCCCGTCTGCCTCGCAGGACCCGTCGCTCAGTGAAGCCGAACGGGTGCGGGGCGGAGAGATGGCCGACAGTGTGGCCGTCACCACGCTGTCGCGCATGTGGCAGATGCTGCTGAAGGGCATTCCTGAAGTCGAGGCCTCTTCCCGCCCGGCCGGAGCTGCGGAAATGGTGCTGATCCGGCTCGCGCATGCAGCACATCTGCCTTCTCCCGAGGATGCGGCGCGACGCCTGCTGGAACTTTCGAACGGCGACGGCGGCGAGAGCGCGCCCTCTGCACCGCGCCCGAATGGCGGTGGTGGTGGCGCCTCGATGGCGATGCGCGTGCAGGCGGTGGCTCAGCCTTCGTCGGACACTGCACCTCGCCCGGCAATGAGCCAGCCGGTGGCGCATCTGCAGAGCGTGCCGGCGGGCGATGCCCTGCCGCGCGGCATGGAGACGGTGCAGCCGAAGGCGCAGGACGCGCCGGCGATGCTGGTGCAGGTCAATTCGCTCGACGACATTGCCGACCTCTGCACCAAGAACAGGAGCCCGGTGCTGCGGGCGCAGCTACGCCAGTTCGTGCATCTGGTGAAGATCGAGCCGGGCCGGCTGGAAATCCGGCTTGAAGCGCAGTGCCCACCGACGATCGTCAACGAGTTGAAGCTCAGGCTGACGGAGTGGACGGGGATTACCTGGTGGGTGACGCTGTCGAACGAAGCCGGCTTGCCGACGCTGGTCGAGGTGGAGAATTCGACACGCGCGGCCCGTCTGCTCGACGCCCGGCAGGACCCAGATGTCGCCGCGATCCTGTCGCGTTTTCCCGGCGCCAAGATCACAGATGTCAGGATCAAGGCCAGCGAGATCGAGGAAGACGACACGCTGATTGCACCGCCGGCGGCAGCGGAATCGGCGGAAGGCGACATTCTTCCGGGCGACGATATCGAATTCTAAGGGCGTCACGCGCGCCAGAAACCAATCGACACCAGACCAAGGAGACGACGATGCGCGACATCATGGGCATGATGGGCAAGGTCAAGGAAATGCAGGGCAAGATGGAGAAGATGCAGGCGGAAATCGCCGCACTCGAAATCGAAGGCAAGTCCGGCGGCGGCCTGGTGACCGTGGTGCTCACCGGCAAGGGCGAACTGCGCAGCGTCAAGATCGATCCGTCGCTGTTCAACGAAGACGATGTCGAGATCCTTGAAGACTTGATCGTGGCGGCTCACAAGGACGCCAAGGACAAGGTGGAAGCACAGACCCAGGAAAAGATGGCATCTGTCACGGCAGGCATTCCGCTGCCGCCGGGCATGAAGCTGCCGTTCTAATCGAGCCGGCGATGCGGCCAGGGATTTACGCCTTCGCGCAACCATAAGAGTGTGTCGAGCCAGAAGCCGTTTTCGTGGCGCGACCGGAAGAGGTCGAAATGGCCGACTTCCGAGGCGCCGACATCTTCGGGCCGCAGCATGACCTTCTCAACGGTCGCGCCGTCGTAGTAGGACGCGACGCGACGCATGGCGGACGGGGTGGCGAAATCGTCATCCGTCACGCTGAGCGCCAGGATTTCGGCCGCAACGGCCGAGAAGCGCGAGCGCAGGTCCGCAGCCTCCTGTGGGGTATAGCCCCTTTCTATGCGGCGGCCGCGAAAGGCCCATTCGAGGGCGACGCCTTTTGGTAGATCTTCGAGCCAGCCGAGCCTGCGGCCGGGGAAATAACCCAGCAGCATTGTCAAAGCCGGCATCACGAGGTGCCATTTCATTAGATAACGCAAGCGCATCGCCGGTCGGTAGTCGGGCCAGAAGGCGTATTGCGCGCCGATCGTCAGCATCCGGCGGATGCGCTGTGCGCGCGCCGCATACCCGGGCAGGAAGCCGCCGATCGAATGGCCGACGACGAAGACTGGGCTTTGCGGGAAATGTTCGGCGGCGAAGGCGAGGACGGCATCGAAATCCTTCTCGCCCCAATCGCGCCAGCGGAAGTCAATGCCTTTCAACGTTTCCGGTTGCGACTGGCCGATGCCGCGATAATCATAGGTGATGACGTGGAAGTCGTGGGCGGCGAGGAAGCGCGCATAGGCATGGTAGAACCGCGCGGCGACACCGGTGGCGGCGTTGATGATGACGATGGCTGCTGAAGGATCCGGGCACGGCCAGAGATGGCCCCTTAAGCGGATGCCATCTTCGCAGCTGATCTCGATCTCTTCCCCATCCATGCTGGCCTCCCGATTGTGCTGCCAGCATCACGCGTTTTGCTCGTTGTGTATACTCACTGGTCAGTATACATTCGTCGCATGGGCAGCGAACGCACCACCCGCGAGAAGATCATCGATGCCGCCAACCGGCTGTTCTACCGCGAGGGTATTCGCGCGGTAAGTGTCGATGCGGTGGCCGAGGCGGCGGGGCTGACGAAGCGGTCGCTCTATTACCACTTCACCAGCAAGGATGAGCTGGTCGCCGATTATCTTCGGCTGCGCGATCATCCCAATCTGCAGCGGTATCAGGCGTGGTATGCGGCGGCCGAGGGTGGGGTCGAAGAACGGATCGGCGCGATCTTCGACCACCTTGAAGCCGAGGCCGGGAAGCCGGGATGGAAGGGCTGCGGCTTCCTGCGCACGGCGGCGGAACTGGTCAACCAGCCGGGGCATCCGGCCCTCAAGATCGGTGTTGAGCACAAAAAACGTGTCGAAGCATGGTTTGCGGAGATCTTGACCGAGAACGGCGTGTCGGAGCCAGGGCGCGTCGCCAGACAGGTTTGCCTCCTGATCGACGGCGCCTTCAGTCAGGCCATGCTCTATCGCGATCCGGACTATTTCAACGAAGCCGGGCTTGCCGCGCAGGCGCTGGTCCGCTCTGCCGTGTCGGGTGCATCGACATAAATGCCCTGAACCGAAGGCTCACATCTCGCCAGCGAGAATGGCTTCCCGGGTCTTGTAATGGACGGGGGCTGAGAGGTAGCGGGCGCGATCTGCGACGCTGAGTTTACGGCCGTAGGTCGCCATCATGTCCGCCATCGTGACGCGCTCGCCGACATAGGCGGTGTAGGTGACAGGCTGGCCAGCCTCGACCATTCCGCCTTGGAGCACCCGGGCATAGGCACCCGGGCGGGCGGCCTGTGTGTAACGCTTGACGATCTTCGGATCGCCCATATGGGCGGCAAAGGTTGCGCAGGGCATGCGAGGCGAGGTGATTTCGAGCAGGATATCGCCGAAGGCGAAGCGGTCACCGGCGGCGAGCATCTGGCTCTCCAGATCTGAAATCACAAGGTTTTCGCCGAACATGCCATAATGCAGTTCGCGACCGAGGTCCCGGCTCCACCAGTCGATATCGAGGCTGCCCTGGATGTAGACGGCCTGATCGACGCCGCCGTGATGTTTGCGGTTGAGGATCGCGTCGCCGACAAGACCTTCCGCGTCGAGCATGACCGGTCCGCTGATGGCGAGCTTGTTGATGCCGGTCTTGTATTTCTTGCCGGCCAGGATTTCGGGGCGGCCGAGGCAGATGGCGAGGATTTTCATCGGGCAGTCCCTGTTCTGCGATTCCGTTTATTGCTTATATGGGCTAGAACGCCGCCATGGCAAAACGAGTCACCGGTCCCGAAATCGAAAAGCTGATCCAGCTGCTGGCGAAAGTGCCGGGGCTAGGGCCCCGCTCTGCGCGACGGGCGGCGCTGCACCTCATCAAGAAACGCGACCAGTTGATGGGGCCGCTCGGCCATGCGCTGGGCGAAGCCTATGACAAGGTGAAGATCTGCTCCTGCTGCGGCAATATCGATACGATCGATCCCTGCACCGTCTGCACCGATGTGCAGCGCGATCAGTCTGTCATCATCGTCGTCGAGGATGTGTCCGACCTCTGGGCGCTGGAGCGGGCGGGTGCGATGAACGCCGCCTATCACGTTCTGGGCGGCACGCTTTCACCGCTCGATGGGGTGGGGCCTGATGATCTCAACATCAAGGGTCTGATCGACCGGGTGGCGAAGGGCGGAGTGCGCGAGATCATCATCGCCGTCAATGCCACCGTCGAGGGGCAGACGACCGCGCATTACATCACCGATCATCTCGCGGGACTGGACGTGAAGATCACCCGGCTGGCTCATGGCGTGCCCGTGGGTGGCGAACTCGACTATCTCGACGAAGGCACGCTGTCGGCGGCGCTTCGCGCCAGAACGGCAATCTGACCGCTCCTTTGAGGAGGCTTTACATGCTGCGACTGTTTTCCGTTTCAGGCCGCCTGCTGACGATCGCGGGCCTGATTTTTGCCTCTGCGACCGCGGCTTCGGCTGCGCCTTCGAAGAGCGAGGTCGAGGCGCAGTTCCAGCGCTGGATTGCTACCGATCTCTGGCAGGCAGCGAAAGTCGGCGGCATCGGCAAATCCGTCTTCGACAAAACGATGCAAGGCGCGACGCTGAAATGGGATCTGCCGGATCTCGTGCCGCCGGGTACCACGCCGCCGAAGGAACAGGCGCAAACCCAGGCGGAATTCTCCTCGCCGGCCAGCTATTTTTCCGAGAAGCGATTGCAGGGATTGGCTGCGACGGGACGCGCGCTTTCCGGACAATATGGGTCGACGCTGCGCAAGATCGAGGCGCGCTATGGTGTGCCGGGCTCGGTGCTCCTGGCGATCTGGGGTCGCGAATCCGGTTATGGCAAGGCCAAACTGCCGTACCGTGCGATCGACGTGCTCGCGACCAAAGCCTTCATGTCGACGCGAAAGCCGCTCTTCCAGCAGGAACTGATCTCGGCGCTGCACATCATCGAAAGCGGCGACGTGCCGGCAGACCGCATGATGGGGTCGTGGGCGGGCGCGCTCGGGCAGCCGCAATTCATGCCGGGCAGCTATCTGAAATATGCCGTTGACTTCGATGGCGACGGCAAGCGCGACATCTGGAATTCGGTGCCGGATGCGCTGGCCTCGATGGCCAATTATCTGGTGAAGAGCGGCTGGCAGCGCGGTCGCGACTGGGGATACGAGGTGACGATTCCGGACGATGTGTCCTGTGCGCAGGAAGGGCCCGACCGGGCAAAGCTTGTATCCGCCTGGGCCGGCGAAGGCATCAAGCGGGTTTCGGGCAAGGGTTTTCCGGCGAGCGAAACCGGCCAGTCGGCCATGATGCTGGTGCCGGCCGGCACAAACGGGCCGGAATTCATTGTCACGCCGAATTTCTACGTGATCAAGGAATACAACAATTCCGACCTCTATGCCCTGTTCATCGGAAACCTGGCCGACCGGATCGGCTCCGGCGGCGGCGCCTTCAGGGGCGCCTGGGGAGATGTTGGAAAGATGCTGCGCTCGGATGTGCTCGCCATGCAGAAGGCGCTGGTGGCGCAGGGTTATGATGTCGGCAAGGTGGATGGGCTGCCCGGCTACAAAACACGGCGTTCGCTCGGCGAATGGCAGGCCCGGCAGGGCATGCGCCCGACCTGCTATCCCAACGAGGGGCTAAAATCGAAGCTGCGGTGATCCAGCCAACCTTCTAGGGGTGATCGATCGGGTGCTGGTGGAAGACGTCGTCCGAAGACGGGATGGCCTGGCGTTCGATCATGCGGTGGACATGCGGCGGGGATGCGCCGCGATGAAGCTCCAGAAGACGGTCGGTGATCTCGGCATCCGCCTTGGTGCGGCGGTGATTGTGGCGCACGTAATCCACCCAGGTCGGGACGTGGTAGGTCTCGGTCCAGATGTCAGGGTTCTCCAGATCGCGCATGAGGGTCCAGTTGCGCGCTCCATCCCGGAGCCGGATGCGGCGTCGCTCGACCATGACCGCCAGAAACTCCGGCATATCGGCATCGGCAATCTCGAAATCGATCTGAATGACGATCGGCCCACTGCGCGGGCGGATATCGAGCCTGAGTGACGGTTCGTTGAAGCGGTTGAGCGGGTCGAGATCGAGTGTGGCGAAAGTCGGCATGGGCAGGAAGAAGCCGATGGCGACGCCAACCATCATCAGGATGCTCGAGGCGACGAGGGCCTCCGGTGCGCCGGAATTTTCCGCGACCGTTCCCCAGAGCCAGCTGCCGGTTGCCATACCGCCGAAGGTGGCAGTCTGGTAGAGCGACAGTGCACGGCCGACAACCCAGCGCGGAGTCGAGAGCTGGACCACCGTGTTGAAAAGCGACAGGGCAAGTACCCAGCAGGCACCTGCGAGCACGAGGGCCAATGCCGTCAGCCAGATCGAGGAGCTGATGCCGGTGACGGCGGCCGCGACCGCAAAGCCGGCGAAGGAGGCGCGGACGATATCCTCACTCGACAGGATTTCGCGCAGGCGCTGGTTGCCGAGCGCGCCAAGAATGGCGCCGAAGCCGAAGGCGCCGAGCAGGCCGCCATAGGATAAGGCTCCGCCGGACAGCTGGTCGCGGGCGACAATGGGAAGCAGAGAGAGGATGGCGGTGGCGGTCAGGCCGAAGACGAAGCCGCGGAACAGCACCTTGCCGAGATTGGGCGACATGGAGACGTAACGCAGGCCGGCCCAGATGGCCTGACCCAGCTGTTCGCGCGGCAGAGGGTTCTTCGGATAATTCGGTTTCCAGCGGATGAGCGCGTAGACAATGGCGAAATAGGAGAGCGTGTTGGCGGCAAAGGCGGCCGCCGCGCCGGCAAAGGCAACGATCATGCCGCCGATGGCGGGGCCGACGCTGCGGGTGATGTTGAAGCCCATGCTGTTGAGCGAGACGGCGGCGGCGAGATCTTCGCGCGGAACGATGTCACCGACCGAGGCCTGCCAGGCCGGATTGTTGAGCGCTGTACCGCAGCCGATCAGGAAGGTGAAGCCGAGCAGCACCCAGGGAGTGATGAGGCCAAGAAAGGCAAAAAGAGTGAGCAGCGCCGAGACCGTGATCATGAAGAGCTGGGCCGCGATCATCACACGGCGGCGGTCGAAACTGTCGGCCACGGCACCGGCAATCAGCGAGAGCAGCATGATCGGTCCGGTGTTGGAGGCCTGAACGAGAGCCACCATGTTTTCCGAGGTCGAGATCGAGGCCATCATCCAGGCCGCACCGACACCCTGGATCAACCCGCCGAGGTTCGAGGATATGCTGGCAAGCCAGATCCGCCGGTAGAACTCGTTGCTGAGGGGAGAAAGAGGGGAGCGTCTGTCGGGCACGGGGGGGCTCGTCCTTTGAGGGGGAGAGAGCTGGCAAGCAGCCGGGGGTGAACTTGCAACGGTGAACGCGCCAAAGGCAAGAATGTTTTTCAGCTCGGCGAAAAGCTTGCAATCTGCGGGTCGCTGGCGTATATGACATTCAAATTCTTGATCGACAGATGAAGGGTGGGCCCGCAAGGACCCGCTCTTTTTTATTGGCGATCGTATCCAATCGGGAGTAAAACGATTGTCCGAACAGATGCCGCAGCCGGGACCCGGCGAAGCACGGATCATCACCGAGACGGGGCTTGACCGTCGTATCGCCGACATCATCGAGCCCGTGCTCGCGGCGATGGATTTCAACCTGGTTCGCGTGCGCATGATGAACCAGAACGGCCTGACGTTGCAGATCATGGCGGAGCGCACCGACGGCACGATGACCGTCGAAGATTGCGAAGCCGTTTCCATGGCCGTCTCGCCGGTGCTCGATGTCGAAGATCCCGTCGACAAGGCTTACCACCTTGAAGTTTCGTCGCCGGGGATCGACCGGCCGATGGTGCGCAAGTCCGATTTCACGCGCTGGAACGGCCATCTGGTCAAGTGCGAGACCTCGATCCTGGTGGACAACCGCAAGCGGTTTCGCGGCAAGATCACAGATGTGAACCAGGATGGCTTCACGCTGGAACGCGATCAGGTTGCCTATGGCGAAGAGCCGCGGGTGGTGATCCCGTTCAATACGCTGGCGGAAGCCAAGCTCATTCTGACGGACGATCTGATCCGCGACGCGCTTCGGGCCGACAAGCTGGCCAAGGCGCAGGCCGCGAACCAGAACGACGAAGACACCGACGCAGACGACAGCGAAGAATAACGTTTGAACCATAGCCCGAGGGCAGTTGCCCGGGTGTGAAGACGGAGACCTAAGACAATGGCAGTCAGTGCTAACCGGCTCGAGCTCTTGCAGATCGCAGATGCCGTTGCCCGTGAAAAGGTGATCGACCGCGAAATCGTGCTCGCCGCCATGGCCGACGCGATCCAGAAGGCTGCCCGTTCGCGTTACGGCACGGAAACCAATATCCGCGCCGACATCAACTCGAAGACCGGCGAAATCCGCCTGCAGCGTCTTCTCGAAGTGGTCGAAAAGGTCGAGGACTACTCGACCCAGATCGCACTGGAACTGGCCCGCGACCGCAATGTCGACGCCAAGCTCGGCGACTTCATCGCCGATCCACTGCCGCCGATGGATTTCGGTCGTATCGCTGCGCAGTCGGCCAAGCAGGTCATCGTGCAGAAGGTGCGCGAAGCCGAGCGTGATCGCCAGTATGACGAGTTCAAGGACCGCGTCGGCGAGATCATCAACGGCACCGTCAAGCGCGTCGAATACGGCAATGTCATCGTTGACCTCGGCCGCGGCGAAGGCATCATCCGTCGCGACGAAATGATCCCGCGCGAAGCCTTCCGCTATGGCGATCGCGTTCGTGCATACGTATATGATGTTCGTCGCGAGCAGCGCGGCCCGCAGATCTTCCTGTCGCGTACCCATCCGCAGTTCATGGTGAAGCTGTTCACCATGGAAGTGCCGGAAATTTACGATGGCATCATCCAGATCAAGTCGGTTGCCCGTGACCCGGGTTCGCGCGCCAAGATCGCCGTCATCTCGAACGACTCGTCGATCGATCCGGTCGGCGCCTGCGTCGGTATGCGCGGTAGCCGTGTTCAGGCCGTTGTCGGCGAGCTTCAGGGCGAGAAGATCGACATCATTCCGTGGAGCCAGGATCCGGCGTCCTTCATCGTCAACGCCCTGCAGCCGGCGGAAGTGGCCAAGGTCGTTCTCGACGAAGACGCAGAGCGGATCGAAGTCGTGGTTCCGGACGAGCAGCTGTCGCTCGCCATCGGTCGTCGCGGTCAGAACGTGCGTCTGGCCTCGCAGCTGACTGGCTGGGACATCGACATCATGACGGAAGCCGAGGAATCGGAACGCCGCCAGAAGGAATTCAACGAACGCACCAATCTGTTCATGGATGCGCTCGACGTCGACGAGATGGTCGGCCAGGTTCTGGCCTCGGAAGGCTTCGCGCAGGTTGAAGAAGTGGCCTATGTGGACCTGAACGAAATCGCCTCGATCGACGGTTTCGACGAAGACACGGCGCAGGAAATCCAGACCCGCGCCCGCGAATATCTCGACAAGATCGAGGCCGAAATGGACGCCAAGCGTCGCGAACTCGGCGTTGCCGACGAGTTGCGCCAGATCGACGGCATGACCTCGGCGATGATGGTCGCGCTCGGCGAAGACGGCATCAAGACGATCGAGGACTTTGCCGGCTGCGCAGCCGACGACCTGATCGGCTGGAGCGAACGCAAGGATGGCGAGACGAAGAAGTTCGAGGGTCTGTTCTCGAAGTTCGACATCTCGCGTGCCGAGGCGGAAGCCATGATCGTGCAGGCGCGCCTGTCGGCCGGCTGGATCACCGAGGAAGATCTCGCTGCCGAAGCGGCTGAGGCCGAAGTGGAAGGCGAAGTCGACGCCGAGCAAGAGGCGTGATGACCGCGCTGACGCCCGACGCGCCGGAGACAGGGGACGATTTCGACCTCTCCGATGCGAACGGACGGATGTGCATCGTCACCCGTGACAGCGGATCTCCCGATACGCTGTTGCGGTTCGTGGCGGCACCTGACGGTACGATCGTTCCCGACCTGAAGCGGACGCTTCCGGGCCGGGGATGCTGGGTAAGCCCCCGCCGCGAGGCGGTGGACAAGGCCGTGGCGAAGAAGCTCTTCGCCCGCGCCCTGAAACGAGACGTAAAGGCGGATCCGGAACTCGGAGCTGCCGTCGACCGTCTGCTGGTCGCACAGCTGACGGGCATGATGAACATGGCGCGCAAGGCCGGCCAGTTCATCAATGGCGCTGCCAAGGTTGAGGCAGCGGTCAGAAGCGGAGAAGCGATCGCCGTGTTCCATTCGAAGGACGCGGCGGCAGACGGCGTAAGAAAGATCGACCAGGCCCGAAAGGCCTGGCACCTCGGAACAGGAGCCGATGCGGAAATTCCCGCATTCCATCTTCTGAGCGGGGCGGAATTGGACGAACTGATGGGCCAGAATGCGTTTATGCACGCTTGCGCGCTTGCAGGGCAGGCGGGTGAAGGTGTAGTGAAACGCGCAACTCTGCTCGAAACCTATCGCGGCCCGGTGCTGCAGGTCTCGAGCGCTGGCCCGAAACCACAATGACGCGGTCACCGGCGAAAGCCGGCCTCCGTGGTTTAGGACAGTATGTGAACGGCGTGGTCTGATGCTCGGCATCCGGCCTCGCTCGAAGGAACGGGAACGGAATGACCGACAACAAAGACGACAAGACAATCGGCGTGAAGAAGACACTCACCCTGAAGCCCTCGGGGTTGAGCCAGGGTACCGTGCGCCAGGACATGGGGCGCGGCCGTACGAAGTCGGTCGTCGTCGAGACGGTGAAGCGCCGCCCGACCCGTCCGCTGGACGAAAAGCCCATTACACCCATTGCAGCACCTGCCGCTCAGGCACCTGCCCCGGCACAGGCTCAGGCACCGGCACCCGTCGCTGCCCGCCCGGCCGCTGCCCCCACCCCGACGCCGACCCGCGTGCATCAGCCGACGCCGCAGCCGCAGCGTCCCCAGCAGCCGCAGCGTCCTCAGTCCTCGCAGCCGCAGCGCCCGCAGCCTTCGCAGCCGCCTCGTCAGCAGGAGCGTCCTCGCGGCGCCGTGCTGCACGACCTGTCGGCCGGCGAGATGGAAGCCCGTCGTCGCGCGCTGGCAGAAGCCCAGGTTCGCGAAGTCGAGGAAGCCAAGCAGCGTGTGATCGAAGAGGCGCGCCGCAAGGCCGAAGCCGAGGAAGCCGCTCGCCTGGCAGCCGAAGAAGCTGCACGCCGCGCCGCAGAACCGCAGCCCGAGCCGCAGCCGGAACCGGAAGTTGCCGCCGAGCCCACTGCAGAGCCAGTGGCTGCCGCGCCCGCTCCGGTGAACCGCACGGCAATCCCGCAGCCCGGCGCGCCCGGCTTCGTGCGCAGAAGCAAGACAAATGACGAGGATGAAGGCCGCGCTGCGCCCCGGACAATTCCGGGCCGTGGCAAGGTCGCCATGCCTGTCGTCGCCAAGGTGCCTGCCCGTCCGAAGGTCGAGGAAGACCGTCGCCGTGGCAAGCTGACCGTTACGACCGCCAATGTCGATGACGACGGTACGTCGCGCGGCCGTTCGCTGTCTGCCATGCGCCGCCGGCAGGAGAAGTTCCGCCGCAGCCAGATGCAGGAAACGCGCGAAAAGGTCATGCGCGAAGTCATCCTGCCTGAGACCATCACCATTCAGGAACTGTCGCAGCGCATGTCCGAGCGCGCCGTCGACGTCATCAAGTACCTGATGAAGGAAGGCCAGATGATGAAGCCGGGCGACGTCATCGACGCCGACCTTGCCGAACTCATCGCGACCGAATTCGGCCACACCGTCAAGCGCGTCTCTGAATCCGACGTCGAAGAAGGTATCTTCAACGTCAAGGACGACGAAGGCGAGCTGGTATCGCGTCCTCCGGTCGTCACCATCATGGGTCACGTTGACCACGGCAAGACCTCGCTTTTGGACGCGATCCGCAAGACTTCGGTCGTTTCAGGCGAAGCCGGCGGCATCACCCAGCACATCGGCGCCTATCAGGTCGAGCAGAACGGCCAGAAGATCACCTTCATCGATACCCCCGGCCACGCCGCCTTTACCGCGATGCGTGCCCGTGGCGCCCAGGCGACGGATATCGCGATCCTCGTGGTTGCAGCCGACGACAGCGTGATGCCGCAGACGATTGAATCGATCAACCACGCCAAGGCGGCCAATGTGCCGATCATCGTGGCGATCAACAAGATCGACAAGCATGAGGCAAACCCCGAAAAGGTTCGCCAGCAACTTCTGCAGCATGAAGTCTTCGTCGAATCCATGGGCGGTGAAGTGCTCGACGTCGAAGTTTCGGCGAAGAACAAGCTCAACCTCGACAAGCTGCTCGAAGCCGTGCTTCTGCAGGCCGAAATTCTCGACCTCAAGGCCGACCCGACGCGAACCGCCGAGGGTGTTGTCATCGAAGCCCAGCTCGATCGTGGCCGCGGCGCGGTTGCGACCGTTCTCGTCCAGAAGGGCACACTGAAGCCGGGCCAGATCATCGTTGCCGGCGATCAGTGGGGCCGCGTTCGCGCGCTCGTCACCGACCAGGGTGCTCACGTCAAGGAAGCCGGTCCGGCGATGCCGGTCGAAATCCTCGGCCTGTCGGGTACGCCTGCTGCCGGCGACCGCTTTGCGGTCGTTGAAAACGAGGCACGCGCTCGTGAAATCTCCGAGTACCGCCAGCGCCTGGCGCGCGACAAGGCGGCTGCCCGCCAGTCCGGTCAGCGCGGTTCGCTCGAACAGATGATGAGCAAGCTGCAGAACACGGGCTTCAAGGAGTTCCCGCTGGTCATCAAGGGTGACGTGCAGGGTTCCGTCGAAGCCATTGTTGCTGCCCTCGACAAGCTTGGCACCGACGAAGTGCGGGCCCGGATCGTCCATTCGGGTGCGGGCGCCATCACGGAATCGGATATCGCACTGGCTGAGTCTTCGGACGCCGCGATCATCGGCTTCAACGTTCGTGCCAATGCACAGGCGCGCACGGCAGCCGAGCGTGGCGGTATCGAGATCCGCTACTACAACATCATCTACGATCTGGTGGATGACGTGAAGGCAGCGATGTCGGGCCTGCTCTCTCCAGAGCGCCGCGAGACCTTCCTCGGCAATGCCGAGATCCTCGAGGTGTTCAACATCACCAAGACCGGCAAGGTCGCGGGTTGCCGGGTCATCGAAGGCAAGGTCGAACGTGGTGCGGGTGTGCGTCTGGTGCGCGACAACGTCGTCATCCACGAAGGCAAGCTCAAGACGCTCAAGCGCTTCAAGGACGAAGTGTCCGAAGTGCCGATGGGTCAGGAATGCGGTATGGCCTTCGAAAACTACGAAGACATCCGCGCCGGCGACACGATCGAGTGCTTCCGCGTGGAACACATCACGCGTACGCTCTAAGCGCGGCCGCTTCGACACGATCTACTTCGGGCGCCGGATCTTCCGGCGCTCGCTGTATTTCGAGAAGGTGCCGCCTGTTCCACAGGCCGGCTCCAGACGACTTCATCCGATGCATCCGGACGCAACCGCTTTGTGGACTGCATGACCGATGCGAAAGGCAAGACGACCATGACAAAACCAACCTCTTCGGCACCTTCGCAGCGCATGCTGCGCGTCGGCGAGCAGGTGCGTGCCGCCATCACTCAGGTGCTTCAGCGCGGGGAAGTGAATGACGACGTCATCGAAAAAACGGTGATTTCGGTGTCTGAAGTGCGCATGTCGCCGGATCTTAAGATGGCGACCGCCTATGTGGCGCCGCTTGGGGTTTCCGACCATGATGCCGTCATCGCGGCGCTCAACAAACATGCGAAGTTTATTCGCGGGCGGATCGGCGGGCAACTTCGGCAGATGAAATATATGCCGGAAGTGCGGTTCCGCGACGATACCAGCTTCGACAATTACCAGAAGATCGACGCTTTGCTTCGCTCGCCTGAGGTTCAGCGCGACCTCGGCTCCGACGACGAACAAGACTAAGAAAAGACATCCATGTCCAAACCCAGAAAGCCCAAGGGCCGTCCGATTTCGGGCTGGCTCATCCTCGACAAGCCTGTCGATTTCGGTTCGACCGAGGCGGTTGGCAAGATCAAATGGCTGTTCAACGCCCAGAAGGCGGGACATGCCGGCACGCTCGATCCGCTGGCATCGGGCATGCTGCCGATCGCGCTCGGCGATGCGACCAAGACCGTGCCTTACGTGATGGATGGGCGGAAGATCTACGAATTCACCGTGACCTGGGGTGAAGAGCGTTCGACCGATGACCTCGAGGGCGAAGTGACCGAGAGCTCCGACCAGCGTCCGAGCGAAGAAGCGATCCGCGCCCTGCTGCCGACTTATACGGGTGTCATCCACCAGATCCCGCCGCAGTTTTCCGCGATCAAGATCGCCGGCGAGCGCGCTTACGACCTTGCTCGGGAAGGCGAGACGGTCGAGATCCCGTCGCGCGAGGTCGAGGTTCACCGGCTGACGCTGCTGAAATGCGAGGCCGACCGGGCCTTTTTCGAAGTGGAATGCGGCAAGGGCACCTATGTGCGCTCGCTTGCGCGTGATTTCGGCCGTGACCTCGGTTGCTACGGCCATATCTCCGAGCTGCGCCGCAGCTATGTTGCGCCCTTTGCCGAGGAGATGATGGTGCCGCTCGCCGATCTCGTCGCGCTCGAAGCGATCGAGGACAAGGACGAGCGTCTCGCGGCACTCGATGCCTTCCTCGTCGATACGGCGGAAGCGCTGTCGGCCCTGCCCCAGCTTCGGATCACCGAAGATCAGGCGCATCGACTGCGGATGGGCAATCCGATCATCGTGCGCGGACGGGATGCGCCGGTTTCCGAACCCGAGGCGGTGGCGCTATCCGGCAGCAAGCTGATTGCGATCGGCGAGATTGCCGGCGGTGAGTTTCATCCGCGTCGGGTGTTCAACTGAAAAATCTGCCGCCGCCTGCTCTTTTCTTTGGCATCTTTCCTTATGCCCGGGAATAGAGTATAGGCGGCACCAGCTTGTGCCTATGGCGCATGCATTCACGGCCAATGCTGGACGACATCCCGGCGTTTGGCGACCTGTTTCTCCTTATTCTAGAAAGGATCCACGATGTCGATCACTGCAGAGCGCAAGGCCGCCCTCATCAAGGAATACGCAATCAAGGAAGGCGACACCGGTTCTCCGGAAGTTCAGGTCGCAATCCTGACCGAGCGTATCACCAACCTGACGGAACACTTCAAGGGTCACAAGAAGGACAACCACTCGCGTCGTGGCCTTCTGACCATGGTTTCGACCCGCCGTTCGCTTCTCGACTATGTCAAGAAGCAGGACGAGGCTCGTTACACCAGCCTGATCACCCGTCTCGGCATCCGCCGCTAAACAGTTCCCGGCGGATCTTCGTCTCGAAGATCCGCCGGTTGCCTTTCCGGGTCAGGCCAATGAACCCGACCCCCGTCCCGCGCATGGATTTGCCCGAGACGACTGACAGGCCGGATGGGCCGGTCCTGTCGATACCAACCGATGACCTGTCATGGGGCAGGATTGTTGGATGCTTCCGCGCCAAAGGCGAATTGCGGGATGACCCGCCGGATCCGAAGCCTCCCACTGTCTTGCCCGTGATCGCGTCAGCACATTGCAGATGCTGCGAGCCCCCTTCACCGGCGGCCCGGTGCTGCATATGAAGGACAAGATATGTTTGATGTTCACAGCGTTGAAATCGAGTGGGCAGGCCGCCCGCTGAAGCTGGAAACGGGCAAGATCGCCCGCCAGGCCGACGGCGCCGTTCTCGCCACCTATGGTGAAACCGTTGTTCTCGCCACCGTCGTTTCGGCCAAGTCGCCGAAGCCGGGCCAGGACTTCTTCCCGCTCACCGTCAACTACCAGGAAAAGACCTATGCCGCCGGCAAGATCCCGGGCGGCTATTTCAAGCGCGAAGGTCGTCCGTCGGAAAAGGAAACGCTGGTTTCCCGCCTGATCGACCGCCCGATCCGCCCGCTCTTCCCGGAAGGCTACAAGAACGACACCCAGGTCGTCGTTACCGTCGTTCAGCACGACCTTGAAAACGATCCGGACATCCTGTCGATGGTTGCCGCTTCGGCTGCGCTGACGCTCTCCGGCGTGCCCTTCATGGGCCCCGTCGGTGGTGCACGCGTCGGCTACATCAACGGCGAATATGTTCTCAACCCGCATCTCGACGAGATGGATGAATCGGTGCTCGACCTCGTCGTCGCCGGCACGTCGGACGCCGTTCTGATGGTGGAATCGGAAGCCAAGGAACTGAACGAAGACGTCATGCTTGGCGCCGTCATGTTCGGCCATCGCGGTTTCCAGCCGGTCATCGACGCGATCATCAAGCTTGCCGAAGTGGCTGCCAAGGAACCGCGCGAATTCGAACCGGAAGATCATTCCGCTCTCGAAGCCGAAATGCTTTCGATTGCCGAAACCGAGCTGCGCGCCGCCTACAAGATCACCCAGAAGGCTGATCGTTACGCTGCCGTCGACGCCGTCAAGGCCAAGGTGAAGGCTCACTTCTTCCCGGAAGGCGAAGAGGCAAAATATTCGGCTGAAGTCATCGGCGCCGTCTTCAAGCACCTGCAGGCGAAGATCGTTCGCTGGAACATCCTCGACACCAAGAGCCGCATCGACGGCCGTGACCTGGAAACGGTTCGCGCCATCGTTTCGGAAGTCGGCATCCTGCCGCGCACGCATGGTTCGGCCCTCTTCACCCGTGGCGAAACGCAGGCGATCGTTGTCGCCACGCTCGGCACTGGCGAAGACGAACAGTATGTCGATAGCCTGACCGGCATGTACAAGGAACGCTTCCTTCTGCATTACAACTTCCCGCCCTACTCGGTCGGTGAAACCGGTCGCATGGGCTCCCCGGGCCGCCGCGAAATCGGCCATGGCAAGCTCGCCTGGCGCGCTATCCGCCCGATGCTGCCGTCGGCTGACCAGTTCCCCTACACGCTGCGTGTCGTCTCCGAGATCACCGAGTCGAACGGCTCGTCCTCGATGGCAACCGTCTGCGGCACTTCGCTTGCCCTGATGGACGCCGGCGTTCCCTTGGCAAAGCCGGTTGCCGGTATCGCCATGGGTCTCATCCTCGAAGGCGAGCGCTTTGCGGTTCTCTCCGACATCCTGGGTGACGAAGACCACCTCGGCGACATGGACTTCAAGGTTGCGGGTACTGCCGACGGCATCACCTCGCTGCAGATGGACATCAAGATCGCCGGCATCACCGAAGAGATCATGAAGGTCGCTCTCGGCCAGGCCCAGGGCGGTCGCAAGCACATCCTCGGCGAAATGGCGAAGGCACTGACCGAAAGCCGTGGCCAGCTCGGCGAATTCGCTCCGCGCATCGAAGTGATGAACATCCCGGTCGACAAGATCCGTGAAGTCATCGGTTCGGGCGGCAAGGTCATCCGCGAAATCGTCGAAAAGACCGGCGCCAAGATCAACATCGAAGACGACGGCACGATCAAGATCGCTTCGTCCTCCGGCAAGGAAATCGAAGCGGCCCGCAAGTGGATCCACTCGATCGTCGCCGAACCGGAAGTTGGCGTGATCTACGAAGGTACCGTTGTGAAGACCGCCGACTTCGGCGCCTTCGTCAACTTCTTCGGTTCGCGTGACGGCCTCGTGCACATCTCGCAGCTGGCGTCCGAGCGCGTTGCCAAGACCTCCGACGTCGTCAAGGAAGGCGACAAGGTCTGGGTCAAGCTGATGGGCTTCGACGAGCGCGGCAAGGTTCGCCTTTCGATGAAGGCTGTCGACCAGACGACCGGCAAGGAAATCGTTGCTGAGAAGAAGGACGGCGAAACCGCCGCTGAATAAGCGCGCTTTCGTTCGATCCAATCCGAGGCGCGGGAGATATCCCGCGCCTTTTTCGTACGCCCCACAACCTGCACGTCCGCCCGAAGAGAAGACCAAGCCATGAGCCACGACACGCTGAAGACCCTGTTTCATCCCTTTGCGACCGAAGCGGTTCCGCTGCCCGGCGCAGATCAGCGCTTTCTCTTTCTCGGCGCCGAGGCCGGCTTCGCCAAGCCTGAGGGTTTCGAGGCGAAGCTCACGGTCGTGCAGGACTTCCGGCCAGAATTCCGACGGCTGGAGATGAGCCACCAGAAGCCGGTGGCGACCGTCGACGGCGAAGATTTCGACGGTGCGCTGATCCTGTGCAGCAAACACAAGGGTCTTAACGAGGACCATATTGCCGAGGCGCTGCGTCGCGTGAAGGCGGGGGGCCTGATCATGATCGCGGGCGCCAAGGAAGAAGGCATCCTGCCGCTGCGCAAGCAACTCGACCGGCTGGGCCTCTCGCCGGACTCGACGCCGAAATATCACGGCGTCGCCGTCTGGTTCTCCGTTCCCGCCGATATGTCGGCTGCGATCGCCGCGCTGACGGCCAAGACCGTCATGATCGAGGGACGCTTCGAGACCAAGGCTGGCCTGTTTTCGCATGCCCATGTCGACGAGGGATCTGAATTGCTCGCGAGCCGTCTGCCGACGGACTTTGACGGCAATGCCGCCGATTTCGGCGCCGGCTGGGGCTATCTGTCGGTGATGCTGGCAGAGGCTTCCCCGCGAACCAACCGCATCGATCTGTTCGAGGCGAGCCATGCGGCGCTGGAGCATGCCAAGCGCAATCTCGCCCGCAACCATCCCGATCTCACCACGCGCTTCTTCTGGCAGGATCTGGCCGCCGAGCCGACCAAGGAGAAGTACGACCTCGTGATCATGAACCCGCCTTTCCACGAAGGGCATGCCGCCGAGCCTTCGATTGGTGCTGCGATGATCAAGGCGGCATTCGACGCGTTGCGCAATGGTGGCAGCCTGCTGATGGTTGCCAATCGCGGCCTGCCCTATGAGCCGGTGCTGGCGACCCATTTCAAGCAGCATGGCGAGGTCTGCCGCAATGCGCGCTTCAAGGTGCTTTGGGCCAAGCGCTGATCCGGTCCGGTTTCACGCCGGAGTGATAGCTTGACCAGGGGTGAGCGCTCGACTCTGTGCGCGCCTTGCCTTACCATTTCATGCCAAGATCTTCCCTTTGGGCGACAGGGAATGGCATGTCCGGTCGGAACCTCACCGATGAATTGACGACTGTGGCAGGCCTTGCCTCCGCCGTGGTCGTGCATGCACAATCCTACGGCATCGATATCAACCCCATTTGCAAGGCGCTGGAGATCGATCCGGCCTGTTTCCAGGACATGACGGCGCGGATCAGTCTCGATCGCCTGTGCCGGCTTCTGGAGGCCTGTGCGCTTCTCTCCAATGACGAGGCTTTCGGCGTGACCAGCGTCAAGGCCTACGAAGCAGGATCGACCGGTCCCTTCGGCTATGGCCTGATGTCGGCACCAACAGGGCTCGATCTCGTCCGCTTCCTCGACCAGCATATCCAATACGTTACCCATACCAGCTACTCCCGGCTGGTGACCGACGCGCAGGGCGCGCATCTGTCGTGGACGTTTGCGCCGATCATCGTCAAACGTGACCAGTATGTCGACATGTCTGTCGGGCTCGTCATGCAGCGGGTGCGAGACTTGGCGGGCGCCACGGCAGATTTCGTCGAGGTGGAGCTCGAACGGCCACGACCGCGCAATCTCCAGCCCTTCCGGCACTATTTGTCAAAACGCGTCAGCTTCGGTGCCGGCATGAACTGCGTGCATTTTCCGCAGGCCTTTCTGGAGACCCACAATCCGACCGGCGACCGGCGGCTCTTCGAGCTGATGGACCTGCAGTGCCGGAGCCTGAGGCCCCCCACCGCTGAATTGCCAAGCGACTTTGTCGATCAGGTTCGACGACATCTTCTGGTGCATGTTTCGCAGGACGACTATCCGCTTTCCGAGATCGCCCCCTATTTCGGCCTGTCGGAGCGGACGTTCCAGCGACGGCTGGCAGAACATGGCACGAGCCTCAACGAACTTCGCGACGGCATCCGGCGGGATGTCAGCTACAATCTCCTGACCGAGAGCGAATTGCCCATTTCGGAAATCTGCTACCGGCTGGGCTATTCCGCGCCGAGTGCGTTCACCCGCTCGGTTACGCGCTGGTTCGGTTCGACACCGAGCGAAGTGCGGGAGCGAAAGTCGGCTTAGAGGCTGACTCCTTGACAAGAGCGACGGGATGCGGTGTCATCGGGACAGCCTGAAAAACAAGGCTCTCCATTAAGCGCTTTATTAGCGTGCGCCGATAAGTTTTTGGCGCTCAGGGTTAAGGACATTCCTCGCGATCTCCGTATAACCGCGCGCTGACGCCATGGCTTGCATGGCATTCTCCCATGGTACTTCCCAGCAATGACAATGATGATGACCGATCCCCATAAGGCGCTCGGGCAGGAGCCCGGTTTCTCCTTGCTGACCGACAGGGAAATTCGTTGTCTGCAACTCGTCGCAGAAGGCAAGCGGCTGGAGGATGCGGGCAATATCCTCGTGCTGTCACAGGAAGACGTCAGCAATGCACTGGCCTCCGCGCAGATCAAGCTCGAGGCGCGCAACCTGTTTCACGCTGTCAGCATTGCCATGCTGATGGGTGTCATCAAGCACACCGATCCCTTTCAACCGAAGTAAGCCGTGCTCCCACGGCTGGCGGACCACTTCGGATGGCGATGGCCTGGTGCGGAAACGCGCCAGGCCTTTTCCGTTGTTGGGTTGGACGCCTTCTCCAAACGACAATGGGGCAGCCGAAGCCACCCCATTTAAACGTCAGCAATTGCTCGCCTGAGCCTTAGCCGTTGTGGCGCTGGAAGACGAGCGTGGCGTTGGTACCGCCGAAGCCGAAGGAGTTCGACAGGACCGTGTCGATCTTGGCGTTGTCGATGCGCTTGCGCACGACCGGCACGCCTTCGAATTCCGGATCGAGTTCGGTGATGTGGGCGCTCTCGCCGATGAACTTTTCCTGCATCATCAACAGGCCGTAAATCGATTCCTGCACGCCGGCGGCACCGAGCGAGTGACCAGTCAGTGACTTGGTCGACTGGATGTGCGGGATCTTATCGCCGAAGACTTCGCGGATCGCTCCGATTTCCTTCGAATCGCCCACTGGCGTCGAGGTGCCGTGGGTGTTGATGTAATCGACTTCGCCAGTGACAGTCGCCAGCGCCTGACGCATGCAGCGGATCGCACCTTCCCCCGAGGGAGCGACCATGTCGTAACCGTCGGAGGTTGCGCCATAGCCGACGACTTCGGCATAGATCTTGGCGCCACGGGCCTTGGCATGCTCCAGCTCTTCCAGAACGAGAACGCCGGCGCCGCCTGCGATGACGAAACCGTCACGCGAGACGTCATAGGCGCGGGATGCCGTTGCGGGCGTGTCGTTGTACTTCGACGACATGGCACCCATGGCGTCGAACAGGCTCGACATAGACCAGTCCAGATCCTCATGGCCGCCGGCAAAGACCATGTCCTGCTTGCCCCACTGGATCATCTCATAGGCATTGCCGATGCAGTGCGCCGAGGTCGAGCAGGCGGACGAGATCGAATAGTTGACGCCGTGCAGCTTGAACCAGGTGGCGAGTGTGGCGGATGCCGTGGACGACATGGCCTTCGGCACGGCAAACGGGCCGATGCGCTTCGGGCTCTTGTTCTGGCGGACGATATCGGCGGCTTCGACGATCTGGCGGGTGGAGGGACCACCGGAGCCCATGATGATGCCGACGCGTTCGTTCTGCTGATAATCGGCGTCTTCGAGACCGGCGTCTGCAATCGCCTGCTTCATGGCGACATGGTTCCAGGCGCCGCCCTGGGACAGGAAGCGCATGGCGCGGCGATCGACCAGATCGGTCGGATCGAGCGTCGGCTTGCCCCAGACCTGGCAACGGAAACCGTTTTCGGCGAAATCGGGAGAAAAGGTGATGCCGGATTTGGCATCCCGCAGCGATGCGGTGACTTCGGCGGCATCGGCACCGATGGAAGACACGATGCCAAGACCTGTTACTACAACCCGTCTCATCTCTCAGACCTTCTTCATGAACTTCAGGTGTGGACGGGGCCGATCAGGCCGCCTTGTCCTTCGACAGACCGACACGCAGGTCGGTTGCCTGATAGATAGTTTCGCCATCGGCCTTTAACCAGCCGTCGGCGGTACCAAGAACCAGACGACCGCGCATGACGCGCTTGAAGTCGATGCCGTATTCGAGAAGCTTGGTGTCCGGACGGACCATGCCCTTGAACTTTACTTCGCCGGTTGACAGTGCCATGCCGCGACCCGGCTCGCCGAGCCAGCCGAGGAAAAAGCCAGTCAACTGCCACATGCCATCGAGGCCGAGGCAGCCGGGCATGATCGGGTTGCCCTGGAAGTGGCAGGGGAAATACCAGTCGTCGGGACGGACGTCGTATTCGGCGCGGATGTAACCCTTGTCGAAGGCGCCGCCGGTTTCCGAGATGTCGGTGATCCGGTGGACCATCAACATCGGCGGCAGCGGCAGCTGCGCATTGCCAGGGCCGAAGAGTTCGCCACGACCGCAGGAGAGGATTTCATCGTAATTGTAGCTGGATTGTCTCGTTGTCATCGTTCTTCTTCTTCCCCCCTCTGCTTCACATGTCCGGACCCAATAGACCAAGACGGCGGCAAATTGAAGCCTTGCCGGTCACCGGCTATCGACGTAGCGCATCCCAGAGGCCGGTATTTCCTATTTCTTCTTCGTCGCATACAGGAAGCAAAAGACCATCACCAGACCCAATGGGCCTAAAAATCGGCGCTTGCAGGCCCCGTTTCGGCTTGTCCCCACCCAAACTATTGAAACCGCCGGGTTTTGCGGCTATATCCGTCTCACGGCATAGATATGCTTGCAGACAACTGGAGTTCGTCTTTGACGATGGCATCCTGCCAGACCGGCATCGAGCTGAAACTGCGTCGTTCGGGCCTGCGCCCGACGCGGCAACGCATTGCGTTGGCAGGTCTTCTGTTTGCCAAGGGTGACCGGCATCTGACGGTGGAAGAACTGCATGAAGAGGCGATCGCCGCCGACTTCCCGGTTTCGCTGGCGACCGTCTACAACACGCTGCATCAGTTCACGGAAGCCGGGCTGATCCGGGTACTCGCGGTCGAAAGCGCGAAGACCTATTTCGACACGAATGTGTCCGACCACCACCACTTCTTCGTCGAAGGTGAAAACACCGTTCTCGACATCCCCGTGAACAACATCTCCATCGAGAACCTGCCGGCACCGCCGCAGGGAATGGAAATTGCGCATGTGGACGTCGTTATTCGGCTTCGCCCGAAACAGGCCTGATCTTCACATCACTTCATCCGGATGGCGGCCGGGCCTGCGCTTGTAGGTCGGGAAGGTCCAGCCGAAATAAAGCGCGCCACCGCGGATGATGAAGGCTGCGAGCACGCCGGCGAGCGAGGCGAGATACAGCGGTGCGCCCAGTTCATTCGCAAGCGTAAAGACCGCCGCTCCGGATAGTGCCGCCGTGATGTAGATTTCCGGGCGCAGCAGGACGGAGGGCTCGTTGGCGAGCAAATCGCGGAGCACGCCGCCGAAACTTGCCGTCAAGGTTCCGGTGACGATCGCGATTGTTGGCGAGCCCGTGGCGGCCAGCCCCTTGACCGCACCCATGACGCAATAGGCCGAAAGACCGATGGCATCGAGCCAGATGAGCAGGCGATACCGCGATTCCACCAGATGGGCGGTGAAAAAGACCAGAGCGCCGACGGCACAGCAGACGAGGATGTAATTGGGATTAATCACCCAGAAAACGGGCGTACGCCCCAGAACGATATCGCGAACCGTGCCACCGCCGACGCCGGTTGCAACCGCAAAGAAGAGGAAGCCGATCATGTCGAGCTGCTTGCGGGAGGCCGCGAGCGCGCCCGTTGCAGCGAACAGGGCGACGCCGGCATAATCGAGATAAGACAACAGCGACATAGGCCCCTCCCCTTGCACCCCTCCGGGACTGCACGGCTAGATTTGAATCACGCCGTTAACGCCGAGGCAAGCCGCAGGGGCTAGAGTTTCAGCACTTCCAGCGGCCATTTGATTCGGAGCACCGACCGTGTCGTTCCTCAAGCACCTGTTCATTGCTCTTACTATCGCGCTGTCCGCGTCTCATGCGGCGGCAGAGCAGGAACTGCTGAAAGATCCGGAAATGTACGAGAAGACGCATTACGCCAAGCGTTGCAGCGAGGTGAAATACGGTGCGGGCTTCATCGACCGGATCGACATCAACAATGACGGCATTCCGGACGCGGTGACCAATAGCAGCGAAATCATGTGCGATGGCGTGCGCGGTCCCGACTGCACCGCCGAGGGCTGCCCGTTCAACTTCTACCTCCAGGTCAAGGAGGGCGGCTATTTCATGATCGCCACGGCGCAGATGTATTCCTATGACTTCATCAAGCGCTTCGGCAACATGGTCTTCGTGCTCAAGATGCATCCGCGCTATTGCGAGCGCGACGAAGGTGCCGAACCTTGCGAAATGACCGTGCGCGTGCGCGGAACCAAATTTCTGACGATCTCCAAGAAATAAGACGTCTCAAGGCGCGGGAAAGACCGCGTCGATTCGGCCGAGGGCACGATAGGCCAGAAGGCCCAGCCATTCGCGGGTGGCGGTTGCCATCTGCTGGGCGTTCCGCGTCGGCTGGGTGAAATCGAGGCCGAGGCCAACCTTGCCGGTGGTGCGGAAATCCGTGGGCCATGGCGTGACGGTGATACCCGCCTTGCGGAACAGGCCGACCGAACGCGGCATGTGGAAGGCCGACGTGATCAGCAGGCAATCGGCAAGGCCGTTTTGCGCGAGAATCTGACGGCTGTTCTGCACGTTTTCATCCGTGTTTCGCGAGGTGATCTCGGTCACGAGACGATCAGCCGGCAGGCCAAAAGCTCCGAAGAAGCGCAGGGATGCCGCCGCATCTCCCTCATAGGCGCCGCTCAACGAGCCATCGCCACCCGACACGAGGATCTTTGCCTGCGGATGGAGTAGTGCCAGCCGGAGCGCCTCGACGAAGCGGTCGGCGGACTGGTTGAGCTCGATGCCGCCTCTGGCCGTTGTCACTTCCGTTTCGAAGGCACCGCCGAGCACGATCATGCAGGCGACATTTGCGGGATCGGCTGAAGGACGGGGAAATCGGGCTTCGAGTGTCTGCAACAGATAAGAGCCGGTCGTGGTGTAGAGCGTGACGAAGAGGAGCAGCAGGGCCACCGACAGAAGGCTTACAGCCATTCGCCGGAAACGCATCAGGATGAGCGCGAGCATGCAGAGCAGGAAGACGAGCGAGAGAGGCTGAATGGCCATCCAGAAGAGTTTCGACAATACGAACATGGTCGCTCCTTGGTCCTGAGGCTTGCGCGGCCGATCGGCGAAGTTGCGGGTCCAACGCTGCCTTCCGTTACGTCAGCTTCGCTCAAGCAGGCGTTACTAGAAGCTCGTCCCACTGTCATCCTTCGCACCGGACTTTTTTGAGGAGTGGACCATGCGCTTCGCCATCGACACCGTGGACGATTCCGGCAATGACCGCATCTATATCGGAACGCCGATCGGCATCACCGAAAACGCGCTGCGCCTGCAGCTGCGCGAAGGCGAAGTGAAGCTAGAGATCCGCAAGATCATCGACTGGTTCCAGATCGACCGCAGCGAGAACGGGGAAAAGGTGGAGCTGTTGCCGCGGTGATATGATGGCGGGTCGATCGGACCCGTCATGGCCACAGGACGGATGATATTCCGACACTCGATGACCTGAGACCGGCACCGGTCTTACAAGCAGATATTCTTGGAAAAATTTGGTGGAGCTAAGCGGGATCGAACCGCTGACCTCTTGCATGCCATGCAAGCGCTCTCCCAGCTGAGCTATAGCCCCATCAGGGTACCGGTTAATTTCCGGCTCCGGGAACCCCGTGGAAAGCACCGCTTTCGTCGGGGTGGCGGCTTGATACTTCCGGTCGTCGGAGATGGCAAGCCGAAAAATGAAAGCCCGGGCATTTTTTTAAACCCGGGCTCGAAATCCTTGAAAAATCAGACTTCGTCGTCGTCGCCGGGGACGCCGATGAGACCGGTCATATCGTCGTCGTCATCGTCTTCGTCGGCTTCCAGGAAGGTGTCGTCGTCATCACCGTCGATCTCGACGTCGTCATCGCCCATGTCGGGGATGTCGTCGCCCGATGCCTCGTCGGCATCTTCGAGGGAGACGAGTTCGACATCCGTGTTTTCGGTATCGACTTCGGCGACTTCCTCTTCCTCAGCCTTCTCCATGATGGCTGCGACCGAGGTTTCCTCGAAATAGGAAAGCGGCCAGGACTTGCCCGTGTACGGCGACACGATCGGGTCCTTGTTCAGGTCGTAGAATTTCTTGCCCGTGTCGGGGCAAGTGCGTTTCGTTCCAAGTTCTGCCTTCGCCACTGTCAAAGCCTCATGAAGTCGTGAAGAATAGGGGCATGCGCCTAGCGCCCGGCACGAGGCCGGCCAAACTGTAGTCGGTCCCCTTAATCGCTGCCACCGCGTCTGTCAAAGGCAATCTGCGGGTGAAACGCCGGAGCGTCTGGGATCGGCCCGCGCCATGGGCAATCACTGCTCGTGTCACCGCCTCGCTTGGCAAGGGGCGCCAAGCTTTGTATCAGGCATCAAAGGGAAGCATGGATCGAAAGGACCGGTATGATCATCGCCATCGACGGGCCGGCGGCCGCCGGTAAGGGGACCTTGTCGCGCAGGATTGCCGAGACTTACGGTTTTCACCACCTCGACACCGGCCTGACCTATCGGGCCACCGCCAAGGCACTGCTGGATGCGGGGCTGCCGCTCGACGACCAGGCGATTGCGGAAAAGGTTGCCCGGGAGCTCGACCTCGGCGGCCTGGACCGAGATGTGCTTTCGGCGCACGACATCGGCGAGGCGGCGTCGAAGATCGCCGTGATGCCGGCGGTGCGCCGGGCGCTGGTCGAGGCGCAGCGGGCCTTTTCTACCCGTCTGCCCGGCACCGTGCTCGACGGGCGTGACATCGGCACCGTGGTATGCCCGCAGGCCCCGGTGAAGCTCTATGTAACCGCCTCTCCGGAGGTGCGCGCCAGGCGGCGTTACGACGAGATCATCGCCAAGGGTGCGAGCGCCGATTTCGATGCCATTTTCGAGGATGTGAAGAAGCGCGACGAGCGGGACATGGGACGGGCCGACAGCCCTTTGAAACCAGCCGAAGACGCGCACTTGCTAGACACGTCCGAAATGAGTATAGAGGCCGCATTCTCGGCGGCGAAGGTCTTGATCGACGCTGCCCTGACAAAACTGCGCTGATCTGGAACCGGCCGAGCCGTTTTCCGTTTCAGTTGGCCACTTCCCCGTCCCCGCGCCGGACAGCTCTCCACAGAGAGCGGATGGAGGATTTGGTCCCGACCAACACGAACCACCGGCGCTATCCGCATCCCAATGGATGCGACTAGGAGATTTCATGTCTGTTTCTACCCCGTCGCGCGAGGACTTTGCAGCCCTCCTCGAGGAATCCTTTGCCAAGACCGACCTGGCCGAAGGCTATGTTGCCAAGGGCATCATCACCGCCATCGAGAAGGACGTCGCTATCGTTGACGTCGGCCTCAAGGTCGAAGGCCGCATCGCGCTGAAGGAATTCGGTGCACGCGCCAAGGACGGCACGCTCAAGGTCGGCGACGAAGTTGAAGTTTACGTCGAGCGCATCGAAAACGCTCTCGGCGAAGCTGTTCTGTCGCGCGAAAAGGCGCGTCGTGAAGAAAGCTGGATCAAGCTCGAAGCCAAGTTCGAAGCTGGCGAGCGCGTTGAAGGCGTCATCTTCAACCAGGTCAAGGGCGGCTTCACGGTTGACCTCGACGGCGCCGTTGCCTTCCTTCCGCGTTCGCAGGTGGACATCCGTCCGATCCGCGACGTGACCCCGCTGATGCACAACCCGCAGCCCTTCGAAATCCTCAAGATGGACAAGCGTCGCGGCAACATCGTTGTATCGCGTCGTACGGTTCTCGAAGAAAGCCGTGCCGAGCAGCGTTCTGAAATCGTTCAGAACCTCGAAGAAGGCCAGGTTGTTGACGGCGTCGTCAAGAACATCACCGATTACGGTGCGTTCGTTGACCTCGGCGGCATCGACGGCCTGCTGCACGTCACCGACATGGCATGGCGCCGCGTCAACCATCCTTCGGAAATCCTGTCCATCGGCCAGTCGGTCAAGGTTCAGATCATCCGTATCAACCAGGAAACCCACCGCATCTCGCTCGGCATGAAGCAGCTCGAGTCGGATCCGTGGGATGGCATCGCTGCCAAGTACCCGGTTGGCAAGAAGATCTCCGGTACCGTCACGAATATCACCGACTACGGTGCATTCGTCGAGCTGGAGCCGGGCATCGAAGGCCTGATCCACATCTCGGAAATGTCCTGGACGAAGAAGAACGTTCATCCCGGCAAGATCCTCTCGACCACGCAGGACGTCGATGTCGTCGTTCTCGAAGTCGATCCGTCGAAGCGCCGTATCTCGCTCGGTCTCAAGCAGACCCTCGAGAACCCGTGGCAGGCATTTGCCTACAGCCATCCGGCCGGCACTGAAGTCGAAGGCGAAGTCAAGAACAAGACCGAATTCGGCCTGTTCATCGGCCTCGAAGGCGACGTTGACGGCATGGTTCACCTCTCGGATCTCGACTGGAACCGTCCGGGCGAACAGGTCATCGAAGAGTACAACAAGGGTGACGTGGTCAAGGCTGTCGTTCTCGACGTCGACGTCGAGAAGGAACGCATCTCGCTCGGCATCAAGCAGCTCGGCAAGGACTCGGTCGGCGATGCCGCCGCTTCCGGCGACCTGCGCAAGAACGCCGTCGTTTCGTGCGAAGTCATCGGCATCAACGATGGCGGCATCGAAGTGAAGCTGGTCAACCACGAAGACATCACGTCCTTCATCCGCCGCGCCGATCTGGCACGCGATCGTGACGATCAGCGTCCGGAGCGTTTCTCGGTCGGTCAGGTTGTCGACGCCCGCGTCACCAACTTCTCCAAGAAGGACCGCAAGGTCATGCTGTCGATCAAGGCTCTCGAGATCGCAGAAGAGAAGGAAGCCGTCGCACAGTTCGGTTCGTCCGACTCTGGCGCTTCGCTCGGCGACATTCTGGGTGCAGCGCTCAAGAACCGCAACAACGACTAATCCTCGCTGTTGACTGAATAAAAGAACCCGCCGGGAGCGATCCCGGCGGGTTTTTTATTGCATCATCGGCGGATGTTCAGACGAAATCGGAGAGACGCAGATAGAGCGCCTGGGCCGGGTCCGGTTCGGGAGAGGGCAAGGTTGCGATGACATTTGCCGCATCTAGAGAAGAGGTCGCGGGGTCGAGATCGGGCTGACCGTCGGTCTCGTCGGCTTCGATTTCTGCGCCTGACGTCTCAAGGGTATTTCGCGGATCCTGGCCAGAAGGCTCGTCTCCGGATGCCTCGTTCCTGTCGTCTTCAGCGGACTGTTCGGGCTCCGCGTCATCCTCGGCGTCCTTCCGGACTGCCTTGACGGGAACGGGATCATGATCCGTTTCAATCACGTAATTGACGAAGGCGAGCGGCAGACCATTGCCATGGATCCCGCTCCGGCTGGGCTCCTGATGGTCCGATAGCGGTATCGACGTGGTGAGGGCGAGGCGCTCCTCCAGGTGGACGGGACGGTCTGCTGACGGGAGATCAACCTCATTGATTACGCTCTCCGGTAGCACGGAGGCCGTTGATGGCTTGATCGTTGGCTCCGGCTCTTCCGGTCTGTCGGCCATCAGAGCTTCGAAGGCGAGGTTCGCCATGTCCGGTTGATCCTCGGCAGCGTAAAGCGCCAAAAGGGTGCGGATAAGCTCGATTTCGGCCACTTCCTCCAGAAGATGCGCCGGGAGCGACGGGTGCGGTGAGGAGGACGTACCGGCAACCGGCGCCGGCAGCGGGTGGGCGACATCGTCCCTGCCGTCTAATCCTTCTTCGGTATCTTGCGTGGCGGGCAGCACGGTAAGTTTAGCAGGATCGGCCTCGGCCTCGACATCTGGCTCTCTTTCTGCCAGCGCCGCAACAGAGGGGCTTGCGCGTTCCGTTATCGAGGGGGAAATGGTCGCGGCGGGCAACGTTTCGGCGGACGCGGCCATGCTGGCGCGCATCTGGCGCAGACGGGAAAGCGTTTCCGAATCACCGCCTTCGCCCGCAGCATTTGCATCACCGGGTGACGCAGCCCCCCTGACAGTGGCCCGCTCTTCTTCTTCCGCCTGCCCTGTGACTGTGGCCGCAGCGAAGATGGGCGTTTCTGCCGGTCTCGAAGGTCCGGCTGTTGCGGATACGAGCGACGCCGTCTGGCCCGTCGGCAGGGACGCAGACGGTCTTGGCGTGCGGACGGTGTTGGCGGACTCCGCAAGGGGCGGCGCGCGGGTCAGATCGCCATTCTGTCGATAGGAAGAAATGATCGCGCGGGCGCCGGGGTCTCGCTCCTTCTGGCGATAAAGTTCCAGATAGATCGCGAGCGTCGCTGCTTCCGGACCCTGGGGATTTCGCAGCGCCTGGAGCAGGGTTCGCAATTGCAGGCCGGCAAAGGCCTCGGACAGGAGAGCCCTCAGTTTTTGCTGTTCTGCCGGGGCCAAAGTTGCGATGGCATCGATCAGTCGCGCGGCAAAGGCTGTGAGAGGTTCGTTGGGTTCCTGCTTCATCTTGAGCACAGAGGCGAGAACCTCCGTGAGGATGACCAGGTTCTGCGACATGCGCTCAGGCGCGCTCAGCAGCATGATGTTGAGATTGCCAGCAATGGCCGTTGCCGCACTCGTCGAATAGGGTTCTTCCGTCACCTGAGCGGCCACGCGATCAGGGTTGCGGCTTTCCGCGACGGTGCGGTTCTCCGAAATGGGCTGATACAGGTTCGTCTGGGCGCTGACGGGACCAAGCATGGCGACCTCTCGCGTTCAGGGCGCCAGTCGCTGCACGGGCTCCTTTGCCTCTCGTCAAACGGCTAAGGGGAACCTCCAAAGCGGCGGCGCGTCTTCCTGCTTCAAGGGCGAGTGTCGCAAAACATGGTTAACGAAACGCTAATTCCATCGGAGCTGCCCTGGACGCTCAAGCTTCGCGCATACCTGGACTGGCAAACTGCCTGCCGGCGGCCTTGCGCCGCACAACTTTTATGGGCGCCAGCATGACATCCAATCTCATCCTGAACACGGACAGCTACAAACTCGGGACCTATCTTCAGTATCCTCAGGATACGCGGGCCGTCAGCGCCTTTGTCACGACGCGCGGTGGTTCGTTCCGGCCCGAGGTGATGTTCTTCGGGCTGCAGATGTTTCTCAAGGACTACCTGTCGAAACCGGTAACGCGGATGGATGTGGCGGAAGCCGAAGAGGTGGCTGCCGCCCATGGCCAACCTTTCGATAAGGCGGGGTGGCTGCATATCGTTGAGGCCCATGGCGGTCTGTTGCCGCTCCGGATCGAGGCGCTGCCGGAAGGCACGGCACTGCGACGGGGCGTGCCGATCGTGCAGGTGGTCAATACCGACCCTGCCCTGCCTTGGCTCACCTCGCATATAGAAACATCGCTGCTGCGGGCCATCTGGTATCCCTCGACGGTCGCCACGACGGCCTGGCGGCTGCGCCTGGCGATCCTGCCCTTTCTTGAGCGCACCACCGACGATCCGCAGGCGCTGCAGCCGAGCCGGATTAGCGATTACGGGTGCCGCAGCACGTCGAGCGTCGAGCAGTCGGCCATCGGCGGGGCAGCCCATCTCGTGCATTTTCACTCGTCCGATTCGCTTCCCGGCATCCTGCAGGCGCGACGCGCCTATGGGGCGAGCATGCCCGCATCCTCGATCCCGGCGGCAGAACACGGTACAATCACGGCCTGGGGGCAGGATCGGGAGGTGGACGCCTATTCCCACCTGATCGACAAGTTCAGCAAGTTCGGCGCCTATTCCGTCGTCTCCGACAGCTATGACCTGCACAATGCCGTGACCGAAATCTGGGGCAAGAAGCTGCAGACAAAAGTGCGCGCGGCCGGCGCGACGCTCGTGGTCCGTCCCGACAGCGGCGATCCGATCGACACACCCGTGCAGGTGGTCGCGCAACTGGCCTATGCCTATGGTACGCGGCTGAATGGCAAGGGCTTCAAGGTGCTGGATGCCAATGTGCGGGTGATCCAGTCCGACGGCGTCTCGATCCAGGATATCCAGATGATCCTGGGACGGCTGGAGGGCATGGGCTTTTCGGCGGAAAACATCTCGTTCGGGATGGGCTCGGGCCTGTTGCACAAGATCAACCGCGACACGCTTTCCTTCACCATGCGCGCAAGCGCGGTGCAGAATGCGGCCGGGGCGTGGCGCGAGATCGGCCGTCGGTCCACCAATCCGCAGGAAAAGCCAGTCATGACCGGCCGCGTGGCGGCGATTGCCGACGGGGCAGACATCGTGGCCATTCCGCTATCGGACCTCGGGACGCGGCAAAACCTGCTTCAGCCGGTCTGGGAAAACGGTCGCTTGCTGAAAGACTGGAGCTTCGACGAGATCCGCGCGCGGGCGAGCGCCGCAAGCGTTTCGGCCTGAAACGTCAGTCGACCAAGCGCAGGAACATCGGGTAGAGCCCCGCATCATCGGAGGGTGCGGGAATGCGCTTGCCGAGCGGCTGGTCGGGACGGCTGCGCTCGTCGACCATCAAGGCATCAAGCCAGGTGGCGGGGGCATAGTCAGGACCTGAGGCTGGATCGTCGGGATTGTTTTCGTTGATGTCCGTTCGGCCCGTATCATACGTGATGGTCGAGCGGGATAGGCTGTCGAGAAGGCTGTGGGCTGCTTCCGTCATGGTCGCTGATTTCTACGCTTTGCTCTCACGAGGCCCCTTGAAACGCGAGGCCTTGCTGCCGATTTCACTGCGGTGATGATGCGAATTCTGGGTTAATGAATGCTTGGCACATTCGCGTCATTGCATATCAATTCTCGTCTACAAGAAGCGCTAGACCATGAGCTTCCGACCGCCCGCATCTCTGCTCGCATCGACCTCAGGAGACCTGCTTTCGGCTCTTGACCAGGAGTTGGCCGGCGAGATGGCGGACGCTCTCGGGCGTGCCGGACGGAAGGTGGAACTGGCGTTGCAGCGATGTGCCGAGGCCAGAGCCGGAGCGCCGGAACGGTTGGCAGAGGCGCTTGACGAGGCCGCGCAGGCGGTCTTTGCGCTATCGGTGCAACGGGAGTTGTGCGGCTTGCGCAATCAGGCGGCCATGATCCGGCACTACGACATCCCCCGAGACGTCATGGCGCGCGTTGGGATCTCTCGCAAGGCCTGAAGTTGGATCCGATCTCGCGTTATCGCGCGATCAGCTATGGGCGAAGATGTCGGTCTCTTCCCAGCCCAGCAGGTCGAGCTTGGAGCGAGTCGGCAGGAATTCGAAACAGGCCTTGGCGTGCTCCATGCGGCCGTCGCGCACAAGACGCTCGGTCAGTTTGTCTCGCAAGGCATGCAGATACAGAACATCCGAGGCGGCATATTCGAGCTGCGCCTGGCTGAGCTTTTGGGCCGCCCAATCCGAAGACTGTTGCGCCTTCGAAATATCAACCTCGAGCAGTTCCTTGAGATTGTCTTTCAGGCCGTGGCGGTCCGTATAGGTGCGGCAGAGGCGCGAGGCGATCTTTGTGCAGAAGACGGAAGCGGTGGTCACGCCGAAGGTGTGGAAGAGAACCGCAATATCGAAGCGCCCGTAATGGAAAATCTTCTGACGCGCCGGATCGGCAAGCAGGGCGACGAGGTTCGGCGCTTCCTTTTGTCCGGCCGCAATGCGGATGACGTCTGCACTGCCGTCGCCGGGGGACAATTGCACTACGCACAGGCGGTCACGACGCGGCACAAGGCCTAAGGTTTCCGTATCGATGGCGATCGCGTCAGTGTAGCGGGCGGCATCCTCTGCGGAAATATCGCCTTCATGAGTGCGGATCGTCGCCATTGAAGCCTCCAAGCATTGGTTCTCCGGCCCGCTATAACGGAAAGTGGCAGGCGGGGCCATCCCAGGGGTGATCAGAGTGCTGCATGGATCATCTGCGCCGACAGTCGATCGAGTGCGATCCACAGAGTGACAGCCATGCCAATCGTGCATGAGCAATTGTAAGGGTGGCGAGCAAAAAGGATGACGCTTGCCAAACGAAGGTTCGCTTTCGACCTGACAGGCGAAATCCGAAAGACTCGAAAGCTATCCACTGCGGTCACGATGGACCACTTCAATGACGGTCCCGAATAGATATGCGTCTGACGCACTGCTGCGTTGCAACAAAGAGGATTGGCATCGGGGAGGCTTTTGGGTACAACACAAGCATCGAAGCGGCGCACTCCTCCTCCCAGCGCCGTTCGGTAGGATCGGCAATACTCCTCCTCCTCCCAATTGCCGATCGAGTTTAAGAGCCTGGCGCACCTCCTCCCGCGCCAGGCTCTTTTCATTTCAGACCACCATTTCCCCCCATCGCCTCGACGATCCCGCTTTCCGGTATTCTGCTTGATGCTCCGACCCGTCGGCCCATATAAAGGGCTCCGGTGGAACACGAGGAGAGATACGGCATGTCGGCAAAATTCGGTACCAGCGGCCTCAGGGGGCTGTCTTCGGACCTGGTGGGCGCCGTCTCGGCTCTCTATTCGACTGCCTTTGCCCGCTATCTTCTGTCGGAAGGGCTGGCGCAGCCCGGATCGCCGGTTGTCATCGCACGCGATTTCCGCCCATCCAGTCCAGAGATTGCATCAACGATCATGGCGGCGCTCCGACGCGTGGGTCTTGTGCCGATCGATTGCGGAACGATCGCGACGCCGGCGCTTGCGCTTTACGGCGCCTCATTGGGGGCAGCCGGGATCATGGTTACGGGGTCTCATATCCCGGCAGATAGAAACGGCATCAAGTTCTATCGGCCGGACGGCGAGATCAACAAGCAGGACGAACAGGCAATCACCCGCCTTGCGGCGGAGCTTGCCGCAGATCCCGAGGCAAACCGGGTCGATAGCGGCACGGGCGACGACCATGAAGAGGCGGCCAGCACGCTCTTCCTCGAGCGCAATCTCGGCGTTCTGCCCACCGCTTGCCTGGAAGGAAAGCGCATCGGGGTCTATCAGCACAGCACCGTCGCCCGCGACATGCTGGTCAACGTGTTCCAGCACTACGGTGCGACAGTCTTTCCGCTCGGGCGCTCGGAGGTGTTCATCCCGGTCGATACCGAAGCAGTGTCGACCGATACGGTGACACAGCTGGCAAAATGGAGCGACGAACTGGCACTGGACGCCATTCTGTCGACCGATGGCGACGGAGACCGTCCGCTGGTGGCAGACGAACACGGCCAGCCCCTACGCGGCGATCTGCTGGGCCTGATTGCTGCGCGCTTCCTGAAGGCAAAGACCGTTGCGACGCCCGTGACATCCAATTCCGGTCTGGAAGACGACGGCGGCTTTTCGGTCATTCGCACGCGCGTCGGCTCGCCTTATGTGATTGCGGCCATGGAGGCGGCCCTTGCTGACGGCAAGGAGAGCGTGCTGGGCTTTGAAGCGAATGGCGGACTGATGCTGGGATCGGACTTCGCCGTCGAGGGGAAGACCCTGAAGGCGCTTCCGACACGCGACAGTTTCCTGCCGGCCCTTGCCGCACTCGGCATGGCCGCACAGACCGGTCAGTCGCTGTCCGGCCTCGTCAAGGCCTTCAGCCTGCCGGTGGCACTTAGCGACCGCCTGGAAAATTTCGCGACCGAACGGAGCGCCAGTCTGATGGCGCATATTTGCCAATCGCCTGAAAACCTTTCCGGTTTCCTTTCCTCCATCGGCAGCGTGACAGATGTCAGCGATATCGACGGTGTCAGGGTCACCTTGTCCGACGGACGCGTCATCCATTTCCGGCCCTCCGGCAATGCGCCGGAAATGCGCTGCTATGTCGAGGCGAAGACCCATGCGGAGGCCGAGACGTTGTTGAGAAGCGGGCTCGATGTTCTACGCGGTTGGCAAAGCTAAACCGGGAGGGGATGCCGGGCGTATTGGTCATGACACAACGCAAGAGGATGTGATGACCAAGACCGCCTGGATCACTGGTTCGAGCTCCGGCATCGGCCGAGCACTCGCCAAACGGCTGGTGGAGGACGGCTACAAGGTGGCCGTCAGCGCCCGCAACGCCGAATCGCTCGCCGCACTTGCCGCTGAACACCCCGGCCAGATCGTCGCTTTTCCGCTGGACGTGACCGATGGCGAAGCCGTCCGAAAGGTCGCAGATGCGGTTGCGGCTGCCATGGGGCCGATCGACCTCGCGGTCTTTGCTGCCGGCTCCTATACGCGCGATTATGCCGCCGATTTCAGTGCTGAGCGCACCCGCCAGATGTTCGACCTGAACGTGCTGGGCACGGCCCAGTGCCTTGAGGCCGTAATGCCCGGGATGATCGCGCGGAAAGGTGGACATATCGCGGTGGTCGCCTCGGTCACCGCCTATGTGGGCCTGCCGGGCGCCGCGAGCTACGGAGCCACAAAGGCTGCGCTGAACAGCCTTTGCGAGGCACTGCATCCGGAGCTTGCTCGCCACGGCGTGACGCTTTCAGTCATTAATCCCGGCTTCGTCGCCACGCCTCTGACCGAGAAGAACGACTTTCCGATGCCCTTCCTGGTGTCGGCGGAAGAGGCGGCCGAGATCATTGCCAAGGGCCTCGCCGGGGGAAGGTTTGAGATCATCTTTCCCTGGAAGATGGCGCTCGCAATCCGCCTGCTGCACGCCCTGCCGCACAGGCTGCGCTTTGCGCTGACGCGTAAGATGCTGCGGTCCTGACGGAGGTGGCGGGGCACTTGCCCCGCCGGAAGATCAGGCCGGCTTATTCAGCCTGAACTGAACCACATCAATGCGGCCAACACGGAAGCCGACGGCGCAGTAGTGCAGATAAAGACGCCACATCCGGTAGAAGCGGCGGTCGAAGCCGAGCGGCTCGATCGACGACCAGCTGTTGGTGAATGCGTTATCCCAGGCAATCAGGGTGCGATCATAATCGCGGCCGAAACGGAAGCGATCGCCAACTTGCAGTCCGGCGCGGGCGGCATCACGTTCGAAGATCGTGATGGACGGCAGCATGCCACCCGGAAAGATATAGGTCTGAATGAAGTCTGCGCTGCGGCGATATTGCTCGAAGCGGCTTTCATCAATGGTAATCGTCTGGATGATTGCCTTGCCGCCGGGCACCAAGCGTTCCTGGACGGCCTTGAAATAGACGGGCCAGTTTTCTTCACCCACCGCTTCGAACATCTCGATCGAGACGATCTTGTCGAACCGGCCCTGGCAGTCGCGATAATCCTCAAGCCGGATATCGACACGATCGGCAAAGCCCGCCTTTTCGAGGCGTTCGCGGGCGAATTTCGCCTGCTCGACGGAGAGCGTCAGGCCCGTCACTCGGCAGCCGGTGGCGCGGATTGCGTGTTCGGCAAAACCACCCCAACCGCAACCGATCTCCAGCACATGATCATCCGGGCCGATGTTCAGTTCACGGACGATCCGGGCATACTTGGCCTCCTGCGCCTCAGCCAGTGATTGCCCCGGCGTCTCGTAGAGCGCTGAGGAATAGGTCATCGTGCGATCGAGCCACTGGCTGTAGAAGGCATTGCCCAGATCATAGTGGAAGGCGATGTTTCGTCGGCTACCTTTCTTCGAGTTACGACGCAGCTTGTGGCGCAGGCGCGCGATCCCTTCGAAAATTGCAGAGGATGAAAGGATCTTGCCGAGTTCGGCTTCGTTCGCCAAGGCGAATTCGACCACGCCACCAATATCGGGGCTGTCGAGGTCGCCATCAATGAAGGCCTGAGCGAAGCCCAGGGTGCCGCCGGTCAGGATACGAAACACCGGCTTGGCGTTGCGAACGCACAGCGCGGCATGCGGACCCGGCAGCCTGCCGACGGCAACATGCTCGCCATAACCTTCGAACTGCAGCGTCAACCGGCCGGCTGCGACACGATCAGCCCAGCGGCACAGCACGCGCTGCCAGAACGGCAGGGAGGACATTACGGATGGCATTTCTTGCTCAGCATGACTCATGACTTGTTCATCCCACTCTGCAGAACGATCGTCGAGGCAATCGGCGCGGCTGCAGGCGCATGGCGATGAACCGGAACTCCCTTCAGCCAGAGCCGCAGCGCTTCCCAGTGAATTCCGCCCATCACTTTGAGGGTCATCAAGGGATAGGTCACCAGCATGCGCAACAAGCTGGCATCCGACAAGGGGACTCGTTCTCCGGAAAACAGCGCTACCAGGAGAGGACCCTCCCCGTCACTTTCACCAATGTGCACCCCGACCTTCTCACCGGGCGGATTGATGCGAAAATCGTAGAGGCAATCCATCGGCATGAAGGGCGAGACGTACATCTCCTTGGCACACTGATGCCTGAGCACCTGCTGCCCTTCCTCAACGGGAATTACATAGGTATGGCGCTCGTTGAAGGTGTTGCAGACTTCATAGAGCACGGCCTGCAGCCACCCGTCGCGGTGGTGGCAGAAATAGACGGTAAGCGGATTGAAGACGTAGCCGAAGATGCGGGGATAGCAGAGCATACGGATCTTCGAGCCGCGGGCATCAAGGCCGGCTGCCTGCAAGCGGCCTTCCACCCATTGGCGCAACTGCCCGACCTCACCATCACCATGATCGGCATCGTAGACGGCATAAAGCGCGCGGCGATTATGGCCGAAGAAGCGAAGGCCGCGATCGAGATCAGCAATCTCATCGAGGTCGACGAGCAGTGAAAAGACGCTGTAACGCAGCTTATGCTGTTTGGGTCGGCTTCGGACATGCACGACATGGCCTGCATATATAGCGGATTGCCACCTCATTCAGCGGCCTCGAGCTGTCGAGTGATCACGATACGGCCCGACTCGTCCTTGACCGACCAGGGGCGGCGGACGCCACCGAGCGCTTCCGCCACGGCGAGACCCGACTGCAAGCCGTCCTCGTGGAAACCACTGCCGAAATAGGCACCGCAATACCAGGTATTGCGATGACCCTGGAGCTGCCAGATCTGGCGCTGCGCGCGAATTGCGGCAGCATCGAAAAGCGGATGTTCGTAGTGGAAGGTTTCAATGACTTTGGCGGGATCAATCGGGCGGCACGGATTGAGGGTGACGAAGAGCGGGTTCTTCGGATCGAGCGACTGCAGCTTGTTCATCCAATAGGTGACGCAGAGCATATCGCCTGCGCCATCCTGGCGACCGGCTACATAGTTCCAGCTTGACCAGACGGACTTGCGCTTCGGCATCAAGGCTTCATCGGAATGCAGCACGGCGACATTGGGGGTGTACTGGAAAGCTTCGAGCAGCGTGCGCTCGCGGGCGTCGGCGTCCTGCAGGAGGTCGAGGCTCTGGTTTGCGTGGGTTGCGAGCACCACGTCGTCAAAGGTCTCGGCATGGCCGTGGATGTCGATCACTTCCACGCCCACTGTCAGTCGGCGGACATGCGCCACCGCCGTCGACAGGCGGACGGTTCCGCGGAAATCGGCAAGGATGCGGGCGACATATTCGCGGCTGCCGCCCTTCACCGTGCGCCACCGAGGACGATCGGTGAGCGTGAGCAGGCCATGATTGACAAAGAATCGGATAAAAGCGTGGAGCGGATAAAGCCGCATTTCCGATGCCGTGGTAGACCAGATGGCGGCGCCCATGGGCAGAAGGTGGTCTTCGATAAAGCTATCCGCATAGTTTGCCGAGGCGAGATAATCGCCGAGCGAAACGCCATCCAGCTCGGGGCGATCAAGAAGTGCCGGCGCTTCGCGGTAGAAGCGCAGGATGTCCTTGACCATGCGCCAGAAGCGCGGCCGGAGAAGGTTGGTCTTCTGGCCGAGCAGGCCGCTTAAGCCCGAGCCTGAATATTCGAAGGCGCCATCGCCAAGCGAGGCTGCAAAGGACATGTCCGAGGCGAGCGTCGGGACATCGAGATGTTCGAAGAGCTTGACGAGGTTGGGATAATTTCGATCGTTATAAACGATGAAACCGGTGTCGACAGGGGTACCCCGATCATCGCCCGGCGCCACGACGGTATTGGAATGGCCGCCAGGGCGCCCTTCTGTTTCATATAAGACGACCTCGGCACTGCGGGACATAAGCCAGGCGCAGGAGAGGCCGGAGATACCGGAGCCCACGACCGCAATCTTCCGCTTTCCCCCGAATGCGGCCTTCGTGACGCCAATATCCATAGACCACCCATTTTCCTTAATGCGAATAATCAGTTTTGCAGCTGATTACGCAAGGTTTTTGCGAGTGGATCGACGGGAGGCATTAAATTCATGTGCGGTGATCTGCTTTTCGGCAGCCGGCGTAGTTGCCTGCATGATCAACATGATTCCCATACGGGCCGATGCGTGCCACAGTCATCCCGGGCGAACAGCGCGGCAAACAGTCGTGGCGGCGACCCAAAGAGGGATAAATAGCGTTTCGATGACCGGATCGGTTGATGAATTAGAGCCGCAGAATTTTGCGAAACTTCTGGCTTCAGTGGGTCGTGATCGTGATGTCGAGGCATTCGAGACGATCTTCAAGCATTATGGTCCGAAGGTGCGCGCCTATATGGCGAAGCTCGCTCGCGATGGGCAGGCCGCCGAGGAACTGATGCAAGAGACGATGCTGGCCGTCTGGAACAAGGCCGCGCAATTCGACCCGGCGCGCGGAAACGTGTCCAGCTGGATTTTCACGATTGCGCGCAACCAGCGTATCGACGCCTTTCGTCGCGCCAAGCGACCCGTCTTCGATCCCTCGGATCCGGCATTCGTTCCCGATGACGTGCCGCCTGCGGATGTCGAATTCGAAGGCCGCCAGGAAGCCGATCGGCTCCGGCGCGCCATGGAAACCCTACCACCCGAACAACTCGAACTTCTAAAGATGTCATTCTACAGAGAAGCCTCACACAGCACCATCGCCGCCGAACTCGGCCTGCCGATGGGTACCGTGAAATCCCGCATCCGCTTGGCTTTCGCCAAATTGCGAGCAGCCTTGGAGGAGCGCGCATGAACGCTCAAGTTCAACACCATATCAGCGACGAATTGCTGCTCGATTACGCAAGCGGGACATTGGCCGAAGGCTGGAGCATTGCGGTTGCCACGCACCTGGCGCTCTGCCCAAGCTGCCGCGACCGTCTCTCTTTCATGGAACATGCCGGCGGCGAACTGCTGGAAGCGGTCGAGGTCGAGGAAACCGCGAGCGCAAGCGACAGCTGGACTTCGATGATGGACAAGATCGCCGCGGATAAGAACAAGCCCGCCGCCAAGGCACCGGCGCGAGTCGTTGCAACAGGCGATGCCGTTCTCCCGGAACCTCTGCGGTCCTATCTGGGCACCGATGTCAACGGCTTGAAGTGGCGAGCGCTCGGACGCGGCGCCTACCACATCCCGATCAAGACCGGCGACAAAGAAAGCCAGGTTCGGCTTCTGAAGATCCCGGCGGGCAAGCCTGTGCCGGAGCATTCGCATGGCGGCCGGGAACTGACACTGGTGCTGAAGGGCGCCTTCACGGACGGCTCAACCGTGTTTCGACGCGGCGATCTGGAAGAGGCAGACGAGACGCTGACGCATCAGCCGGTCGCGACGCCGGATGAGGATTGCATCTGTCTTGCCGTCACGGATGCGCCGTTGAAATTCAAGAGCCTGATCGTCAGGCTCGTGCAGCCTGTTCTGGGAATTTGAGGCCGGTGGGGCACGCGCCCTGCCCTCGCGGAGACGACGCATGACCTATCTGATCGCCTATGTGTCGACGGCCATCGTCTTCTTCGCACTCGACTATCTGTGGCTGACGCGCGTGGCGATCGGGTTTTATCGGCAGAATATCGGCGAGCTGCTGCTCGCCACGCCAAACTTCGCGCCGGCGGGGATCTTCTATCTGTTCTACGTGATCGGCCTCGTCTATTTCGCGGTCATGCCGGCGCTTAATGCAAACGGCGTCGTGACGGCGTTGCTGCATGGCGCTCTGCTCGGCCTCCTTGCCTACGGCACCTATGACATGACCAACCTCGCAACGCTCAAGGGATGGTCGCTTTCCGTCAGCCTGGTCGACATGGCCTGGGGCACGGTTCTTTCGGCAACGGCTGCTGCTGCGGGTTATCTCGTGGTGTCACGTTACGCTGCGTGACGACTGGCGGGCGGCATCCAGCCGCCCTATCTTGCCTTTATGATCAAACCAGACCTCCTGCTGCATCCAACGCCCGGTGGGCTCTACTGCCCGATCGGTGACTTCTTTGTCGATCCTGTGCGGCCGGTCGGACGGGCGCTGATTACTCACGGTCATTCCGACCATGCGCGGTCTGGACATCAGCATGTGCTGGCGACCCGCCAGACGCTGGATATCATGGCAATCCGTTACGGCGAGGATTTTGCAGGTGCATCGCAGGCTGCAGAATTTGGCGAAACCATCGTCGTGAACGGGGTTTCCGTGCGGTTTCATCCAGCCGGCCATGTGCTGGGGTCGGCGCAGATCGAGATCGAGAAGGACGGCACGCGCATCGTCGTTTCCGGCGACTACAAGCGTGGCGTCGACCCGACTTGCGCCAGTTTCGAGCCGGTGCCTTGCGACGTGTTCATCACTGAGGCGACCTTCGGCCTTCCCGTCTTTCACCATCCGCCGGCAGCGGGCGAGATCCAGAAGCTGCTCACTTCGCTCCGGCAGTTTCCGGAGCGAAGCCACCTCGTTGGCGCCTATGCGCTGGGCAAGGCGCAGCGGGTGATTTCACTGATCCGGCGTGGCGGCTATGACCAGCCGATCTATGTTCATGGCTCGCTCGCCAGACTTTGCGACTATTACGAGACCCAGGGCATCGATCTTGGAGAGTTGCGGCCGGCGACGACGGAAGACAAGAAATCCGGAAGCCTGAAAGGTGCCATCGTGATCGGTCCGCCGTCCGCCTTCAACGACCGCTGGGCGCGGCGCTTTGAGGATCCACTGCCGATTTTCGCGTCCGGCTGGATGATGGTGCGGCAGAGGGCCAAGCAGCGTGGCGTTGAGCTGCCGCTCGTCATTTCCGACCATTGCGACTGGCCGGAACTTCTCGACACGATCCGCGAAGTGAAGCCGCAGGAGGTGTGGGTCACCCACGGGCGCGAGGAGGCGCTGGTGCGCTGGTGCGAGCTCTCGGGCATCGCGGCCCGGCCGCTGCATCTCGTTGGCTACGAAGACGAGGGGGATTGAGGAATGAAGGCTTTTGCCACTCTTCTCGACCGCCTGGTGCTGACGCCGAGCCGCAACGGCAAGCTGACCCTGCTCGTCGATTATTTCAAGACGACGCCAGATCCTGACCGAGGATATGCAGTGGCGGCGCTGACCGAGGGGCTTGATATCAAGGGCGTGAAGCCGGCGCTGCTCAAAGAGCTTGTGCTGGAGCGCATGGACCCTGTGCTGTTCCAGTATTCCTATGATTATGTCGGGGATCTCGCCGAGACGATTTCATTGGTATGGGAGCCATTCGACACGGAAGCCGCCTCTGAAGAGGATGACCGGCTCTCGGCGATTGTTGAGCGGCTGCAGCGGCTGGGGAGGAGCGAGACACGCGGGTTGATGCGCAATCTGCTCGATCGGCTGGACACCTCAGAGCGCTTTGCGCTGATCAAGCTGGTGACGGGGGGCTTGCGGATCGGGGTTTCGGCGCGGCTGGCGAAGCAGGCGCTGTCGATCTTCGGCAATAAGGATGTCACCGAAATCGAGAACCTGTGGCACGGGTTGAAGCCGCCCTATGTCGATCTCTTTGATTGGCTGGAGGACCGCACGGACAAACCAGTTCTGGCGACGCCGGCGATCTTTCATTCGGTGATGCTGTCAACGCCGATCGAGGATCGGGACATTGCCACGCTTGATCCGGCCGATTTCGCTGCGGAGTGGAAGTGGGATGGGATCCGGGTGCAGCTGTCCTGCGCGGGCGGAAGGAATCGTCTCTATTCGCGCTCGGGCGACGATATCTCCGGTGCCTTTCCTGACATCACCGATGCGGCGCGGTTCGAAGGGGTGATCGACGGAGAGCTGCTGGTCGGTGGCACGTCGCGGACGAATGCGCCGACCCGCACCTTTTCCGATCTGCAGCAGCGGCTGAACCGCAAGACCGTGACGGCACGGATGCTGGAAGATTATCCGGTTTTTATCCGGGCCTATGACATTCTCTTTGACGGTGCCGAGGACGTCCGCCCGGAACGATTCCTCGATCGACGTGACCGTCTGAAGAAGCTCATTGAGCAGCAGGCGCCCAACCGTTTCGACCTTTCGCCACTGGTGCCGTTTTCGAGCTGGGAGGACTTAGAACGGCTGAGGGCAGATCCGCCGGATCCTGTCATCGAAGGGGTGATGCTGAAACGCTATGACAGCGTCTATCAGGCGGGGCGTGCCAAGGGGCCGTGGTTCAAGTGGAAGCGCGACCCGATGAATGCCGATGCGGTGCTGATGTATGCCCAGCGCGGGCATGGCAAGCGATCAAGCTATTATTCCGACTTCACCTTCGGGGTGTGGACGGCGATTCCCGGCGAAGGCGATGTGCTCGTGCCAGTTGGCAAAGCCTATTTCGGCTTTACCGACGAGGAGTTGGAAGTGCTCGACCGCTTCGTGCGCAACAACACCGTGGAGCGGTTCGGCCCAGTCCGCAGCCTCAGAGCCGAGCCGGAGCATGGCTTCGTGGTCGAGGTCGCCTTCGAGGGGCTGGCGCGGTCGACTCGGCACAAGTCGGGGATTGCCATGCGGTTTCCCCGCATCGCGCGGTTGAGGCAGGACAAGCTGCCGAAAGATGCCGACCGGCTGGAGACGCTGGTTGCCATGCTTTGACGGCAGACTTGTATCCGGGGTTCAGCGCGTGGTGAGGCAGCGCGAGACACTGTCTTGCCAGCCGGCAATGGCGGCTTCGCGTTCGCCTGTCTCCATCGTCGGTTCAAAGCGACGGTCGCGCTTCCAGGTGGCGGCAAAACCAGCCTGATCAGGCCAGAGACCGGCGCGGGATCCGGCGAGCCATGCGGCACCCAGAACCGTGGTTTCGAGCACGACGGGACGATCGACGGGAGCGGCCAGGATGTCGGCGAGGCGCTGCATCGTCCAATCGGAAGCAACCATGCCGCCGTCGACTCGCAGAACCGTCTGCGAGCTCGCACCCGTCCAGTCCTTCTTCATTGCTTCGAGAAGATCATGCGTCTGGTAGGCGACGCTTTCGAGCACGGCGCGGGCGAATTCGGCGGGGCCAGTGCCACGGGTCAGGCCGAAGATTGCGCCACGTGCGTCGGCATCCCAATGGGGGGCGCCGAGGCCGGTGAAGGCGGGGACGAGATAGACGCGCTGGTTCGGGTCTGCCTTGCTCGCCAATGCATCTGTTTCCGAGGCGACCTTGACGAAGCCCATCTGGTCACGCAGCCATTGCACGGCGGCACCGGCGATGAAGATCGAGCCTTCGAGCGCGTAGGTCGTCTTGCCGTTCATGCGATAGCCGATCGTGGTCAGCAGACGGTTGGACGAGGTGACGCGGTCTGTACCTGTGTTGAGAAGGGCAAAGCAGCCGGTGCCATAGGTGGATTTCATCATGCCCGGTTCGAAGCAGGCATTGCCGATGACGGCGGCCTGCTGATCACCGGCGACGCCGAGGATCGGGATTTCGGCGCCGAGAACAGCCTTGTCCGTAATGCCGAAGTCGTCGGCGCAGTCCTTGACCTCGGGCAGCATGGCACGCGGGATCTCAAGGATGGACAGAAGCTCGTCGTCGAAACGGTTTTCGCCGATGTCGTAGATGAGCGTGCGCGACGCATTGGTCGCATCGGTTGCATGCACCTTGCCGCCGGTCAGCTTGTAAATGAGCCAGCTGTCGACGGTGCCGAAGCAGATCTCGCCGTTTTCGGCGCGGGTTTTCAGACCGTCGACGTTTTTCAGCAGCCAGGAGAGCTTGGTGCCGGAGAAATAGGGATCGAGCAGCAGGCCGGTCTTCTGGGTGAAGAGCGCTTCCAGCCCCTTGTGCTTGAGCTCGTCGCAGAAGCGGGCGGTGCGGCGGTCCTGCCAGACGATGGCGCGGCTGACCGGCTGGCCGGTCTGGCGATCCCAGACGACGACGGTTTCGCGCTGGTTGGTGATGCCGATGGCGGTGACATCGGTGATGGCGATCTCGGCGGCTGCCAGCGCCTTTTCGATGGTCGCCAGCACACTCTGCCAGATCTCGTCTGCATCATGCTCGACCCAGCCGGAATCGGGGAAATGCTGGGTGAACTCCTGCTGGGCGACACCAACGATGTGCATCTCGTGATCGAAGATCATCGATCGGGTCGAGGTGGTGCCTTGGTCGATGGCCAGAATGTAACCGCTCATCAGGCGCAAACTCCTTATGTGAAGAAGCCGGGGCGTAGATTTCGCCCCGGCGCTTGTCAATGATCAGGGTCTGATCCGGCTCACTTCTGCCAGCTCTTGACCAGTTCGTCGTAGTTGACGGTGATCGGCTTTTCTTTCTCGTTCTCGATCTTCAGCTGCGGTGCAAGGTTGCCCTTAGCGACTGCATCCTTGTTCCAGTATTCGAGATCGTGCTCTTCGGCGAGCTTCGGACCAATGTCACCCTGGACGCCAGCGCGTTCGAGACGCTGCAGGACCTTTTCCTGCTCGGCGCAAAGCGAGTCCATGGCTTCCTGCGCGGTCTTCGCACCCGAGGATGCATCGCCGATCGCCTGCCACCACAGCTGAGCCAGCTTCGGATAGTCAGGGATGTTCGTACCGGTCGGCGACCACTGGACGCGGGCCGGCGAACGATAGAACTCGATCAGACCGCCGAGGTTCGGCGCACGGTCGGTGAAGGACTTGTGCTGGATCGTCGATTCGCGGATGAGGGTCAGGCCGACATGGCTCTTCTTCACGTCCACTGTCTTCGAGGTGACGAACTGCGCATAAAGCCAGGCGGCCTTGGCGCGGTCATCAGGGGTCGACTTCATCAGCGTCCAGGAACCGACGTCCTGATAGCCGAGCTTCATGCCGTCCTTCCAGTAGACGCCATGCGGGCTCGGGGCAAAACGCCATTTCGGCGTGCCGTCCTCGTTGACGACCGGCAGGCCTTTCTTGACGAAGTCTGCAGTAAAGGCCGTGTAGGTGAACATCTGCTGGGCAACGTTGCCCTGGGCAGGCACCGGACCGGCTTCACCGAAAGTCATGCCCTGCGCTTCCGGCGGTGCATAGGCCTTCAACCAGTCGAGATACTTCTGGATCGAATAGACTGAGGCAGGGCCGTTGGTGTCACCACCGCGGGCAACGCAAGAGCCGACCGGCTGGGACTTTTCGTTGACCTTGATGCCCCATTCGTCGACGGGCAGACCATTCGGCAGACCCTTGTCGCCGTTGCCGGCCATGGAGAGCCAGGCATCGGTGAAGCGCCAGCCGAGCGACGGGTCCTTTTTGCCGTAGTCCATGTGACCATAGACCTTCTTGCCGTCGATTTCGCGACCGGTGAAGAATTCGGCGATGTCTTCGTAGGCAGACCAGTTGACGGGGACGCCAAGGTCGTAGCCGTACTTCGCCTTGAAGTCAGCCTTGTTCTTCTCGTCGTTGAACCAGTCGTAACGGAACCAGTAGAGATTGGCGAACTGCTGGTCGGGCAGCTGATAGAGGTCGCCATCCGGAGCGGTGGTGAACTTGGTACCGATGAAGTCCGCAAGATCGAGATTGGGGTTGGTGACGTCCTTGCCTTCGTTGGCCATCCACTTGGTCAGCGAACGGGCCTGCTGATAGCGCCAGTGGGTGCCGATCAGGTCGGAATCGTTGACATAGGCGTCATAGATGTTCTCGCCCGACTGCATCTGCGTCTGCAGCTTTTCGACGACGTCGCCTTCGCCGATCAGGTCATGCGTGATCTTGATGCCGGTGATGGCTTCGAATGCCGGTGCCAGAACCTTGGATTCATATTCATGTGTGGCGATGGTTTCAGAGACGACCTTGATCTCCATGCCGGCAAAGGGCTTTGCCGCATCGATGAACCACTGCATTTCGGCTTCCTGGGCCCCACGATCGAGTGTCGACAGATCGCCGATCTCAGTGTCCAGGAATTTCTTCGCCGCGTCCATGTCGGCGAATGCCACGCCGGTCATGGCGAGCAGCATGGCCGCCGTCGTTGTCAAAAGGTGCTTTCGCATTTTCGTCCTCCCTAAGGTTGCGATTGCAGAGTTTCCAGTCCGTCAGGATGGCGACCTCCCGCCGCCATCCGCCGTTGTCTTGCTCTATACGTAGCGAAATACGCCGATGGCGTAGACCACGGAGAGAGCGAGAGCCCACCACAGGTTCGGCCCAACGAGGCCGAGCCAAGCGAGATGAATAAAGGCTGATCCGAGCAGCGACACGAACAGGCGGTCGCCGCGCGTGGTTTCAAACCGCAGCACGCCGACACGCGGGTTGCCGCCAGGAGAGAAGTATTCCCAGACCGCCATCGAGACGATGAGCGTCAGGATTGCGATGAAGAAGAGTGCCGTCGGCAGCGTCCAGGCCATCCATGTGAAGTTCATCGACGCCTCCTCAGACGCGGCCCAGGGCAAAGCCCTTGGCGATGTAGTTGCGAACGAAATAGATGACGAGTGCGCCTGGGATGATCGTGAGCACACCAGCTGCCGCCAGCACGCCCCAGTCCATGCCCGAGGCCGAGACCGTGCGCGTCATGATGGCGGCGATCGGCTTGGCGTCGGTGGTGGTGAGTGTGCGGGCGATCAGGAGCTCGACCCAGGAGAACATGAAGCAGAAGAAGGCGGCGACACCGATGCCGGACGCGATCAGCGGAATGTAGATCTTCACGAAGAATCGCGGGAACGAGTAACCGTCGATATAGGCAGTTTCGTCGATTTCCTTCGGCACGCCGGACATGAAGCCTTCGAGGATCCAGACCGCCAACGGCACGTTGAACAGGCAGTGCGCCAAGGCAACGGCGATATGCGTGTCGATCAGGCCGAAAGCCGAATAGAGCTGGAAAAAGGGCAGTGCGAAGACGGCGGGCGGGGCCATGCGATTGGTCAAAAGCCAAAAGAACAGGTGCTTGTCGCCGAGGAACCGATAACGCGAGAAGGCGTAGGCTGCCGGAAGGGCTGCGGCAACGGAGATCACCGTGTTCAGGCAGACATAGATGATCGAGTTGATATAGCCCTTGTACCAGGACGGATCGGTGAAGATCACGGCATAGTTGTGAAGCGTCGGGTTCACCGGCCAGAGCGACAGCGCACCGGTGATTTCCGAGTTGGTCTTGAAGCTCATATTCACGAGCCAGTAAATCGGCAAGATCAGGAAGACGATGTAAATCGTCGGGATCAGGAAGCCGAAGCGCGAACGATCGTCGGAACTGCTCATCGAGTGCGCCTCCTTACTGGCTCTTTGCGTCGCTGACGGTCATCACGGTGTAGAAGACCCATGACATCAGCAGGATGATCAGGAAGTAGATGATCGACATGGCGGCTGCCGGGCCGAGGTCGAACTGGCCGACGGCCATCTTGACGAGGTCGATCGACAGGAAGGTGGTGGAATTGCCAGGGCCACCGCCGGTGACGACAAAGGGTTCGGTGTAGATCATGAATGAGTCCATGAAGCGGAGCAGGACTGCGATCAAAAGCACGCGCTTCATCTTCGGCAGCTGGATGTAGCGGAAGACGGAGAAGCGCGAGGCACCGTCGATTTTCGCTGCCTGATAATAGGCATCGGGGATTGAGACGAGACCGGCATAGCACAGCAGCACGACAAGGCTGGTCCAGTGCCAGACATCCATGGCGATGACCGTGATCCACGCGTCGACCGGATCCTGCGTCAGGTTGTAGTCGACGCCCATGGCGTTCAGAACGTAGCCGAGAAGACCGATGTCGACACGGCCGAAGACCTGCCAGATGGTGCCGACGACGTTCCACGGGATAAGCAGCGGTAGTGCCATCAGAACGAGGCAGACCGGTACCCCTAAGCCCTTTTTCGGCATGTTGAGCGCGATCAGGATGCCGAGCGGCACTTCGATCGCCAGGATGATCATCGAGAAGATCATGTTGCGGCCGAGCGCATTCCAGAAGCGGTCGGAAGACAGGATCTCGGTGAACCAATCGGTGCCGGCCCAGAAAAACTCGTTGTTTCCGAAGGTGTCCTGAACGGAATAGTTCACCACGGTCATCAGCGGGATCACGGCCGAGAAGGCCACCAGCAGCAGGACCGGAATGACCATGAACCAGGCCCTGTTGTTCCAGGTCTTTTCCATTGTCAGCCCTCCATGCCTACGCGCCAGGAGTCGGCGAAGATGCCGATGCCCGCGGGGTCGAACGTGATTTTCGGATCGGTCGGGACCTCGGCATTTTCCGAGATGACGATCGACAAAGGCTGGTCGCAGAAGCGGGCGCGGACAATCTTCTGGCGGCCGATATCCTCGACCTTAGAGATCGTGACCGGCATGCCCTCGCGCCCGAGCCGGACGAATTCGGGGCGGATGCCGAGTTCGATCTTCGACTGTTGGCCAAGCTTCGGCGCACCAGAAAGCGCGATGGCCTGGTCGCCGACGGTGGCGGTCGTGCCGCTGACCTTGGCCGGCATGACATTCATACCCGGCGAGCCGATGAAATAACCGACGAAGGTGTGGCTCGGGCGTTCGAACAATTCGGCCGGCGTGCCGATCTGGACGATCTGGCCGTCATACATGACGACGACCTTGTCAGCGAAGGTGAGCGCCTCGGTCTGGTCGTGGGTGACATAGACCATGGTGAAGCCGGACTGGCGGTGCAGACGCTTCAATTGCGAACGCAGCACCCATTTCATGTGCGGATCGATGACGGTCAGCGGTTCGTCGAAGAGGATCGCGTTGACGTCGGAGCGGACGAGGCCGCGGCCGAGCGAGATCTTCTGCTTCTGGTCGGCCGTCAGCCCTTGTGCCTGCTTGCGCGCCATGGGCTGGAGATCAATCATGTCGAGGATCTCGTTGACCCGGCTCTTCACCTGATCTTCCGACACATGGCGGTTGCGCAAGGGGAAGGCCAGATTGTCGAAGACGCTCATCGTGTCGTAGACGACCGGAAACTGGAAAACCTGGGCGATGTTGCGGGCCTGGGTCGGCAGATTGGTGACGTCGACGCCATCGAACTCGATGCGGCCATCGGAGGGATGCAGCAGGCCCGAGATGATGTTGAGCAGCGTGGTCTTGCCGCACCCGGACGGGCCGAGCAGAGCGTAGGCACCGCCGTCATCCCATTCGTGATGGACTTCCTTCAGGGCATAATCGCCCGCCGCACGAGCAGCCGGCGTGTAGGCGTGGCGGATATGGTCGAGATTGATGCGCGCCATGTCGGTCCTCCCTCACGCTGCCAGTTCGGGCGCGACGCCAAGGGCGCGGCCCTCGGCACCGAAGGCCATCAGGTGTCGGGTATCGACATAGACATCAATGTCGCGGTCGGGTTCAATGTCGTGGATGCCATGCTCGAGGATGACCCAGCGGGCATTGCCATATTCGACGTGGATGAAGCTTTCCGATCCGGCAATCTCGGAGACCAGCGTCCTTGCCTTGACCGCGACGGCCCCGGTTGGTGCTGATAGGGACAAGTGGTGCGGGTGGAAGGCGATGGTGACGGGGCCGTCCGGCACGGCTGCCAGATGGGCGGGAACCGACAGAACCGCCTGCCCTTCGCGCTGGAACTGGCCGCCGACTTTCGTGACGTCGAGCGTGTTGAGCGGTGGATCCGCGAAGATCCGCGCCGACGCCAGATCGGAAGGCTTGCGATAGACGGAGATGGTGCTGCCAAACTGGGTGATGCGGCCTTCGCTGAGCGTGGCGGTGTTGCCGCCGAGCAGAAGGGCTTCCGAGGGTTCGGTCGTGGCGTAGACGAAGATCGCACCGGATTCGGCGAAGATCTTCGGCAGTTCTTCGCGCAGTTCCTCACGCAGCTTGTAGTCGAGATTTGCGAGCGGCTCGTCGAGCAGGACCAGATTGGCCTTCTTGACGATGGCGCGGGCGAGCGCCGTGCGCTGCTGCTGGCCGCCGGAAAGGTTGAGCGGCGTGCGGTCGAGATAGGGAGTAAGCCGCAGCAGGTCGGCCGCCTTGCGGACCTCCTGATCAATCGTCGCCTGATCCACGCCCTTGACCCGCATCGGCGAGGCGATGTTCTCGTAGACGGTCAGCGCGGGATAATTGATGAACTGCTGGTAGACCATGGCGATCTGGCGCTTCTGTACCGGCACACCGGTGACGTCGACGCCATCGAAGAAGACGCTGCCGGAGGTGGGCTTGTCGAGGCCCGCCATGAGGCGCATCAGCGAGGTCTTGCCCGAAAGCGTGGGGCCGAGCAGGACGTTCAGCGTACCCCGCTGCAACGTCAGATCGGTCGGGTGAATGTGATAATCCACCCCCACCATTTTCGAGACTTTACGCAGTTCCAACATGTTTCCTCGGGCCTCCTCCAAACCGTCGGTATCGTCATTATGGCCTCAAGCCGCAGCCATCAGCCCCATGTAACCTTCAAGCCCTTCCGCCTCCTCCGGCGTCAGGAACAAACCTTGCTTCGTTCGGCGCCACAGCACGTCTTCTGCCGTCACTGCCCATTCCCGCTCGATCAGCCAGCGAACCTCGGCCTCGTAAAGTGTGCCGCCAAAATAGCGTCCCAGATCTTCGATCTTCCGGGCGGCGCCGAGAATGGTGTTGGCATCGGTGCCGTAACAGCGGATCAGCCGCTCGGCATGCGCCCTTTGCAGGAAAGGATAGGCGTTCAGCAGTTTTGCAACGGTCGGCTCGTATGCGGTGACTGCAAAATCGCCGCCGGGCAATGTGCTGGCGGCCGTCCAGGACGCGCCCTTTTCCCCGATTGTCTCACCGATTTTTTCCAACGCATGTTCGGCGAGACGGCGATAGGTCGTGAGCTTGCCACCGAAGACGTTGAGCAGGGGCGCATCGCCCTCCTTGCCCTCGACCTTCAGGACGTAATCGCGGGTGGCTTCCTGCGCCTTCGAGGCGCCGTCATCGAACAGCGGTCGGACTGCCGAGTAGCTCCAGACGATATCGCCGGGCAGCACGGGTTCCTGGAAATATTCGCTGGCGGCACCACAGAGGTAGTCCACCTCTTCGGCGCTGATGCGCACATCCTTCGGGTCGTCGGTGTAGTCGCGATCGGTGGTGCCGATCAGGGTGAAGTCGCGCTCATAGGGAATGGCAAAAATGATGCGGTTATCAGGGTTCTGGAAGAAGTAGGCGCGCGCATCGTTGAACTTCTTCTTCACGATGATGTGGCTGCCCTGCACCAGGCGGACGTTGTGGACATTGTTGCGGCCGAAGGCGCCGGCGAGCACCTGATCGACCCAGGGGCCTGCGGCGTTCACCAGCATGCGGGCGCGGTGCGTGGAAACGGATCCATCGCGCTTGCGGGTGGTGATGACCCAGATACCGTCCTCGCGCTTGGCCGAGGTGACGCGCGAGCGGCTGAGGATGGTTGCGCCACGAATTTCGGCATCGCGGGCGTTCAAGACGACCATGCGCGCATCATCGACCCAGCCGTCGGAATATTCGAATGCCTTTGAAAAGATCGGCTTCAGCGGCTTGCCGGCGGGATCGCGGCGGAGATCGAGCGTTCGCGTGGCTGGCAAGAGCTTGCGACCACCCAGATGGTCATACAGGAAAAGGCCGAGCCGAATGAGCCAGGCGGGGCGGATGCCGCCCTTCTGGAAGGGCAGGACGAAACGCAGCGGCCAGATGACGTGCGGCGCCATGGCCCAAAGAACTTCGCGTTCCATTAGCGCTTCGCGCACAAGACGGAATTCGTAATGCTCGAGATAACGCAGGCCGCCATGGATCAGCTTGGTGGCACCAGACGATGTGCCGGAGGCGAAATCGTTCATTTCCGCCAGGGCAACGGAGTAACCACGACCGGCCGCATCACGTGCGATCCCGGTTCCATTGATCCCGCCACCGATCACAAACAGATCGTAGATAGGCTGCCCTGACATCTTTCCTCCCCGTTTTCGCAGCGCAGCATTTGCTGCAATAGCGAAAGCATGGATATCTAAATCGAAATTTAAACGAATGTCAAACGAAAGTTAAGGAGCGTCCGGGTTGGGTTCGATGACAGCGGTTTCAATCATTCGGACGTCGTTTTCGCCACAGATCAATCGGATGCTGTCGGAGGGACAATGATCGGTAATGAAGGTCTGAACCTGGGAAATATGGCCAATGCGCACCGGTGCCGTTCGCTCGAACTTGGAGGCATCAGAGACGAGAATAACATGGCGCGCATTGGCGATAATGGCCTGGGCCACTTTCACTTCGCGGAAATCGAAATCGAGCAGCGCGCCATCGGCATCAATGGCGGAGACGCCGATCACGGCGAAATCCACCTTGAACTGACGGATGAAATCAACAGCCGCCTCGCCTACAATGCCGCCATCGGAGCCACGCACGACACCGCCCGCGATGACCACCTCGATCGAGGGAAATACCCGCAAGCGATTGGCGACGTTGATGTTATTCGTGATGACCATCAACTCCTTGTGGTCGACGAGTGCGTCCCCCACGGCCTCGGTTGTGGTGCCGATATTGATGAAGAGCGAGGAATTGTCGGGAATGAGATCGGCTGCGGCGCGACCGATGGCCTGTTTCTCCGTGGCGGCCATGGAGCGGCGCGCTTCGTATTTGACGTTTTCGTTTCCGGTCGGGAATACGGCGCCTCCGTGGATTCGGTTCAAGGCCCTGATATCGCACAGGTCATTGAGATCCTTGCGGATCGTCTGCGGCGTGACCGCAAAGCGAGCCGCCAGTTCATCCACGAGAACGCGCCCATATTCCTTGGCGAGCGCCATGATTTCCGTCTGTCGCGCCGAAAGTAGCATCTCCATCCCCTACTCTTTCGTTTTTCTTCAACCTAAGTCAAAACGAAACAAGGGCAACAGAAATTTCACGAGGGCTTCAGCAACGTCTCAGAAGGAGGATGAAGGAGAAGCCACCGACGAGGCCGGTGATCACACCGATCGGCACGTCTTCCGGCGCCATGATCGTGCGGGAGACGACGTCGGCGAGGATGAGCACCACGGCGCCGACCAAGGCGGACAGGGGAATGACGCGAACATTGTCGCTGCCGCCGGTGAGGCGGACGAAATGGGGGACGAGTAGGCCGACGAAACCGATGGCCCCGGAGAAGGCGACCATGACGCCGGTGAGCAGTGCCGTCACGATGAAGAGTTCGGCCCTGAAGCGGGCGACCGGCACGCCAAGCGTGGCCGCCGTTTCGTCCCCCATGGCAAGCGCGTTGATTTCCCGGGCCCGCAGGACGAGGAAGACGAGGGAGGCGGTGAGCGTGACGGCCGGGTAGGCAAGGTGGCTCCATTCGGCGAGGCCAAGGCCACCAAGCATCCAGAAGATGACCGTGTGGGCGGCACGAGGATCGCCGAGGAAGATCGCGAGATTGCCGAGCGACGTGGCGATGAAAGCGACTGCCACGCCCGACAGGACCAGCCGGTCCGGGGCAGCGCCGGTCATGCGGGTGACGGCGACCACGGCCATGGTGGCGCCGAGCGCGCCTGCAAAGGCGAACAGGGGCACAGTGATCACGCCGAAGATCAGGCCGGTGTGCAGAAGTGCGATAATCGCGCCGAGGGCGCCGCCGGAGGATACGCCGAGCAGGTGCGGGTCGGCGAGTGGATTGCGGGTGATCGACTGGAGCACGGCGCCAACGACGGCCAAACCAGCGCCGACCAGAGCGGCGAGCAGGACGCGGGGCAGACGCACTTCCCAGACGATGCTGTCACGGCCGGCGGACCAGGTCTGCTCGAAGAGGTCGGGCGCGACGTGGTGGCCGAGGATCGACCAGACGGTCCCCACGGGGATGCGTGCCGAGCCGAGCGATACGCCGAGCGTGACGCAGAGGACCAGCAGGCCGAGAGCGCCTGCCGTCCAGATCAATATCCTGCTGCCGCGCATGCTGTTTTAATCCTGATTGGGTGACCCGATCGACCGCAGAGCTGCGGCTCGGTGTCAGTCGATGTGCTTACATGTTGCGCGGGTGAAAGGCTTCGGCGAGGCGTTCGATTGCCGCAACATTGCGCGGCCCCGGCGTGGCTTCGACGTAAGCGAGTACGACGAAGCGATCCGCCTTGACGGCTTCGAGGTTCTTGAACGCAGGGTTCTCCTTCATGAAGGCGATTTTCTGCTCGGCGGTGACGTCGCCGTAGTCAACGATGACGATGACTTGCGGGTTGCGGTCGATCACCGGCTCCCAGGAGACCTCTGTCCAGCTTTTCTCGACGTCATCCATGATGTTGATGCCGCCAGCGGCTTCGATCATGGCTGTCGGGATGCCGAAGCGGCCTGAGGTGAAGGGCTTTTCGTTGCCGGAATCATAGACGAAGACGCGGACAGGTTCCTTGACGGTGCCGATCCGCTCCTGGATTTTTGCCAAATCGCTTTTGTAGCCGGCGACGAGTGCTTCCGCACGGTCTTCGACGCCGAAGATACGGCCGAGATTGAGGAGATCGACGAACATGTCGTCCATGGTCGGCTTGGCCTTGGCCATGATGTGGCTGCAGGATTCGGTCAGTTCATAGACCTTGATGCCAAAGGGGCTCAGCGTCTCGGGCGTCACTTCGCCGCCGACCTTCATGCCGTAGTTCCAGCCGGCGAAATAGAAATCGGCATCCGCCTCAAGCAGGACTTCCTTGCTCGGATATTTGGGAGAGAGTTCGGGGAGTTCCTTCACACCCTCGCGCAGGCTCTCATCCAGCGTCTTCCAGCCGGAGATGCCGGTATAGCCAACCATATGGTCCTGCAGCTTCAGGGCCAGCATCATCTCGGTCAGATTGACGTCGTTGGAGACCGCCCGCTTCGGCGCCTCGTCGAAGGTGACATCACGGTCGCAGCTTTTCACCGTGACGGGAAAGGCTGCGGCTGTGGAAGCGGCCAGAACGGCAGCGAAAAGAGTGGCGGCGGAGAGCAGACGGGGCGTCAACATGAGGGATTCTTTCGAAATCAGGAACTGGCAAGCGAGAATGAAAAACGGGAAAGACCGGCACCCGCCATGCGCTGACGCTCGGCAAGAACGCCAAAGGTGCCGGAGATGGCGTGATCGGTCAGGACTTCGTCCGGATGGCCGAAGGCGGTCATGCGGCCAGACTGCATCAGTGCGACATGGGTGGCGAAATCGGCGGCCAGATTGATGTCGTGCAAGGTGGTGACGATGGTCAGCCGCAGCGTGGCGAGCAGCGCCAGGATCTCGAGCTGATGACGGATGTCGAGATGGTTGGTGGGCTCGTCGAGAATGACGATCTCGGGGTTCTGCGCCAAAGCCCGTGCCACGAGGACGCGCTGCTTTTCGCCGCCGGACAGTGTGGAAAACTGACGGGAGGCAAGAGACAGCAGATCGAGATGTTCCAGCGCATGACGGGCTTCGTCGCGGTCCTGTGCGGTCCAGCCTGTCAGGCCCTCCCGCCAGGGCACGCGGCCCATCAGGACGACGTCCTGGACAGTGAAGGGGAAATCCGCTGGCATTTCCTGCAGAACGACGGCCACGCGGCGGGCAACCTGACGCGGGGTCAGATCCGCGATATCATGACCATCAATTTCCACCCTGCCTTCAAGCGGCGTGACGCCACGGTAGAGACAGCGCAGGAGGGTCGTCTTGCCGGCTCCATTCGGCCCGACAATGGCGAGACGATCTCCTCCTTCGACCGCAAAGGAGACATCGCGGATGAGAAACTGTGATGGCTTTGGTCCCCAGCCGAGGCCGGATGCCCTCACAGAGATGCCTTTGGTATCGCAGCTCATCGTCCAGCCCTCCCGGGCGGGAAGGCAGCCGTGGCGTTGCCCATTTCAGCAGACGCGCTGAAACTATCGCTGATGATGTCCGGCAAATCTTTCCTCCGCAGGACTTCTCCGGAGGCAAAATGGCACCCATGAACACGCGCCGAAAGCGCGGTTTGCAAGCCAGTTCGTATCCATCGGAACACCCCGTCCGCTACGTTCTTCTCTCTGCTGACGGCAGGTCTCCTGGCTCACGAATATGTGCTGTTCATCTGCCTTCCCACGATCTCTCGCAGTGGCCCGGCGCTTTCGCGCCGCGAGGATGAACGGCAATCCGCTTACAGTTGCGGGGGCAGCCACGGTCTTGGTCCCTTCAGGGTCTTCCGCACCGTGTTCCCTATTAATCCCCTCGAAGTCATCCGGTGGGGGAACCGTCCCCCCATGAATAGAACCTCAGAGACAGACTGGTCAAGCAGATCCTGCGTCGCTCATCCGATATGTAATAACATTACATTCGTCAAGACGTTTTCTTTTTTTTCAGAAATGCGGATCAATGAGGGTGCTGAGGATCTGCAGCAGATGACGGCATGATGTGCCCGACCGCATCCTCATCAATCAGCCGGGCGCCTCTTTGCCGGGTGGCATAGCGCCACAGCCACTGGATGCTGACAAGAAGGCGCTTTTCGAAATTGACCAGCAGCCAGACATGGACAATGGCCCAGAGAAACCAGGCAAACCTGCCTTTCAGATGCCAGCGACCGAAGTCGAAGATGGCCGCGTTGCGACCGATGACGGCGGTGTTGCCGCGATTGTGGAAGGCGAAAGGCGGGGATATCGCGCCGGTCAGCAGTTCTGCCTTCAGCGCCTTGCCCAGATAGAGCCCCTGCTGCTTTGCGACTTGCGCCAAAGCCGGTAGGGGCTTGCCGTCCGCATCGAGTGCAAGCGCAGTGTCGCCCAGTGCATAGATATCGGGCCGCCCGATAACAGCAAGACGGGGATCGACCGGGAGGCGCCCGGCGGGACCCGGCTCAACACCCAACCAGCGGGCTGCCGGCGACGCCTTCACGCCCGCGCCCCAGACGATGCAACCGGCCGGCAGCCATTCGCCGGCCATTCGAATGCGGTCCGGTTCGATGTCCTCGACCGCCGTCTTCAGGTGGATCTCTACTCCGATGCGGGTGAGGTAGGCGGCGGCATAATCGGAGAGGTCCTGAGGGAAGCTTGCGAGGATCCTTGGCCCTGCTTCTACGAGGAGCACACGAAACTGATCGCGTGACAGGCTGTCGAAATCCTTGGCAATCATGAAAGAGCCGAGCTCGGAGATGGCGCCGGCCATCTCTACCCCAGTCGGCCCGCCGCCGACAATCACGCTGGTTAGAAGCCTGCGCTTCTCGGCCTCGTCCGTGCTGCGCTCGGCCTGTTCGAAGGCAAGCAGAAGGCGATGCCGTATCTGGCGGGCCTCGTGCACCGATTTGAGGCCCGGCGCATGGCGATGCCATTCGTCATGACCGAAGTAGTTGTATTCGGACCCTGTGGCGATGATCAGCCTGTCATAGGGAAGGCGGGCACCATCCGACAGCAGAATTGCCTTCCCCTCGCTATCGATCCCGTTCACCTCGCCCATCAGAACGCGAATGTTGTCGTAGCGGGCCAGAGTACGGCGGATCGGCTCCGAAACGTCTGCGGGTGACAGGGCGGCTGTTGCCACCTGGTAGAGGAGCGGCTGGAACAGATTGTGGTTTCGACGGTCAACGACGGTCACGTCGATCTCGCTGTTTCCGAGCGCTTTTGCGCAGGCCAAACCGCCGAAGCCCGCCCCGATGATGACCACGCGTGGTTTCGTCATGCCATGTCTTTCCCGATCGCTTCAGGTTCACAGTGCATTCGACAAACAGAGGCGAGGGGCGAATGTTCCTGGGAACAGGTCGGGAGGTGTCCGGTTGGGACCGGACAAGCACAAAGGAGACCATCATGGGCATGAACGCACCAAAAGACGGAAGAGCGGGCACAACGGACCAGTCACCCCGCTGGGAAGGGCCGCAGGAAAATCGGCCTCGCGGCTATCTGCCGGCAGCGGACGATCCGGATACCGACCGCGACGCGCAGGGCGAGAATCTTCAAGATCCCGTCAAACAAGATCTGGGCGATGCGATGAAGACGAGCGACAGCAAGACGCCAGGCAGCTCCCGGATGTAGACACGGGATGAGCGACTGCTGGAGTTTCTGACAAGGGTCGAATTTTGTTCCAGGTGATGGAACATTCGTAAAATTCGACCGTTGTACGGTCAACATTCCTCCCCCAACCTCCCCCGGTAGCCTCAGGGCTCCCACCTCGGTCCCGCTTCGGCGGGACTTTTTTTCTGCGGTTCACGATGTTGACCGGTTCGCAATCGTGAACCGTTCCTCTGGTCCGGGTCGGTGCCGATTTGACAGCAGGCGGCAAAATTGGCAGCACTGTTCCAAAGGGAGGAGACGGCATGGCGCGGCGTAGTGAAGGACAGACGAGGCTGGACGATGCGGCACGCGCGGGCTGGCTCTACTACGTCTCAGGTCGGACGCAGGACGAAATCGCTGCGCTCATGGGTATTTCCCGGCAAAGTGCCCAGCGTCTCGTCTCACTCTCCATCGCGGAGCGCTTGATCAAGGTCCGTCTCGACCATCCGATCGCCGCATGCCTAGAACTCGCGGAAGCGCTGAAGAACCGGTATGGGTTACGGCAGGTGGAGATCGTCCCCTCCGATCCCGAATCGGAGTCTGCCACGGTGGGCCTTGCCGAAGCCGGGGCGGCCGAACTGGAGCGCTGGCTGAAGCAGCCCGATCCGCTCGTGATTGCCATGGGAACAGGGCGCACACTGCGAGCGATGATCCACCAGCTGTCACCGATGGAATGTCCGCAGCACAAGATCGTCTCTCTGACGGGCAATATAAGCCCGGATGGATCCGCGGCCTATTTCAACGTCATCTTCTCGATGGCGGATGCGATCAAGGCGCCGCATTATCCCATGCCGCTGCCGGTCATCGTGTCCTCACCTGAGGAAAAGGCTCTGCTTCACGCGCAGCCGCTGGTGGCGCCGACGATCGCGCTGGGACAGAAATCCGATGTGACCTTCGTGGGCGTTGGCGACATTGCGCTTAATGCACCCCTTCTCGTTGACGGCTTCCTGAAGCGCGACGAAATGGAGGACCTGCTGAAGGCCGGAGCGGTTGGCGAAATTTGCGGCTGGATCTTTGGCGGGAACGGAAAACTTCTCGACCATCCGGTCAACGAGCGGGTCGCCAGCCTCAATATTCCATCCCGAGAAACTTCGACCGTTATCGCCATCGCACGTGGCAAGCGCAAACATGCTGCCATCCACGCGGCCGTCAGGGGCGGTCACGTCAATGGCCTGATTACGGACGAAGACACAGCTCGACTGCTGCTGAAGCGCTAAGCGCCACAAAGTTTTTCTCCCCATTATTCAAGAGCTTGCTTTGCTCATGCGGCATTGCAGCAATGAATCCCGCTTGACTTTGCGCGCCTCGTAAATGAGTAATTGCCCATGAGCAAAGCGAATGCTCATTTTTCTTCTGGGAGGAAGACATGACATTGAAGACGATTCTGCTGGGCGCCTGCTCAGCGCTGGCGCTTGCCGGCATGGCCTCGGCCGAAACGCTGACGATTGCGACCGTAAACAATGGCGACATGATCCGCATGCAGGGTCTGACGTCGGAATTCACCGCACAGAACCCTGACATTCAGGTCGAATGGGTCACGCTTGAAGAAAATGTTCTGCGCGAACGCGTCACGACGGATATCGCCACCAAGGGCGGCCAGTATGACGTGATGACGATCGGCACCTATGAAGTTCCGATCTGGGCCAAGCAGAATTGGCTTCTGCCGCTCGACAATCTCGGCGCAGACTATGATGCCGCCGACATCATCCCGGCAATCGCAGGCGGTCTCACCGTCGACGGCAAGCTCTATGCAGCTCCGTTCTACGGCGAAAGCTCCTTCATCATGTACCGCAAGGACCTGATGGAGAAGGCCGGACTGACGATGCCCGACGCCCCGACCTGGGACTTCGTTGCGGATGCTGCCCGCAAGATGACCGACCGCGCTACCGGCGTGAACGGCATCTGCCTTCGCGGCAAGGCCGGCTGGGGCGAGAACATGGCTTTCCTCACTGCCATGTCCAACTCGTTCGGAGCGCGCTGGTTCGATGAAAACTGGAAGCCCCAGTTCGACCAGCCCGAGTGGAAGAACACGCTCGACTTCTACGTCAACCTGATGAAGGACGCAGGTCCCGTTGGCGCTTCCTCGAACGGCTTCAACGAGAACCTGGCGCTCTTCCAGCAGGGCAAGTGCGGCATGTGGATCGACGCAACGGTGGCCGCTTCCTTCGTGTCGAACCCGAAGGACTCCACCGTCGCTGACAAGGTTGCTTACGCACTCGCGCCCGATACCGGTCTCGGCAAGCGTGGCAACTGGCTCTGGGCATGGTCGCTGGCTGTTCCGGCCGGCACGCAGAAGGCGGAAGCCGCTCAGAAATTCGTTTCCTGGGCAACCGGCAAGGCCTATCTCGAGCTTGTCGCATCCAAGGAAGGCTGGGCCAACGTTCCTCCGGGCACCCGTTCGTCGCTCTACGCTAACCCCGAGTACCAGAAGGCCGCTCCGTTTGCGAAGATGACCCTCGACTCGATCAACGCTGCCGACCCGACCAAGCCGACCGTCAAGCCGGTGCCTTATGTCGGCGTCCAGTTCGTCGCCATTCCTGAATTCCAGGGCCTTGGCACGACCGTCGGCCAGCTCTTCTCGGCGGCTCTTGCCGGCCAGATGAGCGTTGACGACGCGCTGAAGCAGGCACAGGACGCATCGACCGCGACGATGACCGAAGGCGGCTACATCAAGTAACCCTCCCGAAGTGAGAGCAGGGCCGCAGTCGACAAGACCGGCCCTGCTCCGACCGGCCTGGACGGGCACGGATTTTTTCAAATCCTGAGACGTACCAAGTGACGATTGATGCCAGCCGTGTCGACGCTTTCAGGCGGATCGGCATCGCGGCTCAAGAGCAGCAAGAGACCGAACGGTCCAGATAAATCGGGAGGGAACCATGGCTACGCGACAGACCCAAACGCTTGCTCGGCTGATGATGGCGCCTTCCGTGGTGCTGCTATTCATCTGGATGATCGTGCCGCTTGTCTTCACCCTGTGGTTTTCGTTCCAGCAGTATAATCCGCTGAACCCGATGCGTGACGGCTTTGTGGGTTTTGCCAACTACGCGCTGTTCTACTCAAACCCCGCCTTCCTCTCTTCGATCATCAACACGCTGCTGATCGTTGGCAGCGTCCTCCTGATCACGGTGATCGGGGGCATCCTGCTGGCCCTGCTGCTCGACCAGCCGATCTTCGGTCAGGGCATCGTGCGCATCCTAGTGATCTCGCCGTTCTTCGTCATGCCACCGGTTGCGGCGCTCGTCTGGAAGAACATGATCATGCATCCGAGCTACGGTGTTTTTGCCGACATAGCGCGTTTTCTCGGTGTGCAACCTGTGGACTGGTTCGCGCAATATCCGCTTTTCTCAGTCATCATCATCGTCGCCTGGCAGTGGCTGCCCTTTGCGACACTGATCCTGCTGACAGCGCTGCAATCGCTCGACGGAGAGCAGATGGAAGCGGCCGAAATGGATGGCGCGGGTTTCCTGTCCCGCTTCTGGCACCTGACGCTGCCGCATATGTCGCGAGCGATCACCGTGGTCATCCTGATCCAGACGATCTTCCTTTTGGCCGTCTATGCGGAGATCCTCGTCACCACCAATGGCGGCCCGGGCTATGCCTCCACCAACCTGCCCTTCCTCGTCTACCAGAAGGCCTCACTCGAATTCAAAATCGGCCAGGCATCAGCCGGGGGCATCATCGCCGTCATCCTTGCCAATATCGTCGCCTTCTTCGCCATGCGCGCGGTGGGCAGGAACCTGGACCGCTGAGCGGAACGAAGAGGATACGTCAATGGCACGCGCTATCAGCACGAAACGCAAGGCAGTCTTCACGGTCGCGGCCTGGATCGTCGCCCTGATCATCTTCTTTCCGATCCTCTATACGATCATCACATCGTTCAAATCAGAAACCGAGGCGATTGCCGGCTTCAACCTGATCCCGTCGGGCACGCTCGAAAGCTATGCCGAGGTTCAGGGCCAGTACAACTACTTCAAGCCCTTCATGAATTCGGTGATCCTGTCGGTGGGCTCCACGCTTCTCGCGCTGCTGATCGCCATTCCCGCCGCCTGGTCCATGGCCTTTTCGCCGGGCAAGCGGACCAAGGACATCCTGATGTGGATGCTCTCCACGAAGATGATGCCGGCCGTTGCGGTGCTGTTTCCGATGTATCTGATCTTCCGCAATCTCGGACTGCTGGATAGCCGGATCGGCCTCACTGTGATGCTGACGATGATCAACCTGCCGATCGTCGTGTGGATGCTCTACACCTATTTTCGCGAGATCCCTTCGGAAATCCTGGAAGCCGCCCGCATGGACGGAGCCTCGCTCTGGAACGAGATCGTTTACGTGCTGACCCCGATGGCTGTTCCCGGGATCGCCTCGACCATGCTGCTCAATATCATTCTTGCCTGGAACGAAGCCTTCTGGACGATCCGGCTGACGGCGACGAATGCTGCACCGCTGACGGCTTTCATCAGTTCGTTCTCCAGTCCGCAAGGGCTGTTCTGGGCCAAGCTTTCCGCCGCCTCGACGCTCGCCATCGCCCCGATCCTGATCATGGGCTGGTTCAGCCAGAAGCAACTCGTGCGCGGCCTGACATTCGGCGCTGTGAAATAAACAAATCGGCATTCCGCTATGCGGCCAACAAGCCGAAACGCTACGGGGAGAAAAGAAGATGGGTAATATCGTCCTCAACAAGGTGACGAAATCCTTCGGAGCGACCACGGTCATTCCCGGTATCGACCTGGAGATCAAGGAAGGTGAATTCGTCGTCTTCGTCGGTCCTTCCGGCTGCGGAAAATCCACGCTGCTGCGGCTGATCGCCGGGCTGGAAGACACCACGACCGGCCACATCGTCATCGACGGCCGCGATGTGACCGACGAGCCACCCGCCAAGCGCGGTCTGGCGATGGTGTTCCAGTCCTATGCGCTCTATCCGCATATGAGCGTACGCAACAATATCGCGTTCCCGCTGAAAATGGCCAAGCTTGATCCTGCGGTCATCGACAAGAAGGTGACGGATGCGGCCCGCGTGCTCAACCTCACCAACTATCTGGATCGTCGCCCGGGCCAGCTTTCCGGTGGCCAGCGCCAGCGCGTCGCCATCGGCCGCGCGATTGTGCGCGAACCCTCCGCCTTCCTCTTCGACGAGCCGCTCTCCAACCTGGATGCGTCGTTGCGCGGCACGATGCGACTCGAAATCAGCGAATTGCACCAGCAACTGAAGACGACAATGATCTACGTCACCCATGACCAGGTCGAGGCCATGACCATGGCCGACAAAATCGTGGTGTTGAACGCCGGTCATATCGAGCAGGTCGGCTCGCCGCTTGAACTCTACAACAAGCCCGACAACATCTTCGTCGCCGGCTTTATCGGCTCGCCGCGCATGAACTTCGCTTCGGGCGAAATGGCAGCACCCTACAATGCCCACACGATTGGCTTCCGACCGGAGCACGTGAAGCTCTCCGCCGAGAGTGGCACCTGGCCGGGCGTAGTCGGCGTCGCCGAGCATCTCGGCTCCGACACCTTCCTGCACGTGAATGTCGACAAGATCGGTATGGTGACCGTACGCACCAGCGGCGACTTCCCTGTCTCCCATGGTGACAAGGTGTTCATTACGCCTGACCCCGCCCGCTTGCACAAATTTAATGACAAAGGACTGGCCCAATGACTGGCAGACTGAACGGAAAATCGGCGATCATCACGGGATCGGCGCGCGGCGTCGGCCGCGCCTTCGCCGAGGCCTATGTGCGTGAGGGGGCAACTGCCGTTGCGATCGCCGATATCGATTTCGAACGCGCCTCGGCAACGGCTGCGGAAATCGGCTCTGCTGCCTATCCGGTGCGGATCGACGTCTCGAACCAGGACTCGATCGAGGCTGCAGTTGCGGCCTGCGTCGAGCGTGCTGGTGGCATCGATATTCTCGTCAACAATGCGGCCATCTTCGATCTGGCACCCATCGTCGAAATCACCCGCAAGAGCTATCAGCGCGTGTTCGACATCAATGTCGGGGGCTGCCTGTTCACGCTGCAGGCCGTCGCCAAGCAGATGATCGCCCAGGGGCGCGGCGGCAAGATCATCAATATGGCAAGTCAGGCCGGACGCCGAGGCGAAGCCCTGGTTGGCGTCTATTGCGCATCGAAGGCCGCCGTAATTTCGATTACGCAATCCGCCGGTCTAGACCTGATCAAATACGGCATCCACGTCAACGGGATCGCACCTGGCGTTGTCGGTACCGAGATGTGGGACGAGGTGGATGCCCTCTTTGCCAAATACGAGAACCGACCGCTGGGCGAAAAGAAGAAGCTCGTCGGTGAGGCGGTTCCCCTCGGCCGAATGGGCCGGGCCGAAGACCTGACCGGCATGGCGATCTTCCTCGCCTCGGCCGAGGCCGACTACATCGTCGCACAGACCTACAATGTCGACGGCGGCAACTGGATGAGCTGACGGCCCCCCAGGCCGCGCTCCGAGCCAAGGAACGAGATCATGACGACCAGACTTTCACTCGACCATCTCGCCGACATCTCGGCCAACGCCTCGGTCCCCGCCTATAAGCGTGGGGACATCAAACCCGGCATCCTGCATTTCGGTGTCGGGAATTTTCACCGGGCCCATATGGCAGTTTATCTGCACGAGCTGTTCAACCAGGGACGCGATCTCGACTGGGGTATCATCGGCGCCGGCGTCATGCCGTCGGACCAGAGGATGCGGGATACGCTGAAGGCGCAGGATTTCCTGACGACTGTGGTCGAGCAGGACACGATGCGGTCGGCCGCGACGGTGACCGGGCCGATGCTGGACGTGATCACGGCGCCGGACTTCGACCGCATCATCGCGACGCTGGCGGACCCGGCCATCCGGATCGTCTCGATGACGATTACCGAAGGCGGCTATTTCATCGATCCGGCAACGGGCAAATTTGACCCCACCCATCCCGCCATCGTTGCCGATGCACAAACCCCTGATGCGCCGAAGACGGTGTTCGGCCTGATCATTGCCGGATTGAAGGTCCGGCGCGCGGCAGGACATCCACCCTTCACCGTGATGTGCTGCGATAACATTCCCGGCAATGGCGAGGTCACAGAAGCGACGCTCTGCGGGCTGGCTCATCTCTCCGATCCGGATTTCGCGCACTGGATCCATGCCAATGTGGCCTTTCCGAACGCCATGGTCGACCGGATCACGCCGGCGACCGGGCAACGGGAAATTGATCTCACTCGAGATGTCTACGGTATCGAAGACGGCTGGCCGGTTTTTTGCGAAGAATTCAAGCAGTGGGTGCTGGAGGACAAATTTCCGCTCGGGCGCCCGGGGTTGGAGGCGGTCGGGGTCACCTTCGTGCCTGATGTCGCGCCCTATGAGGTGATGAAGCTTCGGATCCTGAACGGTGGCCATGCGGCGATCGCCTATCCGGCAGCGCTTCTCGACATCCACTTCGTGCATGAGGCCATGGAACATCCGTTGATCCGCGCCTTCCTGTCGAAGCTCGAGCACGAGGAGATCGTTCCGGTCGTCCCGCCGGTGCCGGACACGAGCCTGGCGGATTATGTCGATCTGATCGAACGGCGTTTCCTCAATCCGAAGATCGGCGACACGATCCCGCGGCTTGCGCAGGATGGATCGAACCGCCAGCCAAAATTCATTCTACCCTCCACAGCCGACCGGCTGGCCAAGGGGCTCGACGTGCAGGGGCTGGCGCTGGTTTCGGCGCTGTGGTGTCGCTATTTTGAGGGAGTATCCGACAGCGGCAAGGCCTTGGTGTTCAATGATGCGAGTGCCGAACGGCTGCAGACAGCCGCACTGGCATCGCGCACGAACCCGGATGCTTTCCTCGGCCTCAGCGACATCTTCGGAGCCACGGGCGGCCACCCACTGTTTCGCAAGCGCTTCCTTGCCGCGATCAACAGCTTGCGAACCCACGGAACGGCAGCTACCCTCCAGCGCTACCTGGATGGAACCCTGTCTGCGCCATGATCGCAATCAAGCCGACACAACTGGTGATCTTCGATTGTGACGGGGTTCTGGTCGACAGCGAACCGATCGCGCTGGAGGTGCTGGTAGAGGCTCTGGCAGTGAAGGGGATCGCGATCGACGCGGATGGTGCCGCCGAACGGTTTCTCGGACGCAGCATCGCTTCCATGGCAGAGGCGGTGCGTCAGGAGTTTCAGGTGGAGATCGACCAGGTCTTTCTCCATCACATGCGCGAAGCGCTCTATGCGCGCTTTCGGCAGGAGCTGCAGCCGATTGCAGGGGTTGACCGTGTCGTCGCAGCCTTGAAAGAACAAGGCATTTCCTGGTGTGTTGCCTCCTCAAGCCAGCGTGAGCGGATCGAATTGTCGCTGGCTGCAACCGGACTGCTCCACCTGTTCACACCGTCGATTTTCAGTGCGACCATGGTCGAACACGGGAAACCGGCGCCGGATCTTTTTCTTCATGCGGCTGCCGCCATGGGTGCCGATCCATCGGCCTGCATGGTCATTGAGGACAGCCCGGCGGGGATTGTGGCCGCCCAGGCCGCCGGCATGACGGTTTGCGCCTTTACGGGGGGATCGCACACGAACCACGCCTCCTATCAAGCGGCACTTGCCGCTCTCAATCCCGACGCAAAGTTTGACGCGATGGAGGATTTGCTCCACTTTGTCGGCGGAGCGGGGAGACTGGAAGACAATTCTGATGCGTGAGCACCTCATGGCCGTGGATGTTGGCACGGGCAGCGCGCGAGCCGGTGTCTTTGATCTCGCGGGCCGACAGCTTGCACGATGTGTTGTGCCGATATCCGTGCACCGACCGCTGCACAACCATATGGAACAGGACAGCGAGGAGATTTGGGGTGCCGTGTGCGCGGCGTCCCGGGCAGCCCTTCGTGAGGCAGGCATCGCGGGCGGCACCGTCGCTGCCATCGGTTTTGACGCGACCTGTTCTCTTGTGGTGCGGACGAGCGACGGGGCGCCGCTTTCGGTTTCCACCACGGACAAGCGCGAACACGACACCATCTTGTGGATGGACCACCGCGCCCTCGCCGAAACGAGCGAATGCAATGGGTTCGACGATCCAATGCTTGAGCGCTTCGGCGGGCGGCTTTCGGTCGAAATGCAGCTGCCGAAGCTCCTGTGGTTGAAGCGGCACAAGCCAGAAACCTGGGCGAACGCGGGGCTGATCTTCGACCTGTGCGACTACCTGACATGGCGGGCAACGGGCATCGACAGGCGAAGTCATTCACCCCTGGCATCCAAGTGGGGCTATGCACCACAGCCCCCCGGCGCGCGACCGAACGAATTTTACGCCCGGATCGGTCTTGCTGACCTGATTGAAAAAGCGGGACTTCCCGAAGCATCTCATCCCATTCGTGTGCCGGTCGGGTCTTTGTCGCCGACAGCAGCAGAGGCGCTCGGCCTCAGCACCGAATGCCTCGTCGCGCCGGCGCTTGTGGATGCCTATGCCGGGGCGGTGGCCCTGTTCGGGACGGACCTTACTCATGAGCGCCTCCCCGGCAGCCGGGCGGCGTTGATCGCCGGAACATCAAGCTGCATCCTCATGCTCTCGGACGAGCCAGTCTCGGGACCCGGCTGTTGGGGCGGCTTTCGCGATGCCGCACTGCCGGGCCTCTGGTTGACCGAAGCGGGGCAATCCGCTTCAGGCGCTTTCCTCGACCACATCCTCAAGGATCATCCGGCCGGTGGAACGCCAACGAAAGATCGGCATCGCGACATCCTCGATCGAATCACCGTGCGACTGGCGCAGGAAGGGCCTGATTTCGGTCTGCCGATCAGCGTGCTACCGGATTTTCACGGCACCCGGTCACCCCTCTCGGACCCGCTGCTGACAGGCACGATTGCCGGACTCGATCTCGACCGCAGCCTGGACGGGTTGTTGCGGCTCTATTGGCGTAGCTGCGTGGCGCTGGCCTGCAGCATCCGTAACATCATCGATCGTCTGCCCAGTAAGGCCGGAAACCCGCAAAACCTGTTTCTGGCCGGTGGGCTCGCCGATCACCCGTTGCTGTCGCAACTCTATGCCGATGCGACTGGTCGGGTCATGCATGTGCCCGACGGCTGTGACGCCGTGCTCCTGGGTTCGGCGCTGCATGCCGGCGTCTGTGCAGGCGTCTTTGCTTCCACGGAAGCGGGCGGAGCCGCGATGCGCTTTCCGCTGCGGGCGGTGCATCCGGATCCTGCGCGGCAAAAGGCTCTGGCGCGTGATCACGCCCTGCTGCTTGCGATGATGCGTCACCGGGACGAGTTGGCGGCCCTGCGTTAAGAGGGAATTGTCGGAACAAACGCGGGGTTGCCGGCGCTGGTCACTGACTACTCCGGCCTAGCGATCAGCCGCGACCAATCCTGGCAAAGGCGGCGCTGGCATCACGAACGATTGACACGTGCTCGTAGGCTGCGATGCCGGCTGGCACAGCATCGCCGCGCAGGATCGAGGCGACGATCTGGTCATGCTCTCCCCACGATTTCGACAGACGCCCCTCAAGACGGAACTGGGCGCGGCGAAAGGGCGATAACCGCGCGCGGGTCTGGGTGGCCAGCTCGAAAATGTGTTCGTTGTGCGCACCGCGATACAGCTGCGTGTGAAATTCGGTGTTGAAGGCTTCGTAATCCTCGCCAGCGAGCGCGCCGACAAAAACCGCCGAATCCTCGTGCATCCTCTGTAGCCGGCGCCGCTCGGCGGTGGTCATGCGCTCGGCGGACAGTCTGGCGCATATCGCCTCAAGTTCGGCCATGGCCTCGAACATCGAATTGAGCGCGCTGCCACTGACATTGGTGACCACGGCCCGCTTGTTCGGCTGGCGATCGACCAGGCCCATGGCGCAAAGCTGGCGCAGGGCCTCGCGCACGGGTGTTCGGGAGACTTCGAAGCGGACCGCCAGAGAGCCCTCGTCCATCTTTTCACCCGGCTTCAGGACACCCGTGATGATCAGATCCGCGATGGCGCGGACCATGTGTTCGACGGTGGTCCCTGCCCGGGTCAGCGTTTTCTTTTCGGGTCTTGGCAGCACAATCTCGATCCCAATGACTGCATACACATGCCAAGCCCCCCGGTGGGAGTCAAATTGCAACGGCCACGTCTCCAGGCTTATCCGCAACCGGCAGCTCCGGTTGTTGTGTATCGTTTTGTCGAATATTTGTCTGCAAGGCCTGCCTAAAACCTAGCCAGACGGCCAATTAAAACTGCATGCAGTTTGAGTCGAAGAACTGCTCTTTTCGTTTCCTGACACGATTCCAGCGGCTTAGATTTTTGGCACACGGGTTGCATACACTTTCCCGAGAATACGAATGGCAAAATGCCAATAAGGGGAACCATCAAATGACCAGATTCATGCCCGTGACCCGCCGCTCCTTCCTGAAAACCTCCGCCGCACTTGCCGGTACCGCCGCCCTGCCGATGAGTTTTGGTCAGGCAGCGGCCCAGGCCGCGTTGACCGTGGGCTTCATCTATGTCGGCCCGAAGGACGACTACGGCTATAACCAGGCCCATGCCGAAGGTGCTGCGATCATCAAGGCGTTGCCGGGCGTGACCGTCGTTGAAGAAGAAAACGTGCCTGAGACCGTCGATGTGCAGAAGACGATGGAATCGATGATCAACCTCGACGGCGCAACGCTGCTCTTCCCGACCTCCTTCGGTTATTTCGACCCCCATATGCTGGCGATGGCCGAGAAGTATCCCGACATCCAGTTCCGCCATTGCGGCGGGCTGTGGCAGGAGGGCAAGAATCCCATGAATACGGGTTCCTATTTCGGCTATATCGGCCAGGGACAGTATCTGAACGGGATCACTGCCGGTTATGCCTCGAAGAGCAAGAAGATCGGCTTCGTGGCGGCAAAACCCATTCCGCAGGTGGTGCAGAACATCAATTCCTTCCTGCTCGGCGCGCGCTCTGTCGATCCGTCGATTACCTGCCAAGTGATCTTCACCGGCGAATGGTCGCTGGCGGTCAAGGAAGCCGAGGCCACCAATGCGCTGATCGACCAGGGCGCCGATGTCATCACCTGCCATGTCGACAGCCCGAAGGTGGTCGTCGAGACGGCTGCCGGTCGCGGCGCCTTTGTCTGCGGCTACCATGCCAACCAGAGCCCGCTTGCGCCTGAAAAATACCTGACCGGCGCCGAATGGGCCTGGGGCAATGTCTATACCGACTTCGTCAAGAAGGCGCAGGCGGGCGAAAAGCTCGGCAACTTCGTGCGCGGCGGGTTGAAGGACGGCTTCGTCAAGATGAGCCCGCTTGGACCTGCTGTTTCGGCAGAGGCACGCGCGAAGTTCGAGGCGACGCAGGCCGAAATGATGAAGGGCGGCTTCTCCGTCTTCAAGGCGGGCCTCAAGGACAACAAGGGTGCAGTCGTGGTGACGGCCGATCTCGTCGAGGATGCGATCGAGCTTGAGAGCATGGGTTATCTCGTCGAGGGCGTTATCGGCTCGACCTCTTGAGACGGGAGTTGATGCCATGACGGCAGATCCCAACAGCCACAGCCTGACATCAACAGCAGCGTGGTCGGAGGATTTCCGACCCGCACTCGAATGGCTCGCACGCCGGGCGGAACCCGTGGCGATCGCATCTTTTGCGGTCGTCATTGGCCTTGGCGTGTTCAGCGTGTTCATTGCAGCGCTTGGCAAATCACCGCTGCAGTTGTTCCAGCTGATGTATCAGGGTGGGTTCGGCAGCTGGTTCTCGATTCAGAATGCACTGAGCAGAGCCGCGCCCCTGTTGCTGACGGCCCTCTGCGTCGCCCTGCCGGCCCGGCTTGGGCTCACCGTCATTGGCGCGGAGGGGGCCGTGGTGCTGGGTGGACTTGCGGGAGCGGCGATCGCGCTGCCGCTGACATCAACGCTCTCACCCTTTCCGGTCTGGGTGCTGATGGGGCTCGCCTCCATGGTCGTTGGGGGCTTGTGGATCGGGCTGTCGGGGTTTCTCAGGCATTATCGCGGGGTCAATGAGACCATTGCCTCCCTGCTTCTCGCCTATATCGCAATTGCCTTGATGAACCAGCTGATCGAGGGACCGCTTCGCGATCCCGCCAGCCTCAACAAGCCGTCGACGGCGCCGCTGCCGGCGGAATTCATGCTGGGCAATATGCCGGGCATGGATGTGCATTGGGGTTTCGTGATCGGGATCGTCGCCTGCGTCGTCTCCTATGTCATCATCGAATGGACAACGGCGGGTTTTGCCGCGCGCATCGCCGGCGGCAATATGCGGGCGGCGCAGATCCAGGGCCTTCCCGTCGGAAAGCTCATCGTCGGCTTCACTACGCTGGCCGGTGCCTTTGCCGGACTGGCGGGCATGATCGAGGTGGCCGCCGTGCAGGGCAGCGCCAATGGATCGCTGGCCGCCGGCTATGGCTATACCGGCATTCTCGTTGCCTTCCTTGCCCGGCATAATCCGCTCGCCATCATCCCGGTCGCCATCCTGCTTGGCGGGATCGATGCCTCGGGCGGGTTGATCCAGAGGCGCATGGCGCTGCCGGATGCGACCGTGCTGGTGCTGCAGGGCACGCTGTTCATTGCGGTGCTGTTTTCCGAAACGCTTTACGGGCGCTTCAAGATCTTCAATCCGGATCTCTGGGCAGCACCCCGCACTTCCAAGGGAGCTGTCTGATGGACGGGACCGATATCGGGCTCTGGGGCGTGCCGCTGGCGATCCTCGCCGGGGCCATCCGGGTGTCGACCCCCTTCATCTTCGTCAGCCTGGGGGAGATGATCACCGAGCGGTCAGGGCGGATCAATCTCGGGCTGGAGGGCACGCTGGTCTTCGGCGCCATGGCGGCCTATGGCACGGCTGTCATGACCGGCTCACCCTGGCTCGGCGTGCTGGCGGCCATGGGGGCCGGCGCCGGCTTTGGCCTCATTCACGGCTTCATCTGCAAGTTTCCCAAGGTGAACGACATCGCGATCGGCATCGCCATGATGCAGTTCGGCCTGGGGCTCGCCTTCTTTCTCGGCAAGCCTTTCATCCAGCCGGCTGCGCCGAAGCTGCCGTCGATCGCCTTCGGCGGGTGGTCGAGCTATCCGCAGATCCAGGCGGCGCTCAACATCAACGTGCTATTCCTGATCGGTATCCTGCTCGCATTTGCCCTGTCCTGGGCGCTGCGCAATACGCGGATCGGCCTGATCCTTCGCGTGGCCGGTGACAGTTCGGATGCGGCACGCGCCATGGGGCTCAATCCCGATACGATCCGCCTCCTGGCAACCGCCGTCGGCGGTGCATTGGCAGCCGTAGGCGGGGCCTATCTGTCGCTGTTTTATCCAGGTTCCTGGAACGAGGGCATTTCCTCCGGCCAGGGCCTGATGGCGGTCGCGCTCGTGATCTTTGCCCGCTGGAACCCGCTCGGTTGCCTGCTCGCCTCCCTGCTGTTCGGCGGGGCCGGCGCGCTCGGCCCGGCGCTGCAATCGGTTGGCGTCACCTCCGGTTACTACCTGTTCTACGCGGCCCCTTACGTGCTGACGCTGATCATCATGATCGCGACGTCTTCGCCGACCCGCTCGCTGACCGGCGCGCCGGCAGCACTCTCGCTCACCAAATAGTCGTCCAAAGAGGAGATTTTCGATGAATGGCCTGGGTGGACTGAACAAATCGGAACATGGGGTCGGCATTGGTCTCGTGCAGCTGCAGCTTCCCAACACGGTGACCAAGGCGGATCTGGCGAAACAGACGCAGGTGATTGTCGATCTCGTCGGCAAGGCTCGGCGCAACCAGGCCAATATGGATCTCGTGGTGTTTCCGGAATACGCCCTGCACGGGCTTTCGATGGATATCAATCCTGACATCATGTGCACGCTGGACGGTCCCGAAGTCGCCGCCTTCAAGGCTGCCTGCAAGGCGAACCAAATCTGGGGCTGCTTCTCCATCATGGAGCTGAACCCCGGCGGCATGCCCTATAATTCCGGGATCATCATCGACGACCAGGGTGAGCTGAAGCTCTATTACCGCAAGATGCACCCCTGGGTGCCGGTGGAGCCCTGGGAGCCGGGCGACCAGGGCATTCCTGTGATCGAAGGGCCGAAGGGTGCGAAGATCGCGCTGATCATCTGCCATGACGGCATGTTTCCGGAGATGGCGCGCGAATGCGCCTATAAGGGTGCGGAAATCATGATCCGGACGGCCGGCTATACGGCGCCGATACGGAACAGCTGGAAATTCACCAACCAGTCCAACGCCTTCTGCAACCTGATGGTGACGGCCAATGTCTGCATGTGCGGATCGGACGGCACGTTCGACAGCATGGGCGAAGGCATGATCTGCAATTTCGATGGATCGATCATCGCGCATGGCACGAGCGGCCGGGTCAACGAGATCATCACCGCCGAGGTTCGGCCGGATCTGGTGCGCGAGGCGCGGCTGGGCTGGGGCGTGGAAAACAACATCTACCAGTTTGGTCATCGTGGCTATGTGGCGGTCGACGGCGGGGCGCAGGACGCGCCTTACAGCTACATGCATGACCTGGTCGCCGGGCGCTATCGCCTGCCCTGGGAAGATCAGGTGAAGGTGACTGATGGGACGAGCTGCGGTTTCGAAAAACCGAAGCGGCGCTTCGGCGAGAGCTACAAGCTGGCCGGCGAATAGGAGGCAAGACCATGGACGCGATGACGGACACCAAGACGAGCTATATTGCCGGAGATCCCTATAACTGGCCCTATAACGGCAAGCTTCGCCCGGACAATACGGCGCTCATCATCATAGACATGCAGACCGATTTCTGCGGCAAGGGCGGCTATGTCGATCATATGGGCTATGATCTGGCGCTGGTGCAGGCGCCGATCGAGCCCATCAAGGCGGTTCTGTCGGCCATGCGGGCCAAGGGCTATCACATCATCCATACGCGCGAGGGCCATCGCCCTGATCTCGCAGATCTGCCGGCCAACAAGCGCTGGCGATCGCAGCGGATCGGGGCAGGCATCGGCGATGCGGGGCCTTGCGGTCGCATTCTCGTGCGTGGCGAGCCGGGATGGGATATCATCCCCGAGCTTTACCCGATCGCGGGCGAGACGATTATCGACAAGCCGGGCAAGGGTTCGTTCTGCGCCACAGACCTGGAACTGATCCTCAACCAGAAGCGGATCGAGAACATCATTCTGACGGGCATCACCACGGATGTCTGCGTGTCAACCACGATGCGCGAGGCGAATGATCGTGGCTTTGAATGCCTGCTGCTGGAGGACTGCTGCGGCGCGACCGACTATGGCAACCACCTCGCCGCCATCAAGATGGTGAAGATGCAGGGCGGGGTGTTCGGCTCGGTGTCGAATTCCAAGGCGCTGGTGGAGGCCCTGCCCTGATGGCGTCATGGCGTGCCGAGGTCTATCGCGTTGCTGCCGATGGCCCTAGCGACGTTGCGGGCGTTGAGGCCTTGTTCGAGGCGGGACTTCCTCCTGCAAGCGTCGTCGCCGTGCTCGGCAAGACCGAGGGCAATGGCTGCGTCAACGATTTCAGCCGGGGTTATGCGACGCAGTCTTTCGAGGCGCTGTTCGAAAGGCATGGGGTAACAGGCGTTTCGATCATCATGTCGGGCGGAACGGAGGGTGCGCTGTCGCCGCACTGGACCGTGTTTGCGCGCCGGCAGTCGGACGAGCCCGGCGCGAGGGCATTGGCCATCGGGGTGGCGAGGACGGCCGATCTTCCGCCGGTCCAACTCGGCCGGAAGGTGCAGGTTCTGATGGTCGCCGACGGCGTGCGTTCGGCCATGCGCGATGCCGGGATAAGCTCGCCTCAGGACGTGCATTTCGTTCAGATCAAGTGCCCTTTGCTGACCGCCAAGGCTGTTGCCGAGGTGGAGGCCGAAGGAGCCAAGACGGTCACGCGCGATACGCTGAAGTCGATGGGGTTTTCACGCGGCGCTTCGGCGCTCGGCGTCGCCGTTGCTCTGGGAGAAATTCCGGAGGGCGCGATCACGGATGCCGATATCGGCACGAATTTCGACCTTTATTCGCGCTGCGCCTCGACATCGGCGGGCGTTGAACTCTCCGACCACGAAATCATCGTGCTGGGGATGAGTGATGCCTGGTCCGGTCTTTTGGCGATCGATCATGGGGTGATGCAGGACGCGATCGATACCGCTTCTGTGCGAGAGGCGCGCGATCGGCTGCCTGCCAATACCAGGTTGAAGGCCGTGCTTGCCAAGGCAGAGCCCGACCCGAGCGGTCAGGTGCGTGGACGTCGTCACACCATGCTCGACGATTCCGACATTTCCGCCACCCGGCATGCGCGCGCCTTTGTCGGCGGGGTTCTGGCGGGCGTCTTCGGCATGACCGATCTCTACGTCTCCGGTGGCGCCGAACATCAGGGGCCGCCCGGTGGCGGTCCCGTTGCCATCATCGTTGAAAGGGAGCAGTGACCGTGGGCATTATCGGCGAAATTCCCCCTGCAAAAACCATCCCGGCAGTCGGCATCGAGACGGTCGACATGACCATGCGATTCGGCAGCTTCACAGCCCTCGATAGCGTGTCGATCAAGGTTGAGCCCGGCTCGTTCCATGCGCTGCTCGGGGAGAACGGCGCGGGCAAATCGACCCTGGTCAAATGCATCATGGGCTTCTACCGCCAGACATCAGGGCAGTTGATGGTGGATGACCGGGAAGTGGCGATCACCTCGCCCCGCGATGCGGCGGCGCTTGGGCTCGGGATGGTCTACCAGCATTTCACTCTGGTGCCGTCTTTGACCGGAGCGGAAAACCTTGTGATCAGCCGCAACGAGGTCCCTGCGGTGATCAACTGGGGACGGGAAAAGCAGGATCTCGCCGCCTTCATGCAGACCATGCCCTTCCAGATCCCGCTCGACCGGCCGGTCTCCGAACTCGCGGCTGGCGAAAAGCAGAAGCTGGAGATCATCAAGCAGCTTTATCTCGGCCGGCGCTTTCTCGTGCTCGACGAGCCGACCTCGGTGCTGACGCCTGGCGAAGCTGACGACATGCTGGGCCTAGTGCGCGGGATGACCGAGCGAGGCGAGCTCACCGTCTTAATGATCAGCCACAAATTCCATGAGGTGACGAAGTTCGCCGATGCGGTTTCGGTGTTGCGCAAGGGCAAGCTGACCGGCGGTGGCAAGACGGCAGCACTTTCGACCAAGGACATGGCGGCGATGATGATTGGCGATGTCAGGCTTGCAGAACTCGATAGCCGGCTACCGGTTAAAGCAGATGCGCGGCCGATCCTCGAACTCGATGGGGTAAAGGCGCTCGATCGGACCGGCCTCAAGACCATTGAGATCGGACAGCTTGCTGTCAAATCCGGTGAAATCGTCGGCATTGCAGGTATCTCGGGCAATGGCCAGAAGGAATTGTCGGAGATTCTGGCCGGACAGCGACCGACAGAAAGCGGGCGTGTGCAGGTGAAAGGCACTGCCTATGGCGCGACGCGGGCGGAAACCCGCAGCAGCAGCGTGCGCTTCATACCCGAGGAGCCGCTGCAGAATGCCTGTGCGCCCAAAATGAGCGTCAGCGAAAACCTGGCCTTCCGCACCTTCGATCTTGATGGCGAAGGCCGCGAGACCCGCTGGCTCGACCTGCGCGGCATGAAGAAGCGGGCGGGAGCGCTGATTGCCGACTTCAAGGTGAAGACCGCCTCTTCCGCTTCCCCGATCGCCTCGCTTTCGGGTGGCAATGTGCAGCGCGCGGTCCTTGCCCGCGAACTGACGGGGGATGTCGACTTGCTGGTGGTGTCTAATCCCTGTTTCGGGCTCGACTTCTCGGCTGTGGCGGAGATCCGCTCGCGGATCATGAAGGCACGAAACGGTGGGACTGCGGTGCTGCTGATCTCGGAAGATCTAGACGAGTTGCTGGAGATGTCGGACCGGATTCTCGTCATGTCCGACGGCAAGTTGGTGTTCGAGACACCGGCGCATATGGCCGACATTTCTGTAATCGGCGCGCATATGGCGGGGCATCACTGATGGCTGATATCAAGGCCCTGCCCTTTTCCTTTCCGCTCCGCCGCGAGGCTGTGGCCCTCATCGTCATCGACATGCAGCGGGATTTTGCCGAACCCGGCGGCTTCGGGGAAAGTCTCGGCAATGACGTTAGCCATGTGACTGCGATCGTGTCCGACGTCAAACGGCTGATCGAGGGTTTTCGTGCCGCTGGCCTGCCTGTCATCCACACGCAGGAATGCCATCGGCCTGACCTTTCCGACCTGCCGCTGGCCAAGCGCAATCGCGGTACGCCGACACTTCGGATCGGCGATGTTGGCCCGATGGGACGCATCCTCATTTCTGGCGAGCCGGGGACCGCAATCCTGCCCGAACTGGCACCGATCGAGGGAGAGATCGTAATTGAGAAGCCCGGCAAGGGGGCGTTTTATGCGACGCCGCTCGGCGAGACCCTAAAAGCCAATGGCATCGAACAGCTGGTGTTTGCCGGCGTCACCACCGAGGTCTGCGTGCAGACGACGATGCGCGAGGCCAATGACCGGGGTTATGAGTGCCTGCTGGTCGAGGAGGCGACCGCAAGCTACTTCCCGCAGTTCAAGCGGGCCGCGCTCGACATGATCCGGGCACAAGGCGGTATCGTCGGCTGGACGGCGCATCTCGATGATGTATTGGAGGCGATTGATGCCTGAAACAACCCGCGAGAGCCTGACACAGGGCGGCTGGAAGACGCTGGCCTTCGAGCCATTTCGCGAAGGTGTAACGATCCACTGGATCAAACGCTTTGCCGACGACCAGCCGGGCGTGGCGCTGCTCAAATACGAAGCGGGCGCCTCGGTGCCGCGCCACCGGCATGAGGGGCTGGAAACGATCCTCGTCTTGCAGGGAACGCAGTCGGACGAGAGTGGCGACTATGGCGTCGGCTGCTGCGTGATCAATGCGATTGGCAGCGAACATTCCGTCTGGAGTGACACGGGATGTGTCGTATTGATCCAGTGGGATCGGCCTGTGCGGATCCTGTTCGAGGATTGAGAGGTTCGCGACGTCGTGGTGGAGTCTGGGTAGGTCCACAGCTTTGCAGATCCAGAATGCAAAAGGGGTGAACCTCGCGGCTCGCCCCATTTGTGTTTTCATAAACTGTCCACCGATCAGTCGCTCAGCGTATCGAAGAAATCCTTCATGCGGGCGAAGAAGCCCGTCGATTCCGGATTGTTTTCCTTCGACGACAGCTGCTCGAATTCCTGGAGCAGTTCCCGCTGGCGCTTGGTGAGCTTCTGCGGGGTCTCGATCTGGATCTGGATGTAGAGATCCCCCGTCTGCGTCGAGCGCAGCACCGGCATGCCCTTGGCCTTCAGGCGGAATTGCTTGCCGGCCTGCGTGCCTTCGGGAACCGTCACGCGCGACTTCGTGCCATCGAGTGTCACCACATCGAAGGTGCCGCCGAGCGCTGCCGTGGTCATCGAGATCGGCACGGAGCAATAGAGGTCGGCACCGTCACGCTGGAAGAATTCGTGCGGCTTGACCGACAGGAAGATGTAGAGATCTCCGGAGGGACCGCCGCGCAGGCCGGCTTCGCCCTCGCCCTGCAGGCGAATGCGGGTGCCGTCCTCGATGCCCGAGGGGATGTTGACCGACAGAGAACGCTCTTCGGTGACACGGCCGTGGCCATGGCACTTGGTGCAGGGATCGGCGATCGTCTGGCCGCGACCGTGACAGGTCGGGCAGGTGCGCTCGATCGAGAAGAAGCCTTGGGCTGCGCGGACGCGGCCCGAGCCCTGACAGGTGGCGCAGGTCGTGGGCTTGGTGCCGGGTTTGGCGCCGGTGCCGGTGCAGAGGTCGCAGGTGATCGAGGTCGGAACCCGGATTTGCGCCGTCTTGCCAGTAAAGGCCTCTTCGAGGCTGATTTCCATGTTGTAGCGCAGGTCCGCGCCGCGTTCGCGGCCGCCCGTGGAGCGGGCCCGGCCACCGCGACCGCCACCCATCATCTCGCCGAAGATGTCTTCGAAGATGTCGGAGAAGCCACCGCCGCCGGCGAAACCGCCGCCGCCACCGCCAAAGCCGCCACCACCCTGCTCGAAGGCGGCATGGCCGAAGCGATCATAAGCCGCGCGCTTCTGCGGATCCTTCAATGTCTCATAGGCTTCGTTGAGTTCCTTGAACTTCTTTTCCGCCTCATCGTCGCCCGGGTTCTTGTCCGGGTGATATTTCATGGCCAGCTTGCGGAAGGCGCTCTTCAGCTCCTTTTCATCCGCCGTGCGGCCGACCCCCAGGGTCTCGTAGAAATCTGCCTTTGCCATGGTTTTACAAAGCCCTCAAAGCTTTCCCAACGCTCGTGTGACCGGCCGCCGGTTTGCCGGCGAGCTTGTCACAGGCCTGCATGTCTTTCTGGAAGTCGGAAGACGCCGCCAGCGCGTCGTCCATCAGGAGCTTGCGTGCCTCGCCCTTGCTGATCACACCATCGGCTGCCGATACTGCAACAAAGGCCAGCGAATGGGCCGCCATGTCGCAGGCCGATACCGAACCGCCGTCTTCGCGCCGCTGCAATGCCGCTTCGATGATTTTGCCCAGTTCGCTGCCAATTGCCGACAGTGTCTTGGAGTCCTTAGCGGACAGCGCTTTCACCACACGCGCTTCCGCACCACTCACCTGTCGTTGCACGGCACCGACCTTGGCATCCTGGGCGAATGCTGCGCTCGTCATCAGCAATACGACGCAGGCTGGCCCAAGGGCCAGCCTGCCAGACGTCACGCTTGCGAAGCGACCCATCATCAGGCCGACTTCTTCGCGTCGTCGTCCTTCACTTCTTCATAGTCGGCATCGACAACATTGTCGTCGCCGGCTTCGGCATTGCCACCTTCGGCCTGCTGGGCCTCATAGATGGCCTGACCGAGCTTCATGGAGACTTCCATGAGAGCCTGGGTCTTGCTGCCGATGTCTTCCGGCGACGGATCCGAGGCTTCGAGCGAGGTCTTGAGGGCTGCGATTGCATCCTCGATCGCCTTGCGGTCGGCTTCAGAAACCTTGTCACCGTAATCCTTCAGCGACTTTTCAGTCGAGTGGACGAGGCTTTCGGCGCTGTTCTTGGCTTCAACCACCGCACGACGCTTCTTGTCGGCTTCGGCATTGGCCTCGGCGTCCTTGACCATCTTCTCGATGTCGGCGTCAGACAGACCACCCGAGGCCTGGATGCGGATCTGCTGTTCCTTGCCGGTGCCCTTGTCCTTGGCAGACACCTGCACGATGCCGTTCGCGTCAATGTCGAAGGTGACTTCGATCTGCGGAACGCCACGCGGCGACGGCGGCAGGCCGACGAGGTCGAACTGGCCGAGCAGCTTGTTGTCGGCAGCCATTTCGCGCTCGCCCTGGCTAACGCGGATGGTGACGGCCTGCTGGTTGTCTTCGGCGGTCGAGAAGGTCTGGCTCTTCTTGGTCGGGATCGTCGTGTTGCGATCAATCAGACGGGTGAAGACGCCACCGAGGGTCTCGATGCCGAGCGACAGCGGGGTCACGTCGAGGAGGAGAACGTCCTTGACGTCGCCCTGGAGGACGCCGGCCTGGATGGCAGCGCCGAGGGCCACGACTTCATCCGGGTTGACGCCCTTGTGCGGCTCCTTGCCGAACAGCTGCTTGACGACTTCCTGGACCTTCGGCATGCGGCTCATGCCGCCGACGAGAACGACTTCGTCGATTTCGGCTGCGGTGACGCCGGCATCCTTCAGAGCTGCCTTGCACGGTGCGATCGTGCGCTGCACGAGATCGTCGACCAGGCTTTCGAACTTGGCGCGGGTCAGCTTCATCGTCAGGTGCTTCGGACCGGAAGCATCTGCCGTGATGAAGGGCAGGTTGATTTCGGTCTGCTGCGAAGACGAAAGCTCGATCTTGGCCTTTTCAGCGGCTTCCTTCAGGCGCTGGAGAGCCAGCTTGTCGCCCTTCAGGTCGATGCCCTGGTCCTTCTTGAACTCGGCTGCGAGATATTCGACGAGACGCATGTCGAAGTCTTCACCGCCGAGGAAGGTGTCACCATTGGTCGACTTCACTTCGAAGACGCCGTCGCCAATTTCCAGAACCGAGATATCGAAGGTACCACCACCCAAGTCGTAAACGGCGATGGTCTTGCCGTCCTTCTTGTCGAGGCCGTAGGCGAGAGCGGCTGCCGTCGGCTCGTTGATGATGCGGAGAACTTCAAGACCAGCGATGCGGCCGGCATCCTTGGTTGCCTGGCGCTGCGCGTCGTTGAAGTAAGCGGGAACGGTGATGACGGCCTTTTCGACCTTTTCGCCGAGATAGGCTTCCGCCGTTTCCTTCATCTTCTGGAGAATCATGGCCGAGATCTGCGAGGGCGAATAGCCCTTGCCCTGGGCTTCGACCCAGGCGTCGCCGTTGTCGCCCTTGACGATCGAGAAGGGAACAAGAGCCTTGTCCTTTTCGACCGTCGGATCTTCGTGGCGGCGACCGATCAGGCGCTTGACTGCGAACACCGTGTTGGTCGGATTGGTGACCGCCTGGCGCTTGGCCGGCTGGCCAACGAGGCGTTCGCCGTCGTCCGAAAAAGCCACCATGGAAGGCGTGGTGCGTGCGCCTTCGGAATTCTCAATGACCTTCGCATCCTTGCCGTCCATGACGGCGACGCAGGAATTGGTCGTTCCAAGGTCGATACCGATTACTTTTGCCATGTCATTCTCTCCTTGAAGCAGGCCGTCGGAACCCCAATCAGGCATTCCTGACAGCCCCTCGACGTGGATGGTCTGGGATTTGCTACAGCGTTGCTGCGGCTATGTCGCGTATATAAGAAGCGGTTTTTCCGACTGCAAGGCTGGAAATCCGCTGGAAATCAGTAAAAAGAACAGATTGGACGGCAATCTTCAGCCGGCCTTCCGTGCTGCTCATTCCTCTTGTGTCACAGGGCTTTAGCAGTCAAGGCTTGTCCCTGGCCATCGTCTCGATTTCCAGGCGATCAATGATCATTGCCCGAGGATCAGGTCGAGCAGTGTGGTGCGCTTGGGCGCGCCCTGCCGTGGACCCTGTCCAACATCACCGGGCGGCACGGGTCCTTCCAGAACCGGCCAATTGCCCTGTTCGCCCTGTCGAACGGGAGCTGCGCCATCCGCCTGCGGTTGGGCCGGGTAACGCTCTTCGCCACCGCCCGTCAGCACGTCCGAAATGATCGTGCCGATTGACGGATCCTGATCGACCGGGGCCGGCTCCTGATAGTCGTCCCCCGGCAAGGGTGCCGGCGCCAGACCCTGGTGGGCTGCCGTCATGAAATCATGCCAGGCGCGGGCCGGCAGACCGCCGCCGGTTACCTTCTTCATCGAATCACCGTTGTCGTTGCCGAACCAGACGCCGGTGGTGAGATTGCTGGTGTAACCGACAAAAAGCGCATCGCGGAAGGACTGTGTTGTGCCGGTCTTGCCCGCCGCTTCCCAGCCTTTCAACCGCGCCTTCTTGCCGGTCCCCTCGTTGATGACGCCCATCAGCATCTGGTTCATCTCGCTGACGACCTGATCGCTGAGGACGCGGGGCGGTTCGAGATAGTTGTTCTCGTAAATGACCGTGCCGTCGGACTTCAGGATACGCTGGACGATATGCGGGGTCGCCTTATAGCCGCCATTCATGAAGGGGGCGTAGGCTGCCGTTAGTTCGAGCAGAGAGACTTCGGATGTTCCGAGCGCGATCGAGGCGTTGTTCTGCAGGTCCGAATCGATCCCCATGCGATGCGCGAGCTTGATCACCTGATCGGGACCTACTTCCATCACGAGCTGGGCGGCAATGGTGTTGAGTGATTCGCCGAGCGCATGGGCAAGAGTGACCGGGCCCCGATATTTCTCGTCATAGTTCTGCGGCGTCCATGAGCCGATGCGGATTGGGGCATCATTGCGGGTAGAGCCCGGCCGCAAGCCGATTTCCATGGCAGCGGCATACACGAAGGGCTTGAAGGCAGAGCCGGGCTGGCGCTTCGCCTTGACCGCGCGGTTGAACTGGCTTTCGGCATAGTCACGACCGCCGACAAGTGCGCGGATTGCACCGGTTCCGTCGATCGACACGAGGGCGGCCTGAGACGCGTTGACCTTCGCACCTTCGGCCGCCAACGATTCCGTCAAGGCTGCTTCGGCCTTCTTCTCGAGCGTCATGTCGATGGTGGTTTCGACCACGATGTCTTCGGTGACCTTGCCGATGAGGGCCGTTACGTCATCACGCACCATGTCGGCAACATACTGGCCAGCCCCGCTCCAGTAGCGCTTTGCCTTGGTGGGAGACTGCGACATCGCCGTCTTCACTTCGTCATCGGTGATGTAGCCCTCTTCCAGCATGGCCTGAAGCACGACCTGGGCGCGGGCTTCGGCTGCTTCCGGGTCGCGGGCGGGAGACAATCTGGAAGGCGCCTTCAGGAGGCCGGCGAGAAGTGCGGCCTCCCCGAGGTTCACGTCACGGGCAGACTTGTTGAAATAGCGGCGTGCCGCGGCCTCCACGCCATAAGCGTTGGAGCCGAAATAGACCCGGTTCAGATACATCGCGAGGATCTGGTCCTTGGTGTATTTCTGCTCCAGCCAGAAGGCGAGCAGCACTTCCTGGACCTTCCGTTCGACGGTTCGCTCCGGCGAGAGGAAAAGGTTCTTTGCCAATTGCTGGGTGAGCGTCGAGCCGCCCTGTACGGCCCGGCCACTCACCACATTGGTGACGATGGCGCGTGCGAGACCCAAGGGGTCTATGCCGAAATGGGAATAGAAACGGCGGTCTTCGATCGCCATGACCGCCTGGGGGATGAAGGGCGACATTTCTTCCAGCGGCAGCGCTTCGCCGCCGGTTGCACCGCGATTGGCGATGACCGTGCCCTCGACCGAGACGATCTTCATGTTGGGCGGGCGTTCCGGGATGGTCCAGCTGCTGGCGCTCGGCATCTGCGAGCCGTAATAGGCGACCAAACCGCCAATGCCGATGGCACCCCAGATCGAGAGGACGAAGCACCAGTAGATCAGCCGTCCAAGGCCGAAGCCGCCGGAGGACTGTCGCTTGCGGGGCGGAGATTTCTTGGCCTTGCCAGAGCGGGATGAAGCGGCCGGCCGCTTGCCAGCGGAGCGGGTCTTTCGGCCGCCGGCTATGCGATCGTCCGCATCAAGCCGCAGGTCCTCGTCCTCGCGATCTTCCTCGAAGCTCGGTTCAATACGGTCGCGGGATTTGCCTCGGCTCACCATTCCGGCGGTCTTGCTCCAGATGCTCGTGTGGCAGGCAGCCCTGCGAACCGAGAAGCTCGCATACCGCCGTCTTGATATCGCCTTGAATTCCGCCTCCGGGCCGGTGCGGCTTTCCTCCGATTGCACAATAATTGCGGCGATTTAAGGGGTGGTTAAGACGCGGTAAACAGCCAGAGCCACACCTGACGTCACTGACAGAGATCCGCCCATTCTGCGCCGACAAGGTCTGCCATACGGTGAGGCTCTATCCTCACCGCAGCATTGGTCGCGCCGCCGGCGGGCACGACCTCGATCCAGTTCTTCAGCGAGATGTCGCAATAGACCTTGAGCGGCGCGGGAAGACCAAAAGGGCAGACGCCACCCACAGGGTGGCTCGTCATCTCGACCACCGCGTCGGCATCCAGCATACGGGGTTTTACGCCGAAACGATCCTTGAATTTTCTGTTGTCGAGACGTTTTGTGCCGGCGGTGACGACGAGCACCACGTCTTCGCCGATCCTGAGGCAGATGGTCTTTGCAATCTGGTCCGGCTCGACCCCATGAGCTTCGGCCGCCAATGCCACGGTCGCGGAACTCGCTTCCGTCACAATGACGGAGATATCTGGAGCATGGGTGATGAAGAACTGGCGGACGGAATCGAGGCTCATGGGCTCATCCTACCCAGGTTTGGCGGCAATCTTCAACTGTGCCTGTAGAGGGGCTTGAAACGGGCCGAGAACCTCCCCATCTTCAGGCTACCAAGCGACGAGAGGGTCGTTTCAGCGCAGAGATTGCACGGAACGCCATGCTCTTAAGGAATTGTTCATCATCCCGCGCGATCCTGTGGATCTGGGATGAGTTCGCCAAGGCGGACAGACATCCGAAGCATCGCATGGCACGTTTCCACCCCTGACCACGGATGTACTGGCAGGACAGTGTTGAAACGTAAAGGAAAGGCCGGTTCTCACCGGCCTTTTTGCTTTTTGGACTCAGGCTCTCATTTGTTGGCGAGCGCGTCGAGGATGCGGATCCACGAGCGGATGCCTTTGTGGAACGAGTTCAGGTCGTATTTCTCATTGGGAGAATGGATGCGGTCATCGGTGAGGCCGAAGCCGACCAGCAGCGAATCCATGCCCAGCATCTTCTGGAAATCGCCGACAATCGGGATCGAACCACCCATGCCGATAATGACGGCAGGTTTCGACCATTCGTCCGACAGCGCATTCTTCGCCTTGGTCAGTTCAGGCGAATCATAAGACAGCTGAATTGCGGGAGAACCACCGTGTTCGTGGAAGTCGACCGAGCAATCGGCCGGGATGCGCGCCTTGACGAAGCTGCGGAAGCTCTCGCGGACCTTTGCCGGGTCCTGCGTGCCGACGAGGCGGAAGGAGATTTTGGCAGAGGCCTTGGCGGCGATGACGGTCTTGAAACCTTCGCCGGTATACCCGCCGATGATGCCGTTCACCTCCGCCGTCGGGCGGGCCCAGGTGAGTTCCAGAACAGAACGGCCCTTTTCGCCTGACGGGATGGAGAGGCCAACTTCGCCGAGGAAGCTTTCTGCGGTGCGGCCGAGGCTGTCCCAGGACGCCTTGATGTTGGACGGGGTTTCCTCGACGCCATCGTAGAAGCCCGGCAGGGTGACCTTGCCGGTTTCGTCATGCAGATCCGCGAGGATCTTCGTCAGGATGTGCACGGGATTTGCAGCGGCACCGCCGAACAGGCCGGAATGCAGGTCACGGTCAGCAGCGGTGATGGTCACCTCTTCGCCGACAAGGCCGCGGAGAGCTGCGGCAATGGCGGGGGTCTCGCGATCCCACATACTGGTGTCGCAGACCAAAGCAAAATCTGCCTTCAGCTCTGCCGCATTGGCTTCGAGGAAGGGTTTGAGCGATGGCGAACCGGATTCCTCCTCGCCTTCGAACAAGATCGTGATCCTGACCGGCAGCGAGGCTTGGACCGCTTTATAGGCACGGCAGGCTTCGACGAAGGTCAGCAACTGTCCCTTGTCATCGGAGGTGCCACGGCCGGTGATGATCTTGCGGCCATCCTTTTCCTTAATTGCCGGGGCGAAGGGATCGTCTTCCCAGAGGTCGAGCGGATCGACCGGCTGAACATCGTAGTGACCATAGAAGAGGACATGCGGTGCATCCGCCCGATCGGCGGCGTGATGGGCCACGACCATCGGATGGCCGGGCGTGTCCCGGAGGGAAGTCTCAAAGCCAAGCTCGGTCAGTTCCTTCACCAGCCATTCGCCGGCCTTGCGGCAATCGGCCTTGTAGGCGGGATCGGTCGAGATGGAGGGGATCCGGACCAGATCGAACAGCCTGTCGAGGCTCTGGGGCAGAGCGTCATCGGCCTTGGCGAGAATGGGAGAAAGATCGGTCATGGGGTATGTCCTGCAGGATTGAAATCGCGGCGGACGATAGAGCAAAGCCTCCGATGTTTCGAGGCATGGGACAGCGGTTTTTTTGCCGGCAACAATCCGGCTGCCTGTCAAAGTTTGCGGGCGTTGGCGATGGCCCAGCGCATATACTCCTTAAGCAGCTCCTTTTCGAAGCGCCGAAAGCCCGTGAAGACTGCCTCTTCCGCTTCCCCTGCCAGAGCCAGCGCCTCTTCGCGCATCGCGCGCGCCTTCTCGGTCAAAAAAATCTGCTGGGCGCGCTTGTCGCGGGGATGAACGCGCCGTTCGATCAAGCCGTCGCGCTCCATCCGAGCCAGCGTGTTGGCCATGGTGGCCTGTTCGACATCCACCCGATCGAGCAATTGCCGCTGGGTCAGCCCCTCCTCCTCCCACAATTCGATGAGAACAGGGAACTGTCCGGGAGAGAAACCGAGCAGCGCGGCCCGGGTCTGCAGCACACGCGTCACGCTCCGGGCGAACTGCGTCGCCAGTTGCGTGGCAGATTCCGGGCGGTCATTGGCCATGGCTCGACAATGTCGCAAGAGAGGTTTGGGAATATGTGTCGCTGACTGTAGCGCGGAAAAGCATCGCAGGCGATGCGTTCCTCTGGCTGACCATTCATGAAATGCGGTCTTTTATTCGGAAGCCGCCGTGGCTTGAGGCGGGGACTGCCACGACGGCTCCGGAATATGGGGACAAAGGCCCGGAGAGGGGGATAAGGCCTTTGCCCGAGTCTGACGCGGCGGGGGACGAGCCTCATTCAGACTACGACGTGATCAGACGTCGATGACCAAGATCTGAGGTTCCAAATGTGGTTTTTCAAGGGAAGCCGGGATTACAAATCGGTAAGCTTTTCGTGAATGTTTCCTCTGGTCGACAAGGCCAGAGCGCAGTCTGTCCCGGTCTTTTCCGAACGCCTCATCCAAACCGTCATGGACGTTTCTGTCGCCTCGCGTTATCCATGCGCTCATGAACAAAGGCGATCATCTCTTTCTCGTCGACGGCTCGGGCTTCATCTTCCGCGCCTTCCACGCTATTCCTGCCCTCAACCGCAAGTCGGACGGCCTTCCCGTCAACGCGGTCTCGGGCTTCTGCAACATGCTGTGGAAGTTGCTGCGGGATGCTCGCAACACCGATGTCGGGGTGACGCCGACCCATCTCGCTGTCATCTTCGACTATTCGTCGACGACGTTCCGCAAGGAAATCTATCCGCTCTACAAGGCGAACCGTTCGGCGCCGCCGGAAGACCTCATTCCGCAGTTCGGCCTGATCCGCCATGCCACTCGCGCCTTCAACCTGCCCTGCATCGAGACCGAAGGCTTCGAGGCCGACGACATCATCGCGACTTACGCCCGCCAGGCCGAAGCCGTGGGTGCGGACGTGACGATCGTGTCATCCGACAAGGACCTGATGCAGCTCGTCACCGCAAATGTGCATATGTACGACGCGATGAAGGACAAGCAGATCGGCATTCCCGACGTCATCGAGAAATGGGGCGTGCCGCCGGAAAAGATGATCGACCTGCAGGCGATGACCGGCGATTCGACCGACAACGTTCCCGGCATCCCCGGCATCGGCCCAAAGACCGCAGCCCAGCTCCTGGAAGAATTCGGTGACCTCGAAACGCTGCTTGCCCGCGCCGGCGAGATCAAGCAGGTCAAGCGCCGCGAAAGTATTGTCGCCAATGCCGAACTGGCGCGGGTTTCGCGGCAGCTGGTGGAGTTGCGGACCGATGTGCCGCTCGAGATGAAACTTGAGGATCTTGTCCTTGAACCGCAGGACGGACCGAAGCTGATCGGCTTCCTGAAGGCGATGGAATTCACCACGCTGACGCGTCGTGTGGCCGAGACCTGTGATTGCGATGCAGGCGCCATCGACCCAGCCGTGGTTCCGGTGGAATGGGGTGATGCAGCCCACGGACCCGATCTCGATGCGGGATCGGCCTCCGCCGATCAGCCATCGACCGGCGAAAGCACCTCCCCCACCACGAGTTCGAACGGGGCAAGCGGCAAGGCGCCTGCAGACCTCGCCCGAATCCGGGCCGAAACTCTTGCCGGAAAGCCGATCGACCGGTCCAGATATGTGACCATCCGCGATGTGGAGACACTCGAGCTCTGGCTCGCGGCGGCCCGCGAAACGGGCGTGGTCGCCTTCGACACGGAAAGCACCTCGCTCGATCCCATGCAGGCGGACCTCGTTGGCGTGTCCTTCGCGATTCAGGATAATGTCTTGTCGCCGGGCTCAACAGATATTCGCGCGGCCTATGTGCCGCTTGGTCATCGCTCCGGCGTCGGCGACCTGTTGGGCGGCGGGCATGCAGACGGACAGATCCCGATGGCTGCAGCCCTTGCGGCCATGAAGGGCGTGCTTGAAGACCCCGCCGTACTCAAGGTGGTCCAGAACCTGAAATACGACTACCTGATCATGAAGCGCTACGGCATTGTGCTTCAGTCCTTCGACGACACGATGCTGATGTCCTATGTGCTGGATGCCGGGAAGGGCAATCATGGCATGGACACGCTGTCGGAACGATGGCTCGGTCATAAGCCGATCGCCTTCAAAGACGTGACCGGCTCCGGCAAGTCTTCCGTCACCTTCGATCTCGTCGATATCGACCGCGCCACGGCCTATGCCGCCGAGGATGCCGATGTAACGCTGCGCCTGTGGCTGGTTCTGAAGCCCCGGCTCGCAGCCGAAGGCCTGACCCGGATCTATGAGCGGCTGGAGCGGCCGCTTGTGCCGGTGCTGGCGAATATGGAGGAGCGCGGCATCACCGTCGACCGCCAGATCCTGTCGCGTCTGTCCGGCGAACTGGCACAAAAGGCGGCGGCGGCGGAAGACGAGGTCTATGCCCTTGCCGGCGAGCGCTTCAATATCGGCTCGCCGAAGCAGCTGGGCGATATTCTGTTTGGTCGCATGGGCCTGCCCGGCGGCTCTAAAACCAAGACCGGCCAATGGTCGACCTCTGCCCAGGTGCTCGAAGACCTGGCAGCGGAAGGGGCCCCGCTGCCGCGCAAGATCGTCGACTGGCGGCAGCTAACCAAGCTCAAGTCCACCTATACCGATGCGCTTCCGGGCTATGTGCATCCGCAGACCAAGCGGGTGCATACGGGTTATTCGCTCGCCTCGACCACCACCGGGCGGCTCTCCTCCTCCGAGCCGAACCTGCAGAACATCCCGGTGCGCACGGCAGAGGGCCGCAAGATCCGCACGGCCTTTATCTCGACGCCCGGCCATAAGTTGCTGTCGGCCGATTATAGCCAGATCGAACTGCGCGTTCTCGCCCATGTTGCCGATATCCCGCAGCTGCGTCAGGCCTTTGCGGATGGCATCGACATTCATGCCATGACGGCGTCGGAAATGTTCGGCGTACCGGTCGAGGGCATGCCGTCGGAGGTAAGGCGCCGGGCGAAAGCCATCAATTTCGGCATCATCTACGGGATATCCGCGTTTGGCCTTGCCAATCAGCTGAGCATCGAACGCTCGGAAGCGGGCGATTACATCAAGAAGTATTTCGAGCGTTTTCCGGGCATCAAGGATTACATGGAGGCCACCAAGGCCTTCGCCCGCGAAAAGGGCTATGTGGAGACCATCTTCGGCAGGCGCGCGCATTACCCGGAGATCAAGTCTTCCAACCCCTCGATGCGTGCCTTCAACGAGCGCGCTGCAATCAATGCGCCGATCCAGGGATCGGCGGCGGACATCATCCGCCGCGCGATGATCCAGATCGAGCCCGCTCTTGCCGCAGCGGGCCTTGCCGAGCGTTGCCGCATGCTGCTGCAGGTGCATGACGAACTGATCTTCGAAGTCGAGGACGACGCCGTCGATGCGGCCATGCCCGTGATCGTCGACGTCATGGAGAATGCCGCGATGCCAGCTGTCTCGATGCGGGTGCCGCTGAAGGTCGATGCACGCGCTGCCAATAACTGGGACGAAGCACACTGATCATTGAGCCGTGCAGGATTTTGCGCCTACACGCACCCATCCCTTTCATGGCATCTCCCTGCACAACGCCGCCCTATTGGCGAACCGGAGATGCCCGCCCAACGGAGGAACAACCCTTGGCGTTCAAGACCATCAACGGCCACCTGATGCATTACGAACTGATCGGGGAAGCGAAGGCCAATAACCTGATCGTTTTTTCGAACGGCCTGGGCACGGATTTCCGTATCTGGCTGCCACTCTTTGACGAGCTCGGCGACGACGTGTCCGTCCTACTCTATGACAGCCGCGGCCACGGGCTTTCCGGTGGCGCCGACGCCCCCTTCGGCATGGATGAACTGGTGGGCGATCTCGCCGGACTGTGCGACGAGCTCGGTATTCGCAAGGCGACTTTCTGCGGCCTCTCTGTCGGAGGTCTGGTCTGTCAGGGCCTCTGGAAAGCTCGGCCGGACCTCTTCCGCAAGCTGGTTTTGTGCGACACGGCTCCGCGCATCGGCAGTGCCGCGATCTGGGGCGAGCGAATGGCCGGGATCGAAAAGGGTGGACTGGACAGTGCTGCCGACAATGCGATGGCGCGATGGTTCACGCCCGCCTTTCACGAGGATCGTGCCGATGAGCTCGCCGGCTACCGCCTGATGATGACTCGCCAGCCGGTTGCCGGATATCTCTCGACGTGCGCGGCCCTTCGCGACACCGATTTCTCCGATGTTCTGTCAACGATCACTGTTCCGACGCTTGTGGTGGTCGGCGACCAAGACGGTTCAACTCCACCTGAGACGGTGCAGGCTGCGGCAGAGCTCATCCCAGGCGCCCGCTTCGAGATCATCGAAGAATGCGCCCACATTCCCTCAATCGAGCAGCCGGAAGCGCTCGCCGAACTGATCCAGCGTTTCATGCGGCAAGGTTGAGCGGAAACGCTGTGTCACCTGAACCCGAAGGGCCATCGGACGTCTGTCCGGTGGCGATAAATGGTCGACGTGAGAAGGGCTGAAAACGAAAAAGCCTGCCGCGGGAGGAGGTGCGGCAGGCTTTCCGAAAAGTTTGAACACCGACTGGGAGGAGGAGTGCCAGTGTTCAGTAGAACGACCTTGGGAGGAGGAGTGGTCGTTCTGCGTCGAAGCTCTGCGGGAGGAGGTGCATTGCTTCGATGACTATGAACATACGCCAAAAACCGAGAATTCCAATCGCCAATGCTGCACTGCAGCTATGCACTGAATGCAATGCCATCTGATTATGATTTGAGCATCGGTCTTGGTCTCAAGGCTCGAACCCCTAAAGACTTCGGGATTGCGAACGCCGCCACCCCTACAATAGAGCCACTTTTCGGCCCTGAACCCGGTTTACCCTTGTCATTTGCGAAGGAAGCACGTGCCCATATTCGCCGCCAATTTATCGATGATGTTCACGGAGGTGCCGTTCCTCCACCGGTTCCAGGCAGCGGCTGATTGCGGTTTCACAGCCGTCGAGTTTTTATTTCCCTATGAGTTTCCGGCGGAGGTTATTGCCGCCAAACTTGCCGAGGCCGGGCTCACACCGGCCCTATTCAACATGCCCCCGGGCAACTGGAATGCAGGCGAGCGTGGGCTTGCCGCTTTGCCGGGTCGCGAAGCGGAATTTGCTGAAGGCTTACATCGAGCGATCGCCTATGCCCGTGTCATCGGACCGGCACGGCTGCACATGATGGCGGGCATCGCCCAGGCGCGCGATGCGGCTGCCAGCAATACCTATCGGGAGAACCTGAAGCGGGCGACCGACCTGACGGACAAGGCTGGTCTAGGCTTGGTGATTGAACCGATCAATGGCCGCGACATGCCGGGTTACTTCCTCGATGACTTCGACCGCGCAATCGCGTTTATCGCGGAGGTCGATGCCCCTCATGTGCAACTGCAATTCGACATCTACCACCGGCAGATCCTCCATGGCGACGTGATCATGGCCTTGAGGCGCCTCGCCCCGCTGATCGGTCACATCCAGACGGCTTCGGTTCCGGAGCGGCACGAGCCGATGACCGGAGAACTCGACGACCGACGCATCTTCGCCGAGATCGATGCCATCGGCTATCAAGGCTACGTGGGATGCGAGTATCGGCCGGCAGGTATCACGCAAGAAGGCCTCGGCTGGATGGCGAAGATTTCGGGTCCTACAGCCGGCTGACAGGCCTCCGGTACACAGCGTCGCGATGCCGCATCCTCAACTGACCTGTTTTTCTGATCCGAGGCACAGGTGGTGGCGTACTCGCTGTTGTATTCTTTAACTGCCCGACGGGATGATCCGTGGCTACTCCGCAACTCCGCTCAGGACCGACTTACGCTCCTCTCACCCGGGAGGCGGCATTGGCGCGGCTGCGGGAGTTCGCACCCAAGGCGGGCACGCACTACGCCCGGCTGCGAAACCTGGATCTGGGTCCGGGCCGGCATCAGCATGTGTCAGGCCTGTCGCCTGCGCTGCGAAGGCGGCTGATCAGCGAGCAGGAAGTCGTCTCGGCCGTCGTGGACGAACAGGGACTGGACGCCGGCGAAAAGTTCATCAGCGAGGTCTTTTGGCGCACCTATTGGAAAGGGTGGCTCGAACAACGGCCTTCGGTTTGGGCTGGCTATTTGCGGGCCGTGGATCACGAAAAGCAATGGCTCGACCACGATCGCGATCGGGCAACGCGGTTTTCTCAGGCTGTTGAGGGGCGTAGCGGCATCGACTGTTTCGACGCCTGGGCTGCCGAGTTGAATGAAACCGGTTATCTGCACAACTGGGCGCGCATGCAGTTCGCCTCCATCTGGATCTTTACGCTCGGCCTGCCGTGGGAACTGGGCGCCGCCCACATGTTCTCGCGCCTTATCGATGCAGATCCAGCCTCCAACACCCTCTCCTGGCGCTGGGTTGCGGGGCTTCACACCAAGGGCAAGGCCTATCTTGCCGACGGCGAGCGCATTCGGGCCATGACGCAGGGCCGCTTTTCACCGCAGGGGCTTGCAAGGCGAGCCCTTATCCCCGCCGACAGTATCGACAGTCCCGAAGCATCTGCACCACGCCCGGCTGTGCCTCTGCAGAAAGGGGTGTCGAGCCTGCTGCTGCTGACTGCTGAGGATCTGTCGCTGGAAACCTTGCCGCAAATTGGCGCCTTGTCGATCGACGCGCTCGCGGTGCTCCCAGGTGACAGCGAGGCAGACGCGGTGGCGCTTGCCGACGCACTGGCGCGTGCCCGTCAGAGATGGCCAGATACACAGGTGCTCGGCCCCTTCGGTGTCTCCGATCTACGATTGGCAAGAACTGTCGGATTCCGGCAGATCGTGACCGGCTTTGCCCCTGTCGGGCCGATTGCTGACAGGTTGTCGGCGCTCAAGGTTGACGCCGAGCGTGAAGGTTTGGCCCTCACCGAATATCAACGATCCTGGGACGTTGACGCTTGGCCATATTGCGGGAAGGGCTTCTTTCCTCTCAAGGAGAAGATCCCGATGCTGATGTCTCTCAATGGAGACCAGAGATGAACGAGCGCGTCACGATCTGGTTCGACAGCGGATGTCCACTGTGCCAACGCGAAATCGCGCTGATGCGAAGGCTCGATCGGCGCGGGGCTATCCTCTTCGTCGATGCTTGCAATCCGGACACCGACTGCCCGATCGACCGGGGGCAAATCCTGTCTCGCTTTCATGCCCTCGAAGACGGCCGATTGCTTTCAGGAGCGGCGGCCTTTGCCGCAATGTGGCGGACTATACCCATCTTGCGTCCGCTCGGTCTGCTCGCCGGCTGGCCGCCGGCCACCCCGCTGTTCGAACGAGCCTATCAAGCGTTTCTGCGATTTCGGCCCCGGCTTCAACGGTGGTTGCGATGAGCGACCGCTTTCGCCCGGTGCCCCAGGGCCGTCTCGCCCGTCTCGCAGCCTTCGGCCAGATTGCTGGGGGCGTCGCAACCGGCGTGGTTGGCGAAGGGCTCAGGCGGCTGGCGCAAGGGGAGAGGCCGCAGCTTGCCGATCTGCTCCTGACGCCGTCGAACGCCTTGCGGGTGACGGACCAGCTGTCTCGGCTCAGGGGTGCTGCCATGAAGCTGGGCCAGATGATCTCCCTGGACGCTGGCGACATGCTTCCAGCAGAACTCACCACGATCCTCGCGCAGCTGCGCGATGGCGCCCATGTCATGCCGCCGCAGCAGCTGGCAGGCACCCTGGCAAACGCATGGGGCGCAGACTGGCGCCGACATTTTGTCCGCTTTGACACGAAGCCGATAGCGGCAGCCTCGATCGGACAGGTGCACCGAGCGCGACTTCCTTCAGGTCGGGAGCTTGCGATCAAGGTACAGTATCCCGGGATTGCCGCGAGCATCAACGCCGATGTCGACAATGTCGCCACCTTGCTGCGCATGTCCGGACTGTTGCCGGCAGGGCTTGATGTGCGTCCGCTTCTTGCCGAGGCAAAACGGCAACTCCATGAGGAAGCCGATTACCTGCGGGAGGCTGAGGAGATGCGGCGCTTCCGCGCTCTCTTGTCGAGCAACGACCGCCTTCTGGTGCCGGAACCTGTCGACGAGCTGCTGCGACCAACCGTGCTGCCAATGGACTACATCGCCGGCGAACCGATCGAGACCCTGGAGCAGGCTTCGCCGGAGCGACGCGGAAGCATAGGACAAGAGCTGCTTGACCTGGTGCTGCGGGAACTGTTCGAATTTGGTCTGATGCAGACCGACCCGAACTTTGCGAATTTTCGCTGGCAACCCGACACAGGCCGTCTCGTTCTGCTCGACTTCGGAGCCGCCAGACCCGTCTCTACCGCGACGTCGGATGCCTATCGCAGGCTGTTGCGCGCTGCCCTTTCGCAAGATGTCGATGCTGTCCTCCACGCTCTTTCGTCCATGGGCTTCCTGTCGGCTGCGCAGATGGAGCGTCATGGAAGAACGCTAAGGGTCATGGCGCAGATCGGGCTGAAACATTTGCACGCGAGGCCCGACGGGTTGCTCGATTTTGCCGATCGCAGTCTCATTCCTGTGCTGCGCGCGCATACGGCGCCGATCGCCGCCGACCGACAGAGCTTTGATCTTCCGCCGGCGGAAATGCTGTTTGTTCAGCGCAAGATCAGCGGCATGGCCCTGCTTCTCATGCGGCTCCAGATGCAGCTGCCGCTTGTTGAGACGCTCACACGCCACGCATAGCCAGGACGTCAACAGACAGACCGGGCTGGCGCTGGTGTGAAGACACAAAGATATTGAAGAAGGTGGCGGACAGGGTGGGATTCGAACCCACGGTACGCTTTCACGCACACACGCGTTCCAGGCGTGCGCCTTAAACCACTCGGCCACCTGTCCAGGGGGATCGCGGGGCAAACCACCGCGGTTGGTCGGGCGCGATATATACCCATGAAATCCGACTGATCAACCTAAATCTCGCATTATTTTGACATCGGCTGTCAAATCCCTATCTATAGTCCCGGACGGCAGTGGGGTTGGAGACTGCCGTTCGTGTTCAGCCGGGGATGTGTATGGTGCGGCTTGCGTTCAGAATGTTGAGTTTGCTGTTTCTTTGCGTCGGAACCATCGCTGCGGCGGTGGATGCGATTGCATCAGTTTCGGCCTCCCGCGTGATCCTGACGCCGCTCGCGTCGATCTGGAATGATGTCAGCCCAGGCTCGCTGCTGAAACTGCAGAGCATGCTGGAAATGCGTTTCGGGCCTGCGGCCTGGTCGGCGGTCCAGGATATGCTCTTGCCACAGCCGGGCTTCGTAGTGCTGTTCGCACTGTCGCTGGTCTTCTGGATGGTCGGATACAAGAAGCCCTCGCTGGCCGGCCGTTTCGCCGCCTGAGCCGAGCGGAAATCACCGCCGGCCGCCTTCATCTAACGGGTCCGCGTCAAACCGATCGCGGTTGCCTTTGCCTGCGACCAAGTTGCGGCAGCGGACTACTTTACCTCTCAGAAGGAGTATCGAGATGTTCCTGATCGACATGTTCAACAAGAAAACCGTGATGCCGACGGCGGAAAACGCCCTTCCGGGCCGTTCCCAACCGCTCGCCACGGCAGAAACGCATTTCGTCTCTGGCTTACCGCTCAAGGGCCCGTATCCGGAGCAGATGCAGACGATCTATCTAGGAATGGGCTGTTTCTGGGGCGCCGAGCGGCTTCTCTGGCAGACACCGGGGGTCTATGTGACCGCTGCCGGTTATCAGGGCGGCATCACTCCCAATCCGACCTATCAGGAAACCGTGACCGGCCTCACCGGTCATACGGAAGTGGTCAAGGTGGTCTATGATCCCGCCAAGATCAGCCTGGAGGCGCTTCTCAAGATCTTCTTCGAGGCGCATGATCCGACCCAGGGCATGCGCCAGGGGAACGATATCGGCACCACCTACAGGTCGGCCATCTATGTCGAGACGGAGGAAGACATGGCACTGGCGATCAGGGTGCGCGACGCGTTCCAGGAAGCCTTGGTGAAGGCCGGGCATAACAGCCGGGTGACGACTGAAATTGCCCATGCCGGCCCGTTCTACTATGCCGAGGATTATCACCAGCAGTATCTTGCCAAGAATCCGAATGGCTATTGCGGACTTCGCGGAACCGGCGTGTCCTGCCCGATCTCCCCCGCGGCCTGACGCGTGCTGCCCAAAGCGGCGGCACAAATCCCTTTGATCTGACTAGATTTTCACACCCGGCGCTGAATTTTCGGCACGGGTGTGAATCTTTACCAGATGAAAAAAATCTGGTGAATTTTCGTACAAGCCATGCAAGGATGCAGGCCAGCCAGGACCTCTGGAAAAGGGGAGCGGCGGTTCCGCAGACATGTCTTTCTTCACGGGAAGGCTTGCGGGAGGACCCAACAAGATCAATAGCAACAAACAGGGCTGCACAATGAAGAAAACCCTCCTCAGTCTCTTTGCCTTGGCCGCGATGTCGGCAACCGCGCTTGCGGCCGACGTCAAGCCGGCGCTGGTTTATGGCACGGGCGGCAAATTCGACAAGTCGTTCAACGAAGCCGCTTATGGTGGCGCCGAGAAGTTCAAGGCCGAAACCGGCATCGACTATCGTGATTTCGAACCGACCAGCGATACGCAGGGCGAGCAGGCAATCCGCAACTTCGCCTCCAAGGGCTTCAACCCGGTCGTCGCCGTGTCCTTCGCCTGGACTTCGGCCATTGAAAAGGTTGCTGCCGAATTCCCCGACACGCAGTTCGTGATCGTCGATTCCGTTGTCGACAAGCCGAACGTCCGCTCGGTCGTCTATAAGGAAGAAGAGGGTTCTTACCTCGTCGGCCTGCTTGCCGGCATGGCATCGACCAGCGGCAAGGTTGGTTTCGTCGGCGGCATGGACATTCCGCTGATCCGCAAGTTCGAATGCGGCTATGAGCAGGGCGCACGCGCTGCCAAGGCTGACATCGAGGTTCTGCAGAACATGATCGGCACCACCGGCGCTGCCTGGAACGACCCGGTTCGCGGCGGTGAACTGGCCAAGAACCAGCTCGACCAGGGCGCTGATGTGATCTACGCGGCAGCCGGTGCATCGGGCCTCGGTGTTCTTCAGACGGCAGCCGACAACAAGAAGTTCTCGATCGGCGTCGATTCCAACCAGAACCACCTGCAGCCGGGCTCCGTCCTGACCTCTATGGTCAAGCGCGTCGATCTCGCCGTCTATAACGCCTATTCTGACGCGAAGAACGACAAGTTCACGCCTGGCCTTCTGGCTCTCGGCGTCAAAGAAGACGGCGTCGGCTACGCGCTCGACGACAACAATGCCAAGCTTATCACCCCGGAAATGAAGGCTGCCGTTGAAAAGGCGAAGGCCGACATCATCGCAGGCACCGTCAAGGTGCACGACTACATGTCGGACAATTCCTGCCCGAAGTGATCTGAAATCCGGGCGCAGGACGGCGATCAAGTCGTTCTGCGCCCTTTTTGTATGTCTGGGGGACCGGAATGACTGCTACGAGCCAGGTACCGGCGATCGAACTGATCGGCATCGACAAGAAGTTCGGTGCGGTGCACGCCAATAAGAACATCAACCTCACGGTCGCCAAAGGCTCCATTCACGGTATCATCGGTGAAAATGGCGCCGGCAAGTCGACGCTGATGTCGATCCTCTACGGCTTCTACCAGGCCGACCAGGGATCCATCCAGATCGCGGGCAAGCCGATCACCATCCGCGACAGCCAGGCGGCAATTACGGCCGGCATCGGCATGGTGCACCAGCATTTCATGCTGGTTGAAAATTTTACCGTGCTGGAAAACCTGATGCTCGGCGCCGAAGGCGGCGCGACATTGGCCAAGGGCGTCGACGCCGCCCGGGCAGCCCTCAAGAAGCTGGAAGAAGATTACGAGCTGGAAGTCGATCCCGACGCGGTGGTCGAGGAACTTCCCGTAGGCCTGCAGCAGCGCGTGGAAATCCTGAAGGCGCTGTATCGTGGCGCAGAGATCCTGATCCTTGACGAGCCGACTGGCGTTTTGACCCCGGCTGAAGCGGATCACCTGTTCAAGATCCTCGGCGTCCTGCGCGATCAGGGAAAGACCGTCATCCTGATCACCCACAAGCTACGCGAGATCATGGCGATCACCGATACGGTGTCGGTCATGCGGCGCGGCGAGATCGTGGCGACGCGCAAGACGGCCGAGACCACGGTCGAGGAACTGGCCGAGCTGATGGTTGGCCGCCGCGTGCTGCTGCATGTCGACAAAAAGCCTGCCAATCCAGGTGATATCTATCTCTCTGTGCGCAACCTGACGGTCAAGGACAGCCGTGGCGTCACCATGGTCGACAATGTCTCGTTCGACGTCAGATCCGGGGAGATTGTCGGCATTGCTGGCGTTGCCGGCAACGGGCAGAGCGAGTTGCTGGAAGCCATCACCGGCATCCGCAAGCCGACCTCCGGCGAGATCTGGATCGGCGGGCGGAACGTCGCCGGGCTTGACCCGGCAGAGCTTCGCGGCCTCGGCGTTGCGCATATCCCCGAAGACCGCCACCACATGGGCCTTGTGCTTGCCTTCGAGGAAAGCCAGAACGCGATCCTCGGCTATCATCGCGACGATCGATACGGGAAGGGCTTCTTTCTCGATCCGGAGGCGATCCGAAAGGCGGCCGTGGCGGAGATCGAGAAATACGACATCCGCCCACCCAACCCACGGCTCAAGACTGCGAACTTCTCCGGCGGCAACCAGCAAAAGATCGTGGTCGCCCGCGAAATCGAGCGGGATCCGAAGCTGCTGATCGTAGGGCAGCCTACCCGTGGCGTCGATATCGGAGCCATCGAGTTCATTCACAAGCGGATCGTCGAAACGCGTGACGCCGGCAAGGCCGTGCTGCTGGTTTCCGTCGAGCTCGACGAAATACGTTCGCTGTCCGACCGGATCCTGGTGATGTTCGCCGGCAAGGTGGTTGGCGAGAAGACACCGGACGCCGGTGAACAGACACTCGGCCTGATGATGGCCGGTATTGCCGCTTGAGGATTCGATGAGCACTGCATCCGTACCCCTTCCGAACTGGATCAATTATGCGCTGCTGCCGCTGATCAACCTCACGCTCGCCTTCCTGGTCTCGGGCCTCGTGGTCTGGATCATCGGCGAAAACCCATGGGAGGCGCTGCAACTGATGCTGCAGGGCGCACTCGGGCGCGGCGAAGGCATCGGCTTTACGCTCTTCTACGCGACGAACTTCATCTTCACCGGGCTTTCGGTGGCTGTCGCCTATCATGCCGGGCTGTTCAATATCGGCTCAGAGGGCCAGGCCTATGTGGGCGGCCTGGGTGCTGCCCTCGCCGCTCTGGCGCTCGACCATTATGTGCCATGGTATGTGACGATGCCGTTTGCGGTCATCGGTGCCGCTCTCTTCGGCGCCGCCTGGGCGATGATCCCGGCCCTGCTGCAGGCCAAGCGCGGCAGCCACATCGTCATCACCACGATCATGTTCAACTTCATCGGTGCGGCGCTTATGGTCTATCTGCTGGTCAACGTGTTCATCGTTCCCGGCAAGATGGCGCCGGAAACGCGCACCTTCCTTGAAGGTGGGCAGTTGCCGAAGCTCGACTGGCTGATCGCCATGTTCGGTGGCAAGCTCGGCCCTGCCCCGTTCAACGTGTCCTTCCTCATCGCGCTCGTCATGTGCGTGGTGGTCTGGGTGTTGATCTGGCGGACAAAGCTTGGCTTTGAGATGCGGACCATGGGTCTCAGCCGCTCGGCTGCCGATTATGCCGGCATTTCCTACACCAAGATCGTGGTCATCACGATGCTGATCTCCGGCGGTCTCGCCGGCATGATGGCGCTCAACCCGGTTCTCGGCGCATCGGCACGCCTGCAGGTGGAATTTGTCGGCGGCGCCGGTTTTGTCGGGATTGCCGTATCGTTGATGGGACGAAACCATCCTCTCGGGATCGTCATTGCCGCCATCCTGTTCGGTGTTCTCTATCAGGGCGGCGCCGAGCTTTCCTTCGATATGCCGAACATCACCCGCGACATGATCGTGGTCATCCAGGGCCTCGTCATTCTGTTTGCCGGTGCGCTCGAATTCATGTGCCGGCCGATGATCGTTCGCGCCTACCAATCGTTTGTGAAGGGTTGAGGACCAGACCATGGATAGCTTCGACATCCTCATCAGCATTCTCGGATCGACCATCCGCCTGTCGATCCCGCTGATCTTCACCGCTCTTGCTGGTCTCTTTTCTGAACGCGCCGGCATCTTCGACATCGGGCTTGAGGGCAAGATGCTGGCTGCCGCGTTCGCGGCGGCCTGTACCGCGCATTTGACAGGCAACGCCTGGGCCGGACTTTGCGCCGGGATTGGCATTTCGCTGTTCTTCTCGCTGATCCACGGATTTGCCTCGATCACCAATCGTGGCAATCAGATCATTTCGGGCGTTGCTCTCAACTTCGTTGCGGCCGGGCTCACCGTCGTGCTTGGCCAGGCCTGGTTCGGCCAGGGCGGGCGCACGCCGCAGGTGACCAATGACGGTCGCTTTGCACCGATCATCCTGCCCGGAGCCGACGCGATGCGTGACGTGCCCTTCATCGGGCCGATCTATGCGAACGTCATCTCGGGCAACAACATCCTGACCTATCTTGCATTCTTGGCCGTGCCGATTTCCTGGTGGGTGCTCTATCGTACGCGTTTCGGCCTCCGTCTGCGGGCGGTCGGTGAAAATCCGGGTGCTGTCGATACCGCCGGCATCTCGGTGACCTTCCTGCGCTACCGTGCGGTTCTGGTTGCGGGCTTCCTCTGCGGCTTTGCCGGCACCTATCTGGCGATCGCTCAGTCGGCAGCCTTCATCAAGGACATGTCGGCGGGCAAGGGTTATATCGCGCTTGCGGCACTCATCTTCGCGAAGTGGAAGCCTGTACCCGTGATGTTTGCCTGCCTGCTGTTCGGCTTCCTCGACGCGCTGGCGAACTTCATGCAGGGCAAGGCAGTTCCGGGCATCGGCGAAGTGCCGGTGCAGATCTTTCAGGCTCTGCCCTATATCCTCACTTGTATCTTGCTGGCCGGCTTTATCGGCGCTGCCAACCCGCCGAAGGCCGGTGGCGTGCCCTATACCAAGGAGCGTTGATCCATGGCTCACGATCTGTTCGAGGCCGCACGCGGCGCAATGGCGTTTGCACATGCGCCCTATTCCAAATTCCCCGTCGGTGCGGGCATCCGCGCCGATGATGGGAAGATCTACACGGGGGCCAATATCGAGAACCTGTCCTTTCCGCAGGGCTGGTGCGCGGAGCCCACGGCAATCGGCTGCATGATCATGGGCGGCGGCAAACGCATCGTGGAGATGGCGGTTATTGCCGAAAAGCTCGCGCTCTGCCCGCCTTGCGGCGGTTGCCGCCAGAAGATTTCGGAATTCGCCAGCCCCGATACCAAGATTTATCTCTGCGACGAAGTCGGCGTGCAGAAGACCATGACCATGGATGAGCTGCTGCCGCTCAGCTTCAAGACGGACGTTATCGGATGAAGGCCGCCGTCGATCTTCTGGTTGAGCGCCTGAACGGCCTGATGCCACGCTTTGGCATCGTTCTCGGGTCCGGCCTCGGATCTCTGGTAAACGAAGTCCGCGATGCTGTCCGCATTCCCTATTCAGACCTGCCGGGTTTTCCCGTCAGTGCCGTGTCCGGTCATGCCGGCGAACTGGTTGCCGGTTATCTCGGCAAGACGCCTGTCATCATGCTCGCAGGCCGCGTTCACTATTACGAACACGGCAATGCCAATGCGATGCGTGGACCGATCGAAGTGCTGATGGGTCTCGGCGTCCGATCGCTTATTCTGACCAATGCAGCAGGTTCGCTACGCGAGGACATGCCGCCGGGTTCGGTGATGCAAATCAGCGACCACATCAACTATTCCGGCATGAACCCGCTGATCGGCGAGCCGAGTGACGGGCGCTTTGTCGGGATGACGTCCGCCTATGACACCGATCTCGCTCTTGCCATGCGAGAAGCGGCGGCAGCAGAGGGCGTCGAGCTGCAGCAGGGGGTCTATATGTGGTTCTCCGGACCGAGCTTCGAAACGCCGGCCGAGATCCGGATGGCGCGCGTTCTCGGCGCGGATGCCGTCGGCATGTCGACCGTGCCGGAGGTTATCCTGGCACGTTTCTTTGGTCTCAGGGTTGCGGCAGCCTCCGTGATCACCAATTATGGGGCAGGCATGACGGGTGGCGAACTCAGTCACGAAGAAACCAAGGACATGGCCCCGATCGGCGGCAAACGTCTGGCCCGCATCCTCACACGGATGATCGGTGGAGGAAACGATATTGGATAATCAGGAACTGCGCGCCGTTGCAACCAAGGCGCTGTCGCTTCTCGACCTCACAAACCTCAAGGATGACTGCACGCCCGAACAGATCGTTGCGCTCTGCAGCAAGGCACAGACGGCCTTCGGGCCGACGGCTGCGGTCTGCATCTGGCCACGTTTCGTGATGCAGGCTCGCACGTTGCTTGGCCCCAACAGTCCGATCCGTATTGCAACGGTGGTGAATTTCCCCTCCGGCGCGATGAAGGTGGAGGATGTGCTGGCAGAGACCCGCGATGCTGTTGCAGACGGTGCCGATGATATCGATCTCGTCATTCCCTACCGGGCCCTGGCTTCCGGCGACGAGCAGGCGGTGACGGACATGGTCGCGGCGGTGAAAGCAGCCTGCGGCAACGCAATCCTGAAGACGATCCTGGAAACCGGCGAACTCAAGGATGTCGCGTTGATCCGCAAGGCGTCTGATCTCTCGATTGCGGCAGGTTCTGATTTCGTCAAAACGTCGACCGGCAAAGTCGGCGTCAATGCCACGCTGGAAGCGGCCGACATCATGCTGCAGTCGATCCGCGACAGCCGCAAGAAGGTTGGCTTCAAGCCCGCCGGTGGTATCTCGACGGTCGCCGACGCGGCACTCTATCTGCGGCTTGCCGATACGATCATGGGCGAGGACTGGGTGATCCCGTCCACCTTCCGTTTTGGAGCCTCCGGCCTGCTGGACGACATTCTGGCCGTTCTTTCAGGCGAGCGCTCGACCGCCGCAGCTTCGGGATACTGATCATGCTACCGCAGGAGATCATCCGACGCAAGCGGGACGGTGGCGTGTTGTCGGCCGCCGAAATCTCCGGCTTTATCGAGGGGCTCTCCAACGAGACGATTTCCGAAGGACAAGTGGCGGCCTTCGCCATGGCGGTCTTCTTTCGGGGCATGACGCCTGAGGAGATCGTGGTGCTGACCCTTGCGATGCGCGATTCCGGCGATGTCCTGTCTTGGTCTGGTGTCGGCAAGCCGATCGCGGACAAACATTCGACCGGCGGCGTCGGCGACAATGTCTCGCTGATGCTGGCCCCGATCGTTGCGGCCTGTGGACTTGCCGTGCCGATGATCTCGGGCCGTGGACTCGGCCATACCGGCGGGACGCTCGACAAGCTGCAGTCGATCCCTGGTTACAATGTGATGCCTGATAATGTCACCTTCCGGCGGACGGTGGACAGGGCCGGCTGCGCCATCATCGGTCAGACCGGTGATCTGGCGCCGGCCGACAAACGGCTCTATGCGATCCGGGACGTGACCGCGACGGTGGAATCGATTCCCCTGATCACGGCCTCCATCCTCTCGAAGAAGCTCGCTGCCGGGCTTGAAAGCCTCGTGCTCGACGTCAAGGTGGGCAACGGCGCGTTCATGGCAAAGGCGGAGGATGCCGAAGCCCTGGCTCGCTCGCTGGTGCGTGTGGCGAACGGCGCTGGTGTGAGGACAACCGCGCTTCTCACCGACATGAACGAGCCGCTCGCCGATTGTGCCGGCAATGCGATCGAGGTGCAGAATGCTGTCGACTTTCTCAAAGGCAGGAAGGGCGGCACGCGGCTGGAAGAGGTGACGCTCGCTTTTGGCGCCGAGATGCTGGTCAATGCCGGTCTCGAAACGGACCATGGCATCGCCTATGCCCGCTGCGTCGACGCTCTCGGCTCCGGCCATGCAGCGGACGTTTTCGGGAAGATGGTACACGAGCTGGGTGGCCCCTCCGACTTCATGGAGAGGCCAGATCACTATCTACCACGGGCCAAGGTCGAGATCGCTGTAGAGGCGCCCGAAGACGGGTTTCTCAGTGCGTGCGATACGCGCGCGCTTGGACTTGCCGTGGTTGCGCTGGGCGGCGGGCGAAAGCGGCCGAGCGACAGTATCGACCACGGCGTCGGCCTGTCCGGCTTCAAGCCGCTGGGAACCGCAGTAAGCAGAGGCGAGCCGATTGCCTTCGTGCAGGCCAATACCGAACCCTCAGCGAGGGAGGCCGCCAAAGCGGTCCTTTCCAGCTACCAGATCCGGCAAGAGAGGCCGTCTGCCACTCCGGTGATTGGCCTTCGCATTGGCGCTCAGTGAACGTTACTGCACGAGGCGCATGACGCGCTGTTCGGCCGAGTAGGACTTGAGCTTTTGCAGGAAGCTCATGCCGATCAGGGTGGACGAAAGAGCCTCGTCCTTCAGGACAAAGGCGTCGACGTCGCGAACCCGGATGCTGCCGATCTCGATCCTGTTGAGGACGACGTGTGCTGCCTTGATGCCACCGTTCGCCGTGCTCACGTCGTAGCGGAAGTCAAGCGCAGCCGGACTGATACCGAGCCGCCGTGCTGTCGAAACGTTAATTGCAACCAACGAAGCGCCCGTATCGACCATGGCTCCGACGGGTTTGCCGTTCATCTTGAAGGTGCCGGCATAGTGGCCGCCCGGTCCCATGGTGAGGACGGTCTGACCCGAGCCGGTGGAGACAGGTTTAGCTGCCGTCTCACCTGATGGCCCCTCCTTATGAAGCAGGGCTTCGACCTTCTGGGCGATCGTCGGCCACTGGCTGGCGGAAAGCGCGAGCATCAGGACGGTGAACAGCGTGCGGGCGAACATCGGCGCTCCTCGAGTGTATCGCGCAGACTGTAGCAGCCCCAAGTTTCCTACTGGATAGCGCATATGCAGAAACGGCCCGAAACAGGTGTTTCGGGCCGTCAAAGCTTGCGATCTGGTTAAGGAATCATTTCGTCCCGTACATCCGGTCGCCCGCGTCGCCGAGGCCCGGCATGATGTAGCCCTTCTCGTTGAGGTGGCTGTCGATCGAGGCGGTGAAGATCGGCACGTCCGGGTGGACGGCATGAAAGTTCTTGATGCCTTCCGGGGCCGCCAGCAGGCAAAGGAAGCGAATGTTCTTCGCGCCGCGTTCCTTGAGCTTGTCGATGGCCGCGATCGAGGAATTGCCGGTTGCGAGCATCGGATCGACAACGATGATCAGACGTTCCGAGAGCGCCTCCGGCGCCTTGAAGTAATATTCGACGGCCTGCAGCGTTTCGTGATCACGGTAGACGCCGACATGGGCGACGCGGGCGGCCGGCACCAGTTCCAGCATGCCTTCCAGGAGACCGTTGCCAGCGCGCAAGATGGAGGCAAAGACCAGCTTCTTGCCTTCGAGGATCGGCGACTGCATTTCAGTCAGCGGCGTCTCGATCGTCTCCATCGTCAGTTCGAGATCGCGCGTGACCTCGTAGCAGAGAAGGGTCGAGATTTCGCGCAGCAGCCGGCGAAAGCTGGAGGTCGAGGTTTCCTTGCGGCGCATGATCGTCAGCTTGTGCTGCACGAGAGGGTGGTTGATGACTGTTACGCCGTCCATGGATCGAGCCTTCTTTTCTTCTTGTCTTCGGTTGCGTCTATTTTCACGTTCTCAGTGAGAGCCGCAAGAGCGGGCATAGATTTTGACGCGTCTTCAACAGGACGGCGTCAGAGTTTCGCCAGCAGGGTGGCCCGTGTTTGCTCGTCGACGAAGGCCGCTTCGATCGCTGTGCGCGTCATGGCGTTGATGTCGTCATGCGAAAAGCGGAATTCCGTTTCCGCCAGCTCGTATTCCCGGGCAAGCGAAGTGTGAAAGAAGGGCGGATCGTCGGAATTGATACAGACGCGGACACCGGCATCGCGGAGCTTGCGCAAGGGATGGCTCTGGAAGTCGGGATAGACCGAAAGGGCGATATTCGAACCGGGGCAGACTTCGAGAACGGTTCCGAGATCGGCGAGACGGCGAACGAGATCCGCATCCTCGATGGCGCGCACGCCGTGGCCGATGCGGGCCGGCTTCACAAGATCCAGCGCATCGGCGACACTGAAGGCGCCGCAGACTTCGCCAGCGTGGATGGTGAGGCCGAGCCCCGCTTCGCGGGCGATATCGAAGGCCTTGGCATAGTCTGCCACGCGGCCCATGCGCTCCTCGCCAGCCATGTTGAAGCCGGTGATCAGTAGGTTGGTGCTGCGTGCAGCATATTCGGCAGCGGCGATCACGCTTTCAGGGCCGAAATGGCGCTCACCCGTGACAAGGATGCGGACTTCGATACCGGTTGCCGCCTTCGCGCTCTCGATACCGGCCGTGACGCCAGCCAGATAGTTGTCGGCACCGAGACCGATGCGATCACCGTGATCGGGCGAGACGATAAGCTCACTGTAAATGGTGCCGACCGATGCCAATTCCCGCAGATAGGTCTCTGTCAGGAGGGCATAATCTTCTTCCGTGCGGAAAAGACTGGCGACCTTGTCATAGGCCTTGATGAACTCGGCAAAGTCTTTCCAGGCGTAGCCGCCGCCATCCATGAAACTGGCGGGATCGACGCCGTATTTGCGGGCCTGATCGAGGGTGAGTTCCGGGGGCGCCGCACCTTCGAGATGACAGTGCAGTTCGGCCTTTTTCAGCTGTGTCGTCACAGGAAGCTCCGTCCATGGCGGCCGGGCGCGATGCCCAGATGCGCAGCAATGGTTTCGCCGATATCGGCATAGGTGTTCCGCAGGCCGATGTTGCGCGAGCGGATGCTCGGCCCGAAACACATGATCGGCACGCGCTCGCGCGTATGGTCCGTGCCGCGCCAGGTCGGATCGCAACCGTGGTCAGCCGTCATCAACACAATGTCGCCCGGCTTCAGCTTGCGGTGGACTTCGGGCAGGCGGCGATCGAAAGCTTCCAGTGCTGCAGCGTAGCCTGGAACGTCACGACGATGGCCATACAACATGTCGAAATCGACGAAATTGGTAAAGACAAGATCGCCGTCTTCCGCCTCGTCGATGGTCTTCAGGGTCGCGTCCATGAGGGCGGCATTGCCATTTGCCTTGATCATGCGGCTCACGCCTTGGTGCGCAAAGATATCGGCAATCTTGCCGACCGCATGCACCTTCCTGCCCTGATCGACCAGACGATCGAGCAGCGTTGGCTCCGGTGGCAAAACGGAATAGTCGCGCCGGTTGCCCGTGCGCTCAAAGCTCTGCACGGTCTCGCCGATGAAGGGGCGCGCAATGACCCGGCCGATGTTCAAGGGATCCAGCAGCTTGCGGACGATCTGGCACAGCGACAGCAGACGCTCCAGGCCAAAGTGCGTTTCGTGGGCCGCGATCTGGAAGACCGAGTCCGACGATGTGTAGCAAATGGGTTTGCCGGTGCGGATATGCTCCTCGCCGTAACGGGCAATGACTTCCGTACCCGACGCATGGCAGTTTCCGAGGATGCCTTGCAGGTTTGCCTCGCGGCAGATGGCTTCGACAAGATCGGGCGGAAAGGCTTCGTTGCCCTCCGGGAAGTAGCCCCAGTCAAACATCACAGGCGTACCGGCAATTTCCCAGTGTCCGGAGGGCGTATCCTTGCCGTGCGAGACTTCGCTTGCCGCACCATGCAAGCCGAAAACACGCTCCGGCACCGGCATGCCGGCGGGTAAGCGCCCCGTCGCCAGTTTGGCGGCATTCAAAAGACCAAGGGCTGAGAGGTTGGGAAGCACCAGGGGGCCTTGCCGCAATCCCTTGCGATTCCCAGCCCCCGCCGCACAAAATTCGGCAATATGACCCAGCGTATCGGAGCCGTCATCACCATAGGCGGGCGCATCAGACGCACCGCCTATACCAAAGGAATCGAGGACGAAAAGAAATGCGCGTGCCATGCCTTACCCAAGGACCGGCCCTGGATCTTGCTGGCCGGCGTCTATCAGCATCATTAGCCGGTGGACCCTGGCTTGGCAAATGTTGCCGATCAGCAGTCGCTGCAGGTGATTTCGGTGCCCAGACGCTGGCGGTAGTAGAACTCGCGGTAGAGGGTCAGGCTTTTCTTGCCCCCGCTCACAAGGCCCGGCAGGTAGGTCATCAGTTCATGGGAGACACTGAGCTCACTGCGAATCAAGAAGGTATCGGCCACCAGCAAATCAGCCGGAACCGGCGGCGTGGTGCCGACGGCATAAGGCACGACACCTGTAGACGACCAGGACCAGGCAACCTTGGGAGCCTTGGTGCTGTCGATCTTGATGGCGGTCACCTTGATCAGAAGATTATTGGTCGGATAGGGCACGAAGATCGCCTTGGCGACATCCGGCATGGTGACCAGGAGGGACTTGGTAACCTTTTCCTCACGAGCAACGATATCGGCGACGGCGCTGCTCGCCATCGATGTCTTCTTCGCGACACTGAAGCCCATGGTGAGCTCAAAGGACATCAGATAAAGGACGAGAAGCATAGGCGCGACGAGGGCGAATTCGACGCCGCCCACGCCCTGCTTGTCGAGCAAAATGTCCCGCAGACGAAGGAATATCCCCGTGTATCGATCGGGCAATCCGGACGCTTTGTGCCGCAGACGTTCGAGATGACCCTGGATCATGGATATTTCTCATTCTTGAACGCGGTCGTCGCCACAATCAGGAAGTCGCTCGGCATGGACCCGTCTGCAGGCCGGATTGTGGTGATGTAGGGACGCACGAGATCCGTAATCACCTGCCAACGGTAGTAGGCGCGCAACATGTTGATCGTTTCCGGGCCACCGGGCGTGAAGGCGAACGTCGCAGGGTTGATGTCGGAATAAGCCGCCGTCGTCATCCGCGGAATTGTGGTCGGTATCGCGGCGAAGGTCGAGAACGTGCGGGCGTCAATGTAGAGCTTGGCCGCCGTCGTCACTTCCGTTGCCGAACAGGTGATGAGAATTTTCACCTCGTCGCAGAACAGCTGCCGGAATTGCTCCTTGGTCTTGTCTGTCGAGCGGTTGAGACCATAGGTGATCTGCCCCGTGCGGATTTGGCGCCCCAGCGTGTTTACGGCGTTGGTCACGAGTTGCTCGGCGGCAAACGCGATGAACGTTTCGAGAATAGCAAAGATGATCATGAAGTAGGGGATGGAGAGGATCGCGAATTCGATCGCAGCGGATCCCTCTCGCGAACGCACCAACCGCTTCCAGATGCGACCTGTCCGCATCTTGGGTGATTTCGCATCATGCTGATGGTTTCTTTGGCTGTTCATAGCCCCGCCCGCTCCGGATGTTGGAGCAGAGGCTAAGCGCCAAGTATTGATTTTCCGTTTCCGAACTCTTTAGACTTGCGTCAGTCCCGGAAAGTCCGATGAGGGATTTTTATTGAGACGTCCCGGTCTTGGCGTGTTCTTCGCAGTTGGGTGTGCAGGACAGCACTGTTCTATCCGTGGCTTTGTAGACTCGCACTGTATTCGATTCGTCGATCGATACAAGAATGCGCTCGTCGACGATTGCGTTACCGTCTGCATCAAGCAAAACGAGGTTGGTCGTGCCATAGGCACGGCCCGTGAGCACGATCGTCTTCGAATCCGCAACGGTCGCGTCGGCGACTTCGGAATTGCCGACGATCACTTTGCTGACCGGGCGATCAAGCTTCAGAATGCGCGCGCTATTCATATAGACGCGCAGAACATCATCCGCGGCGGCAGCCGGAGCGGACACGACCATGACTGTCAGCAGGGCCACGACTGCGGCCAAGGCCGTGAAACGACGATCGAACTTGGACATGCCTTACATTCCGCGCGTGAGGGACTTCAATCGAGTATGGAATGCCTTGGTGAACGAAGGGTTAACCCCAAACACCAAGCACTTTCGGGGCGGTGAACATGAAGCACTTTTGAGAGTGCGGATCTCTCTGCGCCGGCTTTGCTTCAATTCGGCACACACGAAGACGCTTCCTCTTTGAGGCGGGACCGGGAACCGGTCTGCGAAGCGCTGGTTCTCCTTGGTCATCGAGTGCCTCTGGAAATGACGATTTGCAGCTTTTCCCACTTCATTGAAGGCGATCCGGCCGAACTCGGCTGCATTTGAACCATCCGACCGATGCTTCATTTACCAAGCTTCTCGCAAAGCGCTGTTCACGGCGTGGTAACCGTCTTTCTTAAGTCGATGGCAACAGGGTGGATTTAGGTTGAGGTCATCCGAGCAACGGAAACAGTTGCCGGCAGTGCTGATCAACCTCGCGGAGTAGGAGACTACCATGACCAATCTTTTCGCACGTTTCATCAAGGATGAATCCGGTGCAACCGCAATCGAGTACGGCCTGATCGCCGCCCTGATTTCCGTTGCCCTCATCACCGGCGCCACCACGCTCGGCACCAAGTTGAACACCCAGTTCGACAACATCTCGAAGAAGCTCAACTACGCCGGTTGATTTCCAGGGTCCTACTGGAGGTTCTCGTCGGTCACGTCGGCTAAGCCAGGTGCCTCGACCGGATCAATCGCGTCAAATTTTGGAGACAGATATGAAATCCATTATTGCTCGTTTCGTGAGAGACGAATCCGGGGCTACCGCAATCGAGTATGGCCTGATCGCCGCACTGATTTCCGTGGCTCTCATCACGGGTGCGACGACCCTCGGCGGCGCCCTGAACAAGCAGTTTGACACCCTGGCAGGCAAGCTCAACTATTCGGGCTGATCGCTGGTTCGATGCATATGCAAAGCCGTCTCGTGCTGCGAGGCGGCTTTGCCGTTTGTAGACGTCCGAGCTGGCAGCGCTTTGCCAAATATTCACCTCTCGGCCTTAGGATCGTGGCGGGTCAAGGATAAAGCCATGTATGTCTCCATCATCTTCATCATCCCGCCGATCTGCCTCGTTCTAGCAGCTCTGACCGATTTTCTTGAGATGACCATCCCGAACCGAATTCCGGTCATCCTGTTCTGCACATTTCTGGCCATTGCCCCGTTCAGTGGGCTCGGCATGGTCGAGTTCGGCTGGCATATGGCGGCTGCCGCTGCGGTCTTTGCCGTCTGCTTTGGTCTCTTCGCATTCAATGTGATGGGCGGCGGCGATGCAAAATTATTGTCTGCTGCGGCCATCTGGTTCGGCTTCAACCATTCGCTATTCGATTTTCTCGCCTATACCGGCTTTCTCGGGGGCGTTCTCACCGTCATGGTGATTGCCATTCGGGCAAACTGGGAGGTGTTTGCCACTATCGGCGTGAAACTTCCCAAGACCCTGATGGTGGCGAACAAGATCCCTTATGCCATCGCGATCGGTGCTGCCGGCCTCATGGCATATCCCCAGTCACCATTGATGATTTCCGCCCTGGCGAGTATGCGCTGACGCCGTAAGAAACCTTGCGTTAACTACAAAAGTAAGCGGCTTATTAACCATAAGTACACCAATTCCTGATCAATCTTGGCGATAGCACTGCTGCATCGTCCAAGGATCGATCATGAAACCCGCCCGCCTCATCATACTTGCAGTCGCCGTCGTGGCAGCCGGTATGGCCGGCCTTCTGGCCATGCGCCTGACAGGCAACCAGACCGTGGTCGTGCAGCAAGATCCGACCGTGGAAAAGCAACAGACGGTCGACGTTCTCGTTTCCGCCAAAAATCTGCCCGTGGGCGCGCGGCTGGATGACAGCGCCATGCGCTGGATGCCATGGCCGGCCGACAGCGTCGTTGACGGCTTCATTACCTCATCGACCCGCGCCGACGCCATGACCGAGCTGAAGGGTGCTGTCGTGCGCCTGCCGCTTTTTGAAGGCGAGCCGCTGCGCCGCGAGAAGATCGCCGATTCGTCTTCCCGCATCCTGTCCGCCCTGCTGCCCTCAGGCAAACGCGCCGTGTCTACGGAAATCTCGGTCGCAACCGGTGCCGGCGGCTTCATCCTGCCCAATGACCGCGTCGACGTGATCATGGTGCGCAAGGGCGACGAAAACAATTTCCTGACCGAAACCGTCTTGTCCAATGTTCGCGTGCTCGCGGTCGACCAGCAAATCGAAGAAGCGCCAGACGGGTCGAAGTCGGTCATTGGCACCACGGCTACGCTCGAGCTGACGCCAGACCAGACCAAGGTGATCGCGGTTGCGCAGCAGATGGCGGATCGTCTGTCGCTGGCGCTGCGCTCGGTCGCCGATGCCCAGGAAGAAGACACGAGTGCGGCCGACTACCTTTTGAGCGGCGGCGACGGCCAGCCGACGATCCAGGTCATCAAGTCCGGCGAGCTCGTGAAATCATCCGACTCGACCGCCGCCAATTCCATGAAGTGAGTGGGGACACACCGTGAGAAACCTGACGAACAAACTTCGTGTATCCCTGACCGGCGGATTGGCCTTGGCAATGGCCGTCTCGGGCATTCCGACGCCCTTCAACTCCCACCTTTTCGATGCCCCAATGGCCGAGGCTGCTCAAGAGAGCGTTCTCAGGATTACCGATTCCGGTCCTGGCAAGCGTCGGACCGTGAAGCTCGGGCTGAACAAGGCCCTCGTCGTTGACCTGCCTGCAGACGCCCACGATATCCTGGTTGCGGATCCGAGCATGGCGGACGCCGTCACCCGGTCGTCGCGGCGCATCTATCTGTTCGGCAAAACGGTCGGCCAGACCAATATCTTCATCTTTGGGGACGATGGCCAGGAGATCGTCAGCCTGGACATCGAAATCGAACGCGATATCGCCGGCCTGGAAGCCAATCTGCGGCGCTTTATTCCGGAGTCGGACATCAAGGTCGAGATCGTCTCCGACAACATCGTGCTGACCGGCACTGTGCGGACGCCGCAGGACGCGGCGCGCGCGCAGAGCCTTGCCAAAGCCTTCCTGCAGGGCGGTGAAGCAACCACGCGCAATACGACGGCATCCAGCAGTGAAGATGGCGGCGATGTCGCGATCTATGCGGAAGAGCGCCAGACGTCCCAGATCGTCAATCTGCTTCAGATCGAAGGCGAGGATCAGGTAACACTGAAGGTTACTGTGGCAGAGGTCAGCCGTCAGGTCCTGAAGCAGCTCGGCTTCTCGGGAAGCATTTCGGACGGCACCAGTGGCATCAGCTATGCCAATCCCTCGAACCTCGGCAACGCTATCGATCCGACAGGCACGGCCTCGATTTCCAGTTCGATCGGCAATGTCGGCATCAACGCCTATGTGAATGCAATGGAGCAGGCGGGCGTCATGCGGACGCTGGCAGAGCCGAGCCTGACCGCAATTTCCGGCGAACCGGCCAAATTCTATGTCGGCGGCGAATATCGTCTCGCTGCAGAACAGGAGATCGATGTCGAAGACGGCCAGGCGACGCTCAGCCGCACGACCAATTCGGTCGATTACGGGATCGAGTTGAACTTTCGACCCGTGGTTCTGGCGCCTGGCCGCATCAGCCTGAAGATCGAGACCAATGTTTCCGAGCCGACCTGGGAAGGCAGTGCGGTGACCGGCAATACGGCGCCCAGCATTCCCGGTTCGACCTACATGTCGATCCGCAAGCGCGAGGCTTCGACCACCGTCGAACTGCCTTCGGGTGGCTCGATCGTGATTGCCGGCCTCGTGCAGGACAATATCCGCCAGGCAATGAGCGGGCTGCCCGGGATCTCCAAGGTGCCGATCCTCGGCGCCCTCTTCCGCAGCAAGGACTTCCAGCGCAACGAGACTGAACTGGTGATCATCGCGACGCCCTATCTCGTGCGCCCTGTCGCCCGCAGCGCCCTGTCGCGGCCCGACGACAACTTCAATCCCGAGGGCGATGGCGCGACCTTTTTCCTGAACAAGGTCAACAAGGTCTATGGCCGCCGCGAGGCCAATGCTCCGGCCGGCCAATACCATGGCGCCGTCGGGTTCATCTACAAGTGAGCGAGGTTTGAAGAGAGACATGAAGACCAAGACGCTCCATTCCAGGGAAAGCCAGAAAGCCATGGCCTCGACCACCAGCCCTTTTCATCGCCTCGTTCTGGCGGCTGTCATTCTCGGCGCCACGTCCGTCCTTGCCGGCTGCGGCAACATGAACAAGGACCAGATGTCGACCTCCGCCATTCCCGATGACTACCGCACGCGCCATCCGATCATGCTGAGCGAAGTCGAACATACGCTCGATGTGCCGATCGCCAGCGGTGACCGGAAACTCACCAATGGCCTGCGCGATTCGATCGGCGGGTTCGCCAACGAATACCTGTCGTCGTCTTCGGGAACGATCCAGATCATGCTGCCGCAGGGCTCGGCCAATTCAGGCGCGGCATCCGCCCTGCGCAAACAGATCCGCGATGTGCTCACGACACGTGGCGTCAAGGCCAACAGGATCATCGAAACGACCTACCAGGCCCAGGCGAGCGGTGACTCTGCGCCTCTGCGCCTCAGCTATGTCTCGATGACGGCAATGACCAATCCATGTGGTGAGTGGCCAGAAGATCTGACCAACGACACCTCGGCCAACAAGAATTACGAGAACTTCGGCTGCGCCACGCAGAGTAATCTCGCAGCCCAGATCGCCAATCCGATGGACCTGATGACGCCGCGGGCCATGGCGCCGATCGATGCCACGCGCCGGTCGACCGTCATCGGTCTTTACCGCGAAGGCGCCGATACTTCGACCGAGTGATGAACAACGCGTCCCTCACGGACAGGAAAGCAGTATGAACGCGATCGACTACGAATTCGAGGACGGAGCCCAGAGCGTCCACGCCCCTGGCGACAAATCTGTCGCCGGCGATGTCGAGGCTCTTCGCCCGCTGCCCCGCATCTCGGTTCACGCCTTCTGCATCAGCGAGGGTGTTCACCACGTCATGCAGCAATGTGGCGGAGACCGACGGATGGCGCGCGTCAGCCTGCGGGTGACACGCGGCAACATCGCGGCGGCGGCGGCGATGTTCGCCTCGACACCGACACCGAACCTGATCATCCTTGAAACCGAGGCGGGGCCGCGCGAACTGCTGGCGGAACTCGCGCCGCTGGCCGAAGTCTGCGACCCATCTTCCCGCGTCATCGTCGTTGGGCGTCATAACGACATTTCACTTTATCGCGAACTTATCCGCAGCGGCATCTCCGAGTACATCGTTGCGCCTTTCTCGATGGCCGAGATCATGGGTGCCATCGCTTCGATCTTCGTCGATCCTGAAGCAGAGCCTCTGGGGCGCAGCATCGCGTTCATCGGGGCCAAGGGCGGCGTGGGCTCCTCGACCATCGCTCACAACTGCGCATTCGGCATCTCCACGCTGTTTTCGACGGAAACCGTGCTGGCCGACCTGGATCTGCCCTTCGGCACGGCCAATATCGACTTCGACCAGGATCCGGCTCAAGGCATGGCCGAAGCCGTGTTTTCACCCGAGCGTCTGGACGAGGTGTTTCTGGATCGCCTGCTGACGAATTGCGGCCAAAATTTCTCGCTGCTGGCAGCCCCGTCCCTGCTCGATCGCGGTTACGACTATGAGCGCGGCGCCTTTCAGCCGATCCTCGACCTCCTGCAACGCAGTGCGCCGGTCAGTGTGCTCGACCTCCCCCACACGTGGGCTGACTGGACGCGCGCCGTGCTGTCGGATGTCGACGAGGTTGTCATCACCTGCGCACCCGATCTCGCCAATCTGCGCAACATGAAGAACATGCTGGACGCGCTGAAGAAGCTGCGACCGAACGACAAGCCACCGCATCTGGTTCTCAACCAGGTTGGAATGCCCAAGCGACCAGAAATTGCTCCGCAAGACTTCTTCGAGCCGCTCGAACTCGAGCCGGTGGCAATCATCCCGTTCGACGCGCAGCTCTTCGGTACAGCGGCAAATAGCGGTCGGATGATCCCGGAAATGGATGCCAAGTCGCCCACGGCAGAGACGTTCAGCCAGCTTGCCCATCTCGTCACCGGACGCGCAGCGATCAAGAAACCGAAAAAGGCCGGTCTCGGCTCGCTGCTCGAAAAGCTCCGGAAGAAGTAGACCTTGAACAGGAACAGGTAGAACTCATGTTTGGCAAACGCGGAAACGATGGTTTCGGCAAGGGAGGTGCGGGCGCAGGCACAGTGCCGGCTCCTGCGGCTGCCGTGCCTGCTGCGCGCTCAGCCACGAGCCTGATCGAGCCAGGCAGTCCGGAAGTCAGCAACCGCATGCAGGTGACGCCGCCGCCCATGCCGGGGGCAGCCCGCAAGAAGGCGCCGCGAACCGACGACTACTACGACACGAAGAGCAAGGTGTTTTCCGCGCTCATCGACACGATCGACCTGTCCCAGCTTGCCAAGCTGGACGGCGAAAGCGCGCGTGAAGAAATCCGCGACATCGTCAACGACATCATCACGATCAAGAACTTCGCGATGTCGATCTCCGAGCAGGAAGAACTGCTTGAAGACATCTGCAACGATGTTCTGGGTTATGGTCCGCTCGAACCGCTGCTCGCCCGCGACGATATCGCCGACATCATGGTCAACGGTGCCGGCCAGACCTTCATCGAAGTGGGCGGCAAGACGATCGAGTCGGAGATCCGCTTTCGCGATAACTCTCAGCTTCTCTCGATCTGCCAGCGCATTGTCAGCCAGGTCGGGCGCCGCGTCGACGAATCGAGCCCGATCTGCGACGCGCGTCTGCCCGACGGCTCACGTGTCAACGTTATTGCCCCACCGCTTGCGATCGATGGACCGGCGCTCACCATTCGTAAGTTTAAGAAGGACAAGCTGAACCTCGCGCAGCTCGTCAAGTTCGGAGCAATCACGCCCGAAGGTGCCGAGGTTCTGCAGATCATCGGCCGCGTCCGCTGTAACGTCGTCATTTCGGGCGGTACCGGCTCGGGTAAAACGACGCTTCTTAACTGCCTCACCGGCTTCATCGATTCGGATGAGCGCATCATCACATGCGAAGACACCGCAGAACTTCAGCTGCAGCAGCCACATGTCGTGCGCCTCGAAACCCGCCCGCCGAATATCGAAGGCGAGGGCGAGATTACGATGCGCGATCTCGTGAAGAACTGCCTTCGTATGCGTCCCGAACGCATCATCGTCGGTGAAGTGCGCGGATCGGAGGTTTTCGACCTCTTGCAGGCGATGAACACCGGTCACGACGGCTCGATGGGCACGATCCACGCCAATACGCCGCGCGAGTGCCTCAGCCGTATGGAATCCATGATTGCCATGGGCGGCTTCTCGCTCCCGGCCAAGACGGTGCGCGAGATCATCTCCGGCTCGATCGACGTCATCATCCAGGCCGCGCGTCTGCGCGATGGTTCGCGTCGCATTACCCACATCACCGAAGTGATCGGGATGGAAGGCGACGTGATCATCACCCAGGACCTGATGCGCTACGAGATCGAGGGCGAAGATGCGGCCGGCAAGATCATCGGCCGGCATGTGTCGACCGGTATCGGCAAACCGCATTTCTGGGATCGCGCGCGCTACTACAACGAAGACCGTCGCCTCGCGGCTGCGCTCGACACCATGGAACAGAAATCGAAGGGGCTCTGAGACACATGGACCCGACCATACTGGGCATCGTCTTGCTGGTCGCGGTATCTACGGCAGCGGTCGCCTATGGCCTCCTCTACAACCGAATGGAGACCGACAAGAAAACGACCAACCGCATCAACCGCGTTAAATCCGCCGAAACCGACATGGGTCAGGTCAAGGCTGCGCGGGATCGCGTTCAGGAAATTTCCAAGCGCCGCAAATCTGTGCAGGATTCGCTGAAGGAACTGGAAAAGAAGCAGCAGGAAAAGTCGAAGAAGGCCAAGGAGACCAGTCTCAAATCAAGGATCGTGCAAGCGGGTCTTTCGATCACCCCGGTGCAATTCTATCTCTTCAGCGGATTCCTGGGACTGTTCGTTCTTTTGGCAACGCTATTGGCGGGCATGCCACCGCTCGTCATGCTGGGGCTCACCTTCGTGTCGGCACTCGGCCTGCCGCGCTGGGTGATCAATTTCCTGGTCAGACGGCGCCAGAAGCAGTTTCTGGAAGAGTTTCCCAATTCTCTCGACGTCATGGTTCGATCGATCCGGTCGGGCCTGCCGCTCAACGATGCGATCCGCATGATCGCATCCGATGGCCAAGAGCCGGTGAAAACCGAGTTTCGTCGCGTCGTCGAATCGCAACAACTCGGTCTGAGCGTGCCGGATTCGATTGCTCGCATGCATCTGACCATGCCGCTCTCGGAAGTGAGCTTCTTCGCGATCGTCATCGCCATCCAAGGCCAGGCGGGCGGCAACCTTTCGGAAGCGCTGTCGAACCTGTCACGGGTGCTGCGCGACCGCAAAAAAATGAAGGCCAAGGTCCAAGCGCTTTCCATGGAAGCCAAGGCATCCGCGGCGATCATCGGCGCCCTGCCCTTCATCGTGGCCTTCCTCGTTTACATGACCTCACCGCAATACATCATGATTCTCTTCACCGATGCCCGCGGCCATCTGATCCTTGGCGCGTCTGCAGTCTGGATGAGCATTGGCCTGATCGTGATGCGCAACATGATCAACTTCGACATCTAGGGGATCGGCATGACGGAAGACTGGGCTGCCCAAATCGCCAATCCCGCGCTTATTCTTGCGGTTCTGGTTTCGCTTGCCGTTTTCGGCACCTTCTACACGCTGGTCATGCCCTATTTCGAAAAGGGCGACCTGAACAAGCGGATGCGGGCGGTTTCGACGGAGCGCGACCTGATCCGGGCGCGTGAAAGAGCCAAGTTGAATGCGGAGGCGGCCCAAAGCCGCGCCACGCTACGCTCTAACAACAACCAGTCGGTCCGGCAGATCGTCGAACGTTTCAACCTGCGCAAGGCGCTGGTCGACGACAAGACCGTGGACAAGCTCAAGGCTGCTGGCCTGCGTTCGCAGAACGCGTTGAACATCTTCCTTGTCGCACGGTTTCTCCTGCCGTTCGGCACACTGCTGCTGACGGCGTTCTGGATTTTCGTGCTGGGCAATCTGGCCGAGAAGGCTCTTCCGATCCGGATATTTGCCACCATTGTCGGCGGTTACATCGGCTTCTATCTGCCGATCATCTACGTTTCCAACCGCATCTCCAAGCGCCAGCACTCGATCCGCCGCGCGTGGCCGGATGCTCTGGACCTGATGCTGATCTGCGTGGAATCCGGGATATCTCTTGAGGCTGCCATGCGCCGCGTCTCCGACGAAATCGGCGAGCAATCACCGGAACTGGCGGAGGAAATGGTTCTCACGACGGCGGAATTGTCATTCCTGCCCGATCGCCGCCAGGCGCTGGAGAATCTGGGCACACGCACCCAGCTCGACAGTGTGAAAAACGTTGTCCAAGCACTGATCCAGGCGGACCGTTACGGCACGCCGGTCGCCCAGGCTTTGCGCGTGCTGGCGCAGGAAGGCCGCGACGAGCGCATGAACGAGGCCGAGAAGAAGGCCGCAGCACTGCCGCCGAAGCTGACTGTACCGATGATCCTGTTTTTCCTGCCCGTACTCGTGGCCGTCATTCTCGGCCCGGCCGGGATCCAGGTGTCAGACCGGCTCTGATCAGCCGGTCGCCAGGATCAATGGACGGTCGAGAATTCCTCGTCGAGCAGCTTCAGCGCATCCTGAAGCGCTTCCACCAGAATGTCGGTGAGCTCGTCAGACTTGTTCTCGATCAGCATCAGCTTCACAGCCATGTCCTGCTGGTCGAAATATTGATCCGGTCCCTCATTCATCGTCATGTCCCCTTCTCGCCGAATCATTTCGGCCGGAGCCAGATTGAGGTGACAGGCTTGCGTAAGGCTGTCGAGTGTTCCTTAATTGCCCGGGTCAGGCAGAGTCCGTTGCATTCTCCGCGCCGACAGCGGCGCCGAAATTTGAAAAGAACTCAGCCGCCAGTTTCTTCGAGGTTGATTCGATAAGGCGACTTCCAAGCTGGGCAATCTTACCGCCGACCTCTGCCTTCACGACATAGGTCAGGATCGTCACGGATGGGCCGTCACTCTCCAGAGAGACATCTGCGCCGCCTTTGGCGAAGCCGGCCAAACCGCCCTTCCCTTCTCCAGAGATGGTGTAGGAATGCGGCGGATTGAGGTTCTGCAGTTCCACGGCGCCCTCGAACTTCGCCTTGATCGGTCCGATCTTCAGAACGACCTTGGCCACCATTGATGTCTCTGACGTCTTCTCGAGGCTTTCACACCCGGGAATCGCCTGTCTCAAGACGTCCGGGTCATTGAGCGCCTTCCAGACGGCATCGATAGACGCTTCGATCCGCTCGCTGCCTTGCATGTCCATGGTTCTTCCTCCCTTGCCAGACGGGCTCCCTCCCGCCTCTGCCCAAGAGAGCATGGCGCAGGCTCTCCACGCAAGCGGCCTCCCATATGGAGATGGAGGCTAGACGAGAACGGCCTGCTCGACGCGGTCCTGCGAGCCGAAGAATCGGAGGTAGCGCTCGACTTCAGCGGGTTCACCCGTTGCCTTGCGCGGATTGTCGGACAGTTTCACCGCAGGACGACCATTGGCTTCGGACACCTTGCAGACGATGGAAATCGGCTTCAGTCCAGCGATCTCAACCGGTGCACAACCGGCAAAGTCGTTGGTCAAATTGGTGCCCCAGCCGAAGCTCATGCGGACGCGACCGGCAAAGTGGCGATAGGTATCGATGATCGCGTCGACATCGAGACCGTCCGAGAAAATGAGCAGCTTCTTGCGCGGATCGCGCCCCATCTTTTTCCACCAGTCAATGATCTTCTCGCCGCCTTCGATCGGCGGGGCGCTGTCGGGGCGGAAGCCCGTCCAGTCTGCCACCCATTCAGGTGCGTCGCGGAGGAATGCGGTGGTGCCGAATGCATCCGGCAGGACGATCAGCAGGTTTCCGCCATACAAGCGGTTCCAATCCTTGAGGACGCGGTAAGGGGCTGCGGCAAGTTCCTCGTCATTGCGTGCCAAGGCGGCGACGACCATTGGCAGCTCATGGGCATTGGTGCCGACGGCCTCAAGATCAGAATCCATAGCCAGCAATACATTGCTGGTGCCGGTAAAGGCGGGGCCAATCCCTTCCTTGAGCGCTTCAACGCACCAGCGCTGCCACAGGAAGCTGTGGCGCCGACGGGTGCCGAAATCCGAAATACGCAGCCCCGGCAACTCCTTCAGCCGCTCGACTTTCGACCACATCTTGGCCTTGGCCCGCGCATAAAGCACATCCAGGGTGAAATAGCCGAGCGAGCGCATGGCAGCCCGGGAACGTAGCTCGTTGATGATGGCGAGTGCGGGAATCTCCCACAGCGTCGTTTCCATCCAGGGGCCGTGGAATGTCAGCTCATACTGGCCATCTCGCTTGGTCAGTTCGTAGTCCGGAAGCTGAAGGTTACCGAGCCAGGCGAGAAACTCCGGCTCGAAGATCTGGGCACGACCATAGAAGGTGTTACCGGCCAGCCAAATCATCTCCTTCTTGCTCAGACGAAGGGCACGGACATGATCCAGCTGGTCTCGCAACTCCTGCTCATCGATCTCGTCGGCGAGCCTCACGGAGGTCGTGCGATTGATCAACGTGAAGGTTGCGTGCACGTCCGGATAGAGCTTCCAGATCATCTGGAGCATTAAAAGTTTGTAGAAGTCGGTGTCAATCAGGCTGCGAATGATCGGGTCGAGCTTCCAGGCGTGATTGTAAACCCTGGTCGCGATATCAGTCTTGGTCATCTGCCGCTGCCTTACCGATCACTGCCGATTAGCCCGTGATCAGCGGTCGCCACGGTGCGACCGCTTCTGCTGCATGTTATCGGCAATCGAAACTGCCTTGTCCAGTGACTGAAGTTTATCACTGGCCCGGGGTCGGGTTCGATTGCGGCATGTTCTGCGTGCCGGATTCGGTCGTATTCGGTGCCGGCGCAGGGGCCGTTTCAGTCGTCGGCTCATTGGCCGGATTGCTCGGCGCGATCGAATTGCCCCACCATTCGGCCGGGATCCAGACGAGCATGGCAAGGACAAGTCCTGCCAGCAGCACGATCAAGACCGGCTTGCCGCGAAAGCCCTGGCGAGCTTCGGTTGGGGTCATCGGCTCGGGCTGCAAACCGCGGGTTCTACGATCCGTAGCATTTGGAAGGTCGGTTCTGCTGCTCATGGCACTCTCCCTGTTTTCGGAAAAGACGTCTTTTGACGCCGTTCTCCTTAGGCAAACGGGAGCAGGCTATGAATGTTCCGAAGCTCACGGACCTGTCAGTATCCGGAAGTCCGGTCGACGACGAATTGCAGAGGTTTTCCGGCTTCGAGGCGATCTATCTGCTGTTCGACATGCCGAAACAGTGCGCGTACCTCCGATGAGGCCGCTGCATGGGGTGTGACCAGGACATTGGGCAAGGTCCACAAGGGGCTGTCGGGACCAAGTGGCTCGTTCACGAAGACGTCGAGGGAGGCAGCCTTCAGAGTGCCGTCAGTCAGGCAGGCCACGAGATCTGCCTCGTTCTGGCTGCCGCCGCGCCCGGCATTGAGGAAGACCGGGCCGCCCAGCGCTCCCACTCGCGACAGCTTCGAGAAAAGCGCTTTGTCATAGATCCCGCGCGTATCATCGGTCAGCGGCAGAAGGCCGACAAGGATGTCCGTGCGGCCGAGAAACTCGTCCAGGCCGCCGGCACTGAAGGTTTCAATGCCGTCTATCTCTTTCTTGCTGCGCGACCAGCCGATAACACGAAAGCCCATGGCCTTGAGCTTTGCGGCGGCATCAGCTCCGAGCACGCCGAGACCCATGATGCCAACAGTGACATCGCGTGCTTCCGGCTGGGCGGCGATTTCGTTCCAGACGTGCGTGCGCTGCTGTTCGGCGTAGGTGAAACCGTTACGAAGATGATGCAGACACTGCCACACCACCCACTCGCTCATCCGATCCGTCAGGCTGCGGTCGACGAAGCGCACGATGGGCAGGTCGGGAAGCTGGTAGTTGGAAAGAATGTGATCAACGCCGGCGCCGCCGGAAAAGATTGCCTTCAACCCGCTGGCACGACGGAAGAGATCCGGGTCCGGCTTCCAGACCACCGCATAAGCGGCCTCGGACAGATCCCGGTCGCGATTGGCGGGATCGCCGAGATCGATGACCTGCCGACCGGCAAACGCCTCCGGCAAGGCACGCAGAACGCTGTCGCGGTCGAAGCGAAGATCGATGATGATGGGGCTTTTATCGGGCATGATTAGAATTCTCTACTGGCGGACGCCACCGATCTCGGCGGCTTCAAGATTGAAGGCGGCGGCCATCAAGGCGCGGGTATAATCGGCTTTGGGTGCTGCGAAAACCTCGGCAGCGGGTCCCTGCTCGACCACCTTGCCGTTGCGCATCACGATCAATTCGTTTGCCAGCGCCTTCACAACCTTCAGGTCGTGGCTGATGAAGAGGTAGGCGAGGTCATGCCTGGCCTGAAGATCGCGCAGAAGGTCAACGACCTGGGCCTGGACGGTCATGTCGAGCGCGGATGTGGGCTCATCCAACATCACGAAACGCGGCTTCAGAACCATGGCGCGGGCGATGGCAATGCGTTGCCGCTGACCGCCGGAGAATTCATGGGGGTAACGCCAGCGGGTGGCAGGATCGAGGCCGACTTCTTCGAGTGCCCAGGCAACGCGACCGTCCCGCTCTTCCGAGGTCAACTGTTTCTCATGAACCTTCAGCCCTTCGGCAATGATCTCGCCGACCGACATGCGTGGGCTGAGAGACCCGAAGGGGTCCTGAAAGACGATCTGCAAACGATCGCGCAGCGGGCGCATTTCGCTGTAGGAAAAGCTGTCGATGCTCTTGCCGATGAAACTGATGCGGCCTTTGGACGAAATGAGGCGCGAGAGCGCGAGCCCGAGTGTCGTCTTGCCGGAGCCGGATTCGCCAACGACGCCGAGTGTCTGCCCGGCCCGCAGTGTGAGATCGATGCCGTCGACGGCCTTTACGTGATCCACGGTACGGCGCAGGAAGCCGGCCTTGATCGGGAACCAGACGCGGATGTCTTCGCCCTGCATGACGACAGGTTTGCTTTCGTCCAGCAATGGCGGTTCGCCGCGCGGCTCGGAGGCGAGCAGTTTCTTTGTATAGGGATGCTGCGGGCGCTCGAATATCTCTTCGACCGCGCCTGCCTCGACGATCTCACCCTTGGTCATGACGCAGACGCGATCGGCAAACTTGCGGACGATGCCGAGATCGTGGGTGATGAAGAGCATGGACATGCCGTGCTCTACCTTCAGGCGTCCCAAAAGTTCGAGGATCTGGGCTTGGACGGTAACGTCGAGCGCCGTGGTCGGCTCATCTGCGATCAGGAGCTTCGGCCTGTTGGCAAGCGCCATGGCAATCATCACCCGCTGGCGCTGGCCGCCAGAGAGCTCATGCGGAAAGGCAGTCAGCCGCTTTTCCGGTTCGCGGATATCGACCTGATGGAGCAGTTCCAGGATACGGGCGCGAGCCGCAGCGCCTGACAGCCCCTGGTGAAGCGCGAGGATCTCGCCGATCTGCCGCTCGATCGAATGCAGCGGGTTGAGCGAGGTCATCGGCTCCTGGAAGATCATGGTGATATCGTTGCCCCGAACCCCGCGCAGCTCAGGCTCACTCGCCTCCATCAGGTCGCGTCCATCGAACAGGATCTGTCCAGACGGGTGGCTGGCGGAGGGATAAGGCAGAAGCTTGAGGATCGACGCGGCCGAGACGGACTTGCCGGAACCGGATTCGCCGACCAGAGCGACAATCTCTCCGCGCTTGATTTCGAATGACACTCGATCGACCGCCAGGCTCTCGCGTCCGCCCTGGTGGAAGGCGACGGAGAGATCGCGCACGGAGAGGAGTGGTTCAGTCATGATGCGGACAGGCTTTCGATCAGGGAGGTGAGAGATGGGGCATCCAAGTGGCAAACCTCAAACGAGCCAGGCTCTTCGGAGGACGCACTTGTGACAGAGTTCGAGATACCGTGGTCATCGGTCAAGAAATGCGTGGTGCCGATGGCAAGACCCGATGCGACATGGATGGCGTCGGGAAGCTTCAGACCGGCACGCCGTGCACGCAATTGTGCAGCCATATCAAGAATGCCATTGGAAACGGGAACAATCTGCAGCCAAGGCAGCCCCGAGACCCAGGCCCTATAGATTTCAATCAGCCTCGTGTCGTTTTGGCGCAACGGCTTGACCAAAAGTTCCGACACAGTCAACGCGCCGGTAGCCAGGATCGCGCCCGGTCGGGATGATGCCTTATCGGTCAGGTCTCGCAGCATTTCACGCAGGATACCCTCACCCTCGACCAGCAAGATGGCGGCATTCGTGTCCAGATAGAGTTGGTGCCGTTGCGGCATCAGTCGTCCCATTCGTCGCGAAGTTCCCGAATACGCGCCACAGCTTCAGCGGTTGTAACGCGCCGGCCGTTCTGACTACGATAGGCCTCTACCGTTTTCATAAACTCATCAAAGCTCGTTTTGGCCGGGTTCGGTGCGTCGCCTTCCATCTCCACCACGATGCGCACGGTAGTGCCCTCCGCCAGCCCCTCGCGGAGATCTGCTGGCAAGTTCTCAACCGGATAGTGCTCTCTGACGATCTTGTTCATGGCATCACGCTCCTGATCGGACTCGTCGCATCATGCCACAGGTGCTCTCGTTTGACGAACCCGCCTTCATCGGAAGGTCTTCCTCGGATCAAACGCATCGCGCACCGCTTCGCCGACGAAGATCAGGAGCGAAAGCATGATCGACATGGTGAAGAAAGCGGTGAGGCCGAGCCAGGGAGCCTGGAGGTTGCGTTTGCCCTGCGCAATGAGTTCGCCCAGCGACGCAGAACCGGGCGGCATGCCGAAGCCGAGGAAGTCGAGGGAAGTGAGCGTGGTGATCGAGCCCGAGAGAATGAAGGGCAGGAAGGTTAGCGTCGCCACCATGGCATTCGGCAAGAGATGACGGAACATGATCGTGCCATTCCCAACGCCCAGCGCCCTGGCCGCATTCACGTATTCGAAGTTTCGGGCACGCAGGAACTCGGCCCGGACGATGCCGACGAAACCGACCCAGGAGAAAAGCAGCATGATGCCGAGCAGGACGAAGAAGCCGGGCGGCAGGATGGCGGCGATAATCAGCAGGATGTAGAGGACCGGCATCGAAGACCAGATCTCGATGAAGCGTTGCATCAGAAGGTCTGTCCAGCCGCCGAAATAGCCCTGCACGGCACCGGCCGTGACGCCGATCGCGGCAGAGGCGACCGTGAGTGCCAGACCGAAGAGGATCGAGATGCGGAAGCCGTAGATCATACGGGCCATGACGTCGCGGGCCTGATCGTCGGTGCCGAGCCAGTTCATGTTGCCGAGCACGCAGTTCGGATCCTCCGCCTTCAGCGGATAGGCGGCGCAGCGCTCATCCTTGCCCATCAGCCAGAAGGGTGCCGTTGGTGCCGAATGCGGCACTTCGGAATTGACCGTGCGATACGAGTAGCGGATGGGCGGCCAGATCATCCAGCCGTTCGCGTTGATCTCGTCTGAAATAAAGGGCGAGCGGTAGTCGGTCACGGCGAGGAAGCCGCCGAACTTCTCTTCCGGATAATCAACGAGAACGGGGAAGAGCATCTCGCCCTTATAGGAGGCGATGATCGGCCGGTCATTGGCAATGAACTCGGCAAACATGCTGAGCACGAACAGGATCATGAAGATCCAGAACGACCAGAAGCCCCGGCGGTTCGCCTTGAAGTTTTCAAGGCGGCGACGATTCGTTGGTTTCAGCCAGGTTTTCTTCGGCGGAACAACAGTGACGGTTTCGACGGCGGACATCAGACGTCCCTCCGGTCGAAGTCGATGCGCGGATCGATCCAGGTGTAGATGAGATCGGAGATGAGGCCGACGACGAGGCCCATCAGGGAGAAAATGTAAAGCGTGGCGAACACGATCGGATAGTCGCGGTTGACGACCGCGAGATAGCCAAGGCGGCCCAGGCCATCGAGCGAGAAGATGTTCTCGATCAGCAGAGAACCCGTGAAGAAAGCGGAAATGAAGGCGCCCGGCAGGCCCGCGATGACGATCAGCATGGCATTGCGGAACACATGGCCGTAGAGCACCTGTCGCTCGGCCAAACCTTTGGCGCGGGCAGTCACAACATACTGCTTCTTGATCTCGTCGATGAACGAATTCTTGGTGAGCAGCGTCGTCGTCGCGAAGGCCGAAAGCAGAAGTGCTGTGAGCGGCAGCGTGAGGTGCCAGAAGTAGTCGAGGATCTTCTGCCACCAGGAGAGCTCGGCGAAATTGTCGGAGGTAAGACCTCGCAAGGGGAACCAGTCGAAGAAGGACCCGCCAGCAAAAAGAACGATCAGCAGGATACCGAAGAGGAAGCCGGGCACGGCATAGCCGACGACGATGACGCCAGAAGTCCAGACATCGAAGCGCGAGCCGTCGGAGACGGCCTTCTTGATACCGAGCGGGATGGATATGGCATACGAAATCAAGAGGACCCAGATTCCAAGCGAGATCGACACCGGCATCTTTTCGATGATCAGGTCGATGACCGAGGTATTGCGGAAGAAGCTCTCGCCGAAATCGAAGCGAATGTAATTCCACATCATCTCGACGAAGCGTTCGAGCGGGGGCTTGTCGAAGCCGAACTGCTTTTCAAGCTTGGCAATCAGTTCGGGGTCGAGGCCCTGAGCACCTCGATAGCGCCCGCCTCCTTCATCTGCGGACTGCGGCTGGTTGAGCATATCGCCGCCGCCGGACAGCCGCGCATCGGCGCTGTCGCCCTGACCGCTCAGTTGCGCGATCACCTGCTCCACAGGGCCGCCCGGGGCAAACTGGATGACGATGAAGGAAATGCCCATGATGCCGATGATGGTCGGGATCATCAAGAGGAGCCGGCGGAAGATATATGCGGTCATGCGGGTTGCCCTGCAGGGGTATGGCCACTGCCCGCCCACAACCTGTATTCATCCGCCAATGCGCAAGCCTCCGTCGTAGAGCGATTCGTATGCTTCATTCGTAGCCCGCCCCACAGGAGGTGCAAGTGCCGTCGTCGTTTTCAAAGCGACTTGGCCCACCAGACGGACGGGAATCCAGTGCTGTACGTCGGTAATTCAGCCGGATGCTCGAACTTGTCCCAGTAGGCGTAGCGGGCGGTTCTGCCGTAATACAGAGGTATGACGTAATCATGGGCAAGCAGTACGCGATCCATGGCCTTTGTTGCCGCAACCTGCTCATCGCGGTCGGCCGGGAAAATGATCTTATCGATCAATGCATCAACGGCAGGATCCGCGATGCCGGCATAGTTCTGCGACCCCTGCTGGTCAACCGAAGCTGAAGACCAATACGTCCGTTGCTCGTTGCCGGGATTGAGCGTCTGGCCCCAGACGGACCATGTCATATCATAATCAAAAGCTCGGATGCGGTTGGTATATTGCGAGTCGTCGACCGTCCGCACCTGCATGTCTACGCCGATCTTTCGCAGTTGCTGCTGGTATGGGACGCCTACGATTTCGAGTTGGGGGCTCGACAGAAGCAGTTCGAAGCGAAAAGGCTCTCCCGTCTTAGAATTGACCATGGCGTTGCCTCGCAATTCGTAGCCAGCCTGCTTGAACAACTCGACGGCCTTGCGAAGGTTTTCACGGGCCGCCTGGGGGGTCCCCCCCACCGGATTGGTGTAGGGAGTATCAAAGACGGCGGTCGGAACCTTGTCCTTAAGGCTTGTCAAAAGTTCCAGTTCTTTGCCCTGCGGAAGGCCACGAGAGGCCAGTTCGGTTCCGAAGAAGAAACTGTCGACGCGCTGATAGGCCCCATAGAACACCGTGCGGTTCAAATCCTCGAAGTCGAGCGCGTAGTTCAGCGCCCGACGAATGCGTTGATCCTTGAACAGGTCGCGCCGCATATTCGGGACCAGAGCTTGCATGATGCCCGTGGCACGATAGGGATTCTCGAATTCCTCCTTCTTGACGCGTCCGTCTTTGACGGCCGGGAAATCGAAACCGGTCGCCCAACGTGCAGCCCGGGTTTCCACCCATAGATCCGTATTGCCGGAGCGGAAAGCCTCGAACTCAACGTCTCGATCGCCGAACATGGTGTAGGTGATTGTCGCGAAATTGTTCTGACCTACATTCACGTTGAGGTCCTTGGCCCAATAATCACTGCGGAGCTCGTAGCGAATGGTCGACCCCGCTTTGAAATCCGCAATCTCATAGGGTCCCGAGCCCATGACCGCTTCCAAAGTGGTCCGGGAAATGTCCCGCGGCTTGCCGTCGGGCCCATTTGCTTCCCACCAGTGCTTGGGCATCACCGGAAACTGGCCGAGAATCATAGGTAGTTCGCGATTGTTCTTCTGATCGAACCGGAACGTGATGTCGCGGTCGCCGGTCTTTTCGCCTGATTTTACGTGACTATAGTAGTTGGTGTAAACCGGGTTAAGTTCCTTCAGCTTGTCGAAACTGAAGATCACGTCTTCAGGCGTCACGGGCGCACCGTCGGCAAAGCGGGCTTCCTGTCTGAGACGGAACGTCGCGGTGGAAAAATCCGGCGGAAAAGATACACCCTCCGCCAACAGGCCGTAACCCGTCGATACCTCGTCATCGACGTCCTTCAACAGGGTGTCGAAGACATTCGCGAGACCCGGTGCAGCCTCACCCTTGTTGAGCACGAGATTGAAGCTGTCGAAGGTACCAGTCGCCGACAGTCGCAGGGTGCCGCCCTTGGGCGCTGAAGGATTCACGTAGTCGAGATGGGGGAAGCCCGGTGGATATTTGACTTCACCCACGATTGCGACCCCATGCTTGAAAGGAGCAGCTGGTTCCTGCGCTTGCACACCGCCAGCGCTCACCGTCAGCCCAGCAACCATCAGCCAGTTGAGAAGTCGCGCTTTCAAAGCCATGCCCAAAACCCCGTTCATTAGTTGACAGGAGAATAAGACAAAACCCTGAGAAATACAGGGATGCTGACGCAGAATTGAAATCGCGCGCGTTCGCAGTTTCACCCGAATCCTGTTTCACGGTAGCATTCGTATGTGATTCATCCGTCCACCCGGATCGTCAAACCGTTAGGAAATGTTGTCGATGTCGCCACTCAACGCCTGCCGCAGTCTTGCAGCAGCCCTCATGATCCTGGGAGCCGTATCGGCTTCTGCCGTCGATGTCGCACAGGCACAGGATACGCCGGCCAAAGAGTTGTTCGGCGGCGCCACACTGCCGACCCGGGCGGCTCCTTCCCCCTATGGATCCTACGCAAAAGGATGCATAGCAGGGGCTGTCGCCATTCCCACTGATGGGCCGACATGGCAGGCCATGCGGCTTTCGCGCAACCGACGCTGGGGGCATCCGCAGATGATCGCGCTTTTGGAGCGATTTTCTCAGGATGCGGCACAACTGGGATGGGGATCGGGCATCCTGATCGGCGACATATCGCAGCCCCGCGGCGGGCCGATGCTGTCGGGGCACGCCTCCCATCAGGTGGGCCTGGATGCCGACATCTGGTTCACGCCGAAGCCGGCGCAGCCATTGTCGCCGCAGCAGCGCGAGGATATGCCGTTCACCTCCATGCTCGACAAGAGCAAGTTCCTAACTGTCGACAAGCGCCGATGGACCAACATCCATGCGCAGGTGGTCGTTCAGGCTGCCAGCTATCCGCAGGTGGAACGGGTGTTCGTCAATCCGGCCATCAAGAAGAAACTCTGCGAGACCTGGACGGGTGACCGGGTGGTTCTTGGCAAGATTCGGCCGATCTATGGCCATGACGAGCATTTCCATATCCGCATTCGTTGCCCGGAAGGTGCGACCGGCTGCAAACCACAGGCGCCAGTTGGACCCGGAGACGGCTGCGACAAGTCGCTTGCCTGGTGGTTTACCAAGGAGCCTTGGGAGGCGCCGAAAAAGGACCCGAACGCCAAACCGGCACCGAGGCCGAGAGCGATGCAACTGACAGACCTGCCGAAAGCTTGCCGCGCAGTATTGCGTGCGGACGGCGCTGGAAACGAACTGGAGGCAACGTATCGACCGGCTGGCGGGCAAATGCTGGCTCCCACTGCGTCCGCCTTCGCTGCACCGGCTCAAGCTCTTGCAACGCCCTTCGAACTGCCCGTCGAGGTTCCTGTCCCGCCTGCACGCCCGAGCGGATATTGATGCAGGACTGATCGGGTGGCTTTTCAAGCAGAAGCCTCTGCGGTAGAGGGTATCAAATCGATTTAAAAGAGCTGCCGATCCATCATGACCAGCCTCCCTTGCATCGCCCTGATTGCCCATGATCAGAAGAAAGACGACATGGCGGAGTTCGCCCGCCGGCATCGTGCGAAGCTTCTCCATTGGCGGATCGTGGCGACTGGAACGACAGGGGGTCGCATTCAGGACGCAGCACCGGACCTCAACGTCACCCGGCTGAAAAGTGGTCCACTGGGCGGTGATCAGCAGATTGGCGCGCTGATTGCCACGGGTGAAGTCGACATGCTGGTCTTCCTCGTCGACCCCTTGACTCCGATGCCGCATGATGTGGATGTGAAGGCACTTATGCGGCTCGCAACCGTTTACGACATCCCGATGGCGCTCAACCTTGCGACCGCCGACATCCTGATGCAGACCCTGACTGCCTGAGGCAGTGGAGCCAAGACCGGACAAACCATGGCCCAGACACAGCGTGACGATACCCTTCCCTTTCCAATCCTGATCGGCGACATCGGCGGCACGAATGCCCGCTTCTCGATCCTGCTCGACAACAGCGGCGAAGCCATCAGTTTTCCAAACGTGATCAACAAAGATTTCGCCACGATCGACGAGGCGATCCGCATATCCGTACTCGCCCAGACGATGCACAAGCCGAAATCGCTGATCCTCGCCCTTGCAGGCCCTATCAAGGGCGACGAGGTGCCGCTCACGAACTGCCCCTGGGTCGTGCGCCCGAAGGTGTTGATGGCCGAACTCGGCTTTGCCGAAGTGCTCTTGCTGAATGATTTCGAAGCGCAGGCGCTGGCAGCTGCCACGCTCGGCGTCTCCGACCGGCAGCCGCTCGGCGCGCTAAGCGATGCGCCTCTCGGGTCGCGGGTTGTGCTCGGTCCGGGAACGGGGCTCGGGGTTGCCGGGCTCCTGCGGGCACGGGATACGTGGTTTCCGGTTCCCGGCGAAGGTGGACATGTGGATGTCGGTCCGCGCACGGAACGCGATTATGCCATCTGGCCCCATCTGACCCCGGTGCATGACGGAAACGCCACGCTCGGGCGAATTTCTGCGGAAGAACTGCTTTCGGGTCGGGGGCTGATGAACATATATCGCGCGCTCTGCAAAGCCGAAGGCAACCGGACCCCTCGCTACGAAGAACCGGCAGAAGTTTCGGCTGCAGGAATTTCTGGAGCAGACGCCTTGGCTGGAGAAGCGCTCAGCCTCTTTGCTACCTATCTCGGTCGTGTGGCGGGGGATCTTGCACTGATATTCATGGCGAAGGGTGGCGTATTCCTCGCCGGCGGCATTTCTCCGAAGATCCTGCCGGCGCTGCAGAGCGGCGAATTTCGCGCTGCTTTCGAAGACAAGGCACCGCATCAGGGCCTGCTGCACGGCATCCCCACATTCGTGGTCACGCATCCACAAGCGGCCCTTCACGGCCTTGCAGCCTTCGCAAGCGCGCCATCGGATTTTGGTCTCGCTACCGAGGGCCGACACTGGCGCAATATGGCTGCAGAATAGGCGCTATGGTCAAATGTGCTGCAACTGGCTATAGAGCGGCGGCCCCAAGGGGATCTGCTTATAGCAACAGCACAGGACTTTTCTTTTGAGCGCCAAGGGCAAATCCAACGAAACGCTGGACAGGGACAGCATCACCGCCGTCTTGCGTCGGGTGGTTACCGAAAATGGCCGCGAGCATCTGGGCGCCTATGCCTTCGCCATCGTCTGCCTTCTCACTGTAGCGGCGACGACAGCCTTTACGGCATGGATTATGGAATCGGTCATCAACGAGGCCTTTGCCAACCGCCGGGCAGATCTGATCTGGACCATCTGCGGTTCGATCTTTGCAGCATTCGTCATTCGCGGCTTTGCCGGTTACGGCCAGGCCGTTACCCTTGCAAAGATCGGCAACAATATCGTGGCGCGGTACCAGCGCCGCCTGTTTGCGCACCTGATGACGCTGTCGGTCGGCTATTTCAATGAATCCCGGTCTGCGCGCTTGTCTGCGCAGATCAACCAGAACATCAACGGTGTACGCGATGTGCTCAACCTGACGGTGACGTCGCTTGCTCGCGACCTCGTCACGCTGGTGTCGCTCGTCGGCGTGATGTTCGTGCAGGATGTGGTGCTTTCACTAATCGTGTTCACGGTCGCGCCCCCCCTGCTGCTCGGCCTTCGTTACCTCGCCAAGCGACTGCGAAGCGCGACCAGAGAATCTGTTATCCTGAATTCGCATGTACTCGGCGCCATGCAGGAGACGGTTCAGGGCATCTCTATCGTCAAAGCCTTCACGATGGAAGAGCAGCTCCAGCGCAAGATCCAGTCGACGATTGATGCCGCAGAGCGCCGCTCCAACAGGATCGCCCGCCTCAGCGAACGCAATGGCCCGCTGACGGAGTCTCTGGCAGGCCTGTCGGTTGCTGGGGTCATGGCCTATGCTGCCTACCAGGCAATTTACGGCGGCGTGCTACCAGGTGCGTTCTTCTCCTTCATCACCGCCCTTCTGCTGGCCTATGAACCGGCCAAACGCTTGGCCAAGCTGCAGGTGCAGATGGAACGCGCGGCGGTGAACGCCAAGATGATCTATGAGATCCTCGACATGCAGACGCATCAGCGCGACAAGCCTGGTGCTGGGGAGCTCAAGGTCACCGAGGCCCGAGTCGAGTTTCGTAACGTCCGTTTTGCCTATGGAAGCAACGACCCGGTCCTGCATGGACTTGATTTCGTGGCCGAAGGCGGCAAGACAACGGCACTGGTCGGTCCTTCAGGCGCAGGAAAATCGACAATTATCACGCTCGTGCCGCGGTTTTACGACCCCGCCGAAGGCGCTATCCTGATCGACGGACAGAACATTGCCGATGTCACTAAAGCATCGCTGCGTCATCACCTGGCCTATGTCTCGCAGCAGCCTTACTTGTTCGAGGGAACGATCCGCGACAACATCCGCTATGGACGGCCCGAGGCGACGGACGCGGAGATCGAGGATGCGGCACGGCTTGCCAATGCCCATGAGTTCATCCTGGCGCAGCCGATGGGTTACGACACCCCCGTCGGCGAGAACGGGTTGACGCTCTCTGGCGGCCAGCGGCAGCGGCTGTCGATCGCGCGGGCTCTCGTGCGCAATGCACCGATCCTGCTTCTGGATGAGGCGACCTCGGCGCTCGACGCAGAATCCGAGGCAGCGGTCCAGCAGGCACTCGATGCCGCCATGGTCGGGCGCACGGTCATCGTGATCGCCCATCGCCTCTCGACCGTTATCAAGGCAGACAAGATCATCGTCATGCAGGCGGGCCGTGTGGTCGAGGAAGGCACGCATCAGAGCCTTGCACAGCGGCCGAGCGGTCTTTACGCTCGCCTGCACAATCTCCAGGCCGCTCATGGCGGTTCAGACGTCTTGCAGGAAATCTGACCATGACCTCTCCAATGAAGCTCGTCGTCGTCGGTGCCGCCGGGCGCATGGGACGCACGCTGATCAACCTGATCTGCCAGACGGAGGGCTTGGTTCTTCACGCCGCCGTCGAGCGCCCAGGCTCACCTGCTCTCGGCAAGGATGCCGGAGAGCTTGCGGGAGCCGGCACACTCGGCGTTGCTGTTACCGACGATCCGTTGGCAGCTTTCCTGCATGCCGATGGCGTCATCGACTTCACTTCGCCTGCCTCGACCGTGGAGTTTGCCGCGCTTGCGGCTCAGGCGCGTATCGTCCATGTCATCGGCACGACCGGTTGCCTGCCGGAACATGAAGAGAAGATCGATGCTGCGGCCCGGCATGCACGGGTGGTGAAATCCGGCAATATGAGCCTCGGCGTCAATCTTCTGTCTGTCCTGATCAAGCAGGCCGCAAAGGCGCTGGACGCTTCCGATTGGGACATCGAGGTGCTGGAAATGCACCACAAGCACAAGGTCGATGCGCCGTCCGGCACGGCGCTTCTGCTGGGACAGGCGGCAGCGGAAGGGCGAGGTGTCGATTTGGACAGCCATTCCGTGCGGGTGCGCGATGGCCATACCGGCGCCCGCGAAGAGGGTTCGATCGGATTTGCCACGCTGCGGGGAGGCTCCGTCATCGGCGAGCATTCCGTGCTTTTTGCCGGTGAAGGCGAAATCATCACCCTTTCCCACAGTGCCGGCGACCGTTCGCTGTTTGCACGCGGGGCTCTCACGGCTGCCGTCTGGGCCTTCGACAAGAAGCCCGGCCGCTATACCATGCTCGACGTGCTCGGGCTCAACTCCACCCCCTGATCGTCAAGAGAGGAATTGTCGATGACCGGTACCCTCGTGCTCGTGCGCCATGGCCAGAGCGACTGGAACCTGAAGAACCTGTTTACCGGCTGGCGTGATCCGGACCTGACGGAACTTGGCGTGCAGGAAGCCAATGCCGGCGGCAAGGCGCTCGCCGATTACGGCATCAAGTTCGATGTCGCTTATACCTCAGTGCTGACGCGGGCCCAGAAGACCTGCAACATCATCCTCGAAAACGTTGGTCAGACGGGGCTTCAGACGATCAAGGATCAGGCGCTGAACGAGCGCGACTACGGCGATCTCTCCGGCCTCAACAAGGATGACGCGCGCGCCAAGTGGGGTGAGGAGCAGGTGCATATCTGGCGCCGTTCCTACGACGTGCCGCCGCCGGGCGGCGAGAGCCTGCGTGACACCGGCGCCCGCGTCTGGCCCTATTATCTGACCGAGATCCTGCCCCGCGTGTTGCGCGGCGAAAAGGTACTGGTTGCGGCCCATGGCAATTCGCTGCGCTCTCTCGTGATGGTTCTCGACAAGCTGACCAAGGAGCAGATCCTCAGCGTCAATCTCGCGACCGGTGTTCCCATGGTCTACAAGCTGAACGCGGATTCGACAGTCGCTTCGAAGGAAGTGCTGGGCGACATGTCCGGCGCGCATTGAACTTGCGCTCCCGCTGAAGAAAGCCGTCGTTCTTCTGCGCTTCGAACAGAGTTGGTAGCCAGCTAAGCAATGGCCGGAAGACAAGGTCTTTCCGGCCATTTTTGCGCGCCATCACATGGTATTCTCCGCGGAAGCTCTCATATCTGATCTGAAACTGGCGTGTTCTCATCCCTCCAGCTTGAGCTGCGACTTCGCCAAAAGCTGAACTATCCAGTCGACGAAGATCCGGACTTTGTTGCTCAGATGCCTGTTCGGTGGATAGACGATGTACATGGGAATGGACTCGATGTGCCACTCCGGCAGCACACGCACGAGATGCCCCTGTCGGAGCGCGTCGGCCGCCATGAAGTGGGCAAGTGGAGCGATACCCAGGCCTGACAGGGCTGCCGCGAGGTAGGAGCGGGCATCATTAACGGAAACGATATAGCGGGAATTGACCTGGATTTTCTCCCCATGCCGGATGAAGTCAAAGGGGATCGTGCGATTGGTTGTGGCGAGAAAGTAGTTGACGCAGTGGTGCCGATCGACGAGTTCGCTGGGATGGTTGGGCATTCCGAACTCGTCCAGATAGCGAGGGGCTGCACAAGGCACGAGGGCCATTTCGCCCACCTTGCGGGCAATCAGTGACTGATCCCGCAGTGCTCCTGCCCTGAGCGCGCAGTCGACGTTCTCCGCGAGATAGTCCACCGTGCGATCTCCCACCCCAAGATCAATCTGGATATCGGGAAACTGCGCGTGAAACTGCGCAAGAGCCGGAATCACGAGGAGATCGGCAAAGGCGCCGGCCATTTCGACACGGAGACGGCCTGCGGGATTGGTTCTGGATCGCGATAGGCTGCCATCCAGTTCGTCAATCTCAGCGACCAGTTGGACCGCTCTCTCATAATAAAGGGCGCCGTCAGTGGTCACCACCACGCGCCGCGTCGTGCGGTTCAGCAGCTTGGTCTGCAGGTGGGCTTCAAGATTTTGGATCAGGTTGCTGACGGTGGCCTTTGGCGTGCCTAGCGCGGCCGAGGCACGGGTAAAACTACCGGTCTCGACCACTCGCACGAAAGCGCGCATGGCTGACAGCTGGTCCATAGTGACTAATCCTGTTGAAGGCTATTATTCGGAATTCCGGACAGTGAAGCCCGTTTTGCCATACTTCTCAGTCCATGTCGATCAATGATAGATATGACTTCGCTTTCGGCTGGTCCGATGAGCTTCAGGTGGTGAGATGACGGTCGAAATCAAAGATATGACGCTCGATAAGGTGGCCATTGGCCCCGTTTCGGCACGTGTCTACCAGGGTGAAGACTACGCCAAAGGTCCGCCCGTCGTGCTCTACTTTCATGGGGGCGCCTTCCTCCAGTCGGGCCCGCGAGATTGCCAGCTGGCGAAGTGCATTGCCGAGACCGGCGCCATTGTGGTCGTCCCCGACTATAATGGCCCCCTGGGCGGGGTCTTCCCGCAGCCCTTGGAGGTCGGATTTTCGATCTTTTCCTACCTTGCCAAGAAACGCGCAGGGCTCGGAGACCGGAAATCGCAGTTGCTGATCGGGGGCGAGGAGTCCGGCGGGAATGTTGCGGCAGGTGTGGCACTGAAGGCGCGTGACAATTTTGCCGAGGCGCTGGACGGGCAGGTTCTCTTCTCGCCTTTGCTTGATCCCTTCATGGGGACGGCCTCCTTCCAGATGGCGGATGCGGTCGGCATGCGTCAACGTTGGTCGGAGGGGTGGAACCACTATCTGAGCGCCGGTGTGTGTCATCCTTATGCCGCACCTCGACTGTGCTCGCGGCTGTCGGGAATGGCACCGGCGCTCATCATTTCGTCGAAGGACGATCCTCTCGTCGACGAGGCACAGGCCTATGCCGATGGATTAGAGCGGTCGGGTGTGATGGTCAGCAGACATGTCCTGGAAACGGGAACGGGCTGGCCATCGGTCTACGGAGGCGCGGTGACCCAAGCGCCCGCCTACGGAGACAGCGTCTGCCGATACTTTTCGGAGTTCATCCGAGACATACGCGTTCAATGATTTTGTGAAGACATCGTCAGCCCGCTGAGTGGGCTTCAAGGAGAATAGCCATGACATCGACATGGAAACGCTGGGCCCTGATGGGCACCGGCCTAGGTCTTGCTGCGTCCATTTCCGTCGCAGCGCTCGTCTATCAACTGCCCGGTACGATCGCGGCTGCGGAAACGGACACTGCTGCGGCGGCTCCGCCGGCAGTTCCGGTGACGGTCTCCGTCCTGGAAAACCGCGAAATCCGCTCGTGGGAAGAGTTTTCCGGCAGGCTCGAAGCCATCGAGCGCGTCCAGGTTCGCTCCCGTGTGGCTGGTGCCATAGAGGGTGTACATTTCCGCGAGGGTGCGCTGGTCAAGGCTGGCGACCTGCTGTTCACCATCGATCCGGAGCCCTTCAAGACTGCCGTCACTCAGGCCGAGGGGCAGCTGGCGTCGGCGCAGGCGCGCCTGCAACTCGCCAAGACGGAATTCGAGCGTGGGCAAAAGCTTTCGTCTGGCAACAGCATATCCAAGAGCGAATTCGACCAGCGCGGCAATGCTCTGGCTGAAGCGCAGGCTGCCGTCACAACGGCGGAAGCCGCCTTGCATGCGGCTCAGCTGGAACTGGATTACACGAATGTACGTGCGCCTGTCTCGGGACGCGTGGGCAAGGTCGAGATGACCGTGGGCAATCTCGTCGCCGCCGGCTCGGCATCGCCGGCGCTGACGACACTGGTTTCGGTCGATCCGATCTATGCCGCATTCAATGTCAGCGAAGAAACCGTAGCCAAGGCTTTGGCACAATTGCCGACCTCCGGTGATGCTCTACCGCCGATCGAGGAAATTCCGGTCGAGATGGGCACGCTTGCCGACCAGGGAACGCCGATCAAAGGCAAGCTTCAGTTGATCTCGAACGAAGTCGAGCTTTCGAGCGGGACCGTCGGCGTGCGCGCAGTATTCGATAATCCAGGCGGGCGCCTCATGGCGGGCCAGTTTGTCCGGGTTCGGTTGGGTCAGCCGCACGCGGCGAACAAGATCCTGGTGAGCGAACGTGCCATCGGTACCGACCAGGACAAGAAGTTCGTCTTCGTGGTTGGAGACGACAATAAGGTTGCCTATCGCCCGATCGTCGTCGGCAGCATCTCGGACGGATCGCGAATCATCGAAAGCGGTCTTACCGCCGGTGAACGCGTCGTCGTCAGCGGGCTGCAACGGATCGCGCCCGGCGCCTTGGTCGATCCGAAGCCTGCGGACACTGTGGCAGCTGCAAAGTAACTCGTCCCTTGCGCGGTGCACTTCGGCGCACCGCGTCATTCCCTTCACCTTCACGACTGTCCCGGTGGGCCTTCACCCGCCGCAGGAGCCGCTCGTCCTGTTTTTCATCCCGGAGAGGATGCCGACATGAATATTTCCCGCTTTTTTGTCGACCGTCCGGTGTTCGCCGGAGTGTTGTCGATCCTGATCGTCGTTGCCGGCCTCATCGGTATGCGCGCCCTGCCGATTTCCGAATATCCCGAGGTGGTGCCGCCATCGATCGTGGTGCGCGCCGTCTATCCCGGCGCCAATCCCGTGGTAATCTCAGAGACCGTTGCAACGCCCCTCGAGGAGCAGATCAACGGCATCGAAGACATGCTCTATATGAACAGTCAGGCGACCTCCGACGGCGTGCTGACGCTGACGGTAACGTTCAAGCTGGGCACGGACCCGGACAAGGCGCAGCAGCTGGTGCAGAACCGTGTCTCCCAAGCAGAGCCACGCCTGCCAGCGGAAGTGCGTGCCATCGGGGTCACGACCGTCAAGAGTTCACCGGACTTCATCATGGTGGTGAATCTGGTCTCGACCACCGATCGCTATGATGTGACCTATCTGCGCAATTATGCGACGCTCAATATCAAGGATCGGCTGACCCGAATTGAAGGCGTGGGTCAGGTTCAGGTCTTCGGTGCGGGCGACTATGCCATGCGCGTGTGGATCGACCCGCAAAAGGCAGCCCAACATGCACTTGCCGCGAGTGACATCACCAATGCCATCCGCGAACAGAACGTGCAGGCCGCCGCCGGTATCATCGGTGCCTCGCCGACGCCTGGCGATGTCAGCCTGCAGTTGAACGTCAATGCGCAAGGCCGGCTTCGCACGCCTGAGGAATTTGGCAACATCATCGTGAAGACCGGAGACCAGGGAGAAATTACGCGTCTTCGGGATGTCGCGCGTATCGAGATGGGCGCGGCAGATTATACACTTCGCTCGCTTCTCGACGGCCAGCCGGCCGTTGCCATCGCCGTGCTTCAGGCGCCGGGGTCAAACGCAATTGAAATCGCCGACAATGTCCATACCACCATGGATCAGTTGCAACTGGCCATGCCGGAAGGCGTGAAATACGAAATCGTCTATGACACGACGAAGTTCGTGCGCGCCTCGATCGACAAGGTGGTCGATACCTTGCTTGAAGCAATCGCACTGGTCGTGCTCGTGGTGATCATCTTCCTGCAGACCTGGCGCGCATCGATAATTCCGCTGCTTGCCGTGCCGGTTTCGATTATCGGCACCTTCGGGGTCATGTACGCCTTCGGCTTTTCCATCAATGCGCTCACCCTATTCGGCCTCGTTCTCGCGATCGGCATCGTCGTCGATGATGCAATCGTCGTTGTCGAAAACGTCGAACGGAACATCGAAAAGGGGCTGAGCCCGCGGGAGGCGACCTATCAGGCGATGCGGGAGGTCTCCGGACCGATTATCGCGATTGCTCTGGTGCTCGTCGCGGTCTTCGTGCCGCTCGCCTTCATCAGCGGATTGTCCGGCCAGTTCTACCGGCAGTTCGCTCTGACGATTGCGATCTCGACCGTCATCTCGGCGATCAATTCACTGACACTTTCACCGGCTCTCGCAGCGCTGCTGCTGAAAGGTCATGATACCCCGAAGGATTGGCTGACGCGTCTCATGGACGGCCTGTTCGGCTGGTTTTTTCGTGGTTTCAATCGTTTCTTCGGTGCCGCATCGCGCGGCTATGGGCGAAGCGTCGGTGGGCTCGTGTCGCGCAAGTCACTGGTGATGGGCGTGTACCTGATGCTCGTCGGCGCGACTTATGCGGTCTTTAACACGGTGCCCGGCGGCTTCGTGCCGGCACAGGACAAGCAGTATCTGATCGGCTTTGCCCAATTGCCGGATGGCGCAACGCTCGACCGTACCGAATCCGTGATCAAGCGGATGAGCGCGATTGCGATGGAGCAACCCGGTGTTGCCCATGCTATCGCCTTCCCGGGGCTGTCGATCAATGGCTTCACCATCGGCTCCAACTCTGGCATCGTCTTTGCCGTGCTGGACGATTTCGAGGAGCGGACGACGCCGGAGCTTTCCGGCGGTGCCATTGCCATGCAGCTGAATCAGAAGTTTGCGGGCATCCAGGATGCGTTCATCGCCATGTTCCCACCACCACCTGTGAACGGTCTGGGATCCACCGGCGGCTTCAAGCTTCAGTTGGAAGACCGTGCCGGCCTCGGTTATGGCGCACTCGATGAGGCGACCAAGGCATTCCTCGGCAAGGCATATCAGACACCTGAACTGGCTGGCCTGTTTTCGAGCTTCCAGGTCAACGTTCCGCAGCTCTATGCGGATCTCGACAGGTCTCGGGCACAGCAGCTGGGCGTCAGCGTCACCGATGTCTTCGAAACGTTGCAGATCTATCTGGGCTCACTCTATGTGAACGACTTCAACTCGTTCGGGCGGACCTACAGCGTGCGCGTGCAGGCGGATTCCGCCTTCCGTGCCAAGCCCGAAGACATTGGCCAGTTGCAGGTCCGTTCGCGGACCGGCGAGATGATCCCGCTCTCCGCTCTGCTGAAGGTGGACGGAACGACAGGGCCGGAGCGGACGACGCGCTATAACGGCTTCCTTGCTGCCGACATCAATGGCGGCCCCGCACCCGGGTTCTCATCGGGCCAGGCGCAGGCGGCGATCGATCGCATTGCGTCCGAAACACTGCCGACGGGGATCTCCTACGAATGGACGGATCTGACCTATCAGCAGATTCTGGCGGGCAATTCGAGCATCGTCGTATTCCCGCTCGCGCTGCTGCTCGTCTATCTCGTGCTGGCCGCACAGTATGAGAGCCTGACGTTGCCGATCGCCATCATCATGATCGTACCAATGGGCGTGTTGGCAGCACTCGCCGGGGTCTGGTGGACGGGTGGGGACAACAACATCTTCACGCAGATCGGTCTCGTTGTCCTTGTCGGATTGTCAGCAAAGAATGCCATCCTGATCGTCGAATTTGCGCGAGAGTTGGAGTTCGAGGGGCGAAACCCGGTTCAGGCGGCCATCGAAGCAAGTCGACTGCGCCTGCGCCCGATCCTGATGACGTCGATGGCGTTCATCATGGGGGTTGTCCCGTTGGTGCTGTCGACCGGCGCCGGATCGGAAATGCGCGCAGCGATGGGTCTGGCCGTATTCTCGGGCATGATCGGCGTCACATTCTTCGGCATCTTCATGACCCCCGTCTTCTATGTGCTACTGAGAAGGTTGGCGGGCAACCGCCCCCTGGTGCAGCATGAGCCGGTATCGAACCTACAGCCGGCGGCAGAGACCGCACACCACTAGATGGGCGTGCCGCATCGCCGCAAGGTGGCCAAGATCGGAGCCGGCGCAGAGATGCGCCGGCTCATGACGTTTAGACAGTTGCCGGGCCGGGTTCTGTAAGGATTATTCGGGAGCTTAATGTCTGCAATTCAGAGCTCGAAGCGATTAGATTCACTGAGCCGCTCAGCCCGTTCGACATAGAAAAGCATCGATCGGAAAAAAATCTTCAAATAAGCAGCGATCGCTTCTCTTTCGGCCCCGTCTTGCGTGTCCACGAAGCCGGTGGCGATTGCTCTCATACGATCCAACGCCTGTGGCCCTATGAGCCGTTTTCCCAACGTGCCTGCCTGACGCAGGCAGTACCAGTCGGCAATGAGGTCGATGACCGGAAGATCCCGCCACGCATCCGGAATTGCCTTTTCCTTGCTCGGCGTCGCAGTGCGTGGATCGCTGCAGAGGTCGGCAAGCGACATGGACGAAATGGTATCCACCACATCCTTGGGCCACTCTCTGGGAAAATAGCGATGTACCACCAGCGCACGCAAATGGTGGCGCAGGAAAGATCCATATTCGGAGGCCGAGAGCGCCTCGTCGCATGACAGGCCGTTCGCCCGCACCTCGAGCCGATACAGGTCCAAGATGTCCTGATCGAGCGGCAGTTGAGAAAGATCGACGGACGTGACCGTTACGCGCCCTGCTTCGGCCGTGACCAGCTTGAACGCCGGGGGAAAGGCTACAAGCGACGGCACCGCTATGTTGGTCAGCATGTCGCCGCCAATCCGGTGCTCGCTGATACCATCGACATGCCAGTGGCCGCTGAAATGAAGAGAAAGACCCGCAGCCATCAGCGCCTCGGCTACATCGGTTCGCGGTCGGCGCACATTCACGGGACTGGACGGAAACAGGGTCTGTTCGAAGCCTTCCTGATCTTCAAGGGGATCGATGGCAGGGTAATGGGAGAACGCCAGGAGCGTCTTGCCACTCGCCTTTGCCCGCTTGGTGACATCCCTGATCCAATCCAGCAGGAAGGGCTTCAACCGCAAGACCGCATTCCAACCGGCGGCAGTGCTATCGATGAAGGCGCGTTTGGAGCCTGGATGGAAGGTGCCGTTGCGCGGCTCGAAGACGTTCGCGTCCAGCATGAGGAGCCATAGGCCCGGTTCGGGCTCCACCAGATAGGAAGCATCCATGAGGCGGTAGCGGTTGAGCCCGTCCTCGGAGGCAACCTCATAGGTTCGCCTCTCAGGTCGATCATCTGCTCCGAACGGTGTTTCCCAGAAGAGGTCATCGGGCCGCCGGAAATAACCGTGCCGCCCCATCGGCACGAGTCCGTCCGGATACCCCTCGCAGAACATAGCCGCCGAGACAACGCTATCGGCAGGCGGATCCCGGTCGTCACTGGTGACGCGAATGGAGGATCCATCGGGCCGGAGAAAGTAGCGCGACTGGTGCCGACCGGATGGACCGAAAAGGTCGTGATTGCCGGGCAGCGCGTAGAAGCGTGTGCCGAAGCGCGATTCGTAATCGCTGAGCCGCTGTGCGAGACGATGGGTGGTCTCTCGCTGGCCGTCATCGGTATAGTCCCCCAGCAGGACGACGTGGCGGACCCCTCGCGCCGCCACCTCATCCAGCGCCGCCGTCAGTGCAGGCGCACTTTCATTGTAGACGCGGGTTGATTCGCGGCTGTGCGCCCAGGTTTGCAGGGTCAGTCGGCGATTGCCGGCCTCGATGCCGGCGATCCCGTAGTCACCTTCGATCTCGTGGAAATGGGCGTCGGAAATGACGGCGAGCGCGTATTGCGGCCTGACGTCCTCCCGCATCGTTACGCCCTGCGGTAAAAATAGTAGCGCTCGGGATCGATGTGCTCGGCGACCGGAAGACGCTCGAGCCCCTGCCTCTCAAGCGGCAGTCCGCTCAACGCATATGCTCCTGGGGCGAGCATGCTCTCCACCATCGCGGGGAGCCATGTGAGTGTCACGGCATCCTTTTCCGGATCGCCGGTGCCGATATCCGCATGAACGAAAGCTGCGCCGATACCGATATAGGCCTTCCCCGTCTCCGCGATCTCGCCCAGTACGAGATCTTCCGACGGCGGGATGGAGCTCTTGTGGGCGAGAAGCTGGCGGTCGAAGACGACGATTCGGCGGCCGGGAAAATTTTCGCGCAGATGGCTGAAGGTGCGACCATTGCCGAGCCCGATCTCCAAAATGGGACCGTCCGGCAGATCGACCCGGTCGCGAATGAGGTTCAGCATATCGCGCTGGGCGGTCATGCGATTGATGAAACTGTCGAGACGGCTCATGGGTCAGGCCTTGAAGATGTTGCCGGCGGCGATGTTGCGCCGGGCAAATACATTACGCGTATCCACGATCAGCGGCGCCCAGGCGGCGATTGCCGCATAATCAACGTCGTCATGATCGGTAGAAACGAGGACAATATCAAAGCTGCCAATGGTGCCCTCATCCAAGGCCACACTTCTGCGCCCCATGAGATCGGCATATTCGCGGGTTCGCGGCACTTCCGAAACATAGGGATCGTGATAGGCGACGTCGGCGCCACGCTCAACGAGAAGCTCCATCAATCTCAGGGATGGACTTTCACGGATGTCAGGCACGTTTTTCTTGTAAGCCAGTCCCATCACCAGAACACGCGAGCGGCTCAAGGCCTTGCCGGCATGGCGATCGAGAGTTTCGGCAACCTTGTCGACGACGTAATGGGGCATGGCGGTGTTGATTTCGCCGGCAAGCTCGATAAAGCGCGTCGGTCGGTCGAACTCACGAGACTTCCAGGTCAAATAAAACGGATCAATGGGAATGCAGTGACCGCCAAGGCCGGGGCCGGGATAAAAGGGCATGTAGCCAAACGGCTTGGTCTTGGCCGCATCTATAACTTCCCAGACATCAATGCCCATGGCGTCGTAGACAAGCTTCAATTCGTTGACGAGCGCGATGTTGACGGCCCGGAAGATGTTCTCCGTGAGCTTCACCGCCTCGGCGGTTGCCGTTGTTGAAACCGGCACGACGGTTTTCACGACTGCGCTATAAAAGGCCTCCATCAGGGCGCTGGCGTCCGGCCCGTCGCCGGCAACGACCTTCGGTATGGTCGATGTCGAGAAGTCGCGGTTGCCCGGGTCCTCGCGTTCAGGTGAGAAACCGAGGAAGAAATCAGTTCCCGACGTAAGGCCGGTGGCTTCCAGGATTGGCTTCATCACCTCATTGGTGGTTCCCGGCCAGGTGGTCGATTCCAGGACGACCAATTGGCCGGGCCGCAGTGTCTCGGCAATCTTGCGACAGGTTCGCTCGACAAAAGACAGATCCGGATCCCGATGGCGCGTCAGCGGCGTTGGGACACAGATCGCGATGACCTCGCATTCGGCAAGCCTCAAGAAGTCACAGGTCGCGGTGAACCGGCCGGCGGAGGTTTCGGCCTGCAGGACTTCGCTCGGCACTGCCTCAATATAGCTTTCGCCAGCCTCGACGGCCGTGATCTTTGACGGATCGATATCGAAGCCGACGACCGTAAAGCCGGCGCGGGCGATGCTCATGGCCAAGGGCAAGCCGACGTAACCGAGGCCGATCACTCCGGCTTTTGCTGTACGGGCTTGAATGGCGGCACCAAGGCCGATCGCTGCGGAAGAGGATGGCATGATGCACAGGCTCCGAGAGATGCAATTGACCCTGTCAGTTGCGTGCGCAGGACGTGTCTGTCAAGGGCGGGGTCCTTTGCGGTTAATCCACCCCGCGTAAATGTGAGTGCCTCCCTCTTGTCTCACAAAAGGCGGCAGGGTCTAAAGCGAACATGAAGATCGCGTTCTATGCACCGCTGAAATCGCCCGATCATCCCGTGCCTTCCGGCGACCGGCTGATGGCCCGTCAGTTCGTGCGTATTCTGAGAGAAGCCGGGCATTCCCTCGAGATCGCCTCGCGACTGCGCAGCTTTCATGCGACCCCCGATACTGTCTTGCCTGACCTAGAGGGTGCTGCAAACGCGGAGATCGATCGGCTCACGCGGGCTTGGGAGGCTGACGGCCCGCCCGATCTGTGGTTCTGCTACCACCCCTACTATAAGGCGCCTGACCTGATCGGCCCGGTCATTGCCCGACGGTTTTCGCTTCCCTATGTGACGGCAGAGGCTTCCTATTCCGCCCGCCGGAACATCGGATTTTGGGCTGGGCATCAAGAGGCCCTGAAATCGCTGGTGGAACGCGCAGCGTTGAACATCTGTCTCACCGCGCGCGACGAAGCCGGTCTTACGGCAGCGGCACCGGAAGCCAGGCTTGCCCGGATCGCGCCGTTCATCGATGCCGAGCCCTTTGCCAATATTAAGACCGCGCCCGAGGCCGGACGGCTGGTTACCGTTGCAATGATGCGCGCCGGCGACAAGATGCAGAGTTATGCAGCACTTGCAGAGGCCCTGCGGAGGGTTCGCTCGGATGCGTGGCGGCTGGCCGTGATCGGCGACGGCCCGGAGCGCGACAAGGTGAGGCAATTGTTTGCCTTGCTGCCTCAGGAGCGCATCGAATGGATCGGCGAGTTGCCGCGCGAGGGTGTCACGGAGCAGTTGGCCCGTGCCAGTGTCTTCGTCTGGCCAGGTTACGGGGAGGCCTATGGTTTGGCGTATCTCGAGGCCCAGGCAGCCGGTCTGCCAGTGATCGCTCATGAAACCGCCGGCGTGCCGGAAGTCGTCGTCGACGGGCGCACCGGGATCCTGACGCCCGCCGGCGACGCTGACGCCCTGGCTGGAGCGATCGACAGGCTGTTGCAAGATTTTGATCTGAGGAGGTCTCTCGGCCAGAGGGCGCGGAACTTCGTTCTGACGGAGCGCTCGCAGCCCGTCATTGCGGCGCAGATCGCCCCTCTTCTCCTGGCGGCTTTGGAGTATCCACTGTGAGCGAAGCTCTCCTCAGAAATGCAATGGACACTGTCGGGGCGCAGGGTCACAAAGTCCGGCTCTGGCTGCGCGACGACGATTCTGTCGATCCCACCGAAGCGCTCGATCGGCTGCTGGAATTGACGCATGAGTACATGGTGCCGGTGACCCTGGCCGTCATTCCGAAAGACACCGGGGAACCGCTGGTTCGGCGCCTGGACAAAGCACCTCATGCGCGTGTGGCACTGCATGGCTGGTCGCATCATAATCATGCTCCCGCTGCGGAGAAAAAGCAGGAAATCGGTCTGCACAGAGCGGCGCCCGTTGTTCTCGCGGAATTGAAGCAAGGCTTCGACAAGCTCGCTGCAATTCATGCTGCGCGTTTTATTCCCATGCTGGTGCCGCCGTGGAACCGCATCGCACCTGCCCTACTACCGGAACTGCCCGCACTCGGGCTCAAGCTGCTGTCGGTTTTCGGGAAGGAGCAATCCTCGTCGCCGATCCCGCTCGTCAACACACATGTCGACATCATGGACTGGCACGGATCTGGCGGCGGGCGACCGGCGGATACGCTTTTTGCCGAACTGGCGGGTTGGGTTGGGCGTGCCGATGCGCCTCCGATGATCGGCATACTCACCCATCATCTGGTGCACGACGCCGCGGCATGGTCGTTCCTAGAGGCTTTGCTGGCAATTACAGCGTCGCATCCCGCATGCGAATGGGTCTCGCCCGAGGTTTGAGTCCTACCAGGACTTCCAGTCGATGATGAAACCGCGATCGGTTCTCATCGCGGTCTCGCGCGCCATCTGAACGTCGGAGAAGGGTGCGCGCCTTGGTAAGACGGCGGCCATCATGTCTGCAGTGGCCAGTGTCACTCCTGCGCCGCGGCTGGCATAGGTGAAGATGAGGGGGCCGGTCGACCACCAGGCCGGCGCACCCGGCAAAGCTTCCATGATCCCGGGCATGGCCTCGATGATGCGCTGGATCACGGGGTGTGCCGCCGGTGTCGCTATGAAGGCATTGGCAAGAAGCAGACCACCCGCGCTGGTCAGTCGTGGTATCTCGGCCGCCAGCGCCGTGAAACCGACCAATGCTATGAAGTCTTCAAAACCCGCATCGTCCCGGGCCGGATACCAGTCGGCATCCATGTAAATCCCGCCGAAGCGCTCAAGGACCAGATATCGCGCAACATCAGCTGCTCCGGGATAATCCTCGCGCGCCAGCATGTCTGCGTAGCTTGGGTGGTCATGAAAACCTTCCCGCTGAAGCGCCATCGTGTCCCAGAGACGATATTCCATGCCATGCGCTGCGCAATGGGCACGCCATGCAGCGACTGCCGGCGGCTGTGGGAGATCGCCGATCCACACCTGGTGCAGTATGCGCGGCACCGGCGCGGCAGCAAGACGGGCAATGAGGCGGCGCTGCTCGCCGGTATAGGTGCCGACAGCTTCCATCGTGCCGGGATCAGGCACCAGGGTGAATTGAAGCCCGGTGACCCGCAACCGGTCGCCTGAAAGCTTGGCAAGTTTCAGATAGGCAGAGTGCAACTTGCGGGGCAGTCCCAATACGGTCGGAGGGCCCAGTTCCGCTTGAGATACCAGTTCAGTATCAGCGGCCAGGGCATCCAGCGCTTGCCGAGCGCCATCGGGATCACCGGCGCGTGCCTGTTCAATGGACTGCGCGATGATTTCGCGGGCGCGGGCGCGCGGATTGTCGGTGTCGGTCAAATCCTGTCTCCCGCTTTGGCAAGTGCCCGATTTCTATCGGCAAAAGCCATGCACTCGCAAGTCCTCCAAAGCCTGCTGATGGCCACATCTTCGCGATGGACAGTCTGCGGTGAGGTCGATACGGTAGATTTGTCCAAGAACGAGCCCAGAAGAAGATCGTAAGCTTGGACGGTTTTGGCATCCCCGGGGGCGTAATTGGTTCATGGTCGTCGGCACTGACTTGCTTTCCGTGGAGACGCTCAGTGTTTCCTTTCCCTTGATTAACGGCAGCGTCGAGGCCGTTCGCTCGCTTTCCATGCGCGTGGCACCTGGTCGCGTTACCGCTCTTGTCGGAGAATCGGGATCGGGTAAATCGGCGCTGGGCCGGGCGATCATGGGGATCGAATCCGATTATGCGCGGATCTCCGGAAAGGCCGTGTTCAACGATCCTCAGGGCAACGGTCCGGTCGACCTGATCAGCCTGCCACGCGATAGACGCCGCATTCGACAGATCCGCGGTGATCGAATCGGCATGATCTTCCAGGAGCCGATGACCTCGTTTTCGCCGCTGCACACCATCGGCAATCAGATCGAAGAGGTGCTGCGGATCCACTCGATGCTCTCGGCTCGTGAGCGCCGCGAGCGCTCTGAAGAGATGCTGGCGATGGTGGGTTTCCAGGATCCCGCCAGGATCTTCGACATGTATCCTTTCGAGCTCTCCGGGGGGATGCGCCAGCGCGCCATGATCGCCATGGCGCTGATCGGCCGACCGGCACTTCTGATTGCCGACGAACCAACCACGGCACTGGACGTGACGATCCAGGCGCAGATCCTCAAGCTGCTCAAGGAGCTGCAATCGAAGCTCGGCATGGCGGTCCTGCTCATTACCCATGACCTCGGCGTGGTTGCGTCCATGGCTGACGAGGTCGTGGTGATGTATCGGGGCCAGGTGATGGAATCGGGCAGCGTCGAGCAGATTTTTCGCAATCCGCAGCATGCTTATACGCGCGGGCTGATGGCGGCAGTGCCCGATTTCGACATGGCGCGTGACGAGCGACTGAAGCCCTTGCGCGAGATCGAGGTCAACGCAGGCGGGCTTTTGGGCGCGCGAACCCGTCCCGCCGCGGGCAAGTCCGATATCCTGCTCTCCGTGCGCAACGTCACCAAGACTTACCAGCCCAAGGGCTCGAACGGCTTTTTCAGCAAGTTGCCCAAGCCGACCCGTGCGGTGCATGACGTATCGTTCGATGTCCGGCGTGGCGAAACGCTGGGCCTGGTCGGCGAAAGTGGGTGTGGCAAGACCACGCTCAGCAAAATCCTCATGCGGGGCGTGACCCCGGACCATGGGCAGGCGATATTTGAAAGCGCCGACGGGCCTGTCGACATTCTCAAAGCCGACGGCAAAGCCTTGCAGGATCTGCGATCCTCCATTCAGATGGTCTTTCAGGACCCCGTCTCGTCGCTGTCTCCGCGCATGACGGTGCGCAGCATTATCGGGGAGCCTCTGGAGATCCACGGCTATGGCGATTCCCGTGAACGGGTCGCTCTGTCAAAACGGCTCGTGGAATCTGTCGGATTGCCGACGTCGGCGCTGGGGCGTTATCCGCACAGCTTCTCCGGTGGGCAAAGGCAGCGTATCGGAATTGCGCGGGCACTTGCGCTTGGCCCAGATCTGCTTATCTGTGACGAACCAGTCTCCGCACTCGACGTGTCCGTGCAGGCGCAGGTTCTCAATCTCCTGAAGGATCTCCGCGCTGAACTGGGGCTTACCTACATCTTCATCTCGCACAATCTGGCAGTCGTGAACTACATGGCCGACCGGGTGGCCGTGATGTATGCAGGCCGGATCGTCGAGATTGCCCCTTGCGACATCATCATGCGCAATCCCATCCATCCCTATACACGCAAGCTGATTGCAGCCGTGCCCTCTCCGGATCTCGATAGGCCAATCGACTTCGAGCGCGCAGGCGAGACATCCATTTCCGCAAAGGGAGCCTGGGGCAAACAGTTTCTGGATGAGGGTGACCCGGATGTGCTCACACACATAGACCTTGGGGGCGAACATTTTGTCCTTGCGCGCAGCACCGCCGATGCACGGGAGCTCAAGGCATGATTACCCGTCGCTCGATCCTCGCTTTGATGGCGGCCTCGACGCTCGCCCGTCCGGTTTTCGCAGCCGCGATCGATGATGAACCCGAAGCACTGCGCGAAGCCGTGCGTGCGGGTACGCTGCCGCCGATGCGCGAGCGCCTGCCGCAGGTCCCCCGCGTCATTTCTCTGGAAGGACCAGGCCTTGCGCCCGGACGCACGGGCGGCAAGATCCGTATTCTGGTCGGCAATCAGCGCGACATCCGTTACATGCCGATCTACAGCTATTGTCGCCTGATTGGCTTCGACCGGAACTTCAACTTCCAGCCCGACATCCTCAGAGATTTCGGCGTGGAGCGCGACCGGATCTTCACGCTGCATCTTCGCCCTGGCCATCGTTGGTCGGATGGCAGCCCCTTCACGGCCGAGGATTTCCGTTATGTCTGGGACGACATGTTCCACAACAAGGAGCTCCATAAGGGCGGCATGCCGAACGTGCTGCGTGTCGCGGATAAGGAGCCGGTATTCGAGGTGCTCGACCCGGTCACCGTGCGCTACAGCTGGGAGGATCCAAACCCGGATTTTCTCGCAGAACTCGCATCTCCCGTCGCGACCCGCCTGATGCAGCCCTCTGCCTATCTGAAGCAGTTTCATCCCAGCTACCAGACGCCCGAGAAGCTTGCCGAGCTGATCGCGCAGCAAGGTGTGGAAGACTGGGTCGCGCTGCATCAGAAGATGTCGCGTTCGGCACGACCGGAAAATCCGGATCTGCCCACGCTTGATCCCTGGCGCAACACCACTTCGCCCCCTTCCGGCTATTTCGTTTTCGAACGCAACCCGTATTTTCACCGCGTCGACCAGAATGGGCAGCAGTTGCCCTATGCCGACATAGTCACACTCAGTGTCGGTTCCGGCGACTTGATCTCAGCCAAGACCGCCGCAGGGGAAAGCGATCTGCAGCTGAACAATATCGATTTCTCCGATTACACCTTCCTCAAGGGTGCGGAGGAGCGCGGGGTCATCAAGGTTGACCTGTGGAAGCGCACCCAGGGCTCGCGGACCGCGCTCATCCCCAATCTCAATTGCACCGATCTGGTCTGGCGCAACGTTTTCCGCGACGTGCGGGTTCGCCGCGCCTTGTCGCTCGCGATCAACCGCGACGAGATCAACAAAGCTGTCTTCTTTGGTCTCGGCCAACCAAGTGCAAATGCGGTTCTGCCCGATAGTCCTTTGTACAAGACACGTTACCGGGATGCTTGGGCGGCATTTGACCCGGACCAGGCGAACGCTCTGCTCGACGAGGTAGGTTTGAAGCGGGAAAGCCCACGGGGACAGCGCCTGCTGCCCGACGGTCGTTTGTGCAACCTGATCATCGAAACCACGGCCGAAACGAGTTATGAGACAGACGTGCTCGAGCTCGTCACGGACTACTTCTGGCGCATCGGCTTTCGCATCTTCACCCATGTCGCGCATCGTGAACTCTTCCGCCAACGGATCGTCAACGGCGAGACGGTCATGGCGCTCTGGTGGGGACTGGACAACGGCGTGCCAACGGCCGACATGTCGCCGCGCGAATTGGCGCCCACCTCGAATGACCAGATCCAATGGCCGCTCTGGGGCTTGCACGAGCTTTCCGGCGGCGGCGACGGACGCCCGCCGGAAACCGATGAAGCACGGATGTTGCTTGAGCTTTTCCACCGCTGGCGTTTGGCCGACACACTCGAAGGCCGAACTGCGATCTGGCACGAAATGCTCGAGCTTTTCACGCAGCAGGTCTTCACGATCGGAATCGTGAATTCTGTTCTGCAGCCGGTGGCGAAGAACCGCCGATTGCGGAATGTGCCAGAACAAGCTCTTTTCGGCTTCGACCCCACCTCCTATCTGGGCGTCTACATGCCGGACACCTTCTGGTTCGAAGGAGACACCTGATGTTGCGCTATATTCTTTGGCGCATCGCCATGATGGTGCCGACCCTGATCATGATCTCGATCCTCGTCTTTACGATCATCGAGCTACCACCCGGGGACTTTTTCGAAAGCCATATCGAAGAGATGCGCGCCATCGGCGAAAAGGCCGATATGGAGGAGATCGAAGATCTCAAGGCGCGCTACGGCTTCGACAAACCTGCGCCGCTCCGATACATCGACTGGGTGACCAAATTTGCCATGGGCGACTTCGGGTATTCTTTCGAATATCGCATGCCCGTCGCCGATGTGGTCGGTGATCGCGTGTGGCTGACAGTTCTTGTCTCGACCGTCACCATTACCCTGACCTGGCTGATCGCTTTTCCCATCGGGATCTATTCCGCGACGCATAAATACAGTTGGGGCGACTACGGCTTCACGCTTTTAGGCCTGCTGGGCATTGCGGTGCCCAACTTCATCCTGGCCCTGGTGATGATGTATTTCGCCAATATCTGGTTCGGCACCTCCATCGGCCATCTGATGGATCCGAGCTACATCAACGAACCGATGAGCCTTGCGAAGTTCAAGTCGATCCTTGAGCATCTCTGGATCCCGGTGCTGATCATCAGCACGGCCGGCACCGCCGGCATGGTTCGCCGGGTTCGAGCGAACCTCATGGATGAACTGCACAAACAATATGTCATGACGGCCCGGGCCAAAGGCCTTCATCCGTTTCGCACGCTGATGAAATATCCGTTCCGCATGTCGCTGAACTTCTTCATTTCCGATATCGGCTCCATCCTGCCTTCGATCATTTCGGGGGCCGAAATCACCGCTGTCGTATTGTCACTGGAGACCACAGGGCCGATGCTGATCCGCGCCCTGCAGAATCAGGACATGTATCTCGCCGGCTCCTTCCTGATGTTCCTCGCCATCCTGACCGTGATTGGTGTCCTCGTGTCGGACATCGCGCTGGCGATCCTCGATCCGCGCATCCGCCTCCAGGGGGGACGAACCAAATGAGTGATCGGACAGCATCGGACAATGTGGCGCAGCATTTCGTCTCCAGCGCCCCTTTCGACCCCTATCTCGTAGAGGTCGACAACGATCAGGCGAGCGGACATGCCTCGCAGCTCAGACTGACTTGGTGGCGCTTCCGCAGACACAAGCTCGCCCTGATTTCAGGCATCCTGCTGCTCTCCGCCTATCTGATGATCGTGATCGTGGAGTTCCTGGCGCCCTACAATGTCCATACCCGAAACGTGGACAACATCTATGCACCTCCGCAGGAGGTCCACTTCTTTCACGACGGAGCCTTTGTCGGACCCTTCGTCTACGGACGGGACATGACATTGGACATGAACACGCTACGACGAATCTATACCGACGACGTCACGGACGTGCAGAAAATCCGCTTCTTCTGCCGCGGAGACAGCTATCGCTTCTGGGGCATGATCGAGGGCAATGTGCATCTCGTCTGCCCGGCGGAGAAGGGTGAGTTCTTCCTGCTCGGAACGGACCGGCTTGGGCGGGACGTCCTGTCCCGGATTCTCTATGGCGCCCGGATCTCGCTGACCATCGGCCTGCTCGGGGTTATGACGAGTTTTGCTCTCGGCATCGTGATCGGTGGATTGGCGGGTTATTGGGGAGGTTGGTTCGATCTCGCAGTCCAACGCGTGACGGAAGTTCTGCAGTCGATCCCCAGCATTCCGCTCTGGCTTGCCATGGCGGCGATCATGCCGGCGGACTGGTCCCCGCTTGTTGTCTATCTTGGAATAACCTTCATTCTCGGGCTGCTCGACTGGACGGGCCTTGCCCGCGCCGTCCGCTCCAAATTGCTCGCCCTGCGCGAAGAAGACTATGTTCTGGCAGCCCAGCTGATGGGGGCAAAAAGCCCGCGCATCATCGCCCGCCACCTGGTTCCCGGCTTCATGTCGCATCTGATTGCCAGCGCGACACTAACCATTCCAGGGATGATCCTCGGCGAAACCACTCTCAGCTTTCTCGGTCTCGGTCTCAGGCCACCGATCACGAGCTGGGGGGTTTTGCTGACGGAAGCACGAACTGTGAACGTTGTTGCCCTTTACCCGTGGCTGCTTTTCCCGGTAATCCCGGTCATCGTTGTCATCCTGGCTTTCAACTTTCTGGGAGATGGCCTGAGAGATGCCGCCGATCCATATAATTGACCCAAATACACCCTGGATGAGGCACGACAGCGCCGAAAGACGTCCGCGATTTCGCAGTGAGGTTATCTGATGACGACGGGACGTTCGCGTAAAGCTCGCATCCTTATGTACAGCCACGATACGTTCGGCCTGGGACACCTACGCCGATGCCGGACGATCGCGCATTCTCTGGTTGAGGATTACAGCAGCCTGCAGGTTCTGATCATCTCCGGCGCGACGATTGCAGGTGCCTTCGAATACCGGGCTCGCGTCGACTTCGTCAAAATTCCGAGCGTCATCAAGCTGCGCAATGGCGAATACACGTCGATGGATCAGCACATCAACGTGGCGGAAACGATCGCCATGCGCCGGTCGATCATCCGCAATACGGCGGAGACGTTCGAGCCCGACATCTTCATCATCGACAAGGAACCGCTGGGCTTGCGCGGCGAGGTGGAGGATACCCTTCACTTCCTTAAAGGACGCGGCACCACGCTCGTGCTTGGTCTCCGCGAGGTCATGGACGCACCGCATCTGCTCGACGTCGAGTGGAAGCGCAATGACACCATGCACAAGATCGGCATGCTCTATGACGATATCTGGGTCTATGGTCCGCCGGACTTCTATGATCCGCTGACCGGGCTCGACGTGCCCGACAGTGTACGCGAGAAAATGAATTTTGTCGGCTTTCTGCAACGCAAGGCATCTGTCACGCGTTCGTCGGAGGCTGGCGAATATCTGATTGTGACCACGGGTGGCGGTGGAGACGGCTCTGACCTGGTTCGAGACGTGATTGCCGCTTACAAGGCGGATCCGACGCTGACGATCAAAGCGATGATCGTGCTCGGGCCCTATATGCCCAACGAGCAGCGTCAGCAGTTCATGGATCATGCCGCGGGCGATCCGCGCATTGAGATCATCGAGTTCGACAATCGGATGGAAGACAGGATAGCCGGCGCGCGCGCAGTCGTCGCGATGGGCGGCTACAATACCTATTGCGAAATCCTGTCCTTCGATAAGCCGGCCCTGATTGTGCCTCGCACCCAGCCACGCCTGGAGCAGTTGATCCGGGCGCGGCGGGCGGCGGAGCTCGGCCTCGTCAGCATGCTGCCACCCCAAGAGGCGGCAGACAGCCAGCGATTCGCCAATGCGCTGAAGGAACTGCTGCTGCGCGATCCTCCGTCCGCAAGCCCAGCGGCTTTGCATCTCGAAGGTTTGCCGACGATCTCCAAGATCGTGGACCAGCATTTGACCGACAAGAAGAACCTGTCGCTTCTGTCCGCGCAGGGTTGATCGATGATCGCGAACAGAAAAATCCTGGTGCTTCTCAAGGGGTATCCGCGTCTTTCGGAGACCTTCATCGCCCAGGAACTTCTCGGACTTGAGAAAGCAGGGTTTGGGCTTACCCTTGTTGCGATGCGCAGGCCGACCGACAAGAAGCGCCATCCGGTTCATGACGAGATCCGCGCGAGCGTCGACTATCTACCGGAATATCTGCACGAGGAGCCAGTTCGGGTCCTCAAGGCAATCTGGAAGATCCGCAAACTGCCTGGATTTCGCCCGGCATTGAAGCAATTCTGGCAGGACCTCAAGCGCGACGTGTCGCGCAATCGTGTCCGTCGCTTCGGCCAAGCTGCAGTCCTCGTGGCCGAGTGGCCGCAGGATGCGCAGTGGCTTCACGTCCACTTCATCCACACGCCTGCTTCCGTGGCGAGCTATGCCAGCCAGATCAGCGGCATTCCCTGGACGGTCTCGGCTCACGCCAAGGATATCTGGACCTCGAAGGATTGGGACCTCGCGGAGAAACTAGAGCGGGCGGACTGGGCGGTGACCTGCACGGCGGTAGGCTACGACAAGCTCAACAGCCTCGCCGGTGGACGCGGGAACGTGAACCTGAGCTACCACGGGCTCGATCTCGAGCGTTTCCCGCATTTCGACGGTGAGCGATCACTGCGTGACGGCAAAGACCCGGCTGATCCTGTCCGCATCCTCAGCGTGGGACGCGCGGTGAAGAAGAAAGGATACGACACTGTCCTCAAAGCGCTTGCCAAGCTGCCCTCCGAGCTGAATTGGCGCTTCACCCATATCGGCGGCGGCGAGGAACTGCCCGGCTTAAAATCACTCGCGGAAGAACTTCACATCGCCGACAGGATTGTCTGGATGGGGTCGATGGATCAGCGCGACGTGCTGACGCAATACAGGCAGGCGGATCTCTTCACACTAGCCTGCCGCATCACGGCGGATGGTGACCGAGATGGTCTGCCGAATGTGCTGGTGGAGGCGGCAAGCCAACGCCTGATGGCGGTGTCGACCTCCGTGTCGGGTATTTCAGAGCTTTTTCGTGACGATGAGAATGCCCTGCTTGTGGGCCCCGACGATGCCGAGGCTCTGTCGGCGTCGTTCCAGAGGGCGATCACCGATCCAGCGCTACGCCACCGGCTGGGAGCTGCGGCAGAGGAGCGGGTGCGGCGCGATTTCGACTATCATGACAGTATCCGAGATCTCAGCCGATTGTTTAGAGCATCCTGGGCGCGGAGGGACGGCGAATGACTGAAGCGCAGGACGCCGACAGAGGATCGGCCGGAAAGGTTTTCTTCTATGTGCAGCACCTGCTGGGCATAGGTCACCTTGCCCGTGCCAGCCGCATATCCCGCGCTCTTGTACAGGCCGGCTTTGACGTCACGTTGGTGACCGGCGGTGCACCCGTCGCAGGTTTTCCGGGAGCGGGCATCGGGCATGTGCAATTGCCTGCCGTTGTTGCTTCCAACAACGGTTTTTCGGCGCTCTCCGATCTCGATGGTAACCCAGTGGATGCCGCGTTCGAACAAGCACGGACAGCCAGATTGCTGGACGCCTTTCATGCTACGCGCCCGGATGTGGTCATCCTGGAAGCGTTTCCATTCGGGCGTCGGCAGGTCCGGTTCGAACTTCTGCCCCTGATCCAGGCGATCGAGGCGGCTAAACCGCGTCCGCTGCTGTTCAGCTCCATCAGGGACATCCTGCAGGAAAACCGCAAGGCGGGCCGTGACCGCGAGACGGTCGATCTGATCAGGGCACACTTCGATGGTGTCCTCGTGCACGGCGCGCCAGAATTCGTGCGGCTGGAAGAGACCTTCGCTCTGACGCCGGAAATTGCCGATCGGGTGCACTATACCGGTCTCGTGGCCCCCCCCGCGCCGGAACCCTCTCCTGACCGGTTCGACACCGTCATATCGGCAGGCGGTGGCGCCGTGGGCTCACTGCTCATCGGTGCAGCACTTGAGGCCCGTACCCTGCTTGATGACGGATCCTCCTGGTGCGTCATCACCGGGCCAAACCTTCCCCAGGCCGACTACGATCGTTTTGAAGCATGCGCGGGAGAAAACGTGTCCCTCTTCCGCTTCCGTCCAGACTTTCCGAGCCTTCTGCCAGCGGCCAGTCTGTCGATTTCGCAGGCGGGATATAACACGGTTTGCGACCTGCTCGTCGCTCGCTGCCGCGCCTTGCTGGTGCCTTTTGCCGCCGGCGGCGAGACCGAGCAGTGCGTACGGGCCGAGAAGCTGCAGGCCCTCGGTCTCGCACGTATCGTATCGGAAGAGGGGCTCACCGGAAAGGCCATGGCAGAAGCCATCCTTGCGACCAGGGGACTTGTGGTTCCCCAGAATCTGCCGATCGCGCTTGATGGAGCGGCAGAAACGGCCCGTTTCATTCGCGCGTGCCTCGACAAGCGTACAGATACTCCTTGAGGTTCGGGGGCGCCTCGCAAGTGACCGTTCCGCCAACAACACCACGCAACGGCACTTTCAAAGATAGCGCTGCGCCTGTTCCGGGGAGAACAGAAGCACTGTCATCTCCAGACGCCGCCCCCTCAAGGGCAAACGCCGGGTCGTCACACCTTCCCGGGGAAGTTCTGCCAACAGCATCACAGCCTCCGACACCGCAAGGGCGACGTTGAATTGCTTGGCGGCGGTCTCAAGCCGGCTCGCCACATTGACCGTGTCGCCGATCGCCGTAAGCGAAGCGACCTTGCCGTAGCCGACCATGCCGAGGATTGCGGGGCCGTAATGGATGCCAATTGCGACCTCCAGATCGATGCCAAATTCCTGCACCAGTTGGCTGTTGAGCTTCTGCGTCTCTGCGATGATATTGGCCGCAGCACCCATTGCCCGCCGGCACGCATCCCTTGGGCCGTTCTGGTCGATCTCGAAGATGGCCATGACCCCATCCCCAATATATTTGTCGACCCGCCCGCCGGCGGCCTCGATTGCGGGCACAAGGATCGCAAAATAGGAATTGAGCAGGAAAACGATGTCGTAAGGCAGGCGCCCTTCGGCGATGCTGGTAAAATTGCGGAGATCTGCGAACATCACCAGGACGTCCTTCTCGCGGCCGACTTCGAGGTTGGTTCGGCTGGAGAACTGGTCACCCCCCTCCGGCGGCTCAAGTTGCAACGCTACATGCAGATCGAAATTCGGTCGCAGTTGGCAGCTCAGCCGGGTATCCGGCGAGGCCTTGATTCGCGCCAGTGTGGCGATTTCGAGAGCGTTCGGCGCAGGTAACGGGCCCTGGCTTTCCAGAACCCTGACGCGGCATGTGGAGCAACGGCCTTTGCCGCCGCAGACCGAGTAGTGATCGATGTGTCCAACCCTGCTCGCCTCAAGGACGCTGGTTCCTCGCGGCACATGCACGAGGGCACCATGGGAATAGGTGATCAGGATATGAGACTCTCGATGGCGAAAATAGCGGACGGTGCGCAGCAGCAGGACCACTCCGGCCGCGCCAGCCAAGACGATATAAAACTGCCGTTCGATGGCGGAGATGTCGCCATCCGGCGTGGCCGCAAGCCAGGTGCCATGGAATTCGCTCGGAGGACGCGCCAGTTCCTCAATGCCAACAGTATTTGCAGGTGGAAGCCTTTGTCCCGTGACAAGAACGCCACCCAAGGCGAGTGTCGGGACAATGATGGCCATCGCAAACAGGATCTGGGCGTAGCGCGGAAACCAGTCCCGATAGCTAAATGTGGCGTAGAGACCTAGGCATCCGTGCACCCAGGCCATAATAACAGCAGCCGTCATTTTCAGCCCGAGCAGGCCATTCTGCCACATGGCTCTGATGACGCCGATATAGTCGGTATCCGCTCCGCCAAAAACGACAGGGAGACGCGCCCAGATAACGTGCTGGGCAATCAGAAGCGGCAGAGACAAGCCGAAAACGACCTGTACGACGGTTGCCCGGCGCAGTCCTATCAGCCGACGGAGGTAGAGCGTTCGAAGTGCGAGCAGGAAATGGAGGGTGAAAGATCCATAGAGAAAAATTGCGCTGATGGGATTTCGCCAGATGGTTCTGAATGAATCCAATGCCTTTTCCGCGAGGTCCTCGGAGATCAGCAACAAGGCGTGGTTAAGGAAATGCATGGTCACGAACGTGAACATGATCAGGCCGGTCACGATCCTCAGCCGCATTGCCGCTTTTTCAGTCAGGAACGGACGCCCATGCGGCTTCGGATTCACGAAAAGTACCTTATGGAGGGAAGGGGCAGTTCATCGTTCTGCGCCCAATGTCTACGATAGGGCTTGCCTCAGACGCCGAAGACTTGCCCGTCTTTAACCACCTGCGCTTCTGAAAAACGCTCCGCAGCAAGCCTTGCTATCCGCTCGAGATCCTGATCGGTGTGAAAAGGGGAATGATGCATCAAGCCGATAGCCTTGACCTTGGCCGCTTCGGCCAGCCGGATTGCGTGCTGCCACGAGGAATGGCCAAAACCCTGGTATTTAGCCATTTCTTCGTCGCAAAAGGCACTGTCGTAAAGGAAAAGGTCTGCACCCTCGATCAGCTTGAGGACCTTCTCGTCCAGCTCACCAGGTGTGTGTTCCGTGTCTGTGACGATCGCCACGACCCGACCGGCATATTCGATCCTGTAGCCGGTCGATCCACCAGGATGCTGCAGACGACCGGTTCGCACGGTAATTCCGGCTCCGGGTTCGAGCACATCGCCCGGCAGGAAGTCGCGGTAATCCACCGCTGCCTTGAAGATTTCCGGCCCGACCGGAAAATATGGCGGACGCATCACACCTTTGATGACGTCGTACGTCGTCATCACTCCCTCCAGATGGGCTGAAGCGATGGCAACTGTTGTATCTGGCTTATGCAGAGGGGCAAAAAAGGGGAGACCTTGAATATGATCGTAATGACTGTGTGTGAGAAAGAGGCTGACAGTCTTCACGGCTCGGGACAGAAGGTCCACGCCCGCTGGAATTATCCCGGTCCCGGCGTCGAAGAGAAGCACGTCACTCCCGCAGCGAACCTCGATACAGATTGTGTTGCCCCCGTAGACATTAAACGCCGGGCCGGCCATGGGAGTGGATCCACGTGATCCCCACACAGTGACACTGATCGGTGTCGGCCTCTCGCTCGATCCACCAGATACGGCTGCGTTCATATCGTTCCCTGGAGACGCTCCGAGAGCCTGATGCAATCAGGCAAATTCGGCGCGCCCCTTGTGCTTTGCCAGTTCCGAGGTGGTTGTCGTGAGGCGGGTCGCCAATACCTTCAAGACGGAGAACATCAAGCTCGGGCAGTCCGCCATCATTTTCAGAAAGGTTTGCTTGTCGATCCGCAGCGTCTCAAGGGGCGTCAGTGCGCTGACGGTTGCCGTTCGATATCCATCGCTTAGGAGGGCAATTTCGCCGACGATCGAGTTCTTCTCAGCTTTGGCCACGCTGACGAGGCCCCTGGGGGTCTCGACAGTTATGTCAACAGAGCCGCTTAAGATCACATAGGCCGCATCGCCAGGATCGCCTTCATGAAAGAGTTCCTGACCTGGCGTGAAGCGCACTCGATCCGAGTTGAAAGCCAAAAGCTTCAACTTGGAAGGATTGGCGGATGCAAAGAAAGGCAGTGAGCTTAAGCACCTTACCTCGTCATCAAGGACCATTTCACATCTCCATGGAGGCACCTGGCCTCGACTTCACCGAGCGATCAACTCTTTCACCACACTGTCTTCATCGTCAATGATCTGATCATAGCTTCCATTCGCTATAACATCGCCATTGTCGAATATTACGACACGTTCGAAATAAGAACATAATGTCGGGTTCGATAGAACCCAAACGATTGTGCACCCGTCGGTATTCTTTCGCAAGAAAGAGATAACATTTTGTACCAACTGGGCCTGCAGGCGCGGGTTCAGGCCCGGTAGCGGCTGATTGAGGATGCAGTAATCCGCGTGACGAATAACGGCCCTGGCGACATTCAGCTTCTGGCGCTGCAACATCGTCAATCTCTTCCCACCCGGGCCCAAATCGAAACTCAGACCTGCTTCCAGAACATCCGGATAGGCCCCGTGTTCCTTTGCCAAGGTAACCAGCTGCGATTTAATCCGCTCGTGGGAGTCTGCGTAGGTTCTGCTGATCTTGCCGAAGACGATATTGTCCAGAAGCGTAGCCGATGATTGATACTCATCCCGGTTGAAGCGAGCGATGAGCGACTGCAGTTCCCTTGGCAGATTGGCATAGAATGCATGGCGCGCCTTGACGATCTTCGCTCTGATCTCGTCGTTCAGAATGCCGAAGCGGTAGCGGCTTTCGACATAGGCGAATGCTGTCAGGAAGAGGATGCGTCGAAGTTCCTCGTTCGTCTGATCCAGGCGTTTCCCCTCGACCTCCTTCGATACGCGACTGAGATCCGGGATCTCGCGGCCTTCCATGAATGGAAGCTCCGGCATCAACGAATTGCTCTGCTGGTCTTCTCCGAACAGCTCGACCATGGTGGTCACGATCTTTCGGCCCGCGTCGAACAGCTGTTCGGAGAGGCCGTTCTCAATGAGGACCGATCGGAAATATCCGCTGGAAACGATCCTGCGTGCGGCATCGTCGCCGCCAATCACGGTTCCGAAGAGAAGGTTTTCCGCAATGGTCGCTTCGCTGTTGTAGCTATCGAAATCAAAGGGCTCGACCAGCTGCGGCAGGTTCAGCTCGTCCAACCTGTCGCGCAATGTCTGTCGGGCTTCGACGGCAAAGCGCGCAAGCTTCTCGTTCCATTGCGGGTCGATGACGCTGCGAAGGCCGAGATCGAACACGTCATCCGTGAGCAAAACCGTATCCAGCGCTTCCAGCATCCAGGCGTTTTGCGTCTGCCGGTCGGCAACCGTCTCCGAATTTCCGCCGATCCATTCCCCATGAATGTCGAAGTCGACATTGCCTGCCAGTCGCGCTTCCTTGATTTCCCAGCGGCGAACCGTTGCCGCCTTCCCGCCGCGCTCGAAAGGCCGCAACGGGGCGTGTTTGAGGCCATAGAGCAGATTGTCCCTCAGGCTGCCGTGGAAGAAGTAAGTTTCTGCGGAGACATAGCTGATGCGCCGGCCGCTGACCGATTCCGGTAGATCGAGAAGATTGGTATCGCCGACCAATATGCGTCCGGCTGCGGGACGCACGGCACGCCCCAGGGCCTCGGCGACGGCGACGGCCGCCGTCCCATTGACGTCGAGAAAGGCCACCACCTCGCCAGCACCGAGTTCCAGCGAAACGTCATGCACAAGGCGTCCGCCACTGTCGTCGTGCACAGCGAGATTGGCAATCGCAATGGTTCCGGGAAGGGCAGGAGGGTGACCTTCATAGACCGCCTGAACCTCCTCGGGCAGAATGGCATCGGACTGGAACTGCTCGACAACCTGTTCGAATTTCACCTGCACATCCTGGCGCCCCTGATCCCAGTCGATCAGGTCCTTCAACGGGCCGGGCAGGTCCTTATAGGCGTTGATGACGGCCACGAGCTGTCCCACGTCCAGCGTGCCCTTGAGCGTCAGGTAACCGCCAATCGAATAAAACAGGAAAGGTGTCACCTGTGCGAGGAAGTTATTGATGAACTTCACCATGAACTTCCACTGGTAGAGATCATAGCGGATGGCGAAGATCTCGCCCAGCCGATGCGCCATGTCCGCCCGCTCATAATTCGAGGTGTCATAGGCGTGAATGGTGGAGATACCTTCCACCATTTCCCCGACGCGTCCGGCCAGCCGGCGTGCCGTCAGCTGCCGCTCACGCCCGAGGCGGATCAGTCGGCGGCGCATCCGCGGAATGATGCCGAGCTGGAGCATGGCCATGAAGACCGCTATCATGCCGAGCCAAAGGCTTTGGGCGAGAATGAAGCCGAGAGCGGCCACGATCTGCCCACCCAGCATGGCAGGCGCAACGAAAGCATCGCCGGCATAGCCCCCGAGCGGCTCCACCTCGTCCTTGATCATCGTCGCGACTTCGCTGCTTTTCGTCCGCTTGAAATAATTCGGCGGAAAACGCAGGACCCGGTCGATCAGCTGGAATCGGATCCGGCGCAGCAGGCGCTCTCCCAACCGGCCCTTGTAGGTGTTGATGACGTATTTGAAGCCATTGTTGATGATCACCAGGGCAAGAAATTCGAGACTGAGCGCCATCAGCATCGACAGCCGATTGAGCGGGTAGCCCGCATAAAGCTCAACCCGTCCCACCAGAGGCATATCGAAGCCCACTTCGAAGAAGGGTTGCAGCGCATCCGGTGTAGCGAAGCCATCGCCCTGGATGGGGCCGTTGATGATCTGTTTTGGCAGATCCAGGGAGAAGAAGTAGGGGATCATCGACAGAGCGACGATCACAAGGATGACGACTTGCTGGCGCCAGGTATGCTTCCAGATGTAGCGGGGGAGACTTTTTTCCATAAAGAAGCTGTACCTGAGAGGAGCGCGACCTCGATTTTAAAGGTGGCACCGTGCATTGTCAAAAGTCGCTGGGCAGGACTGCGCCGGGAAGATCGGCGTGGTTAGGGCTTGAGCGAAGGCCGTGACGACGACACAGTCACACACCGTATATAGGCGTTCCGGCAGCTTGTCGCCGGTGAACGCTATTGCATGGCAGCGCCCATGGCGAGTCGTGCTTCTGGAAACGCTCAGTAAATGGTTACGTCATGTTAGATCAAGAAGCGCCGACCAGCGAGCCGGCCCTGGCAAGGGCATTGCGGGACTGGATGCTCAATGAAACCTATCAAGAAAGGTTCATCGACAACATTTTCGTCGCGCTGTGCGAGCGCTTGAACCGTGCGGGTGTGCCAGTGGTGCGCGCCACTCTGCACTTCCGCATCAACAACCCGCAATGGCTCGGTGCCCGGATCGAATGGCTGCCCGGCCTGCCGGAAGCCCGCATCACGACATTCGAATACGGCACCGAGCAGTCGCCCGTTTTTCTGTCGAGCCCGATGTTCGAACTGAGCGCGGGGGCCGAAGAGGTGCGCCAGAACCTGCTCGTGGACAATCCCGCGCGTCCTTATCGGGTTTTCGAAGAGCTGCGAAACGAGGGGTTGACCGATTACGTCGCCTGGCCGCTGCAACACACGCTGCAGAAACGGCATGTGGTAACTTTCGCGAGCGCCGCGTCGGACGGCTTTAGCGATCACGACATCGCTGTTCTTCGGGGGCTGGTTCCGACCCTGGCGCTCGTCAGCGAAGTCCGCATCAAGAATGCCTTGGCACGCACATTGCTGCAGACCTATGTCGGACCGCATGCCAGTGAAGAAATTCTCGCGGGTGCGACAACACGCGGAAGCGGGGTCACGCTGTCGGCCGCCGTGCTGATCTTCGACATTCGCGGCTTTACCGCCATCACCAATGCCTGGCCACGCGACGATGTGATCGAATTGCTGAATGCCTATTTCGACGCGATTGCTGAGCCGATTGACCGCAATGGTGGCGAGATTCTCAAGTTCATGGGGGACGGGCTGCTTGCCGTTTTCCCGCTGGAGAAGAAGGATGCTCTTGCAAACACGTTCCAGGCGGTATTGGAGGCGCGCGCGTCGCTATCTGCTCTGAACGACCTCAATACCTCCCTCGGACGACCTGCGGTCGAATGCGGCGTGGGCGTTCATGTCGGTGACGTGATGTACGGCAATATCGGCTCGAAGCGCCGGCTCGATTTCACCGTCATTGGCCCGGCCGTCAACATCGCGTCCCGGCTCGAATCCCTGACAAAAACCGTCCACCATCCGGTTCTTTTCTCGCAAGACTTCATCTCCATGGCGCATCTCGAGCAGTTCGTGGAGTATCTTGGGGCCTATGAACTGCGGGGCGTGGATGAGCCGATGAACGTCTTTGCGCTGAGATGATCAGGAAGGAGGGAGGTCGGGGGAGTCAATGGGCTTTTGTCCTCTGACGGGAAAAACGCATAAAGCCCCACGAGGGGGCTTTAGTGAGATTGCAGGAGTGTTTGGTTGCGGGGGCAGGATTTGAACCTGCGGCCTTCAGGTTATGAGCCTGACGAGCTACCGGGCTGCTCCACCCCGCGCCAAGAGCGTCTATTGTATTTGTCTTGGCGGTGGCGTCATAGGTCGAGGAGACGGTGATCTGCGGNTGGTTGCGGGGGCAGGATTTGAACCTGCGGCCTTCAGGTTATGAGCCTGACGAGCTACCGGGCTGCTCCACCCCGCGCCAAGAGCGTCTATTGTATTTGCGACGCTTGAGAAGTTTCAATTAAAAAGGCCGCTTGTGAGCGGCCTCGTTTTGGGCACGAGGCCCTTTTTGTGTTGAGAAGATTGCGGATTTGCTTTGGCGAACCGCGACAACATTGCCATTAGCAGACCTGGCAGCGACCTACTCTCCCGCGTCTTGAGACGAAGTACCATTGGCGCTGGGGCGTTTCACGGCCGTGTTCGGAATGGGAACGGGTGCAGCCACCCCGCCATGACCACCAGGTCGGCTAAGGGCAATGTTGTTGAGAAGCTGGCACAGGCATTCGCCTGTTTTCTTTTTTTGAACACGTCAATTTTCTCTGCCAGTCGACCGTAAAGGCTTCCACCCATACAGGCCGATAGGCCGTCGCCAGCAATCTGGCGGCCCGTCCGGAGCGCTATGCGCGCCAGGACAAAAGAGAAGCATCATCGGCGCTGCAAAGCAGCGCTGATGAGCATAAGCAATGAGAACGATCAAGCCAATCGGGCTATTAGTAACGGTAAGCTTCATGCATTACTGCACTTCCACACCCGTCCTATCAACGTGGTCGTCTTCCACGGCCCTGATAGGGAATACTCGTTTTCAGGTGGGTTTCCCGCTTAGATGCCTTCAGCGGTTATCCCTTCCATATATAGCTACCCTGCTATGCCGTTGGCACGACAACAGGTCCACCAGAGATATGTCCATCCCGGTCCTCTCGTACTAGGGACAGATCCTGTCAATATTCCTACACCCACGGCAGATAGGGACCGAACTGTCTCACGACGTTCTGAACCCAGCTCACGTACCGCTTTAATTGGCGAACAGCCAAACCCTTGGGACCTGCTCCAGCCCCAGGATGCGATGAGCCGACATCGAGGTGCCAAACAACCCCGTCGATATGGACTCTTGGGGGTCATCAGCCTGTTATCCCCGGCGTACCTTTTATCCGTTGAGCGATGGCCCTTCCACGCGGGACCACCGGATCACTATGACCGACTTTCGTCTCTGCTCGACTTGTCAGTCTCGCAGTCAGGCGGGCTTATGCCATTGCACTCGACGACCGATTTCCGACCGGTCTGAGCCCACCATCGCGCGCCTCCGTTACTCTTTCGGAGGCGACCGCCCCAGTCAAACTACCCACCATACACTGTCCCGGATCCGGATAACGGACCGCGGTTAGACATCCATGACGATAAGGGTGGTATTTCAAGGATGGCTCCACGAAGACTGGCGTCCCCGCTTCAAAGCCTACCACCTATCCTACACATGCCGACACGAATGCCAGTGTAAAGCTATAGTAAAGGTGCACGGGGTCTTTCCGTCTGACCGCAGGAACCCCGCATCTTCACGGGGAATTCAATTTCACTGAGTCTATGTTGGAGACAGCGGGGAAGTCGTTACGCCATTCGTGCAGGTCGGAACTTACCCGACAAGGAATTTCGCTACCTTAGGACCGTTATAGTTACGGCCGCCGTTTACTGGGGCTTCGATTCAAAGCTTGCACCTCTCCTCTTAACCTTCCAGCACCGGGCAGGCGTCAGACCCTATACGTCGTCTTGCGACTTCGCAGAGCCCTGTGTTTTTGATAAACAGTCGCTACCCCCTGGTCTGTGCCACCCCATCATACTTGCGTATAAAGGGGTCACGCTTCTTCCGAAGTTACGCGTGCAATTTGCCGAGTTCCTTCAACATAGTTCTCTCAAGCGCCTTGGTATACTCTACCTGACCACCTGTGTCGGTTTCGGGTACGGTCTATAGGGTGGAGCTATTTCCTGGAACCACTCCACCGCACAACCAATCCAATAAGGTCGTACGATTTGTGTGATCCGTCACTACCACCAGGCCCACGAATATTAACGTGGTTCCCATCGACTACGCATTTCTGCCTCGCCTTAGGGGCCGGCTAACCCTGCTCAGATTAACTTTAAGCAGGAACCCTTGGTCTTTCGGCGAGGGGGTCTCTCACCCCCTTTATCGTTACTCATGTCAACATTCGCACTTCCGATACCTCCAGGGCCCCTCACAGGTACCCCTTCACAGGCTTACGGAACGCTCCGCTACCACGTGCATTGCTGCACATCCTCAGCTTCGGTGCATGGCTTTAGCCCCGTTACATTTTCGGCGCAAAGACCCTTATTTAGACCAGTGAGCTGTTACGCTTTCTTTAAATGATGGCTGCTTCTAAGCCAACATCCTGGTTGTTTTGGGATCCTCACATCCTTTCCCACTTAGCCATGACTTGGGGACCTTAGCTGGAGGTCAGGGTTGTTGCCCTTTTCACGACGGACGTTAGCACCCGCCGTGTGTCTGCCGATTAGTACTCTCAGGTATTCGGAGTTTGGTTAGGATCAGTAAGACGGTGAGTCCCCATAGCCCATCCAGTGCTCTACCCCCTGAGGTATTCGATCGACGCACTACCTAAATAGTTTTCGCGGAGAACCAGCTATTTCCGAGTTTGATTGGCCTTTCACCCCTAGCCACAAGTCATCCCAATCTATTGCAACAGATGCGGGTTCGGTCCTCCAGTTGGTGTTACCCAACCTTCAACCTGCTCATGGCTAGATCACTCGGTTTCGGGTCTAATGCAACTAACTGAACGCGCTATTAACACTCGCTTTCGCTGCGCC
>NZ_LMJE01000002.1 GCF_001429245.1 Rhizobium sp. Root274
CAAGGCCCGCCGCCTTGCGCGCGACGGTGCAGGCATTGTGATCTACAAGATGGGCGAAGGCGGAGCGATCACCATCACGCCCATGGAAGAGATCCGCAGCGGCGTTTTCCCTGTCAGGGCTATCAAGCCGACGGGAGCCGGCGACAGTTTTCTCGGCGGACTCGTTGCCGCACTTGCCGCGGGCTTCAGCGTGCGCGATGCCGTGCTCCGGGGCTCGGCCTGTGCCGCCATCGTGGTTAGCCGCGTCGGCTGCGCCCCTGCCATGCCGACCACTGCCGAGCTTGAACAGTTCCTCGCCACCCATCCCGGCCCCAACGAGGTCTGAAAGGACGCGCGCATGCACATCGCCCCCTTCGACAACCACAACAGGCCGATTGTCGATATCGACGATCCGACCGTTCCGCTCAACTATTTCAACATCGTCAAGATGAAGAAGGGCGAAAGCTTCCACTACCAGGTACCGGGCTTCGAAACGGGTATCGTTCCGGCAACGGGTTCAGTCGATATTTCGGTCGAAGGGGTATCGTTTGCCGCCATTGGCAAGCGTGGTATCGACGTATGGGACGGCGAGCCGGAAGGGGTCTACATTCCCTCAGGGGCCAGGGTGACGATTAGCTGCGTCTCCGACATGACCGAAACTTTCATTGCAGGCGCACGCTACGACAAGGTTCTCGATCCGTTCGAGGTGCGCGCCGCCGATATCGACATGGTGCAGTATGGGTCTGACGACACCAAGACCCATCGCAGGATCAAGCATATACTGGGCACGAAATACAATGGCCGCGTCGGCCGCCTGCTGGTCAGCGAGTTGTTCACGGTCGGTCAGGGCGGCTGGTCTGGCTTTCCGAGCCACAAACATGACACGGATCGTCTTCCGCTGGAGACCCGCCACGACGAGACCTACAATTTCCGTTTTCGCCCGGATTACGGCTCCGGCCTGCAGATGCTACAGCGCGACGACGGGAAGCCGGGCGACGCCTACCACATCGTCAATGGCTCGACGATCTGCCTCGACCGTGGTTACCATCCCTGCTGCGTGCTGCCGGGTTACGAGATGTACTACTTCACGATCCTCGCCGGTCTCAGCCAGCGGAGTCTGGTGCAGTATTTCCAGCCGAGCCACGCGGCACAGCTAGAAACCATTCCCGGCATCAAAGACATGATCGCGAAATTCAAATGAGCCTCGTGACTTTGGCCGAGGTCTTGCAGCCCGCCTTTAAAGAGGGATATGCCGTGGCCGGTCTGGTCGCGCTCGGCTGGGAAGACATGCGCGCCTTCGTAGCGGCAGCAGAAGCCGAGCAGTGTCCCGTGATCCTGCAGGCCGGGCCCGGCTGCCGCGCCCATACCCCCCTTCCGGTTCTTGGCACGATGTTCAGACATTTGGCAGAGTCGGCCGGAGTACCGGTCGTCGCCCATCTCGACCACGGGTACTCGCTTGCAGAATGCCGACAGGCTATAGAATGCGGCTTCACCTCGGTTATGTTCGACGGATCGCGTCTGCCACTCAACCAGAACATCGACGAGACCGCAGCAATTGCTGAACTAGCCCATGCGGCGGAAATATCCTGCGAGGGTGAGATCGGATTTGTTGGCTATGCCGGTGGTGAGGGATCGGCGGGCACCGACCCGAAGGAGGCGGCGCGCTTTGCCAGCGAGACCGGTGTTGATGCCATGGCGATATCGGTCGGCAATACGCACCTTCAAGAGACACGCATGAGCGTTGGTCTTGACGTTGCTCGCATCCGAGCGATTGAGGTGGTGACAAAGGTACCGTTGGTCATACACGGCGGATCAGGTGTACCGGTTGACCAGCGGATCTTCCTGTCGCGCCACTCCAATATCTGCAAGTTCAATATCGGAACCGAATTGAGGATGGTCTTTGGAAAAGCGCTACGCGAGGCCGTCAATCATGACATCGATCGGTTCGATCGCATTGCGATACTGCGCGACACCCATGAGCCATTGGTTGCGGCCACCCGCAACATCCTGCGCACATTCAAAGCGCCGTGCGGTTGAAGGGCGCGAATGCATCATGTTATACTGTGCCAGATTTGACGGAGGCAATGGGCGAGAGCCCGCCGCTTTTGGGAGGGCGAACGCCCAAGATATGGTTCCTGTAAGATCTCAAACTCGACTGGTTCATCGGGCTTGCCCGCCCTGTGGCGAAAAATGCGATAGTAGAACAACTGGCACCACGAATGAAAGGTAGCCCTCCACTCTCGACCCTCCCTGCTGGTCACCGACGACTGCGCTGACCCAATGAAGTGATCTGCTCACTCCGTCCGCCATCGAAAACCTCTTGCATCCACCTCGGATAAATCGAAGCAAGCTTACTCATCGCGTCCAGTCGATCAAGATCAGACTGCTCCAGCTCGATCTTCGTCGCGCCGAGATTGTCCTGCAACTGCTCAACCCGCTTTGCGCCAAGCAGCACGGTTGAAACGGTCTTACGGTGGAGCAGCCATGCCAATGCAATCTTTGCTGGCGATGCCCGATACGAATCCGCAATGCCGCGCAGCTCGTCGATCAGATCATAGGCGCGTTCTGTATCGACAGGTGGGAAAGGCACCGTGGTTCGACGATTCTGCTCGTCACCCTTTAAACTCCGATCGAACTTACCACTCAGCATCCCCCCTGCTAACGGACTCCAACAAATAAGCCCCAATCCGGTGGCCGAAACCAAGGGGGCAATTTCATGCTCAATTTCTCGCCCGGCAAGCGAATAGTAGGCCTGCAGGCTAGAGAGTGGAGAAAGGCCGAGGCGCTCGGTCGCGCCCATGGCCTGTGCGATCTGCCACGCAGCCCAATTCGAAACACCAATATAGCGTACGGCGCCTTGGCGCACGAGATGATCGAGCGCACGTAAGCTTTCTTCCATTGGGGTCAGTGGATCAAAGCCATGGAGCTGGTACAGGTCCACATAATCGAGCTGCATGCGCTTGAGACTGGCGTGAAGGCTGTCCAAAATATGCGCTCGCGACGATCCGCGGTCATTTTGCCCGCCACTCGCCTGTCCAAATGTCTTGGTCGAAACCAAGATGTTATGCCTGCGTACCCCCAGGTTACGAAGCGCTGCGCCGGTTATTTCTTCAGACTGTCCACTGGAGTATATGTCCGCCGTGTCGAGCAGGTTTACTCCAGCATCCAATCCGCACTGAATAATCTGCTCAGCGCCAGTCTGATCCACCCCGCCAATCGCACCCCATTGGCTCTTCCCGAAGGTCATCGTGCCTAGGCTCAACTCAGACACGAGCAAGCCCGTACGTCCCAATACGTTGTAGCGCATTCATTCTCTCCATCGTGACAGCAGCAGTCTGCGCGCCGTGAAAAAGTTTATGCGGATGCGGCCTGTGGGAGGTAGCATGTTCCACTCGGATGATTGCACAATCCTCTCTCACAGGTGAATTTCTGATTGTTCTGCAAAAGCAATCGGCCTAGCCAATGGTCCTCCAACCGAAAAGGCCAGCGCAGTGGCTTTTCAAATCGTTGAAGAAGATGATCGAGCATTTGCATCAATCCTTGGCGCACGATTTCAATCGCTGGGCACCGAAAGAGGGCGCGACCGACACGCAGGTGCCGGGGCTTACGTTCCACCGTCATTTGTCGCCAACGGCCCCTCACGTCGGAATGATGGAAGCTAGTTTGTCGCTGGTCGTCACAGGCAGGAAGCGTGTTGTGCTAGGCAGCAATACCTATGACTATGGCAGCACGCACTTTCTCCTCACGTCAATCGACCTTCCTGTAACAGCCTGGGTCACGCAGGCCAGTCCGATCGAGCCTTATCTTGGCATCCTGCTCCGGATCGACCTTCGCGTGGTTCGCAGGCTGGTATCGGAGATCAAGCAGGAGACGCTGGGCAATACCACGCCTCTCGGCATAGCCAGCGCAATGGTGACCCCAGATCTTCTCGAAGCGTTGTCGCGCTTGTGCCGGTTGACAGAGCGGCCGAACGAAATTCACATCTTTGCTGAGCCCATGCAACGAGAGATCATCTATCGTTTGATGACGAGCCCCGTCGGCCCACGTCTCGCTACCCTAGCGTCTATGGAGGGAGCCTCAAGCGGGATTGTTCGGGTGCTGGATTGGCTTAGGCAAAACTTTCGTGAGCGCCAATCGATAGACGATCTGGCTGGCATTGCTCGCATGGGTGTGTCGACCTTTCATCGGCATTTTAAAGCTATGACGAATATGAGCCCGGTTCAGTATCGCAAGCATTTGCAACTCAACGAAGCGCGTCGCCTGATGATTGTAACAGGACTTGACGCGGCATCTGCAGCATATGATGTGGGTTACGAAAGTGCTGCCCAATTCAGCCGAGAGTACCGGCGCGAATTCGGCCAGACGCCCGTTTCCAGCATTGTCAGTCTCAAACGGTCGTTCCAGTCTGGATATTGACCAGACTTTGACTGAAGACTGTCCAATGGGCCTCAGGATATGTAATGAAAGCTAACTTAGTTACCGCTTCGAAGCAATTCCGTCTATACCAAAATGAAAATTCAAAGATGCTTAGAAACAGGACAGTCAATGGTAAAGACGAAGATGCTCCGCCAACGCTCTGAGCTTCAGCGCCGTCTTGCGTCGGCTAATGTAAAGCAGATAGAATCACAGAAATTGAGCGGCTATTCCCGCAAGCGGTGGGTCGGCGAACCTTTTTGAGTAGAACTCGTGAATAACTTACTACTGTGGCAACGTCATACCGACAGAAGCCGATATGACGTTCGTGTACTCCGTGCCCCCGTAAGCCTGGCGAGGTAGAAGGGAACTCATTCAGTCGTCAAGACGATGCGTCCATTCAATTGGCGATCTTCCATCCGACGATGGGCTGCTACGGCCTGTTCGAGCGGAAATAGCTCTAGCTCAATGTTACCCAACCCTTCAGCGACAAGATCCACCCCAGCTTCAAGGCCGGGACCAATCGCTTCTGGATTAGCCGGAAGGTAGGCCCCTGCGTTAAAGCCCGAAACTGTTATGTTCCTCAGCCAAAGATCGTTGGACTTTAGCTGCTGGTCCCAGTCATCACTAGCATTCCCAGAAACGATCAGGCGGCTCCCAGCACGCATGAGGTCCAGGCTTTGCGCCCGAACTATGCCGCCGACCGGATCGATAATGACATCGAACTTCTCATCGCCGAGGTCATCGAGCCGCGCTGAATCAACAATGAGGTCGTATGGCAGCTTCGTACGGTTTGCCGCATCTAACTTGGAGGCACGTACAGTGCCTACAATGCGCGAGGCGCCCAGCATTTTTGCCATGCCTGGGAAGCCAGCGGCGAACCCACCAAGTGCACCATGAATAAGGATGCTTTCCCCGGCTTTGAAGCGCGCGACCCGCGTAAGAGCGGCATGCGCCATGGCAGCATTCGGTATAACGGATACGCCGAGCGCCGGATCTATGCTTCTGGTCTCAATCGAAATGACGATGTGCGCCGGAGCGAGATACATGGATGCATATCCACCTATCCCGCTTCCAGTTGACATGGAGACAACCCGTTCTCCAACCTTGAAGCCCGTGACGCCTTCACCGACGGCTCGAATTGTGCCGGCGACTTCGAGACCGGGGACGAAAGGCGGCTGAGCCATTCCCGGGACGTCCTTGAAATGTCCCTTACGGAAGAAGACATCGACGAGACCAACAGCGGCATGTGTCACATCGATAGCCACCTCACCTGGCCCAGGACTGAGGTCCGGCAGACTTACGACGCTAAGAACTTCTGGGGTACCAAATTCGCTTACACTTACGGCTTTCATTGGGTCAATCCTTTCATGATTGAGTGGACACTCATTTTAATCGCAAATGTTAGGCTGATATCGCCCTCCATAGTAGTTCGAAACCGGCTTTTTGCGTGGCGTTTCCCTCCTTCGGATAGGCCAGCATGTAGTCAATCGTGGCCGACACTAATGCCTCGACTATCGCGTTGACATAGTTCTCAGATACATTGGTCAAAGCTCCAGTGGAGCTGACCGAGCGAAGTAGTCCGATTGCAGGAGCAGCAAGCGCAAAAGCAGCATTTCGGCTCCCATCAGATATCTGATCCGACACGCTGAGTTGCGCGAGAGCACGTCGGCTTGATGGATTTGCCATTCCCCACGCAGTCCAGGCAAGCCATAAATGCTCCAACTGTGCACGCGGTTTATCGTCGTACGGCAAGTCCTCAAGTATGACACCAGCAAGCTCTTGCTTCAGCTCCAGGTACAGAGCATTCAGTAGGTCCGCCTTAGTCTCGAAATATGTGAAGACCGACCCATGAGGCAGTTTCGCGCGTTTTGCGATATCAGCAGTGGATGCGCCTAGTCCCTGCTCGGCGATCAACTGCAGAGCTGAGCTGAGAATGAGCTTTCTTTTTTCTTCACTTTTGGGCCGTGCCATCGCAATCTCCTGAACTTAAAATGACTGATCACTCACGCATTGTCAACATACTTTTATGAAATCGACGAGCCATTTTTCAAAAGTTAGAAATGGACGCTGGAGACACAACCAAGACGCAAGCGTTCGTATGAGACAGCTTGATCTACGAGCTGCTCTGGTCCAGGACCTAGCAGCGTCAAAGATTTTTGTAATCGCGGCCCTGGTTCGCGCGCGACGCGTCGAGATTGTGTCTTTCGACTGGGCGCCTAAACACGCAGTTCGATCAACTGGCCTCATACCGAACGCCGAAGCGTTGCCGGTACTGGGTCGGCGTGAGACTTGTCACGCGAAGGAACACGCGCCGGAACGCCGTGACATCGGAGTAACCGACATTCCACGCAATCTGCTCCACGGGCAGATTGGTGGTTTCCAGTGCGTCGCGCGCTTTCATGATGCGAATCTGCTGAAGATATTCGGTCGGGCGAAGTCCCGTCGCCTTGACGAAGCGGCGCAGAAAGGTTCGCTCCGCAAGTCCCGCCCTGCCGGCTAGCTCTGAAATGTCATGCGCCTCTGCAGCCTGCGCATGAACATGGTGCTGCACGTTGAGAATAGCGGTGTCGCCATGGTCGAATTTCGGAATGAAGGCCTTGTATATATCCTGATTGCGGCGCGGCGGGTCCACGAGAAGAAACCGGGCCGTCGCGAGCATCGTCCCGACGCCCAAAAGCTTTTCGACGAGAGTCAGTCCCAGATCCGTCCAAGCCAGGATCCCGCCGGCCGTCATGATGTCGCCGTCGTCGATCACCATCTGCTCGGCTGCCAGTTCAAGCTTCGGATAGCGCGCTGCGAGTTCCTCGCTGAACGCCCAGTGGGTCGTCACGCGTCGGCCGTTGACCAGCCCCGTCTCCGCCAGAACGAAAGCCCCGGCACAGATCGAGGCGATGGTGGCTCCTTCCTTATGATGGGTCGCCATCCAGCGCGCCGCGACGGGCATCGGCTGCATCTGCGCCGGCATGACGATGCTCGGCGGGGCAATGACATAGCCGAGACGGTGCGGCGTTCCGGGATGGCTGTCCCACGCACAAACCACGTCGTCCCCTTCGATCTGCCAGTGCGAAGTCCGGATCGTGCGGCGATGGGCGGCTTCGGAGCGGCGTGCATACTGAAAGCTGCACACGATCATTAGAGAGCTTAGAATCTGCTGGGTGTCACGATCCTTGACCTGATTGGCATGCGCGTCGCGGCTAGCGGACAAAAACTAATTATGATTTGGACATGGTCTTCCCGGTGGTCAGCGATGTCCGCTTCCTGTTTGACAGCTCCAACCGCTGCCAAAGGAATGCAATTGGTTTCCTCAGTTCAGCGTCCTGAGGCGGCATCTTCACCGCAACGCATTGGCCCTTCTTCGGGTTTGACCATATGGTGGTCGAACGAGGTGAAATGTATTGGCAAACGGCCGATTGGGCGTTGAAGTGGCGAAGTGAGCATACACCGCGACTATTGCATTATCCGAAACAATGAACTGTGATCGCCGCTCGTTCTCACGAGTGGCAGCTTCCGCCATCTTCAATTGCGGATCGGGGCTCATCCCGGCCGAGACTCACGGGAGCACATCATGAAACTCTATTATCATCCCTTGTCGGGGCATGCGCACAGGGCACGCCTGTTTCTGTCCCTGCTTGATCTGCCGCACGACCTGATCGAAGTCGATCTGGCCTCCGGTGCTCACAAGAAGCCGGAATTCCTGCGCCTCAACCCATTCGGCCAGGTGCCGGTTCTCGATGACGACGGGGTCATCGTCACGGATTCCAATGCCATTCTCGTCTATCTCGCCAAGAAGGCGGGTCGGACGGAGTGGCTGCCGGACGATGCCATCGTGGCGGCGGCCATCCAGCGCTGGCTTTCGGTTGCCGCCGGCGAAATCGCCTATGGTCCGGCCGCCGCACGTCTGATCACCGTCTTCGGCGCCACGTTTAATCCCGAAGAAGTCATCGGGCGCGCCCATACGCTGCTCGGTCGGCTCGAGAGCCACCTCAGCCAGCATGACTGGCTGGTCGGCGACAGCCCGACAATCGCTGACGTCGCCATCTACAGCTACGTCGCCCGTGCACCTGAAGGCAATGTGGATCTTGCGGCATATCCGGCCGTCAACCGGTTTCTTCGCAGGATCGAGGCGCTTCCAGGCTTCGTGCCCTTCGTCGAAACCCGCGCTGGCCTTTCCGCCGCTTAAAGCCTGCAGGGGGAGAGCCTTTGGGGCTCTCCCGCCACACCTCATGGAAAAGAGACGGTTATGAGCGAACCGCTTGAACGACTACAGACTTGGCATGAAGGTGAGCGGCGCCTGCAGGAACATGCCGGCGTGGTCGAGCGCATGGCGTCGGTCGGTCAGCGCGTTGTGCGTGATTTCATGCCGGACCAGCATCGCGAGTTCTACGCGCAATTGCCATTTATCATGGTCGGCAGCGTCGATGACCGCGACGATGCCTGGGCAACGTTGCTGGAAGGACGGCCGGGATTCATGCATTCGCCCTCTTCGACTATCCTCGATATCGGGGCGACCCCGGCCCGGCACGACCCCGCCGCAGAAGGCATCGCCACTGGCAAGGCCGTCGGGCTTCTCGGCATCGAGATGCATACCCGTCGACGCAATCGCATGAACGGCACGGCCTCGCACACCGATGGCAAGGTTCGCGTCGAGGTCGACCAGAGTTTCGGCAATTGCCCCCGTTATATCCAGCTGCGCGATTTCCACTTTTCCGACACGCCGGCACAGGCGTCAGCGGTGCCGGCGGAGACCTTGACGGACCTCGACGCGAATGCGCGTGCCCTGATCGCCCAAGCCGACGCCTTCTTCGTTGCGACCTATGCCGATCGCGAGACCCGCCGACAGGTCGATGTCTCCCATCGCGGCGGCAAGGCGGGCTTCGTCCGCATCGGGCAGGACGGCGTCCTGACAATACCGGACTTCGACGGCAACCTGTTTTTCTCCACGCTCGGCAACATTCTGCTCAACGGCAAGGCGGGGCTCGTGTTCATCGACTTCGCCACGGGCGATCTCTTGCAGATGACGGGCGACGCAGACGTGATCCTCGATTCGCCGGAGATTACGGCCTTCCAGGGCGCCGAACGGCTATGGACCTTCACCCCGCGCCGCATCGTGCGGCGGCGCAACGCGCTTGCGTTGCGCTGGGCCTTTTCGGCGGATGGCTGGTCACCGAGTTCGCTGATGACCGGCGATTGGGATCAGGCAGCAGAGCGCCTCAAAGCGGTGGCGCGTTCGAACGACTGGCAAGACCTCACGATCGCTCGGATCGTCGATGAAAGTGCAGCGATCCGCTCCTTTTACCTGAAGCCTGCCGATGGCACTGGCCTCGTGCCGCATCTGGCGGGCCAGCACCTGGCCATCCGCCTGCACCTTCCCGGGATGGAGAAGCCGATCCTCAGGACCTACACCCTGTCGGCCGCCCCCTCCGATGGCCTCTACCGGATCAGTGTCCGTCGCGATGGACTGGCTTCTACGCATCTGCACGATACGGCGCGCCTCGGCGATATCATCGAAGCACGCGCACCTGCCGGCGCTTTCACCCTCGATGCCCATGCCACCCGCCCAGCCGTGCTTTTGGGCGGCGGCGTCGGCATTACTCCGCTGCTCGCCATGCTGCGGCATGTCGTCTACGAGGGTTTGCGCCGGCAGCGCATGCGCCCGGTCATTCTTTTCCAGGCTGCACGATCAAAACACGAGCGTGCGTTTGACGGAGAGATCAGCGAACTCGTGGCGGCCGGGCGCGGTGCAATCCGGCTCGTGCGTGTGCTGAGCGACACGCGCAATGCCGAAGAAGGTATCGACTACGATGCGGCCGGTCGCATCGACATGCGGCTTCTCACGCAGCATCTGCCGTTCGACGATTACGACTTCTACCTCTGCGGACCGGCACCCTTTACGCAATCGCTCTATGACGGGCTGCGCAGCTATGCGGTCGCCGATCATCGCATCCATGCTGAGGCCTTCGGGCCCTCCTCGCTCGAACGGCGTCGCGATGCGGGCGCGGCGTCTTCCGCGCGACCTGCCCAGTCGACACGACCGGTCCCTATTCTGTTTGCCACATCGCTGAAGGAAGCACGCTGGACGCCCGGATCCGGAAGCCTGCTCGAGCTTGCCGAAGCCCGGGGCCTCGATCCTGCCTTCAGCTGCCGCACCGGCTCATGCGGCACCTGCCGCACCAAGCTTCTGGCCGGCACCGTAACCTACCCAAATGAGCCGACGGCCACCATTGGCGAGGGCGAGGTGCTGCTGTGCTCGGCCGTTCCCGCCGAGGCGACGGGCGAAGCGGACAACCGCATCGAGCTTGCGCTCTGACGATTACAACGCAGCGATTGATGCAGCCTCGGCAATAATCACTTCCGCTGTTTGGCCGTTCATGGCCGAGCGCAAACCGATCATCTTAAGGGCGTGGAGGAAATAGGTCCTGCCGCCAAACCGAAGGAGAAAGACATGTCACGCATTCCAACGCCTGCCCGCATCGAAGACGCACCGGAAGCCTCGCGCCCTACGCTCGAATCCATCCAGAAGCAGATCGGCTCGGTTCCCAACATCTTCCGCCTCGTGTCGAACAGTCCGGCAGCTCTCGACGGACTGACTGCGCTGCAGGCGGCGCTGGGCAAGGGCAAGCTTGCCCCCGCCACCCGCGAACGCATTGCGCTCGCCATGGCCGAGGTCAACGGCTGCGATTACTGCCTGTCAGCCCATACCTACACCGGCTCGAAATTTGCCAAGCTGGGCGAAGACGAGATCCTGGCCAATCGGCAGGGCACGTCGCTCGACGCCAAGGCCGCAGCCGCCGTGGAATTCTCCCGCGCATTGACGCTGTCGCGCGGTGCCGTGACCGTTGCCGCGGTCGAGCGAGTGCGGGCGGCAGGTTACGGCGATGCCGAGATCCTCGAGATCATCGCTCATGTCGCGCTCAATACCTTCACCAATTATGTCAACGAGGCGCTGGGCACCGAGATCGATTTCCCCCGGATTTCCGCTCTCGCCGCCTGACTGCGAAGGGCGGCCTGTGTTTGCATTGGTCGTCCTTCTCGCCTTGCCCTTTCAAGATGGAAAACGCGCATGTCTCGCCCACCCCTACCCCCCTTCAACGAACAGTCGGCCATCGAAAAGGTGCGCCTTGCCGAAGACGGCTGGAACAGCCGCGATGCCGCCAAGGTCGCCCTCGCCTATACGCTTGACACTCGCTGGCGCAACCGCGCCGAGTTCCTCATCGGCCGTGCCGAAGCAGAGGCCTTTCTGACGCGCAAGTGGAACAAGGAACTGGACTACCGTCTGATCAAGGAGCTTTGGGCGTTCCAGGACAATCGCATTGCAGTGCGCTACGCCTATGAATACCGCGACGACAGCGGTCACTGGTTTCGCGCCTATGGCAACGAGAACTGGGAATTTGCCGAGGATGGCCTGATGCGCGCCCGCCACGCTAGCATTAATGAGCAGCCGATTGCGGAAGCGGATCGCAAATTCCTCTGGCCGCTGGGCCGGCGTCCGGACGATTACCCGGGCCTCAGCCATTTCGGCTTCTAAGACAGGGAAGACCGTCGTCATGGGTCAGTTCAAGCTAGATACGCGGGCGCGTTTTTCAATCGACATCGCGCTCGCCGCCGCCGGTGGCGATGACGAGCGCCTGCGTCTATCTGAACAGTCTGCCCGCTCCCTGGGCTTTACGGGAGCGGAACTCGATGCCCTGCGGCAAGGGTCGAGCTTCGATTTTCAGCTGTCACGGGCTATCACGCTTGCGCTTGCGCCGGATTCGGACAGCCGGGATCGGGCGCGGCGTGCCGGTCTCGACGAGCAGGTCTGTCAGGCAATCGAAGCCTTTGCGGCAGCCAAGTCGGGACGTCCGACCTGAGACTGCCCGCCATTCGATAAGCCTCAGATGGCGCCGGTTCCGACTGGCGCCCGACGGGGATCGGTGCAAATATGGCCGCAAGGGCGTCCGGGGAAAGACTATGGATCGATGGCAGGCGATGCGGATTTTCGTCAAGGTGGCGGAGACCGAGAGTTTTGCCGAGACGGCGCGGCATATGAACATGAGCGCCCCGGCCGTGACCCGAACCGTTGCGGCTCTGGAGGATCTCATCGGCGCCCGCCTCTTCGTACGCACCACCCGCTCGGTGAAGATGACGGAGGCCGGAAGCCGCTATCTCGGCGACTGCCGGCGCATCCTGGCCGACATTGCCGAGGCCGAGGCAATCGCCGGCGGAAGCTATGCCACGCCGACTGGAACGCTTGCCATCACGGCATCCACGCTGTTCGGACAGATGTATGTGCTGCCGATCGTGATCGGCTATCTGAAAGCCTATCCCGGGATGCGGGCCCGAACGCTGTTTATCGACCGCCCCATCAATATGATCGAGGACAGCGTCGATGTGGCGGTGCGCATCGGCCATCTGCCGGATTCCGGCTTTACCGCCGTCAAGGTGGGAGCGGTGAGGCACGTGATCTGCGGCGCGCCCGATTATTTTGAGCAGCATGGCGTTCCCGCCTCCCCTGCCGATCTGCGCGATCATCGCATCGCGGCCCCGACCAGCGCCTGGGCCTCGCCGGAATGGCGTTTCGCCGGCGATCAGAAGGTGACGATCACCCCGGCCCTGCAATGCAACACCAACGAGGCGGCAATCAATGCGGCACGTCAGGGCTGGGGGCTCACGCGTGTGCTGCATTACCAGATCGGCCCGTCGCTGGCGGCCGGCGATCTGCAGATTGTGCTTGGCGACTATGAGGAGCCACCGCTTCCCATCCACCTTCTCTACCCGGAAGGCCGAAGCGCACCCGCCAAGGTCCGGGCCTTCATTGACATGGCCGTGCCCATCCTCAGGGAGAACAGGATGCTCAACTGAGGCCTGGTTCACAAGCGCGCTGTCGCCCCTCACGGCCCCTTACATCGGGGCGAGTGCGATCCGCTCCAGGATGAGATCGAGCAGCGCACGAAGACGCGGCAGGCGCTTCAGATCCCGGTGATACCCGATCCAGGTATCTCGGGATGGCGGTTCGCTGCCGAGATCCACCATGTGAATTCCAGGCGTGGCCTTTGCGAGCGGCTGCGGCAGCACTGCAAAGCCGGCGCCAAGCGCGCAGAGCCGGGCCTGCACCTCGCGATTATTGCTGCGGCAAACGACCTTTGCCCGAGGAAGCGCCTGCGTCACCCAGTTCACATCAGGCATGCCGCCAAAGGCCGTATCCATCAGGATCAGTGGACTTCCCTCGCCGTCTCCAAGGGTCGGTGCAGGATGTCCAGGCGTGGCGTAGAGCCCGTAGGGAATGGTCACCAGCTTGCGAGCAATCACCTCCGGCTCGTCGAAGGGGGTGATGCGCATAACGAGATCCGCCTCCCGCCTCGACAGGCTGTATAGCCGCGGATCGGTGAGGAGTTCCACCGTTACGTTCGGGTGAAGCCGGCTGAATTCCGCCAGTACCGGGCTCAGCACGGTCGTGCCAAACCAGTCGGAACAAGAGAGCCGCAAGAGGCCATCAAGACCTTTCACGCTGCCCGCCAGTTCGCGCTGCATGGCTTGGGCTTCCTCTTCCATGCGTAGGGCATGGGCATAGAGAGCCTGACCCTCGTCGGTGAGAACGAAGCCGTCATTGGTGCGCTGGAAGAGGCTCGCACCCACGGCCTGTTCAAGGACGCGCAAGCGTCGTCCCATAGTCGGTTGCGTCTGCTTGAGGCGCCTGGCTGCCGCGATCAGCGTGCCTTCCCGGGCAATAGCGAGAAAGATCGGAAGGTCGCTCCACTCGAAATCTTTCAAAAGACCCTCCATGCATTTCTGCACGTGCTTCGTGCAATACTTATGATCGTCATGCAGCTTTGTTGAGCACATATTTGTCCCAGCAACAAGGAGAGTGCCATGACCCGCAACACACAAACCATGAAGGCCGCCCTCGTCGAAACCAATGATGGAGCCTTCCGCCTCGCCGAGATCGCACGCCCCGCACCGAACCTCGGCGAGGTTCTCGTTCGCATCCATGCCAGTGGCGTCAACCCGCTCGACACCAAGATCCGGGCCGGCGCCGCAGCCCACGCCCGCCATCCGCTGCCAGCCGTTCTGGGCATTGACCTGGCCGGCGTGGTCGAGGCGGTCGCGCCTGACGTCAAGGCCTTTCGTCCTGGCGATGCAGTCTACGGCATGACCGGTGGCGTCGGCGGCATTCAGGGGACACTGGCAGAATATGCATCGGTCGATGCGAGACTTCTGGCGTTGAAGCCTGCCAACCTGACCATGCGCGAGGCGGCAGCGCTCCCGCTCGTCACTATCACCGCCTGGGAGGGTCTTGTCGACCGCGCCCGCGTCCGGCCCGGCCAGACCCTGCTCGTGCAGGGCGGCGGTGGCGGGGTCGGCCATGTCGCGGTTCAGTTGGGCGTGGCGCTCGGCGCCAAGGTGTTTGCGACCGACAGCGCTGGCAAAGCCGATTTCATACGCTCCATGGGGGCAACGCCGATCGACTACGCGGCGGAAAAGCTCGAGGACTATGTCGCGCTCCACACCGGCGGCGAAGGTTTTGACCTGGTCTATGATACCGGCGGCGGCGCGGTTCTCGATGCCTCCTTCCAGGCCGTCAAGCGCTTCGGCCATGTCGTCAGCTGCCTTGGCTGGGGCACGCATGCGCTGGCGCCGCTTTCATTCAAGGCAGGCACCTATTCGGGCGTCTTCACTCTGGCGCCGCTCCTGAACGGAATCGGCCGTGCACACTACGGTGAAATCCTGCGGGAGGCCGCCGTGCTGGTGGAGGCCGGCAAGCTCGTTCCGCGGCTCGATCCGAGAACCTTTGCGATCGATGCGGTGACGGAGGCCCATGCGGCGCTCGCCGATCGCAGCGCTGCCGGCAAGATCGTGGTGTCCGTCGCCGACGCCGTCTGACGGCGACAGAGATAGGAGCAAGTCTATGAAGACCTGGTTCATTACCGGCGCATCGCGCGGCTTTGGTGCACGCATCGCCGAAAAAGCGCTGGCGCGGGGCGACGCCGTCGTCGCCACCGCCCGCAATCCCCAATCGGTCACTGATCGGTTGGGGCAGAGTGACAAGCTGCTCGCAGTCGCACTCGACGTGAACGACGCTCGGCAGGCAGCGGCTGCGGCCGATCAAGCCCATGCCCACTTTGGCCGCATCGACGTGCTCGTCAACAATGCGGGATATGGGCTGGTCTCAGCCGTGGAAGAGGCAAGCGCGGAAGAGGTAGAGGCGCTGTTTCGCACCAATGTGTTCGGCCTGCTTGCCGTCACCCGCGCCATTCTACCGGTGATGCGCAAACAACGGTCTGGCAGGATCCTCAACTTCTCATCGATCGGCGGCTATCGTGCAGGGCCCGGCTTCGGCATCTATTCGGCCACCAAATTTGCCGTCGAGGCTCTGTCAGAATCGCTGCGCGCCGAACTCGCTCCACTCGGCATCGACGTCACGGCCATAGAGCCGGGCTATTTCCGCACCGATTTCCTCGACGCCACGTCGCTGCGCATCGGGCAAAATGAAATCGCCGACTATGCCGCAACCGCCGGCGCCGTGCGCGATAGAGCCGCAGCGATGAACCAGCGACAGCCCGGCAATCCGGATAGGCTGGCCCAGGTCGTCTTGGAGCTGGCCGATGCGCCGGAACCCCCGGTTCGCCTGCCGCTGGGAAGCGACACCATTGCTGCCATCGAAGCAAAACACCGATCCGATGCCGCGATCATCGAAGCTTGGCGCAACGTCTCGGTATCGACCGACTTTCAGCAGCCCTGAACCTGCCCGCAAAATCTTTATCACCAATGGAGTGAAGACAATGTCAGAACGATCCGACGTCATTGAAGTGCTTGCCCGCTATGTCCGCGCCGCCGATCATCGCGATCCCAAGGCGATGGCAGATAACTTTCTGCCGGATGCAACGGTGGAAATTTTCTATAGCAATCGCGGCGCCCAGACCAAGCTGGGAGAACTGTCCGGCGCCGAGACGATCGGCAACGCCGTACGCGAGATGATGGCACCGCATCCGGAGCGCGGCTGGAGCCACCACACGACCTTTGACCACATCGTCACTATTGACGGCGACGAGGCCACGATTGACGCACAGTTCATTGTCTACAACACCGTCGGGCTTGAGCGGCCGGCCGGCGGATGGCCGGCAGGTGTAAGCGGCGCTCAAGGGACGATCACGCCAATCGAATCAGGCTACTATCGGCCGCGTCTGCGCCGGGTCAACGGTTCCTGGCGCATCGCAAGACATGTGATCGTCCACGACTTGCCCATGGCGTTCCCGGGCGCCTAGCAGCCAGGCACGCGCGGACGCCCGTTGCAAAACCGATCAGCCTGTCGGTCCACCCGCGCAGGCTGTCCGCGGATCCTATTCGAGATCGGCATCTATGCGAACGAACAGCCCGTTCGCATTTTTCTGGATGACGAGCAGGCCAATCTCGTGGCCGAAATCACCGGTGAAATCCACCCGGACACGGGCTCTGTCGTCGCCGAGGTCATCAATCGAGAGCAAGCGCGTCACCGTATGATAACCCTTGAAGTACCGCTCGACATAATCGGCGATGCCGGCATGTCCTTCGAAACTATGTCCGGTCGAGGGATCATCGATCACCGCATCGGCGGTAAACAACACCTGGACGCGGCTGGTATCGAAGGAATTCAAAGCCGCAATCAGGGCATTCACGGCCTTCTGCCAGATGCCGGCTGTTGGTGGTGTCATAGCAATTTCTCCTTCTCTCAGAGTTCTCGTGCCGATCAGGCGATGTATCCGCCAGACACCTCGATGGTCTGCGCATTGATCCAGCGGTTGTCGTCGCCCAACAGGTTGGCGATCATTGCGCCGACATCATCGGGCTCGCCGATGCGACCGAGCGCCGTCTGCCCGGCCAGCAGGGCCTCGAACTCATCATTCAAACCGCCGCCCAGATCCGTGCGGATCGCTCCCGGCGCGATCGAGTTGGCGCGGATGCGTCGATCCCCGAACTCCTTTGCCATGTACCGTGTCAGCACCTCCAGACCGCCCTTGAAGCTGGCATAGGGCGCCACGCCAGCCGTGGCCACGCGGGTCGTGGCGCTGCTGACATTGACCACATGGCCGCCATCCGCCATCAGCGGCAAGAGTGTTTGCGTCAGGAAGAACGGACCTTTCAGATGCACCCGATAGAGCGCATCGAACTCATTCCCGGTCACTGAGACAATGGGATTGAACTGGCCGAAACCCGCATTGTTAACGAGAACGTCGAACCGGTCCGCATTCCAGACAGTTTCAAGCCTTCGCGCGACCTCATCGCGGAACGCCGGAAAAGAGGCCGTATCCGCAACGTCGAGCTTCAAGGCGGTCGCCTGACCACCCCGTTGCCGGATGCGCTCGACAACGTTTTCAGCCGCTTCAGGATTGGCGTTGTATGTCAGCACGACGCCCATTCCGCGCTCGGCACATGCGAGCGCCGCGCTCGCTCCAATTCCACGACTTCCACCAGTGATGATGACGATAGGCATAGTTGCTCCTTTGATCTGATGGGCGACCGATAGCACTGACGACACCGGGCGCGCCTTCACGATCCTCGCTGGAACATGCCTATTCCTGCTTGGTCATTGCGCATTGCATATTCCTCTGAGAGGATGCGTGACATGGAAAATCGGCTTATCGAACTGCGTCGACTGGCATCGCGGGCGGAAAATCGGCGGACGGAAACCGGCATTCCCCGTATCGCGATGGTCAAGGGCGAGATCCCGGCGCACCGGCTGGCCACGGTCTATGAGCCGATGATTAACCTAATTCTTGCTGGATCCAAGACGATGACGATCGGCGATCGCACATTGCGCTACGATCCGGCGACCTATTTCGTCATGTCCGTCGATCTGCCAGCGGTTGGATCGGTCAGCGCTTCGGATGATGGCGATCCTTATCTCGCCGTCAGTCTGTCGCTGGAGCCCGCAATCCTGGCGGAGCTTCTGGCAGACTTGCCCAATCATGGCAGAGCTCCTCCTGTTGGCACCGGCTTTTCGGTCGCGCCGGTTTCAGACGATCTCCTGGACGCCTGGGTGCGGATGATGCGCCTGATGGAGCGGCCGGAAGAGATAGCGCTGTTTGCACCGCTCTATGAGCGAGAGATCCTGCTCCGCGTGCTGCAGGGACCTCTCGGCTTTATGCTGCGCGACATCGCCACCCCGGAAACTCCGTTCGCGGGGATCGAACGCGCGATCCGCTGGATACGGGAGAACTTTGCGCGGCCATTGCGGGTGGAGACCCTGGCCGACATGGCGGCGCTCAGTGTCTCGGCCTTTCATCGCCACTTCAAAGCCGTAACCGCATACAGCCCTTTGCAATATCACAAGCATGTCCGCCTGCTGCATGCGCGGGCCCTGCTGATGTCAGGCGAAGGCAACGCTACGACTGTGGCCTTCAGGGTCGGCTATGAAAGCTCCAATCAGTTCAGCCGCGAATATGCACGCCAGTTCGGGCGCCCGCCTTCGCTGGATGTCAGGGCATTGCGGAAACAAAAGTGAGCGTCTGCACTCATCCTTGCATGCCCAGTGATCATGGAGTTTGCGCCTGTGCGGCCGGATACCGTTCCCGATCCGCGAAATCACCTTGGTCGATGCGTAGATATCCGAAAAGGGCTCGGCAGACGCGGCCGAACAGTGACGATGAATCTCGTTCGCCTGTGGCTGCGGTGCTGTCGGTCAGTCCCCGGGTGATGGAAAACAGATCGGACGCCATGGCGGAAGGGCCATAAGGCAGAGGCAGTTTCGAGGCTGCCAGCACCTGCTCGATATAAGGCAATATCATGCTGGCGATTGGACCGTTGACATCTGCGCTTTCGAAATGCTGCTGCTGGCGGTCTAGCAGGACTGCGAGATCTGGGCGTTGCAACTGGTGCCGGACGGCGGCATCGGCCATGCCGATGATAGCAAGGCGCCAGTCCGCATGACGTGATGCGATCGCGACATCCTTGATTAGCGTCGACCTTGACCGTCGCCAGAGCTCCGCCGTGATCGAATCTTTGTTGGGGAAGTACTGATACAGCGAGCCGACGCTCACGCCTGCCCGCTCCGCGATCGCGTTGGTGGTGTAGCGCTCCATTCCGTCCTCTTCCAGAATGCGAGCAGCTGCCTCGACAATACATTCGACTGTGTAAAGCGACCGGGTCTGACTGGCACTTTTCCGAGGAAATACCGGCTTCTTGACTGACATTGCGCCCTCCTGAGAATGCGAATGGCCGCGCGGACCAGGATGTTTATCCTGAAGCTCGACACAATAACAGCGAGACCTTCATGCGCAATCTCACCATTGATACGACAAGAGTTGTCGAGCTTGTCTGTAATGCCGCAGCGCGCCTTGCCATCCTTGGCGAGCGTCCGGAACCCGATCAACCCCTTCCGACGGTCATCGACTGGATAAGGCGCATCAGTGCTCAGGCTGGCGAGGAATTACGCGCCACCCTCTCGATCAACTATCCCAATATCGGCTGGGCGGACGAAGACCACGTCATCAGGCAGGAAGAACGTCCTTACTGGCTCTATGATCCTGTCGACGGAGCCTATCATTTCATTCAGGGCCTGCCCCTCTGGTCGAGCTCGCTGGTTCTGATCATGGGTGGCCGGCCTGTTTTTTCCATCGTGCATGATCCGGTGCTGAAGGAAACCTTTGTAGCGCAACAGGGTTGTGGTGCGACCTGCAACGGAAGAAACTTGGCGGTGTCTCCCAAGCGGGACCCCGGCTCTTCGGCGCTCGGCACATCCATTCCACCACTCGCGCAGGTGGGGCGAGAGGAGCGGGACCGCGCAATTGCGCTGTTGAGAGCTGCCTCGGACAATGTCTTTGTCATCAGGCCCATGGCAGCCGCATCTCTTCAACTGGCCTATGTTGCAGCAGGCCGGCTGGATGGTTTCTGGGAAACCGGCAATGACCCAGGCGACTGGCTGGCCGGAAGCCTGCTCGTCACCGAAGCGGGCGGGCAGGCCACCACACTTGCTGGCGGAGAGATTGCGACGGGAGACGGTATCCTGACCGGCAACCGCGCAATTTGCGACCATCTCCAGCGGGCATTTCGAAACTGCGGCTAGCAGATCACGTCGCAGGGCTAATGATATTCGACCACGCGTCAGCGAAAATGCGAAGCCTGCTCTCGCAGATAGGTGACGAATGCGCGCATCGTGGCACTCAGGTGACGGTGGCGCGGATAATAGAGGCACAGTCCGGGATAGGGCGGCGTCCATTCCGGCAGCGCTTGCACCAGCAATCCCTGATCCAGGGCTGGTCCGGCCATCCATCGGGTCAAATAGCCGAGCCCGTAGCCATCCAATGTCGCAGCAAGAATGAGGCGGGAGCTGTCAAGGATAAGGCTCCCCTTCGTCTCGACCACGAGAGCTTCGCCCCGGTGCTCGAACTCCCAGCGGTACAATCGGCCATTCGGCATCCGGAGCTGGATGCACCGGTGATACGTCAGGTCTGCCGGAGAGCGTAGTGGCGCCGCCATTTCAAGGTAAGAAGGAGCAGCCACAACGACATGCTGCTGCATCGGCCCGAGCGAAATGGCGATCATGTCTTCAGAGACGATTTCGCTGGATCGAATGCCGCAATCAAACCCGTGCTCGGCAATATCGACGAGCCGCCTCTCGCTGACGATCTCGATCTGGACACCCGGATACGAAGCCATGAACTTCAAAAGCATCGGCCTCGGAACTTGCTCTGCAGCCGTGGCATCGGCATTGATCCGGATCGTGCCGGATGGAGTTGCGCTGAAATCGCCCAGTTCCTCGATGGCCTGTTCGATCTCCTGCAGCGCTGGACCAAGGCGGGAAAAGAACCGCTGCCCCGCATCGGTCAGCGAGACATTGCGGGTTGAACGATGGAAAAGCTGCACATTCAGGCGCGTCTCGAGATTAGCGACGCTGTGACTGAGGGCGGATGGACTGAGATTGCATCGCCGTGCAGCGGCACGAAATCCGCCAGATTGGGCAACGGCAACAAAGGCCGTCAGCTCTGCCGGCGACAGGGCTAACGTTGTACGAAAACTCTCATCATGCTGTTCGTTCGTGTCCATCTAATCCAAACAATGCCGAAATGGTATCTGCCTTGCAACCCACGACAGTCAAAGGTCCAATCAATGTCACAACCATTTCCTTTCGGATTTTCCTCAACCGCTGCGCAGGTGCTGTCCGGCATTGACCTGACAGGCAAGACGATGATTGTCACCGGCGGCGCGAGCGGTATTGGGATTGAAACGGTGAAAAGTCTCGCCGCCGCCGGAGCTTCCGTCACAATCGCTGCGCGTCGCAATGATGCAGCGGAAGAGGTCGCGCGGAACCTGAGGGCGGAAACCGGAAACGGACAGATCGACGTGCGTCCGCTCGACCTATCAGACCTGAATTCCGTCAGGCGGTTTACCGAGAACTGGGAAAGCCCCCTGCATGCTCTGGTCAACAACGCAGGAATTATGGCGTTGCCGGACCTGCAGCGCAATGCCGAGGGCCATGAAATGCAGTTTGCGACAAATTTTCTCGGTCACTTCGCCTTGACGCTTGGCCTGCGCCGCCATCTCGCCAGGGCCGGCAATGCGCGCGTCGTTTCGGTCAGCTCGACGGGTAGCCTGTTCGGTCCGGTGTTCTGGGATGACCCGCATTTCCATTTCATCCCCTACAATCCGCTGCTGGCCTACGCGCAGTCCAAGACCGCGTGTATCCTGCTATCGGTCGGCATCAGGGATCGCTGGCCCTCTGACGGTATCGTCTCCAATGCCCTGAATCCTGGCGCCATCGCCACGAACCTTCAACGGCATACCGGGGGCCTCAGGACACCGGAAGAGTTTCGCAAGTCCCCGGAGCAAGGCGCCGCGACATCCGTGCTACTGGCGGCGTCTCCGCTGGTCGAGGGCCTTAGCGGCCGGTATTTCGACGACTGCCAGCAGGCGCCGCTCGTTGCACAACGGCCGGCTGGCAGGCTCGAAGGCGTGGCAGCCTACGCGCTCGACAGCGCCAACGCGGATCGGCTTTGGGATATGGCAGACAGGATGGCCGGAGAGACCAAGTGAGTGAACCTGTCCGAGTTGGTTTCATCGGCCTTGGCGATCAGGGCGCCCCTAGGGCGGCGGCCATTGCAGAACGATATCCGCTGCATGTTTGGGCACGGCGGGAAATGTCCTGTGCGGCGCTTGGTGTCGCACGGTACAGCACTGCCTCAAGCGCCTTAGAATTGGCGGCGGGCATCGACGTCTTATGTCTGGGTCTGCGCAACGGACATGGATCTTCGTGAACTGCTGGCCTATGGCCTTTAGTAAAGGCGATTAGCACTCATAGAACGATTATCAATAATGCGACGGGAGCCCCAATTGAATCCGAAGGGTTCGAACGTCTGGCGAATGCCTAGGGCGTTCGCTTCTCAACGCACCGATGAGTGGTCATCTCCGTGCCGTTATCGAAGACAATCGTCCTCGGTCTTCGGCGTTTGGCGACGAGACCACCGAGCTCGCAGGCAAGCCGAGCGCCTGACAGGGATGTGTCGGCGACCAGGCACAGGCATTCGCGAGTGAGTCGCCGACGACAGCCAGAACGCGGAAGCGGCGACCGTCGGTGAAGGCATCGCTGACGAAGTCCAGGCTCCAGCGCTCATTGGGGCGCGACGGCAGAGCCAGGGGATCACTCGTCCCCAAGACCGCTTTCGGCCGCCGCGCTTGCGCACCGTCAGCTTCTCCTCCCGATAGAGACGCCGAAGCTTCTTCAGGTTCATGACGATCCCCTGCCGGTCGAGCATGACGTGGATGCGGCGCCTTACGGTGATTGCATGGTAATCACGTGTCGGCCAAGGGATAATCGAAGCGGCGACGCTCGGATGCCACCTTCTTCATCGCCTCACGGATGGATGCATCGTGTGGCCGCACGCTGCGATATCGCATGCTCGACCGATCCACCGACAAAACCTCGCACGCCCGACGCTGGCACACTCCATGCCGCGCACACACGTGGCACAGACGTGAGCCACCGCATTCCGCTTCACATCGGGCGTCACAATTTTTTTGCAGCGACATCCTTCAGGATCGCATTGTCCAGCATGGGCTGGGCGAGCAGCTTCTTCAGTATGGCATTCTCGTCCTCAAGCGCCTTCAGCTTGCGAGCATCCGACACGTCCATGCCGCCATACTTCGCCTTGTATTTGTAGAAGGTTGCATCCGAGATGCCGTGCTTGCGGCAGACATCAACCGTCGTCGCGCCCACCTCCTGCTCCTTCAATATCCCGATGATCTGTTCTTCCGTGAACCGTGAACGCTTCATCCGTCCGTCTCCTTGATGTGACAGACTCTACCAAATCTTGGAGGAAGTTCAGGGTATCAGGTCAGGAACTCAAACGCAAAAGCTCCTCGCGGCTTACGCTAACACAAACGCAAAAACCGCCCCCGTTAAATGGGAGCGGTGATCGATTATGCTTGATGTGGTTGCGGGGGCAGGATTTGAACCTGCGGCCT
>NZ_LMJE01000003.1 GCF_001429245.1 Rhizobium sp. Root274
TGATCGCTGCCGTCAGAGACGTCTTGCCGTGGTCGACGTGGCCGATCGTCCCAATGTTGACGTGCGGCTTTGTGCGCTCAAACTTACTCTTTGCCATTTTCGGCTCTCCATTTTCTGGTCCCCGTGCGGGGAAACTCAATCTTCAATTGGACGGGCGGGGTATCCCGGTCACTTCTGACCGGAATACTTTGCCTGGATTTCGGCAGCAACGTTCGACGGGACCGGTGCGTAGTGATCGAAGGTCATCGAGTACTGTGCACGGCCCTGCGACATGGAGCGCAGGTTGTCGACGTACTTGAACATGTTGGCGAGCGGGACGTGAGCGTTGATCACGATCGCAATGCCGCGCTGTTCCTGGCCCTGGATCTGGCCACGACGCGAGTTCAGATCGCCGATAACGTCGCCGACATAGTCTTCCGGCGTTACGACTTCGACCTTCATCATCGGCTCGAGCAGCTGTGCGCCAGCCTTCTTGGCTGCTTCACGGAAGCAGGCACGCGAGGCGATTTCGAAGGCGAGAACCGACGAGTCAACATCGTGGAACGCGCCGTCGATGAGGGTCGCCTTGACGCCCAGCATCGGGAAGCCAGCGAGCGGACCAGAGGAAAGAACGCTCTCGATACCCTTCTGAACGCCCGGGATGTATTCCTTCGGAACAGCACCGCCGACGATCTTGGATTCGAACTTGAAGTCGTCGCCTTCCGGGTTCGGTTCGAAGACGAGCTTGACGCGCGCGAACTGACCGGTACCACCGGACTGCTTCTTGTGCGTGTAGTCTTCTTCGTGCTGACGCGTGATGGTTTCGCGGTAAGCAACCTGCGGAGCACCGACGGTGGCTTCAACCTTGAACTCGCGACGCATACGGTCAACGAGAATGTCGAGGTGAAGTTCGCCCATGCCAGCGATGATGGTCTGGCCGGATTCCTGGTCGGTCTTGACGCGGAAGGACGGGTCTTCGGCAGCCAGACGGTTGAGCGCAAGGCCCATCTTTTCCTGGTCGCCCTTGGACTTCGGCTCGATCGCGATCTGGATGACCGGCTCGGGGAATTCCATGCGCTCGAGGATAACCGGCTTCAGGGGATCGCAGAGCGTGTCACCCGTCGTGGTTTCCTTGAGGCCGGCGAGAGCAACGATGTCGCCTGCGAAGGCTTCTTCGATGTCTTCACGGCTGTTCGAGTGCATCTGCAGCATGCGGCCGACGCGCTCGCGCTTGTCCTTGACCGTGTTCATGACCGAGACGCCCTTTTCGAGCTTGCCCGAGTAGATACGTGCGAAGGTGAGCGAACCCACGAAGGGGTCGTTCATGATCTTGAACGCGAGCATGGCGAGCGGCTCAGAATCGTCAGCGTGACGCTCGATTTCCGCTTCGGTCTTGGCATCGATGCCCTTGATCGCCGGAATGTCGAGCGGCGACGGCAGGTAGTCGACGACGGCGTCGAGCAGCGGCTGAACGCCCTTGTTCTTGAAGGCGGTGCCGCAGAACATCGGATGGAACTTGACGTCGATGGTGCCGCGACGAACCAGGGCACGGATCTTGTCGTTGTCCGGCATGATGCCGTTCAAGTAGTCTTCCATCGCCTGTTCGTCGATCTCGACAACGGTCTCGATCAGCTTTTCGCGATATTCGTCAGCCTTGGCCTTCAGGTCTTCCGGGATCTCGACAACGTCCCAGGCAGCGCCCAGCGACTCATCGCGCCAGACGAGCGCGTTCATCTCGATCAGGTCGACAACGCCCTTGAATTCGGTTTCTGCGCCGATGGGCAACTGCATCACAACAGCGGTGGCGCCGAGACGGGTCTTGATCATCTCTACCGAGCGGTAGAAGTCAGCACCGGTCTTGTCCATCTTGTTGCAGAAGATCATCCGCGGGACGTGGTACTTTTCAGCCTGACGCCATACGGTTTCGGTCTGCGGCTCAACACCAGCGTTGGCGTCGAGCAGAGCAACGGCACCGTCGAGAACGCGCAGCGAGCGTTCGACTTCGATGGTGAAGTCGACGTGGCCGGGGGTGTCGATGATGTTGAAGCGGCGCATCTTGCCGTCGCGACCTTTCCAGAAGGTCGTGGTGGCAGCGGACGTGATGGTGATACCGCGTTCCTGCTCCTGCTCCATCCAGTCCATCGTAGCAGCGCCGTCATGGACTTCGCCGATCTTGTGAGACTTACCGGTGTAGTAGAGGATGCGTTCGGTGGTCGTGGTCTTGCCGGCGTCGATGTGCGCCATGATACCGAAGTTGCGGTAGTCTTCGATTTTATATTCGCGAGCCATAACGGACTGCCTTTCAATATTCGATCGGTGGATTACCAGCGGTAATGCGAGAAGGCGCGGTTTGCGTCGGCCATCTTGTGGGTGTCTTCGCGCTTCTTGACGGCGCTACCGCGGTTGTTGGCGGCATCGAGCAGCTCGCCGGACAGACGGTCGACCATAGTGGTTTCGTTGCGCTTGCGCGCTGCAGTGATCAGCCAGCGGATGGCGAGGGCCTGGCGGCGCTCCGGACGAACGTCGACCGGGACCTGGTAGGTTGCACCACCAACGCGGCGCGAACGGACTTCAACATGCGGCGCGACATTGTCGAGCGCCTGATGGAAGATCGCGATCGGCTCAGCCTTGGCCTTGGACTGAACGACGTCGAACGCACCGTAGACGATACTTTCAGCGACGGACTTCTTGCCGTGAAGCATGATGGCGTTCATGAACTTAGTGACGACGAGATCGCCGAACTTCGGGTCCGGATTGATTTCGCGCTTTTCTGCACTATGGCGACGGGACATACTATTTGTCTCTCAACGGTTAGGGACGCTTTATCACGCGGAGAACCTCGCGCAGCGCCGGATATCTGGTAATGGCCGAATTACTTCGGACGCTTCGCACCGTACTTGGAGCGGCGCTGCTTGCGGTTCTTGACACCCTGGGTATCGAGAACGCCGCGGATGATGTGGTAACGCACGCCCGGCAAGTCCTTTACGCGGCCGCCACGGATCATGACGACAGAGTGTTCCTGCAGGTTGTGGCCTTCGCCCGGAATGTAGCCGATGACTTCGAAGCCATTGGTCAGACGGATCTTGGCAACCTTACGCAGAGCCGAGTTCGGCTTCTTCGGGGTCGTGGTGTAGACGCGGGTGCAAACGCCGCGCTTCTGCGGATTTTCCTGCAGAGCAGGAACCTTATTGCGCTTTACCTGTGCCTGACGCGGCTTGCGGATCAGCTGGTTTACGGTAGGCATATACCCATCCCTTGCAAAATCTAGTCTCAAGCCCTCTCAGGCCCTTTGGTTTGCCGTTTCCGGCGGCGGCCGCACAGTTTTCTTCATGCGCAAAATGTGGCCCGACCCGTTTTTCGCGGATGGACCACAAAAGACAGAGGACGCATCCCGAAAGACGCGTCGTGCGTGCAGCATTCGTGTCGTCAACGTGCGTTTGGAGACTTGTTTGAGACGAACTTCAGGACATGGCGTCCCAAAAAACCCGGTCTCACATAGGCTCCGATGGCCGGGGTACTACTGTTTTCCCCTCTTTGCGTCAAGTCTCAAACGAGAATTAATGGATTCCAGACCCCGGCGGAGACGGTGCCGGGCCATTTGACGCGGGAAAATGCCGGATCGGTCCTGATTTGGCTTGGCTTGCCGAGGGAAACTTCTAGATAAGGAGAGATGAAGGGTCAACCGCCCTGCCCGTCTGGTCGAATCGGCCGGAACCAGAGAATCGTTTCCTCCAGCAAGAAGACCGGACGCCATGATCACCAACCCTGACAACGACAATACACGCGACGAGCCGATGGTCTTCATCGTGATCGCCAAGGCCTATGAGACCGAAGGCGGCGAGCCGATCGATCTGCATGTCATTCTGACTGCCCCGGATGACGACACCGCCGTACGCCTGACCTTGAACGCGCTCTCCGAAGAAGGCTTCCTGGAAGCCGACCTCGACCAGATCGGCATGATCAATGGCGCACCGGACGAGGAGCCGCATGCGTCGGCCTATCAGGGCGCGCTGGAAGGCGAAGTGGCGATCATTCGTTTCGCCTGAGACGATCCCGTCAGCCTGCAAGAGCTCGAAGGCCGGTCGATCGATCGGCCTTTTTCTTTTGACGCTTCAGATCCTGCTGACGGGGCGCAGAACACCCTGCCCGCCCTTGCGACCTCAGCCCCGTTGCCGCCTTGCCGGAACGAAAAAGACCGCCTGGATCGCTCCGGGCGGCCTTTGTTCATTGAGGACGATCAGGCTTTCCGATTACTCGGCAGCCGGAGCGCTTTCGCCTGCAAGGTTCTGCAGCATCGGGGTTGCCACGTCGGCGCCCGAGCCCTTCTTGCGTTCCTCGAGGATGAGGTCGTCGCGCGAAGTGGCGATGCGGCGGATCTGCGTCATGGTGCCGCCGGTACCAGCCGGGATGAGGCGGCCGACGATGACGTTTTCCTTCAGGCCCTGCAGCGTATCGGTCTTGCCGGCGATTGCAGCTTCCGTGAGAACCTTGGTGGTTTCCTGGAAGGATGCAGCCGAGATGAACGACGGCGTCTGCAGCGAGGCCTTGGTGATACCGAGAAGGACAGGTTCGCCGTATGCCGGCTTCTTGCCTTCCTCGATCAGGCGCTCGTTGTTGTCGTCCAGTTCGATACGGTCGACATTGTCGCCCACGATGTACTGGCTGTCGCCTGCGTCGGTGATCTCAACCTTCTGCAGCATCTGGCGAACGATCACCTCGATGTGCTTGTCGTTGATCACAACGCCCTGCAGTCGGTAGACTTCCTGGATTTCGTTGACCAGGTACGAGGCAAGTGCCTCGACGCCCTTGATCGCCAGGATGTCGTGCGGAGCCGGGTTACCGTCGAGGATGTAGTCACCCTTTTCGATATAGTCGCCTTCCTGAAGGTGGAAGGGCTTGCCCTTCGGGATCAGGTATTCGACAGGCTCGACACCGTCTTCCGCCGGCTCGATGATGACGCGACGCTTGTTCTTGTAGTCGCGGCCCAGACGGATCGTACCATCGATCTCAGCGATGATGGCGTGGTCCTTCGGACGACGGGCTTCGAACAGTTCGGCAACACGCGGCAGACCACCGGTGATGTCCTTGGTCTTGGCGCTTTCCAGCGGCGAACGCGCAAGCACGTCACCCTGGGAAACCTTCTGACCAGGCTCGACCGACAGGATCGCCTCGACGGACAGGTGGAAGCGGGCTTCGCCACCACGTGCTACCTTCAAGACGTTGCCGCTCGCGTCCTTGATGACGATCGCCGGCTTGAGGTCCGAACCACGCGGGGTCGAACGCCAGTCGATGACCTGACGCTTGGTGATGCCGGTCGACTCGTCGGTGGCTTCGAGCACGGAGAGACCGTCGACGACGTCCTCGAAATGCACGATACCCTCGACTTCCGTCATGATCGGACGGGTGTAGGGGTCCCACTCGGCCAGACGCTGGCCGCGCTTCACCTTGTCGCCGTCGTCCACGAAGACCTTCGAACCATAGGCCACGCGCTGCGAGGACCGTTCGACACCACGCTCGTCGAGAATGGTGACGGCCATGCTGCGGCCCATGGCAATCAGCGTGCCTTCGGAGTTGCGCAGCATGTTGCGGTTCTTGATCTGCACCGTACCTTCGTACGAGGCTTCCAGGAACGACTGGTCGACCACGGTCGCGGTACCGCCCAAGTGGAAGGTACGCATGGTGAGCTGTGTGCCCGGCTCACCAATCGACTGTGCGGCGATGACGCCGACGGCTTCGCCCATGTTAACAGGCGTACCACGGGCCAAGTCACGGCCGTAGCAGACCGAGCAGACGCCCGTCTGGACTTCGCAGGTCAGAGCCGAACGGATGCGGATCGACTGGATACCGGCCTTTTCGATCTCGATGACATCTGCCTCAAGGATCATGTTGCCGGCATTGACGATGCGCTCGCCCGTGACCGGATGATCGATGTCGTCCAGCGCCGTACGACCGAGAACGCGGGCGCCGATGGAGGCAACGACCTGACCGGCATCGACGATGGCGGTCATGGTGAGGCCCTTGTCGGTGCCGCAATCCACGAGGTTGACGATGCAATCCTGCGCGACGTCGACGAGACGACGGGTCAGGTAACCCGAGTTCGCGGTCTTCAAGGCGGTGTCTGCGAGACCCTTACGGGCACCGTGGGTCGAGTTGAAGTACTCGTTAACGGTCAGGCCTTCCTTGAAGTTCGAGATGATCGGCGTCTCGATGATTTCGCCCGACGGCTTGGCCATGAGGCCACGCATGCCGCCCAGCTGACGCATCTGGTTCGGTGAACCACGAGCACCCGAATGCGACATCATGTAGATGGCGTTCATCGGCTTTTGACGACCGGTCTCCTTGTCGAACTCGACGGCCTTAATGCGGGCCATCATGTCTTCGGCGACCTTTTCAGTGGCCTTGCCCCAGGCGTCGACGACCTTGTTGTACTTTTCGCCCTGAGTGATCAGGCCGTCATTGTACTGCTGCTCGTATTCCTTGACCAGGGTTTCGGTGTCACCGACGATCTTCGCCTTGGTTTCCGGAATGATCATGTCGTCCTTGCCGAACGAAATGCCGGCCTTGCACGCATGCGTGAAGCCGAGCTGCATGATCCGGTCGCAGAAGATGACCGTGTCCTTCTGGCCGCAGTGACGGTAGACCGTGTCGATCATCTTGGAGATGTTCTTCTTGGTCATTTCCTGGTTGCAGATGTCGAACGGCACATTGACGTTCTTCGGCAGAAGTTCGCCGATGATCATGCGGCCAGGCGTGGTTTCATAGATCTTCGAAACCGGCTTGCCTTCGGCATCGACGGTCTTGAAGCGGCCACGGATCTTGGCGTGCAGGGTGACGACCTTGTTTTCCAGCGCATGGTGCAGTTCGCCCATGTCCGAAAAGACCATTCCTTCGCCCGGTTCGTTCTGGTTCAGGATCGACAGATAGTAGAGGCCGAGAACCATGTCCTGCGACGGAACGATGATCGGTGCACCGTTGGCCGGGTGCAGGATGTTGTTCGTCGACATCATTAGCACGCGGGCTTCCAGCTGGGCTTCCAGCGAAAGCGGCACGTGAACAGCCATCTGGTCACCGTCGAAGTCGGCGTTGAAGGCCGTGCAGACGAGCGGGTGCAGCTGGATGGCCTTGCCTTCGACCAGCGTGGGTTCGAAGGCCTGGATGCCCAGGCGGTGCAGCGTCGGTGCGCGGTTCAACAGAACCGGATGCTCGCGGATGACCTCGTCAAGGATATCCCAGACTTCCGGCTTTTCCTTTTCAACCAGCTTCTTCGCCTGCTTGACGGTCGAGGAGTAACCCTTGGCGTCGAGGCGGGCATAGATGAACGGCTTGAACAGCTCGAGCGCCATCTTCTTCGGCAGGCCGCACTGGTGCAGCTTCAGTTCCGGACCGGTCACGATGACCGAACGGCCGGAATAGTCGACGCGCTTGCCGAGAAGGTTCTGGCGGAAGCGGCCCTGCTTGCCCTTGAGCATGTCGGACAGCGACTTCAGCGGACGCTTGTTGGCGCCGGTGATGACGCGGCCACGGCGGCCGTTGTCGAACAGCGCGTCCACAGATTCCTGCAGCATGCGCTTTTCGTTACGGATGATGATGCCCGGAGCGCGCAGTTCGATCAGGCGCTTCAGACGGTTGTTACGGTTGATGACGCGGCGATAGAGATCGTTCAGGTCAGACGTCGCGAAACGGCCGCCATCGAGCGGAACCAGCGGGCGCAGGTCCGGCGGGATGACCGGAACGACCTTCATGATCATCCATTCCGGACGGTTGCCCGACTCCATGAAGTTCTCGACGATCTTCAGGCGCTTCATCAGCTTCTTCTGCTTGAGATCCGAGGTGGTCTCGGCAAGCTCGGAACGCAGGTCGCCAGCGATCTTCTCGAGGTTCATCGAGGCCAGCATCTCGTAGATGGCTTCAGCGCCGATCATGGCGGTGAACTGGTCCTCGCCGAACTCGTCGACGGCGATCATGTATTCTTCTTCGGAAAGAAGCTGGTTTTCCTTGAGCGAGGTCAGGCCCGGCTCAGTGACAATGTAGTTCTCGAAGTAGAGAACGCGCTCGACATCCTTCAGCGTCATATCCAACAGCGTGGAGATGCGCGACGGCAGCGACTTCAGGAACCAGATATGGGCAACGGGAGCGGCGAGCTCGATATGGCCCATGCGCTCACGGCGAACGCGCGACAGCGTGACTTCCACGCCGCACTTTTCGCAGATGATGCCCTTATACTTCATGCGCTTGTACTTGCCGCACAGGCACTCATAGTCCTTGATAGGTCCAAAGATGCGTGCGCAGAAGAGACCATCGCGTTCCGGCTTGAACGTACGATAGTTGATGGTCTCCGGCTTCTTGATCTCGCCATATGACCACGACAGGATCTTTTCCGGGCTCGCGATCGAGATCCGGATGCTGTCGAAGTGCTGAGCCGGCACCGACGGATTGAAAAGGTTCATGACCTCTTGGTTCATGCCTGTCTCCTTATGGGGCTAAAAGCCCTCGATTGGGTCTGAATGGCGGCGAAGTCCCGGGATGCCGCATCAGACCCTTGAAATGACAATAACCGCGAAATGCGGCGAAACTCCCCTCACCCGCCCGATTTTGGCCGCCGGTCGATCAGGGGATGGCGTGCGCGGCTTGACCACGCACGCCTTTGTCAAACCGTTATTCGGCTGCGTCGGGCAGCTGACCCGAGCCAACGTCATCGAGCTTGGAATTCTCCAGCTCGACCGACAGGCCGAGCGAGCGCATTTCCTTGACGAGAACGTTGAAGCTTTCCGGAATACCGGCCTCGAAGGTGTCGTCGCCACGGACGATCGCCTCATAGACCTTGGTACGGCCGGCCACGTCGTCCGACTTCACCGTCAGCATTTCCTGCAGGGTGTAGGCGGCGCCGTAAGCTTCCAGAGCCCAGACTTCCATTTCCCCGAAGCGCTGACCGCCGAACTGCGCCTTACCACCGAGCGGCTGCTGGGTGACGAGTGAGTAAGGACCGATCGAACGGGCATGGATCTTGTCGTCGACCAGGTGGTTCAGCTTAATCATGTACATGTAGCCGACGGTGACCTGACGGTCGAAGGCTTCACCGGTACGGCCATCATACAGGGTCGACTGACCCGACGGGTTGAGGCCCGCCTTCGTCAGCATCGCCGACACGTCGCTTTCATGCGCACCGTCGAAGACCGGCGTGGCGATGGATACGCCGCGCTTGGCTTCTTCGGCGAGACGAACCAGCGACTGATCGTCGAAGTTCTTGACCTCGTCATGGGCTTCGGACGCATAGATCTCGGTCAGCTCGGTGCGCAGCTCGCTGATGTCGAGATGCTTGCGATAGTCCTCAAGCATCTGGCCGATCTTCTTGCCCATGCCGGCGCAAGCCCAGGCAAGGTGGGTTTCGAGGATCTGACCGACGTTCATGCGCGAGGGCACGCCGAGCGGGTTCAAGACGATGTCGACATGCGTGCCGTCTTCGAGGAACGGCATGTCCTCGACCGGTACGATGCGCGACACGACGCCCTTGTTGCCGTGACGGCCGGCCATCTTGTCGCCCGGCTGGATCTTGCGCTTTACAGCAACGAAGACCTTGACCATCTTCATGACGCCCGGAGGCATTTCGTCGCCGCGCTGGACCTTTTCGACCTTGTCCATGAAGCGCTGTTCAAGGCGCGACTTGGATTCGTCGTACTGACCACGGAGCGCTTCGAGTTCGCCCTGAACCTTCTCGTCCTCGACTGCAAACATCCACCACTGCGAGCGGGGATATTCGGAGACGATGGCATTCGAAAGCTCGACGCCCTTCTTGAAGCCCTTCGGTCCGGCAATCGAGACCTGGCCACGAAGCATGTCGATCAGACGGCCGTAGACGTTACGGTCGAGGATCGCTTGCTCGTCGTCGCGGTCCTTGGCGAGACGTTCGATTTCCTCGCGCTCAATCGCCATCGCGCGCTCGTCCTTTTCAACGCCGTGGCGATTGAAAACACGAACTTCGACGACGGTGCCGAAGGTGCCCGGAGGCATGCGCATCGAGGTGTCGCGTACGTCAGAGGCCTTTTCACCGAAGATGGCGCGCAGAAGCTTTTCTTCCGGCGTCATCGGGCTTTCGCCCTTCGGTGTGATCTTGCCGACCAGAATGTCGCCCGGCTGAACTTCGGCACCGATATAGACGATACCGGCTTCGTCGAGGTTCTTCAGCGCTTCTTCCGACACGTTCGGAATGTCGCGCGTGATTTCTTCCGGGCCGAGCTTGGTGTCGCGGGCCATGACTTCGAATTCCTCGATGTGGATCGAGGTGAAGACGTCTTCCGAGACGATGCGCTCCGACATGAGGATCGAGTCCTCATAGTTGTAGCCGTTCCACGGCATGAACGCGACGAGCGCGTTGCGGCCGAGAGCCAGATCGCCGAGGTCGGTCGACGGACCGTCCGCGATGATGTCGCCCTTGTTCAGAATGTCACCGACGGCGACCAGCGGGCGCTGGTTGACGCAGGTGTTCTGGTTCGAACGCTGGAACTTCTGCAGACGGTAGATGTCGACGCCCGACTTGGACGGATCGAGATCTTCCGTGGCGCGGATAACGATACGGGTCGCGTCCACCTGGTCGACCACGCCGCCGCGACGGGCACCGATGGCAGCACCGGAGTCACGGGCAACGATCGGCTCCATACCGGTTCCAACGAACGGGGCTTCGGCGCGCAGAAGCGGCACGGCCTGACGCTGCATGTTCGAGCCCATGAGAGCGCGGTTAGCGTCGTCGTTTTCGAGGAACGGAATGAGAGCGGCCGCTACTGACACCAGCTGCTTCGGCGAGACGTCCATCAGGTTGATAGTGTCGCGCGGGGACAGCATGACTTCGCCGGCATGACGGCAGACGACGAACTCTTCGACGAAGGCGCCTTCAGACGTCAGTTCGGAATTGGCCTGGGCCACATAGTACTTGGCTTCTTCCATGGCCGACAGATAGACGACGTCCTTCGTCACCTTGCCGTCGACGATCTTGCGGTACGGGCTTTCGATAAAGCCGTACTTGTTGACCCGTGCGAAGGTGGCGAGCGAGTTGATCAGACCGATGTTCGGGCCTTCCGGCGTCTCGATCGGGCAAATACGGCCGTAGTGCGTCGGGTGAACGTCGCGGACTTCGAAGCCTGCACGCTCGCGGGTCAGACCACCCGGTCCAAGAGCCGAAAGACGGCGCTTGTGGGTGATTTCCGAAAGCGGGTTCACCTGGTCCATGAACTGCGACAGCTGCGAGGAGCCGAAGAATTCGCGAACCGCGGCTGCTGCAGGCTTGGCGTTGATCAGGTCCTGCGGCATGACGGTGTCGATTTCGATCGACGACATGCGTTCCTTGATGGCGCGCTCCATGCGCAAGAGACCCAGACGATACTGGTTCTCCATCAATTCACCGACCGAGCGAACGCGGCGGTTGCCGAGGTTGTCGATGTCGTCGATTTCGCCCTTGCCGTCGCGCAGTTCGACCAGCATCTTGACCACGGCCAGGATGTCATCCTTGCGCAGAACGCGAACGGTATCCGGGCAGTCGAGGTCGAGACGCATGTTCATCTTGACGCGGCCAACGGCCGACAGGTCGTAGCGCTCCGAATCGAAGAACAGCGACTGGAACATGGCTTCGGCCGAATCCATGGTCGGCGGTTCACCCGGACGCATGACGCGGTAGATGTCGAACAGAGCGTCCTGACGGTTCTCGTTCTTGTCGGCGGCGAGCGTGTTGCGGATGTAGGCGCCGACATTGATGTGGTCGATGCCGAGAACCGGGATCTCGTCGAAACCAGACTCGAGGATCTGAGGCAGCGACTTCTCGTCGATTTCTGCGCCGGCTTCCATGTAGATTTCACCGGTCGACATGTTGACCAGATCTTCTGCCAGGTAGTTGCCGAACAGATCTTCGTCGGAAGCCTTGAGGAACTTCAGGCCCTTGTCGGTGAGCTGACGCAGCAGACGTGGGGTCAGTTTCTTGCCGCCTTCGACAACCACTTCGCCGGTGTCGGCGTCGATCATGTCGGAGATGGTCTTGGCGCCCTTCAGCGTTTCCGCGTTGAACGGATAACGCCAGCCCTTGCCATCACGCTCGTAGACGGACTTCGAGTAGAAGGTCGACAGGATTTCTTCGCCGTCCATGCCAAGTGCCATCAGCAGCGAGGTCACGGGGATCTTGCGGCGACGGTCGATACGAGCATGCACGATGTCCTTGGCGTCGAATTCGATATCGAGCCAGGAACCGCGATAAGGGATGACGCGCGCGGCAAACAGAAGCTTGCCGGACGAGTGGGACTTGCCCTTGTCATGGTCGAAGAAGACGCCCGGCGAACGGTGCATCTGGGAGACGATGACGCGCTCAGTGCCGTTGACGATGAAGGTACCGTTGTTCGTCATGAGCGGCATATCGCCCATGTAAACCGACTGTTCCTTGATGTCCTTGATGGACTTCGCGCCCGTATCCTCGTCAATATCGAACACGATCAGGCGCAGCGTGACCTTCAGCGGTGCGGCATAGGTCAGATCGCGCTGGCGGCATTCGTCGACGTCGAACTTCGGCGGCTCGAATTCGTAAGACACGAATTCCAGCATCGAGGCACCGGAAAAATCGGTGATCGGGAAGACGGACTTGAAAACGGCATTCAGCCCCTCGTCGGGACGGCCACCTTCCGGCTCGTCGACCATGAGGAACTGGTCATAAGATGCCTTCTGAACCTCGATGAGGTTCGGCATTTCTGCGACTTCTGGAATTTTTCCGAAAAACTTGCGTACGCGCCTGCGACCGTTAAAGGTAAGGGTCTGAGCCATCGTCGCTCCTTGTCAGTTTGCACCCGGGCCTGCAACAGACGGTGACCGCTGGCCAGGCGGCTCCGTCAAAAAATGGATCGCTCAATCTCGTCTCGAGATCCGAACGGCCGGCCGGTTTGCCGGGCATTCGGGTCAAGACCATCCTCTTGAGAACCCATTACCCAGGAACCGTTTTCATACGGTTCCTGGGTAATATGTTCGGAGGAAACCGGCGAGAGAGGGAGACCCTCCCCCGCCGCATTCCGATATTACTTAACGTCGACCTTAGCGCCGGCGTCCTCAAGCTTCTTCTTGAGGTCAGCGGCTTCAGCCTTGGAAACGCCTTCCTTGACAGCCTTCGGAGCGCCTTCGACGAGGTCCTTGGCTTCCTTGAGACCGAGGCCGGTGATGCCACGGACTTCCTTGATGACGTTGATCTTGTTGGCGCCGGCATCCGTGAGGATGACGTCGAACTCGGTCTTTTCTTCTTCAGCCGGAGCAGCAGCAGCACCGCCGCCAGCAGCAGCAACGGCTACCGGAGCAGCAGCCGAAACGCCCCACTTTTCTTCGAGCAGCTTGGAAAGCTCAGCAGCTTCCAGAACGGTCAGCGAGGAGAGGTCTTCAACGATCTTTGCGAGATCAGCCATTGTACTAGTTCCTTAATAGATGTTCGGTTCGAAGCGAACGGGTTAGGGTATGAACAGCGAAAAACCGCCTTACGCGGCTTCGTCCTTCTTTGCATAGGCCGCAAACACGCGAGCAAGCTGAGCTGCCGGTGCTGCCACAACGCCTGCGATGCGGGTTGCCGGGGTCTGAATCATGCCCAGCAGCTTTGCACGCAGTTCGTCCAGCGAAGGCAGGGTCGCAAGCGACTTGACTGCATCTGCGGACAAGGTGGTTGTTCCCATGGCGCCGCCGAGCACAACGATCTTGTCGTTGGTCTTGGCGAAATCCATGACGACCTTCGGAGCCACAATTGGGTCATTGCTGAATGCGATCAGCGTCTGACCCTTGAAGAGATCGGTGATCCCTTCGGCTTCCGTGCCCTGAAGAGCGATCTTGGCCAGGCGGTTCTTCGCGACTTTGACGGTGCCGCCAGCAGCGCGCATCTTCGAACGAAAATCGTTCATCTGCGCAACCGTGACACCAGCATAGTGGGCCACAACAACCGAACCGGAAGCCTTGAAGACTTCGTTCAGTTCTGTGACGAATTCGCGTTTTTCCGCTCTTTCCACTGTCTGTCTCCAGTTGATGGGACCGCAATCCTGCAGGCCCCACCGGGTTTGCCTTTGCCTCAGGGGATCCATTTCGAGATCCCAAGCGACGCTTGAGGATCCTGTCCCCTCCGGTTGAAAATGTTTCCAACCAAAAGGCGAATAAGGCTCGAACCGAACTTCAAGACGTCATCAGACGTTTAAATACCGGATCTCACCCGTCTCATGCAGGCAGATATTAAGGCCGCAAGGCCGCCCACAATCTCGGACAGGAGTGCCTGGTTTTGACACCAGGCATTTCCGGCCCCGAAAGGCCGGAAACTTGGTGGACCGGAACAGATCGTTCCGGTCGAATTCTATCAGGCCGTAACCGTGGCCGGGTCGATCTTGACGCCCGGGCCCATGGTCGAGGAGATCGCTACGCGCTTGACGTAGTTGCCCTTCGCACCAGCCGGCTTTGCCTTGACGACGGCGTCAGCGAAAGCCTTGATGTTTTCTTCGAGCGCCTTGGCGTCGAAGGAGGCCTTGCCGATGCCGGCGTGGATGATACCAGCCTTTTCGACGCGGAACTCAACGGCACCGCCCTTGGAAGCCTTGACGGCGCCCGCGACGTCCATGGTGACCGTGCCAACCTTCGGGTTCGGCATCATGCCACGCGGGCCGAGGACCTTACCGAGGCGACCGACGAGCGGCATCATGTCCGGGGTGGCGATGCAGCGATCGAAGTCGATCTTGCCGCCCTGGACGATTTCCAGCAGGTCTTCGGCGCCAACGATGTCTGCGCCGGCAGCCTTGGCTTCGTCAGCCTTGGCGCCACGTGCGAAGACTGCGACGCGAACGTCACGGCCAGTGCCGTTCGGCAGGTTGACCACGCCGCGGACCATCTGGTCTGCGTGACGCGGGTCGACGCCGAGGTTCATGGCGATTTCGATCGTTTCGTCGAACTTGGCGACGGCACGTTCCTTGACCATCGAGATGGCGTCGGAGAGAGCGACGAGCTTCGTCGGGTCAACACCTTCGCGGATCTTCTGAATACGCTTTGCTACCTTGGCCATGATCAACCTACCACTTCCAGGCCCATGGAGCGGGCAGAGCCCTCAACCATCAGCATTGCGCCTTCGATGTCGGCAGCGTTCAGATCCTTCATCTTGCCTTCGGCAATTGCGCGGACCTGCGCCTTGGTGATCGTACCGACCTTCGCACCCTTGCCCGGAGTCTTCGAGCCGGAGGTGATCTTTGCTTCCTTCTTCAGCCAGTAGGTGACCGGCGGCTGCTTCATTGCGAAGGTGAAGGACTTGTCCTGGTAATAGGTGATGACGACCGGGATCGGCATACCCTTTTCCATTTCCTGCGTGGCGGCATTGAACGCCTTGCAGAATTCCATGATGTTAATGCCACGCTGACCAAGGGCCGGGCCGATCGGCGGGGACGGGTTCGCCGATCCTGCCTTGACCTGGAGCTTGAGCTGGCCTGCAACTTTCTTAGCCATTACTCTCTGCCTTTCATTCAGACCGGTTGCCCGGCCATAACATGCCGGAGAAATCCGGCGGCTGCGGTTGCGTGGTGCGTCTGACCGGCCCGGCTACAGGCCCCTCATCCTCCCACGCGGATCGGGAAGTCGCCTTCCCTTTTCCAATCAGACCTTTTCGACCTGACTGTATTCAAGCTCGACCGGCGTTGCGCGGCCGAAGATCGAAACCTCAACCTTGAGGCGCGAGCGCTCTTCGTCCACATCCTGGACGACGCCGTTGAACGAAGCGAAGGGACCGTCGGAGACGCGAACCTGTTCGCCGATTTCGTAAGACACGGTGGACTTCGGGCGCTCGACGCCTTCCTGGACCTGACCCAAGATGCGCTCCGCCTCGAAATCGGGGATCGGAACCGGCTTGTTGTCGGAACCGAGGAAGCCCGTGACCTTCGGGGTATTCTTGATCAGGTGATAGGCCTCGTCGGTCAGGTTCGCACGAACCATGACATAGCCGGGGAAGAACTTGCGTTCGCTATCAACCTTGCGGCCACGACGGACCTCGACAACCTTTTCGGTCGGCACAAGGATCTTTTCGAAGAGGTGATCAAGCCCCTTCTGCTTGGCCTTGTGCTCGATGTCCTCGGCGACCTTCTTTTCAAAATTCGAATATGCGTGGACGATGTACCAACGTGCAGCCATGATTTTTTCCGCCCGATTAATTACCGACGCTCAGCACGAGGCTGAGCAGCCAGCTGATGAGCTGGTCCGCGCCGAAGAAGAACAGCGCAGCGAAAAACACCATAGCCAAGACCATGAGCGTCGAAATCGTGGTTTCGCGACGCGAGGGCCACGTAACCTTGGACGTCTCGGAGCGTACCTGCTGCAGAAACGCGAATGGATTACTCTTGGATGCCATTTAATGCCCACGCATTTACGGCGCGTAAAGCCGACCTTGGTCAGCCCCACGCACCGCGTGTCTGTTTGAACCCTACATAACGACCGATTCCCCATTTCACAAGGGGGGAAAAGGTCTTCTGCAACTTTTCGGCTTTGCCAGATCGTCTTGCCCGTCAGCGCTTCAAGCGCGCCGGGCGGAAATGGCAGGGGCAGCCGGGCTTGAACCGACGACCTGCGGTTTTGGAGACCGCCGCTCTACCAACTGAGCTATACCCCTAAGCCTGTTCTTCGAGTGAAACGCATTCTCTCGAAGCATGGCGCTCCCTTTAAGACGGCAGCGCGCGAATGGCAAGAGACTTTTTCAGCCTTTTCCCCAAAGCCGCCAATGGGCTGCGCGAACCTTATTGATCCGTGGTGTCTCGGCCTGGGGACAACCTCCAGGTCAGGCCCCGTTTGCGCAATCGGCCCCTGCTTCACCGTTCAATCAGCGGGTGAGGCGGAATCAGCAACCCTTGCAAGACCGATATGATTCCCGGATAGTCGGAGGCGCCGTTAATGGAGGACCGCCATGATCCGGATCAGCAATGCCGCCCTGCCCGGCTCCGAATTCGACGATTCGGATCTCTCCGAATCCCGGTTTACCGACATCTCGCTCAAGGAAGCGGTCTTCAGCAATGTCGATCTCGGGCGCGCGCTGATCACGGATGCCAATGCGGAGCAGATCGCTGTCCGCAACGTCTCAATGGCTGCCGCCGTGGTCGAGAATGTGGTGATGCATGCCGCGAGCCTCACCCATGTGGACTTCAACGGCAGCACGATCCGCTTCGGCAGCATGGCCGATGTCACAATTGCCGAATGCGACCTCACCGGCATGAGGATCAACGGCTATCTCGTGACGGAGCTGTTGCGGCTGGCGGAGGGGCATGTGGTCGACAGGTCATGATGATAAATCAACCCAAGCCGCTGACTTCATAGCTGCGCGCGCAATATCCATCACGCATTTGGGAGAACATCGGATATTGGCGAATCCCCTTTGTGAACCACGACAGGTAATCGTGTTTGTCGGCAAGCCACCAGCCCGGCTCCAATGCCTTCGCTTCCTCCGCGTCGTCCCAAAACTGCCGGTCCGAAATGCCGACATATGGTAAGCCGTGAAGCCAGGGGGTGACCGATGGGTTGTGCGCCAGCGTGAATTTTTCCCGGTAGCGCTTGGACTGGCCACAGTCCACGGGCAAACACGCGACATCCTCGCCTTCCCCAAGCTGGTCGGCCGTTCCATCGCAAATCGAACCATCTGGCATCAGGTTCCAGGAGTGGAGAAAGATCGGCCGACCATCTGGCAGGGCATAGACGCCGTCAACACGTTGCCAGCCAAAGCGATGCTGGATGAAACATGCCGCCTCGTAACAGCCACCCCAGCACCCCGCGAGGCGCACCGTATGGCGGTAACTCCGGACGGCATCCATCTGTTCTGTGGTCAGCTGCATCCCTATCTCCAATACAAAAAGCCCCGCTGTTTCCAGCGGGGCTCCTGTCATCCCATAAGGGAAAATCGATTACTCGATGATCGAGGCAACGATACCGGCGCCGACGGTGCGGCCGCCTTCGCGGATCGCGAAGCGCAGCTTTTCTTCCATCGCGATCGGAAC
>NZ_LMJE01000004.1 GCF_001429245.1 Rhizobium sp. Root274
CGTTTGCGCGGTTCTCTCGGTCATGCATCTCGCCTCCATTTCCTGACAAGACGGATATAGAGGTTAGTCAACGGCTTCGACTGCGGGTTTTTGCCCGCGAAATCATGCGGCCATCAGGCTCTTCAGCTTCTAGGTTTTGTTTACTGTTAAGCCCATACCCTTAGCCCCCGGAGGATATATGGTAAACACGCGTCCATCTGGAAAATTGTCGGCTGAGGCTCTGCGCAAGGAAGCTACCCGTCTTCAGGCCCTAGAAGAACTCGATCTCCTGGATTCGCCAAGGGATCCGGGCTTCGACCGGTTCGTTCGCCTTATCCAGGAGATGTTCAGCGTTGAAATAGGTATAGTGTCATTCATCGACGGCCATCGACAATGGTACAAAGCCAGTGCGGGTATGCCAGTCGACGAGCTTCCCCGGCAGGATACATTCTGCCGCTACGTTCTGGAGTCCGAAGAGCCGTTGGATTGTACAGGATACGTTGCTTGACGAGAGGTTCTTTCGGCATCCGGTGGTCGTTAACCCGCCGCATGTTCGCTTTTATGCCGGCTACCCGCTTAAAAACAGACGAAGGACTGGTAGTCGGCACAATCTGCGCGATCGACAACAAACCCTGCTCGTTTGGTAGACGAGACATGCGGGTCTTTGAAGAGTTGGCCGGAGCTGTCATGGACCGTGTCGCTTTGGCCAAACTGGCGACGACCGACGGACTGACCGGACTCATGACCCGTCGCTCGTTCAAGGAGGCAGCGCATCGGCTGATTTCCCAGGCACTCCGGCACCGTCACCAAGTGAGCTGCATCATGCTCGACGTCGACCACTTTAAGTCGATGAACAGCTGCGCGCGGGTGACTTCTTTGGGCGGCTCGGAGGCGAAGAGTTCGCTGCCATTCTGTCCCATGTCGGTCGCGAAGGCGCGCTGGCGGCAGCAGATAAACTTCGCCAAGCCGTAGCGTCCGCTACAATCGATGGGCCGGCAGGCACCCTCAGCGTCACGGCAAGTTGCGGTGTGACCGCGACCTCCATCATCGCCAAAGACGTTTATACGCTTCTATCTCAGCCCGACGCAGCCATGCGTCGAGCCAAAGAAGCGGGCCGCAACCGATGCGAAGTCTGGGGCCACAGCCGAGAAACCCAGGAGAATGGATCACGCCGACGGGTTCTCAAATCAGGTCGCATCATAACCAATCACAGGCGCTCGACCATCGACTGCACTATCCGGTCAATCGGCGCAGATGGTGCCAACATCGCAGTCTCTGATACGTCAATAATTCCCCGCAACTTCATCCCGCAACTTCATATTGTGAAGCTGACGGCTTGAAACCCCCTGCAGGATTATCTCTCAGAACCGCGGGGCGATTGAAGTGGCGTTTGCATGAGGATGCGTCCGACGCTCGACCTGTCGTTGGTCGGCCAAATGGATTCGTTCCGATTTGACGCTAGAGTTGCAGCATCAGCAAGAGGAACAACTTAAGTTGATCTTAAGAACAGGCAACTATTGAAGGGGATTGCTACCCACAGCGCTGGGGGTCCGGCCCCGCATTTCGGCTCTTACTCAACAAATATCAAATCAACTTTGCAACGGTTCAAAGAAGCACAACTCCTGCTGCGGGGATGCTTCAATCGGGCGGATGCGCGGGGTAAACGGAGCGCGGTGAAGAACCGGAACGCCCCACTTCGCTTTAAATGGGTTGGATAGTACCCCCCCCCGCCATGGTCGCGACTGTGGCGGTGGTGATCGCCGTTTTCCTCGCCGACGTGCAAAAGCGTCGGCTTAAGGGAGAATACCTCCGCACGGTTCAGTTCTACAAGTTTATGGGACCTACGAATTCCAGTCCCAAGCTGGTACGCAGCCTAGGCGACCGTGACACTGGCCGAAGGGGTTCTTCGAAGGATGGCTGTCATGGTAACCAGCTCTCACGCCTTCTTGACGTGCTTATCAGCCAGCCTCCGAAACCAGACGCGGTCTCTCTCCGCATCAGTCTCCCGATAGAGTGCCAAGTCGGACCGTATCAAGCGTCCTTCCGTTCGCCACCCTAGAAGCCAAGATCAAGGCGGTAGCACGAAAATCATCAATCACGCTGCCCGTTTTTGCAAAAGTGGGGAGTTTCCCTCGGAGGGGAGGCGTCGAAGCTCATACGTCAGGAAAATCTGTTCCCCGTCAGCATTGCCACAAGCTGGCGCCGGTTCCTAAGGCCGCTCTGGTACAGATTTATCAGTATCTTGGCGCTCTCGTGCGCCGGCGGTGACGTTTTAGGAACCCCTTGCAACTCACATACACGCGAGAAAACTGTCTCAAGCCGTGCTAGATCTCAAGGTGACATAGCCGTGTTCAGTTTGTGAGCGACGTCGTGGATCATTGCGCAAAAAGTAGGCGGCTGCGCATGTTGTTCAAGTCCCAAATCACCATGATATGGTAGCTTAAGAGTGTTTGATGGATCTTACCAAACTGCATTGCTTGCAAATCGTGTTACTCCACGTCTTGATGTGCGGCGCCATCAATGGTCGCGTGCAGTAAACGCTTCTCTTAAAGCGGGGAACCTGCAAACCATCTGGCTCCGTCAGGCAACTCTCTGAGCGCAGCCAGGGCTGTGAAACTTTCCCTCTGCTATCTCGTCTCTATATCTATAGATACCGGTGCGCCACGCATCGGCCGAAGCGAATCGGACCCACCCATGGCTGAAACGGCCAAACTGCTCTCCATCGGCACCGCCCTGCCGCTTTATTCCATCGACCAGCGAGACGCCGCCCGGGCTGCCCATACGGCCTTTGCCGCGCGTTTCGGCGATTTCGAGCGGCTGGCCAAGGTTTTTGAAAGTTCGGGCATCAAGCGGCGCTATGCGGTGCGCCCGCTCGACTGGTATCTGGAAAAGCTAGACTGGCCGACCCGCAACGCCGCCTACATCGAGGGCGCGACCGAGCTCTTCATCGACGCCGCCCGGAAGGCGCTGTCGGCGGCAAATCTTGACGCGTCGCAGGTCGATACCGTCGTCACCGTATCCTCGACCGGCATCGCGACGCCGAGCCTCGAGGCGCGCGCCGCCGCCCGCCTCGGGTTTCGCGACGATATCGAGCGCGTGCCGGTCTTCGGGCTCGGCTGTGCCGGCGGCGTCTCCGGCCTGTCGATCGCAGCCCGGCTCGCCCAGTCGCGGCCGGGTCAGGTCGTGCTGATGGTCGCGGTCGAAACATGCACGCTCGCCTTCCGCATGGACCAGCTGACCAAGGCCAATATTGTCGCGACCGCCCTCTTCGGCGATGGCGCGGCGGCCTGCGTGCTGCGCGCGCAGCAAGGCGGCATCGCCGAAGTCGAGATAAGCGGCCAGCAGATGTGGCCCGATACCCTCGACATCATGGGCTGGAGCGTCGATCCGGAAGGCCTTGGCGTCATCTTCGACCGCGCCATCCCGCCTTTCGCCGAAGCCAACGTCGCCGAAGCGGTGACAAAAATCCTCGCCCGCGGCGGCCTGACGCTTTCGGATATAGACCGCGTCGCGTGTCACCCGGGTGGCGCCAAGGTGGTCGATGCGCTGGAACAGGCGCTGTCGCTTGGCCAGGGCAGCCTGAACCACGAGCGCGATGTGCTCTCAGACTATGGCAACATGTCGGCGCCGACAGCCCTCTTCGTGCTCGATCGCCTGGTGAAGTCAGGCCTGCCGCGCCGGACCTTGCTGACGGCGCTTGGCCCCGGCTTCACCGCAAGCTGCGTCTCCTTGAAGGCCGCCGCATGACACTCGCCGCCCTGCTCCTGGCCTTTGTCACCCTCGAGCGCCTCGGCGAACTCGTGCTCGCCCGGCGCAACACCAGGGCACTCCTCGCCAAGGGTGCGCGCGAGGCCTCGCCCGGCCATTATCCCCTGATCGTTGCCCTCCATGCCGCCTGGCTCATGGGCCTCTGGCTGCTCGCCTGGGATCATCCGCTCCAACCCGTGTGGACGGCCTTGTTCCTCGCCCTCCAGGTCCTGCGCATCTGGGTGCTGGCAACGCTCGGCCACCGCTGGACAACCCGCATCATCATCCTGCCCGAAGCACCGCTCGTCCGGCGCGGCCCCTATCGTTTCCTCAACCATCCCAATTATGTCGTGGTGATCGGCGAAATCGCAGTCCTGCCGGTGGCGCTCGGCCAGCCGCTTTTTGCGCTTGTCTTTTCGCTCCTCAACGCCGCAATCTTGACCGTGCGCATCCGCGCCGAAAATGCGGCCCTTGCAGGAGCCTCTCGTGTCCCGACCGCCTGAGATAGCAGCCGTGACTTCGCGCAGCCCGCTCGCGGTCTGGGCCGGCTTCATCGCCATGTGCATCGGCATGTTCATGGCGATCCTCGATGTCCAGGTGGTGGCAACCTCGCTGCCCACCATCCAGGGCGCGCTCGACATCCCGCCCGACCAGATGAGCTGGATCCAGACCGCCTACCTGACCGCCGAAATCATCGCGATCCCGCTTACCGGCGTGCTTACCCGCTTCCTCGGCATGCGCTGGCTGTTCGTCACCGCCATTGCAGTCTTTACCGTTGCCTCTATCGGCTGTGCGGCAAGCGGGAGCTTTACCGAACTCGTCGCCTGGCGCGTGCTCCAGGGCTTTTCCGGCGGCACGCTGATCCCGGCGGTCTTCTCGGCCGTCTTCATCCTCTTTCCCGTACACCGCCAAGGCCTTGCCACAACGATCGCAGGCGTACTCGCCGTGCTCGCCCCGACGGTTGGACCAATCGTCGGCGGATGGCTCACCGCCACCTATTCCTGGCACTGGTTGTTCCTGATCAATGTCGTGCCCGGCATTCTTTCGGCTCTGGCCGCCGCCCTCTACCTGCCGCACAATTCGGTCCGTCTGCACGAATTCCGCCGCCTCGACACGCTCTCTCTTGTGCTGCTGGCGGTGGCGCTGACGGCGCTCGAACTCGGCCTGAAACAGGCCCCGACCGTTGGCTGGCTCTCAGGCCCCGTACCCGGCCTGCTGGCGCTCTCCACCGTCACTGCAACGCTCTTTGTTATGCGCACACTAGCCGCTAGTCATCCAATTGTGGACCTGCACCACTTCGCTAATCGCAACTTCGTCATCGGCTCAACGCTTAGCTTCGTGTTGGGCATCGGCCTTTTCGGCTCGGTTTATCTGATGCCGGTCTTCCTCGCCTTCGTGCGCGGCCATGATGCCTTCCAGATCGGCATGATCATGCTGGTGACGGGCATCGCCCAGCTGCTCACCGCCCCCGTCGCGGTGGCGCTCGAACAGCGCGTCGATGCCCGGCTTCTCTCGGCCTTCGGTTTCGCCCTCTTTGCATCAGGCCTCGGCTGGAGCGTCTTCCAGACGCCGGAGACGGATTTTGCCGGCATGCTCTGGCCGCAGATCATCCGCGGCGTCGCCATTATGTTCTGCCTCCTGCCGCCCACCCGCCTGGCGCTCGGCAACCTACCGCAAGATCGCGTGCCGGATGCCAGCGGCCTGTTCAACCTGATGCGCAATCTTGGCGGCGCGATCGGCCTCGCCCTCATCGACACCGTCATCTACATCCGATCGCCGATGCATATCGAGGCGATCACCGCAGCGCTTCAGGCCCGCGACATGGCCACCGCCCACTTCGTCGGCGTCCCCCTCGACCAATTCACCGCTACCCTGCCAGGCCCCCTGAGCGAGGATATGCTCGCGCTGATCGACCCTCTGGTTCAGAACGCCGCCACCACCCAGGCGATCAACGAAGCCTGGGGCATGATCGCGTGTCTCAACATGCTAGCGCTTTTTTGTGTCCCGTTCGCCCGCAGGATCCTGCCGGCTGGCGACCACGACGCTGCCAGAAAAAAGTGACAGCGCTGATTGACGAACAAACCGCTCCGGTAGGTGTGAGGAGATCACTGAAGACTTGTGATGGGATCTGTCCTGACGAGAAATCATGCGCAAACGGAGAAAGGCGACCGCTGCGAAACAGCTGCCGCTTTTAAGAGTTACGATATAGATCACGGGCCGCCTGCTGCCGGATCCTTTAGGTAAGCAATAACATTGGCAATCTCATTGTCCCTCTTCAGGCCTGCGATGGTCACCTTAGTGCCCTTCACCATAGTCCTTGGCGACTTTAGATATGGCGTGAGCTCCGCTTCATCCTAGACCTTGTCTTGGCCGAACTCGGTCATAGCCTTGGAATATTTGAAGTCTGCGATCAAAAGCGATCGGACCACCCACTACACGTTGCAGGGTCGGGCCGCGGACGAGAGCGTCGCGTAGGAATCGCTAGGTCAAACGCCGCGAAGCGTCTGACAGGTTCGCTCACGCAGACTTCCTCCATTGCGTCGAGGTTGCATCCCGGACAGAAGCCGATCCCGTTCGGAAACGGCTCAGCAGGCTTGCAAGCATTTGTGCGCGCTCGGCCAATTGCTCGCTAGCCGCGTTCTGCTCTTCGACGCTCGCCGCATTTTGCTGCGTTCCCTGATCGAGCTGATGAACAGCTTGGCCGATCTCCTTTACACCGACCGACTGTTCGCGCGCTGCCTCGACAATCGCGAGCACGTTGCGGTCGATTTCCTGCACCCGCGTGACAATGCCATCAAGGGCGGAGCCCGTCTGGCGCACGAGGTCGACGCCGGATTGCACTTGTGCTGCAGATTTTGAGATGAGCTGCTTGATCTCTTTCGCAGCTGTCGCGGAGCGCTGGGCGAGTTCACGAACTTCCTGAGCTACAACGGCAAAGCCCTTGCCCGCCTCTCCGGCGCGCGCGGCCTCGACGCCTGCATTGATGCCAGCAGGTTAGTCTGGAACGCAATTTCGTCGATAACGCTGATGATTGACGAGATCTCCTTTGAGGAGGCCTCGATCTCTCCCATAGCCCTCACGGCGTCCTTGACCACCCGCCCGGAATGCTCAGCGCTCGAACGGGTCTCCCTCACAAGATTCCCAGCTTCTGCCGCGCGCATACTGGAATCGCTCACCGTCTGGGTGATCCCTTCCAAAGCTGCCGACGTCTGCTCAAGCGCAGCAGCCTGTTGTTTAGTGCGTTTGGCAATCCCGCCAGCACTTTCGTGCAGTTCGCTTGCAGTCTGCGCGATCTCTCCCGCTGTTCCCGAGATGTCGCCGATCAAATTGGCGAGGGTCGTGACAGCGGCATTGAGATCAAGCCGCGTTGTTTCCATGGACGGGTCGATGGGGGCGGAGACCTGGGAGGCCAGGTTTCCGGCCGCAAGCTCGCGTATTGCATCTCCCAGAATGCCAACAGATGCCATGCGTTTGGTGACATCCGTCGCAAATTTGACCACCCGCTAGATCTCGCCCTTCGAACTGTAGACGGGCAACGCGTTAGTCTAAATCATTCAGTGCCGCTTGGGCACGAACGAAGACAACGACAAGCGCTACATCTCAAGCGCGGAGAGTTCGAGTTGATGCAAATGGCCCCTCACGCTCATGCAATGGGCGTTGTTGCGTCGCAAAGCCGCTAAGCCCGCTACGCCGAGCTGAAAAGACGTCCAAGTCATCCGCCTCCGTTCTTCCGGGTTCACCCGGACCTTATTGCCCTAGGCACCGTTGCCTTTGTGAGAAAGCTGATAAGGTTCAAGATACTTACCTGAGTGCGCGAGCGTTTTGCCGCATTAGAGTATCTAACCAATCCTCGATTAGGGCTGCGACCTGTGCCGGTTCTTCCCAATGAGGATTGTGACCAAGTCCCTTTAGCATCACGCTTTGGACGTGCTTCGTGCCTTGACAAAGCGCGTCAACGTGGGGAGCGTCGAACAATAGGTCGCATTCTCCAGCGATTGCAAGGAAAGGCGCCTCGATGTCCCTGAGCTTGCCGCGCAGATCAGTGTCTTCGAGCAACGCAAGATAGTGGTGCCAACTCCTGACCGCCATACGGACGGCGTCGGCCTTCACTTTGGAAAGGAACTGCGGATCCAGTTCCACGGGACTGGAATACCAGTGTGTGAGGAAGGGATCGGCCCCATCCACCGCATCGACAAAAAGGCGGATGGGGTCCAGAGCTTTCAAACCAGTCAGATTTGGACAAGGCGAGCCCGCAAGCGTCACGATCTTGAGGCGACTCCACCGCTTCTGGACGGCAATCTCCATCGCGAGCAGGGAGCCGAAGGAGTGTCCGACCACCAGGGAGGGCGCGCAGTCAAGACGGGTTGCAACGGTCGCCAAATCCTCCACGATTGTCGAAAGGTCTGCGCAATCATCGTCCGAGCTATCCCCGTGTCCGGGCAGGTCGGGAATGATTAGACGAAACCTGTTCAGATGCTGACAGAGTGCACGATAGCTGCGACTGGTGTCGGAATAGCCATGCAGCAGCAAAGCCGTTTCGCCTCTGCCTCCCGTATCAACCACCGCGAGGTGTCTGCCCGACGGCAGAAGGACAAGCTTCTTCTGCTCGCGCCAGGCATCCTTGTCTTTTGGCATCAGAGGCCGAGGCCCTGACGAACTGCATCGAGCCCCGGTTTTCCGTCGAAAGTCGTGACACCGGCAAGCCAAGCGTCCAATCGCGCTGGGTCTTCTTCAATGGCCTTAGCCGCCGCGGCTTCGGGATCCAGTCCATCATCCATCAGGTAGCCCATGCCCTTATTCTCGAACTCCACGTCAAATTTCAGATTTTCAAGCAGCTTCGTCACATTGGGGCACTCCTGTTTGTACCCTTTGCGCACCTGCGTCGACACGGTCGCGGCGCCGAAGTTCGGGCCGTAGAATTTGTCGCCCCCGGTGAGGTACTTCATGTCAAATCGCGTGTTCATCGGATGTGGCGCCCAGCCTTGAAACACAATGAAGTCCTTTTCCTTCTCGTGGCGCTGGACCTCTGCCAGCATCCCCTGTTCACTGGATTCGACCACTTCCCAGCCCTTAAGGCCGAGAGCCGCATCGTCTTGGGCATCCAGCATGAGCTGGTTCGAGCCGGGTTCGATGCCGTAAAGCTTGCGATCGAACTGATCGGCAAAATTCTGTAGGTCCGAGAAATCCCGCACGCCCGCCTCGTAGACATAGGCTGGAACGGCAAACGTGTATTTGGCACCCTTAAGGTTCACCGTGACGGTCTCAACCGTGCCTTCATCGATATAAGGTTTTGCATACGTGATCATCGCCGGGTCCCAATAGCCGAGGAAGACGTCGAGATCCTTGTTCTTCAGGCTGAGATAGATCACGTCGATGCCTAGAAGCGACGACTTGGCATCATAACCGAGATGTTTCAACAGCGTCATGCCAACACCTGTGGTGAAGGCGAGGTCATTCCAGCCCGGCTCGGCCAGGCGAATGGTTTGACAGCCCTCGGGCTCGGCAGCCTGGACAGACTGCGCCGATGCGACCGCAGACAGGGTGGTCAACAAGCCTACATGTACGAATTTCCACGTCGTGCTTTTCATCATCTCAGTTCCCGGTTCATCTTATTATACACGCGGTCAATTAATTGACCACACGGTCAACTCTTGATCTTTCTGGTTGGATTGTCAATGACAGGCTGAGATTGAAAAGAGTGCATGATGGCTAGACTTTCGAGGATCAGCGAAATTCGACGCAGAGAACTGCGACACGCGGCTTATTGCGTCTTGCAGAAGGAAGGTCTGGCCGGCACCACACTTGAAAAGGTGGCCGCCTATGCAGGTGCCTCTAAAGGCATTGTGCTGCACTATTTTCGCAACAAGGAAGAGTTGTTCGAGCAGGCGATGCGAGAAGCGAACGGAGCCTTGAGCAGGGCTGTGGTCAAACGGCTGCGCGATGCACAAGATCCGGAACAAAGGGTCAGAGCGATTATCCTCGGCAACTTCGAGGAAGAATTTTTCAAGCCGTCAATCAGCCACGCCTGGCTATCGCTCTGCGCAGAGGTTCCGCGCGAACCGCAACTTGCCCGCCTTCAAAAGGTTTTTCATGCCAGGATGCGTTCAAACCTTCTCTCGGCACTGCGGGAGCTGAGGGACCGTGACGAAGCCGAGGAACTGGCGCTGGGCATTAGTGCGCTGATCGATGGATTGTGGCTACGCATGGGCCTTGATCCAGGCTCGGTAACCCGTGAGAGCGCATTGAAGCTAGCCTTTCTCTATCTCGAGCAGAATTTGAAACGATAGCGTGCCGGAACAGGTGAAAGATGATGCCTGGAAGACGCAATAATTCTACGACCTCTTTTCACACCTCATCTTTCGAGCGTTAAACCTGAGGAGGTCTTCTTCAGCGAAAAGCAACGGAGGAGAGGACGGTGCAAATTTTCAGTCATGTAACTTTCGCCACAAAAGCGTTTCCCCGACACGATCTATGCGTTCGGGATGGGATCTCAGACCAGCGAAGCCAGAGCCTTGAACCGACTTCTTAACTACGATCAGGACGGACACGACATCTATGTTTTGAAGACAGCACAATGACTGATCTGAATTCTCAAAGAGGCCGTAATCATCGTTGTGTCATCGACGTGTTTGTACGCCAGTTGCGTATTTTGCCAAAGGCATCACACCGTCCCGCCAAGCGAGCTCTCGAGCGTTGCAAGCTCCTGCCCACCGGCCATCAGATCCTGGAGCCGTTCTGCGGTGATATCACCACGCAAGGCTGTACCCAATGTCTGTCCGCGATTAAGCACAGTGAAGCGATCACCCACGGCCATGGCATGGCGCACATTGTGGGTAATGAACACGATCGCGATGCCTTGTTTGCGGACCTTGTCGATGGTTGCGAGCACATTGGCCGTCTGGCGCACGCCAAGTGCCGACGTGGGTTCATCAAGGATCAGGACCTTTGCCCCAAAATGCACCGCGCGAGCGATGGCGACGGTCTGGCGCTCGCCGCCTGAAAGGGTGCCTACCGCCTGGTTGGGGCCGCGCAGGCTGATGCCCATGGCGCCCATTTCCTGCATCGTGATACGGTTGGCGTATTCATGATCGAAC
>NZ_LMJE01000005.1 GCF_001429245.1 Rhizobium sp. Root274
GACGGGCAGGAACATCGCCTATGTGGCGGCGGCTTCGGCATTTTCGGCCATGGCAATGTGACCTGTCTCGGCGAGGCGCTTTATCCGCTGCAGGCCGAACTGCCCCTTTATCGCGGCCAGAACGAGCAGAGCATGGGCTTTGCCGCGGCGGCCTATGCCAAGCAATGGCTACGGCAGCGCTTCATGTTCTGTACTGCGAGCGCCGGGCCGGGCACCGCTAATTTGTTGACCAGCGCAGCACTCGCCCATGCCAACCGACTGCCGGTGCTGCTTCTATGCGGCGACACGTTTCTCACACGCCTGCCGGATCCAGTACTGCAGCAGATGGAGCACTACGGCGATCCGAGCCTCGGCCTCAACGATGCGTTCAAATCCGTCAGCCGCTACTGGGACCGGATCACCCATCCAGCGCAGGTGTTGCAGAGCCTGCCAGCTGCGATTGCCACGCTGATCGATCCGGCCGATTGCGGGCCTGCCTTTCTCGGCCTGCCGCAAGATGTCCAGGGATGGGCTCATGACTATCCGGAAGCCTTTTTCGAAAAGCGCATCAATCGGATCCGCCGGCAGATGCCGGATGCGGAAGAACTGGCCGAAGCCGCCCGGCTGCTGCGGTCAGCGCAACGGCCCGTCATCATCGCGGGCGGCGGGGTGCAATACTCGCGAGCGGTCGCCGAGTTGACGCGCTTTGCCGAAGCACACGCCATTCCCGTGATCGAAACCATTGCCGGGCGGGCCAACCTGCTGGCGACGCATCCGCTCAATATCGGCCCGGTCGGCGTAACCGGATCGAACAGCGCCAACCAGGTGGCGGAAGCAGCCGATGTGATCTTGGCCGTAGGCTGCCGGCTGCAGGATTTCACCACGGGCTCCTGGACGGCTTTTTCCAAGACGGCCCGGCTGATCTCTTTAAACGTTGCCCGGCATGATGCGGGCAAGCATCGTGCCCTGCCGGTCGTGGGCGATGCGAAGCTGGGGCTTGAAGCGCTTTCCTCGGCGCTGGACGGCTACAGATCCCCAGACGAGTGGACCGCGTCAGCCAGGGAGGCCCGGAGGCGGTGGGACGTTTACGTCTCTGGCAATGTGACAGCCGGCAACCGACCCAATTCCTATGCGCAGGCGATCGGCGTGGTGAATGCGCTGTGCGATCCGCGCGACCGCATCGTCGCGGCGGCTGGCGGCCTTCCGGCGGAGGTGACCGCGAACTGGCGCACGCTCGGGATCGGCACCGTCGATGTCGAATTCGGCTTCAGCTGCATGGGCTACGAGATCGCCGGCGGCTGGGGTGCACGCATCGCCCAATGCGAGCGCGAGCCGCACCACGACACGATCGTCTTCACCGGAGACGGCTCCTATCTGCTAATGAATTCCGACATTTATTCCTCGGTACTGACGGGCAAGAAGCTGATCATCTTGGTGTTGGATAATGGCGGCTTTGCCGTGATCAACAAGCTGCAGAACAATACGGGCCAGCCGAGCTTCAACAACCTGTTCGTCGATTGCCCGACGGTTGCTGAACCCTTCCGGGTAGATTTCGAGGCTCACGCGCGGGCCATGGGGGCGATTGCCGAAACGGTTGCCGATCCGGCAGAGCTCGCCGAGGCCTTCAAGCGGGCCAAGGCGGCCGACCGGACGAGCGTGATCTGCATGACGGTCGACGCCTATGAGGGCTGGACGACCGAGGGCCATACTTGGTGGGAAGTCGGCACGCCGGCAATCTCTGAGAACCCGGACGTGACGCGTGCCCATGAGGACTGGGAATCCTCCCGTCACAAGCAGCGGCAGGGCATCTGACATGGACCTGTCGGGCAACCGCTTCCTTGTCATCGGCCGGGCCGGCATGGATCTCTACGCCGATCCGCCCAATACGCGCAGCGAGGATGCAACGCAATTTTCGGCGAGCCTTGGTGGTTCTTCAGCCAATATAGCCGTGGCGCTTGCCCGGCATGGCGGTTCCTGCAGCCTTGTTACCTGCGTCTCCGACGATGCGGTGGGTCGCTTCTGCCTGAACCAGCTCGACCATTACGGCATCGATCGCCGCCATGTGCGGGCCGTCGGCGGCGAGGCGCGCAATTCGCTGGCGGTGGTGGAAACACGGATCGAGGATCACCAGTCGGTC
>NZ_LMJE01000006.1 GCF_001429245.1 Rhizobium sp. Root274
GGAAATCTCGGCCGCCTGCCGCGAGCAGGACATCGGATCGAGCCAGATCAACGAGGCGATCCAGCAGCTCGATAAGGTGACCCAGCAGAATGCCGGCGCTTCGGAAGAAATGTCGGCGACATCTGAAGAACTGGCAGCACAGGCAGAAGAACTCCAGGCTTCGATCGCCTTCTTCAAGGTCAATACGACCGGCGCCATGGCGAGCCAGTCCATCCAGCAGGCCCGCATCCCGGCGCCGACGCAGGCGGCCAAAGCGCCCGCGCGCGGTAAACCGGCTCAAAGCGTCTCGGCCCAGCAGGCGCGTGCAAAGGGCTTCGCGCTCGACCTCGCAATGGGTGCTGGTGACGATGAGGATGCGCACTTCAAGCAGAGTGCATGAAGACTACGGGGTCAATCCGTGCCGCAGGCCGGATTGACCCACGCGGCGACCATGCTTGCGGCGGCGCCATATGCAGCATTGGGAATCAAACCTGGCATCAGCCAGAAACAGCGGTAACGCAACGGGGCAAGGGAATGCGCGGAACAATCAAACTTAAACTCACGATGGTCTTCACCACACTGATCGTGATCATAGCCGGATTAGCAACTTACAGTGCCTTCAGTCTGGGCACACTCAATGCAGCGAGCAGCGCGATGGTCGAGGGACCGGTTCGCCGGCTGGAGCTGGCGCTCGCCGCAAATGTCGCTGCCCTCGACGCGATCCGTGCTCAGAAAAACGCGCTGATCGCAGCGTCGCCCACGGACGATGAAGCATTTTTCAAGCAGTCCTTTGCGCAGATAGATATTATGATGACTTCGACGCGTGACGGCTTGGCCATCGCGTCAGCGGAAGGCAAGCCATACTGGCAGAAGATCCTCGACCTGGGGTCTACCTTCCAGCAGAAGACCGAGACGCTGAAGTCGTTGGAAACCCTCGGTGATCATACCGCAGCCGTCGCCCTGTCCATGGGTGACCTGCGCGCTCTGACCGGTGACCTCATGACGGCCGTTCAAAGTCTCATCGAGATCCAGCACAAAGGGATGGAGAAGACAGTCAGCGAGAACGCCGATCTCTACGGCACCAGCAAGACGATGCTCGTTACAGCGTCCGTTCTATCTGGCCTCCTCGCCCTCGCCGCCGCATTCTGGATCATCTCAGGCATCGGTAACGGCTTGAAGAAAATCCAGGCTGTCATTGGCGCAGTGGCGATTGGCGACCTCCATCAGCAGGTCGAGATCCGGACCAATGATGAGATCAAAGATCTGGTGGACTCCGTCAACGTAATGACCGCGAACCTGCGCAGCACAGCCGCGCTCGCTGACCGGATCGCAATTGGCGACCTGTCGGCTGAAGTCAATCTGCTTTCAGACAAGGATGTGCTTGGGATCGCGATCGAGAGAATGACCACCAATTTGCGGGTCACGGCCACAATCGCAGACGAGATTGCCAATGGTGACCTGACCGTGACGCCGAAGCCTGCATCGGACAAGGACACACTGGGTATCGCGCTTCGCAACATGGTCGAACGTCTGCGAGCCGTCGTCGGCGATGCTCTCTCCGCTTCGGAAAACGTCTCCGCCGGCAGCCAGCAGCTGTCTTCCGGCTCTGAACAGCTCTCGCAAGGCGCGACCGAACAGGCCTCGTCTGCCGAAGAGGCCTCGGCTTCCATGGAAGAAA